>NZ_JH114339.1:259878-346906 GCF_000157095.2 Bacteroides sp. D1
GCTATGTCACCAGCTTCTGCATCTAAGAAATTCTGGAATACACGACGTTTATTTCCATTGTCATTATATAAAGTGTAAGACTGAATTTCTCCTATGCTCCAATTGGACAAACTCCACATTTGAGGATTAGCATTTAGCCACCAGTAGTGAAGTTTGGAAGTAGGGGGAGTTAAAGGAGGGATGTCTTTTTCTTGCTTTTTTCCTGCTATCTGAAATGTTTTTTGACTTTTTTGATTATTCTTATCTAAGAAGTATAGAAAATCTACAGTAGTAGTTGTCAATTCGAGATCTGGATCACAATTCGGAGTGCGAGTGAGGACATCAGAAAGCATTGCTTTCAGTTCTGTATCTTGTTGCAAAATCCATTTGATTTCATTATATAATTCGTATGCTTGCAATACAGTATTGGGAGTAGCACCTTTTTTGAAGGTGTAACTAGTATTTAAAATTTGAGATACTCGCGAGAATTCCCTTGGTTTAAATATGTAATATCGTTCTGGATATCTAAGCCATAAATAGGTGCTTATTGTTCTATAATCTTGAAAGTGATTTCTCCAAGTGCTTTTGTATTTCTCAAGTATAAAGTCTGATTCTTTAATAAATTTATAAATTCGATCGGAAAGGGGAATATGTTCATTATATAAATCAATAAACATCTTTCTTACATCTTCAGGGGCAACCATTGCGAAATTCTTTATCATGCGTCTAGGAAAATAATGTTGTGCTCCTAGAAGATTTTGAGTTTTCGAAAGAGAAGTTTTAAGCATTTGTGTGAAATCTGGGGACTTGATATCCCAATGGGATTGAAACCAGCTTACTGCTTCCCATTTATACTTTTCATCATTCCAAGAGGAGAAGAAATTTGTCTTATAATCTTTTATTTCCTTCTCTAACTTATTTATGTCTATATTCATAATAGGGTATTTTTATTGTTGTTCTTTGGGGTATAATATTCAACTCTTTCATCTGCCGCCATTGGAGGATATGTTTCGTTATGAAAATCATATTTTCTAGTTTCGTTGAGTAATGAGTTGTAATTATCAGAATCATTATCAGTCCATTGTTCACATTGATGAATAACTGTTTCCAGTGCATTTTCAGCTTCTTCTGGTGGATATTTGTATTTTTTCAGAAGTCTTTTTATCATACGACGCATCCCTGCTCTGGCGGATTCTTTCTTCTGCCAGTCGATTGAGAATTTAGCAGTTTAAATCGTTGGTTTCATTGTTAGTTATCTCTTAATTTAGCTTCTATCTCTTCAATGGTAGGCATGGTACCTTCCACTTTTTCGGGATAGAACTTCTCCAGATCATATTCGGAAATACCCAAAGGTTGGCTGCTCGACTCCAAAGCATACTGAGCTTGTATGCGGTCTTTCTCTTTGCAAATCAGTAAGCCGATGGTTGGGTTATCCCGTCCTTCCTTACGCAGCAAATGATTGCAAGCCACCACATATCCACCTAATTGACCGATGTCGGCAAAAGCAAATTTACCGATCTTTACCTCTACCACTACATAGCAGGAAAGCGAAAGATTATAAAAGAGCAAGTCGATAAAGTTTTCCGTTTCGCCTATTTCCAAACGATATTCTTTGCCCACATAAGCGAAACCTGTACCCAGTTCAATCAGGAATCGAGTAATGTTATTCAGTAGAGCATTTTTGAGCAATCGTTCATTGTAACGCCCAGTTATACCCGTGAAAGCAAAATTATAGGGGTCTTTGGTCAACTCCTGTGCAAGGTCGCTCATCGCATCGGGCAATGTTTTTGTAAAGTTAGTCAGTGCCTTGCCCTGCCGCTCATAAAGGTCGGTGCTAATGAAATTGAGCAGCATACTACGACTCCAGCCGTTCTCCACCGTCTGGTGAACATAGAACAGAGCTTTGTCTATATCGTCTTTCACTTTATCCATTATCAAGCAATGGTGTCTCCATGGGACTTCAAATATTCCACCAACTTGGTGGAATAATTCCGTTTCATTTTTTCCACCAAGTTGGTGGAAAGTTTTCAGAGCATCCTTATATAACAAATAAAACTTCCTACAATAGTAGATATTGCTCTTTGACAAACCAGCTGCATTGGGTATAGCTTCACGTAAATCTTTGCTCAATTGAGTGATAACACTTTCGCCCCAGCGTTCTTCTACGTGCAATTCAACAATGTCACGACCTAAAAGCCAGTTGAATTTCAACTGTTCCACATTTACTTTCACCGCTGCCTTTATTTGGCTTTGACGATAGCGACCGCAAAGGTCTTTCACCCATTGCAGATATTCTTTATCAAGTATGTTTATTGACTTGTTCATTGTAATCTATAATACTTCAGTTGCGTTAATTTTTAGTTCTCCTGACATCAGCTTTGGGAGAAGTGTGTCGCGTAGAATTGTTAACCTAATACTTTCCTGTTCATTTCTTAGTATTTGGTCGAAATACGATTTATTTATCTGCCTATTTTTGTAAAACAGATGATTCTTATTGTTATATGTATTGTATCTTATCCGCATTTTAATTAATGTGTTTACGATGAGATAGTTTTTTGTCATTGT
This sequence comes from Bacteroides sp. D1, assembly GCF_000157095.2. Taxonomy (NCBI): domain Bacteria; kingdom Pseudomonadati; phylum Bacteroidota; class Bacteroidia; order Bacteroidales; family Bacteroidaceae; genus Bacteroides; species Bacteroides sp. D1. Next base: position 262,423 of record NZ_JH114339.1, read on the forward strand.
GATTAATGTTTATTTATGTACTCACTTTAAGTTCTTAGAAACTTTTAATGAGGTTGATGCAAAAGTAGAAAATAATTTCCATAGTGCTGTTGTACTTTAAATGAGAAGTAAATGTAGGCATTATTATTGATGTGATTGTTATAGTTGGAGTAAAATTTATTCTTTTGGTTGTTAGAATATGCAGAAACTCCTATTCTAACAAAAAAATGATTTGCAATGAACATTCTAATGCAAGTTTAATACTTCGCTTAACTTATCCTCAATAATTTTCTTCTCATTACTACCAATAGTAGACAATCTCACCAATGGAATTCCGTACAACTCTAAGATACGATCCTTTTTAATATCACGTTCTGACTGACTCGTCCCCGATTTGTGGAATGCATAACCATCCGTCTCAATAGCCAATACCGGTTGTTTGCTCACACGATTGTAAATTAGAAAATCAATATGAGTATTTATATTTGCAGCATATTTGCTTTCCTCTTCATTCAATAAAGAATAATCCTGAATCAACATATAGAGTGGTAAATGGCAAATGATATTCAAATGACGCATATTGATATTTTCTTTCAGGATATCTTCGAGTAAGGCAAATGTAAGATTCTCGGAATCGTATTCGGATATTTTCTTGTGTTTTTTCAAATAGGCAATTCGAGCATCTGTATATTGCTCATATAGATAATCGAATATAGAATGAATCTTACTGGTGGAAACAGTGCCATTGTTATATTCGATATAAGCAATCAAATCGCTGATATTGCAGTCTTTGGGTTGTTCGTTTCCCGATACGACTAAATAGAATTGTGACTTAGCCCGCGAAACAGCAACATTGAGCAGGTTGGGATCGTCGGAAAAGGAAGTGATGACATCGTTGACAGTGGTCATAATGATAGCATCCTTTTCTCTTCCCTGAAATTTATGGACTGTTGCAACATCAATATCCTCTTCAAGTGCGGATTTTACTACATCTACTTGTTTGTTATATGGAGCTATGACGCCAATTTCATCTGTTTCATAAGATAGATTCGGTAGTACTTCCTCTTTGATAACATCTATTTCCCGTTGATTCATGTGACTGCGGGAGTGATTACCTTTGGCTGTCCGTATGGCACAAATGACATCCTCTTCTCCTTTATCACGTGTCATGATGACGAGATCTCCACCGTAAAATTTCTGATTACAGAAGTTGATGATTCGAGGATGGCATCGATAATGTTCCCGTAACAAGGTTTGTGGTACATTCGGAATAACTTTGCAGACGGATTGCAGAAAACTCATATTGGCACAATCATATTCCGGTTTAATCAGGCACGCATTAGCGATAAAGTTTAGCGTTTTCTTATTTTCTTCTGTGATCACGTTGGGAAGTTGCATGGTGTCACCGACAATGATTGCATTTTTAGCACATGACAAGGCTAAAGCTCCGGTTTCAACGGAAACCTGCGATGCTTCGTCCATAATGATATAATCATATACGGCATCTCGTTGTAGACTGCTTAATGATGAAAAGGTCGTACTTAATATAATGGGGTATTCTTTCTGTACCTCTCGCCAATTATTTTTTAGATCAGGGAGCGTAAAGATGGGCTTGTCATGATTATTGCCATAGGTATGAAATAACTGATTCTTTAGATATTTCATTGATGTATCGGCCATTTGTCTAGCCATTTCTGCTGCATCTTTGTTGGCAAGCTCCTTTTCTAATGTGTCTATTTCAACTTCCAGCTCTGCGTACTTTGTTTGGTAGAATAAGATTTGGAAGTCAGCGATAATCAAACTCATCTCCCGTTTATAGAAACCTTTATCGGGGATTTTACAAATCGTTTTGCTCCTGAATTTAAAGAATAACCATTTCAACCGTTGAATAAAAGCTGCTATTCCCCGAAGACTTGATGATTGCTCTTTTTCTGCAAATTGCTGACATTCATTCCATAAATTCAGAAGGTCTGCCGAGCTGGAACTCTTTCGTTGTTTGAGAGTAATTTCTTTTGTTCCGAACTCTTGCAGATAATGTTGCCACTCTATTTTTAAAGCTTGTATTTCCTGTCTTGCCATGGCAAGGCGTTCCTGTTTGGAAAATATGCTTTTTAGTTCTTCTGTCTGATGATGTATCTGATTGAGAAATTGAGGTTGGTCGGCATCCGTATCATGCCATGACTCAAAGTCCTCCGGATATTGTTTTTCCTCTTCTTGAGTTTCGATGAATTTCTCTTTGTTAGCTGTGCTACCAAGCAATGCAACAATGAATCCCATATCGTATTTGGATAACTTCTCAAGTACATTGACGATGGCGGAGTTATTATTAGATACTACCTGAACAGTCTTACCACGCACAAGGATATTGGCAATGATGTTCAGAATCGTTTGGGTCTTTCCAGTTCCCGGAGGTCCTTGCACAACACTGATTTGGTTCTCAAAAGCTGCCTGGACTGCTTTTTGCTGGCTTGCATTACAACCGAAAGGAAAAATCAAGGTTGAGGCAGTCTGGGTCTGCATTTTATATTTTTGAGGATTCAGATATACAGCAATAGCTCTGTTGTTTGCGATGAAATGAATCTTTTCATATTGTTTTGCCAATAGCTTCGTTCCGTCATCAGCTTTCAATTCGTTCGCATCGGCAACTTTCTTCAAATATTCGAATATACTTTTCGAACGACTCTCTCCCAAGCATGATTCGATAATTTCTAAGTCCTTTTCTCTGTAATCATACTCTTTACCATTCAGAAAACGAATGTGCCAATAGCTGTGTGATCCGGCCTTGAAAATAGATAAGGCTTTGATGTTTGATAAAGTTCTTCCTTTACTGATTATTTGATAATTATTGGGGTCCGGTTTGTCCGGATCAGTCAGCCAAAGGACATTTTCTTCTTTATAAGTATACGTACTAGGAACATTTCGGAATACTATCTTATAGCTGTCATCATAATTCTGGCAGCTTTCTATTTCGGGAGTCTTGATTTGACCTTTTATAATAATCAGATTTTCGGAAGTATCTATCATAGGCTTGTGTGTAAATATAATAAGTCGTGCTGCTGTTTTTATTTATTATTTTGGATATAAAAGTAAGAATATTTTCCAGAATATCAAAGCTGAAGTAGAAAAAACAGTGAATGACTTTATTCAGCTTTGTATTGTTATAAATGTAGAGTGAGATTCGGTTTGGGAGTATTGAACGTGATAAAAGAGATTTGTTTTGCCAATGAAATCATTATCTTTGCAAGGTATATATTAATGAACGAGGAGGATATTATGCTTGCATACACATATATTGAACACGGAAAGTTTGAACTGCAGGAGAAAGCGAGACCGGAAATAAAGGATTCACGGGATGCAATTGTACGTGTAACACTTGGTAGTATTTGTACGAGTGATCTTCATATTAAACATGGCAGTGTGCCGCGTGCTGTGCCCGGAATAACAGTTGGGCATGAGATGGTAGGTGTGGTAGAACAAGTGGGACCTAATGTCACTTCGGTGAAGCCTGGTGACAGGGTGACTGTGAATGTTGAAACTTTCTGTGGTGAGTGTTTTTTCTGCAAGCATGGATATGTGAATAACTGTACTGATCCTAATGGCGGTTGGGCTTTAGGTTGTCGAATTGATGGCGGTCAGGCGGAATATGTCAGAGTTCCTTATGCGGATCAGGGTTTGAGCCGTATTCCTGATACTGTGAGTGATGAGCAAGCCTTGTTTGTCGGTGATGTACTTGCAACAGGTTTTTGGGCAGCACGTATCTCGGAAATTACCGAGGAAGATACTGTTCTGATTATCGGTGCCGGACCTACCGGAGTTTGTACTTTGTTATGTGCGATGTTGAAGCACCCTAAACGTATTATTGTCTGTGAAAAGTCTCCTGAAAGAATTCGCTTTGTTCGCGAGCATTATCCTGATGTGTTAGTAACGGAGCCTGAAAACTGCAAGGATTTTGTGATTCAAAACAGTGATCATGGTGGTGCAGATGTTGTTTTGGAAGTAGCGGGGAGTGATGATTCTTTCCATTTGGCATGGGCTTGTGCTCGTCCTAATGCTGTTGTCACCATAGTAGCCCTCTATGAACAGCCGCAGCTTCTTCCTTTACCTGATATGTATGGCAAGAATCTGATTTTTAAAACAGGGGGAGTGGATGGTTGTGATTGTGCCGAGATTCTCAAACTGATTGAGGAAGGGAAGATTGATACTACTTCTCTTATTACACATCGATTTCCGTTGAATGAGATTGAGGAGGCTTATCGTGTCTTTGAAAACAAGCTGGATGGGGTTATTAAAGTAGCTATATCAGGAAATAAATGAAAATTAAATAGAAATCACATATGAAGAATATACTGATAGTGAGCAATAGTGATACGTGTCGCAGTCGTATGGCGCAAGAGATTTTAAACTCGTTCGGTAGAGGTATGAAGATTAGTACTGCCGGTGTTTTGGTTGGAAATTCTGTCCCTGATGTTGTTTGCCAGGTGATGGAACAGAATGGGTATGACTTTTCACGTAGAAAGCCTTGTGATGTTGCGACGTATGCCCAACAGACATGGGATTACGTCATTACTCTTTGCCCAGAAGCGGAGGAAGTGCAAAAGGAAATGCAGGGTGTAGTGAGAAAATATGTTTCTTTTAATTTTGCAGATCCTTTTCGGGGAGGTATTCATGCCGATGATGAACAGGAAGAACGGGTGGTGGCACTATATGACGCTATGCATAAAGAACTGTATGAGTTTTTTCGGAATGAATTAATGGAGAAACTCTTGCCTCGCTGTTCTTGTGGGGCGAATACATATTGTAGGTGTGAGTAGGAATATGAATAGAATCATATATGTGTCTCGTCCGGTGATGATGGCAAAGTTGATTAATCTTTAACACGAAGTTGCCAGAAAGCAATAGCGGATGCGGCAGCTACATTGAGTGAATCTACCCCGTTTGCCATAGGGATGCGGACCACATAGTCCGCCTCGGTAATTGTTTCGTTTCGAAGACCGTCACCCTCGGTTCCCATCACAATGGCTAACTTGGGTTCGGTCGCTAAGATGGGACTATCAATAGAGATTGATTTCTCTGTAAGTGCCATAGCGACTGTGCGGAATCCCAGTTTATGCAATTCATTGGGAGAACCATCCAACCAAGCCCATGGTATCAGGAAAACAGATCCCATTGAAACTCTGACTGCACGTCGGTTCAACGGGTCACAAGAATTGCGTGTCAGTAATATGGCATCTATCCCAAGAGCGGCTGCAGAACGGAAAATAGCTCCAATGTTGGTAGTGTCTACCACACCTTCAATGACTGCGATACGCCGTGCGCCTTTACATATTTCTTCTACACTTTTCGGTGTCGGGCGGTGCATGGCACAGAGGACGCCGCGTGTGAGTATATATCCGGTCAATCTGGCAAGCAGTTCTCTTGCACCCGTATAGACAGGTATATCATCATAACGTTCAATGATATCAGCAGCATCACCAGTGATATGCTTCTGTTCGCATAAAAGAGCTAAAGGTTCATAACCTGCATTTAGAGCTACATTAATAACTTTCGGACTTTCTGCAATAAACAGTCCCTTATCAGACTCGATACGATTACGTAGTTGAGCTTCAGTGAGAGTACTGAATATTTCTATTCTGGGATCAGTTAAGGAATGTATTTCTATAATGGGCATAAGATTTCTTACAACTATCTACTTTATTATATCAAATTATACCAATGATTGCATCTACTTTTTACTTGCCGACGCAGAATGTTTATTTGCCCACGCAAACGATATTTGTGTTGTATAAAGCATTGTATATCAATATGTAAATTTTTGAAGAATATTTTTGGGGGACAAACGGGGGACAAAATTTCGCATACCAAAAGAAAGAAAAACAATAAAACCACTTCCCAAAAAAACGTGTTGAATTGCAAGAGGCACGGTTTGTCCCTCGCAATTATTTTGCTTTGCCTCTCCTCGTCCCTCGGATGTAGAGTTAGATTCTGTATTATTTCAGAAACGCCAAAAGCCATAGTCTTGCATACCAAAAGAAAAAAGCAATAAGACCATTCTCGAAAAAGCATGCTGAAATGCAAGGGACATAATTTGTCCCTCGTTGTATTGTTGTTTGTCCCTCGCTTGTCCCTCGGACGAAAGTTAGGTTTGATGCAGTTACCAATAACGTGAGTAAAGTAATGATTGAATAGGTTTAGTTTGGTTTTTGTATATCTAATCAAGTTCTAAACTAAACTGCTTGATTTTCTCAATTTCTAAACTCTTGATTGCTTTTTCTTTTCGTCAGCAAATCCTCCTTTTTATTCGCTATTGCTTGAAATGCGTTTTGCCGTTTATAGTGCTCCTGTTGCACACCTACTATCCTTTCTCGTCTTCACATCACTTTCGGGTTGGCAGATAAGAATTGTGTCGCAAAGGTATATATCCCGTCTTTCTTCCTTGCAAGGTCAAGCCTATCGGTTCAAACCAAAATCTCCACACTCGGTTTTCAACTGAGGTCGTATTTTGTCTGTGAAGCCTTGCAGGAAGAGCCGGGACACCTTGCAAAGCGACATAATTTTAATCAAACCCGAAAGTAGTTGATGCCAACAGAGGGAAAAGTAAAAAATCAAATCAAAAGCGATTATGGCAAATTATGCGACCAACATCTTCTACGCAAGTACGGAGAACGAGAAAGACCTTGATAAGGTGGAGAACTTTTTGGAAGACACATTTTGCGACTGTTACCTTGACAGGTCGGAAGACAGTATCGAGGGCGAGTTTTCGTCAAAATGGGACTATCCCGAAAAAGAGATAAACAAGATGATTTCTCTTTTGGAGGACAAAGACAAAATCTACATTCGAGTGCTGACACACGAACTATGTAACGAGTATGTGAACTTCCAAGTGTTCTCTAATGGAGAATGGTCATACCGATAACCTTAAAAAACTCACTGACTATGTATTACGAGGACGAACAAGATACGGACATTATCGGGTGCTTATGCACATTACTGACTCCTTACAAGGGGCATACAGAGGGAGAAGTCGTTGGAGACTACGGCAACGAGATAGTGGTAAGGCTCACCAATGGCAAGGAGGTGGTGGAATACCGGGATGAAGTGCTAATCTATGACTAATGGAGGATTGCTTTATGATGACACCAATAGCGACAAGGTTTGTGGATTGGGATATTCCCGAACTTTCAACCCTGCAAGACAGCAAGGTCTATCAATTGAGAGTGCAACTCAATGAGGGTACGCCAATGAGCCGACAACAGAAAAATTGGCTTACGAACAGCGTGAACAGCAACACCTATTTCAAAAGGGCTATTCCGCTAATGGGCTACCGCTTTGACTTCTCTGACGTACTGAAACGCTACTTTGTCAAGCAATACGGACATATAGCCGAATACTATGCTGTGGACAAGACCGCTTTACGGACATTCCTTTGCGGTCGGATTGATGAAATAATTGAGATAACAGATTAAAAGAAAGATTATGCTGTACGATTACAGAAAAGAAAGCAAATCGCCTATGCTTCTGACTTTGGCGAATGGCAAGACCATTGAGGGCGAATTTATTGATTTGCGGATTGCCACCGAAACCTTGCCCAAGGGTAAACTGTGGTATCATATCCGACATACGGACGATGATTGGAGTGAACCAGCCTCTCTGAAAAACGGCTGTGTAGTGGTCAATTTCTGTGGTACATTCATTTGTGACCCTATCATTGATTTCCCTTGTGGCGAGGAACTGGAGATAACAGAATGGTCATACCTGAACTGACCGACATCTGGCAGAATGGCAATGTGGGGCAATGCTCCACATTGTTGTGTCCACGCCATTTGGAAATACATTTCCAATGGCATCAACTTTTATAATTGGAGCTTGCAAGGCAAGCCGTTTTTCCTCTTATATATTCATCTTTGACAGTCAAGTCTCCTTTTGTATATATGGCATTTCATATTTCGCAATGGCGATCGGGCTGCTTTGTTCAACGAGCACCGGACTTCTTGCCATTGTTTTCTTTGCCTTGATTTCTCCGGTTCTGTCGGTAAGGTAGAACGCGACTATTCTCTGGCTTCCGCGATCTTCGTGCCATTCTGTTCTTCGGCTATCCCTTCCATAGCAAAATACCTTTGGCTGTGCAGCGTCATAACGGATTCAGTATTACGGCATCCACATTGAGAGGACATACTGGATTCCTCGTCTCATCACTCTGCTCCTTTGGGATTTACAGCCGAAGCGTACCTGAAACTTTGTGTCTGCGGACGGATGCTGTCCTTTGTCTGCGAACCTTGCTCACTTGTTTATTCACCAATCCATATCGTTACAGCTTTTGGCCGTGTTATTCCTCATTTTTCCGTTGCAAAGTTAGTATGCAGCCGGGTACGGCTGAAAGCCTTGGTCAATGGTGTTGCTTCACAAATCTTCCTTTATCTGGCCGGAGGTTTTGACGGCTTACGCTGACAAAAATAAAGAGTATTTGATTGCTAACCTTGTCGCAACCCTGTAACTGCACTCACTTATATTGGCAGCGTAAAAATAATTTAATTAACAACTTAAAGCATTGTAACATGAAACAGATTGAGAACAATTTCGCAGTATCAGGATTCGTAGGTAAGGACGCAGAAATCCGTCAGTTCGCAAATGCAAGCGTGGCACGCTTCTCATTGGCAGTAAGCCGTCAGGAGAAGAGTGGCGAGGAAACAAAACGTGTGTCCGCTTTCATCAACGTGGAAGCCTGGCGCAACAACGCCAACACCGATTCGCTTGCCCAAATCACCAAGGGTACCCTGCTTACAGTGGAGGGCTACTTCAAACCCGAAGAATGGATTGACAAGGACGGCGTGAAACACAACCGCATCGTCATGGTCGCTAACAAGTTCTACCAGACACCCGACAAGGAAGAAACTCCTGCGGAGCCGGAAAAGAAAACGAAAAAAGGCAAGAAATAACTCCTGCCTCGTTCCGACAAACAAAGCGGCTTCGGTCGCTTTTGTTTTTGCTCGTATGTTTACTTGTCATACATCTATGGGTTGCCCATTATAAGTTTTCACCCATCCCGTCAACGGCTTCTTCTATTTTTCTTCGAGAGACTTGCTCGGCTGCGCAATGTTGCACGTTGCTCCTCTTTCGCAAGACACTCTGCCGAAATCGCCCGATACAAAAAGATTTGCCAACCGCTCCAAGACTTCGTTTTCTCCCGGTAGGCAAAACATTTTGTTATTTATCGGGCTTGCAGAAGAAACTCGTTTACTGCCCGCCCTTTGCTTGGGTTGATATTTTCGACAAGAGGGAGAATTAAATACTGATTTTTAAGTCCCTCGCTATGCCAGACATGAACGACTGTCATAGGCTGCATTCTGTTGGTTGAATCTTACCTGTCCCGCTGGTAGTCGCTTTTGCTCCAGCCTCCGAATATCACTTTCACGATTTTGATGAACACCCACAATCCCAATACTGTAATGATTACGTCTCCCATATCACTGATTTATTTCTGATTACTACTTGTAAAGATACGAAAAAAACGCGACATAAACGAATGTATGGTGTTAAATATCAATATGATGAAGCATTTTTTTTTGAGAGGATGTCATCTGTTCTTGGCCTATGCAATTCCGAAAAGTTCTATCTCGAAGATGAGTGTTGAGCCACCGGGTATGCCGGGTTGCGAGAACTTGCCATATCCCATTTCGGCAGGGATATAAATCTCCCATTTGTCCCCGATACACATCTGTTGCATTGCGATAATCCAACCCTCAATCAGTTCGTTCAGGCGGAATGCAATCGGAGTGCCACCCCGACTGCTGTCAAATTTCTTTCCGTTTATGGTCCACCCGGTATAGTGGGCTGTGACGATACTGCGTGGTGCAGGGTGCTTGCCATCGTTCTTTCCCTTACTGATGACCTTGTAATAGATACCTTTCGGGAGTGGCTTTACTCCCTCTTCTTTGGCTTTCGCTTCCAGCCATTCCTTATTGGCTTGTATGTATTCTTTTTTGCTCATTTTATTTCGGCTTTTTTAATTTGTATATGATATGGGGCATTTCTTTACCTCGGTAAACAACAATATGGCTACTACAAGATTCCATACCAAGCCGTTTTGCCACTCGAATGGAAGCCTTGTTTTCCGGGCGGATACTACAATATACAGCCGGTAATTCCAAGCTGTCAAAAGCATAGGCTATGAGAGATTCGGCGGCTTCTGTCGCGTAACCGTTGTGCCAATATGTGTTGTCAAATATGTAGCCGATCTCAACGACTTCATTCCCGTTCATTGTTGTTTTCATAAGTCCGGCCTGGCCTATCAGTTGTCCGCTTTCTTTCTGTAGAACGGCAAAATATCCGATACCATCTTTGGCATATCGGACGAGCTGTCTTTCTATCCAGTCTTGTACATCATCTTCGCTGAAGCCATGCTCCCAAGCGTACATCACTTCCGGCTTACCCATTATTGTAAGCAAAGTATCAAAATCATCATTGGTAAGTTTGCGGACGAGCAATCGCTCAGTTTCTATAATGTCGGCTTGTATGTAATTACACTTGCTCATATTCAGTAAATCAATCTAATGTTCTGCATGCTGTTTCTAATATGTCAATCATCTCAGCCCCGTGTTCATGACATTGAACCTTAATCCATTTGTCATTTGAACTTTTTTCTATAATATCTCCCATAATGCGAAGTTTCAAACTTCCTTTTTGAACCATTTTGCCATATGACTTCATCTTTGACTCTGGTGAAAGGTTTGAAAACTTTGAATTGACACTTCGAGAAATGATACACAGATTTCCAAATGTATCTTTGTCATCCCATGAGTCAAAAGAACCGTCAGATGGATTTTGTGGATACCAGTGTTCAACAGAGTTACGGAATTCGAATTCAAAATCGCTGTATTTGCTTTTATTATTCTTCCATAACAAGTAATCCAGAAAGTTGAACACGATGTGAGGAGTCGTTACACCAAGTTTGTAGTCCTTTCCATCCAAGAAATTCTCCTTGGTTGCCAGTGCCGCTATGTCTTCAGCCTCGTTTGTTAATAGGGCTACTTCATCATTCTCAAACAGCCATAGAACAAGCTCGGTTATCCAGTGCATGACTTTTGGGGATGTATACGATACTCGAAGCGCAGACTGAATCATTAAACATTCTTTATTGCGTGGAGCATATGTCGTTTCCCATTCTTTTTCATACTTCAACTTTGTATTTGAATAATATGCTTTCTTTTTAGATGCCTGTCCAGATGTGTGCAATTCCTTAAGACTCCATTCGCCCTCTTTGTCTTCGCCAGTATATTCTCTCTTTATGATGAAACTATCAAAAAGATAACGTGTTTGCAACAGATGAATAATTATCATTCTGGCAAAATTTTCTTTGTTGTTCTTGATAGGTTCATTATCTAATGTTCCATATTTAATCACGTTTTCAAAGTCAGCAATCAATTTCTTGTCATCAAGTAATTCGCCCAAATCTTTTTCCAATGACACATCGTAGAAATCCACAAAAACCCTGAGTGCATGAAGCAAGAAGTACGGGAATTCAATGATGCTTTCAAAGCGTATATGAGTATCATCGTCAAGTATGCCATCTACATTGTCAACTTTGAATCTTGGCTTAATGATTTCGTTTATGGTTGCATTATTCTCCGAATCCTCTGTAATTTCTAAACAGTCACTATATTCACTCCATTCATTAGCAGGCCAGCCATTCCACTCTCCACCGAAAATGTTTTCTCTTTCTGTTCGTGAGAAGTGCATTTGAACATAGCCTGTCATATCGCTACAAGCATTCCATATCCGTGAAAATAGTTCTTGTTCCTTTCTATTGTTGAGAAATCTCATGAGCCGGGCTTTAAGGATATCATGCTGTTCTAATTGCTCTCCACGGGTGTTCATTATCTCGAAGTAACGGTTTAAGTCTGTATGTTCAGGCACTTCTATCTTATAGAGAATCACATGTTGCAAACGGGAAACAAATTCATCCTTGTTTAATCCTTTGTCACTCGTAAACTTTTGACGGATTGCTTTTATACCATTAAGGATAGACTGATCTATATTTTCCTCATAATCGGCAGAAGGCTTTTTGTCTGCTAGTATTTGTTGGATATTAGAAAGGGTATATTTAGATTTAGAGCGACAATCAAAAGAGAGAGTCTGTCCTAATTCTCCTTCCAATGCTCCTTCTGATACAAGGTATTGCAATAAAAGAAAAAGTGTTGTAAGACGTTGCTGTCCATCAACAACTTCATACGTTTTAGGTTTATCTTGTACCTTGGAAACAACAAGTGAACCGATGTAATAGTTCTCGGATGAATCAATATCGTTAATATCATCAATTAATTGCGCTATCTCTTTGTCTTCCCACGCATAGGCTCGCTGATAGCGCGGAATTACATAGTGAGTATTTGTATCGAATATTGTTACTTCATCCAATATTTTTAATTCTTCTACCATATTAATTGTATCCATTAAGTTGACGAAGTTGTGCATATAAATTGTTCCAATTTTCACTGGCTGCTTTGTCATCATTTCTCATGTCAAGTCTCATTCCTGAGATTTCAGTATGTCTACGCGCATAAGCAATCATGGATATTACGGGTTTTACATTGCTGTATTTGTCATCTTCTATACCTATGGCATATCTATTAATAGTATCAAAGCCTAAATGCTGCATATCAATTCTAATCATCATAGCCCAAGTAAATAGTTTTTTCACGGCCATGACATCAAAGTTGTGAAAACGGTCGTAATAGCAAAGCAAGGCGCAGAAAAAGAGGTTTCGTGCATGGTTAAGTCCAACTGATGACGATTTGAAAGATTTATCTAATTCTTCTGCTGAATCCACATCTTTTCCGTTTGTAATAATCAGTTCGATATCATGAAATGCTGGATTCGTTACAATTTCTTCTTTTATATTATGCAACATCTTCATATAGTGATCAACCATTTCAAAAAAGTCACTTCCTGAAATGAATGGCTCTGTGAGTAGGAAATAAGGCATGGCTTTGTTGGCTCTGCGCGCGTAAGTGTAACCATACTTCTCTTCAATACCTTTATAGATGTCTATATCAGCAGAAGTGAAATTACCACACTTTCGACATTTTGCCCAATTCCATATCGGGAAAAGGTACAAGTCGAATAACTCTCTGATAGCCTTTGGATCTTTCGATTCCCATTTCACTACGGCATTCTGCATCTCATACTTATCGTGAATCTCTCTAAGATGATAAGCTTTAAGTAAATCATGCGGATATAGCGCACGACCACGTGTGTTTTGAGAATCGAATAATTGGAATGCTTCATCTATTCTATTTACTGTAATCACGACAACTTCTAGAATGTTTTTTAGGGCATCGTTAAAAATGGCCTTCACTGTATCATCAACAGAAGAAAACCACTCTCGGATAGTTGTATAGTTGTCATGTAGATTCTTCTGTGTAATTTTATTTAGAAACTTGTTCTTTAGCAGATTACACGTAAAATCAGAATCTAAATGTAATTTCAATAAAAGGAATGATAGTATGCGCTGCTGTCCGTCAACAATCTCATACTCATTGTTTTCATTTCTATGAAGAATTACTGTACCTATACGATATTTGAAATTAGCGTACTTACGGCTTTCTTCAATACTTTTTTGAGTATCGAGAATGAGTTCTGTTATGTTTTTGTCCGTCCATTTATATGGCCGTTGATAATCTGGAATGATTAGATTCTTCCCTAATAACTTGTCAATAGACCATATGTGTGGTTTGCTATTCATTATTTAAAAACGAATTTGATTGTTACAATAGTTACACAATAAACTTTATTCTTTTGATTCATCAAGTGTTATGTGAACTTTAGAATGTGGGCAAATTCCAGCTTTAAATCCCTTAATCACATCTTTTAATGAGATGCTAAACGAGTCAGATATATAGTGAATGTGCGATTTGTTTCCATATTCTCCTGGTTCATTGCCTAATAACCCCCTTCTGGTTTGATAAAAGCAATGCCAATGTTTCCCATTGTTAAGGATTCGTGCTAAAACAAATTGTGAAACAGTTATTATTTCTTTCATTTGACCATCTGTTAATGATGTCTCTCCATAGTGTTCAATGGTATTTTCATCGCATAGATAAATAAATGATGGTAAATCTGCACCTATATATTTTTTTGGTGTATCTTCAAATCTGTAATTGCTGAATTTGTACCCTTTATCATTGGCATATAAAAAGATTGTAGCGAGTTGTTCTGGTTTTATTGAAATACCCCTTAATAGAGAAATTTGTTCTTTTTTGGATAGTTCTTCTTGAAATAGCAATTTAATATTTTCGGGAATTTCGAGAGAAGTAGCTCTAGCAATTTCTTTTTCAGCTATTTTTTTTGATGCCAACATTATTGCTATTGGATCTTTGCATATCGTGTCTAAATTCTGTTCTTTTAGAACCATTGCTTCTATTGCCGGATAGATTGATTTTGCATGAAAATCAATTAAATATTCTCTCACATTAACGTTTTCTACATCGTCCATGACGTTGGCGATAACATATTTTGAGTCGTTATTGTAAATTTTACTATGTCCCATAATTAGTTTTCTTTATTCTTTCTTTTCCCAAGCGGCCCGCTGAACTTGCCTCGATTGAGTGAAACACCGTATTTATTAAGAATGCGGAACACCGAACTGCGGCTGTTGAATCCACTCACTTTCCAGATGTCATCAATGGAATGCCCGTTATTGTACATCGCCACGATAGTTTTTTCACGTTCCGCCCTGCTGATGTTTTTCTCTTTGGTCGGCTGGTTGATATTCTGTTTCAGATGGATGATGTGGGCTGAAGCCTTGCGCAGCATGGCACATTCCTCCGGCAAAGAACCGAACATCTCCAGTACATCGGAGGCTTTGGTTTCCGGAAACAAATCCCCACGGCTGTCAATCTTGTCGTGAATGGAGACAATCCGAACCACCTTTACCCGGCAGAACTCGATGAATGTCGCCAGCTCACGGGAGCCACGCAGGGCATTGCTGAATTTTGAGACAACCAGCTCGTCCCCACGCTCCAGACTTGCCATCAGTTGTTTCCATTGAGGGCGCAGTTTCTCGTGTCCGTTCTCTTCCTCTATCACTTGTACACAGCCGTATTGCTCCATCCACTTCTTGTCAGTGTCGAAGCCGTCATAACCGGCTGCCTTGAATATGTAACCTACTTTTGCCATAGTGCTGTTCAATGCTAAATGATACCAAGTGCAAAGATACAAAGTTTAATTCGGTTAAAATCATACTCAATAAAATATTTTTCAATTATTATACTTTGTATTTTCACTTGTTACGCTCTTGTTTATTTCGCGGATTATACTCGTAAGTATGAAAAAGAAAATAGATTAAAGTTTTATTTTAGAGTATTATCATACAAACTTTTATACTTAACTTTGCCGCCATAAACCAATAAAAATATCATGTATAAAGGCTTGTTTAAAGTAGAATCAATGCAAAAACCGAAGAGAGGAAACTTGAAATCATACTCAAAGAAATGTGCTTCGTATGCCAAATCTTTTGCCGTATGTTTTGCCATTGTCACATTGGCATCATGCGGAGAAAAGACCGGCAACAGTATGTTTCAGACCGTTAAAAATGCTGCCGATGCTTACAGGTCATACCTGTCCGAGGTGCGAAAGGAAGCAAACCTGCCAACAGACCGTCTGATTGAAAAAGTCAACGACTGGCAGTCGCTTCGAGATTCGGTATCTGCCTGTGTCGCCAAAGACACGGCAAACCGTATTCACGCCAATTACGAAAGCGAAATTCGTGGATTGCACGATTCGTTGCGCATTGAATTTACCCGTCTGGCTCTGGAGAAGCCGAGAACTTTTGCGGATGTGTTGCTCCTCAGAGAGCAGACTTCCCAATACCGGCAAGACACGGAGCTGATGCAGTCGGCAGCGGAAGCGGAGCCGTTTTTCAAACCATTGGATTCCGTCCCGACATATAAAGGCAGTGCCAATGCTGTCGTTGAAAAATACCGAATGTTCCTTTCCAAGACCTTGAAATCCGGAATAAGCGGCAAGAGTGAAATGCTTGCTTTCATAAAGGAAGAGGACAGGCTGTTCCGTTCGTTCCTTGACCATTTGACTGAACTTGCCGATGCCGACCTTTCTGTCATTACGTGCGACACGGAGAAATGCTGCCTGTCGATATTCCAGTCTGCGGAGAATGGCAGGCTCTCTTACCGGGATGCCTTGGTATATACAGCCAGGCGAACCAACCGGAGAATCATACTCAACGCTTTGGCTTGCCGTGATGACATCAACCAAGACAATGTAAAGACCGAAGCGCAGGCAAGGGCTTACGTTTGGA
This sequence comes from Bacteroides sp. D1, assembly GCF_000157095.2. Lineage (NCBI taxonomy): Bacteria > Pseudomonadati > Bacteroidota > Bacteroidia > Bacteroidales > Bacteroidaceae > Bacteroides > Bacteroides sp. D1. Next base: position 278,708 of record NZ_JH114339.1, read on the forward strand.
TGTTGTTGCAGCCGTATGTTGCCTTGGATGGTTTCAGCGTGGCTATCCTGTCCGATATGGAAAGGACAACACTTCATGCAGTCGCTGACCGGACACCTCAGATGATAGCCAAACTCAACAAGACTGCCGGAACGGACAACGACCAATGGCGGGTATTGCCCGGAGTACTGATCAAGATAATGCTCACATCCATTTGACGAACCAGAAACAAATAAATACAACAGTTATGCTACAACTTTTTTACGATGACTTTCTCTCCTTTGTGCCGCTCCAGCTTCCGCAGTTGCTGGATGTAACCACAATGGAACAGCCGCGGTTCTATGACGATTACGTCCTCCTTTCGTTTCCGCTTGCCGACCCATACGATCTGGAAGAAGTAATGGACATCTTCGAGGACGACATGGAGCTGATAACCCTTTATCATCATATTCCTTCAAGCGCAACGACATTCGGCAGCAGCACCTGTGCCTATTCCAATCCGGCTTTCGGACAGATGTTCAAGATGAACGCGAGAGTTTCTGATACCGGCAAGGTTGACCGCATTGACGTGACCATCTATGAATCCCTGGAGTTCATGTGTTCTGACATCTGCCTTGACTTGAAACTTCACGAAAAGACCGGTCATTTCAAGTACCGCAAGACCAAGGAGGAGTTGCTTGCCGAATTTATATGAGACGGACGATATACCTGCAAATGCTATACATTATCAATATGTACAGGAGTTGGATAGTCGTGGATGACGGATATGGATACAGGCAAAGTGTCGTGTTCAGACGGGGCAGGCCGGTTTCCTGCGTGTGCCGTATGCTCCGGCTCCGTTCCACTTATAAGCACAATGGCTATGAGCGTGGCACGAAATGGAGCATATCCGAATACGAGCTGGACAAGGCATTGGCAAGGTATCGTCAAAAGAATCACGAGTTAAAGGCACGGCTTAAAAAAGGAGCGTCATATCTTGAAGCCAAGGATGTGGAAGCCATTATAGAGATTGCCACCTATGGGCTGGTCAAACTGGAACTGACCGAACTGCCATTATTCAAACAATACTGATTACACAAAGGATTACGATTATGATTTGGATTATCATCGAAATGTCATTTCCGGCATTGCTCATTATACTGCCCATGTCATTGTACAGGAGCAACCGGCTTTTTATGGCAAAGTTTTACCTTAGGATGGCGGGTAGTGAGAGTGCAAGGAAACTCTATGTGCAGTGTATGCTTATCTTCCTCCTGCTATATCACTATGTCTATGCCGGCAGACACTTCGGAGAGTGGGGAGTTCTGATATCCACCATACCTTGTGCCGTTCTGTTCTCGTTCAGACGTGCCGACAGGTGGATGCACAGACTCCACGAGGATAAAAAAAGGTTCGTTATGGCAGCCTTCATCACATTGGTCATCTGCGCTGTACCACATCTGCACACCACGGCGTTCACACTCGCCTTTCTTCTTTTGGCTGCCATGTTCTATCCCTCTTGCCGTGTGTTAGCCGAATGGAAGGATGACGACACGCGCAAGCATTTGAAAGAAAATCCAAAAACAATGTCCGAACATTACTGCTGACATCATCACGCGAACCTGCCACGAATAAGTGGATAGTGGCAGGTTAATAGAATCCACATATAGTCAAATAAAAATCAAATGAAATGATGAAAGACAAGAATAGAGCCGCCAATCAGGTATTGGCAGATATGATGTTTTTCGACTACCTCAAAGAGAAAGTCGGTGAACGGAAGACAAAGACCGGTGCCTACTACGACCTGTTGGAGAAAGCAACGGCAGGTTTTATCGCTCCCTTTTTGAAGAACCACGAGTATGTGTTGCAGGCTGACCAGTGTCATGTGACCATTTCAGACCTTGCGGTGGAATGGCACTGGCACAGGGCTACCGTCAGGGCGTTCCTTGACAAACTGGAGGAGATGGGATATATTCGTCGGACAAGGTTCGCAAAGAGTGTGGTCATTACCGTGACTTTTGCGCCATTCTCCAGTGGCGAAACTCCTGCCTCTTATACCGGTCATACAGGGGCCGGACTTGCCGATGATTTGGACAAGGCTTTGTCCGAATGGATAAATGGCAGTCTGTCTGACGAAGATATGGGAGAGATTTGTGGACAGTATCATGAAGCCGGACTGAAACGGCTTGCCGATGAATCCGGCAAAGATCATTCGGGCGACAAGCCGGCAATAAAGGCAGGTGCAGAAACGGAGTTAGCCCAAGAGATTGTCGAACGTGTAGCCGTAGCCGGACTGAAACGCGCCATACGAAATTCGCGCTTCGATGATCCGACCGATTTCTTGGAGTTTTTTCACGGGGAACTGGGAGGTGACTGGACTTCACTTTTGGAGGCATCCAAGATAATCGCCAAGATGATTCTGGACGCTGGAAACGACGGCGCGCCCAATAGTTCGAGCGAAACGGATATGCTTGCCACGCTCCGACAGCCGTTCAGGGCGTTGTGGGCAAAGTACCAGGAGCGTGATTCCACCCTTTTATAGACTCCACAACCGATGTTGTAAGTCAAAAACTATTGTATAACCACGGATGAACCGTGATGCCCTACATTTGTAGGCTTGCCATTTTAAGCGTGCAGCGGTGCTTGCACGTTGACCAAACAGAGGGAAGTATGGGTAACTCAATACCCCACACGACTACGGTCGGTGGGAGTGGTTGCCGGACAAGCAGCAAGCTGGGGCAAATCGGTTGTCCGATAAAAACGGATGATATGGCTGAAAAATCATGGCAGGTGATGCACATGAACGTGATGAAAGGCATAACCACCGCGCAAAGCAACGAACACCAGCGTAACTGGACGGAAAGCGGCTGGAAACACGCCATAGACAAGGGAACTTATGACCGCCAAAGGGAACGGTTGAATTTCGAGATTGTAAAGGGCGGTAAGGTGCGACCTATAAACAAGGACAAGTCTATTCCTGAACGCATGGCTGAAAACCTTGCCGGGCGTGGGATAAAAGATCCCAATTCGGATTTGGCAGAACCGAAATTTCGCACGGTCGTGGATTTTATACTGGGCGGATCGAAGTTTCAAATGCGGCAGCTTGCTTTTGGAGACCAGGCTGTTGTGTATGGTTCCGGTAACAATACCGCCAATGCTTCGCTTCAACGAAAGCCGGAAATAGAAGAATGGGCAAAGGATATGTACCGATTCATGAGTGAAAGATTCGGTGAGGAGAATATTGTCGGGTGTTATGTACATCTTGATGAAACGACCCCGCATATGCACCTTACCTTATTGCCAATCCAAGACGGTAAGTTTGCGTTCAAAAAGATGTTTGCAGGAAAGGACAAATATGAGTTTTCTGCAAGAATGAAAATGTTACACGATGAACTCTCGCAAGTGAACGAAAAATGGCAACTGGAACGGGGACGTAATGTTTCCGAAACTGGGGCAAGACATCGAAGCACGGAGGAATACCGCCGATACCTTTCGGAAGAATGTACCAATATAGAGGAACAGGTTGTCCAACACAAAAAAGCATTGGCAGACCTTAAAGTGGAAATAAGTCTGGCAGAGCGCAGGGTGAAAGGCTTGACCTCTATGGTGGATAACCTCCGAAAAGCGAAAGCGGAAAAGGAATCCCAACTATCGGCATTGGAACGCACCCTTCAATCCCATCAGGGAGATACGGCTACCATTATAGCCGAGAGGGAACGGTTGGAAAAAGAACTGGCTTCTATCCAAACGAAATTGGAAGACAAGCAGGATAAGCTACGGACGGCTGACCAACAGCTTGAAGCCCTTAAAAGGGACATGGATGCCATTGGCGAGCGCACGGAGGAACTGAAAGGCGAAGCCTATAAATACAGTCGTGAAATCCATTCCAACGTGGATGTACTGCTCAAAGATGTGATGCTGGAAACATTGGTTGGAGAGCATTCGGCAAGAGTGGCTGAAATGGGAGCTGCGGAGCAATCCGTCTTTGACGGTTCTTTGTTGCAGAGCCTGACCGAGCAAGGGGCGGAAGTGATGCACTGCGCCACGCTCCTCTTCCTTGGTATGGTCAACGATGCCACTACATTTGCCGAAACGCATGGCGGTGGAGGAAGTAAAAGCAACCTTAAATGGGGAAAGGATGATGACGAGGATAACCGTGCGTGGGCAAGGCGTTGCATGATGATGGCAAGCAGAATGATGCGACCGGCTTCCGGCAAGAAGCAAAAGAGGTAATCGGCAGAATATGTTTTTCTGCAATGGATAACAAAACAAAATAATGCGTTGAATATGACAAAGAAAATATTTTTAATTCTGGCAGTGGCAGGTATGGGCTGTTCACTGCACATGAAAGCGGCTGTACCACCTGTGACAAAGGACACTGTACAGCTGGAGTCGTACACGGATATCGAACAGATGCTCCGGCCTTTGGATCCGACTTACCATAAGGGTGTATTCGTGACATCGCCTTGGAACGGCAACTGGTTTGTCAGTCTTCAAGGTGGTGCAAGTGCGTTCATTGGCAAACCTGTTGGTTGTGCCGACTTATTTGACAGGATAAAGCCTACTATTTTCGCATCGCTTGGCAAGTGGTTCACTCCGCAGATCGGAGCAAGAATCGGTTATGGAGGTTGGCAGTTCAAAGATTGCGAACTGGTCACAAATGACTACCATCACTTTCATGCTGACTTGATGTGGAATGTGCTTGGATATCGGTATGGCAAGGTTGAGAATCCTCGTTGGGGAATCATTCCATACATAGGATTTGGACTGATGCACAATCCGCAGAACGGACATAATCCGTTTGCCATTTCATACGGAATACAGGGACAATACCGTATCTGTAAACGGCTGTCTGCATTGTTGGAAATTGGCAATGTTTCCACATTCCAGGACTTTGATGGCTATGGCAAATCCAATCGTTTCGGAGATAATATGCTCTCCGTGTCAGCCGGCTTGTCGTTTACGATTGGAAAGACCGGCTGGAAACGTGCCGTTGATGCGAGTCCTTACATCCGGCAGAACGAGTGGCTGATTGGTTACGCTTCACAGCTATCGGAGAGTAATCGCAGATACACCGGGCAACATGACAGGGCGATGAGAACGATCAACGAATTGAAGAAGATTCTGGAAATTGAGGGCTTGCTTGATAAATATAGCAAGATGTTTGATGACCGGGAGAGTTTGGGCAATGTCTATCCGAGAAACGATTACAGCGGACTGAACTCGCTCCGAGCAAGATTGAAAAACAGGCATTGGGATGGTAAGTCTCCATTGTCCAATGACAGTTTGTTCAGTAAGTCTGAATTTGTCAATGCCATACCCAATAATGACGGTAGCGTTGTAAACGGCTTCTATGTCACAGGTGCCGATTCCCTGCTGTCTCCAGATATGAATAATGACAGCATTTCCATTTATAGCCATTCGGATTATCTCTCCTTTATAGGTTCCGGCAACGAGTGCATCGGTTCACCTGTCTATTTCTTCTTTGAACTCGGCACGGCTCAACTGACTGATAAATCCCAGTTGGTCAATCTGGATGAACTGGCGCGTGTGACAAAGAAATACGGATTATCCGTGACTGTTGCAGGTGCGGCTGACGCTGCCACCGGAACTGCCGATATAAACAATAAGTTGAGCGCATCGAGAGCCGATTATATTGCCACGGAGTTGCGCAGGCGCGGAGTGACTGTTGAAAATATAACAAAGGTCTGTCAAGGAGGTATTTCCAATTATGTACCCACTGAAGCTAACAGACATACCAAAGTCATGCTATATATGAAATAGGAAAGTGTAAGATTCTTTTTGTTCAAATTGATTAGTTAAATGTCAATTCTTTTGAAAGGAGAGCCTGTCCGTGATGGATCGGCTCTTCTGCATTATAAAAATCTCGTTATAATAACTTTTGTATTTCGCTCCAATAGAAGAACGCTTCTGCATTCGTCTTCTTTAATTTATTCAATTTGGTTGAGAGTGGAGAGTGTATCGTTACGTTGACCAATAGATTTGCTTCGGATGGATTATAGTGCTTTATCTCATTTATGCCATTACTGATAAGTTTGGCAAGATAAGCTGCCTTTGAAGCATTTGTAATAGCACTTTCCAAAGTATAGACTTCACTATGAATAAAGCCACGCACTTTTTTAATTCCATCTTGAATCAGGTCAAATTCCTCCTGATTGTCCTGCCCGCGCATTACTATACATTTGGCTGTATCATAAATGTCATCCAAAACTTTTTGAATTGCATCAGGATTCTCACCTCTGTATTGAAGTTCAACCATCGCAAACTTATTGAATGTTTCCGCTGTAACAGATAAGTCACCAACTATGTCGAAAAGCGATGCAACGTCAAATAACTGTTTACAGATTTCCATTGAACAATTCTTTTCTCCTTTGAAAAATGGGATTCCGGTCGTGTGAGGAGCAAACGCGGTTAATTTATCACCGAGCAGATCTTCTTTACTTGGCAATTTTACCATTACGGGATCTCCTTCTGTCTTTAACAAACGACTTTTAATGGGAAGTTCCACCACATTTGCATAATGAATTTCCTCGAATAATACATCCAACAGAATCTTGTCCTGACGTCCTCCTGCCGGATATGCCACCTGGTAAAAGAATTTGGCATGTTGTTTTGGTATATCGGTACGAGAGATACGTTCCACCAATTTAACCTCTCCAAAACCATATTCTTCGGAATACTTTTCCAGATAATCTTCAATCCTTGTTCCTGGAGGACAAATTATATCAATGTCGATTGAAAGTCGTTTGCCGGTATCAAGATGAAGCATTAAGGAAGATCCTCCCTTGAATAAAAAGGGACAACCGGACCGGGCTAATGCTTCCAACAACGAGAATGCACGGATTGTTTTTTCAACGAGGGCTATATCTTTTATCTTGTTGTCTTTGGCTACTTGTTCTATCCAAGATAATGTCCTGCTATCGGGATGTATCATATATTGATTGTATTGATAATTTGTTCGACTTTTTGTTTTCTGTTACGGCGTGCCGCATATCTCAACAGCCGTGGCATTTTGATTTCATAGTCCGAGAAGGCGTTTGAATATATAGTATATAATTCATTACCCTGAAGATGTTGTAGTTCCTTGTCGGATATGGCATCAACAAGCATTTTCTCCAATGTAGGAACGGGACAGCCATCAATAATATCTATTGGAGCCTCTTTGACAAGAGGACGAACAATAATCATATCACGATTTGTAATATATCGATCCGCATCTTCTTGGTTCGGATTCAAAAAAACAGGGATTGCAGATTCCATGTTTTGTAATGACATGAAAACGGATTCCATTGCCACCCTTTCAACATCTACCAATGTAGTTCTTACCGCAGGTATATGTAACATCATAGAAGCGAATATAGATGGTTGCCATATACAATAATCTATGAAAGGGAATTTTTCTTTTATATGTCTGTTGAGTGAAAGCATAAATTCGCTTGGCTCATACAAAAAATCATATTTCAAATCTTCATTTAATTTGTATTTCCCGTATGAAACTCTGATGATTTTGTTCTCTGCAAGCATCCTATTCAAAAGCACAACAAGAGAACCTTCTGATATGTTTTTCATACCAGAGCGCACCGCATTCAGCAGGTCTTTTCGTGTGAATTGCCCGTCCTGTTTTCTGGCAATATCTATTATCTGATTTACGGCAGTCATTATTGTTCTTCAATTATGTTGCGAAGTTATAACAAATTTGGCAAATATCAATGCGTCTTGCCGATTTTGTTATGCTTTTAATAAGAAAAAAGCATGAACTATATAACAACTTCGTCAAATATCGAAAGAATTTGCCGGAGTTGTTATGCTTTTCCTGTTTTACAATTCCTACTATCTATCTGCCAATTATAGCAGTTTTACTTGTCACATATAATGAACACCTCCGGCTCATCTTGCTGGCTCTATTTTCCTTTGCAAAGGTACTGCGGTGAGGGAATGCCAAGTACCGCTATGCAGGTCGTTCCGCTAATGGCTTGGTGGACTTGACGACAACTTTCCTCAATTTCCACCAAGTGTTAATTGGGTATTTCATCAACTCCTCAGCCATTTACTTGTCTTATCCTTCTGTTTCCACAGTCTCTTGGTTGCACGTAAAATTCAGATTCCGACAAGAAAGCCGATAAAAGCTTCAAAATAAGGGAGAAGAAAAAATCAAAATAAAAAAGATTATGGTAAATATGGAAACAAATTCAGATGAGAGAAAGATAATAGACAGAGTTTTACATCGTGATATGGTATTCAGGTACCAATTATTAGGTCGTTTACAAGCTGATTGCGAATACTACCTTAATTACGGCAATCGGAATATCAAACGCTTGTGGGCAGGCAATGTAAATCTGCAAATTAAACTGATGGCTGAACTTTATAATAGTTTCAAGGAAGACGAAAAACCTCAATGGCTTACAATGGATGAAATTATTGCATACGGAAAAGCAATGGCAGAGGAAGAATAAAATTGATGTATTAACGGACTGAGCTGGTATTTGGCTTCAGTCCGTTATCATCGTTTCCTTCTTTGATGGCAATGCCTTTTATAGTCCGTTTAAGTATAACCTAAATGGAACCTAATATCCTTTTTTATCCGGAAGATAATTGTCGTTACCTTTTTAATAGTGTGCCTTTGACTTTTATATTTATTGAGAATTATGAACTTTCCCCGGCTCATCTTGTCAGCTCTATTTTCCTCTGCAAAGGTACTGCGGCGAGGGAACGCCAAGTACCGTTCCACCGATCGGCTCCACTAATGCCTTATGGATTTGACGACAGCTTTCCGCAATTTCCGGCAGGCGTAAATTGGGTATTTCATCAACTCCTCAGCCATTTACTTGTCTTATCCCTCTGTTTCCACAGTCTCTTGGTTGCACGTAAAATTCAGATCCCGACAAGAAAGCCGATAAAGACTTCAAAATAAGGGAAAAGAAAAAGACAAAAGTTCAACGATTAAAACAGACTGATTATGCACAGCAAGATTTTTCAAATCACGGAAACAAGAGTTGACAGGGACAACTACTTGAACGAGGACACCCTTGAACAAGGGGACGGACACTATTACGACTATTGTTCGGAGATAGACGAGGAAGAACGCAAATTCCATATTGCCAATCTGATAGAAAAGGCATTGCCAAAAGGGATGTTCACTCTTGTGGCAGAAAACACAATCCGATACAATGGCGGTGCGGACAAGTGGAAAAAGGAATTTGTTACAGCCATCCAAGAAAAGGCACAAGCCGTTACCGTTGAAAACTGCATGATGTGGATTGGAGCGGTGTACCAGCTTGAAAAATTTCTCAAAAATCCACTTGACCTCGGTTATCAGTTCTATATGGACGAGTATGGCGTTAATGGCTATGCCGAACAATCGTACTCGTTTTTACAGACGGTCAGCCAGTTTGAGCCGGGAAAACTACTTTACATCGGTGGAGTTATTGACTATCATTTCTAAACACTATGAGGACAAGACGAATGACAAAGGAACAAGGACAGCGGTGCAATATCAGCCGATTTCCCAATTTCCACCACACAGGCAGTATCAAAGGAATGAAACGGATGTACTACGGAAACCAAGCACTTTTGGTAAGGTGCGGAGCGTACATATACAATGTTTCAAGTGAACCAAGTATCTATTATCAAGCAAAATAACAGACATTATGAAAGGAACAGAACATTTCAAGCAGGCAATTAAGGCATATCTGGACGAAAGAGCCAAGACCGATGAACTCTTTGCAGTGTCGTATGCCAAAGAGAACAAGAATTTGGACGATTGCGTGACATTCATACTCAACCAGGCAATGGCAATCTGTAAAGAGGGCGGTTGCGGTATGACCGATGACGAGGTTTATTCGCTTGGAGTACATTACTATGATGAAGATGATATAGAAGTGGGTAAGGCGGTCAACTGCGGAGTGATAGTCAACCATAGAGTAGAACTATCTCCCGAAGAACAAGCCGAAGCGAGGGAGAATGCACTCAAAGCCTACCAAAACGAGGAACTGCGTAAAATCCAACAGCGAAACAGCAAACCGAAACCGACCCCGAAAGCGGTCAGACAAGAACCCGAACAACCAACATTATTTGATTTAGGACTATGAGAGCGAAAACGAGATTACAGCATAAGGTAGTAACCGCCAACGGACGGTTACTGCCACAGACAAAGAAGCAGGAGTTATGGGCATTTCGTCAATGTATCAGCCATTACGCATACCGCACAAAAAACGGAGGAACGACCTGTATGGATTGCGGTTATCAATGGAACGAGAGTAACAAAAAGGTGTGCCGTTGCCCACATTGCGGTGCAAGACTGGAGATACTGGACACCAAGTGCAGGACATTCAAGGACAAAGCGTATTATTCCACGCTTGCCACACAGGACGGTTTACAGGTACAGCGTGTATTTCTTATGAACGCAAACTTCCGTAAAGGCAAGAAAGCGGAGTATTATTCTATGGAGATTGCACGCTATTGGGTGGACGATAACGGCAAGACGGAGATAACGGCATTGAAACGCACACTCGGACATTATGCGGACACTTTTGTTTTGGACGGCTGTCTGGAGTTACGGAGAGACAACTATGTGTATAGACGGATTGCCGATTGCAAGGTCTATCCATATTATTCTGCCACTCCAAAGTTAAGACGCAACGGATTGCAAGGCTCATTGGCTGACATCGAACCGACACGGCTTATCGAAGCCTTGTTGACAGACAGCAGAGCCGAAACGATGTTCAAGGCAGGCAGGAAAACCGATTTGAACTACTTCCTGCAACATTCAATGTACTTTGATTTGTATTGGAACACTTACAAGATAGTTTTACGCAATGGCTATCATATAGCAGATATTTCTCTTTGGACAGATTACATCCGCTTACTTGAAAGGTGTGGCAAGGATATTCACAATGCCCACTATGTCTGTCCATTAGACTTGAAAGCTGAACACGACCGCTATCAGGAACGGGCAAGGATTATTCAAGAACGGGAGGAGCGTGAGAAACAAAGGAAAAAGGCAAAGGAGAACGAGGAGCGTTTTAAAGAATTGAAAAGCAAATTCTTCGGACTGTCATTCACGGACGGACTGATTGTAGTCAGCGTGTTGGAAAGCGTGGATGATTATTACAAGGAGGGGAACGCCCTGCATCATTGTGTCGGACAATGCGAATATTATCTCAAACCGCAGTCGTTGGTATTTTCAGTCCGAATTGAAAACCAGCGTATTGAAACCATTGAATTGAGCCTTGAAACATTCAAGGTATTGCAGTCAAGAGGGCTTTGCAATAAGGCTACGGAATACCACGACCGAATTATTCGGCTTGTTCAGAAGAACGCCCGGCAAATCCGTAAGCGAATGACCGCATAATCTGTTCTGTTCTTTTCGTCAGCCACTTGTTACGACACACATTGTAGCAGGTGGCTTTATGCGTGGCTACGGTAACTTGCTGTTTACCGTAGTGATTTCTGTTATACAAGACTTAAATGCTAACTGTTGTGCATCAGCTTGAAGAACGAACTCCGAACTAGAAAATCTAACTTTAACAAGATAGGATTAGGTTATGACGGATGAAATTTTTCGGGGACAACTTCCAGCATTTCCAAAAAACAGTTTTTCCATTGACTTGGCGACAAACATACAATTTGTGCATTAAGGTTTATTCCGAACTTTTCCGAAATTGACCTGACCTGACTTTTTCTGAAAATTGACTTTAGGGCTGTTCTAACAGATAAATCAGGTTTCTGTAAAAGACAGGAAATAAACGCTAAATATTTGACTTTAAGTTCAAAATCAATAGACGACTGTTTTCTTTTAATTTTTAACAGAGCTGACTTGACAGTTGGCGGTGGCAAAAAACTTCCGGGACTTATCTCGTACAGGAACTCCAAATCATAAAAAGTATGATAAAACACCGTATATGGATTATAAACCTTACTTGAAACCAACTTTTTTGCAGGCTCTGACTGAAGGACAATGGAACCTCCCAAAAAAAGTTCGACATTATCAAACATCAAAATCCTGAAAATATCGGAAGTAATGCCATAAGGAATATTTGACACTACCTTAAAAGGTAACAGCGGAACTGTAAATTTTCTAAAATCACACCCAACAACCTGAACGTTTTGGGCATTATTAAACCTCTTACACAAATGCTTGTATAAGACCAAGTCGTTTTCAATGGCAACAACTTTGTTCACATTTTTCAGCAGGTGGACAGTAATAAAACCTTTGCCCGCACCAATATCCAAAACTGTATCTTGTTGAGTTATATTTGCTTGTTTTATTGCATCTTTTATTAGCACTTTGTCAATAGTAAAGTGCTGACCCGTGAAACGAACGGGCAATTTCTTTTTTGTCATTAATTAACGTCAGTTCGGTGAAATTAAGTTGTTGATTATTAGTAAAATAGCAATATATTTTGTAAATTTGAAATCACTACAAATCAACTTCACAAAATACATTGCTATGATCTCAAGAGACAAAATTACTGAAATTTTCTGTATGGCCGATGACTTTTGCAAACTTTATGACCGATTCATCAAGGCAAACGGTCTTGCACCTAAGCGAGACAAGTCCAAACGCAAGTATCATCGCGACTCGAGAATGTCCTCTGCGGAGATCATAACCATAATGATTTTGTTCCACCTGAGCGGATATAAATGTTTCAAGCATTTCTATATCAATGAAGTTAAAGAACATATGACTGACATGTTTCCAAAGACAGTGGCATACAATCGATTTACTGAACTTGAAAGGACAGTTGTAATCCCGTTCATTCTCTTTGTGAAGAGATGCTGTATGGGGAAATGCACCGGGATCAGCTTTGTCGACAGCACATTGCTTCGCGTATGCAGGAACCAACGTATTCATATGCACAAGGTCTTTAAAGGTATAGCTCAACGGGGGCTGTGTTCGATGGGATGGTTCTATGGCTTCAAACTTCATCTGATATGCAATGAGATGGGGGAACTGTTAAGCTTTAAAGAACAAGACTTTCGTTGAACAGTTGTTTGGAAAGTTGGCCGGCGACAAAGGGTACATATCCAAGGACATCTTCTCAAAGTTGTTTGTCGATGGTATTCAGCTTATTACAAAACTGAGAAATAATATGAAGGGACAGATAATGACGCTTAGTGACAAGATACTTCTCCGTAAAAGGGCCATCATCGAGACCATCAATGACGAACTTAAGAACATAGCCCAGATTGAACATTCGCGTCACCGATCCGTTACCGGATTCACTGTCAACCTTATGGCCGGGCTTGCGGCATACTCATTCTTCCCAAAGAAGCCGATGATTGCAGTAGAGAGGGTTGAATCAGAAGAAAACGGACTTATTCAGCTGTCACTCTTTTAGTTATAATTCATCGAACTCACGTTAATTACTTCTTACAGGTGAATACTTGAATTCAAATCGTGGAGAAGTGAATAGGCAGTATTACCCGACAGAGCAACTACGACAAAGCAATGCTATCAAAAAAAAGACAGCACACACAAAGCATAGACTGATTGTCTTGACCTAAAAGATTGATTGGAATTTATTCAGGACTGCCTATCACTTAGATAGAAGTCCAAGGTCTGCTGAAATACATAATTCAAAAATTGAAATTGCTTGACTGCAAAGATATTAACTTTATCTGATAAATTAGTAAAAAAAGAAAGCCGAATGCACAACAAGGTGTATAAGCAATAGCGGGGAAAGTGCCAAACTCAAAGTTTCTTCCTTTTAGCTATCTTTGTGCCTAACCGAACAGTAAGTGCATAAAATCCGCTACTGCTCATACACTTGACCGTTATAATGTACTGCATATATATCCTTTTGTATAATGTCGGCAACAAATAAAAACTATTGCCGAATTTATATCCTAAAACCTTTATAGGATAATCTCCCATTATAGTCATCGGAGGATTCTCCTTAGAGCCGGCCATCACGCCACACGGCATTGTTTTATCGTGCAAAGGTACTATGGAGGTAGAATGCCAAGTACCGCCTGCGCTAACAATTCAGTGGACTTAACGACAGCTTTCCACGAATGTGCCATTAGTGGTATTTCATTAACTCCCTGTTTATTTACTTGTCTTATCTCCCTTACCCCATAGTCTTTAACGCACATAAAACATATCCCGGTGGCGAAGTTTAACAGCTTCAAGCAAAGGGAAAAGAAAAAATGTTCAACATCAAAATTCATTAGAAATGGAGTACAACAATCAATTATCGGAGAATGACAAACGATTTGCGGACGAGTTCTCAAACTATGTGAACGGCAAAATGGCTTCACCCCGAAAGGTGGGCAAGGCATTGGCAGACGACCACCGCTATTTGGTAAACGAGAAAGCCAAACTGATGTTCTACTTTATGGAGCAGTTGGCGGAGAACTGGCACAAGGGAAGATATGACCAGCGTAACGAATGGGCGTGCCGTCTGGCAGCGGAAGCCATAGACCATTTGGCAGAGAACGACCTCTATCATTTGCCCGAAGAGTATTACGAAAACCATAAACAATAATGAATATGCAAGCACTTCAAATCGCCATCCCAAGATGGAACATAACAGAGTTGAACGGTTATGAGCCGATAACCACCTTTTGGCAGGATTTCTCCATTGCCGACAAGTTCGGGAACAATGCCATAGCCGACACATACAGGCGAGCCAAGTCCGAATGGAAAGACAACTACAAGTATTGGACGGAACTTTGCCTTGTCCTCAATCACAAGATATGGCAGTGGCACGAGCGAGACAATCAAAGAGCCATTCTCTATGACAAACTGTGGAGGGAAGCGGATGCAATGACCGCTGAATGGTCGGACGAGGAACAGGAATATTATTTTGAGATAACGGATTAAATCAACCAGTGGGGAGATTGGAGAGGTCTCCCCACAAAAACAAAGAGTATGACTACCCAAGAACAGATACGGAAAGTAACGGACATTGCCCAAGAAAAAGGCTGGAGCATAAGCGTTGAAGACGAAAACAAGACAAGCATACAATTTGAGTTTCAACGCTATACCAAATACGGGCAGGACTTCAATTTCAATGCCGATATGCAGGATGAAGACATCGACACGCTTATTGCCGGTATGAAGCGATATTACGAGGACTTTGACCCGGATTATGAAGCCTATTTATGGATTGGCGATGACGGGCACGGCAAGAATGGCGCACCTTATCACATTAAGGATATTGTAGCGGATATGGAAGAAGTCGAAGAAAAGATATACGAGTTGCTACAAGCACTTGAAGTTGAATTTATCTAATGGCTACAACTATGACTTTATCGGACAAATCATATTACAGAAGACTTTGCAGGAACATCCTTGCAGACCGCTTTAACTGGCGAAAATACTGCACACCGAGCCTTTATTTTGGCAGGGAAATTTGTGTAACACCGCTTCATTGTTCCTACGGACAAATCGGCTACACCATCAATTTCCCCTATACCAATGCACCGGAAGTGGAGTATGATTGGGAAATGAACAAACTTACGATTGATGATGAAAATTGGAAATTGGTATGTTAGACGAAATCAGACAAAACGGCAAAACAGTGTTGTCAGGAGAGGATGGGTTTTCAATACCTATGTTTTTCAACAACTTGTGCGGCAAAAAAATTTCAGGCGAGAAGTACCGGGATTATATCAGATACATAGCCTTCGGAGAAATGGGTTTCAAGCCCGGAGAAATCATGCTTTACCGCAATGGTACACTGGTAAGGACTGGTAAAATAAATATTGAAAAATAGATACGGATATGGGAACGACAACTATTCATCCTGCGGAGAGCTATCTTCGCAACGAAACCAATCCTTCGTCTCTATATGTGAGGATTGCAGGAAAACGCAGACGCTTGTTCATTAATCGGGACAGGGGTGTTATTGGCATTATCGCGCCCGGCAAAAGGACAAAAGATTATGCATTCACAGATTGGTCAAGCATCGAGCAGATATACTATCCCTCGCAAGAACAGGAGGCGAATACGGACAGGAAACTCATTCTGAAATATCAGAAACTTGCCCGGCTTGCCACACATACAAACGCCTGGCTTCGTGACATCGCAAATGCGGATTTGGATAAATCCCTTTACGAGAACCATATCACGACAGGAACACGCATTGACGGCAAATGTATCGGGCTTGCCACTATCGAAAAATATTGTGGAACGGCATCTATGCAGCGTTTCAGAGAGGCAATGAAGAACAAAGAGAGTTTTTCCACTTGTCGCTTTGATTTTTGCGGTTATGACGGAACGCTTTGGTGTGAGCCACGGGACAATGGCGATATGTCGGCAGGCTTCAGCAAAGAATACCGGAATTGTGGCAACGGCTATTACTATCTGCTTATCAACGATGAATACGTGATAGGCTATGATATTGACTGACTATATAGCTACAACAATCCAACCGCAAAGAAAGAGACTAATTTGATTTGGAAAAGCGGGTAATATAGTCACCCCACACCTCCAATTTGACAATCAGCGGATGCGGCATAGTGATAGTCTTGCCATAGAAAATGGCAGCTACCACCTTGCCACCGCACCGTTCTATCTCCTCCTTGTAGTCGGTCATACTTTGCCCGGTAGTCAGTACATCGTCAACAATAATAACATCTTTCCCTTTTATATCTCCTGTGATTCGGTAATTCCGTTCAAGTATTCGATTCTCATAACCTTTGGCTTCATGCAAACTTTCACGTGGCTCGAACACATCAACATCATATAGTCCTGATGTCAGATTCGGACAATGGGTACAGACATACCAGTTCAAACGCTTGAATCGCTGGATATATTTGAACTCATCGCTACAAGGCATGAACATGATATGAAAATGGTGGTCATCCATTTGTAAGGCGTTCATGCAAGATTTGAAAAACTCAATGCCGTGTATTTTTCCCTCCTTAAACTCATAGATGGAATGGCAGAACGCCTGCTGATCATCGTTGAGAAACGGTTTGTACCGGGATGGATAATATTGCCCATAGAATACTACTCTTGTACCGTGCAATTTGAATGGTTTGAGTGGTGGCTGTTCTTTGAATAAATCCGGATGTAAACAATAGAACATACGACAAGCATCCCGATGACCGGCTCTTACCGCCAAACGGCATAAACGGTCACGTTCATCCTCCTTCTCGGTCTTTTGCGCAGCTAAAAACGCCGTTTCTCCGGCTTTCCGCCGCCAATATCCAACGATATACCATAGGACACTGATAACACCGAGCAGGATTACAAATACCAGCCTTTCGTGCATCTTGACCGTGAATTATGCGCGGAATAGCCTTCGTGCTGTTTGCAAAAAATCATACTTCCAACAGTTCACTCGTCTTTGCCCAATAATAGAAGGCTTCCGGTAGATTGCTTTTCAACTTGTTCAGTTTGTTGGTCAGCGAAGGTCGAATAACCAAATCCTTGATGTCAACCGGATTGTTTGAATAGCGTTCCACTTCTGTGACTCCCTTTTCAATCAGCGTGGCTAAATAAGCCGCCCGTGCCGCATCAATAATAGCATTGTCTATCAGATACCGTTGTTTGTACATAAATGACTTTACACGGATGATTCCGTCTTGTATCAAGTTGAAATCACCTTCTCCGAATTTACCCCGTGTGGAGATACAGAGTGCCGTTTGACGGATGTCATTGAAGACCTGTCCGATATCCGTTCCCAAAGACCGGTACGAGAGTTCGACTACCGCAATCTTGCGGAAAGCCTCTGCGGTAATCTGCAATCCTGAAACATTTTCAAACAACCGCCCCACGTCATAAAGTTGCTTGGCTATCTCCATCGAACAAGATCTGCCGTTCTTGTAATAAGGTATTCCGGTAGTGTTGGGAGCGAAAGCTGTCAGTTTATCCCCTAAAATATCTTCTGCGGACGGAACAGTCACCATTAATGGTTCTCCCTCCAGCCGTATGAACGGGCAATCAATGGCTATTTGCCGGGTTTGGAAATAATGAATGTCCTCGTACAGTACATCCAGCAGGATATAGGATTGGGCGTCCGTGTCGTTCCGGTAAGCTATCTGATAGAAAAACTTGGAATGGCTTTTAGGTATGTCCGCATCGTCCCTTTGCTTGCGCTCTACGAGTTCCAGATTGATAAAGCCAAAATCGGCAAACGATTTCAGATAGTCCTCTATATTGGTTCCGGGAGGACAGATGACATCAATGTCGATTGACAGACGATGGGCAGATTTCCCAAGGATGAGCATAAGTGCTGTGCCACCCTTGAAGACGAGAGGACACCCGGCTTTAACCAACATTTCAAGCAGGGATAAGGCACGGATTACTTTCTCTATGAGGTTCTTGTCATTGTAGTGCAGTTCGGATGCAACCTGTTCAATCCATTCTGTCGTAAAACACTCTTTCTTTATCATTGTATGTTTAAGTTTTCTAAAATCGACGATAATTCTTTCTTCACTTTACGCCTGTCGGCATACCTGAAAAGCCTGTTCCTGTTGATTGTGTACAGGTTAAAGGCGTTTTCTATGATACGGTCACTCTCACTGCCTTGCAGGTAGAAAAAGTCCGTATCTCTCAATATATCCACTAACAGTTTTTCCAACGTGGGCATAGGCACGCCGGATACTTCTTGCAAGGGAGCTTCCGAAACAAGGTTTTTCACGAAAATGACACGGCTGTCCATATCCACATATCGGTATATCATATTTTTGTCCGGTCGTAGGTAAACATTGTGGTTCTTGTCTTTCAGAAAATTGAAAACGGTTTCTGCCGAGTCCCTGTCCGTTTCCACGTAGATGATGCGGTTGGATGAAAGGTGATGTTGCAAAGGGGCTATGATGTCCCCTTGATAAACACAGAATTTCGCAAACGGAAAATCCGATTGCAACAAACCGTAAACCTCCTTCACTTCCTCTATCGGTTGGGGTGAAAAGACCTGTTTCATCACTTTGGCATACGTTCCCCGCCCAGTTCTGACCAGTACATTTTCATTCACGAGCTTGAACAGATACCAGGACAAAGAAGACTTTTTGATGCCTGTCTTCTCTTGTAGATAAGCAAACAAATCTCCTAAACTAAAGTCATGATGAACTTCAGCATAGTCAAGTATGAATGTTGTCGTCTCGTTGCTCATGTGATTATTATTCCTTTCTTCGACTGCAAAGGTAACAAATTTTCGGCACTAATTCAGAATAGTGCCGATATTTTGCGACTAATTAAGGTGAAAAATCTCTCTTTTTTGTGTAAGTAGGACTTATCAGTGGGACTAAACCAATTCAGCCGCAGAGAGGGCGACTCTCTACGGCTGAACAGAACAGATAGCAGACTTTATACTCAGCGGTGCATCCCGCCACTGTATTCCACCTCCTCTTTTTGATATTGCTCCATTTCATTCAGCTTTTCATTGACGGATTGGAGATTGGAATCGAGCGAATTGTCGTGGTCGTATGGAAAACTGTGACTGACGGCAATCCCGGCATTGGTCGCCGTGCCGACATCAAGGGTGTCGGCATCCCTGTTATACCCGATATGGAGAATATCTCCGTTTGGCATTTCAAGGACAGGAGTACGCTGCCTTGTCATCGCAGAGAACTGCTCGGCCGCCATGTCTTTGGCAACCTCTTTTATGTCACTGCTTGCCAGCCGGACACCATACCGTGTGATATGGTCACGGATTTCCTGCTCAGAGTATTTCAGCATCACCTCGTAAGTTCCTCCCACGCTGTTGTTATAGATCACGGCAAAATCCTTGTCTTCTATCAGCAGATCATCACCCTTGTTCTGGCGAGGAGAGACAAAGGTATATTGCTCGTTGATTCCATTGCCGTCATAATACTCCTTGGCAAGCCGGAGTAATCCCTCATAATCGCCTTTCTCCCGAAGCGCATCCAGTCGTGAGGTGTCATCGGTGGATTGCAGATAGGCTACGGAAGAGTAGAACACCTTTCCTTCGGGTACGGACTGTTTGATCTCATTCCGCTGTCCGTTATCATGCTGCACCTTGCTTTTCTGTTCCAGTTCCTGCACTATTTTATCCACATTCTGCGTAACGAGCGAGGTAGCCCTTTTTACATCCAGAAGTGTGGTCTTGATAAACTGGGGCGATTCCTTCAAGTGGTCCAGCCAGGATTTCAGATAAGCGCAGCTCTCTTCTTTCAATGCCTTGCTCATGCCGTAACGCTGTGCCACCAATGCGCTGCCTAATTCTGCCACCAGTTCCTCACGTGCGTATTCGTCCGAACCGAAACCGGACGGTTTGATACGGTCGAGTTGCCCCTCGATGCCCGTACTGTGGGTCATCTCATGCCAAAGAGTACCATAATAGGATTCGCCGTCCTTGAACTGGGATTTTTCGGGAACCACAATCTCGTTCTTGGAAATGGAAAAGTATGCCTTGTCCTGGTGCATCGGCTTTATCGGGCAAATCCAGCGGTTATCACGGATCATCACATCCATCGGTTCAAAAGACATCTTCTCGCTTTCATCCAACTTTACGGCATCCCCATTCGCCAACTTGCTCCAAAGTTCCGGACGGGCTTCCTGAAGATTGGTTTGGGCTACATTGAATACCCGGAAGACCTGCATCTTCGGATATACATTGTACATCTTCTTCTCTTCATCGGAGAGTTTCTTAAAATCGTCATACTTGATCTTCTCCTTGGTCTCCTTGTGGATGCAGGTAAAGGTAGTGAGCATCACGGGGAAGGATTTTTCGCCCTTGTTCACTGACACCCTCGGCAGTTCCACGCCCTCCTTTGCCTGCTTTTCGGACGGTTTGTTCATCCGTTGCACGCAGTCAAAGGTGCAGAAACGCGGTATCTTGTAGCCCTCGTTCTCGCAATGAAGAAGCAACATCAGCGCGTTCATCCCATTATACTCACGTCCGGACAGATTCTTCGGCCACCCCAGGCTACCCTCGGTAATCCACGGTTTCGTCCAGTCCTTGCTGATGGTCTCGATACGCTCGATCATCATTTCCGCAAAGAGGTCAAGAGCCTTGTCCTCCGCGGACGGGCCGTCATTGCTGTTTTTCCTGTAACCGGCCATGGCTGTCAGTTGTTAGGGTTATACGGCTGTTTCACATATTCCGACATTTCCGATACCTTGCAGGTAATGTTCAGCTTGTCGTTATAGACGGACAGTTCCAGTTCACCTTTGGCCTCGATGCCGGTCTGCGGTTGCAGCCACTCCTCACGTTTACGGTCAAAGCCTAAGAAGCGTACCCACAGGTACTCGAAGCCGTCATTGACCTTTTCCGCAGAAAATGCGGAGAACTGCAAGAAATTCTTGCCTTTCTTGTCTGTCTTCTCTTCGATGTTCTTGCCTGTCTTTCCACGGAAGAGCATTTCGCCCTTGATGGAATCCTCGTTTGAAGCCACGGTAAGGTTAACCGATGAAGCCGACAGATTGAAATAGAGGTTGTCTCCACGCTTCTTGAAAGTCAACACACCGGAAATTTCCACTCTCTTGCCTACGGTATAGTCAGCCCGATTGTACTCCTCTCCATCCTTGGCGACAGAGATTTCCACTGTTTTGTCGATACCGTTTCTTGCTGGAATCACGCAATTTACGGCAAATGCCGTGAAAGCCTTGTTCTCATTGTTGGTGCGCACTACAGCCGCCTTGCTGATGGTTCCGCACACTGTTACGTTACACTTAATCATATTGCTTGTAGTTTTATTTTAACCAAGACCATTTGACCGGAATATCCTATTAAATGTGAACTACCCGCATATACGTTCCGTCTTTAATCGGGCGCACGGATTTTAATCCAGACTATCCCTGACGCAATGACAACCTGCACACCCACAATCACGAGTGTCACCACCAGACCGAACAGCCGGTAGCATACAAGGGTATGCAGTCCTGCAAGGGACAGTCCGACAAACAACAATCCTATTTCCATCATCACGCTTTTCATTATCTTCTGATTTGCTCGTTCTGGCCCTGTTGCTCTGACATTCCCTGCTCGAAGTTCTGGGATGCCTGTTGTGACAACACAATGGCATTGACCATTCCTGCCACTCGCATACGCTTGCTTTCCTCCGTAAGTCCCGGATTGTTCAAGGTGGCGGACAGCCGGCTCAATTCAACGGTACTGAGTTCCCGTGAGACTTGCACGATACCGTTGTCTGCCTGCAATACGGCTTTGTTGTTCTCTCCGATGACAAGGGCACAACTTTTCATGTGGGGCAACAATGAAGTCAGTTCCACCTTCCGGCTACCTGCCATTTCAGAAATGGCTTCTTTCTGTTCCTCTTCGTTCTTGTTGTCAATGACTACCGCCAGCATCATCAGCGAGGAAAAGGCTTTGACCACCATATCCATAATCGGGTCATTCGTTCCTGAAAGTCCGACACCGCTGTCTTCCGAGGATAACAGTTTCTTCATCCACTCTTCAGGACTTTGTGATTTTGTTTCCTGGGGAGTGGCAGTAACCTCCGTTTTGTATTTAGCCAACAGGTCGTTGCCATTATGCAAGGCTTGCAACTTGATGTTTCCCTTTTGGGCAATGTCTGCCAGATAGATTGCGGGATCAATGTCTCGTTTTTGTCCGTCAGCGGTAATCTGTGCCACTCCGAAATGCAGGTGTTCGCCGGTAGTCCGTGTCCCGGTATTCCCTGAAACACCGAGTCTCTGTCCGGCTTGCACCATATCACCCACCTTGACATCAACAGAGGACAGGTGCATATAAGTGTTCTGTATCTTGCTTCCGTCAGCCCTCTCGTATTCAATGGTTACGGACTTGCCTCCGGCGGTTTTGGCATTTTGGTTTACTGCCACCACTTTGCCGTTATTCTCGGTAGCCAACACCGCATCGCCCTTACAGCGGATGTCTATACCCTTGTGCATTTGCAGCTTGTCAGCATTCATGGGGTCGGTACGCATTCCGAACGGTGAAGTGACAAACAGGAACTCTTCGCGCTCGACCGGGAATGAATAGGTGTTTGTCGTAACCGCTTGCCCGGTTTCTGTTTCCAATCCTTTTGCCTTCATTTCTGCCATGACCATCCGGTCATACTGCTGTAGCCCGTTTGCTTCAATGATTTTTTGCAGACTTTGGGCATAATTGCCGCCACTTGCATACCCGGCCTTGGCAAGTCCTTTCGTCCAACCCTTGTAATCGTCAGGAGACAGGTCAAAACATTCCGCGTACCGTTTGTTCTCTACAAGGAATTTGGAATGATGCTCGTAAGAATCGCCCACGCTGTCGTAGCTGCAAAACTTCTCGTTGGGCTTGTCATCGGTGTAAATGCCGTATTTGCCACCTTGCGCAATCCACCCCGGAGTGGCTTTGATACCAAAATGGTTGTTCTCGTTCAGGGCCATATGGCTTTGCCCGTTGCTGCTCTCCAGTATGCCCTGTGCCAAGGTCACTGAAGCCGGGATGCCGTATTTGCGCATCTGTTCCATCGCAAACTCGGCGTATTTCTCCACATATTCTTTATTCTTGCTCATTGCTTTGTCTGTTTATCGGTGCATTCCTTTTGATACCTCTTCCTCTTCTTCAACTTCCTCTTTAGGCTGGTCGTGCTTGATTTCCTCGTCACGGCTGATTTTCGTTTCCACTTCCGACTCCTGTTTTTCGGAAGAGGTCTGTTCCTGTGCCTGGCTCTTGTTCAGCACGTCCGCGAAAAGCGTTGCCGCCAGATGTTGTTTGAAACTGTTCCTGTCCTCGGCGACCCACATCCGTTGCCATTGCTGTGGTGTGACGCTTCGGGGCTGCGGTTTCTGGTTGTCAATGGTGGGAGCGCAGAGTATCGCCCCGTTCTTTGTCTTGAACACGGCCACTCGTTGTATGCGGTTCAAGTCAATGCTTTCATCTGCCGTGTGGAACAGGTCCACTTTTAGATCCGGCTTGCTCTCGGCAAGGGCATAGTATTTTCTGGCCAATTCTCCACGCACCTTGTCTATATTATCCAATGACTGTTTCAGCGTGATGAAGAAACGGTTCAGGTCATCCTTTTCGGGATAGACGCTGTAACCGGCTTTTCCTTCCGGCTTGATGAATAAAGCCCAGCGGTTTTTGTCATCCTGTACCATCTGTATCTTCTCAAACCAGGGTTTGTCAGCATGCTTCACCGCAGGGTGCGCATCGATGGTGGAGAGTGTTTCCAATGCCCAGTTTTTCAGACGCGCCACCTCTATCTGCTTTTCGGCGAAGTAACGGTCATCGGGACGGTAGCCCAACGCACCGTCCGGATTATAGAAACGCACTTTTTCAATGCCGCTTTTCTCCAATGCGCTTTGTATGCGCTGTTTGCTCATTCCCTTGATTTCGTTGTTCACCTCCAAGGATGCACCGGCAGGGAGTATCACATCGGCACTCTTGCCTTGTTTGTCGATGACCAGGACAATGGTCTTGTTTTCCTTGTCGGGATGCTTCTTGATTTCGTCAGCCACGAAGAAATGCTTGGGCATTTGCTCCCGCATCTGTTCTGTCTGGCGGTAGTTACGATAGGTGGCATACTCGATTTTTTCGCCCCGTTCCGCTTTGCGTATCACTTCCAGCGCATTGTTCACATCGCTCTCGATGGCATCTATCAGACAAGGGTTCTCTTTCAGTTCACGGTTCCAATAATCCACCAGTTTGACACTCTCGTCCGACAACCGGGCCGGAAGTCCCATTTCCAGCATCTTGATACCCGAAGCGATTTCGGCAATCAGCCGTTCCTGCTTGACGGCATCCTCTGTTGGGGGAATCCCGTTTTTCATCACCATTCCCTCACGGGCAAGGCGTTGCTGGTGTCCGGTGGCTGCTATGATTTGCCGAAGGGTCTCCTGCGCGTAATCGATGTAATGTGCGAAATCCTTTTGCCGTGGAATATATATCGCGTCTTTCTGGCTGTCATAATGCGCCACACCGCTGCCATCCGTGCGAACCGGTGCCAGATTTCTCGAAATAGACTGTACGAAGGCATTGAATTTCGGCCTGAGCTCACGCAATTCCTTTTCCCCGAATCCTTGCTCGACACTGTTGCCGTATTTTGCCAATGCGTCATCGTATGCTTTCCTGTCAACGTGGGGCAGCAAAGTCTGGTCGATATTGAACAATGTGCGTATCTCCCTGTTGTGTACGCCTTTGTATCGGTTCTTCTCTTCGGGAGAAAGTTTTTGGTAGTCATCCCTTGATATGACCTCGTTGGGATTGTTCCTGTTCACGTACTTGTTCCAATTATAGAACAGGAACGGTACTCCTTTTTCGTGTTCCTTGACGGATTCGCCTCTTGCCTTTGCTTCGCTATATAAGGTGAAGAGGTTGCTCTTACATCCGTTCTTGTCCGAGTGCAGAGCCATGAACAGGGCGTTGAACGGACTGACCGCCACGCCTGCCGGATAAAACTTGGGATAGCCCTTTCCTGTGGCATTGAGCCAGTGGCCGCCCGCACTGACCGCCCCGTTTAACGCTCCGGAGAGCAGTTCCACTTGTTTGTCGGCGGCATTTTTCTCAAACTGTGATTTCTCTTTCATATCTGTTGCTGTTTTATTGTATTCCTCTGGTACGCACAATCGTTTCCCTGTCGTTCTCTTCGTAATTCTGCGACATCAGTTGCTGGGTATGGTCGCTCTTGACAAGGATGGCATTGGCAAGGGTATTAAGCGGCAATGCCCCGGCATTGTAAGCTGACACCACTTTTTCAGGCAACTGGATGGTGCAGGGTACATGGTCTATGGTTGCGATAAGGTTGTTCCCTTGCAGTATCGGACCGGAAATCCGTGGATTCAGCGGTTCGTCTGCATAGACCCGGTATCGGACGGAACGGTTTCCCGTATTCAAACCGTTATCTTCATTCCGTTTCCATCCTAATGCCTCGTGTCCTGCCTTGTTCAACAAATTGGCACCGCCCAGTCCGATCATCATCATTTTGAGAATAGGATTCTTAATGAATATGCCGGCGACGATGCTGGCGATAGGCAGTACATTGTCTCCCAAATCCAATGATTTTGTCCTGCCCGTAAACATACCCACCAGAATATCCGGCAACATGGCAAGCACATAACCCAAATTTTTGCTTATGTCTCCCATGCCACTCAATCCCAAGGTTGAGAAAAAATCGCCCCAGCCGTTTTCGTTGGCATTGGCGGTTTGCTGTCCTGCCTGTCGGTTCTGTCCTGATTCAATGGCTGTTTCTTCCCTTGATTCTTCCGTCGTTTCCGTTTCATTGGCTTGTTGGACGGATTGTGCGGTATGGGTGTTTCCCGATTGTCCCGGATTGCTTGCAAGCGCGGATTGACCTTTAACCTCTTCTTTCTTCTCCATATCCTGCAAATAAGTTTCCATGTATTCCGGAGCGATGACCATCGGAATATCCTTGTATCGCTCATCTTTTATCTTTTGGCCGGCAATAAAATCAAACGGCATTTTCGCTTGGGCGTTATGGCTCATCCAGTCCCTGAAATCAAAACTCTGTACGGGAATCTTCTTGGTCAGCCGTTCATTGGTGGCGATGATATAAGGATTGTCATTGGCTCGAATTTCCTTGGCTTCTTTACGGAATCTGTCAAAGACATTCCTCTCACTTCCGAATACGCCCTTGCTGATGCAATCTTCAACGGATGCTGTGTTTCCTGTTTTGTCCTTGGAGGAAGTCAGTGCTGAAAATGCCAGGTCAGCCCCGACAAATTTGGCGAAGCTCGCCCAGCTTCCCGCACCGCCGAGTGATATGGCATCGATGCTTGCACCGATGACTTTGCCTGTCCCTTTTTCCAGTTTGGACGGTTTGTAGGCTGCTTCCCCACATCGCTCGATTTCTGCGGCAAGCGGTGACTGGTTCAATGTGTATGACAGCCCGAAAAGTGTGTTCTGTGCCGCCTTGCGCATGATGTATTCAGCGGAAGACTTGGGCATATTGTCTTTGACCATCTTGCCCATCATCAACTCTCCGATACGGTATTCCGTATATGCGTAAGCGAGGTCGCACCCTAATTGCCCGGACAGTTCATCATATCTTTCCCTGCCGATTTCATCCACCACGGTTGTGCGCCACTCGTTTGCCAACAATGCGAGGTCTGCCTGTATCTCCTTATTGTTTGCAATCTTCTCCCTGCACATTTCCAGATAGTCCTCCGTGGTCTTGGAGTTCCATTCCCCGGTCACTCTCAGTGTCTGGTACGGATCCATCATCGGATTACCGGCTGCCGCCATAGAACCGAGGATACCGGCTGTACTGGTGGAATATGCAGCCATTTCTTCCGTTTGTTTGCGGTTGAGATAGTTCTGCGTGTCTCGCATGACAGGGGCAAGGTGACTATTGAAGTAGTCACCG
Organism: Bacteroides sp. D1; assembly: GCF_000157095.2. Taxonomy (NCBI): domain Bacteria; kingdom Pseudomonadati; phylum Bacteroidota; class Bacteroidia; order Bacteroidales; family Bacteroidaceae; genus Bacteroides; species Bacteroides sp. D1. Next base: position 305,888 of record NZ_JH114339.1, read on the forward strand.
AATATCCTTTCTATCTCCGCAAAGCGTGCTGTATGCTTGATTTCGCCCATGTTCTAATAATTCAATTGGTTCAACAGTTGTTCCTTGGTTTGTTCTATGGCGTTGTGGTATATCTCCATCTGCTTGGGGAAGAACTCTTCCAGCCATTCATCCTTTTCTATCCGGTCCTGAATGAAACGGATGGCGGCCATCCGGTCGATTTCTACGGAATGTTCGCCTTCCTCCCGGTTATTGAACCATGCTTTCGTCCACCATCGGACTCCGGCACGGTCGGGATAGACGGACACCATTCTCGGAATATCGAAGCTCTGTACGTCTATCTCCAGTTCCGACAACGGGTCGATAATGCCACTGCTGGCTACTGCCTCGGATTGAAGTTTTTTTTTACTTCCTCGCTCATGGTAGAGAGATAGACATTGTGCCTGAGAGCGAGATAATTGAGAAAGTCCGCTATCAGGAGATTCTGTACCTTGCCGGCCAAAGGCAAGGCACGGCTGCCTATGCCCAAAGGGTTTGCCATGCTCGGCATCGACTCAAAGAAGTAGTTCTTGGCCGCTCCCACGGTGAACACATTACGCAGGGACTGTTCTGTATATTCGGGTACGATGTACTCGCCACGGAACAGGTCTTCCATATAGACGGGAAGGAAGCGGAGCATCAGTTCCTCGATTTCCTCCTTGTCACGGTCGTACCTGGTTTTAATCTCACCGTCAAACGGAGTGAACTCGTGTGCCGCACTGTGTCCCGATTTGCCGAGTGCCTGGATATTACCGTAAAGCATGGTCAGGAACTCTATCGGATTCAGTTCCTCGCCGTCAAACGCCACTTCCATGTGAAGATCATTTCCACTGATGGCTACCGTCTGACCTGCTTTTACCTTTTGTCCGAAACGGATGAATATATTAGCAAGATGCGCATAGGTCACTTCGTATTTGCCATAGCGTATGACAATATATACACCATGCTCTTTGTCCGTACCGATACTTGACACGACACCGCTTGCCACTGCCGCCAAAGGGCGGTGACTGGCATGGAAGTTTATGCCGTGATGAAAGGATGTCTCTCTGGTGACGGCATCTTTCTGTTCCCCGTAGCCTTTTGACAAGGTTACTTCTTTATTCTTTTCTTCCTCAAAGGGCATACAATAGCCGCTTGGGGACTGTAGAATCATTTCTTCCGTGTATTTCATTTGTAGAATATTATTGTGTTATGACTGTCTTATCTTCTCATTCCTCCGCTATGGGTCTGTTCCTCCTGTTCCTGCTGTGGACGGGCTTGACGCTGATTGCCGGTAACGGACGCTTCTTGCTGGCGTTGGGTGTTGTTGCCAATCATCATCATGGTCAAGAAGATACCGGCTATCTTGCCGAGCCAGCCTGTACGTCCGAACACGAGGAATGCCCCAGCAATCAATCCGACTATGCTTAATCCCGATACTTTGCCATGCGCGAGGTTGCTGAAAAAGTTGCCTAACATATTCCCGGCATTCCCGTTGGAAACACCACTTAAAAAATTGGACGCTCCATCGAGCGTGGAAGAGAGCGAACTTGACGCTTGGCTCACGCTGTCAAAAGTCTGTTCGGCTTTGCCGGTAAGTTTGTTTACCGTTTCGGTAGCCGCTTTCGCCGTGCCGCTGATGGCGTTGGTGGTGTCTTCTCCTATGACGGCATCGCTCACGATGCGCACCACGCTCTTGTCGGTGGTCAGTTTCTCCCAGCCGACATATCCGGCCGCGGCTCCTACGGTTGCCGTCTTCAATGCGCTTCCTGCCCCTCGCAAGGTCTGTGATGGGTGCAATACGGCTCCACCAACGGCTTTGCCTGTCGCTCCTGCGGCTTTACCGCCTGTCTTTAATAATGAACTCCAGAATCCCATATCTTTTTGTTTTTATATTCCCGTTATGTTAAAAAGCACCGGCCTTTCCGCTTCGTTTCCACCGTTTCATGGCAGACCTGGCTATCTCTGCTTTGTTGGCTTTGGGTTGTTCCCGTTCCGTGATTTCTGCCCACACGTCACCCATCGAGGTGTATTTCACCGCCATGGTCAGCCGTCGCAGCTTTTTGTTCATCAGTTGCAGCTTGGGACGGATTCCGAACACGATTTCCATCCGCTGTTTCTCCGTCATCTTGTTGTCTGACAGGCAGACCGTGCGTATGTCATTGACAATTTCCATGGAGTTGTATATCAGTTCCCGGTATATCTTGTTCCGGTTCGTGGAGAGTGCTACTGCCACGGCATTGGCAGGACTTTTCCTGAGTTGCCCGGTGAACTCTCCCATGTTTTCCGTGAGATGGGTTATCTCGTGATAGAAGCCGTATATCTGTGCGGCGTAACTGATGACCGAACGGAATGAATCCAGATAATCATTGAACTCCCGTTGCAGGTCGGTGACGGCTTCCACCTCCTCTTTCGTCCAGATGTGTCCGGTGGTTTGCAGGAGCATGATTTTCTCTTGGTTCTTCAAGGTCTTCTTGGACTTTTCGGTATAGATGAGAACCATTCCGGCAAGGGTGGGGTCTATCTGCGCGTGGACTTTCACGCCTATGCACAGCAGTGTGATTATGATAAAGATTGCCCGTCTCATTTTCTCTTTCCTCCATCTTTTTATCTTACCGTTGCCGCCCTGCGCCACCTGTTCATTGCCATTCGTGCCACTTCACCATTGTTCCTGTCCAGCATTCCTGCCGTCACGTTGTTCCACACGTCAGTCATCGTGTAAGTCCTGATGCTCAGGTAAAGCAGGTTGAGTTTCTTTTGGAATGCGGACAGTTGGTCGTTCAATGCCCATAGGGTCTGGCTCCGTTCCGCTCCCGTAAGCATATTCTCCTTGCCTCCCTTTGCCACGGCATCACGGAGCAGGGAGAATACCGTTACCAGTTCGGTTGCGGTCTCGATATACAGGTTGTTCATGCTCATTGCGGCGACAATACCCTGTGGATTGTCGCTGATGGCTTTCTTCAACTTGCATAGCGAGATAAAAATCCTCACACCGTCATTGTACAGGTGGGTACAGGCTTTCAGCGAGGATGCGAAACCGCTTGCCGTTTTAAGGTAGCTGTTGTATTTCTTCTCCCACTGGCGCATCTGCTCGAACTCTGCGGCAATGGTATTCTGCAAAAGGGCGGTTTTCTTCTGCCCGTCCATCTGGTCTTTTACTTTGCCGAGAATCAATTCGTTGCCTTCTGCCAATGCCACATATTCCAACGGATTGGTCGTGACAATCTGCGCCTTCGCCGTGACAGACAAGATGATGCCGAATAGGAGCATCGTTATTTTAGTGATTGGTGATCTCATAGATTCCTTTTCGTCGTTTGTTAAACTCTACACGCTCTCTGATAATATCCACGATATTGATTCGTTTGGGCAGACCTGTCAATTCCAGCTTGGGCGTGGTCCTGTCCATTGACAACACCGTGACAGTCTTTAGCCCGAAAATCTGCTGCAATAAGCTCTGCTGTTCGTGGAAGTCCACCACACGGTACAATTCGATGTAACCGATACTGCGTTGGAACACGCCATGCTCGGCAGTCAGCTGTTCGCTACCGATGTGATAGCGTATGCGTTTCAGGTATATAAGCCGGTAAATCAAAATGAGGGAAAGGAGAACGGCAAGGAGGGTGGCGATAGATGCAAGAGGGGCGTTCTCCATTCCTCCATAGACCAGTCCCACGGGACAAAGCAACAGCAAGGGCAGTTCGTCGATGAAGAACTGTGCCGTTTGCGGTCGTAGTGAAATCTCTCTGTATATCGGTTGTTGCATGGCTCTTATCTGTGTATATTTGGTTGTCGGTGTTCTTCTTCCTTGTCAGTTGCACACCCCGTTGTACCGAGTGCTGCCCCCAATGGGATAATCGCGTCCTTGATGCTGTCAAGGTATTCCTCGCTTGTCTTGCCAAGCAGGGCATCGTTCCAGTCCTTGTAACAGGGCATCAAGGGAAAGACTTTTATACGGTCGGAATTGATGTGCATGGATTCCGCTATGGCTTGGAACTTCTTCACGAACTCACGCCCGGCACTGTCGTTGTCGAAACACAAGTAGTGGTTTATATCCGGAGTGACGGAAAGCATACCGCGAATCTGCATATCGGTGGGAGTGCCACCCGTGGAGACGAACACGCTTTTCTTGGAAAGGTCAGGGTTGTCCCGAAAACCATTCCTGTGTATCTGGTAGAAAGCCATTGCATCGTAGGCACTTTCAAACCACGCAACGCCGCCTGCCTTTTGCAAAGGCTCACCGCTGAAATTGGCTATCCACAAGCCCTCGCTGCTGTTGCTGCCCTCGGCTTTGCCTTTGTAACTTCCGCTACCGTCCATCTTGGGACGGCCGCGTTCCTCCAGTCCTGCAATCTTGTCCGGCTCTTTGGGAAGTACCAGCGGAAAGGCAAGGTTGGCATACGCCAAACCGTCTGAACGGTGTCTGGTAGCCAGAAAGAAATGGTCGGCAAAAGCCCGTTGTGTGAAGATGTCGATGCCACGGTTCTTGAAGTAGGGATAAAAACGCTTGTGAGTCTCCCTGTCGTTTACGTCAAAACGGTGGATGTCGTAATCATCCAGCCTGAACGGAGTGTTCTCCTGTCTGGGTTGGATGATACGCAAAGGTCTGTCATTGATGGGCTGGTTCAACAGCCTGTTGCAGACAAGGTTGACCAACCTGTCTGGAGAGACGCCGTTCCGGTGTTCCGCAAACTTCTCAGGGAATGCCTTGATAAAGGATATGATATTATAGAGCTTTTGCTGTGGTGGCTGGAAACAGCATTTGCCGTTCGGTGTGACGATGAACTTGTCACCCCGGATGCGTGTGCCGTTGCTGTCCGTGCGGATATAGGACGGATAACGCAAGCCGTCACGCTTGTTCAGGTGATAGCCTGCGTCCATCAGTATATCCTGAATGTCTAGCCGTTGCAGGAAGTCATCGTATGTCAGTTCTCCGTTTGCCATTTCCGTGTTCCTTTTATTCCTTAAAATCCTCTGCGCATCTCTGCCACCTCCTTGTTCATCTGCGCTTCAAAGTTCCTTGCTGCCACATCCATCGGCGAGTCCACTCCCGGCTTGAAATAAGGACGAGGTGCGGAACTGAAACGCTCTCCGTAAAATTCCGGACAGGGATGGTGCAGCCCGTGGGCGACATCCGACAACACAACCGCACCTGCGGCAAGTGCGGCGAATATCTTCGTCCCCAATCCGCTGCTCATTTCGGGACGGGTCTTCATATCCACTTCGTTGAATATCTTGGAAAAGAGCTTCATGCGGTGGTAGTCATCGACTGCCAGGAACTTGTCGTACTGTTTCTGGCTGATTTCATGGGTGATGGGTTCTCCGTTGATAATGGCGGTCATCTTGTATTTGCCCTCTGTTTCTGCTGGTTGTACGGCGATGGCTTCCACTTCCACTTCACGTCCGTGTTCTCCTTCCCGGTACCAGCCTTTGTTTTCGTTGATGTATGACAAGTCCCGTCCGTCAATCAAGGCTCCTTCTTGTGGTTCTCTGATGATATGTTCGTCTTCTTGCAGTACGGTCTGTTCGGTAGAGTGCGGTGCAAGGCTGTTATCGGATTCCAATGGCAGGAGCAAGTCCTGTTCCTGCCGGTTCCGCATAGCCAGATCCTGCTCCACTTCGGGATGCAGGGCAATGCTGATGCGCTCCTTGCTGTTCAGAGATTCCAATGTGACCTTATCGGAATAGTCATTTTGAATGACATTGTTCAGAATCTCCAGGCGTTTTTCAACCGGATGCTCTTCAATGGAATTGGAGGTCAGTGCGGATAATTCCTCTTCTGTCAGGTCATAGACCATATCGGCACTGACTTTCTCCGACTGGATGGTCAGTGTTCCGGCTTCCGTATCCACGATGATGCCGTGTGACGAAAGGCATTCTTGCCATTTCTCATTGGAGAAATAGACGGGTGAGGTAATCAGCTCCTTGTAAGGCTTTGCCGGTTCTTCGCTTCTTGGCTTGTTTACCATCGGGGTGATGACTGCCTGCAAATCCTGCAAGACATCCTGCTGGAATGGCTGTACCTGCTCTTGCGGTTGCCGATGCCCTTTGTAGTAGAATCCGTAACCGCCCGATTGCAATTCGCCGGGTTTCATGCGCCCGTCCGGGCGTTCTGCCACCATAGGTGTACCTGCATAGAAAAGCCGGCCGCCGACTCTGCGCAAGTGATAGCCTTCCTGCTGTCTGGGAGTCCATCCGAGGAAAGGGGGCGGCATACCGTACCTGCCGACCCTGCCATACTCACCGATGCCGATACGGTAGCCGTGAAGTCCCATTGCCACACGACCGTTGGCGTTGCGTGCGTGGACGAAGTTGCGGGGCATATCAAAATCCTCCTTTACGATGTCCGTGAAGGTCTCGTAGGCTTTCTTGTTGGCATGGTTCGTTCCCCAGTCGGTCAGGGCCTGCATCTGCTGCCTGCTGATGGGGTATCGTAACAGTGGGGAATCGTGCCCCTGTACTACCAGCTGGTAGCTGTCACCCACAGGTACGACATGGGCTTGCATACCGTTGCGCATCAAAAGAGCACGCATTTCGGGTTGCAAGTCCGGTCTCATCGGGTTTGTGTTGGTTCGTATTGCCATAGTCCGTGTTTATGCTTCACCGCTTTCCATGGCGGCTTCTAATTGTTCACTCTTGTAGTGGACGAATTGCTCGGCTGCCGTATCGTCAATCGTGAGCGAGTGCGCCTTGCAGTATTCCACCAGTTCTTCCTGCCATTCGGCAGAAAAGTGGTTGACGTAATCCAGCCAGCCGTATTCTCCGCGCTCCATCTTCTCGATGAGCACTTCTTCGGGATAATAGGTGTTTTGTGCCATAATTACAGTGTTTGAAAGGTTTTACTTGTGAAGTCCAGCACCCATATTGCGTTGGGCACTCTTTTTCTGTTCGTTCCAGAGTTCTTCCGTGTATTGCTCTTCCGGAATATAGTCGAGATTGCCGTCATCGTCCATCATCCAGCAACCGTAACAGCCGAAGGTGTATTTGTCCCATTCTCTTTTGGTCTGCTCGTTCCATTTCTTGGCGTCTCCCTGACAGAAGCGGATGCCGTCCTTCTCGTGCAGGCTGATGCCGACTGTTACAGGCTCGTCTTGCATCACAAAGGTCAGCGGTTCGCCCTGCTGCATCACCTTGATTTCGGCATTGCTGAGTTTCAGTTCTTCTGCCATCACCTGAAGGTTCCGGGCGATGACCTGCGTGGGGACGGACATGACCTGATTGGTCTCGGTATCGATCTGTACGAAGGCTTTTGTCTTTCGCCCGTCAGCCGTTACCGTGTCGGCAAGAATGACTTTGCCGGAACGGAGCTGCTTCTGTTGTTCCTCGCTGTACTTCTCCAAGGAGGATTTCTTCAGCACCGGGTAGAACACGACATCGGCTTCTCCGTTCTCCTTGCGCACGAAAGCGAATCGGCTATGGTCGGTGACCGTGTTTCCGTTATCATCGTTTACCTTGATGGGAAGCACAGGCGAGTGCCTGCCGTGACTGAGTTCTTCCAAAATGCGCATAGGAAGGTCTTCAATCATTTCCTGTGTGAGTCCGAACTGCGAGAGAGTTTCGTAAGGCAGTTCTTCAAATTCAAATCGTACTTGTTTCATACTTTAATATGATATTTTGATTATACTTTGGCAAAGGTATATACTATTGTTCATACTTCAATTAGTGTAGTTCTAAATAGCCTAATTATTTGTGTTTATTTATGCTTTAAGTATGATTATAATGCAGTATTCATACTCTGAACTTATTTAATGTTATATTTTGGAGGTAAATCAAGACATCTTTTGGCACGGTCGGAGAACTGTTCCTACATTTGCATCTATGAGTAATACACGAATCGTTATAGCCCTTCTTTTGTTATTATCCGGGAACCATGTGAAAGCGCAGTTCAACACGGTTTCCTGTCCGGGCAATCACTATAAAGTCGCTGTGGAAACCCCATCCCGGACGTCAAACGGAACAGAGGCGACACCCGAAAGCATCACCTCTGAAAACGAGAAGTCCGTACCCGACAAGGTTGCTTTGTCAAGTGCGGACTCAAAAAAGAAAGAGCAGGTAGCACGCTATCTCAGCGTATGCTATCCGCTCTCGTATGTCAAGATCAATTCACCATATGGCTATCGCAAGGATCCGTTCACCGGAAAAAGGAAGTTTCACAACGGTATTGACCTCCATGCCCGGAGTGCCAAGGTGTTTGCCATGATGCAGGGGAGAGTGCTGAAGGTAGGACAGGATAAAGTCTCCGGAAAGTATGTCACGTTACAACATGGCAACTTCACCGTCAGCTATTGTCACCTGTCGCAGGTTTCTGTGTCGAAAGGGAAAATAGTCAAGGCAGGGGAAGTGGTAGGCATAACCGGCAGTACAGGCCGCAGCACCGGGGAACATCTGCATCTGACCATTCGTCATAAAGGAGATTATATCAATCCTTGTATAGTCCTTGATTATATTCAGTCCCAATCCAATAAGTGGGACGCTGTCCCATCTTTTGGATGAATCATACGTGGGTGTCTATTTTTACGCACTTACGACCTTTAAGTCCTATCATTCCTTTAGTAACCAATTCCATTGCAAGGTCTTCTGCATCACTGCCGCTCACTGCTGAGACTTTCAAGGTCTCATGCTCGTCAAGTTCGGTGGTAATCTCTAACTGGTATTGATGTATCACAGAAATGCAATCGTTTTCTAATGCTCTTTCTGTCATTTGGGATGTCCAGATGATTTTAGACACCGGTGCCTTGCGGATGTTTTTCAACATTTTCACCTTTACAGGAGCATCCGTTCCGTCTTCGTTTACTTTTCTGAATCGTTTGCATCCACACGAACAGCACCAAATAGGTGGACGGAGAGGTATATTGTCGCCACCCATAATGGCGGTCTTGCGATATTCAAGCATGAAATCCATTTCCGTCATATCCCCGGTGCCATACACAATATCAACGACTTCACTGCCACAAACCGGACATTTTGATGGCTTGCGTGTCACGTTGATAATTTGTGGTCTTGTATCATTGGGCATACTCATATCATTCAAAATACTTGTTTAAAAAATCTTCCTGAAATTCATTGAGCTCTTTGAATTGCGTGTGTCGATTGATACCGATCTCTTCCAATGTATCTAATGACAATTCCTTGCCTTCGTACATTGTAAAAGTCGGTATTAGTTTATAACAATTTTCATCAGCCTGAAATGGCGTAATCCAACAAGAACTATCTTCACGAACACAACTTGTATCAACGACTTCAAGACGATAGCGTACTTGATAATGCCCCTTACCGATAAGATATAAATAGCATATATCCCCAACTTCCAATTTTTTATTGCGAGACTTTTTCCAGTAAGCACATCCTAAAGTTTGGATGCTCTTTACGTGGTCAATCATGCTTTCTTTCCCTTTTAATAAAAATACTCGTATTGGCTTCATATCCTATAGTTGTTAAAACAATGTTTTTATAGATTGCAATATACGTTCAAATCAATATTTGATACATCCTTAATATATGAAGAGACACAACCCAACAAATTAAGTATGTCTGGGCTTGGATTTGAACAGCTTAATCCTGGTTGCACAATATTGATGTGCATAATCAGATCTTTTTTCCAGTTCACCTGTGAGCTTAATTGTTCGAGTTCTTCTTCAGTCCCTTTGAGTATTCTAGAACATTCTCTTCCTTGATATTTTTTTATCTTCCGAGCAAAAAGACGATTAAATAATTGGCGACTTTTATCTCTATCGTTCCATTTTAAGCATTTTTGAGCTTGTCCGCAAACCTCATAAAAATTTGAAATCATATTGCTTATTTTTCCTCCATGTGCGTATTTGAGATGAAATAAATGCATGTGTATTGCATTATTTTCATTTTTGAATCCTATTAAATCTGCAATTTCTCCGCTACCGTCATCATCGTAAATCAGATCGAATTTTTCCGAGATGTATCTTGAAAAATAGTATTGAATAGAGTCCGTCTCATAAGGTACTACATGTTGTGATTCATTTTCAATTTTAGTATCCGCCCAATCTATACCTATCAATTTTTCTTGAGGGAATGGGATAATATCGGAATTTACACGCACTAAATTATTAGCATAAAGACATGAACCATCAGCAAAATATATAACAGGTGCTGCATCGTCATTATTAAAATAATCACAAATATCATCATAGAGACGAGTACCATATCTCATTTTTAGTTTATTTCCCCGTATCTGTTTAACGCGATATATTGGGCGGCTATCCTGTTCGGAATACTCGATTATATAGGTGAATTTAGAATCCTCAATAAGTATATTAAACGTAATTGTGCTCTTTATCTCGTAATCCGCTAATTCAATAGTAGCATACCATAATTGATAGTCAACAAGGTTATGAGATAAGAATATTCCATGCTCTGGGTAATCTCTGTATAATTCCGGGTCCCAATCAATTGCAATAGGTGCAATTTGGGGTAATTCAGAAATTGCTTGAACTCTTAAAGTGTTATTGATAAAAGAATTAGGATCTATTTTCTCATTTTCAACTAACTTCCCAATCATTCTAGCCCATTTTGTGTATTCAAGTAGATTACCTCTTGTATGACTCCATATTTTCCCCTTTACAGAACAACCTACACTAACCCTTTCTCCACGTCTATAGCCGTTACCAAACAAATTATTCGCCGTTAATTGTTTTTGCTCAGTCATGGAAATACCTTCTTGAACATCTTTCCCATAGTAAGACTTAAACGAAACATTACCCATTCGAGCTTTTCTTCCTCCAAAATTAACAATGGCAAAACGTCTTATATCGTGGAAGACACGAAATACACAGTGCCCTGAAATTTTACAGGTATCATCTTCGCCAAAAATCGCCTTTACTATCTCATCCGTTTCACTTAAAGTACTATATACGTAGGCGTGGTTATATTTGGGTGTACAATATCTATGAATGACAAGAATATTCCAAAGTAAATTCTGTACACATTCGACATTACCCCAATCAACATTTTCAATGCTGCCTCCGATTACAACTAATGTATCTCCATCTGTGGTGCTACTTCCGAAACGATAATCATAAATCTCAGGAGATAGTATATTTTCCCAAGCTTTGGGATTCCACGTGTTTGAAGTTCGATATATGACTGCACTTAATGGAATATTTATACTTTGGAATGGAATTTTTGATAATTCCAAATTGTTAAATGACTGGATGAATTGATTAAAATCTTTTTCTTGTTCAGTCGTTCCATCATTTAGGAGTGGCAACAAGCTGTTCCAATCTGCATCCTTAGCATATAGTTCTTCTAGCTCTTCCAATATTGGAGGATATGCAATGTTCGTAATAAAACTTGCATTTCCAAGGTTAGAATCATATGATGTACGTGTAAATCGACCTATGAATTGTAAGGTGATTGGTAAACTCTGCTTTGCGTCGTGAATTGCTGCAATCTTTAATTCAGGCATATCAAATCCTTCTCCCAACATATTTACGCAGACAATAATTTTATGTTTTTTGTCTTTTATGTTGTTTAAAATTGATTTTTGGTTTGGCATTGAACTAAATACCATCACCGGATTTAAATCAGAGTATTGCTGATATATCTCCATTACTTCCTTGGCTCTTTGTTTTGTACTGCATCTAGCCATAAGAATATGGTCGTATCCATTCTCCATATCAGAACGGAGTTGCTTAACAGCTACCTCGGCTATATGTTTATCAGCTTGAATTAAATCATACTCCCTTATTGGAATAAATTTTATAGGTTTGTAATATCCCTGCGATTGTGCATCTTTTAAGGAAAAGTTATATATAAAATCTCCTTTTAATCTTCGGCTATCATTTCTGAATGGAGTTGCGGTAAATAGTGTGACTTTTTCATCATCAAAAGAGTCGATGAACTCGCTCCATGTTTTAGCTTCGGAGTGATGTGCTTCATCAACAAATAGATGACTTATGTTTTCCTTTAATAAATTTATAATCTCCGATTCGCAATTTGTAATAAGAGGCATAGTCGTGATTATAACATTTGATTTTTCAATTAAAGTGTACCAACCATTATAATCCATACCTTCCTTAACAATACCAACATTCGGATAAGAGCAATCACTTGTAACTATTCCAAATTTGTGAAGTACGCCCAAAGTAAAAAATTTATTTGCTAATTGGTCTCTTAACGCATCAGATGGAACAGTTACAAGTACTTTGGCACATTGATTCGCAATGAGGATACTTAACATGGTTTCTGTCTTTCCTGTCCCAGTTGGCATGACTATTATATTTCTGCCATGATGAATTTGAGCCTTTGACATAAACGCATATATAGCTCCAAGTTGCGGAGCACGAAGCCCTAAAATGGATTCTTGAATATTTTCCTTCTTATAAAGGAATTTACCTCTCCAAGAAGCTGTTATTTCCTCAGGACGTAAGGTGTCTATTTTGGGGTGTTTAATCCATCTGATAGATAAAATATTTCCTCTAAGAAATTCACTTTTGCGAGGTATCTTGTTTGTTAATACGACATATTGATAACCATCAATACTATGATCATTTTCATCTCGCGTAAGAAGTATTTCTGTATTATTTGCGCGTATAACAAAGGGTGAGGTGGAAACAATATCAAATGTAGCTTCACTAAATTCAGTAGCAAATCCGTTAAGATGCTCAACTCGATTGTTTCCACAACTCCACAAAAGTTGGATTATTTCGAAAGGTAATTTTATCATAATCTAATCTTGCTTATATCAAGTGCGTTACATTGATTTTCTTGTACTTTTTGCCCATACTCAGTGCAAAAGCCATTTGGTCTTTGATTATCAGCTCTCCCTTTTGAAGCCCAGCAATGGCAGTGCGAATTTCTTGAAGTTCATTGCCACTTACACCAAATAAATCCTTGATAACCTTGTCATCAATAGTTTGCTGCTTCATAATGAGCGGATATTGAGCATTGGCATAAAAGTCAAATCCTTTGCTCTTGAAACTACTCATATTTTGTGTGGCAAGAATGATGCTTAATCCCTTATTTCGACCTACGGCAATCAGATTACGCAGAGGACGATTGTCAAAGTCAAGCATATAGTGAGCTTCGTCTATAATGGAGAAATGGCGTATCTGAACCACATCGTCGTTTGTTGCTTGCTTTTCTAACTGTTCATAGATGTTATTCAGCTTAGAGATTAAGAAGTACACGATTGCCTTGGCAATAGGCCCGTCCTTCGGATAACCATCCATCTTGATGATATAGCAATCACCAATCAAATCAGCTTTGTCCTCTTCCTCAAATATATTGGCTCGTACCAACTGTTTAAGTACAGACGAAATACTGTCGTCTTTTGCAGGGTCGGTCATTTTAGCTTGATATTCCTTCAACATCATTGTGAATGTGATAGGCGATCCGCTGGTTTTCTTATATGCTTCAACAATAGCCTCACTCAGCCGGTTATTCATATTGGCACTTGCCGAAACTCTGTCAATGGAACAGAGAGCTGATGCCATTTCAGACGAATAGAGATTGATTTCGTTGATAGGTCGCCCTGTAAAGTCTTTGAACGGAGTGAATGGAAGCGGATGCTCGATGGGGTCAAGTATGCAACTGCGATCCACATCAAAGTGAGAGAGCCAATGATTGTTTTGGATATCGCTAAATTCTCCTTTATAATCGAATAACAGAAAATTTACAGGATATTGCGATTCGGAAGACAACGCTCTAAATTGCTGCATCAATACAGCTAACAAGTTTGTTTTTCCAGATCCGGTAGCTCCAGCTATGATAATTTGAGAGTTGGTAATGTTGCGGCTGTTGATGTCAAGGTTCGCTTCCATTTCCTCGTCTCCATAGTTACCCACAAGTAGATTAAGCACTGGAATGTCTTTTGTCATAGCCACCTTGCTGCCCATAGAATACAAATATGTATCCAAATTGTTTTCTTTTATCAGATAATCACGACCACGAAGCATTTCCGCTGCTATGATACGTGAAAGGGTGGCGTTCTGGGTCCAGTCAATATTCAAACTTGAATATCGTAATTTCAAAAGAGCTGCATATAGGGTTGACAAGTCGTGCATGGTAAAGAAACTGGGGACAATACGTGCAGAACTTGTTGAAAGCTGAATGTCCTTAAATTCTTCCTCTTTTCGCTCGGCAGGAATACTCAGTCCCACAATGAAACAGATTCTCATTACCTTATTGAGGGTAAGACTCACACGCTTTTCTCTGTCCACAATACGAGACAGATTGATTTTATTCTCCATCAGATCTTTGACAGGACTGATTTCATCCAGCAGACCTTCCATTTGACGTGTATTTGAAAAATTGATGATACTCATGTCGTTACTACTGATTAAGCGTGATACCAAAATAGCCTTCATCTATGGTTGTCCGTTGCTCTTCCACATTCCTATGTAGGGTATAGGTCTTTGAGATAAATGGCTCTAACTTTATATAGTCGCTGTCCGTTCTGATTTCCGAAGTGGTACACAACAGAATTGTCTGTTCTGCCAACTGCGGGAAATACTCTTCCATAAGTGCATCACGGCTTTCATTATCAAGTACGCCCATCACCGTGTCTATCATCACCGGTGGATTATAGTCGCCTAAGTTACGAAGCACTTTCAAAAGAACTTGAATGAATATCTGCTTGGATGCAGCGTTGAGTTGATTCAATGAGATTTCATTTCCGGCTGTATGGTATAGCTTAATATTGAATTTTTCCATACTATCGGATAACTCAACACGCCCAACATGTCCTTTATAGGAAACAAGCAACTTGTTTAGTTGCTCTTGCATTTCCGTTTCTATCTGTGCTTTTTTCTTTTTCAAAAGCATATCTGCCACTTTGTCGAAGAATGGACGAAGTTTCATCAATGTGTCATACTTCAAATCCGGCTCTTGCTGTATCTGTACATCGTATTGATGAATGCGTTTCTCCAAACGTTGGATTTCGCCTTTCAAGTTGCCTTCCAGCGATTTTTGCTTTTCTATATTATGTTTGGCTTCCTCATAATTGGCTATCAGCATACTATTTCCACCGGAACGAGTCTGTTCCAATGTGCGCTTTTCTGATTTCAAATTATCTATGTTCGCTAATTGAACCTCTAATTCTTGTCTTTTTCTGTCGATAGAAACGAACTGGTTATGACCGCCTTTGCCGGGCAGTTCACGAAGAGCAGTTACTTCCGAATCGTCTAAATAATCATATGGATCTTCTGTATTGGTAGCATTCTGTAAAGCTACCATATGTGCTACTACATTTTCTTCATCCACCGCATGACTACATAGGGACAGTTCTTTTAGATATTCTATAATTTTGGAGGTTACATCACGTAACGTTTCTATCGGATAGGCACCGGTATTCTGTTTTTGTAGCTGCTCTTTTACACGGAGAAGATTGTTGATTTCCTGCGACAGGTTTGATGCCAGTTTGGGCAGGAACACATTGATTTCAATGTTCTCTACAAACGACTTCAAGACCTCTGCATAATTTGCAGCTTCGTCAGTGATGTTTTTTATTTTGCCGTCAATGTCTTGTATGCGTTTGTTCAGGTTGGCTGTTTGTTGCGCACCTTCTTTTGCACGTTGATACTCTTCTTCTACCGAAGTCATATATTTGTACAGCCTGTCTTGTTCGGCAAGACATTCATTCAACTCACTTATCAACTGTTCCTTTTGACCGCATAAGGCATTGTATTCCTTTGCTTCCTTTTCTGCTTCTAAACGTTGTTGCGCCCATTCCTGCTGGAGTTTTTCTGATGCGTGTTTTAGTTGTAGATATTTTTTGAAACCGAGCACGTTTTCAAAGTTATCTCGAATGGTTTGCTGAAAGACGTTCTTTTTCAGTAGTTCGCTCGATTGCATGGCATCAAACAAGAAATATTGGCTGAGTTCCTGGGGAAGATTAGCCTTGATGATTTTGTTTATCTCCTGTTCGGCACGTAGTCTGTCTTTGGCGGCTGTCATGGTACCATACACATACATATTGCCATTCATGTTGAGAGAGACACTTTCGAGAGGTCTTCCTTGTGGATTAAGCACGTAGGTTCTTTTCAAGATGTATTTTTGCTGTTGTCCTAATACTTTGCCTACAAATGTTATTTGCAGACTTATCTCCGGCTTCGCTGTATTTATAGCACCTTGATTGAGCAATTCAATGAAATGTTCTTTGCTCTCTATTTTCAACCCGTACAAAGCCCCACTGATGGCTTCAAATAGAGTCGTTTTACCACCACCATTCGATCCTCCGATAAGGATGATTGGCCTGTCATCATCCACCGTCAAATCAAGGTCGAGGGCCAGATAGGTTTTATAGTTGCTTATTTTTATTTTCTGTATGAGCATGGCATCTAAATTTTATTGACGAATTTTCTGAATGGCGTTACGGATAATCTCTTCCGTATCGTTGTCACTCATTTCTATCACATCTACTTTCTTAGCGTGATACGCTTTAAGTATGTCTTCACTAAGCCAATCAAAGTCAATCTCTTCTTTTTCACAGATTGCCTCTATCATAGCCAAGTCATCCTTTCGGATGCCATAGTGTACAAATTTGGGGTCTATTCCTTTTGCCATAATCATCATGCGTTTTGAGGATAGAAACAATTCCAGTTCAATGTGTCGGTAGTGTTCTTTATGGGAAGCGGCGAGAACAACCAGTTTTCATCCTTCCGAAGAATGACACCACCGTAGAGCGGCTGTTCTTCCGTTGTGTTTTCTTTTATGTATTGCAACAAGGCGTTATGCTTGTCGGACGCAAACACATCGCTGCCTATACTTTTGGTATCGAACAGATAGATATGTCCGTTCTTCATCCGGATTACAAAATCCACGTAGAAGAGTGATTTTGCCTGTTCGTCTCCGGTGGTATATTCTATGGCGTAATGCTGTTTGCCTTTATCCCCGTTCTTATACCACCAGTCTATGTATTGGCTGTTCTGTTCTAAATAGGCAACAAAATCTTTTTCCGGATTCGAAGCCTGATTGAGTTGCACAAATGGCAGTAGCGCATGATTACCGGTTTCTTCTATGTGACTTGTTTCGTTATCGTATGTCCGTTCTTCCGGCACTTCCCAGCCGTATTTCCTGAATACTCTTTTTGCTGCCGATTCTTTGCGGGCCTTGTCACGGATACGGGCATACCTTTCCAAAGCGGAGTCGATGATACGGTCGAATTTGGGGCGGTTCGAATGGTAGAGTACCACTTTTTTGGCTTCCGTCTCATAGATTCCAAAGAAATCGGCAAGTATCTCTAACAGGTAACTTGCTATTTTGTCAGTTCTTCCTTTGCTCTCGAACTGATGGCCTTTAGTGGCAATGTATGCCATAAACACACGGTCTATCTCCGTGGCTTTTCTCGCGTATTTTACAGTATCAACTTCCAGCACCTGTTCTTCATTTTGGAAGTGTACATCTTGCGGTATCTCGATATTGATGTTCTTTACATCAAGGCGCAAGGAGTTAGCCACCTTTTTCCTGTTTTCATTGATTTGAAGGTCATCGCTATCCGGCAATGTATTGCTTTCTTCATCATTATCCAACTTGGCCAACTCCTCCAACGAGAACAGCAAGTTGCCTTCCACAAAGTCCCAAAACCTGCGGGCTTCTTCGTGTAACACCTTACGGAAGTCCGGGCCTAAATAGTTACGTTCTACATTGGGGCGTTCTGTATAGCTTGACGGTAAGTTTACATTTTTCAGATTCTCACGGCGATGCGCGGTAATGGTATTGTTCAAGATATATCCGGCATCCGCCGTAACAATCTGTATCTTGTCCTTTGCGATGTCGGTAAACACATAGCCGGAGTTCAGTATCTCCTTTTGATAATGTTTCTGCTCCGGCATACGCATGATACGCCCCACTGTCTGTATGGTAAACTGGTCGCTTTGCAATTTGCGGAAGATGAGCAATACCGCTGCGCGAGGGCAGTCCCAACCCAAGGCAATCGCCTCTTTGAAAAGCAATACCTCTGTCAGGTTATCCGGCTTTTCAAGGTCTGTCAGATTCTCTTTCTCGCCGGCAAGCCATACTGCCAGCCGATGATTGTCTGTTGTGATGCCACACATCACTTCAAGATATTTCTTTACTTGGTCGGCGATGGCTGTATCTTCGGCTGTCATACTCTCTTTGGTGTCGTTAGGCAACTGAATCAACAGCAGGGGATTGACGTTGGAACCTACCGCTTTATACGCTTCGGCTATCTGGTTACGCTTGTCCAATGCCGCTTTGATAAGGTTGGCATTGAGTTCCAGTTCATCACTGAAATTCAGCTCTATTTCCGGATTGAGCACCACTTCCTTTTTTATCATTTCTGCAGCAATCACATCCTGACGATAGACCGTGACCTTTTCCTTTGGATTGGCAGTTTTGGGAGTGGCAGAAATACGAATCTCCACAGTCGGATTGATTCTATCGAGCACGGCAGCCGACTTGTCCGCTGTCTTCGACCAGAACATGTGTTCCTCATCAATGATGGCTACAATAGGTAGGCCGAATTCCTCTTTCGTCCTGTCGGTTATTTCGTAAAGCGAAAGTGAACAATCACCCTCACGTACCATTACATTATTCTCCTTATTCACGCTTTCCCAGTTTACAAAGAGTATTTCACCGGGACGGATACCTTCATTCTGGTCCAGTTCATCGAACATTACCGGGCGAAGCGTGCGTGTCTCCTCGAATGCGCCTTTCAATTTTTCATAACTCTGTATGTGCAGTTTGCGTGGGGCAAACCATATAAATGCCACTTCCTGGTAACGGCTGTCACCACGGTCGTGCAATTCGTCCATCAGTCCTGCCAGCATCTGGCAAGCCATCACGGTCTTTCCGGCTCCGGTAGTCGCCTCGAACACTAATTTATTGCGCTGCCCTCCAAGGTTTAACAGGCGGATAGTTTTATCTACCAATTCGGTTACGGCTTTCTGTTGATATGCTAAATTCTTCATTGTTTTCCGTCTATTCCTTTAATTTTTTCTGTTCCTTTTCAAAATTCTCCAAGAAATGAATTTCCACAGGCGATAGTTCATACATGGTCCGTTCCTTAAACTTATCATATTCCATATCGGCTTTCTGTTTGGCTATTTCTGCCGATATTCTGCCAGCATGGGTAAGTAGTTCTTTCCCGGATAGTTTGAGAAAGTCGTCCAACTTCTGAATCCAGTCTTTCATATACATGGGCTGGTGCGACTTGGCTTGCAGTTCAGCAAAATCAAGGTATAGGCTGACTATTCTATTGAGCGTATCCAATTCATCAGCCGAAAGATAGTTTTTCGCTACCTCTGCATCAGTACGTTTAGGCATTGCGCCTGTCCACGAGGTCAATCCCATGAAATCCTTTTCTGCATCGGCACGTTCATATATTACTTCAGCGGCAGTGTGTCCGTGAGCGGAAAAGTGCATCTTGTTCTGTACGGTCTTGAAAAAGAGTTGTGTGGCTTCTGCCCGTGGGTCATAGTCTATGCTTAACGCATAGATTGCCAAAACCTTTCGGTAGAACACTTTTTCGGATGAGCGGATGTCGCGAATACGTGCAAGCAATTCGTCAAAATAGTTGCCACCTCCGGCACGTTTCAGCAGTTCATCGTTCAGGGCAAATCCTTTCACGATATATTCGCGCAGTACATTTGTAGCCCATATACGAAACTGGACGCCACGATGTGACTTTACACGATAGCCTATGCTGATTATCATGTCAAGGTTGTAAAAGGCTGTTTGATGCGTTTGTTGCTTACCTATGATAGCTCCGTGTTGAGTGGTTGTTGCAAAAAACGCAACAACCATATCTGCCTGCAACTCACCCTCTTCAAACACGTTTTTTATGTGCCGTGAGATGGTGGACTTATTTCTCTGAAACAGTTCTGCCATTTGGTCGGCAGTGAGCCACACCGTATCGCCCGACAGGGTTACTTCTATCTTCGATTGCCCATCTGGGGTTTGGTAGAGTATGATGTTTCCTTTATCCTGCTGCTCGTTCATTGCTCGTCCTCCTTTTCATCAAAATTAAGCATACCGTTGAATGCTTTGTCGTCATTGCTGGCAGCATCGTTTTCTTGTTCAAGAGTGATGTCTTTTTTCTTTGGCAGGATGCGCTTGTAGGCGTTGTATATGGCCTGCGGAAGAGCGCAAAGCTGCACTTTGTCCTGTACCTCTTCAAATTCACCTTCCCACGGGTCTTCGCTTGGCGAGAACACATACACGCGCATCTTCCCCTCGTAATCAGTCTTTCGGATAAGGTCTGCCAACAGCGGCACGGCCTCTTCCTTATATATAATCATCATACGCTTCTTGCCATTGTCGAAATAGCGGAACACATTCTTGTAGGTCGGTTGTTCACCGAATTTTGTCTGTTCGGTATAGAGGTCTTCCTTAATGCAGAGCATATCGGTGGAGAGGTTCATCAGTTGACGCATATTCTTCATGCTCCGGCTTCTGCCGACAAAACTTGTACGATAGTAGCGCAGTGTGTTGTTCTTTAAGCCGGTGACTTCTTCACCTTTAGGTGTGGTGTAGCCATTGATTACCCGTTTGTTTCGTTCGTAGGTCACTTCTTCGCAGATGTTATTCTCATTGTTGGTGACGAGGATGCACTTGCGGTGCCCGCCATCTTCAGCATTGAGTTGCATAGTGGCGTGAAGGGTGGTACCGGAGCCGGCAAAGAAGTCAAGAACCATAGCGTTAGGTGATGTTACAACTGCTGAGGATAGTAAGAATTTCACAAAGGTTGATGGCTTTGGAAAAGCAAAAGGTCTAATAGCAAAAATATTAGCTATTTCTGCTGTACCTTGGGCTGTGTTGAACAAATCTGATGTGATTAGATTCCTATAAGGTGTTGTCCTATCTACCTGTCTGTTAGAGTTATCTACTTTTTGGTAACGCTTACAATATACTGCCCATTCATTTTTGTTTTTCTTAAAAACGATAAAATCATTATCTAACCCCCATTGAACTTTTGTTTTACTCCATAAATAGTTCCATCCTTCATTCTGTTGTTGTCCTCCACCCGGGTATCGTAAAGTTCCATCTGGCATTTTAATTGGAAAATTAAGTGCTTCTGAATAATGTCCCCCTACTCGTCTTCGATCAAGTTTATCCAAAGTATAATGTCCTCTCTCTTTGATATGTTCATCCGTTAGTTTAAATGTATCATCTGAAGGTGGCTGTCCGTCAAAATGAGCTTTTGAACGATTTGCAGTATAGACTAAAACATATTCTGTTGTTGTTACAATTTCATTCCCTGTATTAGAGCCTGCTGTTGACTGCCATATAATATTGGTTATAAAATTATTATTTCCGAACACTTCATCACACAGCAATTTCAATTGCGCTTGTTCGTTATCATCAATTGAGATAAAGATAACGCCACGGTCAGACAGCAGTTGTTTTGCAATACGCAACCGCTTGTTCATAAACGACAGCCATTTGGAATGACGGTAGCTGTCTTCCTTGTCAACAATACAGTCGTTATAGACAAAATCCTTGTTTCCCGTATTGTACGGTGGATCGATATAGATAACATCAATCTTTCCCTCATGCGTGTAGGCAAGTGAGGTCAGGGCTTCCAAGTTATCACCCTCGATAAGGATATGGTTCGGTGCATTGGCATCATCGCTGATTATGGCTTTCATGGCATCCTCTATCAATACCGGCAACTCATCCCGCAAACGCTCCTCCACATCCTCCGGCTTATCCTCCCACACAAGCCCATACTTCTTTTGCTTGCGCAGCAGGCCCAACAGTTCCGACTTTTCTTCGTTTGTCAGTCCATCGAGCTGCACTATCTTATTGTATAATTCCGTTTTGTTCATATCCACGTATTATCATTTAACGAGTCTGACAGTCTGGATGCTTTCCTCCAACGAGGAGTTCAACAACTCTTTCACATCAACATTCAGCACATTGGCAATCTGCAACAGAGTTTCCAATCCGGGCTGTGAGGTGTTCGTGCACCATTTAGACACTGTTGCCGGATCCTTGCCCAATTGTTCTGCCAGCCATTTGTTGGTTCGCTTCTTTTCAACAAGAACGACTTTGATTCGATTTATATCTTTCGTCTCTTCCATTTTGGTTTATTATTTACCTTACCATGCAAAAGTAATGAATTTATTTTATTCAGACATCATTCAAGTTATATGATTTTCCATTGAAATTGCGAATTAGTTCAATATTCCTGCTTATCTATGATTATTAGATCAGGAAAAAGGGTTATCTTTGCTCTATAGTTATTTTATGATAAGACTGGTACATAAAGAATGGAAAATTATATTACACCTCAAATAGTCAGGTATCAAAATGTGTATGATCTGTTAGAGAATAACAGAACCACTTCGTTGTTTGGTGTCGAAGAAAATTTGTCAATAGACAAATTGCTTCAAGAAAAATTTGTTTGTATAGTGGGTGAACCTGGTATTGGAAAGAGTCGGCTTGTTGATGAAATAAAGAAGCAAATTTCTGGTCATTTGTATTTATGTCCTGCATCTAAATTTAATTTAGAATCCGCTCCGACCAATGAGGATTTCTGCATAATAGATGCCTTGGACGAGGTTGAGGGAAATATATTCCATACTGTTTTACTTTCAATAAGACAATATAGGGAAAATAATCCCGAAACAAAGGTGCTATTTACTTGTAGAAAGCATTATGTGGCATCTTATAAAAAGCATTTCTCAGTTTGCAGTGATTTAATTTTTATTGAATTATGCAGGTTGAGTGAGCATATTGTAAGTGATGTTGTTAATTGTAGATGTTCGAATATAACAAACGAAAATATCAGTAAAAGCGCAAAGTTAAAAGAGCTTCTAACAGTTCCTAGATATTTGACATTTTTATTGGAGTATGATGAGAAAAAAGGAGGATGTTTAAATGTCGGAGAACTTTTTGAGTATATGATTGTCCGTTCAATACAAACAGCCATAGATGTTTATCCGAACACTACGAATAATGAAAGTGTTAAAGTTCTTATACAACGAGTATTGGAAAAAGTGGCTTTCATTATGGAAATAAGCAGAAAGGATCAAATTTCAAAAGATGAATTATATACGGTCTTAGATGAAGTAGAAGGCAATATGACACAGATGCTTATTGCTAATTTTGATTTGTTATTCTTTGAGAGTCGTATATTAAAAGAAACAAATGGGATATTGCAATTTGAAAATACTGAACTACAGGAATATCTTGCTGCTAAAGAATTATGTAGGCAGGACAATATTGAAAGTGTACTTTATGATGTTGCTGTGCATAAAGAATTGAAACGTATTTACATAAACTGGTACGATGTTATTCCTCATATTTCATATGCGGAAGATAAAATACATACATTTGTTAATGTGCTAAAACTTATTGTGGCATATGAATCTAATCTTGAAAATGAGCCATTTGAAACTTTGCTGAAATATATAGATTCTTCTCTTCTTTCTCTTCAACAGAAAGAAGAGTTATTCTTCATCATTTTTGACCACTATCAACGTGTACCTGTATATATTAACTGGAGAGGGGCAATTTGCGGATTATTACAAGAATGCTATACTTCAAGTTGTAATAATAAAATAATATTGGCTGTAGAACGGCTTAATAAGATTCAAATAACGAATATCTGTACTATATTGGAAGTAATTGCCGAAGATGACAAACTGAGCAAAGAAGTTTTCGACCATTGGAATAATGCAGCAAATATTCTCATGCAAACAGGCGATGAGGAAAAACAACTGGTGGCTTTAAGTTTGTATAATGCACTAAAAAATGAAGACGAACTTGTCAAATTATCTGGTTCATACAGTCGTTTTACTGAAAGAGTGAAAGAAAAATACTGTGAAGTGACCGGCTATGGAAAATTTACAAATAATAATGTTGTAGATTGCTGGTTGGATAGTTGCTATGCAAGTGATTCATATGCAATAAATGCAGTACTATTTATAATGGATGGTCCTACAATTATTTATGCGTATAATAAGATTACAGAAGCTAATAAACTTGGTGATTTTTTTAATCATAATAGGACTTTACATATCCATTATGAGTGGCATTTAACGAAACAATTTCATATTGCGTGGGATATAGATTTAGAAAGTAAAAAACTCATGACAAAAGTTATTGTGAGTTTCATTAATAATCATCTGTATATGAGCTATACAGAGATCAATCCTATTATTAAACAAATACTGCTTGAGAAAACAACAGGATCCTTGTTTATTGATAGTTTTGATAGAGTATGGGATTTAGAAGATTTATTTCGACATTTTGATGCAGAAATTGTTGATGCTGAACTTATATCTTCTTTAGACAAACTTTTACATGAAATAAAGATAGGAGAATGGCATATAGACAATATTCTAACTGCTCTTATTAGTAAAATCAGAAATGATGAAGTTAAGAGCATTTCTATATCCGAATACATAAAACGTTATGCAGAGACATTTGAACGATGGGATGAAAACTCAAAGAAAAAAGTAGAAAGTCAAACAAATTCACATGAATATCAGCGACTTATTGATTCTTATCAAATCCTTTCAAAACTAAATGTACACGAATTCTACAAGTATGAAGCTGCATTTGAAGTATCTAAAAATGTAGAATTTATACAACAACAGGAATTTATTCAACCTTTTGTGGATGTTATTGCAAAATTTTTCACAGAACTAAATTTGGATGAAATGACATTAAAGAAGACATCCGAAAATTCTTTTAATCTATCTACATCTTTAATTAAAATACCGTATTTTGTTAATGCAATTTATCGGTTAGGATTCCGTAAAGTGTTGGAAGAAAATAGAACTGTTTTGATAAAGACTTTACCTGTTGTCTGCTGTACTTTGAATGCTGGGGCCAACGAGATAAAGGAAATATACAAGTCTATTATTTGTAGTATTAGTGATGATGAGAAGAAGCAACTTGTCGAATGGTGGAAGTCAAGGGAAGATGATTTTATGAATATTAGTACGGAGGATGTTTTAACCTGTATTACCGATTATGGAATTGATGCTTTGTCCTATAAAGTGGAAGAGTATATCGAACAATATAAAGCCAATCAAGACTTTAGTCACAGTATTGCTGCATCTAAAGCTTTAGCTCTTGTATCTGAAGGGTACTGTAATTGGAATATAAATAATTACAGAGCATTGTTCGATTCTCTTGCTGATGATAGTATTGGAAGCATAAAAATGCAGTGTAATGACATAATGATTGAAAAATATCAAGATCCAGAGGCAATGACATGGAGGATTGAATATTTAAAAAATCATGTTGTAAAGTCTCTTTGTCGTAAAACTGGGTATGTATATGCGGTTTCTAAGGAAGAATCAGAAATGACACATCCACAGATGTTCAAATGCTTTATGAGCATAAAAAATAATGAGAGACTGATTGAACAAATGTTTGATTTGTTTGATTTTGGCTTATCATTATGTATAACTTCAGAGACACAGGAATACTCAAGCTATCTTCTTAATCAGATATGCTTTTTCTTTATAAATACCAATAATATTTTTTATATATTAGAATTAAGAAAAAAGGTGGCGTATTTTAATGATACAAATGCGAGTTTTCTCGTAAACAACATTATGGATAATGCTGAAATAATGTATTTGAAAAAAGAAAAAATTACAATTGGTAAAGCTATTAAGCAATACAATAAATGCGTCAAAGAATCACATTTGGAAATCCGGAACGATAACGATTTAAGACGATATTTTAATTATATTTATTCTGAGGTTCAAAAAGAAATACAAGACCAAGGTATATATTCTTTAGTACGACAAGAGGCTTTAAGTGAAGATTTTATTCAGAGGGAGTTGAAAAATACCGTCATCAATAAATGCTGCCAAATGGGATTAGAGGCTGTTCGTGTAGATCGGGAGGTTACTCTACAAGATAATAAGCGTACAGATCTTCTTATTCGATATGGTTTATGTAATCCTATTATGGTAGAGCTTAAACTGCTTCACAATAAAGAACTTAAAAATAAAAAAGAACGTCAGGAGTATAAGAAAAAGTTCATACAATACACTAATGCAACAGGTGCTTGCTTGTCTGTATTTTGGATATTTGATGTTCATAAAAAAGGTGGTAATTGTTCTAATTTTGATGATTTGAAAAATGAATACACTGATTTACCACATACCTTAGTATTGCTAACAGATTGTAAATGTAGTAGTTGTATTGACACTGGCGTATCAAAAAATGGAACGAGGCCTAAAATCAAGAAAACTCAAAATAGAAAAAAATAAAGCATTATTGGGGTTGGAATATGGGGGCAATGCCTGATGATTTGCCCCCATTAGAAAAGCTATTTCACTTTATATTTCTGAATCTCTTGTATCATTTCCTTGACATCTTCTCCAACCTGTACGAAGTTCTTGTAAAGGATGCGTTCCCGTTCATCCCTTGATTTGAAGGTGTAGAACTTGGGAAGCGGTACATAGCCGGCTTCTTCCTTTTTTATTTCTTTCATGTCGAAGTCTGTCTTGCAGTAAAACTTGGAGGTCTTGAACTCCTCGCTTTCCTGAATGTTCATGCTTCCACCGCTTCCTGTTTTTGTCTTCACAAAATCACGGGCTGTCTGACCGCATATCCATCCGGTCGGCATATCGGAGATTTTGGATGCAGGAACAAGACTGTCCATGTTCTCATTGAGGTTGATGCTGGTTTTGTCCCGGTCGATGGTCACGCCCTTTTTGAGTTGTACCACCTTGCCGAAGATGTCGGAAGACAGCCATTCCAAGGTCTCTTTGGAACGGGCAGAACCGCTGACCACATTGCCGACAGTGGTGATAATCTTCTGCATACCTACCTTGCCATAATCCGCTTCGAGCTGCGGAAGTTCCTGGAATCCCAACGCCACTGACACCTTGTTGCTTCGAGCCGTACCGATAAGGCGGTCTATCTTGTGAAAATACAAAGTCGGCAGCTCATCAACGATGATGCTTACCGGGATATTTTTGCCTTGTCCCGTGTTCACTCGTGTAACCAGACGATTGAGGATAAGGGCGTTCAGCGCACCGATGATGCTCTCCATTTCCGGGTCATTGGCAATCAAGAGATAAGAAGGACTTTTCGGGTCAGAAACTTTCAAGTCGAAGTCGTCACCGTCCTTGTGGAATATCCAGTAACTTTCCTTGGTGGCAAGGCGTGAGGTATAGACACGTAGCGTACCAATCATACCTTCCAACTGTTCCATTGCCTTGTTCTTCAAAGCGGTTTGAAACGGACCGAGCAACGGCGTCACCTCGTTGTCGGTCTCCAACACCTCGAAAATGGTCTGGTAACTCTCATTGAGGAATGACAGGATATGTGGCATATCGGAATACTTTCCGAGCCAATAAGCCGGTTCCACTTCCTCGCCTGCGGAATTGAACACCCGTCCGGTGGGTATCATCCGTTTGGTCTGTTTGTCCTGTACCTTCTCTGCCGTGAGCATATTGCCGTCCTTGTCGTATGGCTCTTTGCCCCAGTTGCAGAAGAAATAGATGCAGGCTGCAAGGAAGTTGACAGCGGATGTCTGAAAGAACTGGTCACTGCCACCGCCTCCTTCTTTCTTGCCTTTTTGTAAGGACTCAAGCAGGGTTTCTGCGGTTTCAGATGCGGCAGCAAGGTTGTTGATGTATTTCAACTGGATAGGGTTCACCCTCCTCGAATACTCCACATCAACGAAATTGATGATGTTGAACTTGCACCCCTTGGGCAGATTTCCGAGCTTCTGGTTTTTCTTGTAATGATAGTATAATTTGGTAGCCAAGGTCGGAAACTTATAATCGTAAACGACTAAGGCAAAGCCTTTTGCCGAGTGTTGCCGGATAAACGGTTCGATAATGGAGAAAGTCTTGCCGGAACCCGGTGTGCCGACCACCCATGTGCCTCGGAAAGGATTGCTGATGTTCACCCAACCTTTGCGGAACTTCCCCTTGTAATAGTAGCGCATGGGGATATTGACCGAATACTTGTTCTCCTGCAACTCCCGGCACTGCTCAAAACTCTCATTCTCAAAATTGAAACGGTCTTTCAGTAATCCCTCTTTGAGGAACTTGGAAATGTTGTCAAGGGCAATGTGTACCAGTACCACACCGATTATTGAGGCAAGCATATAAAGCCAGATGTTCAACCGTAAAGTGTAAAGCCTTGTTTCCATCGGATATCCGAACAACCAAACAGACAATACAACCAGCCCCATACCTATTATAATAGGATAAAGAACTTGTTTCCGTGCATTGAACTCCAGTTTCTTCTTGTTCCTTGTCCCTATACAGGTGATGCATATAAGCAGGAATGTGGCTAACTTGCTATACGCGAGATTCCCGTCATTGTAGATTACCCACCGCTTGATACGCCCGTGTATGTCGCAGAGTATGCCGCCCCAATGGTCAAGCATGGCCGGGTCAATGGCATACTCGAAAAACTCCAGCAGAATGGAGACATAGATGATCGAACGGAATATCTTGTAAAAACCTTGTAACTCTTTGCTTTCTTCCATTTCGTTTCCAGTTATTCGCTAATTCTTGTATATTCTGATTCTTAATCTCTCAAGGTAATGATTGCTCGTACCTTGTGCGCCTGTGTCTTGGGTGTTTCCTGCATCGAGCCGCTTCCCATGGAATAGAGCCACGCTTTCGCCTTTTCCTGCCCGGCCACTTCCGTACTCGTCCAGTACCAGCAGTCATCGGCTGCATCGGGCAGTTCGTCGCCACCGCACATCCTGATGATGGGGTTTATCTGGCTCTTGGCATTATAGAGCATCCGCATCTGTGCCACGGATGGGATATAGGACGACTGTCCGTACCGCCACAGGGCGAAGACTGCTTCTGCCATAGGCGAGGTGGTTTCTCTGGTGTCGTAGATTGCAAAGGTGTTTTCGTTGCCGTCCAGTGCCGTGATGTCAGTAGATGTGCGTTGGTTTACCCCTATGCTATCTGCAAAAGCCTCCGGAGCCAAGTCCCACAGGTAAACCGCATAGCCGTTGCCTTCAATGGCTTCATCGTGATTGACATGGAACACCACGGCAATGGGCTGTTTTTCGGATTGCTTGAAGTCTGATACCGACAACACTTTGCCGTCCGTACACAGGATATGACAGGGCTTCATTGCCGTGTCCGGGAAATCCCGGTGTGCGTCACAGGCCACGAATAACATGACGATGGCCGACAGACTGAATAGCCTGCAAGCGTTTATGTATAATTTCTTTTTCATTTTCCCTTAGTTTAGAGGTAATTTTACACCTAAGACAATGCCCGTGCGGAACAGGTCTTCTCCTTTTATCATCAAATCGGTTTTCACCTGGCAGAAAAGTCTCCAGCCACCTCGAAGTACGTAATTGTGTTCATAGCCGAGGTGGATGCCGCCCAAGAACCGTTTTGTGTCACTCCCGGCCGATGCCCCGATACGGACATTGCCGTAATGGTTGCGACCACGCGCCACACAAGGCTTGTAGGCTACTCCGAATCCGTAACTCCTGTAATTCCTCCAGAATGATTCCGGACAGATATGACCGCAGGATGCGCATTCGTCCCATTTGAGATAACCATTGGCAAAAAACTCCCATGTGTGGTGGTACTTGCCCTCATGTTCGTATGAGAGGGTGATGTCCAGCCCGTTTTGATACAGGCAACCGACACCCAACGAAAGACGGTCGCTGTTGCTTTGCGCTTTACCGTTCATGGCAAATGTCATTACCGTGACCAATACCAATAATATCTTTTTCATCATTCCTCCTCCAATAATACACGGTTAAACGAATCGGCTGAAAGCACATCCTCGTAGTCTATATTCAGATGTATGTTCCTGCCGCTTATCTGTTTCTCGGTCATTTCAATGGTCAGTACCTTGTCGTTGGGGAAGGTCATCTTCTTCAACACGATGACATTGCGGTAGCCATGACGGAATGACTTTGCCTGTTCAAGTACCAATGCGGGAGCCAGCTCTATGATTTGGGCGTTGGTCGCCTTGGACAACTTCTTGTCCGCGAGTTTTACCCGGATCTCGTCAATGTCAAAACGGATGTTTGTCTTGTTCTCAATGGAGAAGTCAATGAAAAAATAATCACCGACCGCGTAGATGTTGTTCAATCTCATCGTCATGCGGTGTTCCCGGCTTCTCACGTTGCGGTATTTGGCAGGAGAGTTCCATATACGCCTCGCAAACTGTGTCATATCCGCCTGTGACATACTCACGGCAGGATTGTTATAGGCGTTACGTTCCCGGAACTCGATTTCCTTGTCCGTCACGGCTTCCTGCATCCTTGTGGTATAGAGCAACGCATACTGGGTACGATAGCGTTCCGTGACAATGGTGACGATGGCCAGTATCTCACCGTCCTCGTATCCCGTCTCCTTTGGTTTCAGACGGATCGTGTTGTTTATCGGTTGGTCACCGACTACTTTGTCCGTGGAAATATCCACGAAGCGTATAGGTTCGGAAGCGGTAATGACCGTGGTCACTTGCTCGTTGACGGTCAGTTGCTCCAGTTCCTCGTAAGTCTGCTGGGCGAATGTAGGCAGGCTCGACAATGCCGCCGTTACTCCGATACAGATAGTCTTGATAATCTTCATATCTATGATTCTTTGAATGGTTATTTACTTTGCATTTCTTTTTTCCTTGCTGTTGATGATATAGACAAACGTACCGTATTTCAGGTTGACCTTGTTCTTTTTGATGTTCTTGCTGATGGCGTTGCTCGTCTTCTGGTAGGCATCCTGAATAGCCTGCATTCCCCATTGGGTAAGGCTGTTGCCATTACTGCCGGTATTCATGTTCATGTTGCTGTTGAACGCTCCGCTTGCCACATCTTTGGCGGTTTCCCTGAATGAACTTGACGGCACATACAGTCCCTCCAGTCCGTCGGTATCATAGAGCGAAAGGCTGACCTTGATGATTTCATCATTCACCAGTACGCTGTTAATGGTTCCCTTGACCCGCTGCGAGGAAAAACCGCTCATGATGGCATAGAGATAAGAACCGCTTTTGACCACCGTCTCATTGATTTCCACATCATCCAAAAGCCGAAGCCTGACACGGCTTCCGTTCACGGCCTTGACATCCTCGTCTATAATCGCCTTGATCAGATTAGGCTCATGCTCGTTTTGGGCAATGGTGTTGAAATAGTCGGAGGTCACTTTTACTTTCTTGATCATTTCACCCGGTTCTTCGTTTTCGGAAGGAGCGTTTACCGCCCGGCTGTCTTCATTGATTGTTCCGCTTGCGGACACTCCGGTTTCCGTGCGTTGTTCGAGACTGTCTTCTGCAAGCGGTTCAACAGGTTCCACCTGTGCCTGCGCCTTTAGTCGTGCTTCCGCGAGGGCACGCTCCAGTTCTTTGAGGGCTTCCTGCTCTCTCGCTTTGGCATCGGCAGCGTCCTCTGCCTGTAATTTCTGCTGTTCCAGTTCACCCAAGAAGGCAACTTCGTCCTGGCTGTACTGTGATTCGTATTTTTCCTTGTCATCATCGGGTTCGTCTCGTTCTATGTTATCCACAGCCGTGTAGTCGGCAATCTTGCCCCACGACTTTGCCATGTTCTCGTATTTGCTTCCTATGCCGTCGCCGCCCTTGATGGTGGCATCGGGCAGGTCGGGATTCAGGAACTCCGTGGTCTGGAGTGTCTTGTCGGCTATCTCTGCCTTTTCTGCATTGAAGAGGTCAAAGATGAAATAGGACGCGCCCAACAGCGGAATATACAATATGGCAGGAAGCATATATTTGGGCTGCCTGAAATTGATTTTCTCGAATATCCTTTTCATTGTTGTCTGGTTTGGGTGGGTTCAACAATGGGAGCAACCGGCTCCTTGTGGCGTTCTCTGAGCAGGCTGTCCTGCATTTCTGTAGCACTTCTTATCTCCTGACCATGCCGATAAGCTTTGGTCAGCCGATAAATGTTGAAGGTGAATGTGCCGATTACGAAACCGAATACCATGACAAGGAACAGTATCTTGTTCCTGTTGGCAAAGCCCTGTATCTTGGCGGCCAGTTTGTCAAGACGTGTCGCCTGGGCGAATTTGCGACCGGCATTCACATCACGCTCGTATCTCTCTTTGTATTGTGGATCGTTCTTGTCCGGCATCTTTTCGCCGAACAGCATCCTGCGGAATCCTTTGGTGTTCATATCTGTAAATTTTAATAGGTTGCTTTCGTTTTCTGTTCGATGTCTTTATTGAGGAGGGTACGCCAATTTACGATAAGCAGTCCGTGCGGATTGTTCTCGGTTCTCGGTACTCGTTTAAGTTGCCCTGCCGTCACCAGTTCACGCATCAGGATATTGCTTCTGCGCTCGATACGCTGCCGTCCGTAATAAGTGAACTCCATATTGCTTTTGTCAAACCGCACACTGTCGCAGTAAATGGAGAATACGGCACTCGTTCCCAAGATGTTGGAGTAAAAGCCTTTCTCTTTGAGCGTGTTGTACTGTGCAAGTCCGGTCTCGTCCACCAGGTACATCGCCTTTTCCATCGTGTATTTGATGTACTTGTCATCGGGAGGAAGCGTGAAAAAGAAGTGGTGGAACATTTCCACATGACTTTTGGCTTCCACATCAAGGGTTTCGTCCATCGTGGTACGGTTGACCAATATTGGCACGTTGCCGTCCAGCACATAGACTTTCTTCTGTGCATCTGTCACCATTGTCCGTGCCGTCCAAATGCTGCTTACGCTGATGATGATGCAGCCGACAAGGAAGAACGAGCAGATGATTCCCACTAACTTGATTTTGTTTTCTAAATTTCTGATTACCATTGTATATTCTTGATTATGAGTTTACGATTATCGCATCATGGTGCCGATTGCACCGGTCGCTGTCATTTTCGCCTGTTGAGCCACACCTTCACCGAAGTTTCGGGTTGAGAATGCCGTGTCGCCTTCTGGAATCATCCATGCCGCCAAGTCCGGAACAAGGTTCAGGCATTTCAATGCCACGATACTTGCAGCCATAAGGTAGCCTGCCGAGAAAAAGGAGTTTTGCAGATAAGCAGCCATTGTCTGCTCACTTACCGTGATTGCCGTCAGGTTTTCCACCTGTATGCAAAGCACAATGTCGAACAGAAGCAGGACATAAAATCCGACGAAGTAGAGCATCGCACCATAAAAATGTACCGTCAGATACCTTGTCAGCCATTTGGCCCAAGCTCCTTCCCATTTGGGCAAGAGGCTGAAAGCCCATTGTATCGGTCCGAAAATCGTGAGCATTCCGAGCAGGATTTGCTGGCAGTAAATCGTAGCCCACCAGCCTATGCGAAATACAATTAAAGCTATGAGCATCACGATTTTATCTATTCCTACAACAATCCCGGAAGTAAGTGAAGTGAACCAAAGTTTGGCTGCATCCTTTTCCATATTGGTCACTTCGTCCACCCCGGTCTGTTCCATAGTGGCTTCTATCAGATTAGGGTCGGAAGTTCCGCTGTGTGCCACATCCGCCTGTGCTTGCAGGCTGGTGTACATCGTATCTCTTGCATAGATGAGTTGCTGCACCTCCTGAAATTTATCCTCTATCTGTGTGGCTTCTGCCTGGTACAGGTCATGAGTGTAAGAGCCGATACAGTTTGGGATATAGGATAGGAAATCCAACACACACCAGTTGCTTCCGCTGTTTACCATACCCGTGTCAGCCGGAGGATACCACCAGCATAGGATAATTGAAATTGCCAATGGCTTGAACAACTTCATGATATCCAGCGGTTCATTCTTGACCATCATCTTGTACGCCATACCTGCTGCCATGACGATTGCAAACAAGGCCGCGAGTGCCATACACATCTGGAGAATCCACCAAAACGGGCCTTGTGAACCTGTGAAGGTGGCATCCGTCAGGAACTCGTTGGTCTGAAAAATCACATCATCAATCTCTTCTTCAAGCAGATTGATGCCGAAATCTGAAAGTATATCTCCGCTTGCCATCTATTTTTCCATTTAATTTTATCTGTTCACACTCTCATTACCGTCTCCGTCTTCGCTTCCGTCATCATTCTGCGACCCTCGCACTGCTGACCGGGATTCGTTCCAGCGACTCATGGCATTGCTGATAATGCTTCTTTTGTCTATCTGGCGGTTCTCCGTTGCCGAAAGGAGATTCTTCGTGGCATTGCGGTTGCTCAACTGGACGAGATATTTCACCAGTACATCGTTTTGCCGGGAGACATCGGCATAGATTTGCAGATACTCTTTCTTACGCTGCGCATTGGGCATATAGGCATCCCTTGTTGCCTTGATTGCGCATTGATAGACACGGTAATAGTCGTTCCACCGTTCTTTTTCTTTTGGCGAGCCGCCTGTCATCATTATGCGGTCAATGTTCTTCTGAAACTGCCGCATCTGGGATTCTATCTTGTCCTTTTCCGCAAGCCAGGCCAGATCCACTTGTCGGTCTGCCACATTCAAGGCTTCAATCTTGGCTCTGCTTGTGAGTGCGGAATCTATGGCTTCCGCTTCATCTACCTGCTGATAGGAAGCCACGCCTGCCGCCGTGCGGAATGTGAGTTTGTTCTTGACCGCTGCCGTTTTCTTGTATTTGTTGTGCAGCAACGTGTAATAAAGTTCCGGTTTGAGCGCACCGGCTCCGGTTTCTTCCACCGTGATTTGGTTCATCTTGGGCGAATCGTGGTTGTAGGTGACATATTGGGCGTTTGCCGCAATGGTTGCCACGAACAGCATCGTTGTAAAAATCCATTTCATAATTTCTCTATTTTTAGTTATCAATAATCCTGTTTACCTGATTGTCTCCACCGTCCGAAAGCATCGTCAATAAGTTCCCGTTTGGTTTTGGTACGATAGACTTTCTCTTTCCAATAGCCGATACGAACCTGTATGTACCGCCAGGTCTCGAAATAGGCACGGTTCAAATGCTTCTCGATATTGTCAAGAGAACAGTTGATGCTGTTCAGCACCATCAGCAAGTCCGAAGTGGAACAGGCCGCCGCACCTGTGGCGTACAGAACCAAATCGCTCACGGATTTATATAGGTATTCTCCTTCCTGGGCTATCATCCGTATGGCTCCGGCATTGATGGATAATATCAGCGTGTCCGCCAACTCTATGTGCTTTCGCTTGATGACCTTCTCACTGAAATCTTCAAGCATCGCCTTGTAGTCGGATATTCTTTCGCTGACCCCTTTGTAGGTGGAATGTACATTCAATGCCGTGCGCAGGGACTGGTACATCACGTCAATTACATCGAAAGCTCTGGTGTACTTGTCCAGATCCACGTTCAGTTCCTTATAACCCACCATTTCCTTGCGGCTGTACTCATGCAACAGTTTATTGCTGTGTTCCAAGGTGGAGCGAGCCAGCAAGAGGCTTCGCTGTTGCTTGTGGTCATTGATATAGGCTTCAACCGTCCCCACATCAAAACTCCATTGCGCATTTGCGGACAGGGGTGCCAGCAGCATTATCAACAGTCCGAGTATATATGTCCTGCCTCTTTTCATCGCTTGCCCTCCTTAGTCTTTCTGTTTCGTGCGTTTTCCATCCAACGGTCGTGACATTCCTCCACAAGGGAAAGTCTGCGCCCCTGATCATCGTCAACGGGTGGCAGAACATCTTTCAGCACGTCAATGATACTGCGCCTGTAGTGCATCATCTTTTCCAATGATACCAAGTCGGCGTAAATCTTCGTGAGCCGGGAATCCACTTCACGGGCTATCTCCAGCCGGTCGCTTGACCAAAGCAGGTGATACATATCGTTTGTTTTCGTGTCCTCCTGCGGTGCAGTACGGGCGTATTCAGTCGTTATCTTGCACTTCGGATATTCTTTCGCGATTTCCGCTATGCGGTCATTGACCAGTTTTGTCTTTTCCTTGTCGCTCATATCGGGGTCAAGCGTAATCACTTCCACCACATGGGTATCCGAATACTCCGTTGCCAAGTCCCAGGAGATTTGCAGGATAGCCCTGTGTATCTTGATGCCAAGGAAGTATTTGGGCTTTCGGGCGATTTTCAGTGTCGCCTTGAATGTGATGATGCCGTTGATATTCGGGATTGTGCCTTTTCGGACATAGGTGTAGCCGTTCCAGGAACCGTTGTCCTGCCAGGTGATATTGTAAGCCGTCTTGCAGTCTTGCATGATAGCCGGTATCCGGTAATAGTCATCGGTCTGCACATCGTTGTCGCTTTTGGCTTCTTCTTTTGCCTGTGCGATTTCCTCTTGCTTCTGCTGCCAGGCGGCAAGTTCAGGTTTCAACCTGTCTATCTCCGCTTTGTTCTCATTGTATTTCTGACGGAGAGGAACGGCATCCTCCACACTGGCATTGGCAATCTGTTTGATAAGCGATTCGTTTTCCGTTTCCAATGCGGATATTTGTGACTGGAGCGCGTAAACCTTGTTGTCCGCTTCCCGCTGCATGGCATCGAGTTCAGACAAATCCAGTTCCTCGCTTTCAGCTGTAGTCTTCATCGCGCACTCTTTGGAATGTGCGTTGAGCGTACTTCCGCATTTCCGGCACTTGTACTGGGTTGTTCCCTGCCCAAGTGTCGCACCGTCCGAACAGGTGACACTGATTGTTACCGTTTCGCATCCTTTCAGTTTCTCTTCATTGGTTGCCTGGTAATAGTTCCGGCTGTCGGAAGCGATATAATAGACATAGCCGTCTTCGTTGTCGTTAAACTCAGACAGATGTGCATTAAGTTGTGCCTTGAATGTGTTCAAATCCATCGAATAGGAATCGAACACGTCTTCATAGACTATTTCCTCGTTGTTCCAGCTTTTCGTGACATGGATTTCGTAGGCGTATGCCTTCTTGGTCTGCTTCTTTCCTTTTTTAATGATATAGCTGGACTGGTAATAATTGATGGTGTAACTGAAGCCGTCATTGGCGTTGTTAAGCTGTTGCACTCTGTTCCTTGACCATCCGGCGTAGCGTTCCGAATTGGAAAGGGCCTGTTCCTTTTGCGATGCGTTGGGATAGAAGTTCGGATAGCTTGTCTTGAAGCGGGTCCATTCACCACCTTCAAGGATGCTCTTGTCATCTGTCGGGGGATAATAGTCGCAGAGGGAGACACTGCCACGGTCACGCCTCGCGATGTACCATCGCTGGGTGTAGTAATTCCCGGCTGTTTCGTCCAAATAATCGGTAATCCACGAAGTGAGGTTGTAGTCGCTGAACTTGAACAATCCTGCCACATTTTCTTCACTACCCACGATACCCAGTATGGTCTGTCCGGCATTGTTCTCCAGTTGCTCGAAAAGTCCGTTGTAATGCTCGTAGATGTCAATGACCTTGCTGACCTTCCCGTTCATCAGCTCGTGAAACGAGTTCTGTTGCAACAAGGCGTTCCCGATATTGGTGATTCCCGAAGTGGCAAGACCGGCTCCCATCCGGTAAAGTTTGTCCAAATCGGCTTTCAGGTTTTCCTTGGTGAAGTTGCCCGGTATTTTGGATATGTCATCAAAGAGCCGTTGCCAGTCCACGTTGCCAATCTCGGAAAGTTTTAAGATGGAGGCGATTTCCTCATTGATTTCCAGAAAGGCGATATCGGAGAAAGACAGTGTGCTGTTGGTGACAACGCTCTCGAACTGCATACAGAGGGATTTGGTGTCATCGCACACTTTCATCAGATAACTGCACCAATGGAGTGCGGTTTGTGGAGAACGGAGCATCAGCTTGGCGACAATCCATGTCTTCGGGATAATCTTGTGCGCCACCAAGTGATAAATCCTGCGGTAGTAGTAATTTTCGGTGGCACTGCTCCAGATGCCCAAATCAGTGAGTGCCTTCCTCTCCAGGAACTTGCTGGCAAATATTCCGGCAGTGGCCACTTCCGAAGCCTTGTAGTGTTTCAGTATATTCTGCACCTGCTCGTCATAATACGCTTCTGCAACGGTTCCAGTACCGTAGGCGGCAACCATAGCGGCAACGGTTTTCGCATCGAAGTTCACGCTGTAATACTGGGCATGAACTTGTTGGGCGAAAATCGTGGCTATTGTCATTATTATGAGAGCGAATCGTTTCATTGTTGTTTTGTCTTTGGTTGATGAAGATTCAATACCTTCCCGGCAGCATTCACTTTTTGGGCAAACGGCAGGGACTTGCTTATTCCGGAAGCATCCCAGTCAGCGCAATAACGCTCGATGGCTTCCTTGTGGCTGCATTGCAGTTCAGCCTTGTAGAGTTTCAAGGCTTCTTTCTCGGCCCGTTCCGTGGTATAGGTCATGTAACACTCATGCGGTTCCTCCACACCATACACACCGCTGGTAGTGCCACGGCGGATAAAGACCTCACGAAAGAACGAACGCCCCTCTTTATTCTCCAGCCGGTTGATGGTAAAGATTTTCTTGCAGTCCACGTCTGTCAGACCGAGAATAGCCTTGATGGTATCAAAGCGTTCACGGAACTTGCTTTGGTCAAGCAGCATTACCACATCGGAGTTGTTGATGATAGCCTCCTTTACAATCTCAGACCCGATGATGTCCTGAATCTCTTGTGTGACCACGCCCACTGAAGCCCAGAACTTTCGGGCGGTCTTATGTAGGCTAAGCACCCAGCGCCTTATCATATTTCTATGGTAGGTTTCCAAATGCTCGCCCCCGAACCGGACTTACACCTCTCAGCGTATCCGGCTCTCCACTAATTTCAGTCTATCTTTCCGTCATGTATCTTCTTGTGACAACTCCTGCACACGGCAATCGTCTTGCGTTTACGGGCAATCATGTGTCGTTCCCAGCTTTCCTTTCCCTGCAAGTTCTTTAGTTTCCTTACATGGTGCATAACAAGGTCGTCTGTCGCTCCACATAATTCACACTCACGGGCTTTCAGCCTTTCAACAAGGCTTGTCCGCCCCGCAGTATAAATTGTTCGTGGCATAATGTCACATTCCGATTTATAGGTGGGCTTCTTTCGTTTGAAGCCACCGTCGTAAAAGTATCTTTCCTTTACACCAGTTTTAGTCATGTGCGTTACGATAAACCTACCGTTCTTACGATATTTCTTGTTTACCTTACGTGTTCGGCACTTATATTTGCCTGCAAACGTTTTGTACATGCTGTATTCCATGATGTACTTGAAATTATTCAAGGCATGGGCGCAGTTGTTGGCTATGGAGTAGTAATTATAGAACCCCACGATTTCCCGATTATAACTATCAAGGATTTCAAGGTCGTCATTGAATATCAGTCCCGATTTACATTTCGGTTTCCATATTTCCTTTCCGTTACGGTTTGTCAGTTCCAATACTCCCCAATCGAAAAGTTTTTTACGGACTGTTTCCGTACTGACATTCAAGCAGACCCTTTTACCATAGGTTCTTCTCAATCTACCCCGTTTATCCCGTCTTTGGTCATTGGACTTTCTTACAGTGATTTCATATCCGAGAAACTTGGCCGGTCTTTCCGTGTGAGTGACAAGTGTCTTTTCATCGGACAGCTCCAATGCCAGTCTGTCAGCAAGGAAGTTTTTAATATCTTCTTTTATCTGTTGCGCATCCTGCTTGCTTCCGATAATTCCCACAAGAAAATCATCTGCATATCTTGCATATTTCATTCTTCTGTAATCGGCATCCATTTCTTCGCCGTTGGGATATTTAGCCCGTCCTTGTTCTATTGCTTTCAGTTCAAGGATTAGCTTTGTCCTTTGCCTTTCGTCTTTTACGAACTTCAATCTTCGCACAATACGTTTTCTTGCATTGCCAAAGTCCATACTTTCTCTACTGAATTTTCGTTTCTTCCCTTTGTCGAATTTGGCTGTGTATTCCTTTATATACTTATCCAGCTTGTCAAGGTATATATTAGCCAATATCGGGCTGATGATACCCCCTTGCGGTGTGCCACTGTAAGTATTGTGGAATTGCCAGTCTTCGATATATCCCGCTTTCATAAACTTGCGTATCAATCGGATGAAGCGTTCATCCGCAATACGCTCCAAGAGAATGTTTATCAATACATCATGGTTTATATTATCAAAGAAGCCTTTTATGTCTCCCTCCACAAACCATTTTGCACCATTAAACTCCTTTTGGATATGAGTTAATGCAGTATGGCAGCTTCGATTGGGACGGAAACCATGCGAGGTGTATTCAAAATTTCCCTCGTATATGGCTTCCAGTACCATTCTTACTACTTCTTGTATCAACTTGTCATTGAAAGTCGGCACGCCAAGAGGTCTTTTCTTACCGTTTTTCTTCGGTATGTACACCCTCTTTGACGGTTGGGGCTGGTACGTTTCATCTTTTAACGTATCAATCAACTTTTCAATTCGTTTCAGGCTCATGTTGTCAATGGTCTGACCGTCTGAACCTTTAGTCATGTTACCCTCTTTAGCGTAGATACGCTGATAGGCAACGTAGAACATTTCCTCATTGAACAAAATTCTGTAAAGACGTTCAAACTTATAGCTTGCATCCTTACTGTGTTCTGATAGACTGTTTAATACTCTTTCTGGACTTCTCATAATGTCTCTCACATTTTCCGTTAATTGTATTAATAATTAGCTGCTTCCCTTCGCCATGTACAAGGCGTTACCTTGCTCAAACTACTATGGAAGCTCCGTTACCACTCCGAATTTTCATAGGTCGAACCTAATAGCCTTTCGGCACTTCGGGATAGGTAATCCCCGTTTATTACATCGTAACTGTTGGCATGATAGATTGTCGGATACGACTTCCGTCCTTTACTCGCTTACTGCGGTTGTGTCGTGATAAGTTCTTGCTACCTTCATTCCTATACACTGAAGTAGTATCACGATATGGCGATTGATAGTTACCTTACGCCATAGCCTCAAGGGGGACCATTCGGACTATCGTTCAATCAATTCGGACTTTATCCTCATATCTATCTTTTCATCTCGCCATTCAGTCGCAGTTTGGTAACTAACTGACTTATGACTTTTCCGACATGCTACACTCCCTGCTCGGTTAAGTTTTCCCGAAACAGATAAGTCGGCTGATGATAGGTCATTTTCAAAGAACACTTTCCTAATCTCTTGCCAAAGAGATATTTACGATGCAACCTTTACGGGCGCACATAAAAACTTTATATAGTCAGCCATGCCTTCACGTGCGATTGCCTTCCAAGCCTCCTCTACAACTATCATCTTTCGCACCCCATGCAAACGTCTCATTTTGTTTATGAAAGCCTCCATAATGATGACAGTGACTACCGGAAAAAGAATTTTATGC
>NZ_JH114339.1:347006-347157 GCF_000157095.2 Bacteroides sp. D1
CATGAATTTGATGTATTCTGCCATAAGAGGGCTGGCTATGGCTTTCCATGCCTCCTCAATGACCAGGACTTTGCGGTTCTTCTTGATACGCATCTTTTGCAGGAACACGTCCATGATGATGAGTGTCACCAAGGGGAACAGGAGCGGGTCA
>NZ_JH114339.1:347257-467265 GCF_000157095.2 Bacteroides sp. D1
GGTTAAGTTTTCCCGTAAACAGATAAGTCGGCTGATGATAGGTCATTTTCAAAGAACACTTTCCTAATCTCTTGCCAAAGAGATATTTACGATGCAACCTTTACGGGCGCACACATGAATTTGATGTATTCTGCCATAAGAGGGCTGGCTATGGCTTTCCATGCCTCCTCAATGACCAGGACTTTGCGGTTCTTCTTGATACGCATCTTTTGCAGGAACACGTCCATGATGATGAGTGTCACCAAGGGGAACAGGAGCGGGTCATGTAGGCTAAGCACCCAACGCCTTTCCATATTACTATGGTAGGTTTTCAAATGCTCGCCCCCGAACCGGACGTACACATTTCGGCGTATCCGGCTCTCCATTAATTCTATCAGTCTTTCCATCCACCGTCAACTTTTTTATGACAACTTCGGCAAAGTGCTATTGTCTTGCGTTTTCGTGCAATCATGTGGCGTTCCCAATCTTCTTTTTCTTGTAGATTTTTGAGTTTGCGTACATGGTGCATGTCAAGTTTGACGTTCTCTTTTCCACATAATTCACAACGTTTTGCCTTTAGTCTGTCTATAAGGCTTGTTGCTGTGTAGAAATAGCGAACTGGCTCTTTGTCGCAACATTGTGCATAATCTTGCCTTTTTCGCTTGAAACCGTCATGGTAGAATTGGCGTGTCAAAGTCTTACCGTTTTTATTTTTATAACTTACCGTAAACACCTTGTCTTTCTTATACTTCTTGCAGATTTTCACAACCGTACTTTTATATTTGGCTGCAAAAGTCTTATACATACTGTATTCCATAATGTACTTGAAAGTATGGAGTGTATGGCAGTTGTTTGCAAGTGAATAAAAATTGTAAAGACCTCTGATTTCCGCATTGTATCTTTCCAAGATTTCCAAATCGTCATTATTTATAAGATATGTACGGTGTTTTGGTTTATACCTTTCCTTGCCATTATGCACTTTAATTTGCAGCGCATCATAGTCAAGCAGTTTCTTCCGAACCACCTCGGTAGGCATTTTCAGATAAATCTTATTGTTGTAAGGTCTTGTCAGTTTGCCTGCCTTGTTTCTCTTGGTCTGTGCGGATTTACGAACATAGATTTCATAACCGAGGAACTTAGCCGATTTCTTTCCGTGGGTGATAAGGGTTTTATCTTCTGATAGTTCAAGAGAAAGTTTCTCTTCAAGGAATCTCTTAATATCCTGTTTGATAACTTTCGCTTCGTCTTTCGTTCCTATTACGGCACACAAAAAATCATCAGCATAACGAACATACTTCAGTCGTCTGAAATCGTAGTCCATTTCTACGCCACATGAAATCATGGTTCTTTCTCTGTCAAAGCGTTTTATTTCTTTGATGATTAGTTTACGCTCTTTCATGCTTGTTACCTTTTTAAGTTTCAATACTGCAAGTCGTTTCCCATACTCAAATTTGATACGTTCGGGATTATCCTTTCGTTCTTTTCCCTTATCAAACTGGGATATGTATTCTCGCATATAGCGGTCAAACTGGTCAAGGTATATATTAGCCAGAATTGGACTGATAATACCACCTTGGGGTGTTCCACTGTATGCTTTATTAAATATCCAGTCTTCAATATATCCTGCGTTCAGAAACTTGCGGATTAGTCGGATAAAACGTTCATCGGCGATGCGTTTTCTGAGAATAGAAATCATTACATCGTGATTGATATTATCAAAGAAACCTTTGATGTCTCCTTCTATAAACCAGCTTGCTCCGTTGAATGTCTGTTGGATTTGACGTAACGCCGTATGACAGCTACGTTTAGGTCTGAATCCGTGAGAGTTTGCATCAAAGCTACCTTCATAGATTGCTTCCAAAATCATTCTGACTACTTCTTGCAAAAGTTTATCATTGAACGTAGGTATTCCAAGAGGACGTTTTTTCCCATTCTTTTTGGGAATATACACCCTTCTTGACGGGATTGGCTGATAAGTCTCGTTTTTCAACGAAGTAATCAGCTTTTCGATACGAGATATACTCATGTGGTCAATGGTGGCATTGTCTGCACCTTTGGTCATGTTGCCTTCTTTCGCATAAATACGTTGATAGGCAACGTAGTATATCTGTTCGTTGAACAATAGGCGATAAAGCCTCTCAAATTTGTAGTCTGGTTGTTGACTATGTTTAGCCAGACTGTTTAATACTTTTTCTGAACTTCTCATAATGTCTCACACATTTTTCATTAATTGTATTAAAAGAATTAACTGCCTCCCTTCGCCATGTACAGGACGTTACCCTGCTCGGACTACTACGGAGGCTCCGTTGCCTTGTCGGATATTCAGAGGTCTGCACCTCATAGCCTTAC
Organism: Bacteroides sp. D1; assembly: GCF_000157095.2. Classification (NCBI taxonomy): domain Bacteria; kingdom Pseudomonadati; phylum Bacteroidota; class Bacteroidia; order Bacteroidales; family Bacteroidaceae; genus Bacteroides; species Bacteroides sp. D1. The sequence continues at coordinate 349,586 of NZ_JH114339.1, forward strand.
AACTGGCTTTCCGATTTAGGCAATCCCCGTTTGCTTGCATAATAACTATTGCGTGATAGACAGGAGGATATGACTTCCGTCCGTTTCTGCTTATTGCAGATGCGTCGTGACATGTACATGCTCTATTCTCCTCAAAGACTGGAAAATGAGTGTCACGATACAACGAGTTTAGCTATCTTACGTTGCAGGTACAGCCGAATACCGCTTGGACTATCATTTAATCAGTATGGATTTTATCCTTTGTCTATCATTTCATCCTACCATTCAGTCGCAACTTGATAGCTAATTGACTCATGGCTTTTCCTACATGCTACACTCCCCATCGTCTTTCGTTGAATGGATAAGTAGGTGGATGATAGGTCATTTCAATGTACTCTTGCCTAATTCCTTGCTAAAGGAATAGTTATTTATGCAGCCTTGACGGGCGCACCTTTTATGGAATCGATTTCAAAGACAATGAAGGTCTCATCAAACAGCGAACTGTCCATGTTTTCGTTCAGCGTCTTGTCGTGGTTGCCACCTCGATAGAAATCTTTCATCATATACCGGTAGGTGGAAATGTCTATCCCGGTTATACTGTTTTCATTGCAGATGTCGGGAATGCGTTGTACGGAGAACTCATAGAATGTGTTGAATGACAGTGATTCCACTTTCAGTTCCTTTCTCCTGCGTTCTATCTCGTCTATGACAGTTTCTATCCGTGCGTTCAGTTCCGTTTCACTTTCAGCGCGATTGCCGCTTTTGTTTCGTTCGTCAATCAAAAGGCTTTTGCGCAAATCCTCCCGTTGGGGTGGGGTGAAACCATCGAAACCGTTGAAGTAGGTATCGTAATATTCGGTGATGACCTGCTCGATCAGCCTGTCTTCCGTTTTGGTGACCGTCCCTTGGCTGCCTTTCCAAATCAGCAGCACGAGATTTTTCAGGAAGCCTGTCTTTTCCACGTTCAATTCCTGCCTGTTGATGCGGAAAGGGTTCATCGTAATCGGGCATTCCTCCGTGTAAGATATATATTTTCCACCCAAATACTCGCACAATCCCTCGTATGAGTTACCGGTATCTACCATTACCACGTCCGTCCCTTGCTCGTGAAGCTGGCGCACAACGCTGTTCATGTGGAAGGATTTGCCGCTGCCACTTGGACCCAGACAGAAAAAATTACTGTTGTCGGTCAATTTCTCCGCGCCCTCTTTTCCTGTGATGTCGATAGCCACAGGCACGCCTTGCCTGTCCGTGTAATATATCTTCAAAGGAGTTTTCTCGCTATGCAGGATGCGTTCCTTGTACATCAGACAGGCTGCCGCATCACCCAAGGTAAGGAAACGGTCATAGTCGGGATTCATACCGTAACAGTTGCCCGGAAAGGAGTTGACGAACAGCTCCAACTGGTTGTAGGCTCTTTTGGAAATATGGATGCCCATCCTTGAAAACTGGTTTTCCAGATGGTTGGTGCATTTGTGGAGGTCGGTGTCCGCGGACATGGCTACTACAAGATTGTAGTGCGTATAGACCAGTTGCTTGCTTTCCCTTGCCACCACCTCCTGCACACGCTTGATGTCTTCTACCGCCATTTGATTACCGGGATTGGGCATACTCGCATGGCGGTTCTTCTTTTTGTCAAGCAAGGCCAGTTCTCTCTTTTGGTTGGGAATGAATATCATCTGGTTATACACCACCGCTTCGGTATTGGGAATGCCGGACACAACCGACACCAGATCCATCGGCATACTGCTGTTGTTGACTTCCACGTTGGTGTAGGGATGGATGACAGACGGCAGGCTCACGTTATCCACATCCACAAGGCTATACACCTTGCACCGTTTGTCTCCCATGGAGATACATTCATCATTCACCTTGAAGTTAGTCATCGAGACTACCTTGTCACGGAAGTTCATGGCGAAATAGCGGTCAACATATTCATTGACTTCCTGCCTGTTCAGGAATCTCACCTGTACGCCGGCATCACGCAGTTGGTCGTGAACCTTGCGTATCTTTACAAGGAAGTCTCGCCACTTCTTGCCGTCAAAAGAAAACAGACGGCTTTTCTTGACTTCCTGAGTGATAGTCAGGTAACATTCGCTGTCGGTATAAGGTCTTCCGTTGAAGTAACGGAAATAGGATGTGGAGAGAAATTCACGGTTCTCGTCACTCTCTTCCGTGAAATTCTTCCGGATAAAAATATCCTGCTTGTGTATGGCATAGCCTTCTCCCAAAGTCTGGGCAATGGCGGTGAAAAGTTGCGTGAACTCATAGTAAGAGTCGATATTGGCGCAATACTTCTGTACCGGGTTCTCCAGTTTCAGCACGGCGGAATACTCTCCGGTCTTGGTATATATCACACCAATCCCGTCCGCTTCTTCCACGGAGAAATAGATGTCCTGAAAGATGCGTTTCCGCTTGCCGCCAGTTCCAAAGGCATAGACCGACACGGCCATGCCCACGCAAAGGGCAATGAAGACTATGAAAACATATATAATCATTCGGCTGTTTACAATTAAGGGCAGGCTGACCTATTGAAAGGTCAAGCCCACCCACGTTCAACATTCAATATATCCATTCATGGTCAAATGGTTTTCTGTTACATTTTCTTTGAGTAGGCATAGATGAACACCCCACGTTCCAGCCGTTTGCTGTGCAATCCCTTGCGCTGCTTGAACAGAATCAGTCCCACACCGCTTGTCACGGTGACGGACAGGACAATCAGGGCAAGGACGAATCCTGCCATACAGTAGGCTATGATGAAGCCGACAATGGCGATGCCTATCGTGGCTGCCGCCCAATAGATGTAGCGACCCTGAATACCCATAAATTCAAGGGGACGTTGCAGCCCCTTGAACAATGGATAATCCGGATAGTGTTCCTCTTTCCCGTTCATGATACCTGCGGTTTAGGAGAGTCCGAAGAACAGAGGAAGTGCCTGGGCTGCCGCGATAAGGAAGATGCAGGCTCCGACCACCATCATGATTTTCTTCTTGACATCCTGCTCCTCGTTGTTCATCGCGATATATACCGAGATCGCACCCACTACGGCTACCACACCGGCAATGGCGTAACAGAGTTTCACCACGATAGGAACATACTTGGCGATTTCCTCGCTCACTTGGGTCAGTGCCGCTGTTCCGGCCGAGTAGTCTCCTGCGGTAGTCTGTGCCATCAAAGCGGTCACACCGCACATTACCATCAGGCAGGTCATCTGCGTTTTCTTTGAAGTCGCGATTTTCTTTGCGAATCGTTTTACTTTTTCAAACATACTTGTCTTGTTTTAATTGAACTTTATTGATTGTTTTACACTCGTGATTTTCTAAATTCGATAGCCGAAAAATGCCGGGAAGACTATTGTTGCACCTATGATGAAAAGGCAGGCCCCGACCAGCGTGAGTATGTGCTTGGTTATTCCGTCCTCGCCCGTGTTCATCTTGATGTATATCTGGAATGCGGCTATGACCGCAAAACCTCCTGCAACCGCGTAAATGATATACTGGACATAGAGCATCATCGTCACCACATAGTCGTGCATGGAAGCCAGTGCGTCCGCTCCCCACGAGTAGTTCACGCCGCCGCTTTTAGCGAAGACGGAACAAGGGAGCAGCGTACACAGTGCGCTTAGTATTCTTTTGCCATTGTGTCGGGTCATAGTTCATCAATTACGTTCTTGGTGGTTACACCTCCGTCCGGATGCAATTCTCCAATGCCATTTTGAATCATCAGCTTGTACAGCTCTGCGGAGTTATAAGGATTGGAGAAGGTAACCTGTGTCTCTTCCATGTTAGCCTTGACCTTGTTGTTCAGAGCCTCGATGACATCCTGTCTCGGCTTTTCGTCTGTGGGATTTGTTTCCTCCGACACATTCTGTGTCTCATCGATGTAGTGTGTCTCATACTCGTTATCTCCGATATTGAATCCCTTGTCGTTCTCCACCACGCTGACGCTTTCTTCCTCGTCAAAATCGCTCACGTCAAATTCTTCTTCTCCGGATTTTATCTTTTCTTCGTTTTTACCATAAAGGTCTCTTGCTATCATCACAGCGTAGTAGATGATGTATGCCACGGTCAGCGCAATGGCGAAGATGAAATATGCTTTCATATCTTATAGTCTGATTTTAGAATATGATTAAAATATGAACGCAAAGGAAATACAATAATTTCATACTACGAAATATCCTTGCGAAAAGCGGCTGAATATTAAACATTATTCTGAGAAAATCTAAAATCATACTCAATTATCATACTTTAAGCGCAATTTTGAACCGAAAAACGAGCCGGATTGAGACGAGGATGAAAGATGAACAGGTTGTCCGGTTTGCCCGGCTTAATGTCTTTACTTGTATTTTCCAAAGAAGATCAGATGAAAGTCTCTTATTCATCAATGACTATTAAACCAATCACCCGTTTCTTTGCTCAACTCGTGCAAAATCATTAACTTTGCAACAGATTTTCAAGGTGTTTGTGGTAATAAAAGACGAAAACGCAAAACTGCCATGTATATTTTGAAAGACGAACAGAGAACAATTACCATTAAGCGGATGAATAATTATGGCACTTGCTATCAACATAGACGACCTGCTGAACAAACAGAGGATAGAATCCAATCGGATTGAATTTAAGAAAGGTTGGAATCCGGTGAGCATATACCACAGCGTATGCGCTTTCGCAAATGATTTTGACGACCTTGGTGGCGGTTATATCGTGGTAGGCGTTGACACTGACGACAAGACCGGAGTTGCCATTCGGCCTGTTGAAGGAATACCCATTGAAGAGATTGATGACATCCTTCAGGATATGGTCGGCTATAATAACAAGATAGCCCCGTACTATATGCCTCGGACAAGCACGGAGGAAGTGGACGGCAAGACTGTACTCGTAATATGGTGCCCTGCCGGGATTAACCGTCCGTATTCTGTTCCGGAGAATGTAACGGCAAAGAACGGTTCCAAGGAATACTTCTATATCCGCAGTGGAACAAGCAGCATTATCGCCAAAGGTGAGGTGCTGGATGAGCTTCGCGAACTTGCCAGTCGTGTGCCATTTGATGAAAGGGGCAACCCTGACATTCGTTTGGAAGACATATCCACTTTGCTTTTGCGTGAATACCTGGTGAAAGTCGGAAGCAAACTGGCAAGCGAGATTAACATCAGACCACTGCAAGAGATTCTGGAGCAGATGGACTTGTTTGTCGGTCCGAAGGAAAAACGTATGCTGAGAAATGTGGCTGCCATGATGTTCTGTGAGAATCCAAGCAAATTTTTCAAGCGGACACAGGTGGAGATTGTCTATTTCCCTGAAGGAAGGCTGAATAATCCGAGTAACCTTTACGAAGGAGCAGTCATCACAGGTTCTGTTCCGCAGATTATAGACCGCACCTTGGAATACTTGAAGCGTATGCTCGTGATGCAGAGTATCATCAAACCGGAGAATGACTATCGCAGTAGGAAATTCTATACTTATCCTTATCAGGCATTAGAAGAAAGTGTCACGAACTCGCTTTATCATCGTGACTATCGGGAATGGGAACCTGTCGTAATAACAGTAGAGCCGGATAGTATTACCATTCAAAATGTGGGTGGCCCGGATCGAAGTATATCTGCCGCTGACATTTCCCGTTGTGAGATTCTTGTATCAAAACGTTACCGCAACCGTCGCTTGGGTGAATATCTTAAAGAACTGGACATGACCGAAGGGCGTTCTACAGGTATTCCGACCATACAAAATGTGTTGGAGAATAATGGCTCTCCACGTGCAACCGTTGTCACGGATGAAGACCGCACATTCTTCCGCATCACGATTCCTTGCCACGAAGCTGCCGGAAATATAATAGCCGACATAGCCAACAAAGATGCTTCCGTGAAGGCATCAAGGCGAGGTGCACTCAAAACTGCACTACAAACTGCACTACAAACTGCACTACAAACTGCACCAAAAACTGCACTACAAATTTTGGAACAAATACAAATCAATCCCAAAGTAACCATGACAGACCTTGCTAATCTGACAGGTTATTCAAGAAGGTGGGTCGCCCAAACAATGAAGCAGCTTCAGGAATTGAATGTTATTAAGAGGGTAGGTTCTACTAAGACCGGCTATTGGGAGATTATAGCCAAATAGATAATAGGAAAAATCCATAACCAGGTTTACTTACACACATATCCACGAAAATCCCTCCTGTGCGGAGAGCCTTTCGTGGATACTATATTTCTATCAAAGGGAATACAAAGACTAACGCCTTTTGCCTCTCAGATAGTCATTGAGGTCTTTGTAATTATAATAACATTCCGAATGGTCAGTTACACGGTTGCCACAAAGTCCGGCAATAGTTTCGACTGTTTTTCGCCCGGCAAGGTCGTTATCCAGATAGCAATGGATGGCGGTGTACCGTTCCAGTTCCACAAGACACTTTTTCAGATTACTGACTGAGTTCATCACAAGAAAATCGGTAGGACTGTCGATGCAGACATGATAGTCTCCTTTTCTATGAAGTTCTTGGTAAGACAAGAAGTCCATAAAGCCCTCGAACACGCAGACATGGTTTTGGATTATATCCTTGTTATACCTGATGACGGATATGTCTTTCCCCTTTATACATCCTTTATAATAAGGATTGCGCACCTCGTAACCGCCGGTCTTGTTTTCAAAGGCTATGGCGAAATAGTGTCTTTTGCGTAGCTCATAATGAATTTCCTTGCAATATAGCCTGCCGATATTCTCGCTGATATACCTGGAACGGAGGTAAGACAACAGGGCATGGTGGCTCAGTTCTCTTACTTCCACGTTTTCCATTTCTTCCTCGATAGGACAGGGGCGGACACTCCGGCTTTGTAACTGTTGAAAAGGTACGCCAATGGCATTCTCGCTGATACGGAGCAATACCACACTTACATTGCCAGTACGATAAAGGTGTTTTCCCAGTTCTATGATGTCACCTCCGGCAGAAAGCCCAAAGTCGTACCATTCGTTCAAATTATCGTTGACCTTGAACGAGGGGGTACGTTCCTCTCGCAATGGGGAGAGGTACCAATACTGGCAGCCACGCGCATTGACCGGAGAATGTCCTATTATCCGCAGATATTCCACAAGCCGTATCTGTTTTGCTTCGTTGATATTCATTTTAGTATGGTTTACTTATATATACCCACAAACTAAACCATACCGGTTAGAGGTGGAATGAAGGGTTATAGGAGTAGGTACGACCGTTTTTTGTAATGGCATGATTTTCCAACAGGAACTTACACAAGTTTACCAATGTGTTTCTTCCTCTTGAATACCCAATGCTCTCATATCCCTTTTTAAGAGCTTCAAGCAAAGATTGATAGCCATATTCCGCGCATTCTTCAAAGGTTACTTCCAAGGCGGTTCGGTGTTGCTGCTCGGTCATATCTATATAAGAAGCCAGTCTGTCCATTTTGTTCTTTTTGAATTGATGTTCTTTTACCAGGTGTGGGAGAGAGTCTTCTCCGATTTCAAATGCGAAAGGCGTAAATTCCCTGTCCCTTATGTGCATGGCTCTTACTTCGCTGATTTTTCCATTTTCATTGTTTTTTGATATTTGCAGGATAGTCTCGGCCTTATTGTTCAGTTCTGTTCCGATATGCCCTCTGGTATTGTCATCCCCTTTGTTTAGATGTAAGACGGTGTGGATATGCAGTTCGTAATAGCTTGACCATCTCATCAGTTCATTGATTATGTCAAGAGATTCACTGGGACTGTTTATGTCATGGATTAAATCACGGATGCCGTCAATGATTACGAGCCCGATGTTTTGCTCTTCGTGGAGTGCCCATCGTATAATATCTCTCCTTTGGTCGGGAGTGTATTCTCGCAGAACCAAGAATTGGATGTTGTCATTTTCCTGGTCAGTAGGCAATCCTGCCAGTTTGAGGATTCGATGAAGCACTTTGTGGCAATGGCACTTGCTTTGTTCTGTGTCGATGTATAGGATTCGATTCTTGCAAGATGGCAGTTCTGCTTTGTACTTTAGAATCTCCTTTCCGGAAAGAGCCGATGCGACAATAGCACTGACATTGAATGTCTTTTTGCTTTTGGGTTTGCCGGTGGAAGCACTGAAATTTCCGATTGTGGCAATGGTAACACCGTCTATTTGTACGATTTCCTGTGGAAACTCATATTTTTCGGTAACACTCAGCCGTATATATTTCAATAAAGACTTATATTTGGCTTCGTCTATCCGATAATTGTTGGGTTGTATCATATCAGGTTGCATTATTTTTTCCCTCCTTTTGTTGGTTTGTTCTTACTTTTTTGTCCCAATGTGTAAGCGATGATATTGGCTTGCCTTTCTATTTCTGTATTGGAGAAACAGGGGTTGCGCTTTATCCATCGGTTCAGGTCATCCCTGAGAATGAATATGTTTTTTCCATTCGGCTTATACACGGTAAGTTCTTTCTGCATGGTTAACTTATAGACATAGCCTTTGGACACTTGTAGATAGGCGGCTACCTCGTCTATATTGAGAAACTCTTTTGCGGCATAAGCTATCTTTTCCACATTTTCAAGATGGGATAGCAGTTCGGCCAAAGAACCGAATCGTTTCAGGTAATTTTCAACATTCAGGATTTCCTGCTGAAAATTTTCCAAGGAGTTGTTTTCGAGGAATGATTTCAATCCTTCGATACGGGAGAGTAGTAAGTCTATTTCTTTTCTATTCATAATTCTTCTCTTGTTATAGCAGCAGGTTGCCCTATTGTTTGTACTTGATTTCTCATTGCCCATTCGCAAAGTTCCTTTCTGTTGAAATACACCAATTTGCCGTTTGGCTTGTAGTGTGGTATTTGCTTGAGAGAAGTGAGTTTGTAGATATAACTCTCGGACAAACCGAGATAAGCAGAAGCTTCAGCGGTAGTCAGCACTTCCTTGACTGCCCAAATACGCTCTTTCAACTGTGCAATGTAATTCTCGATGGTCTGGATTTTATCCACTTCGTTGATCTTTTGTTCTAACGATTGGAGCCGTTCAAAAGGTTTCTCCGTTGCCATCATCGAAATCATGTTCTCCATTTTGGAGAGCATCTTATTTTCATTTGTCGTTCTTCGATGTCTCATTGATTGATGCTGTTAAATTTGACAATGGGAGGTATGCCCTCCGTGAGTAATCGATTACGGAGGGCAAAGGTAGATGAGTATATTCGCTTGATTATGTTGAGATTGTTGAGTATCAACACAATTCTCAATACAACTCTCAACAATTTGTTATTCCTTTGTTATACTTCTCTGTTTTTGATTAGAGTGATATACTTGTCTATGATTGCCAAAAACTGCTTATCTATGGCGTTGGGAGTGGTGTCTTTTATCCGATTGAGGGTTGATGACATATCGTGTTGGGTCAGTAATTTCTTCCTTGAAGAACTGATGACAAGATGTTTTTGGGCAATTACCGATTGCCAGTTATAGGTTATCACATCGTGTGAAGCCAGTTTGTCCAACAATAAAACCAATTTGCTGTTGTTTCTTGAAGTCACAGTCTGCAATGTGTCTGCCGCATAACAAATGGCAACATTGTCTGCATCCAAAACTTCCTTAAACAAACAGACCTCATTGGCAAGCTGCACAATGAGGTCCAGAGTATGTCTGTCAAGTAAAGGTTTGATGTTGGTATTCTGATTGGTCTGAATAGGATTCCCCGGACTGCTGTTGTCGGACTCGGTAGTGGATTCCGACAGATCAATGGCGTAAAATTCGTTCAGAAGTTTTATGATCCCATTTTCGTCCAATAGGTCATGGTCGAAATGTTTGCGAATCAAAATTTCATGCTTCCCCAGAAGCTCTATTACCGTGTGGTAATTCTTTAGATGTTCATTCTTGCTCCAGGCATCATTCGCATCGTGAAACCGATGTGAATGGGTAAAGTCAAGCACGTATCGCCTGTAACTTTTTTGCTGTGTGGTGACTTCGTCTTTGTAAGACTTATGGGCTTGCTCAACCAACCGGAATAGCCCTTCTTTACCGGTCTGCGCAGGAGTCCATTGGAAACCTCGCATCGCTCTTTTCAAAAAGAGAGAGGTGCAAAGATAATTTCTTTGACATAAAACATTATTTTAAGTATTGTTGTTTGCCACCTTTGCGTTGATGGCGTTTTTGTTTTGAGTGCTAAGATAGTTATCTGCAATGGTTTTTAGTTGAATATCGTATGTGTCAATCAATCCTTTTTTGACTATAAAACGAAAATTACTATCCATACTTTCTCTGTTAGGTACTTTATCACGTTGCAAGCGGAAACAGTTTACGCACTTTACCCATACATCATAGGGATTGTGTTGCTTAAAGGCCAAATGTACAAAGTACATAAGTGAAGTCTGTGTTTTCATCCATACTATAGGATGTTCAAATACCGTTTCATCGAAAATACCTTTGAATGCGGCAAATGTGGTGTCGGAGGAGATATATCCACCGTCAAGTAGGGCAGAGAACATGGAATGTATCTCATCTTCGCTATTCGGACTGTAAAATACAACTTTGCTCGTATGAATAAGCCGTTCATCAGAAGTTTCTTCATTGAACGTATTTTCAATGTGTTTGAACTTATCACAGATAGCCTTTAATCTAACATCATACCTATCCAACCATCCGGCTCGCTTAATCCAACTGTAACCTGATACAAAACAAGCTTTGTGCGGAGTGTGTCCGTTTATGCTGAAACAACATTCTCCTTTTATCCACAAGTCCTTCTTGTTGAATTTGTAAAATGCCTGATAGACGAAAAAGGACAACTGCCGTTGCGTTTTAATCCATTCTACCGGCTTGCTGAATGTCTTTTTATTGAAAATGCCGACAAATGTTTTCAAGCCAGTGTCAGGTGCGATGTATCCGTATTTCACTAAATCTCGATACAACACTGCTATATCTTCTTCACTCTGTGGCGTGTAGAATGTCTCTGTCTGATGTGTTGGCTCAAATTCAGTAAAGTCAACTTCCGGGTAGAGGGCTTTGGTCGTTTCGTAAAGTCCCGTATTGTATCTTGGAACACGCCAAGTGCTGAATCGCTTTCCATATTCCCTTTTCCATTGCTTTTCAAAAAGGATGTAGGTGCTGGGAAGTTTGCAGATGGTAGATACAGCATAGGCTATCACTTTCAGTTGCAGCGGCTTCGTTTGCGGCATCGGCTGATAGTGTTCATCCAAGAGACCTGCGCGTATGGCTCTTTGTAATAATGTAGCCACCTGTTCATTGGCTAAAGGCTCAATCAAATCTTTATATTCGCCTTTCACCTCCTCTTCTTGCCTTTTGCAAAGTGACAGCAACGCTTGCATATTGTTCGCATAACAGTCAATTACCTTGACGTATGCAGAATCAATTTCCAGCCTATGACTTTGTACATAGTTTACGACAGGAACGGTAAATTCGTTATTTGTTATAAGGTTTGCCAAAAGAGGAGAGGGGGCTTGTTCCATATATAGACAAATCTCTTTCGCCCATTTTCCGATATTCATCCACGAAGAGTCAAGTGCTTCAAATTCGATTTCGTCATCCAAATCCAACTGGCTTTTCATTTCGCCGACGATTCGGGTAATCTTCGTTATCTTTATAACGGTTTCTTGCCTTGTCATAAGCACGGGATTTAATCAATGTCCGGAATCAATGATACGGCATTCTGCTTGTTTTTGTCAAGCACCTTTGCATAAATTTGTGTGGTCGCCAACTCTTTGTGTCCTAATAGTTTTGATACTGTGTAGATGTCTGCGCCCAAGTCAAGCATAAGCACAGCGAAGGTATGTCTCCCGCAGTGGAAGGTCAGATTCTTATTGATATTGGCAGCCATGCTCCAACGCTGTAATTCCAATGAAGTCCAAGCTCCGTATGTAAATCCTGTAAATACGGGATCTTCCGGGTTGCCTCTTTCACCGAGGTATTTTTCTGCCTGTGAGGAAATGTCAAGATACTCCTGTCCGCCAGTCTTCTTTTGTTTGAAGACGATTCTTGTGTAATCTCCAAATTTTTGAACTTCGCTCCATGTGAGTTTCTGAATATCGCTTTTACGAAGTCCGGTCAGGCATGAAAAGAGGAAAGCTCTTTTTAGAATAGGATAGCGGCAAGGAGTAGCAGCCAACTGTTTTACCTCTTCCAAGGTCAGATAGTCACGCTTTACTTCTGCGGCTTTGAATCCCTCGATTCCACGCAAAGGATTTACAGGTATGATTCTTTCATCGTAAGCCTGGTTGATACAGGCGCGGAGCTTATTGAAATAAGAGACTTTTGAGTTTTGGGACAAGCCTTGAAACACATCCCTTTCCCTACGTGGACCGGTACGCTTGTGAGTGTCTTTTTCCACATTGTTCAAAAAATCCTTGAAGCCGTTTATAAACTCCGGAGTAATATCTTTGAATGTGGTTTTCTCATCACAATAGATTTCGAGATAACGCAAGCAGCTTCTCCAGTTACCCCAGTTTCCGTCAGATTCAGGATTCTTGTGTCTTTCTTCAACCATCTTCCGATAGTATTCCAGAAAAGGAGTATCTTCTTTGAATTGGCGAGTGAAAGAATACTCTCCATTCTGCATTTCAATGAGGCGTTTGGATTTTATAGCCTGGGCGGTTGCCAATGTCTGTCTGTTTTGCTCACGCTCCAGCGGAGTAGTGGCATCGATCAGATAAAGTTTCAAATACTCTTTCTGACGTTTCCCATTTCTGTAGATGTCGAGATACAAGCTCACGTTACCGTTTGCCAACTTCTTTTCCCGTAATTTTACGGGTTCTTTCTGGATTGTTGTTTTCTTAGTCATAGCCTGTTCCTATTTTAATGAGAGATGTGATTCATTGTCTTCGGGGGACAGATTTTTGTCCCTCGCATCCCTTTCGGGGGACAATCTGGGGACAAAATTACGAAAAAAATATGAAAACAGGCAGAAAGTATGGAGAAAAAGAGAAAATGCAAATCCTTATAAAATCATTGATTTTTCGCACTTTACAGATTTATATTTTCTCTTTTTATGCTTTTCTTTTCTTTGTATCACTTGCCGATGCAAAAATGTTGAAAGATATTCTGAAGCACCATGTCATTCGTAACCTCACCAGCTATGTCCGAAATAAAGAAAATACACTCCCGTATGTCTTGCGAAAGAAAATCTCCGGAAATCTGTGAATCAAGTCCGTTTTGTACTCTATGGATAGCTTCCAAAGCTTTATTTAAAGCTTCGTAATGCCTTACATTTGTCACAATAATATCATTTTGTGTCACTGTAGGCATGTGTGCGGCATCAATAAGCATTTTTTGCAGTTCACTTGTGTTCTCTCGTTGTTTGGCCGAGATGAAAATAGATTCCGTAGATTCTTTGGGGAAGTCTTTTAATAAAGATAATAAATTCTCTTTCTGTTTGTCTTCGATCAAGTCAGCTTTATTGAACACAACAATCAAATGCTTTCCTTCACAACGCGGGATAATCTTCTCTGATAACTGTTCAATTTGAGAAGCGGCATTCACAGCATCTACCATCCAAAGAACAATCTCTGCCTGATCTAACTTTTGGAAAGTACGTTCGATACCGAGACTTTCAATCGTATCATTGGTTTCCCGGATTCCGGCAGTATCAATGAACCGGAAAGTGATTCCTCCGATGTTGATAGTATCTTCGATCACATCACGCGTTGTCCCGTGGACATCACTGACAATCGCCTTATCCTCATTCAATAATACATTCAGTAAAGTCGATTTTCCGGCATTCGTTTCACCGATAATAGCTACGGGGACACCGTTCTTAATAGCATTACCAACACTAAAAGAATGAGCCAATCGCGAAATGACCTGTTCGATTTCATCTGCTAGCTTCCTTAATGCCGAACGATCGGCAAATTCAACATCTTCTTCGCTGAAGTCCAGTTCCAGTTCAATCATAGAGGTGAAATTCAGCAATTTGTTGCGTAACTCCGTCAGCTCTTTGCTGAAACCACCTCGCATCTGGCTCATAGCCAAACGATGAGTGGCAGCAGATGAAGAAGCGATCAAGTCCGCCACAGCCTCTGCCTGACTTAAATCCATTTTTCCGTTGAGGAAAGCACGTTGCGTATACTCTCCCGGTTGGGCCATACGGCAGCCGTTCTTGATAAGCAACTGCATCACCTGTTGAAGAATATAAGAAGAACCGTGGCATGTGATTTCCGTACTATCTTCTCCTGTGTATGAATGAGGAGCACGGAAAAGACTGATGAGCACTTCGTCAATAATCTCGTCCCCGTCATAAATACGTCCGAATGTCAAAGTATATGGTTTCTGCTCACTCAATAATTTGCCAGTCTTGGCGGGCTTGAATATGCTGCCAGTGATAGAAATAGCTTCCGGACCGGAAACGCGGATGCTCCCGATAGCACCGCCCTGGGCGGTAGCGATAGCGCAGATCGTATCTTGATTCATTGTTTTTTCTTTTTGGATGAGCAAAGATAATTGTTTCTAAGTAAAAAATAGAAAATTGAGCACAACTTGTGCTTTATTTGTTTATATTTGCTGCCGTTGCAGTGGTACACCAAACAAAATAAAACAATAATGCTTATGGAACCAGCGATCAATTTATATTCTTCGAATGAGAAAAGCGAACTCATACGGGAAAACTATCAGGAAATACTTTCTATGCTTGCAGCTCATCAAATAGCTTTGTGGGAGTATGATATCATTACGGGCAAATGCTCTTTTTCAGAATTGGGGCAGGAGGCTATCAATAGTTTCATCCGTGAAAGCCCGGATTTGATACTGATGGATATTCGTATGCCGGTGATGGACGGTATTCAGGCTACTGAAAAGATTCGTACGATTTCTCTGACCGTGCCTATTATTGCAGTGACTGCGTATGCTTTTTATACCGAACAGCAACAGGCTATTCAAGCCGGATGTAACGCCGTTATTTCAAAACTCTATTCTTTGGAGAGGCTAAGAGAGACGATAGAATCTTACATCGGATAATTAATTTTCTAAAAGAGAACCAACATTCTGAATATTGTAGTGTTACTATTATAATAGTAGTAACATTATAATAGATTTGAATATGGAGAAAGTGAAAAAGATAGTCCTTATCGGAGCAAGTGGCTTTGTTGGTTCTGCTCTTCTGAACGAGGCTTTGAATCGTGGTTTCGAAGTTACAGCAGTAGTTCGTCATCCGGAAAAGATAAAGATAGAGAATGAAAATCTGAAAGTGGTGAAAGCCGATGTAGCCGTGCTTGATGAAGTGGCCGACGTTTGTAAAGGTGCGGATGCCGTTGTTAGTGCGTTCAATCCGGGATGGAATAATCCTGATATATACGATGAAACCATTAAAGTTTATCTGACTATAATTGATGGAGTGAAGAAGGCTGGCGTCAATCGTTTTCTGATGGTTGGCGGTGCCGGTTCTTTGTTTATCGCTCCGGGCTTGCGTTTGATGGATTCCGGCGAAGTGCCCGAAAATATATTGCCGGGAGTAAAAGCCTTAGGAGAGTTTTATCTGAATTTCTTGAAGAAAGAGAAAGAAATAGACTGGGTGTTCTTCTCTCCGGCAGCAGATATGCGTCCGGGAGTACGTACAGGGCGTTATCGGTTGGGAAAAGATGATATGATTGTAGACATCGTAGGGAACAGCCATATCTCTGTCGAAGATTACGCTGCCGCAATGATTGATGAATTGGAATATCCGAAACATCATCAGGAGAGATTCACGATTGGTTATTGATAAAAAATCAAATTAAAAATAATTGTGTGAGATAGTGACGCTATCCTTCTCGGATAATGTCACTATAATCGTATTATAGCGTTACTATCACGGCGTCATAGTGACATTATGTTGAAGATAGGCTAAATGATAAAAATGGAACTGTCTAACAAGTCCCTTATTAAGAATTTCCCCCACGCTACAAATAGTTGTAGCGTGGGGGAATTTCAATATTTAGAACTCGTTAGGCAGCTCTATAATTCTATTCTAACGATTACAATTTTATTTTTTCAGAAGAGCGTATCTCTATATTCTGTCAAGTACAGTTTTAATCAGTGTATCAATTGTATTTTTATATCCTGTATTGGCCTCTTTAATAAGTCGGTTGGCTATCACCATACAGACGGTCATAGCCTTGTGTCCCATCAACCGGCTAAGTCCTGCCAAAGCCGAACTTTCCATTTCGAAGTTAGTAATCTTATAGCCTTTATATTCGAAAGATTCAATCTTATCATTCTGTTTCGGGTCTGCCAATGGAACACGAAGTTCACGTCCCTGCGGACCAAAGAAACCTCCGGCAGCGATTGTTACTCCACGTACCATGTCCTCTTTGGCAATCTGGTCAATCAGTTCTTCGCTGGCATCAATGACATAAGGAGCAGGCGCGCACATATTTCCCGACCAACCCATGTGATTGAGGAATGCACGTTCAAAAGGTAAGTCGCATACAGCATTTCTTCCAGCATAGAAATTCAGCAATCCGTCGAAGCCGATAGACTTCTGCGAACACACAAATGTTCCGACAGGAGTGTTGGGCTGTAAGCCGCCACATGTACCGATACGTACTAATTCCAGTTGGCGGAACTGATCCTTTTCTTCGCGGGTACTAAAATCTATATTGGCGAGTGCATCCAGTTCATTTATTACGATGTCGATGTTATCGCAACCGATTCCTGTAGAAACCACTGTAATCCGTTTACCTTTATAAGTACCTGTGATGGTTTTGAATTCGCGGCTTTCCACTTCACATTCTTTGTTTTCGAAATGAGAAGCTACGAGTGCTACACGTCCGGGGTCACCTACCAGAATTACTTTGTCTGCCAACCATTCGGGCTTTACGTGAAGATGGAATACTGAACCGTCTTCATTGATAATCAATTCAGAGGATGGAAAGTACTTTTTCATGTTATTGAAGGGTTTTAGTTTTATAATAGGATTTGTATCTATAAATAGAAACGCCGGAACCGGATTTCAGTTCAGAAGAAGCCACTATCTTTTTCCTTTAGAAAAGGGGAGTGCGTCTTACAACTGAAATGAAATCGGATTCCGGCGTTTGTGAACGATTATTTGCTCAATGGCTGATTGCCTGCATTGCCCGTTGCCGGCTTGGCGATATTCTCGCGCATGGAGGTATCAGCTTCAATATTCTTCATGCGATAATAATCCATGATGCCTAAGTTGCCGCTGCGGAAAGCTTCAGCCATCGCTTTAGGAACTTCAGCCTCTGCTTCGATCACTTTAGCACGAGCTTCCTGTGCTTTTGCTTTCATTTCCTGTTCGGAAGCAACTGCCATAGCACGACGCTCTTCGGCTTTTGCCTGTGCGATGTTCTTATCTGCGTTAGCCTGGTCAATTTGCAGAGCCGCACCAATATTTTTACCTATATCGATGTCCGCAATATCAATAGACAAGATCTCGAAAGCCGTTCCTGCGTCCAAACCTTTACGAAGTACAAGTTTAGAGATCGAATCCGGATTCTCAAGGACCGATTTATGGTTTTCAGAAGAACCGATAGATGAAACGATACCTTCGCCTACACGGGCAAGGATCGTATCTTCACCTGCACCACCAACCAACTGACGAATGTTGGCACGTACCGTAACACGTGCTTTGGCTATCAGCTGAATACCGTCTTTTGCAACAGCCGTAACAGGAGGTGTGTCGATCACTTTCGGGTTTACAGACATCTGTACAGCTTCGAATACGTCACGTCCTGCAAGGTCGATAGCAGTAGCCATCTGGAAAGGTAATTCGATATTCGCTTTCGATGCGGATACCAAGGCGTGAACCACCTTTTCTACATGTCCGCCAGCCAGATAATGGGCCTCCAGTTCATCACGGGTAATGTTTTTCAGACCGGCTTTGTGAGCCTCGATCATTCCCGGCACGATGATGTACGGCGGAACGTTACGTATACGCATTAAAAATAGTTGTATCAGCGAGATGTTAACTCCCGACACTTTTGCCGACAACCAGAGGAAGAACGGCACGTAATGGAAAAATATTATCAAGAAGATAATACCTCCAGCTATCAGAAAGATAGGCAAGTAGAAAGATGATTCCATTGATGTTATTATTAAGTGAATATTATTCTTTGTGTTTTTCAACCATGATTGTACCGTCGGTGATACGGCTTACAATAATCGGAGTCTTTTCATTGAGGAATCCGTCTATTGATTTTACTTCCACAATTTTTCCGTTTATTTCGGCATAACCGATTTGTGCCAGACGTGTGGTACTGATTCCTGTATCACCTACTTTAACGCTGTCTTCTGCGCTACGGTCTACTTTCGAATCAATATCCTTTTTCAATGCCAGTTTGTCCAGCATCTTCGATCGCATAAACCAAATCAATGATCCGATACAGGCAATCGCCGATATACCAAGAGTGATAAATCCTCCTGCCATACCTAAATTGGCAAATGCATAGTAGTTGGCATAAAGAATACAAACCAATGCAGAAATTCCGGCCAGGCTAATGCCCGGGATGACGAACAGTTCTACCAGAAACAGTATGACTGCGGCAATAATGAGAACGGCGATAATGAGTATATCCATAGTTCAGAGTTATTAATTTATTTTGTTTTTTCTGCATTGCGTACATTCACTTCGAGAGTATCCAGCTCTTCGGACATTTGCAGTACCCGCTTTTCGAGGTCGAGGATGGCAGGAGCCATTTTCTCTTTTCCCTGTTGGTTGGCACCGGCATATTGTTGACGCAGGCTATTCAGCTTTTCTTCTTGCTGATAATAGTCTTTCTCCATCTGTTGGTAACGCTGGAAAAGTGACTTTGCTTTTGCGGATTTAAAGTCGCTCATCAGATAGTAAGTCGTATGATCGTCAATGACAAATTCAAAGTCCATCGCACGACGTTCTTTAGGCTTATGACTGATGGCAGCTTCCAGGCGTTGCAATGCTTCGGTTACAGCTTGTTTGTCTTTCCAGGTTTCTTTCAGCGAATGAATCTGTGCCAGACGAATAATCTGTTGCTGTTCCATTGCTTCATAATTATAAGTCTGCTTGGAAGTATTAGGAATGAACACATAAATACATACCTTTCCTTCGGGTTGGAAACGGTCGGAAGCAAACCATCCGAGATTGTTGTATTCGTCAATGACGTACATATAATCATTGTACGGTGAATTGAACGGCATACCTACATTGTCCGGAACAAGATAAGTGTCGGTATTCGTGTTGTAACGGGTGACAAAGATGTCATAGCCACCCAGTCCTTCACCATCGCTGGCATAGTAAACCGTGACGCCGTCCGATAGAACGAACGGATAATTTGCGTTTCCGGAAGCGTTGATACTACCCGGCAACGGGCGTCCGTCACTCCATTCATTCAGCAATTTGTTTTTTGAGAAGATGTCAAGATTACCGTTCTCGCCCTTTTCGCTATAATAGATTTTATTTCCAATTTCTGTTTCATAGACAGTCCCCGGATGATCTCCTTCTGTCTTGAAAAAATCATTGAAGGTAAACAATTTACCCGATTCTTCACTAATCTTGTATGCATGGAGGAAAGTCGCCTTGTCTACAACGAAGCTGTCAATGATACATACATCTTCCACTCCTTTCAACATCCGGAGGTCAGCTTTGCTCTTTTCCAGAAGTTTCTCCGCTTCTTCCGTCGATTTCTTCCGTTTACTTAAATCTGCGATATATTCTTCAAAACAGTTTACAGCATCTTCGAAACGATACGTTTCATTATATGCTTGTCCCAGATAGAGTTGTCCACTGGTAACACGTTTTTTCACTGCTATCTCAAGAGGTTTCACAGCTTCTTCCGCTTCTCCGGTTTTCAGGCAACATACGCCATACCAATAGTTATAATTCCCGTTCGACGGTTGTGATTTAGCATACTTTTTGAAGACAGGCTTGGCTTTTTCATAGTCACCCTTAGTGAATAAGGTGCGTGCCTGTTCCAGTGTTTGTGCAGATACTTCGCAAAGGAAGAGGCTGCAAATTAAAAATAGAATATATTTTCCTTTCATCGTTTTGAGCGTTTATGAGTGACGGGTAGATTGAAAACATTGCTGCTTTCGGGCACCGGTCCATTTATCAATTGTTCAAAAGTACAAATTTATTAGAAATAAACCCTTTTTCAGTGATTCTATTATGTTAATTCTTCTTTAAATCATTCTTTTCGCTTACTTTTGCAGCCGATTTTCAAAGATATGACACAATTTACGGAAGAAGAGAAAGCCATTCGCCGCATTGAACGGTGGTTTAGTAAAGGAGTGGTGCAATATGGATTGATAGAAGAAGGAGACAAAATCCTTATCGGACTGTCAGGAGGAAAAGATTCGTTGGCGCTTGTTGAACTGTTGGGTAAACGCGCACGTATCTATAAGCCCCGTTTTTCTGTCGTTGCCGTTCATGTAGTGATGAAGAATATTCCTTATCAGAGTGATACGGAATATTTGAAAGCGCACTGTGAAGCGTATGGAGTTCCCTTTGTACAGTATGAGACTGCCTTTGATCCTGCTACCGATACACGTAAATCTCCCTGCTTCCTCTGCTCATGGAACCGCCGGAAAGCCTTGTTCACTGTTGCCAAGGAGCACGGATGCAATAAAATCGCTCTCGGTCACCACATGGATGATATTCTGGAAACTTTATTGATGAATATCACTTATCAGGGAGCATTCAGTACAATGCCGCCCCGGTTGGTGATGAAGAAGTTTGATATGACAATTATCCGTCCGATGTGTCTGGTTCACGAAGCCGATTTGGTAGAATTGGCGGCTTTGCGCCATTATCAGAAACAAGTGAAGAATTGTCCCTATGAATCGCAGTCCAGCCGCAGTGATATGAAAGGTGTTTTGCGACAACTGGAAGCGATGAACCCAGAAGCTCGTTATAGCCTTTGGGGGAGCATGACCAATGTACAGGAAGAATTATTACCAGATAAAATAGATTAATTTGAATAGGTTATTATGAAAGGATTCTATACCATTTTGTTGCTGATCGTATCCAATGTCTTTATGACATTCGCCTGGTACGGACATTTAAAGATGAAACAGGAGTACAGCTGGTTCGCTGCTCTTCCGCTGATCGGTGTGATTGCGTTCAGTTGGGCAATCGCTTTTTTTGAATATTCCTGTCAGATACCGGCTAATCGTATCGGCTTTATAGGCAATGGAGGCCCGTTTTCGTTGATGCAACTGAAAGTCATCCAAGAGGTGATAACACTTGTTATTTTTACAGTGTTCACTACCATCTTCTTTAAAGGTGAGGCTTTACATTGGAATCATCTGGCTGCATTTATTTGTCTGATTGCAGCAGTGTATTTCGTGTTTATGAAATAGATATTTGCCAATTGAATAGAGGTTCTGTTTTACTCAAGTAGAACCTCTGTTTGTATAATATATATATATATTACGGAGTAGTTATGTATTTTTTCATTCCCTCCGTATAATAAGTCTTGAACTCTCCATTTTCTCCACTATAAATAAAGTAGGCGTCAATCGTTGTATCCGCTTTGCAGAAAGCTTCCGCTTCTTCCAGTCCCATCACCATGAAGGCGGTGGCAAGGGCGTCGGCAGTCATACAGTCTTTGGCGATTACCGTAGAGGACAAGATATTGTGTTGTACCGGATAGCCAGTTCTAGGGTCAATCGTATGGGCGTATTTCTTCCCATCCTTATAATAATAATTGCGATAGTTTCCGGAAGTAGCCAAGCCTAAATCTGTTATCTCAAGAATTGTCTGTAAGTCTTGGTTTACGGCCAGTGAATCGTCGATGGGCTTATTGATTCCAATGCGCCATAAGCCTTTGGAAGGATTTTTCCCTTTCACTACCACCTCGCCTCCTATATCTACCATATAGTTTTTTATTCCCTTACGGTCGAGCAGTTGTGCAATTACGTCTACCGAATACCCTTTGGCAACGGCACTACAACTTAACATGGTACGAGGATCCTGTTTGATAACTTTGCCGTTATCCATTTTCACTTTTTTATATCCGGTGATTTGTAACAGACTGTCTATCATTAATGAATCAGGAAAAGCACCTTTTTTGAAACCGAATCCCCAAGCATTGGCAAGAGGGGCTACTGTAATGTCGAAAGCACCCTTTGTCTCGCGGGAAATTTCCATCGAGCGATGGAAGCATTTCTGGAAAAAACTATCAGTCACCAGCTCTTCATTGCGGTTGACGCGACTGACAACAGAACTGTCATTGAATGGCGATAAAGATTGGTCGAAGCGTTTTAGTTCAGCTTCTATTTCCGGTTTTAAGTCACCGTCATGCTGATAAGTAATTTTATATACTGTCCCAAACACCAAACCTTTGACACTGTAATAGCCACCTTGTTGATTATGTCTGACTAATATCCAGATAGTTGCCAAAATCAGGAAAGCCAGCCAAAGGAAACTTTTTTTTGTTTTCATACGCTCTTCTATTTGATGAGAAAACTCGTTTTATTGAAGAAATAAATGTTCAATTAATATCTTTAGTCCGATAATGACTAGAATGATACCTCCCCATAACTCTGCTTTCAGTTTCCGGGCGATGCCGCAGCCACATTGGATACCAAAGATCAGACCGATGAGTGACATGACAAATGAAACAAATCCGATAATGCTGATAGGAGGG
This sequence comes from Bacteroides sp. D1, assembly GCF_000157095.2. NCBI lineage: Bacteria > Pseudomonadati > Bacteroidota > Bacteroidia > Bacteroidales > Bacteroidaceae > Bacteroides > Bacteroides sp. D1. Next base: position 372,080 of record NZ_JH114339.1, read on the forward strand.
AGGATTTCGGTATAATCCTGAACTCCCAGAAAGGCAAAGGAAATGCCGATTGCCAATGCATCAATACTCGTGGCTATTGCCATGGTTAATACCACTTTCGGATTTGCCGGATTGAACAGTTTACAACATTCTTCTTCTTTGAAAGATTCTAAAATCATTCGTCCGCCTAAGAAGGCAAGGATCGCGAAAGCAATCCAATGGTCTACACTTTCTATAAGATGACTGAATGTCTTTGCACACATCCATCCGATAAATGGCATGATTGCCTGAAAAAAGCCGAAAGCAAAAGCCATGATTAGCATGGGTTTCCAACGGGTACGTTTCAAAATAATACCGCTTGCAATTGAGACAGCGAAACAATCCATCGCCAGACCTATTGCAAGCAGCCAAATCTCTAGTCCTGTCATTGTATTCTAAAGAGGCAATTTATAAATAAGGGAATAAGTGATTCCCATGTTATTTGATTTAAACTTTCCGTAACCGGGCACGTACCATGGGTCTCCATATTCTCCGGTAGATGCTTTGGTTTTGTATTTCATACGTACCGACCACCCCATGTTGAAGTTTTTGTAAATACGTACTTTGACGCCTAAAACGATTTCCAGCCATTGCACCGATCCTTTCATACCCAGATGGCTGAATGGCACACTTCCTCCCCAATAACCGTCTTCCAAACTGGGGTTACCTATTACATCTCCCCAGATAGGATCATCTGCCGGCATTGTGGAAACATCATATTTAAATGAACTGAATGCATAGCGAAGTCCTGCATACAAGTAGCTATTCTTCTCTTTTTTCTTTGCCATGGTGTTGTAGTCCACACCGATTCGGAAGAATGGAGCCATTTTGCTCTTATAGTGTATGCCTGTTTCGCTCCAGGTATCTGTTCCTCCCATACCAAACTCAATAGTAGGGATGAATTTATTCTTGAGGTTAACGGCTACGCTGACTTCAGAACTCATAAAGTCGCCTCCCAGCAGCTTGCTTCCAATGCCATATAAATCCACACCGACATACGTACCATTGTAGAGCGGAATGGTATCTATCCCGGCAACCTCTTTTTTCTTCTGATCTCTTTTGGGCGTTTGCGCCGGACGTTGCTGTTGTGCCAGCAACGGAAGCCCAATGCAAAAGAGCAGAAGCAGACTAATTAGTCGTTTCATCAGGTGTGCGTTCTGGCCGATAATTATAGAATATCTGCAAGTTCTCGATTTCATTTGTATTGGCTTCTTTATTTTTTATATGAAGAGAATCTATCTGGTCCGGCTGCCCGTTGCCATAGGGAGGAGGGTTACCCGGTCTTCCCGGTTTTCCAAATTTAGCGCTGATTATATTTTGTTTCATCATATAACCACATTCCATGGACTGGAAATAAGGAGTATTTTGTTGTACAATGTATAATGTGTCAAAATCTTTTTCTCTACGTTTGGGATCGTATCTGAATATGAACACAGTAGTGTCACTTGTGTATCGTAGTGGCAACATCAGGGTATGCACATTCTTTTCATTGTTCAGAATGATAGAGTCGGTGCCTAATGCTGTGATTGTTAATGAATCAAGCGTGTCTTTTAATGCAATAGTAGGGTTATCCGGATTAATGGTATATATTGTGCAGTACATCATCGGACGTCCTGCCAATGAGCAATCGTTCTCATCCGAGCAGGCACTGTGTAAGCTGACTGCACCGCCAATGATAGTCAATATGAGAAAGATACGAATTAAATTCTTCATAGTCAGTTTATTGAATGTGAATCAAATTTTCTTTTCTATCTGATAGTTATTCCGTTCCGGTGCATTGCGCGAGATGAGTTCGCCAAGGAATCCGGCTAAGAATAATTGCGTACCTATAATCATTGCCGTAAGTGACAAATAGAAATAGGGAGAGTCGGTCACCAGTCGGTAGGGGAGACCGTTGTACATGGCATATAGTTTGCTGGCACCTACGATGATGACAGAAATCATTCCTATCAGAAACATCAATGATCCCAACAGTCCGAAGAAATGCATCGGCTTGATGCCGAATCTGGAAAGGAACCAAAGAGAGAGTAAATCCAGATACCCGTTCACGAAACGGTTTAGTCCGAATTTTGTTGTGCCGTATTTACGCGCCTGGTGGTGTACCACCTTTTCACCGATTTTCTTGAATCCGGCGTTCTTTGCCAGATAAGGTATATAACGATGCATCTCACCGTACACTTCGATATGTTTTACGACCTCTTTGCGATAGGCTTTCAATCCGCAGTTGAAGTCGTGCAGGTTTTTGATGCCTGATACTTTGCGGGCAGTAGCATTAAACAACTTGGTGGGCAGTGTTTTTGAAATAGGATCATATCTCTTTTGCTTCCAGCCGGATACCAGGTCGTAGCCATCCTTTGTAATCATCCGGTAAAGTTCGGGGATTTCGTCCGGGCTATCTTGTAGGTCCGCATCCATCGTTATGACTACGTTTCCTTCCGCTTCAGCGAATCCACAGTAGAGTGCAGGTGATTTACCGTAGTTACGGCGGAATTTGATACCTTTTACATGTTCCGATTGAGCTTTAAGCTTTTCGATCACTTCCCATGAATGGTCGGTACTTCCATCGTTAACGAAAATCACTTCGAATGAGAATCCGTTGGCTTGCATTACCCGTTCTATCCAAGCATAGAGTTCGGGTAGTGACTCTTCTTCATTGAATAATGGGATTACAACTGATATATCCATTTTTTTATTACTAATTACTTACGAATTACAAATTACGATTGAGACACTCCGTCATTTTCCGATTTGGCCTTTTTCATTACCATCAATGCGGTAGGAATGGCCAGGATGCTTCCCCAAAATACATCCCATGACAATAGTTGCATGGTGATATTGATGGAAGTAAGTGAACGGGCGGTATCTATCGTTTCTTTTATAACTTCTTTGTTTTCTATCAGAGCCGGGGTGTTGGTCATCAGTTCGTCCCACAACTGGATGTAAGAGTTGATGATAAATCCATGATCGATGAATTGGAAATAGGCGTAGTGAGCCACAGCTACCAGCAGAGAAGCAAACATATACATAAATATGGTAAAGAGCATGGCATGTGAAAATTGGATACTTCCTCCGCAAATCTTATCCCGGTACATTTTCGCATAGTGATATCCGATGAAAGGTACGGACAATGTCAGGATTACAAATAAAAGCGAAAGGAAAGGTATGTGGAATCCCAGCGGAAATAATATGAACTTCAATATCCAGTAGATTCCCATATACGTGCCAAAATGCATGGCATATTTTTGTAAATAGCTTCTGTTCTCTGTCATCTTCATTTATAAATTGCGCACAAAGGTACAAATAATATCGGTTGGTAGGGGAAATCTGGTTGTTAAAGTTAATAAAGCAGAGGAAGTTGCTGTCTGAATATTTTTTTGCAATTTTAATTGCCTGAAATGTAGTCTGTTAGTCTTTTGTTAGTAAAAAAGTTGTCTGCAGCTATTGCAGAATACATAAAAATGTCTACCTTTGCAACCGCAAAACGGGTAAGTCCTATACGGCCAGCTCCCTTCGAATCCTCCAGGGCTTGATCGCAGCAAAGGTAGTTGGTTGTAGCGGCGCGATATAGATAGCTTACCCACCCGCCTCTTTAGCTCAGTTGGCCAGAGCACGTGATTTGTAATCTCGGGGTCGTTGGTTCGAATCCGACAAGAGGCTCAAAAAAGGATATATAACAAATCCAAGAAAAAAGCATTCAGGTATTAGTCTGGATGCTTTTTTATATATATTCGCATATTATCGAAATGCACAGTTCCCTAATTGTTGTAATATTCCATTTTTAAGAAAAGCAAAGATTTACAGTTTCTTTTTGATTCATCATTGTTATTCATTCTTGTATATTATGCTCAGGATAGGATCTGAGTAAAAGCATCACATTGGATAAATGGCGTTGCAATATTCCATGAAGTTGCTTGATGATATTTATATTCCCGGAGAGAAAAACGATGAATTGCAGTTGAGAGGCAATTTCTTGGTTCGTTTGTTTGCGTTCTTTACTTTCGATGTCATTTTGCATTAGATAAATGCCTAATGCTTTCTGAATATCGGCTATTCCCTTATCCCATTCATGTTCGCCAAGTGTTTGAATGAAAGTGCAATATTGCTTGAGCTTTTTGCTTAGCTTTTTTAAACTGTTGTATTCGGTGTCAATGGGAGGGTTAATGTGCGCAGAGCGTATTATGTTTGACATCTGTAAATAATACGTTTTCATTCCATTTTCAGAATTGAATGTAGTCAGGATATACTGTTTCGTAGCATCTGAAACCTCTTCCTGTAAGTCTTTTAATTGGCTGTTTTCCATAATCATTAGAATTTAAAAGATGAATAATTAGATTGATGGGGAGAGGAAGAAGTGCTAATAAAAAAGCGGTTTCGCCTGTCCCATTGTCTAACATACCGACGGCAGGTTTAGAGGTGCATTAACACTCTCTATGGGGGTACGAAACCGCCCATATAAGAGTTCACATACGAACATAAAAATGCTCGCAGCGATAGTAGGCAGGTTTCCCCACCGTCTGTTAATATGTTAGACGTTGCAAATGTAGCCTTATTAATCCAATTCGCAAAATATTGGAGATATTTATTGGTGCTTAGTGAAGCTAGTTTTCTTACAATGCAAAAAGATTTAGTGAATGGTTAATATGTAAAAATCCCCGGATAATGTAATTGTCCGGGGATGAATTATTCAAGTAAGAGAATATTGAATTATTTAATTCTTTTGTAACCATATACAGCCAAATCGCCCAATTCCTCTTCAATGCGGAGTAACTGATTGTATTTAGCCATACGGTCGGAGCGGCTTAAAGAACCTGTCTTGATCTGTCCGCTGTTAGTAGCTACTGCGATATCGGCGATAGTAGCATCTTCTGTTTCACCTGAACGGTGAGAAGTAACAGTAGTATATCCATGACGGTGAGCCATTTCGATAGCGTTCAGTGTTTCTGTCAGCGAACCGATTTGGTTTACTTTAATCAGGATAGAGTTGGCACAGCCTTTTTCGATACCCATTGCAAGGAAATCTACGTTGGTTACGAACAGGTCGTCACCTACCAACTGGCAACGGTTGCCGATGCGTTCGGTCAGCTTTTTCCAGCCTTCCCAGTCGTTTTCGTTCATACCGTCTTCGATAGAGTCGATAGGGAATTTGTTGATTAGTTCTTCCAGATAGTCAACTTGTTCTGCGGAAGTACGTTTCTTACCTTTTTCACCTTCAAACTTGGTATAATCGTAAATACCATCGTGGTAGAATTCGGAAGAAGCACAGTCCATACCGATCATAACGTCTTTGCCCGGTTCGTATCCAGCAGCTTTGATAGCGGCTAGAATAGAGTTCAAAGCATCTTCCGTACCCTCGAGGTTAGGTGCGAAACCACCTTCATCACCTACAGCAGTGCTAAGGCCACGGTCTTTCAAGACTTTCTTTAAAGCGTGGAATACTTCAGCACCCATGCGCAGACCTTCTCTGAAAGAAGGAGCACCTACGGGACGGATCATAAATTCCTGGAATGCGATCGGAGCATCGCTATGTGAACCACCGTTGATGATGTTCATCATCGGTACAGGCATTACATACGTATTTGTTCCACCGATATAGCGGTATAGAGGAAGGTCCAGATAGTTGGCAGCAGCTTTAGCTACGGCAAGAGATACGCCGAGAATAGCGTTAGCACCTAAATTCGATTTAGTCTTAGTGCCGTCCAATGCCAGCATTGCGTAGTCGATACCTCTCTGATTGAGTGAAGACATACCAATCAGCTTCGGAGCGATGATTTTATTTACATTATCAACCGCTTTTTGTACTCCTTTTCCACCATAGCGCTGTTTGTCACCATCGCGAAGCTCCAATGCTTCGTGTTCACCTGTGGAAGCGCCTGACGGTACAGATGCACGTCCCATAATGCCGGATTCCAATACTACGTCAACTTCTACTGTGGGGTTACCTCTTGAATCGAGAATTTCTCGAGCTACAATTTTTTCAATTTTCATCGTTTCTATTGTTTTTGAATAAGATTTCTGCAAAAGTACGGACTTGACGGGGAGTGAGAAATCACTATAAATAGGTATTCTTTTTGTGCCTATTCCCTATATGTCGTTAGTCCGACCTTGTACTATAACAACGGGACGATGCTTTTTGTTTGAGTGCGGCGGGGTGAATTTGCAGGATTTTAATCTTTGATAATAACCCCTAACAGTGGAAGCAAATCCATTGCTTGCAGGGAAGTGATGACAGCCCCTTTCAGATCGCTGATGTTAAGCGTGATTCCGCTGATACGGGAAGTGCGCAAATCTATTCCGCGAAGCGGAGCGTGTGAAAAATCGGCTTCTACGAGATCGCAACTCTCAAATGCGACGGATGAAAAACGGCAGTCGTTCAGACTTCCGTTGCGGAGCTGGCTGTGTGCAAAACGTACCTGGTTCATTTTACTCATAGCCAGATTGATATAACCTGCGTTGCAGTCATGCAGCAAGACGTGATTCATCGTTGTTTCCGATAAATTGGTACCCAATAGTTTGCAGGAAATGAATTCTACCCGGTAGAGCGAACTTTCAGCAAAAGAAATGTTGGATAGGTCGCAGTTCTCGAACCTGACATCGCTCAGTTGAGAGGAACGGAATTTACATTCGCTGAATGTCTGATGCTGAAAGGTGCAGTTTTTGAAACTTTTGTAAGATTTGTCGATGCCTTCTTCTTTTCCTTTGCAGAATAAAAGATGAGAGACGGTTTCTTCTCTGTCGAGCCATTCCTGTAGGGTAGTAGTACTGACTTCCTGCTCTTCCATCATGGGAGGAACAACGCGGACGGGTTTGGTTGGGTTTCTTTTAATCATGCCGTAAAGGTAGGATTTATATTCGAATTATTAAATCTGTTTTCCCACATATCCGCCGGCTAACGTTGCGGCTAATCCTATTCCTATACTTAATAATGTATATAGAACAAATGCTCCGTAAAATTCTCCTTTCAGCAGACCTACGCCGTCACTGGAGAAAGTAGAGAACGTTGTGAAACCTCCGCATAAACCCGTTGTCAGAAACAAACGGACCTCGAACGGAAGGTGAAATCGCTCTGAAAGGGCATAGAACAGGCCGATGAGAAAACTACCGAGGAGATTGACGGTGAAAGTGGCCCATGGAAAATGATAAGGGACGATTCGTTCGTGCATTAACAACTGGATGAAATAACGCAGTGCACTACCGGTTCCTCCACCGATAAAGATATAGATAACTTCTTTACTCATTTGATTGAAAGATTGATATTATTTAGGCGACTTCAAAATCCTTTTCGAGTTGCTCGAAACCTCCGGGATAAATTAAGGCGTTGTGCCATATGAATAATAAAATGTTTATTGTGATTGAGATAATAATCTGCAAATATAGGAAGATTATGCAATATTCATATTTAATCCTTTTAATTTATTCACCATAGACACTATATTTTTTCTAGTCTCAAAATATGTTATCTACTTTATTATTAAATACTTATTCTGTTTTTGGTTCTGTATCCCTCTATATTTTCTTTATAAAGAAAAACACCTCTTGTGTTTCCGGTCTATCTTTGCCATACGATTATTAACTAACTCATTTATATCATGAAGAACATGAAAATAGGAACTGTAATAGGGCTCTGTCTGTTGCTCTTTTTTTTCTTCGGCACATCAGCCAAAGCCGAAAGTATCACTTCTCCTGACGGACAATTAAAACTTAATTTCTCTGTCAATGCGCAAGGAGAACCGGTGTACGAACTCTCTTATAAAGGAAAAGAAGTAATTAAACCTTCGAAACTGGGATTGGAATTAAAGAATGATCCGGGACTGATGAACGGATTCACGCTGATCGATACGAAAACTGCTACTTTTGACGAAACATGGCAACCTGTGTGGGGAGAGGTGAAATCCATCCGCAACCATTATAATGAAATGGCTGTCACCTTGAATCAAAAAGCACAAGGTCGTAATCTGATTATTTGTTTTCGTCTTTATAACGATGGTTTGGGATTCCGTTATGAATTTCCACAGCAGAAAAATCTGAATTACTTCGTTATCAAAGAAGAACATTCTCAATTCGCTATGGCTGGCGATCATACGGCCTTCTGGATTCCCGGCGATTATGATACGCAGGAATATGACTATACCGAATCCAAACTTTCAGAAATTCGCGGATTATTGCAAGGGGCAATTACTCCAAATGCTTCTCAAACACCTTTCTCTCCGACAGGTGTACAAACTTCCCTGCAAATGAAAACGGCCGACGGATTGTATATCAATCTGCATGAAGCCGCTTTGATCGACTACTCTTGTATGCATCTGAATCTGGACGATCAGAACTTGGTTTTTGAATCATGGCTGACTCCTGATGCGAAAGGAGATAAGGGGTATATGCAGACTCCCTGCCGTTCACCCTGGCGTACGGTGATTGTAAGTGATGATGCCCGTGATATTCTGGCTTCTAAATTGACTCTGAACCTGAATGAGTCTTGTATTTATGAAGATGTTTCTTGGATTAAGCCGGTGAAATATATCGGAGTGTGGTGGGAAATGATCACCGGAAAAGGTTCCTGGTCGTATACGGATGATGTTTATTCGGTGAAACTTGGACAGACGGATTATTCCAAAACAAAGCCAAACGGACGCCATTCAGCCAACAATGATAAAGTGAAACGTTATATCGATTTTGCTTCCGAACATGGATTCGACCAGGTATTGGTGGAAGGCTGGAATGAAGGTTGGGAAGACTGGTTTGGAAATTCGAAGGATTATGTCTTTGATTTCGTCACTCCGTATCCTGATTTTGACGTGAAAATGCTCAATGCGTATGCAAAGGAAAAAGGGGTGAAGCTGATGATGCATCACGAGACCTCTGCTTCTGTACGTAACTACGAACGTCATCTTGATAAGGCATATCAGTTTATGATAGATAACGGGTATAATGCTGTGAAAAGTGGATATGTAGGTAACATTATTCCTCGTGGGGAGCATCATTACGGACAGTGGATGAATAACCATTATTTATATGCGGTAGAAAAAGCTGCCGAATATAAGATATGTGTAAATGCCCATGAAGCAACCCGTCCCACAGGATTATGTCGTACCTACCCGAATCTGATTGGTAACGAATCGGCTCGTGGCACGGAATATGAAGCTTTTGCAGGCAACAAACCGTTCCATACCACTTTGCTTCCTTTCACCCGTCAGATTGGCGGACCGATGGATTATACGCCGGGTATTTTTGATACCAAACTATCTTTTCTGTCGGGCGATCACAGCTTTGTACGTACTACTTTAGCTAAACAATTAGCACTTTATGTAACGATGTACAGCCCTTTGCAGATGGCAGCTGACCTTCCGGAAAGCTACGAACGCCACATGGATGCGTTTCAATTTATCAAAGAGGTAGCTGTTGATTGGGATGACAGCAAGTATCTGGAAGCAGAACCGGGAGATTATATCACGGTTGCCCGTAAAGCGAAAGGCACTGATAACTGGTTTGTAGGTGGCATCACCGACGAAAATCCCCGTACCTCTGCTTTTACGCTTGATTTTCTTGAACCGGGAAAACAATATGTAGCCACTCTTTATGCTGACGGAAAAGATGCTGACTTTGAAAAGAATCCGACCTCTTATCAGATAAAAAAAGGATTGGTGACAAACAAGAATAAGATGTCTGTGAAGCTGGCACGCAGTGGAGGGTTTGCGGTAAGTCTGATAGAAGCAACTCCCGCCGACTTGAAAACAATCAGGAAATGGAAATAAGATTCAGGTAAAAAGATTGTTTACGGATTCCTCGTTTTTTAATAAATATTAGTTGTGCTTCGCAAAGAAAACTAAAACTTTGCGGAGTACTTTTTTTATAGGACGGATTCTTTTTTGTACTTTTGCGCCATCTTTTTTAAAACATCATCAATAAAGAGAACAACATGGGAGGTTTTTTCGGAACAGTCTCGAAAACTAGTTGCGTGACTGATTTATTCTATGGCACAGATTATAACTCACATCTGGGTACCAAGCGAGGAGGACTCGCAACATACAGTGAGGAAAAAGGGTTTATCCGCTCCATTCACAATTTGGAAAGTACTTATTTCCGAACCAAATTTGAAGGAGAACTAGACAAATTTAAAGGAAACGCCGGCATCGGCATCATTAGCGACACAGATGCACAACCTATCATCATCAATTCTCATCTCGGGCGTTTCGCCATTGTCACAGTCGCTAAAATAGCCAATATCCAGGAATTGGAAGAAGAACTTCTCAGTCAAAACATGCACTTCGCCGAACTTAGTTCGAGCAACACCAACCAGACGGAACTTATCGCATTACTTATTATACAAGGTAGAACCTTTGCTGAAGGTATCGAAAATGTGTTTAATCACATTAAAGGTTCTTGCTCTATGCTGCTCCTGACAGAAGATGGTAGCATCATCGCTGCCCGTGACCGATGGGGACGTACTCCGGTAGTGATTGGAAAGAAAGACGGTGCTTATGCTGCAACGAGCGAATCGTCCAGCTTCCCGAATCTGGATTATGAGATTGAGAGATATTTAGGTCCCGGCGAGATTGTCCGTATGTATGACGATCACATCGACCAGCTTCGCAAACCCAATGAGGATATGCAAATTTGCTCGTTCCTGTGGGTGTACTATGGTTTCCCGACTTCTTGCTATGAAGGAAAGAATGTGGAAGAAGTGCGTTTCACCAGCGGATTGAAAATGGGGCAGACGGATGAATCGGAAGTGGACTGTGCTTGCGGTATTCCTGATTCGGGAGTGGGTATGGCTTTAGGATATGCCGAAGGAAAGGGAGTTCCCTATCATCGTGCTATCTCAAAATATACACCGACGTGGCCTCGTAGCTTTACTCCCAGCAATCAGGAGATGCGTTCGCTGGTAGCCAAGATGAAGCTGATTCCAAACCGTGCGATGCTGCAAAATAAACGTTTGTTGTTCTGTGACGATTCTATTGTACGGGGAACTCAACTGCGTGATAATGTGAAGATTCTGTATGATTATGGAGCAAAAGAGGTACACATGCGTATAGCTTGTCCACCATTGATTTACGCTTGTCCGTTTGTCGGTTTCTCGGCTTCCAAAAATGCATTGGAGTTGATAACCCGCCGCATTATCAAGGAACTGGAGGGTGATGAGAATAAGAATCTGGAGAAATATGCCACTACCGGTTCTCCGGAATACGAAAAGATGGTTAGCATTATTGCCGAGCGTTTCGGACTAAGTTCATTGAAGTTTAACACGCTGGAAACGTTGATTGAGGCTATCGGCTTACCTAAATGCAAAGTATGTACACATTGCTTTGATGGTAGCAGCCACTTTTAAAGCAGTAAAATAGGATATTTAAATATCCGGATAAAAGTATACAATAAAAAAGAGCCGTGAATTGCTTTGTAATTCACGGCTCTTTTTTTACCTTTACGGCACTATAAACTATCAAATTGTAAATTGTAAATCGTTAAATCGTAAATAGAAATGACTTTAGTAGACAGATTTTTAAAGTATGTAAGTTTCGATACACAATCTGATGAATCGACTGGGCTTACTCCAAGTACTCCGAAGCAGATGATTTTTGCTGAATACTTGAAAAAAGAGTTGGAATCTTTGGGATTGGAAGATATTACTTTGGATGAGCATGGCTATCTTTTTGCTACACTTCCTGCCAATATAGATAAAGAAGTACCCACTATCGGATTTATTGCCCACATGGATACAAGTCCTGATATGACAGGTAAAGATGTCACTCCGCGGATTGTGGAAAAATATGATGGCTCGGATATTGTGCTTTGTGCTGAAGAGAATGTGATTCTTTCTCCGTCGCAATTCCCGGAATTGCTGGATCATAAGGGGGAAGACTTGATTGTAACCAACGGAAAAACGTTGCTCGGTGCCGACGACAAAGCGGGTATTGCGGAAATTGTATCTGCGATGGTTTATCTGAAGGAACATCCTGAAATCAAACACGGTAAAATCCGTATCGGCTTCAATCCTGACGAAGAAATCGGTGAAGGTGCTCATAAATTCGATGTAGAGAAATTCGGTTGCGAATGGGGATATACGATGGATGGAGGTGAAGTAGGGGAGTTGGAGTTTGAGAACTTTAATGCCGCTGCCGCAAAAATAACCTTTAAAGGACGTAATGTGCATCCGGGATATGCCAAGGATAAGATGATTAACTCTATCTATCTTGCCAATCAGTTTATCACGATGCTTCCCTCACAGGAAAGACCGGAACATACGACCGGCTATGAAGGATTTTATCATTTGATCGGTATTCAGGGGGATGTGGAGCAAAGCACTGTGTCTTATATCATCCGCGATCATGACCGTGCAAAATTTGAGAACCGCAAAAAAGAGATAGAACGTCTGGTAGCTCAAATGAACGCTGAATATGGAGCTGGTACTGCGACACTCGAACTGCGCGACCAGTATTATAATATGCGTGAGAAAATAGAACCGGTAATGCACATCATCGATACTGCTTTTGCAGCTATGGAAGCCGTTGGCGTGAAACCGAACGTAAAACCGATTCGTGGAGGTACGGATGGTGCGCAGCTCTCTTTCAAAGGATTGCCTTGTCCGAATATCTTTGCCGGTGGTCTGAATTTCCACGGACGTTACGAATTCGTACCTATCCAGAATATGGAAAAAGCGATGAAAGTGATCGTGAAAATAGCTGAACTGGTAGCTTCCAAATAAAAAAGGTGGTAAACACAGGTAATACTTAAAACTTAATACTTGATTAATACTTAATACTTTAAAATAATGAAAACCACTCCGTTTACAGAGAAACATATCATACTCGGTGCTAAGATGCACGAGTTTGCAGGTTATAATATGCCTATTGAGTACTCTGGTATCATTGACGAACATCTGACTGTTTGTCAAAGTGTCGGTGTATTTGATGTGTCGCACATGGGAGAATTTTGGGTGAAAGGACCACAAGCATTAGCCTTTCTGCAGAAAATAACTTCCAATAATGTGGCGGCATTGGCTCCGGGTAAAATACAATATACCTGTTTTCCAAATGAAGAGGGAGGTATTGTAGATGATTTGCTGGTGTATCAGTACGAACCGGAAAAATACATGCTGGTAGTCAACGCTGCCAATATGGAAAAAGACTGGAACTGGTGTGTTTCTCACAATACAGAAGGGGCCGAGTTGGAAAACTCTTCGGACAACATAGCTCAACTCGCTGTACAGGGCCCGAAGGCTGTTCTAGCTCTGCAAAAGTTGACGGACATTGATCTTGCTTCTATTCCATATTATACATTTAAAGTTGGAACGTTTGCAGGTGAAGAGAATGTGATAATCTCCAATACGGGTTATACCGGTGCGGGAGGTTTCGAACTTTATTTCTATCCGTCTGTTGCTGATCGTATATGGAAAGCGGTTTTTGAAGCTGGTGAGGAATACGGCATTAAACCTATCGGTTTGGGAGCTCGTGATACACTTCGGTTGGAAATGGGCTTCTGTCTGTATGGTAATGACTTGGATGATACTACTTCTCCGATAGAAGCCGGACTGGGCTGGATTACTAAGTTTGTGGAAGGTAAGGATTTTATCAACCGTCCGTTGCTGGAAAAACAGAAAACGGAAGGTGTTACCCGTAAACTGGTTGGTTTTGAAATGGTTGACCGCGGGATTCCCCGCCACGGCTATGAACTGGTAAATGCTGAAGGCGAGCAAGTAGGAGTGGTTACTTCCGGTACGATGTCGCCTACCCGTAAGATTGGTATCGGCATGGGATATGTAAAGCCGGAATATAGTAAAGTGGGCACGGAAATCTGTATTGATATGCGTGGTCGGAAGTTAAAAGCAGTGGTAGTGAAACCTCCTTTTAGAAAATAAGAAATAAGCTGGTTGTTGTGTATAGCCCCGGATAAGTATCGACTCTATCCGGGGCTAACTTATTTTAGGACGTTATTGCAAAACATATCCGTAGATATGTTGTTTATCCCATAGAAATAATATAATTTTGTCATCAAATACGATGAAATAATGTCTCAATTACCTACTCTTATAGCTGACCTCGCACTGATATTGATCTGTGCCGGTGTTATGACTTTGTTGTTTAAGAAGTTGAAGCAACCTCTGGTCTTGGGATATGTAGTTGCCGGATTCCTGGCAAGTCCGCATATGCCGTATACTCCTTCAGTGATGGATACTGCCAATATTAAGACATGGGCAGATATTGGTGTCATTTTCTTACTGTTTGCTCTCGGTTTGGAATTTAGTTTTAAGAAGATTGTCAAGGTGGGTGGTTCTGCCATCATAGCTGCCTGTACCATCATCTTTTGTATGATTTTGTTGGGTATAGGAGTCGGTATGGGCTTTGGTTGGCACCGGATGGACAGTCTGTTTCTGGGTGGTATGATTGCGATGTCGTCTACTACTATTATTTATAAAGCTTTTGACGATTTGGGATTAAGGAAGAAACAGTTTACCGGACTGGTGTTGAGCATCTTGATTTTGGAAGATATTTTAGCCATTGTATTAATGGTGATGCTTTCCACGATGGCGGTCAGCCATAATTTTGAAGGGACCGAAATGTTGGAAAGTATCGGCAAATTATTGTTTTTCCTTATCCTGTGGTTTGTTGTCGGCATTTATCTGATTCCTGAATTCTTAAAGCGCTGCCGGAAATTGATGGGAGAGGAGACTTTGCTTATTGTGTCGTTGGCACTTTGCTTCGGCATGGTAGTGATGGCGGCTCATACAGGTTTCTCTGCTGCATTTGGTGCGTTTATTATGGGCTCTATTTTGGCAGAAACGATTGAAGCGGAATCCATAGACCGGCTGGTGAAGCCTGTTAAGGACCTTTTCGGAGCTATCTTTTTCGTATCGGTTGGTATGATGGTAGATCCGGCAATGATTGTAGAATATGCTGTTCCTATTATAGTAATCACTTTGGCTGTTATTTTGGGGCAGTCTGTTTTTGGTACTTTCGGTGTCATACTTTCCGGAAAACCATTAAAGACGGCTATGCAATGCGGCTTTAGTTTAACGCAGATCGGTGAATTTGCATTTATTATTGCCTCTTTGGGAGTCTCCTTGCATGTAACGAGTGATTTTCTGTATCCGATAGTAGTAGCAGTCTCTGTCATTACTACTTTCCTAACTCCTTACATGATTCGTTTAGCCGAGCCGGCTTCTACTTTTGTAGATGCACATCTTCCGGAATCATGGAAAAAAATGATGATGCGTTACTCTTCCGGTTCGCAAACAGCACTCAATCATGAGAATTTGTGGAAGAAGCTAATCTTGGCAATGGTACGTATTACGGTCGTTTATTCAATTGTCAGCATATCGATTGTTGCACTTTCTTTTCGTTTTGTCGTGCCATTCTTTAAAGAGAATCTGCCTCATTTCTGGGCGTCGTTATTAGGAGCCGTATTTATCATTCTGTGTATTGCCCCTTTCTTGCGTGCCATCATGGTGAAGAAAAATCATTCAGTCGAGTTTATGACTTTATGGCATGATAATCGTGCTAATCGTGCACCATTGTTATCAACAATCGTGATTCGCATTATGATAGCAGTGCTTTTTGTCATCTTTGTTATTTCCGGATTATTTAAGGCGTCTATCGGCTTGATTATTGGCGTGGCCGTACTTGTCGTTTTGCTGATGGTATGGTCTCGCCGTCTGAAGAAGCAATCGATACTGATTGAACGTCGCTTTTTTCAGAATCTTCGTTCCAGAGATGTACGTGCAGAGTATTTGGGAGAGAAAAAACCGGAATATGCCGGGCGTTTGTTGTCACATGATTTACATCTTGCTGATATGGAAATTCCGGGTGAATCTTGTTGGGCAGGAAAGACATTGATGGAACTGAATCTGGGAAAGAAGTTTGGAGTTCATGTGGCTTCTATCCTTCGTGGAAAGAGGCGTATTAATATTCCGGGTGGTTCTGTCCGACTGTTTCCTATGGATAAGATACAGGTGATAGGAACAGATGAACAATTGAACGTCTTTAATGAAGCGATGCAAAATGGAGCGAAGATAGACTGGGAGGTCTATGAAAAGAGTGAAATGGCTTTGAAGCAATTTATCATTGACAGTGATTCTGTTTTTCTGGGTAAAACGATTCGTGAATCGGGTATTCGCGACAAATATCATTGCATGATAGCGGGCGTTGAGAGTGAAGACGGTACGTTGATGGTTCCCGATGTAAATGCTCCGCTCGAAGAAGGTGATGTTGTTTGGGTGGTAGGTGAAAAAGAGGATGTATACCAATTAGTCGATCAAAAAAACGAAAAAGTACAAGCCGGATAAGAATGGAATACTTATTTTTGCAACGATAAAAACTTAAAATAATAATATCATGAAGAGTGATCCGAAAGAATGTCTGTATTGCCAGAACAATGAAACGCTGCATAATCTGATGATTGAGATAGCGCAATTGAGTGTGTCACGTGTGTTTCTGTTTAAAGAACAAACCTATCGTGGACGTTGTCTTGTTGCTTACAAAGACCATGTGAACGATTTAAATGAATTGAGTGATGAAGACCGTAATGCTTTTATGGCAGATGTAGCGCGTGTCACTCGTGCCATGCAAAAAGCTTTCCAACCGGAAAAGATTAATTATGGTGCTTACTCGGATAAATTGTCTCATCTACATTTTCATTTAGCGCCTAAGTATGTGGATGGACCTGATTATGGAGGTATATTCCAAATGAACCCAGGGAAGGTTTATCTGACTGATGCAGAATATCAGGAATTGATTGATGCTGTTAAGGCAAACCTATAAACGGTAAATTTTGCGGGGTGCCCTGAAAGGGCATAATTGTATACAGTTCCGCCCTTTCAGGGCTTGTGGCCGGTGTGCTTTTTTCGTAGGGCGTTGCCCTACGCTATATAATTAAGCCCTTTCAGGACACCCCAATAAATATATAATTGTAAGGCTTTCAGCCTAACCGCTAAATTCCCATTTATTATTCTTCACTGTCAAAATCGAAATCAAAGTCGAAATCATCCATGAGCTCCGGAGTTGTAAATTCTTCCAGTTCCCGGCGGTCTTTCTTGGTCGGTCGTCCGGTTCCACGTGCACGATCTACGAATCCGCTGATTTTACTCATTTCAAGCAGTTCGTATTGATCGGGAGTAGTTACGTTTTCCATCATTTCCGATACAAGTTTGGCTCCCACACGTTTTTCAATAGTTTGTAATACCTTGAATGAATAAGTGATAGGCGGTTTCTTCACCTGAATAACGTCTCCCGGTTTTATCATACGGGCAGCTTTGGCTAGAGAACCGTTGATGGTAATACGTCCTTTTTTGCAGGCTTCTGCTGCAATCGTACGTGTCTTGAAGATGCGGACAGCCCACATCCATTTATCTATTCTTGCTTCGGCCATTTTAGTTAGTTATTTAGTGATAAATAATTCTTTGGTTAGTATTAGTTGACGTTGTCATTTATTGCTAACCATTCATTGTCATCTTTATTTTTTTTGGGGGGGCTAATCCATTATTTTTTATTGAACTGGTTCATCGTGATGTCAATACCGGCGAGGCAGAAACTTTTTATAATTTCCCCTGCCATCTCCAGTCTTTCATCCATTGTTTTCCAATCTTCGTCAGTGAAGTGTCCGAGTACATAATCAACCTGTCCGCCACGTGGAAAATCATTTCCGATACCAAATCGCAGGCGGGCATAGTTTTGAGTGCCCAGAATAGCGGCGATATGCTTCAATCCATTATGTCCTGCGTCACTCCCTTTTCCTTTCAGGCGTAAAGTTCCAAAGGGAAGAGCCAGATCATCTACTACGATCAGTACATTTTCCAATGGAATATTTTCTTTCTGCATCCAATAGCGAACAGCCAGTCCGCTCAGGTTCATAAAAGTCGATGGCTTAAGCAGAATCAACTGGCGTCCTTTGATAGAAAAGCTGGTAGTGAATCCATATCGTCCATCCATAAAAGGGGGAGCGTTATTGATTCTAGCCAATGCTTCTACTGTCATGAATCCGATATTATGTCGGGTCTCATGATATTCGGGACCAATGTTTCCCAGTCCGACAACTAAGTATTTTATCATCGTATTTCCGTAAAACAGTTCATTAATATAGAAAGAGAAACGCAGATTAATACAAATTAATGCAGACTGAACATCTGCTTTAATCTGCATTAATCTGCGTTTGAAGTATATCTCTTTACAGGGATAATCTCAATTACTTACCAGCGGCTGCTGCTGCACCTCTTGCTGCACGAGTCAACTTAACAGCACATACAACAGCTTCTTTTGCGCTAATCAGTTCAAGACCTTCGAAGCTCAATTCGCCAACTTTAACAGTCTTACCCAATCCCAGGTGAGAAACGTTAACGGTCAACTTTTCAGGAATTACATTGTACAAAGCTTTCACTTTGATCTTACGCATCTGCAGTGCAAGTTTACCACCGGCTTTCACACCTTCTGCAAGACCTTCCAACTGTACAGGAACTTCCATTACGATAGGTTTAGCTTCGTCAATTTGATAGAAGTCAACGTGTAGGATAGTATCTTTTACCGGGTGGAACTGAATATCTTTCAGGATAGCGTTTACTTTTTTGCCATCGATAATCAGGTCTACAACGTAGATGTGCGGAGTATAAACCAAGTTACGAAGTCCTTCGTTAGTCACTGTGAAGTGAACTACTTCATTACCTCCGTAAAGTACACAAGGTACACCACCGTTTTTACGAATTTCTTTCAAAGCTCTTGCTTGTTCTGAAGAGCGTTCTGCAATTGTTCTTGCAGTTCCTTTTACTTCAATTGATTTCATTTCTTTAAAAAATTGTGTTACTCTAAATTAAGTTAGTTTGCTTAATTCACCATCACACGATGTGGATTATCACACGATGTTGCAAAAAAGCGGTGCAAAAGTACATCTTTTTTTTGAAATATCAAAGAGTTACTTTCTTAAAAGTCAATATCAATCTTAATTTCGCTCTCCAATTTGTTTTCCCGGGCTTCTTCGATTGCTTTCCGTTCATTTTCTTCATCAGCTTCGATGTTCAGGCGGGCGATATATTCGTTTGCGTCGCTGCACTCAATGAAATTGACTGCTTCTTCGAGTCCTGCCATAAACTTCTGAAAGTCTTCCCTATATAGGAAGATTTTGTGTTTCTCGAAACTAACTTGAGAATCATCGCCTTCTCCCGTTATCACTTTTTTGCTCTCTGTAATAGCCAGGAACATTTCATCTTTACGATTCTTTTTTACGTCGAGGTAATAGATGCGTTTACCTGCCTTAATGGACTTGGAGAATACGATCTCCTTATCATTCATGTCTGCGCTCATTTTCTTTTTTAAATCTTCCATATCTTTCGGTCCGTTTATAATCGGCTTCAAAATTGGATATTTTTTTTAAACTGTCAAAAGAAAAAGCGCAGAGAATCAAATACTGCATTAAAAAATGTGATTTATTAGTGGAAACTCATTAAAAATATCTACTTTTGCAATTCGATAACAACAGTATTAATTTGAATTATGATCAACAGAGTTCTTATTCGTCTTAAGATTATACAGATAGTATATGCCTATTATCAGAATGGCAGCAAAAATCTAGACTCAGCGGAGAAAGAGTTATTCTTTAGTCTTTCAAAGGCGTATGACCTTTACAACTATTTGTTAATGCTGATGATAGCATTGACAGAGTATGCACAAAAACGTATTGATGCGGCAAAAGCTAAATTGGCACCTACGACAGAGGAATTGTATCCCAACAGGAAGTTCGTAGATAACAAGTTTATTGCTCAATTGGAAGTCAATAAACAATTGACGGAGTTTATAGCTAATCAGAAAAGAACCTGGACAAACGACCAGGATTTTATCAAAGAGCTTTATGAGAAAATTGTAGAAACCGATATCTATAAAGATTATATGGCTTCTGATGACAACTCATACGAAGCTGATCGTGAACTGTGGAGAAAAATCTATAAGACATACATCTTTAATAATGATTCTCTTGACCAGGTATTGGAAGACCAGAGTCTGTACTGGAATGATGATAAAGAAATTGTAGACACGTTCGTCTTGAAAACAATCAAACGCTTTGATGAAAAGAAGGGTGCCAACCAGGAACTGCTTCCGGAATTTAAGGATGACGAAGATCAGGAGTTTGCACGTCGTCTGTTCCGTCGCACCATTTTGAATTCTGACTATTACCGTCATTTGGTGAGTGAGAATACAAAAAACTGGGATTTGGACCGCATCGCATTTATGGATGTAATCATTATGCAGACTGCATTAGCAGAAATTCTTAGTTTCCCGAACATTCCGGTCAGTGTTTCGTTAAATGAATATGTAGAGATTGCGAAGTTGTATAGCACAGCTAAAAGCGGTAGCTTTATCAACGGTACGCTGGATGGAATAGTTAATCAATTAAAAAAAGAAGGTAAGTTGACTAAAAACTGATACCTTTGTCCATATAGTAGAAACTAAAACAGATTATTTATGAACGTATTGACTGTATTATTGCAAGCTCCTGCCGGTGCTGCCGGAGGTGGAAGTATGATGTGGATCATGCTGATAGCTATGTTTGTTATCATGTATTTCTTTATGATCCGTCCTCAAAATAAGAAGCAGAAAGAAATAGCTAATTTCCGTAAATCTCTTCAGGTAAATCAGAATGTGATTACTGCAGGTGGTATCCACGGAACAATCAAGGAAATTACTGACGACTATATAGTACTTGAGATTGCTTCTAATGTAAAGATTAAAATAGACAAGAATTCTATATTCGCTGATGCTTCAGCGGCTAGCAATCAGTCTAAATAAATAGTTGGTAAATAAATGCCTATGTTTGATCGTAGGAATATAAAATATACATATTTAAAACTATCTAAGAAAATTAAGGATTTTCTGCTCAGTGATAAGAGCAGAGAGTTCTTAATTTTTTTATTTTTCTTTCTGATAGCCGGTGGATTCTGGTTGCTTCAGACGCTCAATAATGATTATGAAGCGGAGTTTTCTATCCCGGTGCGAATGAAAGATCTTCCTAACAATGTAGTGTTGACTTCGGAACCTCCTTCCGAACTTCGTGTTCGAGTGAAAGATAAAGGGACAGTGCTTCTCAATTATATGTTGGGGAAAAGTTTCTTTCCGGTCAATCTAGGTTTTCTTGATTATAAAGGAAAAGATAATCATGTGAAAATTTATGCTTCCGATTTTGAGAAAAAAATATTAAGCCAACTGAATGTATCCTCCAAAATCCTATCGATCAAGCCGGATACATTAGAATATATCTATTCCGAAGGAAAGTCCAAGCTGGTTCCTGTTCGTTTTCAGGGGAAAGTGACAGCCGGACTTCAATATTATGTATCTGACACCATTTGTAAGCCGGACTCTGTATTGGTTTATGCTCCGGAAGGAATTTTGGATACTATAACAACTGCATATACTCAAAATATAACTTTGGAGAATATATCTGATACAACCCGGCGACGAATTCCGCTGACTTCTGAAAGAGGAGTGAAGTTTGTTCCGGCTTCGGTAGAAATGACTTTCCCGGTGGATATTTATACGGAGAAAACGGTCGAAGTGCCATTACATGGAGTTAATTTTCCGGCAGATAAGGTGTTACGTACTTTTCCTTCCAAAGTTCAGATTACTTTTCAAGTGGGCTTAAAACGGTTCCGCAGTATAAAAGCAAGCGATTTTATCATCAATATCTCTTATGAAGAATTGCTGAAGCTTGGCTCTGATAAATATACGGTTAAATTGAAGTCGTTTCCAAGTGGAATAAATCAAATACGTATTGTTCCCGAGCAAGTGGACTTCCTGATAGAACAAATTACTTCTAATGGCGATTAAGATTGGCATAACCGGTGGCATTGGTAGTGGAAAAAGTGTTGTTTCCAGGCTACTCGAAATAATGGGAATACCTGTCTATATATCAGATATAGAAGCAAAGCGAATTACACAGACAGATCCGGTGATTCGCCGGGGGCTTTGTGATCTGGTTGGTCAGGATGTGTTTCAGGGTGGAGAGTTGAATCGTTCTTTGTTGGCTTCTTATATGTTCGGTCATCAGGAGCATGTGCGGAAAGTGAATGAGATTATTCATCCGCAAGTGAAAGAAGATTTCCGTCAATGGGCTGCCCGGTTGAAAAGTGAACTGCTGGTGGGTATGGAGTCTGCAATACTGGTGGAGGCTGGTTTTAAGGATGAAGTTGATTTTCTGGTTATGGTATATGCGCCGCTGGAAGTGAGAGTGGAACGTGCTGTAAAGCGGGACTGTTCGTCAAGAGAACTGGTGATGAAGCGTATCGAAGCTCAAATGAGTGATGAAGTAAAGAGAAGCCATGCCGATTTCGTGATAGTGAATGATGATGAAACACCGTTAATTCCACAGGTTTTGGAGCTTATTTCTTTGCTATCTAAAAATAATCATTACCTTTGCTCCGCAAAAAAATAATTAATAAATAAAAGGATATATACTATGTTGAAGACTATCTTGTCTATCTCAGGTAAACCGGGATTATACAAACTTATTTCGCAAGGAAAAAATATGTTGATTGTTGAATCAGTCAATGCTGAAAAGAAACGTTTCCCTGCTTATGGTAATGAAAAAATTATCTCTTTGGCAGATATAGCAATGTACACGGACGATGCAGAAGTTCCTTTGTATGATGTGTTGGAGTCAATAAAAGAGAAAGAAAAATCAGCGCAGGCTTCTATTGATCCGAAAAAAGCGACTCCCGAACAATTGCGTGAATACTTGGCTGAAGTATTACCTAATTTTGATCGTGAACGTGTATATGTAGCCGATATTAAGAAATTGGTTGCTTGGTATAACATCTTAATTTCTAATGGAATTACAGAATTCAAACCGGAAGGAGAGATTAAGGAAGAAGAAGTTGCAGAGTAATCTGTATAGTTTATTTAATAGGAATAAAGAACATGATAATCATTTAAGGTGGTTATCATGTTTTTTTTATATAAACACTTGTAGGTTTAGGAAAAAATTAGTATTATTTGGGTAATCTTTTGCAATAATAAATATCTTCTACTTATATTGTAAATAATGATGCTTTTTATGTATCTTTGTCGCTGTTCACCATTCTTGGGAATATAGCTCGTGGATGCTGAATAACGTTTTTTAATGTTGGGTATGGAGACAATAACAAATAAAGAAGTAAACGTCCGTTTGGACAATGAAAAAGGGACATTATGCCTGACAGGTTTGTTGGCAGGTACAATGGTATTCCTTTACGATTCACAGGGAGAACTAAGAGGCAAACATAAATTTGCTTTGCCTTCATTGACTATGGAAATACCCCAACCGGGCACTTATGTTTTGGTGATGAGTCATCCGAATTGCCAACCGGAAGTTCGGCGAATTACATATTTAGGAATATAAAAAAGGGGCTGCCTAACATGTTTCTTTTTAACGATTTCACCCCTATCAGAGTTCAAACAAACTCTGATAGGAGTGATTTTTAATTTTATAGACTTGTTAGACAGTCCCATTCTATTTGAATGATGACTTTTAATTTCTGAATACCAATCCGTCTCCGTCAGCATCAACGATAATTGCTTTGCTTCGGTCGACTTCCTGTGATAGTAACTTCTTGGATAGATCATTCAGCAGATAGCGTTGAATAGCCCTCTTCACCGGACGAGCTCCAAATTCAGGATCATAACCCACTTGCGATAAGAAGTTCAATGCTCCTTCTGTCAATTGCAGTTCCACTCCGTTTTCGGCAAGCATTTTCTGTACTCCCTTAATTTGTAAAAGTACGATTTGCTTGATTTCTTTTTCGTTCAATGGTAAGAACATAATCGTTTCATCAATACGGTTCAGGAATTCCGGACGAATTGTCTTTTTCAACATATTCATCACTTCCTTCTTCGTTTCTTCGATTACTTCTTCCTTATTGGAACCATGCAACTTCTCCATCTGACTTTGTATATAAGAACTGCCCATATTTGAAGTCATGATGATAATGGTATTTTTGAAGTTGACCACCCTTCCTTTATTGTCAGTCAGTCGTCCGTCATCCAATACCTGTAACAGAATATTGAAGACATCCGGATGAGCCTTTTCTATTTCGTCAAACAAAACAACAGAGTAAGGTTTCCGTCGTATAGCTTCTGTCAACTGACCGCCCTCATCGTATCCAACATATCCCGGAGGCGCTCCGACCAGACGGGAGACACTATGCTTTTCCTGATACTCACTCATATCGATACGAGTCATCATCGTTTCGTCATCAAACAGGAACTCTGCCAATGCCTTTGCTAATTCGGTCTTACCTACGCCGGTGGTTCCCAGGAAGATAAATGACCCGATCGGACGTTTTGGATCTTGTAATCCGGCACGACTACGGCGCACAGCATCTGCCACCGCTTCAATCGCTTCGTCCTGACCAATTACACGTTGATGAAGTTCTTCTTCCAAGTGCAACAGTTTATCTTTTTCACTTTGCAGCATCTTGCTGACAGGAATACCAGTCCAGCGGGAAACAACATCAGCAATATCTTCAGCGTCTACCTCCTCTTTAATCATGGCTTTATCGCCTTGCATATCACGCAGTTGCTTTTGAGTATCTTCTATTTCTTTATCCAAAGCCTGAAGTTTACCATAACGGATTTCGGCTACTTTACCATAATCGCCTTCACGTTCGGCTTTTTCTGCTTCGAATTTAAGATTCTCTATCTCAACCTTGTTCTGCTGGATTTTATCCATCAGCGTTTTCTCACTTTGCCATTTAGCTTTAAAGGACTTTTCCTGTTCTTTGAGCTCGGCAAGTTCCTTACCGATAATTTCCAGTTTCGGTTTATCGTTTTCACGTTTGATAGCTTCACGCTCAATTTCCAGCTGCTTGATTTTACGGGAAATCTCATCCAGTTCTTCAGGAACGGAATCTACTTCCATACGCAGTTTGGCTGCGGCTTCATCCATCAGGTCAATGGCTTTATCCGGCAGGAAGCGGTCGGTGATGTAACGGCTACTCAATTCGACGGCTGCAATGATTGCGTCGTCTTTGATACGTACGTGATGATGGTTCTCGTAACGTTCTTTCAATCCGCGAAGGATGGAAATGGTACTCAAGTTATCCGGTTCGTCCACTTGCACGATTTGGAAACGACGCTCCAATGCTTTATCCTTTTCGAAGTATTTTTGATACTCGTCGAGGGTAGTTGCTCCGATGGAACGTAGTTCTCCACGAGCTAAGGCGGGCTTTAGAATGTTGGCGGCATCCATGGCACCTTCACCTTTTCCGGCACCTACCAGCGTGTGAATCTCATCAATGAACAGAATAATATCACCTTCTGATTTCTTCACTTCATTGACAACTGATTTCAATCGTTCTTCAAATTCACCTTTGTACTTTGCGCCGGCAACCAGTGCTCCCATATCCAGTGAATAAACTTGTTTGTTCTTCAGGTTTTCGGGCACGTCTCCGCGAAGAATACGATGTGCCAAACCTTCCACAATAGCCGTTTTACCGGTACCCGGTTCACCAATCAGAATCGGGTTGTTCTTTGTACGGCGGCTCAATATCTGTAATACCCGGCGGATTTCTTCATCACGTCCGATTACGGGATCCAGTTTTCCGCTACGGGCAGCTTCGTTCAGGTTGATAGCATACTTTTCCAATGATTGATAAGTATCTTCACTGGATTGTGATGTAACCTTTTCTCCTTTTCTCAATTCGCTGATAGCGTTGCGCAATTCTTTTTCCGTCATACCGGCATCTTTCAAGATCGTGGAGACGGTACTCTTAACAGTCAGCAATGCCAGTATGATAGGCTCTAATGAAACAAACTCATCGCCCATTTCTTTAGAATACTGTGTTGCTTTCTGCAAAACTTCGTTGGATTCACGACTTAGATACGGTTCTCCGCCGGATACTTTCGGCAGGGAGTCGATTTGCTTGTCGACCACGAGAGCTACTTGCTGTCCATTCATACCAAGTTTTTGGAAGATGAAATTAGTGACGTTTTCGCCTACTTTCATTACTCCCTGCATGATGTGGACAGGTTCAATGGCTTGTTGTCCCCGGCTTTGTACCAGGTTTACGGCCTCCTGTACCGCTTCTTGAGATTTAATGGTAAAATTGTTAAAGTTCATATCTTTGTTCTCCTTTCTTATTTCACGTTTTTAATAACACCTAAAGGGGCTCAAAAGATTTGCCAAGTATAAAAATATGACAAAATAGCATGAGTATTAAGGAGTTAAAGGACAAAATGACCTTTTTTATCTGGATATGACTGACGAATTTACCATATACTCCACAGAATAGGATGGGCTTCAAAATAAGATGGGTTTTCAATGAAGTTTACTATTCTGTGGAGAAACGATTGTTAGAAGATTCTTATCGGGAAGTCTCTAAGCTCTCTTTCTACTTTTTTTGCATTAAATTTGTGTGCGTTGAAATTCTTTCCCAGCCATTCCCGATATTCTTTTGCAGCTTTTGAGTGTGGTTGTTTTAATGCCTCCAACATCTCTTGGTAACCATATATTCCTCCGCAATCTTCGGGTGGACATGCATTTGCTCCGTCTATGAGAAAGATGCCTTGTGTTTCGTCCTTTTTATATGCTTGTTGTGATTCCAGGGTAATTCGATGCATCCAACTATCTCCGAAATCATATTCATATTTAATATGTGAGCCTTTTCGGGTAAGGATCTCTCCTAAAGAGAGCGAGTAGGAGTTGACTGTTTTAACGGGATCAAACAAAAACTCGTCATCGGATTCTTCGGTTGTATATATTGTTTTCCCTTTTTGAAACAGATGCATGTGATAGCCTTCCCAACCCATTGCGGTATTTATGACATCCGCAAAACTTTCCAGACGGATGTTGGAAGGAACTTCCACTATACGATATATTTCCGGGTCGGAATCAATCAAAGAAATTTTTATATTGAGTTTTTTAGGGGTTTGTTCTCCAATGTAGAAAGAGTTGTCGTATTCATCATCGTCAAATTCGTCATCGTATTCTTCATCAAATTCGTTAGCATCAAATTCATTATCCTCATTGAAGGCAAAGAACTCATTCAATAAATTCATTAGTTCTTCCATACTGTCCACTTCCAATCCCTTCAGTTCTGCGTGTGGCATTTCTTTTTTTATCTCTTTGATTCCTTTTCTCGTTAATGTATTGGGTATTTTGAATCGTTTATAGATTTTTTCCAATATAGGCAACGTTTCTATGGCACGGATATTCATCAACGTATTTGTGATATAGTCAATTATCGCGATATTATTATCTTCCCCACGCTCAAACTGATCGTAATAAGAATTCAATAATTGGCAGAACCAGTTAATAATTTCCAATCTTCGTTCAGGGTTGGTTATGGCAATTTGTGCGACAGCACTACAAATATCTTCTTTTCCGAAAGGAGCGATTCCGTCTTCATTCATGAAACTAAGTAGCAAAGGCAATTGGTGCTGCCCGAGTTGGTAAATGATGGCAATGGTGGCTTCATCCTGTACGAGGTGGCAGTAGGAAGCGAGGAAAGTCGGACTTTGCCGCATTATTTCCAAGATGATATTTAGAGAAGATTCCATTCGGTAATGTTCCATTGCCCAGTAGATATACCATAACTTAAAAGGCCTGTCTTCTTCTTTTGCGTTTTCGAGAGGTCCTTGATAATGGATAAATAGATGCAGGATAAAGTTGCGCAAATCTTTTTCTAATTCGGCAGCGGGTACTGTCGTGCAATCTTTTTTAAACTCGTCAAATGGGTAGTCTTTGCATGTCTGCATATCCCAAAGCCTTTGCAGGTAAGCTGCAATGGGGGTTGCTTCCGAGCTATAGTCCGGATGCTGATAGTGATAGAAAGCTTCTTCCATTTGTTGGTAGATTTTTTCTAATCCGTTATTGCTTAATATATCTATCACTTCTTGTTGTTCTTCGGGTGTAAACAAGTTTAATACTTCAGTCATAATCGCATCGAGATCAATCGAAGTTTGGTTCTTTTTCTTATTCATTATCGTGTCATTTAATTAATTTGTCAATTTTCTCCAAAGGTACGCCTCTTTATTGAGTAATAGCCTGATAATTTCTCTTTTTTTTTAATATTCTTTCCGGAGAAGATAAGAAAGTTTATCTTTGCCCTATAGTAGAGAGTAAATCTGTTTTCTAATTGATGACTAATGATATGAACGATAAACCACAAATAAAATTATCAGAGACAGTGGTGCTGATTGATGCCGCTTTCCTGAATTTTGTAATTACGGATATGAAGAGATACTTCGAAGAGACTTTGCAACGTTCTTTGCAAGAGATCGATCTTTCGATGTTGACTACCTATCTGACTTTGGATGCAGGGATTGCGGAAGGAAAAAATGAAGTGCAGTTTCTTTTTGTTTATGATAAAGAGTCAGGTAATCTTGCGCATTGCCGGCCTTCTGACTTGGAGAAAGAGTTGAATGGAGTTGCTTTTCAAAGCCCTTATGGAGAATATTCGTTTGCCAGTGTTCCGTCGGAAGGGATGGTGTCGAGAGAGGACTTGTTTTTAGACTTATTATCCATTGTAGCCGATTCGGCCGATGTGAAAAAAATGATTCTGGTATCTTTCAATGAAGAATATGGAAAGAAAGTGACTGATGCTTTGAATGAAGTACAGGGCAAGGAGATTGTCCAATTCCGAATGAACGAACCGGATACTCCGGTAGCTTATAAATGGGATATGTTGGCTTTTCCTGTCATGCAGGCATTGGGAATCAGAGCCGATGAATTATAGCCATAGCTACCCATTTCAGTCATTAATCGCTAATCACTAATAAGTTAATCACTATTTTCCATGTCCGATTTTCGTTTAAAAGTATTTCAGAGCGTGGCGAAGAATTTAAGTTTCACGAAGGCTTCGCAAGAGCTGTTTGTCAGTCAGCCTGCTATCACTAAGCACATTCAGGAACTGGAAGCTTATTATCAGACTCGTTTGTTCGATCGTCAGGGCAGTAAGATCTCGTTGACTAAGTCTGGAGAACTATTATTGAAACATAGCGAAAAGATTTTGGACGATTATAAACAGTTGGAATATGAGATGCATTTGTTGCATAATGAATATATCGGCGAACTGAAACTGGGTGCCAGTACTACGATTGCGCAATATGTACTTCCTCCTTTGTTGGCGGATTTTATAGCCAAGTTTCCACAAATCAATCTTTCTTTGATTAATGGAAATTCCCGGGGAGTGGAAGCTGCTTTACAAGAACATCGGATTGATTTGGGATTGGTTGAAGGTATCTTCCGTTTGCCTAATCTGAAGTATACTCCATTTTTGCAAGACGAACTGGTTGCCGTGGTTCATACCCATAGTAAATTGGCTGTTTCGGATGAGATCGCTCCGGAAGATTTGCCAAATATCCCCTTAGTTTTGCGGGAGAGAGGTTCAGGAACGTTGGATGTGTTTGAACGTTCCCTGTTACGCCATAATTTGAAACTATCTTCTTTGAATGTATTGATGTATCTCGGTAGTACGGAGAGCATCAAGCTTTTTTTGGAACATACAGATTGTATGGGAATTGTTTCTATCCGTTCTGTTTATAAGGAACTGGTTGCCGGTAATTTTCGTGTGGTTGAGATAAAAGGAATGCCCATGCAGCGCGAGTTTAATTTTGTGCAACTGCAAGGGCAGGAGGGAGGTTTATCTCAAGCTTTCATGCGATTTGCCAGGCATCACAGTAAGAGTTTGTAATCAAACCTCTTCCATACGGACTAATTCCCAGCCGCAGAATTGTATGACAATGCAGTGAAGTTGAGTTCCCTGACATAGTTGGCGAACTTTCGGACCGGCAGCATAACCATGAATTTGTTCAACGGCTTCCTGCCATTGTGCGGTGCCTTGGGTGTCGTATTTTTCTTTCGGCAGATATTTTAATTCCAAGATATAGCTATGCGCTACTTCTGCGTAACGTTGCAGATCGGGCATCAGAAACATATCGCAAAAGCCGTGATTCAGTTCTACTTCAGGCATTGTGAGGTAGTAGGCGTTCACGCTAAGGTAAGCGGTGAAGAATCCCTGAATGTTACGTTCGCCCTCAATGCTGCTGCGTACGGAAGTATTCTCCTTATAAGCTTTGGATATGAATTCCAATGCCGGTCGCCATTGTCCGTCAAAAGCCATATCATTGAATAAAATCTCTATATCTATCAGGTTGATATAATGGTGATTCTGATATTCTTCCAGGATATATTCATAATATTGTTTACGGACATTCGTGTTGGGAATTCCCAGGATAGTCAGATTTCCACGTGTTCCGATGATAGTTAGCATACCATAATAAAATAATAGGCTGGGGAATATTTCCGGATTCGTAATTTGATCGGCAGAAAAAGACTGGTATAGGTTAGTCATGATTTTCCCTTCTTCGGCAATTCGTTTGATAACGCCTTTGCGGTTACCGTCATACTTATATCAAATACACAGAAAAAATAGCCCATCCTGTTGTGTATACATTTGATAGTGATAACTATGTCACAACTATGAGCAGGAATGAGTCTTCAAAAAAATACGTGTGGATTATGATGTTGTTGGGAATATGCCTAAAAGTTCCGAGTATCCGGCAGCTGGTTATGAATATGAAATTATCAACAAAAGAGAAACAGAGGTAGAAACCAATAAGAATATCTGTAAATATTCATTTCTTTATAATAAATGATTTATACGAAGCAAATAATCAAACGTTAACTTCTATGACAAAACTATACTTCCGAACCGTATTTAGCGGTTCGGACTTTTTGTATGTATAACTTATGTTTCATATGTGAAACAAAAAAGCTATATTTGTATTCAATATATGAAACAATATCTGATATGGGCAAGGAATGGATAAGGTTGATAATTGATGAGAATCAAGGGATTGTGAAGGAGATAACATTTATTTTAAGGCAAAAATATGAATATGCCAAACTATAATTTACAACGATTCTTGGACGCGCAGCAAAGCGACTATGAACAAGCCCTTACAGAAGTGGGAAACGGGCGGAAATATTCCCACTGGGTTTGGTATATATTTCTTCAACTGAAAGGGTTGGGTATGAGTTATAACTCCCAGTATTATGGGATTAGCGGCAAAGAAGAGGCAGAAGCATATCTTACCTATCCGGTTTTGGGAGAAAGGCTTCGTGAGATAACGTCAGTTTTTCTTCAATTGAAAAATAAAACGGCACAGGAGGTTTTTGGTTCGTTAGATGCGATGAAAGTATTATCATGTATGACGCTCTTTAATGAAGTCGCTTCAGATGATTTGTTTCAGCAAGTGATAGATCGCTATTATCAGGGTAAAGTGGATGAGACAACAAAAAGAAAATTGGAAAAATAACTAATACAATTTATATATGGGCTGTTTAATGAATTTATTGTGGTTGTTGCTTGGTGGTATTTTTACTGCCGTTGAATACCTCATTTCAAGTATATTGATGATGCTTACCATTATTGGTATTCCGTTTGGTATGCAAACCTTGAAACTGGCAGGACTTGCTTTGTGGCCTTTCGGTAAAGAAGTAAGAAGTGGAAACCGCTCTAGCGGTTGCCTTTATATATTGATGAATATCCTGTGGATATTTTTGGGTGGCATTTGGATCTGTCTGTCCCATTTGGTTTTCGGGGCTATATTGTGTATCACTATCATTGGTATTCCTTTTGGCTTACAGCACTTTAAATTGGCAGCTTTGGCATTATCACCTTTGGGGAAAGACATTATAACAGTGTAAGAGTAGTTGTAGGGAAGCGTATGCTTATAATTAAAAGTTATAATGCATAATTAGAAACTATTGGCGGGTCTTGATTGTTTACCGTACCTTTGCAGCCGGAAAACAATTAAAGATAAAAAGATATGATTTCAACAGCTACAAAAACTTTGCAGGCAAATAATAAAATGATTTATGTTGCACTGCTTTCTACTCTGACTTTCTTTCTTTTTTTAGACTATATTCCAGGATTGGAAGCATGGTCGGCTTGGGTAACTCCTCCGGTTGCTTTGTTCCTCGGACTTATTTTTGCATTGACTTGCGGACAAGCGCATCCTAAGTTTAATAAGAAAACCTCTAAATATCTGTTGCAATATTCAGTTGTAGGATTGGGATTTGGTATGAATCTTCATTCTGCTTTAGCTTCCGGTAAGGAAGGCATGGAGTTTACGGTCATTTCGGTGATCGGAACCTTGGTAATAGGTTGGTTTATTGGACGTAAGTTGTTCAAGATCGACCGTAATACAGCTTATCTTATCAGTTCGGGAACTGCTATCTGTGGTGGTAGTGCTATCGCAGCAGTGGGACCAGTGTTGAAAGCGAAGGACAGTGAAATGTCTGTGGCATTGGGTACTATCTTTATCTTGAATGCTATCGCACTTTTCATTTTCCCTGCCATTGGTCATGCATTAAATATGGATCAGCAACAATTCGGAACATGGGCGGCCATTGCCATTCATGATACCAGTTCTGTAGTAGGTGCAGGAGCTGCTTATGGCGAAGAAGCATTGAAAGTGGCAACCACTATTAAACTGACCCGTGCGCTTTGGATTATCCCGATGGCTTTTGCTACTTCCTTTATTTTCAAGAGCAAAGGACAAAAGATAAGTATTCCATGGTTTATCTTCTTCTTCGTGTTGGCATTGGTAGTAAACACTTATTTGCTGGATGGAGTACCACAATTGGGAGCGGCTATTAACGGTATTGCCCGTAAAACTCTGACGATTACCATGTTTTTCATCGGTGCTTCTCTTTCTATTGATGTATTGAAAGCAGTTGGAATAAAGCCTTTGGTTCAAGGGATTTTGCTTTGGGTAATAATCAGCTTGAGCACATTGGCATACATTTATTTTGTATAAGAGGAAAAAAGAGAGAATTATATAAAAGAGAAAAAGGTGGGAGAATGATCGTAGTAAACGATTTTCTCCCACCTTTGTTTATTCAGTTTTAGTCTGTGGATAAAGCAGAATTAAAGCAAATTATTTCTTCTTCAATTCTTCAAAGATTAATCCTTCCAGTTCTTCAGCCAGTTCAGGATTATCCATGATGCATTGTTTGGCGGCATCACGTCCTTGTCCTAACTTAGTATCGTTGTAGCTATACCATGAACCGCTCTTCTTGATGATTCCCAAGTCAGCACCCAAGTCGATGATTTCTCCGGAATGGGAGATACCCTCACCGAACATGATGTCAAATTCTGCTTTGCGGAAAGGAGGTGCTACTTTATTCTTCACCACTTTCACCTTAGTCAGTTTACCGAGAATCTCTTCGCCATCTTTGATCGGTTGGCTACCACGGATATCCAAACGTACAGAAGCGTAGAACTTCAAAGCATTACCACCGGTTGTTGTTTCCGGGTTACCGAACATAACACCGATCTTCTCACGCAACTGGTTGATGAAAATACAAGTAGTACGTGTCTTGCTCACAGCAGCTGTCAACTTACGAAGAGCCTGCGACATCAAACGTGCTTGAAGGCCTACTTTGTTATCACCCATGTCGCCTTCGATTTCCGCTTTAGGAGTCAGTGCAGCTACAGAGTCAATAACGATGATGTCGATAGCAGAAGAACGAATCAGTTGTTCCGCAATCTCCAACGCTTGCTCGCCGTTATCCGGTTGAGAGATATAAAGATCATCGATATTTACGCCCAGTTTAGATGCGTAGAAACGGTCGAAAGCGTGTTCGGCATCAATAAAAGCAGCGATACCGCCGGCCTTTTGTGCTTCAGCAATGGCGTGGATAGCCAATGTTGTTTTACCGGAAGACTCCGGGCCATAGATTTCGATGATTCTACCTCTAGGGTAACCTCCAACGCCAAGTGCCACGTTCAGGGCAATAGAGCCTGTCGGGATCACTTCTACTTGTTCAACACTATCATCACCCATTTTCATGATAGAACCTTTACCGAAGCTCTTTTCTATCTTTTCCATGGCAGCCTGTAAGGCTTTTAGTTTTTCGCTTGATGCCATTTTATTATCTGTTTCAAAATTAAGTTCGTCTTTTTTTGCCATACCTTATTCTTATATAATTAATGGAGTTATTGATTTAAAATCTGTGAGGCATGTTCTTTGGTTTTCACTTCTTTGGGAGTGATAATCCGTTCTACGATTCCCTCTTCATTAATCAGGAAAGTAGTGCGGAAAGTACCCATGTAAGCACGTCCGTACAGTTTCTTTTCTCCCCATACTCCAAATTCTTCTACTAACTTTTTGTCAGTGTCAGCTATCAGAGTGAAAGGAAGATTGTTCTTTTCGATGAATTTCTGGTGCGACTTTTCATTGTCTACGCTGACACCGATTACTTCATAGCCGGCTTTACGTAGTTCGGAATAGTTGTCGCGCAGGTTACACGCTTGTGCGGTGCAACCTGATGTACTGTCCTTTGGGTAGAAGTACAACACAATTTTTTTTCCTTTATAAGCACTTAAACGGATTTCTTCGCCTTTCTCATTGATACCCAAGACTTCCGGTGCTTTATCTCCTACGTTTATCATAACTTTCTTTTAATGAATAGGTGTACGCTTATAATTCCAAATCCTTGTCGAACTCTTCATGCCAGGGAAGACCTTGCTTATTGAGTTGTTCCATGAACGGATCCGGATTGAATTCTTCTACATTGTTTACACCCGGACGATTCCATTCGCCTTTGAAGAACATCATGGCTCCAATCATTGCCGGAACTCCGGTGGTGTAGCTTACTCCCTGCATACCGGTTTCCTGATAAGCTTCCTGGTGACTACAGTTGTTGTATACATAGTAAGTACGTTCCTTACCGTCTTTCAGACCACGGATACGGCAACCGATAGAAGTTTCTCCTTCGTAGTTTTCTCCTAAATCCTGCGGGTTAGGCAATACAGCCTTCAAGAATTGCAATGGTACAATCTTCATTCCGTTGTAATCAACCTCGTCGATTCGTGCCATACCGATGTTTTGGATAACGCGTAAATGAGTTAAATACTCCTGTCCGAAAGTCATCCAGAAACGTGCACGTTTGATAGTCGGATAATGTTTCACCAAAGATTCCAGTTCTTCGTGATAAAGAAGATAAGAGTCACGCGGACCGATGTTCGGGTATGTCAGGTCTTTATGGATTTCCAGCGGACCGGTAGTTACCCATTTGCCATTTTCATAATAGCGTCCGTTTTGTGTAATCTCGCGAATGTTGATCTCCGGATTGAAGTTTGTAGCAAAAGCCTTATGATGGTTACCTGCATTGCAGTCTACAATGTCCAGATATTGAATCTCATCAAAATAATGTTTAGCTGCATAGGCAGTATAGATACCGCTTACTCCCGGGTCGAATCCGCAGCCGAGGATAGCTGTCAGACCTGCTTCTTTGAAACGATCGTGATAAGCCCACTGCCAGCTGTATTCAAAATGAGCTTCATCTTTCGGCTCATAGTTGGCGGTGTCCAGATAGTTCACTCCGGCTTTCAGACAAGCTTCCATAATCGTCAGATCCTGATAAGGGAGAGCCACATTAATCACCATTTCGGGTTTGAAATCGTTGAATAAGGCTACCAGCTCCTCTACATTGTCTGCGTCAACTTTTGCTGTTTTTATATTGGGGTTACCTATTGCCTCGACGATTTTATCGCATTTCTCTTTCGTACGACTGGCAATCATGATATCTGTAAATACATCGGCATTTTGTGCCACTTTGTGTGCAACGACAGTGCCAACACCGCCTGCACCAATAATAAGAACTCTACCCATTTCTGTATTTAATGAATTATAATTTATGATTTATTGGTTTGGCAAATATACGTGATTATTTTCAGATAATCATTGCGCAGCTACTCCTTTTTATTTGTAACGTTGCAAGGTTCCGTTTTCGAATTCCAGCGTTTTGCCATTGTAGAACCAGGTTTCGAAACGACTGTCTTTTTTCAGCTCGATTTCTATCGGATCACCAATGGATAAACGACATTCTACCGTACTCATCCCTGCCTCTAAATCTCCCCGGGAGATAATCTGCCAACGGCTTTCTGTAATGCCCGGATATTTTTTATGTATATCCTCGAATCCGAAAAAGTCCTCGATATAATTATCATTTTTGACAATCACGTCATATTTCAGATCTGTTTCCAATTCGTAGATTGCCCCGTCCCTGTCCGTTAATGACAGAGTAGCCAGGCTGCCGGGAGGAGATAATTTAATCTCTTTTATTTGCAGAACCGTATATCGGGGCAAGTGAACACGTGATTCGGTCTGCTTATCTTCAAAAGATACGATTCTTTTGGCCGGCAGCATCTTTTTAGGATAAACGGTCATTCCCAAGTATTTATTTTTCAGGCTTTCAATAGTACCCAGACTCTTGTTAGTGAAACTGAATGCATTTGAAAAATATTTCATTCTCTTTTCGCCTTGAAAATCATTCAGGTCCATGCCGGAGTTCGTTCGCGAGAGAGCGACTTCCAGATAATAAGAATGTCCCTGTGTATCTTTGAATACGATTTTCACTGGATATGCCTGACTGCCGACTCCAATAGCGGTAATTGTAGCTTCCGTATTGACAGGAATTGCTATATCCCGATAGCCGGAATAATTGTTGGCATCGTCTACTCGGGCACTTTCAGATTGTATATAGACTGTTTTTCCTATTAACAACTCTTTGGCAGTATCTACATCTTTCAGATAAACCAATCCATTGATACCGGCACGGGGAGCCTTTTCGCAAATCTCGTCCAGCCTCATGTTCTTTATGTCATAATAATATTTTTCTCCCTCACATTCGAATACGAAGCGAGTGGAATAGTTGGTCCCGGTTGATATATTTTGAGCCTTCTCTTCTGTTCCCGTGAAAGTGAGAATCTTGTGCTTCAGCAGGCTGTTGTCTATTCCTTTTTCGGTGTCGTAGCTGGAAAGAGTAGGAAGGAACATGTTCCGTGTAGAAGGAACAAACATAAACTTCATTCCGGGTGTCCATTTACACAGCGGTTGCAGTGGAAAGTTATTCTTAATGAATTGTTCTTCTTCACCTACAGGGATTTCCTGCGTGGAAGGAGTAGTGACAATGTAATCACTTTGAGCTGTGATAGGACACGTGCCACAACAGAATAGAATTAAAGACAGGACAATTATTCTCATATTTGTTTACTTTAAGTGAACTATGTAAATTGTTCGTTTGTTGTATATCTATTGGCAAATGTATATATTTTATGTTGTATTGGATGTTATTTTCCAATCTTTTTGATATCTTTGCCCCCGATTTTAACTTAAACGTTATAACAATATGAAGAAAGTATTTGTTTCAATTTGCATTGCTGGTGCAGCACTTGCAATGTCTTCGTGCCGTTCGGTTGAGAAGGCAATCCCCCTGTCATCTATCAATGGTGAATGGAATATTATAGAAGTCAACGGCTCGAAAATTGCTCCGGGCGAAAGTAGAACCCTTCCTTTTATCGCTTTTGATACAGCGACCGGTCGTGTGTCCGGCAATAGCGGATGTAATCGTATGATGGGCAGTTTCGATGTAAATGCGAAGCCGGGAAGCCTTGAACTTACAGGGATGGCTAGTACCCGAATGATGTGTCCGGATATGACTACTGAAAATAATGTATTGAATGCTTTTGCGCAAGTAAAAGGATACAAGAAGGCAGGTAAAGATAAGATGTATCTTTGCAATTCGTCCAACCGTCCGGTTGTCGTTCTACAAAAGAAGGAGGCTGATGTGAAACTTTCAGTTTTGAATGGAGAATGGAAAATTAAAGAAGTGAATGGTGAAGCAATTCCTTCCGGTATGGAAAAACAACCTTTCATTGCTTTTGATGTGAAGAAAAAGACCATTCATGGCAATGCCGGATGTAATTTGATTAATGGTGGTTTTGAAACCAGTACAAGTAATGCTAAATCTATTTCTTTCCCGGGAGTAGCAAGCACAATGATGGCTTGTCCTGATATGGAAACAGAAGGTAAGGTGCTGAAAGCTATCAATGAAGTGAAATCATTCGATGTGTTGTCCGGTGGTGGCATTGGTTTGTATGACGCAAACGGTGCATTGGTCATCGTGCTGGAAAAGTAATAAAGAAGAGTTATATATAATAGGATATGCCTGTGTCGCACTTGACGATGCAGGCATATTTTTTTTCCTTTATCGAACCAGAGCCGCCTGTATTTGTTTAAAGAAACAGTTGCTGATTGGCTTTGAATATGACTATGTCAGCAGTGTTTATTTATTAAAACTGTCTTTTTGGCAGATATTATGTCATGCATTCGTATAATTTCCTTTTGGCACACGGTTTGCTTTTTAATAAGCGTCCGTTCGCGGCGAAGCTCCCTGATAAGAGCAGAGAAACAACCGGACAAAAAGAAATCATTGAATAAATAATAAATAAAAAAATAACGATCATGGGAAAAATTATTGGTATTGACTTAGGAACTACAAACTCTTGTGTTGCCGTATTCGAAGGTAACGAACCTGTAGTAATTGCAAACAGTGAAGGTAAGCGTACAACTCCTTCTGTTGTCGCTTTCGTTGATGGTGGCGAACGTAAAGTGGGTGATCCTGCAAAACGTCAGGCTATTACGAACCCTACACGTACAATCTTCTCTATCAAACGTTTCATGGGTGAAAATTGGGATCAGGTACAAAAAGAAGTGACTCGTGTTCCTTATAAAGTAGTGAAAGGTGACAACAACACTCCGCGTGTTGACATCGACGGACGTCTGTATACTCCGCAGGAAATCTCTGCAATGATTCTTCAGAAAATGAAGAAGACTGCCGAAGACTACCTTGGACAGGAAGTAACAGAAGCAGTCATCACCGTTCCTGCTTATTTCTCCGACTCTCAACGTCAGGCTACAAAAGAAGCCGGACAGATTGCCGGTCTGGAAGTAAAACGTATTGTAAACGAACCGACAGCCGCAGCTCTTGCTTACGGTCTGGATAAGGCTCACAAAGATATGAAGATTGCTGTATTCGACCTTGGTGGTGGTACATTCGATATCTCTATCCTCGAATTTGGTGGTGGTGTATTTGAAGTACTTTCTACAAACGGTGATACTCACCTTGGTGGTGACGACTTCGACCAGGTAATCATCAACTGGTTGGTACAGGAATTCAAGAACGATGAAGGTGCTGACTTGACTCAGGATCCGATGGCTTTGCAACGTCTGAAAGAAGCTGCTGAAAAAGCTAAGATTGAGCTTTCTTCTTCTACAAGTACAGAAATCAACTTGCCGTATATCATGCCGGTAGGTGGTGTGCCTAAGCACTTGGTGAAGACTTTGACTCGTGCAAAATTCGAATCTCTGGCTCACGAATTGATCCAGGCTTGTCTTGAACCATGTAAGAAAGCAATGAGCGATGCAGGTTTGAACAATGCTGATATTGATGAAGTAATCCTTGTTGGTGGTTCTTCACGTATTCCGGCTGTTCAGAAGTTGGTAGAAGATTTCTTCGGCAAGGCTCCTTCTAAAGGTGTGAATCCGGATGAAGTGGTAGCTATTGGTGCTGCTGTGCAGGGTGCTGTTTTGACAGACGAAATCAAAGGTGTAGTATTGTTGGATGTTACTCCGCTGTCAATGGGTATCGAAACACTGGGTGGTGTAATGACTAAGTTGATCGACGCTAACACTACCATTCCGGCTCGTAAGAGTGAAACATTCTCTACTGCTGCTGATAATCAAAGTGAAGTTACAATTCATGTATTGCAGGGAGAACGTCCGATGGCTGCCCAGAATAAATCAATCGGTCAGTTCAATTTGTCAGGTATTGCTCCGGCTCGTCGTGGTGTTCCTCAAATTGAGGTTACATTCGATATCGATGCGAACGGTATCTTGAAAGTATCTGCTAAAGATAAGGCTACTGGTAAAGAACAAGCTATCCGTATCGAAGCATCCAGCGGTTTGAGCAAGGAAGAAATCGAAAAGATGAAGGCTGAAGCTGAAGCTAATGCTGAAGCAGATAAGAAAGAACGTGAAAAAATCGATAAACTGAACCAGGCTGACAGCGTAATCTTCCAGACTGAAAATCAGTTGAAGGAATTAGGTGATAAGTTGCCTGCTGATAAGAAAGCTCCGATTGAAGCTGCTTTGCAGAAATTGAAAGATGCTCACAAAGCACAGGACTTGGCTGCTATCGATACTGCTATGGCAGAAATCAATACTGCCTTCCAGGCTGCAAGTGCTGAAATGTACGCACAGGGTGGTGCACAAGGTGGCGCACAGGCTGGTCCTGATATGAACGGTGATGCTGGTCAGCAAGATAATAGCAAGCATGGAGATAACGTTCAGGATGCTGACTTTGAGGAGGTGAAGTAAGTATAGATAACTACCGAAAGGTATAGATAGATAAATCCGCATAGCCCAATGAGTTATGCGGATTTTCTTTTTAGTTAAACTTTGTATTTCTTTCGTTCTTTTCGGATATTTGCTTTATTTTTGCACCATATTTGTACCAACACTTATTGGTAGATAATGTGACACTTAATAAACATAAGTAATAATTAAGTAGAATTGTATGGGTGCAGCAAAGTTTGAGATAACTAGGAAATGCAAGATTTGCGGTGAGCCATTCGTCGCAAAGACTATCACGTCTTGGTATTGCTCACCAAGATGTTCTAAAGTTGCATTTAAACGCAGAAAAGATGAAAAGAAAAGAAATGAACGTTTGGATGCCATAGCCAAAGCTATTCCCAAAGACCAAGAATACATCACCGTTCCCGAAGCCTATTCTATGTTTGGCATCAGTAAGGAAACCCTTTATCGCCAAATCCGAAAGGGCGTTATTCCAAGTGTTAACGTAGGGCAACGCCAAACACGTGTAAGTAAAGAAACGCTTATGGAGATGTACCCTCTAAGGAAGAGCTTGCTTAAGAAGCAGCCCAAGCCCATTCCCAAGCTGTATAGTTTGGAACCAAAGGATTGCTATACGATACAGCAAGCGTGTGAGAAATATCATATGAATGATAGTACACTCTATCTTCAAATCAGAAAGTTTTCAATTCCGACTCGGCAAATCGGTAATTTCGTATATGTGCCCAAGAAGGAAATAGACAACCTCTATAAATAAGCATCCCTATGAAGAAATCTCTATCCCACACCCGTGTTTCCGTGAAACTTCGCAAGGCAGAGTTTCGCAAGGAATGGTATCTTTACATAGAGTCATATCCGGTTATATCCAAAAACGGTGGCAAGCCACAGCGAGTGCGCGAGTATGTCAACCGTACTATAACCACTCCGATATGGGACAAAAGCAGAACGGCAAGAACAGCTTCCGACGGAAGTGTAACATATAAGCCGAAACGTGATGTCAATGGTGTTATCCTTTGCAAGTCGGAGCTTGACCAAGAATCATGCATCTATGCAGACAAGGTCAGGGCTATTAGACAAAAGGAATACGATACCGCAGGACTTTACTCTGAATCAGAAGCCTCCTTATTGGAACAGAAAGAGAAATCGCAATGCGATTTTATTATATATTTCAAGAGTATAATAGATATTCGGCACAGGAATAGTTCTGACTCTATTATCGTAAATTGGAATCGTGTATATGCACTTATGCTCATCTTTACCGACAATCAGCCTATGATCTTTGCCAACATAGACACAAAGCTGGTTGAGGATTTTAGGTTGTTCCTTTTGGATGCTCCACAAGGGGGCAACAAGAAAGGTACAATCTCACAAAATACGGCTTCCACTTATTTCGCAATATTCAAGGCTGGATTAAAGCAAGCGTTTGTTGATGGATATTTTGTATCTGATATTGCAGCTAAGATAAAAGGTATAAAAGAGAAAGAGGCAAGAAGGGAGCATCTTACCTTAGAGGAACTTAACCGATTGGTTTGTACACCATGCGATAATGCCACTATCAAACGTGCAGCCCTTTTCTCTGCTTTGACAGGTCTTCGACATTGCGACATTATGAAAATGACATGGAAAGAGTTGACAAAGGAAGGTACTCACTATCGCATCAACTTCGACCAAAAGAAAACAAAGGGCGTTGAGTACATGCCTATTTCTGAGCAAGCGTATGATCTATGTGGAGAACCCGGGCATCCTGACCAATTAGTATTTGAAGGTCTTCCTGCCCCATCCTGGATTTCCAAACCCTTGGCAAGATGGATTGAAGCATCAGGAATCACTAAGCATATCACTTTCCATTGCTTCCGCCATACTTATGCTACGCTCCAACTAAGCAACGGTACCGACCTTTTCACGGTGAGTAAGATGTTGGGACACACCAATGTTCGTACAACGCAGAGATACACAAAAGTGGTAGATGAAAAGAAAGAGAATGCAGCCGATGCAATCAAGATAGACTTGGCTGCTATCAAGTAACATATTCACCTATATTATATATGGCAAACATAATTGAAGAAATAATCAAGCGTTTACAAAGAGTAAACCATATCATAGCATCACGAACAAATGTATCAGACATTACATTTGCCGATGCTTGTGTGATAGCACAATTCTATCACGATTATCAGAACACCAACACCATTATTGATGATGTTGAAGATTTGGTACGCCAAGACGGAAGAACTCTCTATGAATGTGCTACGGACTTAAAGAAGGAGGTGGATAAGTTTGTCTCTCTTGATTTGAGTGCTTGGAACGCATTGGACTTCATAAATATGGAGCAGTCTCACTTGAAAGAATATAAAGAGAGATGGGATGCAGCCAAAGATAAAGCAACGAATCTGTGGAGAGAGTACCAAACAGAAAGCAACAGACTTGATATGATGGATTTCAATTCAGAGGACTTCAATACATTGAATGCACAGTGCGATAATACGAAATTGGCATACGACGAAGCACATAAGCAAGGAGAAATACTATATAGCATATATCGGCAGGAACAATTGAAGTGTGGACAGGTGCATTACTTTGAGATGCAATTTCTGGAGTTGCTGATTCGTAAAATATCAAAGTTGGTTGATGTCATCCTAAAAAATGGAGAACACTTGGAGAAGGAGGTATAGACATGATTGATAATTCTTTAATACTGAAAGAAATAGCTCAGTTGAGGGATATTGTCAACCTTGGCGTTTGTGTAGGGGTTTATCAGACCTGTAATGGCAAGCAGTTCAAGCACATGCCCGCAAGCGACTTCATCAATTTTTTGAATCTCAAATTAGATAAAGCCAAAGTCCATCCACTGCCTCGACAAAAACAACGTATTTGCTATATGTTGTTTGCTGTTTCACACACCATAGCTTTGTCAGATTCCCCAAAACATTGGATTGAAAGTATGTTGGAACTATGCGATATTTCTATGGAATATTACGACAAGCATCATAAAGATTTCCTTAGTGTTGGAGTTTCGGAAAAGAACAAAGAATACAAAGAAATAATAGATGAATCCATAAAAAGGAGTTACTAAGTGTGGATATCCCCACCATTCCACGCTTTTCCACAAAACTTACATTGTTTAACTATTGGCAGATGCGTTATTCGCTTATAATCAAGCGAATAGCGCATATGTCATTTTTATATCCCCACAAAGCCCCACGTATTGCCACACAAACGTAGATGTACCTTTGCACACAGAAACAAATATTGATAAATATGCAACAAGAAAACATCACGTTTAATGACATGCCTCAGATGTTGGCTGTCATGTATGCCAAACTTAATGAGTTGGGCGA
Source organism: Bacteroides sp. D1 (assembly GCF_000157095.2). Lineage (NCBI taxonomy): Bacteria > Pseudomonadati > Bacteroidota > Bacteroidia > Bacteroidales > Bacteroidaceae > Bacteroides > Bacteroides sp. D1. The sequence continues at coordinate 415,599 of NZ_JH114339.1, forward strand.
TAAGGTGGACAAACTGATACCACCAAAGAAGAGTGAAGAACAGCAATGGTTCAATGTAGCTGATCTAATAGAGTTTTTGCCTACTCACCCGGCAGAGCAGACCATTTATGGTTGGACGAGTGCAAGAAAAATACCATTCCATAAGAAAGGAAAGAATATCATTTTTAACAAGGCTGAAATAGAAGAATGGCTGAAAAGCGGTACTTATCGAAAATCGGAAGCAGATTTGGAGAACGAAGCCATGGCTTTTATAAATAACAAGCGTTATGGAAGGAAATAAGGAAGAATATATCAGAGTGGGTACTTGTCTGTACAAGATTGCCCAACAACCTTTAGCTAATGGTACTTGCACATTGCGTCGCATCCCATGGAGTTTTGGCACTATCCGACAGGATTATGGTAAGAACAATACGCCACCTATTCGGAAATATGACGGTTTTTGTACTGTTCCCAGCCATACCAATTATCATAAGGAGATTGGCGGTTTCTACAATTTGTATGAGCCCATTGACCACATACCATCAGAAGGAGAGTTTCCAGACATTATGAAGCTGATACACCATATCTTTGGTGAACAGTATGAATTGGGGATGGATTACATGCAGTTGCTCTATGCCAAACCTACGCAGAAGTTACCAATATTACTATTGGTATCAGAAGAGCGCAATACTGGCAAGACTACTTTCTTGAATTTTCTCAAGGCGGTGTTTGAAGACAATGTAACTTTCAATACTAATGAGGACTTCCGAAGTCAGTTCAATGCAGATTGGGCAGGCAAACTGCTCATTGTCGTAGATGAGGTGTTGCTATGCAGACGAGAAGACTCTGAAAGATTGAAGAATCTTAGCACAGCCCAAACATATAAGGTGGAAGCAAAAGGAAAGGACAGACAAGAAGTGAATTTCTTTGCTAAGTTCGTCTTGTGCTCCAATAATGAGCTTTTCCCAGTTATCATTGATACCGGAGAGACACGTTATTGGGTGCGCAAGATAATGCCGTTGGAAAGCGATGACACGAACTTCTTGCAGAAGTTGAAAGCGCAAATTCCAGCTTTCTTGTATTACTTGCAACATCGGGTGCTATATAGCACTAAAGAGAGTCGTATGTGGTTCAATCCTACGCTTATTCATACGGATGCCTTGGAACGCATCATGCAATGCAACCGCAACCATACGGAGATTGATCTCGTAGAGTTATTGCGCAGCATTATGGAATGTCAGAAAGTGGACAAGGTGTCATTTATTCCGCAAGACCTGCTGCCATTGCTTTCGATTAATGGGGTAAAGGTGGAATTGTGGCATATTCGCAAAGTAGTGAAGGAGTTATGGCGTTTGAAGCCGGCTCCAAATGCACTTTCATATACGACATACCAATACGACTACTCTAAGCCAACAAAATTTGGTGCAGTGAGTCGGGTGGGACGTTATTATACTGTGACTAAGGAGTTCATAGAATCATTAAACATATAATCTCTGTTGATTTGTTGAAATGATGAAAAGAAAAAGTTAGGTACAGAGGCATAGACACTTATGCTTCAACAAAAGTTCAACAAAGGCTCAACGTCTTTCTCTTTTCATTATATATTCTCAACAATTCAACAGTTCAACAATATAAAAATAATGAATTCACTCGACAATAAGAATATACAGATAGCAGATTTCCTTGCAGAAAAAGGTTATCTGCCGATTTCAAAGAAAGGGGCTAATTGGTGGTATCTGTCACCATTGCATAATGAGAATACAGCATCCTTCAAGGTCAATGTGGATAAAAATGTGTGGTATGATTTTGGTTTGGGTAAAGGTGGTGGACTTGCTACTTTGGTCAATTTACTGTACCATCCAAATAACTTTCAGGATTATCTTCATCATCTTAGCGGTATTAGGACTTCGTTTCCCTCAACTCCCAAAACGACAAGGGAAGGCTCTGAAACTTTCAGCAATGTTGAAGTAAAGAGTTTGGCTAATTCTGCCCTGTTAAAATACCTCGGAAAACGTGGTATTGCTCAGCAAGTGGCAAGCCAATATTGCAAAGAGGTGCATTACCAAAACCGCGATAAGAGCTACTTTGCCGTAGGTTTTCCTAACCGCTCTGGAGGTTACGAGATTCGCAATGCTTACTTCAAGGGGTGCATCTCACCAAAAGACATTTCGGTCATATCCAAAGGCAACAAAGATTGTCATGTGTTTGAAGGATTCATCGACTTCTTATCCTATGTGGTTTTACATGGAGACTGCGATGCCATTGTCCTTAATTCAGTTATCAATGTTCCCAAGTCAATAGACTACTTGAACAGATATGACACCGTCTATTGTCATTTGGACAACGACAAAGCTGGACACGATGCCACAGAACAAATCAGAATTTTGTGCAAGGGCAATGTGATAGATGCTTCTGAGGAATATGGAGAAGCTAAAGACTTGAACGAGTTCCTTTGTAAAAGGATGAATAGTCAAGGGCAGGTTCTGAGTTGTGGTTTCAAGCGGTAAATTAGGTTCCTACAATAGTCAAAAACAAGTGTAATCATTTAGGGAAGTTCTTTCTGGAGCAAGTTTGTGTTTTCGATATACGAAAACAGTAGCAATCGGTATATCCGATTGTGCTATTGTCTTTGCCTATCAAGCATATGGCAAAGGTCAATACCTATTGAGAAAATTGTCCCCCTCAAGAACTGAAATCAAAAAGAATAAGAGATAAATGGCAAAACATGTTATCAACAATCCAGGAGGGCGCAAGCCTCTCCCTGAAGAGGAAAAGTATGGCAAGCCTATACCAGTTCGTTTCACACCAAAACAGTTTGTCCGTATCAAACGCAAGGCTGGAGAGATGCCCATAAGTACCTACATTCGTGAAGGCGCACTTCATGCCATTGTGCGCCAACCTGTTTCGAAGGAGTTGATGAAAGAGATAAGAGACTTGAATAATCTTGGAACGAATATCAATACCTTGGTTAAGCTTGCTCACCAAGCAGGGCTTATGACCATTGCAGACAAAGCCAACGAAGCCCTTGATGGAGTCAATGCGATTCTCCATCAAGCTCGTCTCAAAATCAAAGAGAAAGAAGACAATGACGAATCAGAAAATCAAAGTTAAACTACAAAACACGACAGCATATGTATGGTAAAATTCTTCATGGAGCATCATTCGGTGGGCTCATCAACTATATCAACGACCCACGCAAAAATGCGACACTGGTTGCTTCAAGCGACGGAGTCAATCTCACGAATAACCAAACTATAACAGATAGTTTCGTGATGCAGGCAGGTTTGAGTGCTCGAACCAAGAAACCTGTAGGACACTTTATCTTATCGTTTTCACCCCATGATGAGCTACGCATCAATGACAGGATGTTAGAGCAAATAGTCAACGATTACTTGAAACACATGGGATATGACGACAATCAATTTGTCGCATTCCGTCATTTCGACAAAGAGCACCCACATGTTCATATCATGGTAAATCGAGTAAACTTTAAAGGCAAATGCACCAAAGACTCACATGAGAAAGACAAGAACATAAAAGTGTGTAAAGAATTGACTGAGCAATATGGCTTATATATCGCAAGAGGAAAAGAGGCTATCAAAGAAAGAAGACTTCGCTCAATGGATGCCATCCGTTATCAGATGTTGCATCGAGTAAGCGAATCGTTGCAAGTCTCTCGAAATTGGAAAGAATTTGAAAATGAATTGTCAAAAGCTGGAATCCGTTTGCGCTTCCGATATAATACTAAGACAAACGGTATAGAAGGAATATCGTTCACTCTTGCCAAGGAAAATATCAGCAGCAAGATGAAACATGACATCTCTTATAGTGGCAAGCAATTGGATTCATCGCTCACTCTTGCATGTATCTGCAAGAAGCTTGGCAACCCTATAGCTATCGTACATGAACAGGCAAGAGACATGTATGATGATGCTCGGCAAGAATGGTACGACACCCATAATGCCTACGAGGTAAGAGATATAGACAGAGTGTTCCCTGATTTCGATTTACGTTTCCCCTGGCAAGCCCAAGCAAGAATGTATGATGCCCCGCAGATGTGTGGCAACGAACAGACTTTGGGACAAGACTTCTTTATTGAATTGTACCAAGCAGCAGATGATGTTTCTGATATAGGTAAAGGAGTAATTCAAGTAGGACTTGCTTCTCTCGGAGCCATTCTCTTTCCTCCATATCAACCTGCCATATCTGCTGGTGGTGGAAATTCGTCTTCCAAACTTGGTTGGGGTGATGATGATAAATACAAGAAAAAATATAGCAGTAGAAGTCGCAGCTTCGGAAGAGGCAGAAGATAATAAAAATTTAAAATATCACTATAATATGGCTAAATCAAACGAGCAGTTAGAGGATATACTTGATGGCTTGTCTGTCATCAAAAACAATAATGCCGCAACAGAACAAAGACTTAGTAATATCGAAAATCTATTGGCGAAGTTAGCAACGAAAGAGGAAGACGTACCAATAACGCCTGTTGCAAGCACCTCAGCAACTTCTATTCCGTATGACGAGATAAAAAATGCTGTTCATGAAGAAATGGATAGTTACTTTAACGCTATGTCTGATTCTGCAGAACTTCTATCGGATAAGACCCTCAAACGCCTGGGGACTATCTTCATTGAACTGTATGTTGAAGAAATAGAAAAATACTTGGAAAAAGACGAAAAAGAAATAGAGTGCAAACGCAACGTGTATCTGCAAAAGCGAAAAGCGCAAGGCTTAATGACCATTGAGCAAGTAGCAGAATGGGCGCCACAATATTCTCTTGAGATTCAACGGACAATCCGTTACATCGGCATGAAAATCATTGATGAGAATGAATCTGTAGAAAAAGCACATGCGATTTTGAAGATATGGGGCGATGCCCTGCAAACCATAACAAGTCCCAAGTCATCTCCTCCACCTACATTGAAATCGTGGTGGCTCTACAGATGGAACAGTTTCAAACAAAGGACTGACAAATGGGGATTACTCCAATGGTATCTTGTCATTCTCGGCATTATCGCCTATGTTCTCTTTTCATCTCTCTATCAAAGTAGGGTTATGGATCTTGACAGGACCAACCGCATTTTCTACAAGAAGGTTATCATGGATGAAAAGAGAAAGAGGAATTATCAAGAGTTGGATTCACTTATCCATTCCGATTCATTCTTCAAAACATACTGGGGATTGAATAATTAAAGTACGAGCGTTCACCCATAATATTCTGTTTTAAAATCTAAAAATGAAGTATTACGTAATGTTTTCGTTGATTTTCAGAATATTCTTCATGACTTACAGATATTTTCTGTATTTTTGCTATTGGATTTGGTACAACCATTTCCAGACATTAAGAAATATTAGGAGCGTTATGCTACTCTTGTAAGTGCAAAGCCTGAGAAACTGAAACACAAAATCAACAAGAATTGGCATGGCAGTTCCCACGTTATAGCGTGGGCTGCTTTACCATATCTGTTGATTAAGGTTTTCTCAGGGCCTGCACTTTAAGACGTGGTTATAGCAGTGCCACGCTTTTCGTTTAACTAATATGTCCTATAGGCTACTGATGGACTAACTTTTTGATATGGGAATATTCGATTTTTTAAACAATAAAAAGAAAGAGAAAGCACGACAAGAACAATTGCGTCTTCAAGAAGAAAAGCGTCGTGCAGAAGAACAACGACGATTGGCAGAGCGTCGTAAGCAAGAAGAGCAACAAAGGCGTGAAGAATCGTTCTTGTCTAATTTCGAATTTGATTCTACCTGTCATCAGCGTTATGAAAATGGTCAACCTGTAAGAGGATTACAAGTCTGTCCGAGATATATAAAAATCAAAAAGAACATCAATGGATGTTCTGGGTATCAGCTTACACCTGGAGATGGGTATATCTTGACTGCAACAAATGGAGATACAGGACAACCACAGTTCGCCCCCAAACCAATGCGTGTAGTAAAATTCTCGGATTCTGAGATTTTGCTTAAGGGATATTGTGTCTCTGCACAAACACCTTTTGGATGGCAAGAGATTGATTTGTCGGATTATGGTTTTTCGATTATCCTTGAGAAGAATGTTGTAAAAAAGTGTATCCTCTTCTTGTATGACAGAAATGTTAAACTTGAATATATGGTAGGAAGTAAAACTACGGAAAATTCCGCAAATAATACTGCCTGTAGAATGGTAGAAACAGAAAGTTTGGTCGTTGAAGCACTAAAACAACTTTCTATTGGAAATAATGGCGATGAAACATATCATCCCCTTTATAAATCATGGCGTTCATATAAGGATAATCCAGAACAATTAAAAAATATAAAAGATTTTGGACATTACGGAATGGGATTAATGATATTCCTTTCTTATGGAACAATTTCTGATATTGATGATAGACAACAACTAGCAAGTCTTGCATATTTGTTTATTAGTAAAGCGATTAAGCAAAATAGTGCCAATGCTAATTTGTTCAAAAATCGTTTACTTCTTATGATAACAAATCATGAGGCTTTTGAATATACTGTATCGTCTGTTGTTAATAAAGATCAGGATTTCTTTTCTATGAATTTGATGCCTTTTCAGGCAAGAGATGCAATGTTTAAAATGGAATATGCAGACTTGTCTTTTAACAGAGCATTATTGAGCATAGATATATTGGCTTCAAAATACCAAGATTTGCAAACTAAGATTAATTCTGGATTTTTTGGAAAAGAGAGTACAAATGAATCTATAATATCATCAGGCAAAAGTTTGCATGAACAAGTTCTTACCTACCTGGAACACAAAGTACTAGATGAAGGTGATATAGATTTTTAGCAAATATCGAATATGGCAACATGGGCTAAACAAAAACTTCCACGTGAGAATGGGGAACTTGTAGATATGCAAGTTCCTATTCTTGTTTCTGCAAGTAGAAGCACGGACATACCTGCTTTCTATGCAGATTGGTTCTTTTACCGTCTTGATAAAGCTGGCTATTCTGCATGGACAAACCCTTTTAATGGGGTGAAAAGTTATGTGTCTTACAAGGACACACGGTTTATTGTGTTTTGGTCGAAGAACCCTAAGCCATTGTTGCGTCATCTGCCAATCCTCAAACAACGTGGAATCGGGTGTTATATTCAATACTCATTGAATGATTATGAGGAAGAGGGGGTGGAAAAGAATGTACCACCTATAGAACAACGTATAGAAACATTCAAACAACTTACCAATGCTCTTGGTAAGGGGCATGTGATTTGGCGTTTTGACCCTTTAGTTCTTACAGATAACATAAATATCGATAAGTTGCTTGATAAAGTTGAAAATATTGGTAACCAGCTACTGGGATATACGGAGAAACTTGTGTTTAGTTTTGCCGATATACTTTCCTATCGCAAGGTGCAAGCCAATCTTCAAAAAGCCAATATAAATTATATAGATTGGCAAGAAAATCAAATGCGAGAGTTCGCTCGTCGATTATCTGTACTTAACCAAAAATGGGGATATGAGCTGGCAACATGTGGAGAAAAAATAGACCTGACAGAGTTTGGAGTTAAAAAGAATCATTGTGTTGATGATGAACTTATCATTAAGTTAGCCTATGATGACAAAAAATTAATGGATTATCTAAAAGTCAAATTCTATCCCATGCCACAAAAAAGCCTATTTGGAGACTCTGAGCCTTTACCAGATAGTGCTATCATACTTCCTAATGGAATGTATGCACTTCATGGAGACAACAAGGACAAAGGCCAAAGAGCATTTTGTGGTTGTATAAAAAGCAAGGACATAGGTGAATACAATACTTGTGTGCATGGTTGCGAATATTGCTATGCAAATGCGAGCAAGCAGGCTGCGGTAATGAATTATAAATGTCACAAAGAAAATCCTTGGAGTGAAACAATTACTGGAAAATGAGCTATATAGACGACATTCATAGAATAGACAATCTGACAATCAATGAGATTATTCGGATTTCCAACAAGTACGTACCTAATCGATATAAATTAGAACCATGGAGGTACATGGATGGTCAAGGACGTACGTTGGAGCATGGCACTGCAGTCTTAGAAACAGAAGAGCAGTGTTGTGCTTACATGTCTGCATATGGACCTATGCATCGTCATAAGCTTATGCGTGCTTTGGATGAAAAGGAGTTTCCTTATTCAGATTTAACTGGCGGCATTGAAATTTACGATTGGGGATGTGGTCAGGGTATAGGAACAATGACTGTAATAGAAAAGCTCCGTCAACACAATATGCTCAGAAAACTCTGTAAAGTTGTCCTTGAAGAGCCTTCTAATGTTGCAAGAGATAGAGCTGTCATACATGTAAAAAAAGCATTGGAAGATTATAATGCTGATGTTATTGCAGTCTCAAAGTATCTACCATCGGACAATGGAGACAATAGCAATTGTATCACTTCTATAAATGTAGAACAGCCAACCGCTATCCACATATTTTCTAACATACTTGATATTGAAGCAGTGAGCTTGAAGGGCGTTTCAAAAATGATAACCTCTTCAGGTCAAAAGCATATTGTACTTTGTATTGGACCTGCCAATCTTAACGAAAGCCGAATATTATCTTTTCGCAACTATTTCGTAGAAAATCATATTCATATCTTTACTAAATTTAGAGAGACTAATTTCGGTCTCCATCCTAACCGTAAAGCATATGGTTGCTTGATTAATAGTTTCAGTTATAGTCTTTCACAAACGTCTGAGATTCTGCATGAATACAAATATTTTGCACCTATTCAGTATTTTGCATCCTTTACAGACACGATAACAAAATCGTCCCTTAAAGAGAGTGCGTTTGAAATATTAGCTCCTTTTGATATAACTGCTCATAAGAATTTATGTCCAGTCTATGCATTAATGAGCAATCTGATTTCACGAGGTTGTCCAACTTTGGCAAGTAAAAAAATACTGGATTATGTGTCTAATATGCCTGATACTCAAAAAGCAAAGAGTCTTAACGCCATTGCACGTATCCAGAAGACATTTATTGAAGCAATAATTTCTGAACGACTGGATACAAACAAGCTGGAATGGAAAATTCTCATCATAGAGGACAACACTTCTGTAGCAAAGATTTCTTTAGAGGATTTTTCAGAGACTTACCATAATCTCATAGCTATGACTAAAGATTATGATGATATGGTATTGCCCAAATTGTCTGTTTGCATCAAAGATAATGCTTCTTCGGGAATAGAATATGATGCAATTATTGACATTTCAATAGATCAACTATGCAATGCAAAAGAGGTTACTTTCTCTAGATTTAAGGTTTTAAATGATTGCTATTTCATTGTGCGTTCATCAGAAAAAGTGTATGAAGACCGAATTCTTTATACAACTGAGCGTATTAACTATAAGCCATTTGTAGAAAAAGACAGTTACGGAATATATCATAAGATTGAAGATAATTGCTCAAGACTCAGGTATTTCTTAAATCTCATCTTTAGAAAAGAAGATTTCAGACCAGGACAGTTACCTATATTAAATAGAGCCCTCCAATTAAAAAGCGTAATTGGTTTGCTTCCAACAGGAGGTGGTAAGTCTTTGACTTATCAGCTTGCGGCTATGTTACAACCATCGGTTACACTTGTTGTGGACCCATTGAAAGGTTTGATGAAAGACCAATATGATGGGTTGTTAAATATTGGTATAGACTGTATATCATACATCAACAGTGACATCACTAAGAATTATGAGGAAGGCAGAAAACGTGAACTTGCATTGACGGGTTCGCAAGTTCAAATAATGTTCTTATCACCAGAACGTTTAAGTATTCACAGATTTCGTGATGTTTTACGCTCTATGCGTGAATCAAGTGTATATTTCTCTTATGGTGTAATAGACGAGGTTCATTGTGTATCTGAGTGGGGACATGATTTCCGTCTTGCATATCTTCATCTTGGCAGAAACTTATTCAATTATGTACTTCCAAAAGAAGTGGAAGGAGAAGATAATCATATATCATTGTTTGGTCTTACAGCAACGGCATCATTCGATGTCCTTGCCGATGTAGAACGTGAATTGTCTGGTCCGAATGCATATTCTTTAGAGGATGATGCAACTGTTAGGTATGAAAATACAAATCGTCTTGAGCTTCAATATAATGTATATGAGGTTGATGCAAAAGATGCACCGAATGCGTGGGCTGTTGGAGATATAAAGGAAGAAAAACTTCTCGAAGTGATAAGTGATGCTACGCAAAAGATAGTCGATATACAAAATAATAGTGCTGTAAAATACATCAAAGAGCGATTTGTCGAACGTGAGAATTTGATAGATTCTACAATTATAGATAAAATACACCATACAAACCTTGGTGTTGATGTAGAGAATGAGTGGTACAACCATACTAATACCAACACTGCTGGTATCGTATTTTGTACACGAGCATCAGATAGAGCAAATCTTAGCGTTCCAACAGTAGAAGCTAGTCTTCGTAATCATGGGTTAAGAAGCATTTCAACATATAAAGGTGGTGATGATACAGCCTGTCAAGATTCTTTTCTTAAAGGTAGGACTAACATAATGGTTGCGACAAAGGCTTTTGGTATGGGTATCGACAAGTCTAATGTGCGAATGACATTCCACTTGAACTACCCAGGGTCTTTGGAGTCTTTTGTGCAGGAGGCTGGACGTGCAGGGCGTGACAAGAAGATGGCATTAGCTACAATAATGTATTCTCCGAAGAAATTTTGGGTGAAAAATGTAAAGACTGATAAATGGCAAGAATTTTCTGCAGATTACACGAATAACAAATTCTTCTATGATAGCAACTTTCTTGGTGAAGAGTTTGAATTGTTTGTCATGGAACTACTTATGAATAACCTACAAGTAAAGATTAGTAATGAGGAGTTTTATGACGTAGACAAGCCGTGTATTGCAAATTCACAAGGCATTGTCAAGTTTATAAAGCGATATGAAAAGGGGCATATATTAACTTATTATATATCATACGAAGAAGATGAGAAAGTCCTTGATGGATATAATCAGTATCTTTCTACAAAGAATATGCCTGTATTCAATACATATAATGCCAGAAATTTAAAAAATAGTCGTGGATATAGCTATATCCGTGATTATGGTTCTGCTGTTTATAAGGATGCCATACAGAAAGCTATTTATAGAATGTGCGTTATAGGCCTAATTGATGATTTCACAGAAGACTATTCAAAACGAACTTTCCGTATCACGACGATTTGCCAAGATGAATCAGAATATTTCGAACATCTCAGGTTATACTATCGTAAATACTATTCTACCGAAAGGGTTGAAAGTATGATGGGAGAGGTTAGGAAGCTTGCCAATACCGAAGGAGTAATCATGGCTTGCTTGAAGCACCTTACTTCTTTTATTTATAAGAGTATTGCCGATAAGCGAGCACGAGGAATCCTTGATATGGAGCAGTTCTGCAATATGGCCATTAGCTCAAAAAAGGATTGGAAGGAAACAAATGAGGAGCTCAAAGACTTCATTTATTATTACTTCAATTCTAAATATGCGCGTGAGGGATTTGTTACATACGATTCCAACTTACAACAGGATGTGCCTTTCTCATTGAAAGATGACACAAGCCACGATATTTATTCAGAAGATAAGATTACAAGTTTTGAACTTGTGAGAAAGTATATGAGAGTCGTGGATGCAGAAATCGTAAACAACGACTCGCAAATGGATAATATAAAACATCTTCAAGGTGCTGTTCGATTGATACGTCGTGCCATTGCGGAAATGAATCCTGTATTAAACCTTCTCAATGTATTCTGCATCCTATATCTTGGACAAGAGGCAAACGAAATGCTGGAAGATGAACTCTACAATGATTATAAAGCTGTGTATGAACAGTATATGGATGAAGGTAAGTCTGCCCTGATAGATGAATTTACGCAACTTCTTATCAAGCATGCTGCTCTAAAAGATGAAGAATACATAAACAAAATCCAGTTGGCAATCCAATTGGAAGAACATGTAAAAGCATTTAGTAACATCAAAAATAAATATACAGAAAAATGATTGACCAAAGAATCAATGACTCCCTGAAGGAGTTGGAGCAAGGTCTTAAAAATATCGACTCAGCTCGAAAGCAAGTAGAAATGACTATAAATTCGTATGATGGATTACACATTTCAACATCCGAATATGTGGCTCAACTGGGAAACTTGACTACAAAAGTCAAAGAACTTGTTACAGCTATAGGAACAGATTACAATCAGAAAGCTACAGCTTTCGATAAAGATCGAAAGGTAATTGTTGATTCGGCAAATTCTGCAATACATGAACTTTCCAATTCAACAGAAACCTTCAAAAATTCTTTAAACAATGTTGAGAATAAATTGAAGTATAGTTTAATCGTAAATATTACCCTTTTTGTTATTTTGGGAATAATAGTATTTCTGACTTCCAATTAAAATAAGGCATAATAAAGAAACGATATGGCAGATAACAACAAACCATATTTCGTCACCTCCAAAAATTTTCATGGTGACAACGATTATGTGGAATGGCTGAAAGAGATAAAGAGTCGCTATCAAGCTATCCGCAATCGTGTAGTGATGCAAAGCAATTATGGAGCTTTGGAATTCAACTGGCTTTTAGGACGTGACATCGTACAGAAAAGGGCGGAGTCGAGATGGGGTTCTGGCACCGTAAACCAACTGTGCCTTGACCTTAAAGCTGCTTACCCTGACGTGAAAGGATTCTCTGTGAGAAACCTCTACTACATGAAGGAGTGGTATGAGTTTTATATGGCTGATGAAGAGCATAAGGAAATTTTGCACCAGGTAGGTGCAAAATTACAAGAGGCTGAAAATCAGAATCCTATAAAATTGCACCAACTAGGTGCAGAAATTGTTTCGGCAGACAAAATTTCCGCCATCTTAGCAGAAGGAGGAATGCTGCCAGTGTTTGGAATTGTGCCATGGAAGCACCATTTAACGCTGATTTCTAAATGCAAATCCATCAAAGAAGCATTCTATTATATGGCGCGTGTTATTGATGAGGGACTTAGCAAACGAGAATTGGAAGATGTTATAGATAATGATGACTTTTCCAAGTATGGGAATGCTTTAACCAACTTTTCATCACAGCTATCAACAAGCCAAAGTCTGTTGGCTATGAATGTGTTGAAGGATCCATATCGCCTTGATTTCGTTACATTAGAGAGAGGATACGACGAGCATGATTTGGAATCAGCCATTGCAAAAGACATTACACGATTCCTGCTTGAACTTGGAAGTGGGTTTACTTATGTCGGAAGACAGCCTGAATTTGTCGTTGGCAACGAGGGCTATTTCCCAGACTTGCTGTTTTACCATATTCGGCTTCGTTGCTATGTGGTTATTGAATTAAAGGTTGTTGATTTTAAACCCGAGTTTGCTGGCAAGTTGAATTTCTATGTGACGGCATGCAACAAACTTCTTCGTCAACCAGAAGATAACCCTACCATAGGCCTTCTGCTTTGTAAGTCAAGAGATCAAACTAAAGTTGAATGGGCTTTTGATAGCATACAGAATCCTATGGGTGTGGCTACTTACGAAGGAATTAAAATAAAAGACAAACTACCTTCAGTAGAAGATCTGAAAAAACGCCTTGACATGGTGGAGCAGGAGCTCAGAGAATATAAAGAAAATGAGGAGGCTTCTGCAAAGGACGGAAATTACACATCCAATCAAGAAACAAAATAGCTGTGTTATCTTGTATTTCTATGCTTTAGATAACTCATATTTGTACCAAAGTGTTATAAGCTACTGATTATCAGCACGGTTTATTTTCGAGGAAGTGAAGTAAAGATCGCTGAATATACAATAAATCAAAATAAGAGAGCTGTAGATTAAATGTTTACAGCTCTCTTTTGTTTTATATGTAATGTGATTTATTTGAACCCGGACTTTATTACAGTATTTCTCTAATCTTCTCGCGGTTACCCACAATCCAAACGAGATCTCCTAATTGGAAAGCCGTATCTTTATCCAGAGGGATCAATTCATTATTCCGTTCAATAGCCACAACGATACCGTCGTACTTTTCTCCCAAATGAGACTGTGCAATGGTTTTATTTAAGAAACGGAATTCGTCATCTACAGTGAAAGAGTGGAGAGTCATCTTTTTATCTACTGCGTCCGTATCTTTTGTATTTTTTACATCTTCTATTCTATTTCTGAACTCCTGCAATTGCATATCCGTACCGACTACAATCAGTTTATCCTGCGGATAAATAGGTTCAGAACTTTTCGGAATGTATATATTCAAATCACCACGCGTGATTGCAACCACATTCACTCCAAAATTTTGGCTGAATGAAAGTTCTCCTAAAGACTTGCCGATGTAATCGGAATAAGGCGATACTACGACAGACGTCAAATCAAGGTCCTTGTCATTGAACTCGCTATTGAAACTTGTTTTTAGCGGGTGTCGTTTTTTAGCAGCCTCTTCCCGTCGGTTAAGATTGGCTAGGAATCTCGTTTCCAATCGTGAATATTGCGTGAGGTCTTCCCTAAGAATAAGAATCAATGCCACAACAGCTATGGCAATAATCACACTTATTCCCCAGTTCAGCTTGAAATAGCTGATAACTACGCTAGTGATAAAGAAAAGAGCAACAGATACCCGGCCTAGAACGAGAGAAACCAGTCGTCCGTGATTGTAATTCTCATCTCTCCATAGCTTCAGGAATAATTCGGAAGAGTTGTATTTGTTGGAGATGAGTGCCCACAAAAAAGGAGTCATAAGCAAAAGGGTACCCAGACACATCACCAGATTAATCCATAGGGTAACAGGAGCAAACATTTCACTGATGGCGGGATAAATGATTTGTATAGACAGCAGCCAGATAGCAGTGAGCAATACGCTATAAATAATAACCCTGCCAATCATGTTTTTTAGTAATTTCTTCCAGTCACTATCGTGGTTCATGGTTTTCTTGCCGGAAGCATAACGATCTAATGTCTCCTGTACTTTAGTAGGCAATATTTTGTAAAGCCATTCGGCAAAAGGGTTGGCTAAACGGATAAAATAAGGAGTCGTGAAAGTGGTGATAACAGATACAGCCACAATAATAGGTGAAATAAACGGATCGAGCACTTTGAGCGAAACACCCAGTCCGGCAATGATGAAAGCAAACTCTCCAATTTGTGCCAGGCTGAATCCGGATTTGATAGAAGTGTTCAGTGGCTCTCCGGATAAGAGTACGCCAAATGAAGAGAAAATGGCTTTACCGATAATGGTAACCAGAGTAATGATGATAACAGGCCAGGCATATTCTACCAATACCGCCGGATTCACCAGCATACCGACTGATACGAAAAAAATAGCTCCGAAGAGGTCTTTTACCGGTTGTATGATATGTTCGATGTGCTCGGCTTCGATGGTTTCGGCAAGAATAGATCCCATGATAAATGCACCTAACGCCGTTGAAAAGCCTGTATAGGTGGCCAATACCACCATTCCCAGACAAAGACCGATTGAAACAATCAAAAGCGTCTCATTATTCATCAGCTTCTTTGCTTTTTTAAGAAAAGCCGGAATAACGAAAATACCGATGAGAAACCACAGGATTAAAAAGAAAACGACTTTGAGAACACTAATCAATAAGTCTTCACCCACAAAGTCCTGACTTACCGCCATTGTAGAAAGAAGTACCATCATTAAAATGGCAATCAGGTCTTCCACTACCAGAGTACCGAATACGATGCCCGTGAAACGCTGGTTGCGTAACCCCAAATCATCAAAGGCCTTGATGATAATTGTGGTAGACGACATAGACAACATTCCCCCAAGAAAGATGGAATTCATTGTGCCCCATCCTAACAATTGTCCTACCAGAAAACCTATGAGCAACATACTGACGACTTCGGTGGTGGCCGTAATAAAAGCTGTGGAACCTACATTCATGAGCTTTTTAAAACTAAACTCCAGTCCAAGTGCAAAGAGCAGGAATATAACACCTATTTCCGCCCATATATTGATATTTTCGATATCTCCCACTGTGGGGAAAATATTTATATAAGGCCCTGCTAGTAATCCGGCAATGATGTAACCTAAGACTAAAGGTTGTTTCATCCATTTGAACAGCAAGGTTATTACACTGGCCGATATTAATATCAGCGCAAGGTCGGCAATCAAAGTTGGCAAATGTGACATTTAGTGATGGATTTATTCATTTTTATATTCCTGATAGTTAGACAGAAAAGAGCCAGGGAACATGGATGTTTAGCTCTTTTCTTTTTCGAGAGTGGCGGCAGTCAATTATTCATTATATTGTTTTCCTCTACAAAAAGAGGGAAACAATATAATAGATAGCTGCTGCCAAGAGTCCACTGACCGGAATTGTAAGAATCCAGGCAGTCATGAGGCTTTTTGTTATTCCCCAGCGAACGGCAGATAGTCGTTTGGTTGCACCTACTCCGATGATTGCACCTGTGATAGTATGTGTTGTACTAACGGGGATTTTCAGCATTTCCGTAATGTAGAGAGTGAAAGCACCGGCTGTTTCGGCAATTACTCCTTCCAATGGGGTTACTTTGGTGATTTTGGTTCCCATTGTCTTTACTATTTTCCAACCTCCGGACATGGTGCCGAGTGAGATAGCGGTGAAGCACGAAAAAGCAACCCAGTCGGGAAGGTCATTGATGCTGTTGATACCCATGCCCAATCCCATAGAATGAGCGGCTATCATGGCAGCGGCAATAATACCCATTACTTTTTGTGAATCATTCAATCCATGTCCGACACTGAAGAGGGCGGAAGAAACGAGCTGCAACCTCTTAAACCAGACTTCAGCTGTATGAGGATGTGCGCGCCGGCAGATATAAAGCACAAACAGAGTGAAAACGAAAGCAATCACCATTCCGATAAAAGGAGCCAGAAAGATGAAAGCTGCAATTTTAAGAATGATATTAAGTTGAATTGCTTCAAAACCGTTTGCCATAATGGCAGCTCCTGCAAATCCTCCGATAAGCGTATGTGAGGATGAAGACGGGATGCCTTTCCACCATGTTACCAGGTTCCAGGTGATGGCTGCTATGACTCCTGCCAATATAATAGGTAAAGTGATATATTGTTCTACCACCGTTTTGGATACTGTATTGGCAATACCGAATCCGCCTATGATGTATTTGGCAATGAAAAAAGCAACGAAATTGAAGAAAGCAGCCCATAGTACAGCTTGAAAGGGTGTAAGCACCCTGGTAGATACGATTGTAGCTATTGAGTTTGCTGCATCGTGAAAGCCGTTGATATAATCGAATATCAGAGCCAGAATAATGATAGTCACTAATAATTCCATGTGTTCCGGCTTACTTTATGCGTATTTTACAATCAGGTTTTTCAGAATCTTGCCTACGTGCTCTGCGGCATCGGTCGTTTTCTCCAGTTCATGCATGATTTCTTTAATTTTGATAAGTTCAATGCAATCCTTTTCTTCTTCAAATAGCCTGGTGATAAAGAATTCATATACGTCATCTGCCTGATTCTCGATTTCATGTAATCTTGAGCAATATTCCCGGAGAAGAGTCGGTTTCTTACGGAATATTTCAAGTTCGTCCATGGCTTTACAGATGTAGGTCGCTTCTTCCTGAATCAAACGGCTCAATTCTTTGCCGTTCTCCGAGATAGGACGGGGATTGTAAATAGAGATTCGTTTGGCACAACTATTTATTCCATCGATGACATCATCCATGCAGGAAGCTAAGTCATGAATATCTTCACGGTCGAAAGGAGTGATGAATGTAGTGCCCAATTCATCAAAAATCCGATGCGTCAGTTTGTCCCCTTCACGTTCCAGCTCTTTGATTTTCTTGTAGTAGTCTGCACGTTCTGTTGGTGAGTCATGTTGCAAGCTTTCTGTTAAAACAACGGATGCTTCACAAAGCACTTCTGAAAGTTGTTTCAGCAATGGGAAAAATTTGGGCTCCTTTGGAGTAAACCGGCTAAAAAAAGAATTTTTCATAAGTGTAAAAACTTTAAATTGTTTTTTCTTCTCTATTTATATTAGTAACAAATGAATACAGATTATAGTTTGGTGTTTTAAGACTTTAGTTTGGCTCGTACTACCTCTATGATTGCAGGCAATATAGAGATGAATATGATGGCAACGATCAGCAGTTTCAAGTTCTCTTGTACAAACGGAAGGTCTCCGAAGAAATAACCGGCGTAGCAGAATATGCCAACCCAAGCCGCACCACCCGCTAAATTATACATCATAAAATAGTAATAGTTCATCTTTCCCATTCCTGCTACGAAGGGGGCAAACGTGCGTACTATCGGGACGAATCTGGCAAGAATAATTGTTTTCCCACCATATTTCTTATAAAACTCGTGTGTCTTCTCCAGATGGCTTTGTTTGAATATCTTGGAATTGGGATTATTAAAAAGCTTTCGACCGAAGAAATGTCCGATCATGTAATTGCAGGAATCGCCTAATACGGCAGCGGCAAATAAAATGATAACGAGTATATGCACACTGATAGGCATGTCAGGTAAGGCAGAAATAGCTCCTGCAACGAAGAGTAGAGAATCACCGGGAAGAAAAGGAGTGACCACTAATCCGGTTTCACAGAAGATTATAAAAAACAAAATGGCATACGTCCAGGCATGATAATCACGCACAATCATAACCATATATTGATCGATATGAAGGATGAAATCCAATAAAAAGTCCATTTTATATACTTTGGTTGTTATGGTAAAAAAAGAATGTTATTGGCTTCCGGACCATAGTGAATACTCTTTTCACTTAAATGGAGGACGCAAACAGAAAGTGAGGCATCAAAGACTGGAATAGTCTTATGCCGGAAAAAATATAAAATGGCTAAATGAGTATGTGACCTAATGAATAGATATGATATCTATCAGAATATTTAAAAAGATTGGTATAATATGAAAAACCTGTCCATTGGTTTTGAGGAAGCTGAATCTTCAGAGAGCTTAGTATACGGATAGTGACAGAAGGAATATTGAATCGTAGTATCTTTAAAGGAGAGAGGTGTCGGAAAGAAAATGGATTTAAAACACCATTATCGTTATTGTAATCTTGCTTTCCGGTGTATTCTTTTGTTTTGACTAGTTTCTGTTCTTTATCCAGTTGTATGATGCTGGTTTTGGAGGTGTATGAATTGGTATAGGTTTGTATACTGGTACTACCGGTTTCTAACCGGTATGCCTCCTGTGCTTCATCGGAAATCAGATGGAATCCCCAATTCAGAAATACGCCTAATAGTATACAGAATATGTACTTCATCATAACGGTCGCAAAGGTAGAAACTATTTTTATATGAAATACATATTCACAAGCATAATTAACAAATATAATTGTAGCTCTATCGGGAGGGATTCATTATAGTTATGTTAACTTCTGTTGTTTACAGTGAATACAGTAGTCGTAATGCACAGTTCGCAGTTTTCCGCACTTGGGGCAGGTGTATTTATGATTTTGCCATATTAAGAAGTTTTCTTCTCCCTGTTCTTTTATGAATGTAAGATTCATAATCATACTCATTTTGTATTTGTTTTGGTATCTTGCATCTAGTGCTTTTAATCGTTTACAAGGGAAATTTGTGCATTCAAAACAATAATACTTTTTCTTATCACATGAGAAAATGATACAGTTTTGGCAACTTTCCCGAATTTTTCCTGTTTGGGTTCTACAACCGGGGCAAGGCTTTTTTACATCTTGAAAAGCATAACATAATGCGCAGTCCATTCCACAAGGTGCGATGGAACTGATTCTGACTGTCCTCTTGAATATCATTGGCGTATAAGTTATCCCGTTAGTACATAGCTTCTCTTTAGTCTTTTCAAATCCTAGACTTTGATAAAAACGGATAGCGTACGTGGATGAATTAACAGTCATTTCATCTACCGGACAATCATTGATAGCGAAACAGAATAACTGTTTGCCGATACCTTTGCATTGGTACTTTTTTCGGATAAAGAATAAAGAAAGATGTTTCCCTTCATGCTTTGTCCCCATGATGCCAACCAGATTCTTATCCTCAAAAGCACCGTAAATCACTAATTCATTCATCAGTTGCTCGCTGGAGATAAAGCTTTTGAATGAATTCAAACCTTCTTCATCGAAGTCTTCCGCTCCGCATTGTATATATACCTCCAATGCTAACGATGCAGCCAGGGCGTATTCGGTCTTGTCTAATTTGCGTATCATAGTGATTGCTTTTATCATTAATTTGCCGGGAAAATTACTATTAATTTCCGGATATGGTATTGAAATCTGATTTCTTTTTCTTTTTTTTGTAAAAGCTGTAGGGTATTTCCGGTTTGAGCGCTCTTATTAGTAGAAACGCAATTTATTTACCTTTAAAAAGCATCAGTATGAAGAATGTAGAAAAACACTTGGTTGGATGGCTATCAGTTTGGTTACTGCTTTGTAGCTTTCCAGTGTGGGCGCAAGGAGATGCCGGAGATTATCTTACGATTGTTGGTATGGTGAAAGACAAGCAAAATAAAAAAGCTCTGGAGAACGTAAATGTATCGGTGCATGGTAGCAATATCGGTACTGTGACCAATGCGGAAGGAGAATTTGCTTTGAAGATTAAAAAAACGGAAACCCCGCGTGAACTGGACATTTCACATATCGGTTATGTAAATACTCATATCTCTTTGGAGAAAGAAACAGCCGCTATGTTGACAGTTTGGCTGACGCCTCATTCCAATCTGTTGAATGAAGTGGTGGTATTTGCCGAAAATCCACGTATAATTGTAGAGAAAGCAATCAATAAGATCCCTTTAAATTATAGTGATAAGCGTGATATGCTGACAGGATTTTACCGGGAAACCGTACAGAAAGGGCGTCGATATATCGGTATATCGGAGGCAGTGCTCGATGTATCCAAAACAGCCTATACCAATAGAAATATAAACTATGACAAAGTGCGGGTGGAGAAGGGACGTCGCCTGCTTAGTCAGAAAGCGAGTGACACATTAGCTGTCAAAGTTGTGGGTGGTCCTAATCTGGGCGTCACTTTGGATGTCGTGAAGAACAAGGGAGCGTTACTCGATTTTGAAGAATTGAATAATTACGAATTCTGGATGGCAGAATCCATGCTTATAGATAATCGTATGCAGTATGTTATTAATTTCCGTCCGAAAGTCATTCTTATGTACGCTTTATTATACGGTAAATTGTATATCGATCGTGAACGGTTGTCATTCACCCGTATAGAAATGAGTCTGGATATGCAGAATAAATCGAAGGCGACCACCGCAATTCTGTATAAGAAACCTCTCGGTTTAAGATTCAAACCGCAAGAACTCTCTTACCTGGTCACTTATAAAGATGTAGATGGAAAAACGTATCTGAACTATATTCGTAATACGATCCGTTTTAAATGTGACTGGAAGCGGAAGTTATTTTCCACAAGCTATACGGTAGCTTCCGAAATGGTAGTGACCGATAGAAAAGAAGGAGTATTGGAGAATATACCCAACAAAGAAGCTTTCAGCCTGAATCAAATATTTTATGATAAGGTAGACGAATACTGGAATCCGGATTTTTGGGGAAACTACAATATCATCGAACCTACGGAATCTTTAGAGCACGCAGTGGATAAATTGAAAAAGCAATCGAATTGAAACAGGGATAGTTTTCTTATATTTGAGGTCAATCATAAAGAAAAGCAAGTATGCTGGATGAACTGCTCATACTAAAAAAGATAAAGGAAGGTGACATAAAAGCGTTTGAGGAACTCTTTCGCCGTTACTATTTTCCTCTTTGTTGTTATGCGGCAGGCATTACCGGGCAGATGGCGGTAGCGGAAGAGATTGTAGAAGAGCTTTTCTATGTACTTTGGAAAGAAAGGGAGCGCTTACAGATTTTCCAGTCCGTTAAGAGCTATCTGTACAGGGCGACTCGCAATCAATCTTTGCAGTATTGTGAACACGAAGAAGTTAGGAATAGATACCGTGAAGCAGTATTGAACACTTCCAATCCGGAGCAGTCGACAGATCCTCATCAACAGATGGAGTATGAGGAATTACAGAAATTCATAAATAACACTCTTGAAAAGCTGCCAGTCCGCAGACGACAGATTTTTGAGATGCACCGTTTGGAGGGGCGGAAATATGTGGAGATAGCGACACAGCTTTCTCTTTCAGTAAAAACAGTAGAAGCTGAAATGACAAAAGCCCTCCGGACATTACGAGAAGAAGTTGAAACTTATATTCACATGAAGTGATGAAAACAGAAATTTATAAAATAAAGACAGATCAGGCATGGAACCGATTGTATAATCGCCTGGACAATGACCGTTTACTTGCGAAAGTTGATGAAGGCCGTTCTATACGCAAACATTCACAATGGATCAGATACGGAGCAGTTGCCGCCGTTTTGATAGGCGTCGTCTGGGGAGCTTTGTATTGGATGACCGGTTCTGAAAGAGAACCGGCACAGAATTTTCTTACACAGGAAAATCAAGGCATTTCCACTTTGGCAACGACTCTTGAAGACGGTTCTGTGATACTTTTGGCAAAGGAAACCTCCTTATTATATCCGAAGCATTTTATTGCTGATAAACGGGAAGTGAGTTTGCAGGGAAATGCTTTCTTCGACGTAGCAAAGAAGCAGGGACAACCCTTTTGGATTGATACGGAACAAGCTAAAATTGAAGTTTTGGGAACCGCTTTCAGTGTACAGAGCGATGAACATGCTCCGTTCCGTTTATCTGTACAAAGAGGGATTGTGAAAGTTACTCTAAAAAAAGGAAATCAGGAATGTTATGTAAAAGCGGGAGAGGCAGTAGTGGTACAATCGCAACGATTAGTCGTTCTTGATGCGGATAAAGAGAATGAAGAGTGGGGGAGCTTCTTTAAACACATACGTTTTAAAGATGAATCTTTGGCGAACATTCTGAAAGTGATGAATCTGAATTCGGATAGTTTGCAGATTCAAGTAGCTTCACCTGCATTGGAGGAACGCAGGCTGACGGTTGAATTTTCTGACGAGTCTTCTGAAGTCGTAGCTACTCTGATAGCTAGCGCACTCGGTCTGCAATGTGTCCGGCAAGGGGATATTCTTTTGTTATCAGAATAAAACTCATTTAAACTTGAGAAAATGAAACAGGCTTATCGCTATCTATCCATTCTATTCACACTCTTTTTCGTAGTCGATACGATGAGAGCGGATGGGGGCGATGTATTGGAACGGATAGTTCGGCTTCCCAAGACAAAAGGCACTGTTTATTCATTATTAGGTAATGTCTCCCAACAGTCGGGATATATGTTTATTTATGACAGTAAAGTTATTGATAATGATGTTGTTGTGAAGATAAAGGGAGGAGAACGGTCTATTCGCCAAGCGGTGTATGATATAGTGGGAGATACCGGTTTGGAGTTTCAGGTGATTGGTACTCATATTCTGATTACTCTCCCTTCGGAGAAAAAGATTTATATACAACAGGATTCCATTCCGAAGCAGCCTATGAATTTTTCTATTACCGGCACTTTGCTGGATAAGGAGACGGGTGTGCCCATCTCTTCAGCTACTGTTGGAGTAAGGGGGGCATCTATCGGCAGCATAACAAATCAGAATGGAGATTTTAAATTGTCCTTACCCGATTCTTTAAAAAACGATTCGATTACCTTTTCTCATATAGGTTATCTTTCACAAGATATAGAGTTTGCTTTGTTGATTGGACGGCACAATATACTTAGTCTCGAACCTAAAGTGGTTTCTTTGCAGGAAGTAGTGATTCGTCGAAGTGAACCAAAGAAACTTTTGCGCGAAATGATTGAACGGAGGGAACAGAACTATTCGCATACTCCCGTGTATCTGACTACCTTTTATCGTGAAGGAGTTCAGTTGAAAAACAAATTTCAAAACTTGTCGGAAGCAGTGTTCAAGGTTTATAAGACATCCTCACATTCAGCAGTGCCAGATCAAGTGAAGCTGTTGAAAATGAGTCGACTAAGCAATGTGGAAGCGAAAGATAGCTTATTGGTAAAAGTAAAGTCGGGTATTCAGGCTTGTATCCAGATGGATATTATAAAAGATATGCCCGAATTCCTGATTCCCAATATAGAGAATAGCATTTATACCTATACTTCGGAGGGCGTGACATTTTTAGAAGACCGGTTTGTAAATGTGGTGCATTTTGAACAGAAAAAAGGAATCAGTGAACCTCTTTTTTGCGGAGAACTATTCCTTGATTCTGAAACGAGCGCCTTATTGCAAGCCCGTCTGGAAGTTCATCCTGTATATGTGAAAAATGCGGCGGGTATGTTCGTCGAAAGGCGCGCACGCAACATACGCATGATTCCTCAAAAAGTGGTATATACCATTTCTTATAAACCGTGGCAAGGAACTTATTACATACATCATATCCGGGGCGATCTTCATTTCAAAGTGAAACGTACAAAAATGCTGTTTGGCAGTCGTGATCTTCATATCTGGTTTGAGATGATTACTTGCAAGGTGGAAACCGGACAGGTAGTCGCGTTTCCCCGTACAGAAAGATTGCCTACTCGTACAATCTTCTCCGACACATATTTCAAATACGATGAGAACTTTTGGAAAGACTTCAATGTGATCCCATTGGAAGAAGAAATCAGCAAACTAATAGAAAAAATCTCTTTGAAGATAGAAGAAATAGGTGATTGATTTGTTTTGCCATTCAACGGGATTGCTGTACCTTTGCACCCGGTTTAAAAGATTGTATGTTATGGAATTACCGAAAGATCCGATGATGTTGTTCAGCGTCATCAATATGAAGTTGCGCGATTGCTATTCTTCACTTGACGAACTTTGTGAAGATATGAATGTGAACAAGGATGAATTAGTGAATCAGTTGAAAGCCGCAGGCTTTGAATATAGTGCGGAACACAATAAGTTCTGGTAATTATCTCCTTGTTTACAGCTTATAAATAGAGTATTTCTACTAAAAAAACATAGTGACGCTATCCGGCAAAGATAGTGACGGTATGAGACAACGATACCGTCACTATCCCGAGCATATACCGTCACTATAATTTTCTACCTTCATCAGAACGTCATCAGGAATCATGCGTTTATTCCTATCGTATATACCGACAATGATTTCCGCCAGTTCTCCCTCTCTTGTTAATAAAAGCAAAATACCAAATCCCATATTTAACTTCGGCAATCTTCCGCGTTCTAACTAATAAAGTTCAGAAAAAGAATTGATGATAAACGAGAATAAAATTCGTGAAGCTTGTGCCTCGAATCGCGAACGGGGATTCAAGATGCTGATGGACTCTTTTCAGATGCCGATATATAATTATATTCGTAGACTGGTTGTATCTCATGAAGATGCGGAAGATGTGCTTCAGGAAGTCTTTATCCGGGTATTCCGGCATATCGATCAGTTTCGCGAAGAAAGTTCGCTGTCAACCTGGATTTACCGGATTGCAACGAATGAGAGTTTACGCTTGCTTAACGGACGTAAAGATGAGGGAGTTGTTTCCGCAGAAGATGTTCAGGAAGAGTTGATGGGCAAGTTGAAGGCTTCCGATTACATTGATTATGAGAATGAGTTGGCAGTAAAGTTTCAGGAAGCTATTTTAAGTCTGCCGGAAAAGCAACGGCTGGTATTCAACTTGCGTTATTATGATGAACTTGAATATGAAGAGATCGCCCGTGTACTGGATAGTAAAGTGGATACACTAAAAGTGAATTACCACTATGCGAAAGAGAAGATAAAGGAATATATATTAAACAGATAGAACGATGAAAAAGGATTTTGATTTTGATGATATTGGAAAACGGACACCTTACCGTACCCCCGATGGATTCTTCGAGGACGTGCAACGAAAGGTGATGGAACGTGCCGGAGTGAAGCAACAGCGGAAGTCTCATACGAAGCTGATTATTTCTACGGTGATTACCATAGCAGCCGTATGGGTCGGATTTCTGTTTGTTCCGTCTTTGCGACAGGCAGATGAGGTGACAACATCTTCTTCGAAAGTATTAGCCAATGGTACGGAACCGGTAGATAAATGGATTAAAGAACTATCAGATGAGGAGTTGGAAGAGCTCGTCAGCTTCTCTGAAAATGATATATTTTTGAATTAAGTAACTCAATTAATTATTTTAAACGTGAAGATTATGAAGACTAAATTTATTTATGTAATTTTGGCCGTTCTCCTGATGGGAAGCCAGATGACTTTGTCTGCACAGAATACAGATAACAAACAAAAAAAACAGCGTCCTACACCGGAACAAATGGTGCAGATGCAGGCTAAACAAATAGTAAATACATTGATGTTGGATGATGCAACGGCAGCTAAGTTTACTCCGGTATACGAGAAGTATCTGAAAGAATTGCGTGAATGTCGTATGATGACTCATAAGGCGAGAACAGAGAAAACTAAAGCACAAGGCACAGACGCTAATGCTAAGAAAGAACGTCCGTCCATGACTGACGACGAGATTGCAACCATGTTGCGGAACCAGTTTACTCAAAGCCGTAAAATGCTGGATATTCGTGAAAAGTATTACAATGAATTCAGCAAGATACTTTCGCAGAAGCAGATTTTGAAGATTTATCAGCAGGAAAAGATGAATGCTAATAAATTCAGAAAGGAATTTGACCGCAGAAAAGGTCAGAAACCGGGACAGGGACACCACCAGGGACAAAGACCTCGTGCTCCGCGTCAAGGCCAGAAATAAAGATTAGGTTTATTTTATTATAGTTTTATTTTACTAAATCAACACAATTTGAACATAGGCAGCCATATTTATTCTTTTCAGTACCGTTTGATTACTTGTTATGTCTTGTTACTGATTAGTTTGACTGTTTTTGCTCAGTCCGGCAAAGAGCGTTTTTCCGGTCGTGTGATTGATACTGAAACCAATCAGCCGGTACCGTTTGCTACGGTCCGGCTTTTGGCTTTACCGGATAGTACATTGTTGGGCGGCGGTGCTACGGATGCTATCGGTAAATTTCAACTTTCCGTTTCCGTTCCTACTGCGACTAAGGCGAAGTCTTTATTATTGCAAGTTTCATATATCGGATATAAACCTGTTTTTCATCTCATTTCCATTTCCCGCAAAAGCACCTCCTATGAATTGGGAAATATCAATCTGACTCCGGAAAGTTATGCTTTGGATGAGGCCGTAGTAGTAGGTCAAGCCCCGATGGCGGTGACGGAAGGAGATACAACAGTCTTCAATGCTTCCGCCTATCGTACTCCCGAAGGTTCAATGCTTGAAGAGTTGGTGAAACAACTTCCGGGAAGCGAAATAGATGCGGACGGTAAGTTATTGATACATGGTAAGGAGGTAAAGAAGATTTTAGTAGACGGTAAAGAGTTTTTCTCTGATGACCCGAAAGCCGCCCTTAAAAACCTTCCCGTGGAGATGGTGGAGAAGTTGAAAGCCTATGAACGCCAATCAGATTTGGCGCGTCTCACTGGGATAGATGACGGAGAGGAAGAGATGATTCTGGATCTGTCTGTGAAAAAGGACATGAAATTGGGTTGGATGGAGAATTTCATGGGAGGATACGGGAGTAAAGACCGTTATGAATTAGCCAATACCTTGAACCGCTTTCGTGAAAACTCTCAATTAACGATTATCGGGAATCTGAATAATACCAATAATCAGGGATTCTCGGAATTGCAGAATGAATCTTCAAATGCTACAGGTAATATCCGTAATCGGATGGGGCTGACTACTTCCCGTTCATTGGGACTAAACGCGACTCATGACTGGAAGCGGATTAAATTACGCTCCAATCTTCAATACGTGGGTACAGACCGTTTGGAAGACAGCCGTACAACGGTCGACAACTTTCTTCGCGAGGATCGGTCAATCAATCTGGGCACGAACAATAGCCGGTTGCAGAATCATGAGCTGGTGGCCAATGCTTTTCTTGAATGGAAAATGGATTCTGTTACTACGTTGATTTTCCGTCCTCAATATCGTTTCTCGGCCAATGACAGAGAGAATAGTGGCTTTCAGGAAGGGTGGGGAAATGATGTGTTGTTGAATGAGAGAGAGTCCTCCGGCACCAACCATAATTCCCGGTATAACCTGACGATGATGTTGCAACTTAGCCGGAAATTAAGTCGTTTGGGGAGAAATGTCGCTTTGAAAGTTGACTATGGTACTAATGCTTCAGCTACCGACCGGAAGAGCCTTTCCACCACCCGGTACTTCAAAAATAATACGAAGAAGATTCAGAATCAGAAAATAGAGGATGATGTGGACGGGTATAATTACCGGGTGCAACTGGTATATGTAGAACCGTTGCCGTGGCGGCATTTCCTGCAACTCCGTTACAGCTATCAGTATAGAGTGAACAATTCGGATCGTTTTGTCTATGACTGGGATAAGGAACTGGAAGAGTTTGCTCCCGACTTTGATGAAGACTCCAGTAACCGTTTTGAAAATCAATACAGTAATCACTTGGTGAACCTTGCCATACGTACTTCACAGAAAAAGTATAATTATAATATTGGAGTTGATTTTGAACCACAAAAGTCTGTCAGCCATTCTTTGTTGAGCGACGCTCCCGAGGATCAGTTGGAAAGATCAGTCATGAATTTCTCACCCACAGTCAATTTCCGTTACAAGTTTTCAAAACGTACCCGTTTGCAAATTGTGTATAGAGGAAAAGGAAAACAGCCAAGCGTACGCGACCTCCAACCTGTGACCGACCGTACCAATCCTTTAAATATCCGTGTCGGTAACCCTTCGTTGAAGCCTTCATATACGAATACGTTTACATTGAATTTTAATTCCTACAATACCAAACATCAGCGAAATATGGTAGCTACCGCTTTGTTCGAGAATACCATTAATAATGTAACCAATCAGGTGACTTATGACAGCGAAACCGGTGTGCGAACGACGTCTCCGGTCAATATGAATGGTAATTGGCGCGCCATGGGGTCTTTTTCTCTCAATACTCCTTTTAAGAATCGTAGCTGGATATTTCGCACTTACTCCTATCTGCAATACCGGAATCAGAATGGCTATACAACTCTGAATAAAGAAGAACCGGTGAAAACCTCCGTACAGCATTTAACGGGACGTGAGCGTCTACGGCTTACTTATCGTACCCGTCAAATGGAACTTACGGGGCTTGTCGGCCTGACTTATAACAATTCTTATAATGATGTGCGGGAGAAACGTACTGAAACTTTTGATTATCAGGCAGGAACCCAACTGCAACTTTATCTGCCTTGGGGGATGGAACTATATAATGACCTGACTTATTCTCTCCGCACCGGTTATGGTTATGAAGGTTATGCCAAAGAGAATTTCATGTGGAACTGCCAACTGTCAAAAGCCTTTCTAAAAAAGAAACAGTTATTAATCCGTTTCAAGATCTATGATATTCTCCATCAGGATATTTCTTTGATACGCACAATTACCGCCACCGCCATTCGTGACACGGATTATAATGCACTGGGGTCTTACTTTATGGTACACGCTATACTTCGTCTGAATATGATGGGAAGATAATTAGAAATTAAATCTTCATGAGTTTGAAAACCACAGCTAGGTTTTGATTGTTGTATGTCCTACGTATAAAACAATGTAAGGCTGGCTGAATGTTTCGACTGATAAAAAAGATAAAAGATAATGGTCGTTGGCGCATTTTTAAACTGAAGTTGATTGATGCACGACTTTACTTTGTCAGTATCTTCGTAGGATTACTGACGGGGCTTGTTGCCGTGCCTTATCATTACCTGTTACAGTTCTTCTTTAATCTCCGCCATGATTTCTTTGATTCTCATCCCAAGTGGTATTGGTATATCCCTCTTTTCCTGTTGATGTGGGGAATACTTGTATTCGTATCCTGGCTGGTGAAGAAAATGCCGCTTATTACCGGCGGGGGGATTCCGCAAACACGTGGAGTTATTAATGGGAGGGTTGATTATAAGCATCCTTTTCTGGAATTGGTTGCGAAGTTTGTGGGTGGGATACTTGCATTAAGTACCGGATTGTCTTTGGGGCGTGAAGGACCTTCCGTACAGATAGGTTCGTATGTCGGATATTTGGTATCAAAATGGGGGAGGGTGCTTAGTGGTGAACGGAAACAATTATTGTCTGCCGGTGCAGGTGCCGGATTGGCGGCTGCTTTTGCTGCCCCATTAGCTTCCTCATTGTTGGTTATCGAATCTATCGAGCGGTTCGATGCACCTAAAACAGCCATTACCACGCTTTTGGCAGGAGTCGTGGCAGGCGGGGTTGCCAGTTGGATTTTTCCCATCAATCCTTATTTTCATATAGATGCCATTGTGCCTGGAATGACTTTTTGGGGGCAGGTGAAACTGTTTCTTTTGTTGGCGGCAGTAGTTTCTGTTTTTGGAAAATTCTTTTCTGTCACTACTCTTCAGATGAAACGTATTTATCCCGCTATTAAGCATCCTGAATACGTGAAAATGCTGTATTTGCTTTTTATTGCTTTTCTGATTTCTATGGCCGAGTTTAATCTGACGGGAGGAGGTGAACAGTTCTTGCTATCACAGGCCATGCATCCGGATACACATATTCTTTGGATTGTTGGCATGATGTTGTTGCATTTCGTTTTTAGTACCTTTTCTTTTTCTTCGGGTTTACCGGGAGGAAGTTTTATCCCTACACTGGTGACAGGAGGACTTTTGGG
Source organism: Bacteroides sp. D1 (assembly GCF_000157095.2). Taxonomy (NCBI): domain Bacteria; kingdom Pseudomonadati; phylum Bacteroidota; class Bacteroidia; order Bacteroidales; family Bacteroidaceae; genus Bacteroides; species Bacteroides sp. D1. Next base: position 446,147 of record NZ_JH114339.1, read on the forward strand.
GCAAATAGTGGGATTGATTATGGTTCAACAGGGTGTGATTGCTTATGAGAATATCAGTTATATCATGTTGATTTGTATGTCGGCATTTCTTGTAGCAGTCATTCGTACACCTCTGACGGCTATTGTCTTAATAACCGAGATTACGGGACATTTGGAAGTCTTTTATCCTTCCATTGTTGTAGGTGGATTAACCTATTACTTTACGGAAATGCTTCAGATAAAACCGTTCAATGTAATTTTATATGATGATATGATTCATTCACCTGCCTTTAAGGAAGAGCCCCGTTATACATTGTCTGTAGAAGTAATGAGCGGGTCTTATTTAGATGGCAAGATTGTGGATGAACTTCGTTTACCGGAACGTTGCATAATTATAAATGTGCATCGTGACCGTAAGAATTGGCCTCCCAAAGGACAGAAATTAATGCCTGGAGATCAAGTTCAAATAGAGATGGACTCACAGGATATAGAGAAATTGTATGAACCTTTAGTGAGTATGGCGAATATTTATTGAGTATAGGTGTTGGCAGTATAAATTCATAACAGTATAAAAAAGAATGAAACAGTGCAGAAATGAACGAAATTTTTTCCTACTATAAAGTTGAAAAACATAAAAACATCTGCCACCTGCAACGAAACGCGTGTAATACACTAGTTAATAAGTAGTTGGAACGTGGCAGATACCTGCGGCAGATAGGTTGCAGATAAAGTATCTGCAACACGTTATATAATCAAAGAAAAAGCCTTGATTCCTTGATGCAAAGCTATGGGATAATTGGGATCACTCTATGGAGAAATTGTGGTGTCTCTACGGGGAAACGACAGTATCCTTACGTAGAAACTGTAATTTCTAATGCCGGAAACGACAGTTTCCCGCCTGGAAACGGGAAGTTAATGTATACAATAAACTTTTGCCCTCCTGGAGAATTGGCTTATGCAAGGCTTATACTGTGTTGCAGATACTTTATCTGCAACCTATCTGCAACAGTATCTGCCACGCTCCAACTATCTATCAACTAGTGCATTACACGCGTTTGGTTGCAGGTGGCAGATGTTTTCATGTTTTTTCAACTTTATAGAGGAGGATTATGCATCAAAATTAGGGTCACAAGCGTAAGTCATAAACTAAATTCACCTCTGTGTCCTCCGTGTCCTCTGTGGTGAAAACATTATTCCATGCTCTTTAGCCATGCAATTTCTTCTTTCCATTTACTTTCATCCGGTGTTTCGAGTATCAACGGCATATTATCGAATCTCGAATCTTGCATCAATCTTTCAAAAAATGCTTTTCCGATCAATCCTTCACCAATACTATCGTGACGGTCTACATGGGTGCCTAGTGCTTTTTTTGAATCATTCAAGTGCATACCTCGAAGGTAATTGAATCCCACTTCCTTGTCAAACTCATCAAATACCTTATCGTATTCATTGACAATATCATAACCAGCCGTATAAGTATGGCAGGTGTCGAGGCAAACACCCACCCGGCTCTTGTCGTTTACCCGGTCGATGATATATTTCAGTTGCCAGAATTCGCTACCTAGATTACTTCCTTGTCCGGCAGTGTTCTCAATAACGGCTGTTACGCCTTTTGTTTTTTCTAAAGCGATATTAATGCTTTCTGCGATGAGCGACAAGCAATCTTCTATTGAAATTTTGTTGAGAGAACTGCCTGGATGGAAATTTAAAAGTTTCAATCCAAGCAGTTCGCAACGTTGCATTTCATCCAGAAAAGCGGCACGGCTTTTTTGAAGTCCCTCTTCTTCCGGGTGTCCCAGGTTGATAAGATAACTGTCATGTGGCAGGATATATTCCGGCTGAAAACCGTATTTCTCGCAACTCTCTTTAAAGAGGCTGATACTTTCTTCTGTTAAAGGTTTGCTTACCCATTGGCGTTGATTCTTGGTGAATAACGCAAAAGCATTTGCTCCTATTTCGTGTGCATTAACGGGGGCGAACTCTACGCCCCCGGACGCGCTTACATGTGCTCCGATATATTTCATGGTTACTTCTTTATTTAATATTACTCTGCAAATATAACGTTTTTATAGGAGTATATGTTTCTTCATCTAAAGCGGGGAGAAATTAAATCTCAAAATCCGGTAAATAGTCTATCAGGACTTTAGTAACCTGTTTGCCTTTTACCTGATCTGTGACTATCGTTGCACCTTCCTTTTTACCGGCATCATAGTTTAAAGAAACCTTTTCCGTTTTATTGCTTACATAGATGGCAGCTTTCCCTTTTTCTGTCAGGTTACAAGTAATAGTCCAGTCGCCTACCTGAATGGTATTACCTTTGCGAACTACCTGCATATCCGGGCGGTTCTTCCCATGTGTATCCATCACTGTCAGGAAACGGGCGGTTTTACACGGAACCGTTGTAGAAGAGAAATGCCAGTGATTAGGATATTTCAACGCTTTCCCTTGTGCGTTCGTCACATTTTTCCAGTTGGTTGGCGCACAGAAGAAAGTATCTACCATCGCTTGTTCCGTTTTTGCCGAACTGAAAAGATGGGCAACAGAAACACCTCCGGCTTTATTCTTACCAATAACTTTCACTTCATCCGTCAGTTCCTGTATTTCCATAGGCAGTTCTACGGTATGTAAAAGATAACTCCATGTTACGGCTTCTTTTCCTTCCAATTCATCATAAATCACAAAAACTCCGGTAGTTCCCAATTGGATGATATGACGGCGGAACATATCCAGCTTGTTCTCATCCCATCCTTTTTCGGGCGTATATTGCGTACCGGATAATTCGCCACGTTTCAACCATAGGGGAGAAGTCACTTTACCATAAGCATTGGAAGCGTCTCCTGCCATGTAAGCGATTTTCTCTCCTTCATACCACCGTGGAATCCAGCCATATCCTTCTGTCCCGATCTTCTGCGTCATTCCATTCACCAAAATACTGTTGTGCGCACGAGTATTACGGTAAGAATACATACAATGATCGTCTGTAAAACCAGTACGATGTCCGCTACTGTAAAAAATGGCTTTACCTCCGTAGAATGTATTGAAAGCATTTTGATTGGCTAGTGCATGGGAAGTGGAACCGTAGGAACTGGAACGGAACGACAGCATTGCATTCTTATCTATGTCTCCCAAAGAAGTATTCATCGTACCGATTCCCGTTTCATTGAATACTTTTGCCATCGGTAATTCTGCAAGAGTAGGGCCTTCTTTGGGAAGTGCTTTCTTTGTTATACAGCGATACCAGGTCAGGTCTCCGGATTTTCCGAGGAAAGTCTTTTCCATAATATCCGGTTCTTTCTGCAAAATAGTGCGTACATAAGCGGCTGCCCATGGATTGTTACATTCGCGTGCCAAGGCATCTGCATACCCTACTCGTGTACCGTTTGGCTTCAGCTTACTTTCATGTGAGTTTCCTTGCCCGGCGGATTTTGAGAATGGAGGTTGTTGATAGATGACGTAAAACGCATTGTTGTTATACCAGGGATCAGCAAAGAAATCGAATCCGCTGATACGGGAATAAAAAGCAGGAACTTCAATCAATGTGCGGAGATTGACCTGAAAATAAGAATCGCCATTGTGCCATCCTCCATCCGTGTTGAGGCCCGGCAGACGGGATACCCACTCATTGTAGCAATAATCCACCCAGGTGGAAGCCATCGGCAGTTCGCCATACGTAGCAAACGCAGCCATATTCAGGATACGGAAAGTCATTTGCCAAACATGGTTATCAGCAATACGGTTTTCTAAGTGATTGACATATTCATGATAGAATTTCTTTCCATTTTCACGAATCGTTCTTAAGAGTAGTTTCTTTTCATCCGGAGTCAGCAGGTTATACCATGCGTCATACGCGGAAGTACTCATAGACAGAATGGTGGAACGGTTGAAATCTCCCGCAAAGTACTTACTATTCTTCCATGAAAGAATTTCGGAAAGACGCTTTATACCTTCTTTGTAGTATACCTTGTTTTTCGTTAGCAAGTAAGCACGTAACATGGCTTCGATATTCGCTTCTTCACGGTCTACAATCTTACGACTTTCCCGAATCAGAGCGGAACGATATTGAACGATGTTTGTCAGCTTGACAACCTGGGTCGTATCAATTTCTTCTTCCAAATGTTTCAGCGGGTGATTCAGACATTTATCGGCTTTCCGGATGTAAGCCTGTGCTTCCGGATTGTTTTTATTCCGTTCGATGATATTGTCCCAATCTTCGGCATCAAGCAAGATACGGGGATGCGTCTTGGGTAATTTAGCTAACACCTCTTGTAGAGAAGGCGGGTTGAATGTACGTATATGCTCGTCTATATAAAAATGAGAAACGGGCGACCATTCTTCTTTTCCATCCTTGTCAACGTAGGCATATTGCCAATACCATTTTCCTTTTTCAAACAGTTTGAATGGGTTGAAAAAGGCCCATTTCCTTTCAGCGGTTATCACTTCCGATTTGAATTCTGGGTCGCGTGCGATCCGGATGCGGTAAGTTACTTCCGGTTTGTAGTCTTCTTCTTCCACTCCGTCCAATACGGCACCCAAGTGAGGAAATTTGTCCGGCCACATGAAACGAGGAGGATTGACAGTGATATGCTGTCCGTCCAGTGGTGAAGGCGTTTCGCGTACCTCGTGCATCAAAGTCTGTTGAGTCAGGCGCATGATTCCTTTTTGCGCATACCCGTTGGCGGATAGCAGAATGGTGAACAAGAGAAAAATAGATATTCGTTGTTTCATCATATAACTTTGCATTTTTTTATTCGTCGTTTGTTGTTCAGCGTTCAACGTTGTTTGAACAAGTCTTTCAGACGAACGGTCTTGTTATTAATCAGTGGGCGTGCCCAAAAACCGATAAAGGTGATGTATCCTACGAAAACAAGGATAAACAGCATACCTGTGCGGAGTGATGTTGCATCTGCCAGCGTACTCACAATCATCGGACCACCGGCACCACCGACGATTGCCGAACATAAAATACCGGCAAATGAACCGTGATGCTGTGAAGCAGAGTTCAAAGCCAATGAGAATACGATGGAATACATCATGGAAATACTGAATCCGACAGCAGGAAAAGCGATCATAGATACTTCCTTGCTTCCGAACAATGCCGATAATAATAGGATGATGGTCAGGATTCCGGAGATTTGCAGCAATCGCTTGCTGTCAATCAACTTGAGTAGAATCATACCTACGAGACAGCCGGCTGTCATCAATCCCCAGAAATAGCTTACGGCTTGCGCACCGTCAGTTTGCGGATTGACTCCGTGGTATTGTTCCAGAAAGGTACTCATAAAGATAGAAGTTCCCTGTTCCGTGCTTACGTAGCAGAAAATCCCCAGGAAAAACAGCCATACATATTTCTGTTTGAATAAAGCCAGATATGAATCTTTAGACCCGCTTTTCTCATCTTCTTTCAATTCAATCTTGGGAAAGCGGGAGACACCGACAGCAATCAGCATTACTAACAACAGGATGGTAAATACCCAGTAAAGAGATACCCATGGCATTTCCCGTGGGGTGATATCGGCCAACAAGTCGATAAAGAAACCTTTCCCGGCTGTATAGGTTGCCGGGTCAAGTTCACGAATCAGATAAGTATATACCAGAGGACTTAGGAAAGAAGCGATGCCAAACATGAATTGTGCCAGTTCGGCTATAAATGCATAGTTTTCTTCTCCTCCTACAGTACGCTGGAGCGGATTCAATACAGTTTGCAACATGGCCATTCCTAATCCGATGATGAAAGAAGAAGCTAATAACATCGGATACGTATGCATACAGGCAAACAGGATGGTGCCGATGAACGGCATCAGGAAGCCACCGAATAATACCGGTTTTTCACCGAAACGGTCAATAAGTAATCCGGCAGGGATAGACATGATGGCGTATGCCAGGAAGAAAGAGGTCGGGATAAATCCCGCCATCGCCAGGTCACTTAGATTGAAGTTGTGGATAATATCCGGAATGAGTGGTCCCAGAATATTAGTAATGAACGAGATGGTGAACCAGAACGCCATAATCAGCGCCAACATTCCTAAATTCTTTCTCATAATTTAATCAGGTTTGGAGCAGATAATTGAGTAAATACAAGTGACGCAGCTCCAATACTTCCGGCCTTGTTTCCAAGAGCGGCAGCTATGATTTGAGTATTCACAGCACAGTCGGGGATGGCATAACTACGCGCTTTTTCGCTTACTTTCTGAATGTAAAAGTCTCCTGCTTCGGAGAGCCCTCCACCAATCACAATCTTTTGCGGACTGAAGATATTGATAAAGCCTGCAATTCCGTGTCCCAAAAAGTCACAGTGTTCTTCCAGTGATATTTTTGCAATCGGATCCCCTTGTTTATAAAGACGGACAATCAATTCTCCGTTAATTTCTTCATTCGGGTAGGAGATACCTGCGTCTATTATTCGTTGACTGAAGCGGCGTACCAAAGCAGAAGTGGAAGCATAGTGTTCCAGACAGCCGACGGAACCGCAAGCACACGGTTCGCCATTGGCAATGAGAGGCACGTGTCCCAGCTCCGTTCCCCGGTTGGCATAACCGTTGAACAATTTGCCGTCGATGACTACTGCACCGCCAATACCCGTTCCTACCGTCAAGAAAACAACATGAGTGGCTCCCTGACCGGCTCCGTACATTGTTTCTCCCAGTCCCATCAGATTGGCATCATTTCCCAATAAAGCAGGAAGTCCGGTTTCCGTTTCAATGCGGTCTGCCAAGTGAATGTTTTCCCAGCCGTTGATATTTTCCGCACCTCCTAAAACAATACGGTTCGTACCATCCACAATGCCCGGTGTTCCAATTCCTATACCATCAATTTTGTAGCCTTTTTCCTGTGCAAAGGCTTTCACTTCATTGATAGCAGTAACCAACTGTCCGATGACAGCTTCTGCTGATACATCGGCTTTCGACGGTAACTTCCCTTGAAAGTAAAATACGCCTTCATTATCAATAAGGGCGTATTTTACAGAAGTTCCGCCAAGGTCAATTCCTATAGCGTATTCTTTCTCCATACCACGTTAATACTTAATACTTGATACTTAATACTTAAAAACTACACTCTTTCCGCCCAAATCGGTGAACTCCAAGCCCATTGTCCGTCACGTTGGCGAACGCGCACATAGTAGTAATCCGTATCTCGCTGCGGCTCTTTATCTTCCATGTAATGTTCCAGAGTGAAACAGCTTTCCGGCATGGCACGATTGAAGAGAATAGCCTCGCTCAACCAACCGATCATGAAGTGTGAACGTGAACCTTCGAGCAACTCGCCCAACGTATGTTCAAACTTCTTGCCATTGAATTCGGCAATGACCTTACCGTCTTTTGGCATTTCCACATCAAGGATTACAGCTTGCATGGCTGCTGTAGTCGTATTCGGATTCTTGCTGCTGTACATATCCAGTTCGGTTTCCTTGTCGCCAACGGATACAATACGGTTGACATGTGTGTGGAATTCAGTTTCACCTTCTTGCGGAGAAGTGAATGCTGCGCCACGGAAACAAGGAGTTACACTATGAATCTGGCCTTTGTCTACCGACAGTTTGCCCTGCCAATGTACGTATTTCTCTTCACGATTCCAACCAAAATCAACTTTAACTTTGCAACGTACCGTATCACCTTCCGGAGCAACGGGAGTCAACGGACCGTTCATGCGAGCCAAAATCTGCCCGTTCTTTACAATATCTACGTAGTCAATACAGCTTTCACCTGTGACATTCAGATAGATACGACGGCTGTTACCGCGAACTACATCACCCATGAAAGCATCGTTGAGGCGGAAGTCGATAATAATCTTATCACCGGTTGCAGCACATACGTGACGGGTACGTAGAGCTTCCCAAATGGCATCGCGAGTCAGTGACGGAGCCAAAACACCGATACGGCCGTCGCCATAGCTTCCCGGATAACCGGAATGTTGGTCGGTGGAAGCCATGATACCAAACTTATTGCCCAATTCAAGACCATATTGAATGGTTCCTTCCCATTGGCGTGGTCCCATATCATGCAAATAGGGGTAGTCTCCCTGATCGCTTTCTGCCAGACCGTGACGGGAATACATTTCTACGAATGGAGTAATATCTCCTTCGGTAAAGCATTTCCAGTTGTAACCGCGATAGCCACCCTGATAACCCATGTGGTGCGGGGTAACGAATACCTTATGTCCTTTTGCTTTTTCTTTCCAGTCCTCGATTGAAGTACATTCTACAAGTGGTGCGTCCAAATCATAGTTCAACGCAACATGGTCTCCATGTTCCATACTATGAGCTTCGTATCCTACAAAAGTCAGGAATTCACCTTCCTTGTTATACTCATTTGTCATTTTTACGTACTTCTCATAACCGCCTTCACGCAAACGCTTGAAAGCTCCCGTGTGGTAATCGATTACCCATTTCAGGCGGGGATCATCTGCTCCGGGAATATCCGGCCACATAGCATGAGGAGTAACACTAACAAAATCCAATTGTCCTTTCGCTGCTTCAAAAGCATCGCGCATGTCGCCGTGTCCGTATGTGATGTTACAGTGGTTGTGTAAGTCGCCCCAATACATTTTGAGGTTGCTGGCTGATGGCATAATTTTCTTAGCCTCTTTGCTTCCTGCTGCGCAAGAACCGAGCAAGCTGCCCGAAGCTGCCAGTCCGAGGAAAGACCAGCCTGTGTTTTTTAAAAACTTTCTTCTATCCATGATATAATTGTTTTTGGTTAATCTTTATTTATATAAATGGGAATTTATCGGTTAAATGAGAATTTATCGGTTCTTAAATTATATATTTATTGGGGTGCCCTGAAAGGGCTTAATTATATAGCGTAGGGCAACGCCCTACGAAAAAAGCACACCAGCCACAAGCCCTGAAAGGGCGGAACTGTATACAATTATGCCCTTTCAGGGCGCAAATTCAGATTGTCGTTTTTACGTAGGGCGTTGCCCTACGCTATATAATTAAGCCCTTTCAGGGCACTCCGCAAAATTATCATTTAGCGATTTTTCATCAGTCTTCTGTCACCTTTGAAAAGAACCTTTTCCTTTTCATCCGGGTCTGTATCTTTATACTGTTTTTGAGTTTCCTGAAGCAGTTGCATCAGTTCTTTTTGTTTTTCAGCATATTCCGGTTTGCCGAAGACATTGTTCATTTCTCTTGGGTCGGCTTTCATGTCATACATTTCCCATTCGTCGATGTCGTTGTAGAAATGAATCAATTTGAAGTCTTGCGTGCGTATACCATAATGACGCTTCACAGAATGTTCTGCAGGGTATTCGTAGTAATGATAATAAGCAGCTTTGCGCCAATCGGCAGGAGTTTTGCCTTCATTCACCAATACGGGTTTCAGGGAGGCTCCTTGGATATCTGATGGGATCTCTATTCCGGCAAAGTCGAGGAATGTAGGAGCAAAGTCCACATTCATGCTGATGGCATTACTGGTACTTCCTGCTTTAATTGCTTTCGGATAACGGATAATAAGCGGCATGCGTTGACATTCTTCATACATAAAGCGTTTGTCAAACCAGCCATGTTCGCCAAGGAAGAAACCTTGGTCGGAGGTGTAGACAATAATTGTATTGTCCAGCTCACCAATTTTTTCGAGATAATTCAGCAGTCGGCCGATATTTTCGTCTACTGCCAGAACTGTCGCCAGATAATCACGCATATATTGCTGATATTTCCAGCTGATTAATGATTTGCCTTTCAGGTCACCTTTGCGGTATTCGGCAATGCGTCCGGCATATACAGAGTCCCATTTATCCTGAACTTCAACAGGCATACGTTTATATACACTGTAAAGACGGTTGGTGGTATCTTTCAGCATCTCTTCACGAGTCAGCAATTTGAGGTCCCAGTCGTTTGTCAGTGTATGTTCGATAGACATGTCCTGTTCACGGGCTGCTCTTCCGCGGCCTTCATAGTCGTCGAACAGATTAGCCGGTTCTGGGAAAGTGGTATTGTTGAATATACCCAGATGACGGGGAGCAGGCATCCAGTTGCGGTGCGGAGCTTTCTGATGATACATCATGCAGAAAGGCTTGTTTTTGTCGCGACCTTCGAGGAATTCAATGGCTTTATCAGTAATAATATCCGTAGCGTATCCTTTTTCTACAATATGCTTCCCGTTTTCCCAAAAATCAGGGTCATAATAGTCACCTTGTTCGTGTTGGCCGCTAAGGATGCTCCAATGATCGAATCCTTGTGGTTCACTGATAAGATGCCATTTACCAATTATTGCAGTCTGATATCCGGCTTGTTGAAGCAGTTTGGGGAATGTCTGCTGATCTCCGTTGAACGTACTTGCGTTATCGGTAAAACCATTCTCGTGGCTGAACTTACCGGTGAGGATACAGGCGCGTGAAGGTCCTGAAAGAGCGTTGACAGCGTAGCAGTTGTCAAAACGGATACCTTCGTTGGCAATCCGGTCCATGTTAGGAGTCTGAATCAAATTTCCTCCGTAACAGGACATTGCTTGAGTGGTATGGTCATCCGTCATCATGAAGATGATGTTCGGTTGTCTGGTCTCTTCTTTCTTTTGATTGCCGCAGGAAGTGAGACTTAGTGCAGCTAGTGGGAGGAGTAGGGCAGAGGGGGTGTAATAGTTTTCCATAATGATGAAGGGGAGTGACTAAAAAGTCGGTTGCATCTCCAATTCCCTTCCTTCCGGAAGGAGGAGAAATTGAGATGCGACCGACTTTTTAGTCAGCTTTATTATAGTTTGTATTTTAATGACTGTTTCTTTCCGTTTACTTTCACTTCTACTTCCAGTCCGTTTTCATCGAACGCTTTGTTCTTGAACTTAGCTGCAAATTTAGGGGCATCTGCGCTCTTCTTAACTGGGTAGATAACTGTGATGTAACGTACAGCTTCTTCGCCGTCTTTCTTCACGTTGAAAGATACATTCATACGTTTGTAACGTTTGCGATAAGCAGTTGAGCACCATCCTGGTTCTTTCTTCATCGACATACCGTCGGGACCGAAACATTGCAGTTTCATGTTGCTTCCGTCTTCAAATTGTGTCAGGAACGTCATGTCTTCGCGGCTGTTGGCAATTTCTCCTTTTGGCATTTGATAGTGAAGATTGATGGAACCTTTGGCGCTACCGGTCATTTCGTCTACAATGACAAAGTAAGTGTTGTCAACAAAGAAAACAGAACGACGGTGTTTCAGGTTCTTGTAGCTAGGATTTTCGGTCACTAAAGTTTGGATAGCACCTTCTGGTTGCCACAATTTAGTCACAGATTCTGTCGTATCCAAGTTCTTGTTGTTCAGCGTTACTGTGTTGTGAACACAAGTCTGACGGTGCCAGTTGCGTTGTTCCATCACTTCGCCTTCACCGGCATAGACATACGAACCAGAATCCGGGAACAAATTCTTGCCGTTAAACCAAAGTTCAAACGTTCCGTTATCCGGCTGACAATGCCAGAATGCTTTCGGACCTGCTTTTACTACCATTTGCGTAGCATCCATTCCCCATGAGTTACGGAATACAAAGAAACCTGATTTCAAAAATCCTTTAGACATATAATCCGGCAATGCACCTTCTTTACCTTCGGTTGCGAAGTATTTGATAGCCTGGTTTTTCGGGAACAGTTTACTCCATGCTTTGTAGTTTTTCACCATTTCTTTCTTTGTTGTCAACTTAGCATCGCTGAAACATGGATTGGTATAATCAGGGAAAGAAATGTTTGCGTAGAACATAATCATGCTTTCGATTGTATCCAGATAATCCTGTGGGAATTCTTTACGGAATCCGTTTGCATCCGCGATACCTAATGCCTTGCAGAAAATGTTGATGGCTGCCAGATGATAATGTGGGTCGAGTTCGAACTGTCCGCCGTCTTCGTATACCTGTACATGAATTTCACGGTTCAGAATATCGATACCGCTTTTTCTCCATGCCGGAGCATCTTTGAATTCAGGGAAGAAAGCACCGGCGTAGATCATACGTTGAGCTTCAAACAGCAAGTGGTTACCTTGATCGGAGTAATTAGCAAGGATATGTATAGCATGTTTGTGATAGTTCACCAGGAATTCTGTCAGGAAGTCCGGAGTGAAAGAAGGAGAAGGGAGGAATAGCTGGAATTGTGAGGTTTGGTCCTGCAGACGATTACTAACTTCCAGCGGACGCCATGCGAAACGTACATTTTCTACTTCACCTTTGATTTTTCCATCACTTATCAGCTCATATTCTTTCTTGTTCATCTTTACCAACGGATTCTTTTTAATCCAGTCGATATACTGATGTGCCCATTCTTTAGCATATTTCTCGTCACCGGATATGCGATAAGCCTTTCCCATCGGAGTGAACCATTTGTGACGGTGCAACTGCCAACGGAGTTCATTGTCTTTCACCGGCCAGTATTGCCAGTTGATGTCTTCTCCATAGTTGTAAGAAGGCTGATAACCTTTATGTACGAAGAATGTATGTTTCAATCCGTCGTCTGCCCATTGTTGCTCTTCTTTGCTGATAGTCACTTTGTTCAGATTGATATCCGGAGTTTTTACGTTGGTACGTGCACGGTAATAGTCTAGTAATGCTTTGGCAGCATCCTCATCTTTACCTTCCTGATGCAAAGCTTTCACTTTCTCCAATCCCGGATAGTCCAGGTTAAGAATTGAAAAGACTTCGCTTTTCAGTTCTTGGGCACTAGCTTTGCCTACAAAACAAGCGATTGCCAGCAGAACGATATACTTTAAAGTTTTATTCATGATATAATTTACGATTTTACGATTTACAATTTACGATTGAGAACACTCTTGCTTTTGTATTATTGGATTACTCTCAACTCTCCATTCTCAACTCTCAACTTCTTCAACTCCATGAATCTCTTCAATGCTTCCAGATAGTAATAGTCAGCATAGTTTAGTGGAGTGTCGATTTCAGAACCGTTGGGCAGTGAACCGACAGAGTGCATCAGAATGAAACCTTGATTGTCACCCACTTTTGCAAGATATGCGTCGCTTGACAAACTCTTCAGAATCTTTTCCGCATAATCCAGGTATTTCTGCCCGTCGGGAACCATGGTGCTTAGTTCGATCATGGCAGAAGCAGTGACAGAGGCAGCAGATACATCGCGTGGAGTTTCTTTAGTTACAGGAGCATCATAATCCCAGTAGGGAATGGCATCCTCCGTTTTTACGCGGTCCATAATCATATCGGCTATATCCTTTGCAAAGTTTAGGAAAATGCTGTCATTGGTTTCACGGAAGCAAGCGGTATATCCATATATAGCCCACGCTTGTCCGCGTGCCCATGAAGAATCATCGTTCTTTCCTTGGAAAGTTTGTTTGCTTTCCACTGTACCGTCGTTGTTATAGCTTATTACATGCCAGCAGGTATAATCCGGACGGAAGTGATTATGCATGGTAGTCATAGCATGCTTGATAGCAATGTCTTTGTATTTATTGTCGCCTGTCGCTTTTGCTACATTAAACAGAAGATCAAGGTTCATCATATTGTCGATAATAACCGGGAAATTCCATGTTCCGAAATCCCATGAACGTATAGCGCCGATAGAATCGTTGAAACGGCCGCAGAGGTTATCGGCAGTTTCTCTCATTACAGCAGCAATGGTGTCGTTGGGTGAAAGACGTTCTGCGTTGCCATAGCTACAGTTGACCATGAATCCCAAATCATGCGTACCTTTATAATAGCGTACCGGATTCAGCAGATTTGTATATTGGATGGCTTGAGTTTTCAGTGTATCGTTTCCTGTCAGTTCGTATGCGTACCACAATGAGCCGGGGAAGAAACCACTCGTCCAGTCATAAACGTTGCAGAGGCGACGTTTTCCTAGTTGGTCAGCAGTGGGTTGTGCGCGTAGTGAATCTTTGAATGTTGATGAATCTCTTTCCAACTGACGGCAAAGGAAATCCATGTCATAACCGGTACGGATGGAGCGTGGCAACATTCCCGTACCACTAACCTCTTCTGCAGAAAGTTGTAATTGGGCAGAAGCTACATCCAGTCCTTTTTTTATCCAACTGTAGTCTTCCTTTGGGGTTGTCTGGCACGATGCAAGTGCAATACTAACCGAAGCAAAGAGAACAAGTTTCTTTTTCATGTTATTCATTTTAAGTGATTGTTTTTAGAAGTTTTGTAACTGATACAAAAGTAACCGAAAGGCAAAACTTTCCGTTGCAGGATTGTCCAAAAGGTGTTTGAACTCTGCTTTTTAAGTTTTGATTTTGTTGAAAAAGGTTTTAAATTTCTCCAATATGCCCTAATTAAGGCATATTGGAGAGAATGAGGACTATTCCCAATTCGGATTTTGATTAAATTTAATCATCAAGTCCATGTCTCTTTGTGGAATGGGAAATAGTTCATGCTTACCTTTTACAGTATGTCTGTAAACAACATAATTAAATTCAGTTTCCGCAGTCCACCAGTTAAGCAAATCATTGTATGTTTTTTGAATAGTTTCATAATATATTCCCCAGCGGATTAAATCCATGCGGCGGTGTCCTTCAAAAGCCAGCTCATAAGCTCTTTCTTGATAGACTGCTTTACGAAAATCTTCTTCATTTAAATCTTTTAAATCACAAATACTCGTCTTACTAGGATTACCAAATCCACGACGGCGCACCATATTGATCGCTTCATAAGCTTCATCAGTAGGTCCATGTTTCCATTCATTCAAAGCCTCTGCGTAAAGTAAAAGTACATCTGCATAACGTAGGAAATACCAATTAACATTTGATTTATCGTTATTGATTAATTTACTGGTGGTTACATATTTTTCAATGTCCCATTTAGCAGGTGTATAATTTTGTTTTTCTTTTTGTCCTTTAGTGGGGTCTTTGTCTTTTTCTTTAGCAGAATAATCGGTATCATTTTTTCCTTTTGTCCAAAGTACTTTATCATCATCGTATTTATAATTGGCAACGGAAAGAGCGCAGCGTAAGTCTTGAGGATGTTCACGCCATTCTGTTACGAAAGTATGCACCACTTTCACATTTCCTGCGCAACTTCCACGCTGTCCTGCGATTGATGTGGTTTTAACTCCATTCCATTTTCCAATACGGCCTACAGGGTCACTGTTTCCTGAAACGGTAGGGGAGTAAAATGATATTTCGATCAAGCTTTCTGTTGGGTCCCAAACCCCGTTACAAGTGTTTTTCCATAATTGTTCGTAATCAGATAGAAGAGCATGTTTGCCGGATTCTATTAAAGTACGCGCGGTTTTAGCGGCTTCTTCCCATTTTGACTCATCATATACAGGATATCCTGCCCATGTGGCGTAAACTTTTGATAATAAGCCTAGAGCAGCCCCCCTGGAAAAACGATAGCTGTTATCGATGCGGTATTGGTCATCTTGTGCATAGGGCAGTATTCTACTAGCGTAAAGCAGGTCATCTTCGATGAATTCATACACTTTTTCCGGTTTTACTTGAACAAATGTTCTTGGATCTTGTTTCGACATTTCTGTATTGGTCATAAGAGCAATATTACCATATCTGCGCACTAATTCAAAGTAAAACATAGCTCTTAAAGCTCTTGCTTCAGCTATATATAAAGTGGCCAATTGACGGTCGGTATCTGAGTATGTATTTATTTTGCTTGAGATTCTTTCTAGAAAATCATTCGCATTATAGACACCGGCATACAAAGATGACCAAGTAGTTTGTACTTCCGATTGAGTGGTAGGAAATGCATTGGCTGGTATGATACGATAGTTCTCCGTACTATTTCCTTCTGCCTGCTCCATATCTGTTCCTAAATTAAACAATATAGATAAATGATAGCCATATTGTCCATCTTCTATGGTTGAACGATAAACACCTTGTAATACAATCTCTGCCTCTTTAGCATCTCGCATAAAGTTTTTCTTTTCTACATCGGTGCTGGTTTCTTCGTCTAATGTGCAAGAATTAAAAGGTAATGCACATATTACTGATATTGCTATATAGTATAGAATCTTTTTCATTGTACTTAATTTATTATTAAAATTGAATATCAAGCCCAAAAGTAAATACTTTACTCTTTGGATATGCACCCCAATCTAGTCCAGGAGTCATCGGATTGCTCCCTGCTGTACTTACTTCCGGATCATAACCACTATATCCTGTAACACAGAATAAGTTTTGTCCTGTAGCATAAACACGAAGTCTGGATACATAGAATTTACTTGTCCATTTTTTAGGTAAAGTATAACCTAATGTTATATTTTTCAAACGAAGGAATGAACCGTCTTCTACAAAACGTGAATAGACATCATTGGTAATGTATCCATTATATAAAGGTACTTTATTGGATGCATTGGTCGGACTCCAGCGATCCGCTACTTCAGCCAGCATATTTCTACGTCCGCTTCTTGATTGAGTTGAATATAGACGGGTTGCATTATAAACGTCATTGCCGTAATTGAATTGTAGCATGAAACTGAAGTCAATCCCTTTATAATTTAGTGTATTGGTGATACCTCCATACCATTTGGGGATTGCAGAACCGATGACAGTACGGTCTTTGGTTGTAATTTTACCATCTCCGTCTTGATCTTTATATTTTACTACACCCGGTCTTAAAGGCTCTTTTGTACTATAGCGCGGGTCATTAACGACTCCGTCTTTTAAATACAATGTAGGATCGCCTGGCTTTGTGTAAAAATCAGAACTTTGGTAGATCCCATCAAACTCATATCCGTAGATCAATCCTAAAGATTCACCAACTTTGGCTATGTAATCATATGCGGTGAAGTTGCTGTCGAATCCGGAACGTGCATACATCGCATCTACACCGGAAGCAAGTGACTTTAATGTATTTTTGATAAATGATATATTAAAGTTCGTATTCCAAGTAAAATCTCTTGTTTGTATGTTAATACTGTTCACATTTAATTCAAATCCTTTATTTTGGATCTTACCAATGTTCTGCATTTGTGAGTTAAAACCTGTAATGTGTGCAAGTGATTGAGCTAGCAAGAGATCTTTTGTATTTTTGATAAAGAAGTCTGCTGTAATATTTAGGCGACTATCAAAGAAACCAAGATCTACACCTAAGTTCACGGTATTGGAACCTTCCCATTTCAGGTTAGCGTTTTTGAGTTGTTTCGGTGTCAATACCGTTACTGTATTATTACCTACTCCATATTTACTAGCTTCATATAAATCTAATGATAAATAGTTTGAAATACGGTCATTACCGACAGTACCCCAACCGAAGCGAACTTTAAAATTTGACAACCATTTTATATCTTTCATGAATGCTTCTTCAGAAACACGCCAAGCAGCTGAGAAAGAGGGAAAGTATCCCCATTTATTCTTTTGGGAGAATACAGTAGAACCATCTGCACGTATTGTCGCTGTTAATAAATAGCGATTGTCATAATTATAGTTACCACGGGCGAAGAAGGATAGTAGCATCTTGTCATTATAGCTGGAGCTCACTTTACTAGGAGTAGCTCCGATGCCTAAATTGTCATTGCCCAGATTATCAAATGGGAAATCCATCGCTTCTCCTAATAGATATTCGCTGCTTTTGAATGAAACTTCATGGCCTAACATCACATCATAAGTATGTTTTTTAATCTTTTGTTTCCATGTGAGGTTATTATAATTAGTCCAACGTACGTCGCGTCCCATTTGAGTTCGGCCATACGGCTTTTCTCCATTACGATATGCTTCTTTAGAACCTGTTTTGTAAAAAATGTCAGTTCTGCTGTCAGTTGTATTATAGGTACCAGCTGTCTTAAATGTTAATCCTTTAATAATTTGCCAGGTTATAGATGCATTGGCTGACCACATTTCTCCACGTTTATTATTAGTAACGGATTCGGTTTGCATGACAGGATTGACTTGAGCAAGGCTTTCTCCAGTCTCTAGCATTTCAGGGTCAATAGCAGAATTTAATAATTCTTCATCTGTCAGCTTCAGACCACCTGTTGGACGTGCACTTAGAATTTGTGCTAACATATTAAAACGTCCGGAGTCTGCGGAAGTTCCCACACCTTTACGGTTCGTTTGTGCGTAATTAACAGTTGTATCAAAAGTGATGTTTTTTGTTATCTTTTGATTAAAGCGAATTTTACCTGTCGTTTTATCAAATCCACTATTCTTAAAAATACCATTTTCAATATAACGGGAAAATGAAGCTGTATATTTGGTATTATCACTACCGCCTGAGATGGATAGATTATGGTCTTGTGACCATGTCGGATTGAAAGTCTCTTCTTGCCAGTCTACTCCTTTCATTCCGATATAATCTTCCGCTGATTGATAAAGATAAGGAATTCCATTATCATCATTTCCTGATTTATAGTAGGAATTTGCATATTCGGTTTTTATTTCTCCTTGCAATTTAACGAATTCATAAGGAGAAAGTACATCTAACATTTTTGAAATCTTACGATAACTTGCAGAGCCGTTGTAGTTAATTACAGGGCGTCCTACTTTACCTGACTTGGTGGAAACCATAACCACCCCATTGGCTGCGCGCGCACCGTAGATAGCGGCAGAGGAGGCATCTTTTAAAACTTCTATAGATTCAATATCGGAGTTCGATAAATAATCGATATTATCTACTTGAAAACCATCTACGATATAAAGTGGAGAAGCATCTCCTGTTAAAGTACCTACACCACGGATGTTGATATTAAATCCAGCTCCTGGTGTACCGTCAGTTTGGGTAATTTGTACTCCGGCAATTTGTCCTCCTAAAGCCCCCATAACAGAACTGCTTTTATAGCCTTCAATGTCTTTGGAAGCGACGGATGCAACAGAACCTGTCAAATCACCTCGCTTCATGGAACCATATCCGACAACAACAACTTCGTCTAAAGTTTTATTATCTGGTACCATTTTAACATTCATAGGAGATTGTCCGGTATATTTAATCTCTTGGGTTTTATATCCAATATATGAGAAAGATATTATTGAACCTTTTGAGGTTGTTAACGTAAAGTTTCCGTCGAAGTCAGTAATAGCTCCAGTAGATGCACCTTTTACCATAACTGTTGCTCCGATAAGCGGAGTGTCTGTTTCATCTACAACAACACCTTTTACAGTTATGTTCTGGGCTTGTAAGCTGATTGTGAAAATCAGTGCTAAGAGGGTGATATACCCTCTTAGTTTTATTGATTTAGTGATTGTATTATACATAGTTAATGATGTTTTGCTCATTATTTAATAAATTTTTTGTCAAACCATATGATGATAGGTGCTATTTTCTTTCCATTTTTTAATGATTCTCCGGTTTCTGTTGTATCAACGGTGACATTTGTAAGGAAAGTCATTTCTCCAACCATAATTCCATTAGCATATTCTCCATTACTATTTTTCCAGATATTCGGACTGATATGTATAGTCAGGTCATTAGGAACTACATAGGCTAATGCTACGGATAGTCTATCCGATTGATTAGGTAATTTCTTACTATGGCTCATGTCGTATACGCTGCCGTAATATGACATCGGATTCCTAGACCCGGTTGATAGTTTTATATCCATAGCTTTATAATATGTAGTCCATAGTTCATTTAAGAATGAACCGGCAGCTCCGGGTGCTCCTTTTACTAAAGTACCTTCTGTGGGATAGTAGTTAAATGAACGGCGGTAATCTAATGCGAAATTAGAAGTTGTAGTTATTCCGTTAACTGTAACCAACGGAACTGTTGAATTACCACCATTTTTCGGATCAGCTTGGAAGACAAAAGGATTATAATGGATATGTACTCCATTATTTGCTTTTAAGTCATAATGAATAAATACAAGAGTTGTTTGAGATATTTGGCTATCTTTATCTGTTCCGGCTGTTGCTGTAACATAACAAAATCCTATTGTATTTGCTTTGACTCCATTTTTATCTGCGGGCCATGTAGCTTCTTGATTGAAACTGATTTTTCCTGTATTGCTATCGATTGTTAAGTTGTCACAATTATTTCCGTTCTTGATGCTCCATGCGACCGATACATTCCCTTTAAGCCCTGTTTGTGGACTTGGGAAAGTGAAGCTTTTTAATGTAGCATCCGCATTAGCTTCATTATCTTCTGTAATTCTAAATTGATTAGCATTATTTTCTTCTGGTACATCAATGTTGTTTCCATAACGAATATCAGTGAAGTAATTAGGATTCTCAATGATATTCAGAGTAAATGTCGCATCTGCAGGATTTTCTGCGTTTTTAGAGTTAGTCGCTCTCACGGTAAGAGGATAATTTCCTTGTGGAATAGTATTTCCCTTTTCTACAGAGATTGTTCCAGTTTGGGCGTCAAATTCTATCTGACCCTTTAATGCATCCGGTTCATTAATCAAGCTGAATTGGATATTATCTCCTTTCAACCCTTCCTTAGGACTAATGGTGAACTTTGAATATTGATATTTATCAATACTTGTTTCATATTCGAATCCTGAAATTGGCTCAATGTATTCTACGACTTGTAGTGTAAATGCATTATTGAAATCTTCTTCTCCAAAATTGTTTTTAACATGTATTGAGATGACATAGTTATTTCCACTTTGCAATCCGTGGTCTTTGTCAACGGAAAGAACTCCGGTAGTTGGATCTATTTTAATTTTATCTGTTGTAGGAGTAATATTTTTTATAGAATATTCTATTCCTTCTAATGAACCTTTAAGTGCAGGCGCATTACTCTGAAATGAGGTCTTTCCACTTTTGTCGTTTTCAGCTTCTAGCATATCTTCGTTAGGAGTGTACTCCAAACCAAAAGGTGCTGACGTGACATTTATTTCTAGTGCATTCTCAAATATTCCTTCATCTTCAGAAGAAGCTCCGGTTGTTAGTTTTAATGAGATGTTATAAATACCAGGAAGAAGTGCTGTGCTACCTTTGATAATACTTATTTTTCCACTTTTAGTGATGTCGAAGTATTTTGAATAGTCACTTTTTGCAATCTCATATTTGGTAATGGTTACATGATCTCCATCTGTCTTGACTTGCGCTGTTGGTAGTTCTACTTCACTTGTTTCATCAATAATATCATTATATTTGACTTGGAGTTTGTTGGGTTCCACTGTAATTCCATCGGGGACGGCCTTCAAGAAGTTTATTTCTACAATATCTTTAAATTCATAATAATTCCCTCCGGATATGCATGATATGGATAATTTATATAGGCCAACTTGCATATCTTTGGTGCTATTTATAGATATGAATCCATCATTTGGGTCGATAGTAAAACAATCTCCGGAATAGGCTTCACCTTTTAAAG
>NZ_JH114339.1:467365-494772 GCF_000157095.2 Bacteroides sp. D1
CTTCCACTCATCAGGACCTATATCAGTCATACCTGAGTAGAATATTGTGAATTTAGTAGAATCGGTAGTTTCTGTATCATCACAAGATGTATAAACTACACTCATTATAACTATCATCAGACTCATTATAAGCCTTGATTTGGTTTTTAATAATGCATGTTTCATTTCTTAGATATATTAATTAAGTGTGTATGATAAATTATATTCTTTATTATCAATAATTACTTTTACTGATGTTCCATTTGCATGGAATGTTCCAGCGGCTTCATCATCTGCTATATCTGTAAATGTGGCTGTCATGTTGATGTTTGCTGCTTCCGCGCCATCATTAATTGGATAAATTATGCTAATGAATCTTGCAGCACCATTTACTATTTTAGGTTTACGTATGGTAACTTGATAACCTTTACGTTCGGTTTTTTGTCCTATATCATTAGAAGTATTAGTCGTTTTTACGGATGCGCTATAATCGTTGGCTGTTTCAACAAAGGTTCTAAGCATGATATTGTTATTGTCGCTAAAAGCCGTATGTGCACCGTAAATATGGCTGTCTTTTTGTCCTTCGTCTATTACGACATCGCTCGATGCGTTTTCAATAGGACATAAATGAAAATTCACATTGATGTTACTGTTATGGTCTGCTGTGGTATCATATCCTTCATCTACTATCACAAAGAACTTTTGATTAACAAAAAATACAGAACGGCGATGGGTCAAATTCAGATGTTTTTCACCTGAAACAGTATATGTCGGATTTTCAGTAACCAAGACATCGTAGGATGTTGCTTCATCCGTCTTTGTTGTTAATTGAAGCAATTTCCCTTTCATACTATCATCAGGTATTGTTTTACTCATTATGGTTAACGTGTTATGTCTGGCTGTTCCGCGATAGGTCTCTCTATCGCTCCCACTGTATGCGTATGACCCTGCGTCAGGGAAGAAATTACGTCCTTTTTTATATAAACTAAATGTACCGTTATCTGGTTGACAGTGATATTTATTATTAGGATTATTGTTGTTTTTTAGGATCATCATCATAGATTGGTCATCCCATTTATTACGCAGAATATAATATCCTCCATTTGTATAAGCTTTTTGTAAATAAGTAGGTGTGGATCCACTTTGCCTTTCTGAAGCCATCCATTGTATTTCTTGATCATCCGGGAACATTTCTGCATACTTTTTGAAATTTTTAATGAGTACACTTTTTCCTAAACGACTGGAACGGGTATCATTAAAGTTTTCTACACTGTAATTAGGATAAGTGATATCCATGACAAAATGAGCAGGTAATTTTAACTTCTCAAGGTATCCTGCCGGAAATCCGCCAGCTTTATTATTTAATTGAGCTACTCTGTAAGTTTCATAAAAATCAGAGATGGCACCAACGTGGTAGCTAATGTCAAATTCGTAATGTACTCCATCTGCAAGGAACTGTTTATCTATTTGTTCTCCTAGTTTCTGAGAACCTTCTGATAGCCATTCATTGGCATTCTTGAACTCAGGCATAAGTATGCCTGCCATTGCTACAGCTTGTGCTTGGGTAACCAAAATGTTACCTTCTTTATAATAATTCAAACGAATACATTCTACTTCTTTGGCAAATGCTGTCAAGAAAACAGAGAGCCATTCTGGCGTGAAATTTTTAGATTGAATGAAATAAGTCATGATATCTATCTGTGAGATAACTCTTTCAGCTACCTGTAAACCTTTCCATTGATAATCAACATCATTCTCTTTTCCTCCTTCTTCGGGGAATGTTGTTCCTTCTTCATAAGGAAAAGTCTTAAGCCAATCCGAGTAAACATTGATCCATGATTCTGCATATTTTTCATCACGACTTGTGCGATAGGCTTTTGCTTGTGGAAGCATCCATTGATGGCGATGAATCTGATATTTAAATTCTTGGTCAGTGACTTTACTGGGAATGAACGACCAGTCTATTTTATTATCTTTAGTAAAAGAATAATAGATTTCTTTTCCATCCTCAACTCGCTCTGCAAATCCTCTAACATAAAATCTGTTTTCTAATGCTTGGTCAGCTATATTTAGTTCAGATGCCGTAATTGGTGTGTTCATCAATTGAATGTTAGGGTTGATGACACTTGTCCGATTTCTGTAATACTCTAATAATTCATTTACTGCATAGTAGTATTTCCCTGAATTATAAAATTCTTTAGCTTTTTCCAGTCCTGGATAATCAAGATTGATAACTGCAAATAGTTTTTCATCGATCACATCATTAGGTTGATTAGGAGGAAGCATATCTATGTCTATATTGCCTCCAGTCAATATTTCCTCCTCGTTGTCTGAGCATCCGGCAAATGCTAGCAGACCGAACATACAAATAAAGAAGATGTTCTTCATACTTTATTAGGTTTTAATTATTAAAAGTTATATTTTACTGTTTACAAATGTAGTCTGTTTATTTATAAATGCTAATCCGTCTTGTTCACACTTTGTTCAAAAAATGATTTTTTGATATTAATATTGTTGAATCATATATTAATAATGTTTAGAAAAACGGTTTTTAGGCTGATATTAAGCTTTTTATACATCATAATGTAACCTTCATCCTATTCATTTATGAAATGAACTAATTCATTTTGATATGGGAGGGGAACGGTACGGAGACGAACTAAACGCTAGTTGTCAATAATCAATAAGAGATAAGCTGTCTTAATACTGTGTTTAGTTTCCTATCTTCTATAAATAATAATTAGCTCTACATTCTAGTTTGCGTTCCACTTAAGTCGAACGATAGAACCACTTAAGTTGAACTATCGCTCCACTTAAGTGGAACGCAAATTTATTAGGGAACGAAGAAAATAATAGCTCCAAGAAGAAATATTAAAAAGACTATTGCACTAGATTAATCTTTGTAACTATGAATTTAGATCAAAACCTTACTGAAAAAAGAAAAGTACTGTCTTATACATTAGGGTTGTTTGTTATGTACAAACTTTCACCTTGTACCTACAATAGAAATTCTTCTATATTGTCAGGAGTAATCACGGTGAAAGTTGCTTCAGGATAATTGTCTGAAAAAGCTTTGGGGAATTTGGCGGAGCGTTTAGGATTCCATTTAAATTCATAAGTCATTAGTTTACCATCTCCTTCTTCTATTAAATCAATTTCCTGCATAGCTGTTGTGCGCCAAAACCATGTATTATGCCATAAACGGTTATATTGGAGGTATTTGATACGTTCTGAAACGAGGAAGTTTTCGAATAAAGCTCCTATGTCTGAACGAGTTTCCGCCAACGAGAAATTAGCGATTACAGCATTGCGTATTCCATTATCATAGAAATATATTTTTCTGCTGCTTTTTAACTCATTTCTTAGATTTCTGCTGAATGAACTCAGCCGGAAGATTATATATGATTGTTCGAGTAATATCACGTAGCGTTCCACTGTCTTGGGATCGAGATCACACAATTGCCCTAATTCATTATAAGAAACTTCTGAGCCAATTTGAAAGGCCAATGCCTGAAGAAGTTTCATAATCTTATCAGCCTTCTTGATATGCTCCCAGTCCAGGATATCTTTATATAAGTAGCTATCGGAAAGCTGTTTTAGTATTTCGCTTTCTGAACCGGGATGTGTAACGACATCTGGATAATAACCATACACCAGACGATGGGGGATGAGACGCTTCTCATCTAGTAGCCCATGATGGTTGACCATTTCTTTGAAAGAAAGCGGGTACATTTTATATTCCCATTTTCTTCCGGTAAGAGGTTCATTAACTTTGTTAGCTAAGTCAAAAGAGGAACTTCCTGTAGCAATTAATTGGATGTCACTTATCTGATCGGTAATTAATTTCAGACGTAATCCTATATTTTCGATACGTTGTGCTTCATCAATTATAACTATTTTTTTTTGCCCGAATATATATTTCAGGCGGGTTGCCGATATGTTCTCGAATAGGCTACGGGTATCTTGTTCATCTCCGTTCAGCCAGAGAATATCATTGCTGTCTGTAAACATCTGTTTTAGCAAAGTGGTTTTCCCAACTTGGCGAGGTCCCATTATTATAATGGCCTTGCCTTGCCCTAATTTTTCTTGAATCGTTTGTTCTAATATTCTTGCTATCATAATTGACCTCTTTTATTTAAGAACAAATTTCAAGCTTTTTTTCTTCAAATCCAAAAATATTATGATTTTTATGGATTGGATTCCGTAAAAATCATAATATTTTTGGATTTACCTCTCTAGTTGTTTATCCCTTTGCTTTCTTAATATACTCCGTAGGCAAACATCCGAAATACTTTTTGAAACTCGTAGCAAAGTAAGACGGCGTATTAAATCCTACCATTGTGCTGACTTCTGCTATTGTATAACGGCCATCCTTCAGTAGTTTTGCCGCTTCATTGAAACGAATCTTGCGTATAAAGTCGATAGTCGATTCACCTGTGATAGCTTTCAATTTGAGGTGCAGATTAGAACGGCTCATATTCATTTCTCTGGCGAACTCGTCGGTAGAGAATTCAATATTATCCATATTCTTTTCTACGATGGCTACGGCACGTTTCAATAAAGCTTCGTCCATGGCGTTGAACGTAATCTTTTCCGGTTCCACTTCCAGAGATTTGGAATACCGTTCGAGCATACGCCTGCGGGTACGCATCATATTCTGTATCTTCGTAGTCAGGATAGCCAGTGAGAACGGTTTCGGGATATAATCATCTGCTCCCATTTGCAGACCTTCCATCTGATCTTTGGTTTCGCTTTTGGCAGACAGGATAATCACAGGAATGTGACAGGTACGGATATTCTGCTTCACATTCTTGCATAGCTTGATACCATCCATCACAGGCATCATGACATCAGTCACAATAATGTCAACTTCATTTTCTTTCAGTTTTTCCAGGGCTTCTTCACCATTTCCGGCGTCCAATGTATTGAAAAGTTCGGAAAGTCCGCTACTGAGATAATGGCGGATTTCATTATTGTCTTCTACGATAAGAATCGTACCACGTTTCTTGTCACCGGTTTCGATCGCTTCGTTTTTTACTTTTTCCGTATCAATGAAATACATCTCTTTCGAGTTGGTAGAATAAACTTGGTCCTCCTCATTTTTAGCGTCATTAGAAGCTAATTCGGAAGGTTTGTAGATATTTATATCCTGTGGCAGATAAACAGAGAAAGTGCTACCTTTGCCTTCTTCACTGTCTAACTCAATACGTCCGTGATGCAGTTCCACCAAACGTTGTACCAATGACAGCCCGATGCCGCTTCCTACGTGCTCACTCTCTATCTGATAGAAACGTTCGAATATTTTTCCCTGCTTGTTGATAGGAATACCAATACCGGTATCACTAACTTGCAGTACCAGCCAGTTGTTTTCCTCTTTCAACGTAACAGTAATGCTTTGCCCGCTTTCTGTATATTTGAAAGCATTTGAAAGCAGGTTATTAACGATCAGTTCCAGATAATTCGGATCGAAAAGTTCCTCTTTTTCTTCCAGTTCGGAGTGGAGAGTATAAGTAATCTTCTTGTGGCGTGCCAGTTTATCGTAGAACAAGAAATTATCCTGTATCAGTTGATGCGCATTCTCTTTCTTTACTTTCAGCTCAAAAACTCCCAATTCGGCACGGCGATAATCCATCAACTGGTTGACAAGATGCAACAGACGATTGGCGTTGCGTTGGATATATTCCAGCTGGTTACGAGTCCAGCGATCACTAATCTTATTGATTATTTCTTGTAAAGGAGCTAAGATGAGAGTTAACGGCGTGCGAAGCTCGTGCGAAATATTGATGAAGAAACGCATCTTCATCTGGTTGATTTCTTCTTGATGCTCCTTGTCCCTGCGTTCAAGTTCCAGTTCCGCTTCCATACTCTTACGCATCCAGAAGAAGCGGAAGACGAAAGTGATAAACCCGATAAAAGTGGCGAGGAAAATCATGATTGCCCACCAGGTCTTGTACCATATAGGGAGAACTATGATTTCCAACATTGTAGGTACAGTATTCCATTTTCCGTCACTATTGGCAGCTTTTACCAAAAAGTGATAAGTGCCTTGTGGCAGGTTGGAGTAGGAGACAGTACGTTTATCTGTCAGATAATACCACTCTTTGTCATATCCTTCCAGTTTATAAGCGAAAGTGTTATGTTGTCCGGAAATATAATTGGATACTACAAATTCAATCGTGAAAGCAGTTTGCCATGATTTCAGGGTGATACTTTCTGTTTCATTGATATTCTTAGTCAGGATACCGGTTTCATCATCCGGGCGAACTGTCTTGTTAAACAGTTGAAGTTTGGTGATAACTACCGGAGGCGTATAAGGGTTATCCAACAATAGTTCCGGGCGGAAAGTAGTGATTCCGTTGATACCTCCGAAATACATCTGACCACTTGAAGTACGACAGAACGAAGAAGTATTAAACTGGTTACTCTGTAATCCGTCGGATTCCGTAAAATTACGGA
Source organism: Bacteroides sp. D1 (assembly GCF_000157095.2). Classification (NCBI taxonomy): domain Bacteria; kingdom Pseudomonadati; phylum Bacteroidota; class Bacteroidia; order Bacteroidales; family Bacteroidaceae; genus Bacteroides; species Bacteroides sp. D1. The sequence goes on from NZ_JH114339.1 coordinate 473,801, forward strand.
ACCTCTCTGTTTCCGGATTGAAACAGGAAATACCACGGTTGGTACTTACCCAAAGACGTCCGAAAGTATCTTCCAGAACACCATATACCACATTGTTGGGTAAACCGTTAGCTGTAGTATATCGTTTGATTTTCTTTTCTTTCTCATTAAAACAGTAGAAGCCCTCACGCGTACCTACCCAAATGATACCGTTGTCCGCCTCGTAAATGCAATTGGTAAACGTCTTTGTTACAGATGATTCCGGAAGAATAGGCACCTTTTCTATCTCGAGTCCTTCCTGCTGAAAGACAGATATACCTTCCTCGCCCCCGATCCAAAGCCGTTTATGGGAATCTCTGAACAGGATTGTGATTCGTTGTGAAGTAAATGGGGTACCGTCCTTTTCCTTATCAATGGTGGTAAAACTCTTTTTTTCCGGGTTAAAACTAACCAGAGCACTTAATGTCCCCAATAAGAGGTTTCCCCCTTTGTCAGGAAGAATAGCATATACATTCTCATCAACTAACTGGCTGTTCAGCTGATTGAAACTTTCCATTTTTCCACTGTTTCGATGGAGGACAGTCAGTCCGCCGGCATGTGTCCCTATATATACAAGTGATTTTTGTTCATCTACATATACGGCTTTGATGTTGTTGGAACCAATACCGATTTCTCGTTCGTTTTCCTGTAAGATATAGTGCGTAAACTGTTGTGTCTTTGTATTATACAAATTCAAACCACCATCATTCGTTCCTATCCATAAGTTCTTATCCTTATCTTCCGTAATGCAGCTGACTACGTTATCGCTTAGAGAGTTTTTATAGGGAATACGCTGGATATTCTTAAATCTGTTGCGGATAGGATGGTAATAGTTCAATCCCCCGAAGTAGGTTCCAAGCCACATACCTCCTTGCGAATCCATAAAGATACTGCGAACCGAACGTTGTGACAAACTGCCGTTTTCTACCGGATTGCTACTGTAGGAAACGAAAGAATCGCTTCCTTCATGATAAATGTTTAGATCATTGAACGTTCCTATCCATAAGCGATTTTGCGAATCCAGTGCCAGGGAGCGGATATAATTGGAACTGATACTTTTAGGATTGGAAGAAGAATGATGATAAGCCTTGACCTCTTTCGTTTTCGGGTTGAGCAGAAGCAGGCCGGTTCCTTCGGTGGCTACCCATATACGGGTAGGAGATTGCTGCAAAATGGCCTGAATCTGTTTCGTTTCCGTTATCGGAGTAATCTTTTCCAGTTTCTTTTGAGGAATGGAATAGCTGTAAAGCCCGTCGACCGGGGTACCGATATAGATAATATCCCCCTGTCTGTAAAGAGCTGAAGCTATAAGCTTGTGCATAGCGGTACTAAAAGAATCGTCTACAAACTTGGATTCTTTAATATCGAACATGGTCAGTCCTTCCTGTGTGCTTATAAGCAACTGTTCCGGTGAGATTTCTGCAATACCATTGATTTGTTGCCGTTTGCCCTTTTTCTCGTAGAAGAAATTTCTGAATTTGTCTTTTTCTTCGTCATAATATGACAAACCATCCCGCGTACCGATCCAGACACGTCCCTGACTGTCAGTCTTTACGATTCGTGAAATGTCATTAGCAATACTGTTCGGATCCTCTTCATTATGTTGATAAACTGTAAATGAATACCCGTCATACTTGTTTACTCCATCATAGGTAGCGAACCACATATTACCTCTTTGGTCCTGATCGATAGAGAATACGGTGCTTTGTGACAATCCTTCGTTAATAGAAATATAAGAGAAGTTAATTTGCTCCGGAACTTCAGAAAAAACGCAATTAACCCCTATACATAGAAAGAGTAGACAGATTGTTGTTTTTTTAAGGCTGTTCATTATTAGTTCATAAGATTAATAATGGCATCAAAGATAGCAAAATCTTTTATATGGAGGTATTCAATAGAGAGAAAGTAAATATAGGGAATGAAAAAATACCACCAATTATACAGATTAGCACGGATTTTTATATCGACAATCTTCGAATTACAATTAAATCTGTGTTAATCTGTGTAATCGGTGGTGAAACTTGAAACTGGTAGGTAATTTATTTAGCTAAATCTCCTATCTCGTCTAAATTCTTCTGAATATCTTCGTCATTCAATGTATAATTCACCAGATCACCGGCCAAATACTTGTCATAAGAAGCCATATCGATCAGACCATGTCCCGAAAGATTGAACAGAATCACTTTCTCTTCTCCTGTCTCCTTACATTTGTTAGCTTCGCGGATAGCCGCTGCAATAGCGTGGCTGGATTCGGGAGCCGGAATAATACCTTCGGACTGCGCAAACAGACAACCGGCTTCGAAAGACTCCAGTTGCTGTATATCTACCGCTTCCATCAGATTATCTTTGAGCAACTGTGAAACGATTACACCTGCGCCGTGATAACGAAGTCCACCGGCATGGATATGAGCCGGAGCAAAATTGTGTCCTAAAGTAAACATCGGCAGCAACGGAGTATATCCGGCTTCATCACCGAAGTCATACTGGAACTTACCACGTGTCAGTTTCGGACAAGAAGCAGGTTCGGCAGCAACGAAACGAGTCTTTTTTCCTTCCTGTATGGTGTGGCGCATGAACGGGAAAGAGATACCTCCGAAGTTGGAACCACCTCCGAAACAACCGATCACGATATCCGGATATTCGCCTGCCATTTCCATTTGTTTTTCAGCTTCCAGTCCGATAATAGTCTGGTGAAGAGTTACGTGGCTAAGTACGGAACCGAGCGTATATTTACAGTTGGGAGTCATTTGTGCCAGTTCGATAGCTTCCGAAATAGCAGTTCCCAGTGAACCTTGATAAGTGGGGTGTTTAGTCAGAATATCCTTACCGGCACGGGTAGACATAGATGGAGAAGGAGTGACCTGTGCTCCGAAAGTCTGCATGATGCTGCGGCGGTATGGTTTTTGTTCATAACTGATTTTTACCTGATAAACGGCAGCTTCCAGACCGAAAACCTTGGCTGCGTAAGAAAGAGCGGCTCCCCATTGTCCGGCACCGGTTTCAGTGGTGATGTTGGTCACCCCTTCTTCTTTGCAATAATAAGCTTGTGCCAATGCAGAGTTCAATTTATGCGAACCGATAGGGCTTACGCTCTCGTTCTTAAAATAGATATGAGCCGGAGTGCCGAGTGCTTTTTCCAAACCATAAGCACGAACCAGCGGAGTGCTGCGATAGTACTTGTACATTTCACGCACTTCTTCCGGTATTTCGATCCATGCATCCGTCTGATTCAGCTCCTGATGACACAGCTCTTTTGCGAAAATCGGATATAAATCTTCTGCTTTCAGCGGTTGTTTGGTTCCCGGGTGCAACGGAGGCATAGGTTTGTTCACCATATCAGCCTGAATGTTGTACCAGTAATGTGGAATTTCTTCTTCCGGTAGAATATACCGTTTTCTTTTTTCACTCATAATATTGTAGTTTTTTAGTTTTCTGTTGCCAAAAGTACTCAAATTTTTAATATTCGGAAAATTTTGTCAACAAAGAATCGCATTTGATTGTTATTTTAGTTAAGTTTGCACGACCCCGTTAAAAAAGATGATATGAAGATTTATCATAAGTTTTTATTGTATCAGAATAAACTGCTAAAACCCTATGTACGTATCTTGTTAGGGCTGGTAGAAGCACTCACCTATCTGGCGTCATTATTATTGATTGTCGGAGTAGTATATGAACATGGCTTTCCCTTGTCTATTGATGAAGTGGCGAATTTACAGACATTGTATAAAACTGTCTGGATCATCTTTCTGATTGATGTAACTTTACATATCTCGCTGGAATACCGGAATACCAAAAAACAATACCGGCGATTAGCCTGGATATTGAGTGGATTGTTATATCTCACGTTGGTACCTGTTATATTCCATCGTCCGGAAGAAGAAGGAGCTATTTTGCATATTTGGGAATTCTTACATGGGAAGTTTTATCATCTTCTGTTATTGTTAGTTCTTTCTTTCCTCAATCTGTCCAATGGGCTGGTGCGTCTGTTGGGACGGCGTACCAATCCGTCTTTGATATTGGCAGTTAGTTTTATGGCTATTATTCTGATTGGAGCAGGCTTGTTGATGCTTCCGCGCTGCACGGTAAATGGTATCACCTGGGTAGACTCTTTATTTACCGCTACCAGTGCCGTATGCGTTACAGGCTTGGTACCGGTAGACGTGTCTACTACATTCACCACTTCGGGATTAGTTGTCATTATCCTGTTGATTCAGATTGGCGGATTGGGAGTGATGACATTAACCAGTTTCTTCGCCATGTTCTTTATGGGGAATACCTCCATTTACAACCAGCTTGTTGTGCGTGATATGGTTAGTTCCAATTCATTAGGTTCTTTGCTGTCTACTTTATTATATATATTAGGCTTCACTTTAGTGATTGAAGGGATCGGTATGGTTTCGATTTGGTTTAGTATTCACGGAACGTTGGGAATGACTCTGGAAGGAGAGTTGGGTTTTGCTGCTTTCCATTCTATTTCAGCTTTTTGCAATGCGGGCTTTTCTACGCTTTCCGGCAATTTAGGAAATCCGATGGTGATGACTAACCATAATTGGTTGTTTATTACCGTTTCTCTATTGATTATCTTTGGTGGTATCGGTTTCCCCATCCTTGTCAATTTCAAGGATATTGTATTGTATCACCTCCGTCGTTTCTGGAAATTGATTCGTACCCGCAAACTGGATCGGCATAAAATGCAGCACCTCTATAACCTGAATACGAAAATCGTGTTAATCATGACTTTCTTGCTTTTATTAATCGGCACATTGGCTATTGCTGCTTTTGAGTGGAATGGTTCTTTTGCCGGTATGCCTGTGGCAGATAAGTGGACACAAGCTTTCTTTAATGCCACTTGTCCGCGAACAGCCGGTTTCAGCAGTGTCGACCTGGCATCATTGAGCGTGCAGACATTGTTGGTTTATCTATTCTTGATGTGGGTGGGCGGTGGATCACAGTCCACGGCAGGTGGTGTGAAAGTAAATGCTTTTGCGGTCGTAGTTCTGAATCTTGTAGCCGTATTGCGTGGCACTGAACGAGTGGAAGTGTTCGGCAGAGAATTGTCTTACGATTCAATCCGGCGTTCCAATGCAACAGTAGTCATGTCATTGGGAGTCTTATTCATTTTTATTTTCACATTGAGCATACTCGAACCGGGTGTTTCCATTATGGCATTGACTTTCGAATGTGTCTCTGCGCTTAGTACCGTAGGTTCCAGTCTGAATCTGACCCCTCATTTGTGCGACGCAAGCAAACTATTGGTGTCTTTGTTGATGTTTATTGGTCGTGTGGGGTTAATAACATTGATGTTGGGAATCGTCAAACAGAAAAAGAATACAAAATACCGTTATCCGAGTGATAACATCATAATAAACTAAAGCTATGAAGTATATTATTATTGGTTTAGGAAATTACGGCCATGTGTTGGCGGAAGAACTGTCCGCCTTGGGACACGAAATTATAGGTGCGGATATAAGCGAAAGTCGTGTAGACTCCATCAAAGATAAGGTTGCTACAGCTTTTGTCATTGATGCCACTGACGAACAATCATTATCAGTGTTGCCATTGAATAGTGTGGATATAGTTATTGTAGCGATTGGAGAGAATTTTGGTGCGTCGATACGAGTCGTTGCCCTGTTGAAGCAGAAAAAGGTTCCCCGTATTTTTGCCCGTGCTATTGATGCCGTACATAAAGCAGTGCTTGAAGCTTTTGATCTGGAACGAATCCTGACTCCGGAAGAAGATGCTGCCCGCAGCCTGGTACAACTGCTCGACTTCGGTACTAACATGGAAGGATTCCGCATCGATCAGGATTATTATGTTGTGAAGTTCACGGTTCCGGAGAAATTTGTAGGATATTTTGTGAATGAGTTAAACCTGGATGAAGAGTTTCATTTAAAAATGATAGGATTGAAACGGGCGAATAAGATCACCAACTGCCTGGGTATCTCTCTGACCGAGCTTCATGTGAAGAATGAATTACCGGGAAATGAGAAAGTGGAAGAAGGAGACGAATTGGTCTGCTACGGCAGGTATCGTGATTTTCAGGCCTTCTGGAAAGCTATTTAGCTAAAGTACTTATAACGTCGCTTTTATTGAGCACAAGTGAGCAAGTTTCGGAGATAGTTGTATGAAGAAACCCATCGGACTTCTTTTCAGTAAAGAAATCCGCTGGGTTTGTTATATGCTGAAGCGTATGCCTTATTTCGTCTGAATACGAATATTTCCGGCTTTCACTCCATTTGCTTTTGCTGTAAATACAATCTCTCCGGCAGTTTCACCGGCTTGCAGAATAGCTGTCAACATACCGTTGAAAGCATGCATCTTCGGAAGATGGAATTGTTCAAGGTTCGTCGGATCTCCATTGGCGGCAGCACGATATTTACCCGTTCCCTTTACCGAGAAATTTATCTGACGATTATCGGTAGGGCAGAGGTTACCGTCTTTGTCTACTACTTTAACAGTCACATAAGCCAGGTCTTTTCCATCTGCAGTCAGTTCGTTACGGTTGCTTACCAGTTCGATGTGATGAGGCTTTCCGGCAGTACGGACTACTTTTTCAGCCACCGCTTTTCCGTTTTTGTCGTAGGCTACTACTTTCACTTCACCCGGTTCGTACTTTGTATCCATCCACATCAGGCGATAGCGGTTCTTTAGCGAACTATTATTCTTGCTTTGTTTTCCATAGCTTTTGCCATTGATAAACAATTCGGCAGTAGGATAATTAGTGTACACAAAAACGGGAGTCACTTCACCTTCACGTCCCGGCCAGGTCCAGTGAGGCAGGATATGCAAAGTTTCTGCTTCCTTGTTCCACACGCTACGGTAAAGATAATAGCGGTCTTTAGGTAAACTGGCAAGGTCGATGATACCAAACATTGAACTGTGGTTGGGCCATGAATCCGTATCGTATGGTGACGGTTCACCCAGATAATCGAATCCGGTCCATACGAACTGTCCGATGGTCCAATGATGATCGTCAGCTAATGCAAAGTCCTCGTCCGGAATATTCGACCAGGGACAAACCTCCACATCGTATGAAGAGCATTGATGATCTTCATATTTTGCCCCTTTCTTATCCTCCACCGGGAATTTGTACACGCCACGTGAACTGACAGTAGAAGCCGTTTCACTTCCCAGAATCAGATTCTGCGGGAGTTGGTCGTATGACTCCTGATAGCGTTGCGTACGGTAATTAAGTCCCGGAATGTCAATCATTGCTGCAAATCCGTTGGCAAGTACACAAGTCACTTGGTCCATTCCGCAAGTGACAGGACGGGTAGGATCTTCACGATGGCAGATATCCTGCAGGAATTTGGCCACTTTATAACCGACAGGACTGCATTGAGTCGGTACTTCGTTGCCGATACTCCACATAACGACGCAAGGGTTATTCCGGTAATTATGAAGCATATTTATCATATCACGTTCCGCCCATTCATCGAAGTAGCGGTGATAACCATTTTCACATTTGGCGATATCCCATTCATCGAACGGTTCGATCATCATCATAAATCCCATTTCGTCACACAACGCAACGAGTTCGGGAGTCGGCATATTATGAGAAGTACGGATCGCGTCGCATCCCATATCTTTCAATAGCGTAAGCTGATGACGCAGTGCTGCAACATTGATAGCGGCGCCCAACGGACCTAAATCGTGGTGATTGCATACACCCTGAAATTTGCGGTGCTCCCCGTTCAGGTAGAACCCTTTGTCGGCAATGTATTCAATGCTGCGGATACCGAAACGTGTGGTGTAAGTATCTACCAGTTTATCATCCGCATAAATTTTAGAGACAGCCTTGTAAAGCGACGGACTTTCCGGCGACCAGAGTTCGGGTGCGTTTACAATAAAATTTTGTTCAAAAGGTTGTCCGTGATTGATGCGGCTTGTATTCTCTTTCCGGGTAACAACTTTACCTTCCGGAGAAAGAATTTCCGTCTCTACACGGATGGCTGTTTTCTCACCGGCATTGTCTATCTTCGTTTGGAGACGTACGGCTGCAAAATCCTTGTTGACGTGAGGAGTCGTGATTTGCGTTCCCCATACAGGCACATGGATTTTGTCAGTCACAATCAGGTGTACATTGCGATACAGACCTGCTCCCGGATACCAGCGCGAAGATTGCGGACGGTTTTCCAAACGCACGGCAAGCGTATTGTTTTTACCGTCTTTATTCAATAAGGAAGTCACATTACAGTGAAAAGAATTGTAGCCGAAAGGCCAGAAACAAGCTTCTTTTCCGTTGATGTAGACACGCGCTTCACTCATGGCACCATCAAAAAGTAGTGTCACTTCTTTGTCGGCAGGGGCGTCAAAACTGGTACGATACCATCCGGTACCTACATAAGGAAGACCGCCGGTACGTCCTGTCTTCAAGGAAGCTTTTTTCTCAAAGTTCTGTGTCACTGCTACGTTTTGGAGGTCATTGTTCATGTCGAATGGACCAAAAATCGCCCAGTCGTGTGGAATAACAACCGATTCCCATTTAGTGTCATTGAACTCCGGCTGACTGGCCTCTTTAAAATTTCCTTTACTGAATTTCCAGTTCTTCTCCAGCAGTGCCTCACTGCGTTGCGCTTGCATAGTGCAGGCGGCGCCCATCAAAAGTACAGTTACTAACTGTTTGGGGTGTTTCATGTTCATTTTTACTTTTCAGGTATAAAATATTTTGGATTCGGCGTAAAGTTATAAAAAAGGATTCAATAATCTTATCTCTTGAAAGCATTAAATGCACTGGCCGGTTTGCCACTGTTGTCAAGCCCCCCTTTGTGATAGCCTTTCCATTCCTTCTTTCCTTCAAATGTAGGAAAAATGTCGGTTACACTTGTAAATATCCCGCTCTTTTTGTTCCTTTGCCATCTATTTATAAACAGAAAACTTACGTATGAGAAAACTAGTTTATTGGCTTTTATTGCCGTTGGCAGTGGCTGTGAGTGCATGTGGCGGTAAAAAAGGAACTTCAGATAATCAGTCGCTACTGGCAAGAATAGACAGTATAGATGCTCACGGATTGCAGCGTATGCAGACGTCTAAGAGCGAAACTAACTTTAAATTCAAAGGAAAAGATTATCATTCCTTTGTTTCACGTATTCCGGACGAAAGTCTGCCTCATGTAACAAATGAGATGGGAGATACTTATGTCGACAATAAAATAGTGCTACACCTGACACGCGGTAACGAAACGGTATTGAACAAGACATTTACCAAGAATGATTTTTCATCCGTAGTCGATGCAAAATTTCTCTCGAAATCTATATTGGAAGGAATTGTATACGACAAGACCACTCCGCAGGGCATTGTATATGCCGCAAGTGTTTGTTATCCGCAGACAGATTTGTATATGCCGCTTTCTATAACGATCACTGCTGATGGAAAAATGAGCATACAGAAAGTCGATATGCTTGAAGAAGATTTGAACGATGAAGCACCCAATTAAGCCTCCAAGCAGGTGCTGACAGCAAAATTACACAAATGTGAAAGCATTTGAGACAAACGAAAGGCAACCGATGAGGTTGCCTTTCGTATTTTTGCACCGTCAACAAACTTAATATCGAATAGAATGAAGAAAAGCATTTTTATTATTTGCGTGCTGGCATCAGGATGCACGGCGATGGCTGAACAAGTCGAGAAACCCGGTCCGGCTATAGAAACACAGACTTTGGTGCCACTGACCGAGCGTGTAAATGTACAGGCAGATTCGGCATGTGTCAATCAGATTATAGATGGTTGCTGGGTAGCAGTCGGAGCTAAAAAAGCGCATGCCATTCAACGTGATTTCAACCTTATGTTCAACGGAAAACCTTCTTATCGTTTTGAACTGAAAGAAGATGATAACACATTATCCGGATATGCAGCGGGGGAAACAAAAGGGCGTGCGGAATTTTCTTATTGTTATGCAACTTCCGATGATTTCAAAGGCAAACCAGCCGATACATATAAGAAAGCACAAATAATGAAAACTGTATATCATCATGGAAAAGGTATTTGTCCGCAAGGTGCTTCCCGCGATTATGAGTTTTCGGTATATATCCCTTCTACATTAGGCAGTGATGTTTCCACCATTTTTGCTCAATGGCATGGAATGCCGGATCGTACTTTGGTACAGACTCCACAGGGTGAAGTGAAGAAACTGACAGCTGATGAGTTCATGGAACTGGACAAAACTACTATTTTTAAGAAAAACATGGGATACGAAAAGAAACCCAAGCTGGACAAGCAAGGTAATCCGGTGAAAGATAAACAAGGCAATCCCGTTTATCAGGCCGGAAAGGCTAACGGATGGCTGGTGGAACAAGGTGGCTATCCTCCATTGGCATTCGGATTTTCAGGCGGATGGTTCTATATCAAAGCAAACTCCGATCGTAAATGGCTGACCGATAAAGACGACCGTTGCAACGCAAATCCGGAAAAGACACCGGTTATGAAACCTGTGACATCTACATATAAAGCATCGACCATTGCTTACAAAATGCCTTTCGCCGATTTTCCGAAAGATTGTTGGATTACATTCCGTATTCATATCGATTGGACAGTCTATGGCAAAGAGGCGGAAACAATTGTAAAGCCGGGTATGCTCGATGTACAGATGGACTATCAGGAAAAAGGGAAAAAGGTTAAGAAACACATTGTGGACAATGAGAAAATCATGATTGGACGTAACGACGATGATGGTTATTACTTTAAGTTCGGTATCTACCGTGTAGGTAATAGCACGAAGCCGGTATGTTACAATCTGGCAAACTATTCAGAGAGGTAATTAGTCAGAAGGTAGAAAGAGAGTGATATCCGGATGTCCGTTTAGTGAGCATCCGGATATTTTTTTATAGGTTAATAATCTAAAAAAATAATATCGCATTTGTCAAGTGTGCTTCAATTCTGCAAAAAGATTTGTTTTTTTGTTGCTTGCCAAATGGTATAATATATAAAATTATTAGTGATGCAAATGATGAACAAAAATGGATTTAACCGGTGTGCGGAATTCTACATCGGTCGTTTGCGGAAGGAGGGACGGTATTCTACGGCGCATGTCTACAAGAATGCCCTCTTTTCTTTCAGCAAATTTTGCGGCACGTCTAATGTGTCGTTCAGACAGATCACCCGTGAACGTTTACGACGTTACGGCCAGTATCTTTATGAGTGTGGCTTGAAGCCCAATACGATTTCTACGTACATGCGTATGCTTCGTAGTATTTATAACCGTGGAGTGGAAGCGGGCAGTGCGCCATACGTTCCGCGACTGTTTCATGATGTCTATACAGGTGTGGATGTCCGCCAGAAAAAGGCTTTGCCTGCTACGGAATTGTATAAGCTTCTGTATGAGGATCCCAAATCGGAACGTTTACGCCGTACGCAAGCTATTGCCGCCCTGATGTTCCAGTTTTGCGGAATGTCATTCGCTGATTTAGCCCATCTGGAGAAATCGGCACTCGATCAGAATGTGTTGCGATACAATCGTATCAAAACTAAAACTCCAATGAGCGTGGAAGTGCTGAATACGGCAAAGGAAATGATTAACCAGCTCCGTAGCAAAGAAGATTCTCATCCTGACTGTCCGGATTATCTGTTTGATATTCTTCGTGGGGATAAAAAACGGACGGATGAAAGAGGTTACCGGGAATATCAGTCCGCTCTCCGTCGATTTAATAATTCTCTGAAGGACCTGGCAAGAACCTTGCATTTGCAATCTCCTGTCACTTCCTATACGCTTCGTCATTCTTGGGCAACGACTGCGAAGTATCGGGGAGTTTCCATTGAAATGATTAGTGAATCATTGGGGCACAAATCTATAAAAACGACACAAATCTACTTGAAAGGCTTTGAGCTAAAAGAACGTACGGAGGTGAATAAAGGGAATTTATCTTACGTAAGAAATTGCTGTACAGGCAGTGTGAAAATAGTAAAGTGTTAATAATCAGAATTAAAATATGTGTGTTACTTCTTAGGTAACGGAATTAAATTTGACGCAAAGATAGACAAAAACACGAATAGAAAGCAAATATTCCTCCACTTTTTTTCGTTTTATCTGAAACATAGAGCAAAAAACTATCCGAACATGAAATAACCTTATTTCCATGCTCTATACTTTTTATTGCCTAATCTCTAGATTTTCCCCGTTGAGTATTAGGCCTTTCCACATTCTACGCCTTTGTCATGTGCGTGATTTCTATTTTCATCATAATGTACGTTTCGTGTATGTGTTATCCGTTACCTAAGAAGTAACGGAATCACATGGGGTAAAAAAATATGATTTTAACGAAACCAAAATCAGTAAATGCCGGGCCTATTAGTGGGACAGGGGAAGGCGTAGCACACTCAAAACGCTGGTATGTAGCACTCGTTCGAATGCATCACGAGAAGAAGGTATCCGAGCGTTTGTCTAAGATGGGAATTGATTCTTTTGTTCCCGTTCAGCAACAGATCCATCAATGGAGCGACCGTCGAAAGATGGTTGATACAGTCTTGCTTCCCATGATGGTTTTTGTTCATGTCAATCCAAAAGAGCGTATGGAAGTCCTAAGCTTCTCCACGGTCAGCCGTTATATGGTGATGCGTGGTGAAAGCACTCCTGCCGTTATTCCTGACGAGCAAATGGCGCGTTTCCGTTTCATGCTCGATTATTCCGATGAAACAGTCTGTATGAATGATACTCCACTGGCGCGTGGTGAGAAAGTTCGTGTGATAAAAGGTCCTTTGAGCGGCCTTGTCGGCGAACTCGTGACTGTTGGGGGGAAGAGTAAGATTGCCGTTCGTCTAAATATGCTTGGCTGTGCCTGTGTAGATATGCCAATCGGTTATGTAGAACCCACAAAGATTAGTAATGACGACACAAAAAAACTTTAACGTATTTCTATTCATTCTACTGTTAGGAGTTTTTTCTCCTTTGATGGCTCAAAATATGAGCGATTCTCAAGTATTGGAGTATGTCAAAGAGGGGATTAGACAAGGGAAAGAACAAAAGCAATTAGCCTCAGAACTTGCCCGTAAGGGCGTGACCAAGGAACAGGCTATGCGTGTGAAGCAGCTTTATGAGCAGCAGAACAATGTCAATGCTTCCAACGCTACCGGTACGGATGTCAATGAATCACGCCTTCGTGAAGAAATGAAGGAGAACACCTCCGATATGCTGGAAGACCATCCGAGTACTCAAGACCTCGCACGTGGTAATCAGGTTTTCGGACGTAACATTTTTAATACCCGTAACCTGACTTTTGAACCTAGTGTCAACATCGCCACCCCTTTAAATTACCGTCTCGGTCCCGGTGATGAAGTGATTATCGACATCTGGGGAGCCAGTCAGAACACTATCCGCCAACAGATTTCTCCTGATGGCACGATCAACATTCAGAAAATAGGTCCCGTCAACCTGAACGGCCTGACTATTGCTGAAGCCAATGACTATCTCAAAAAAACATTAAACAAGATTTATAATGGTCTTAATAATACGAATGACCCCACTTCGGATATCCGTCTGACGCTGGGTAGCATCCGTACTATTCAGATCAATGTGATGGGTGAAGTAGTCCAGCCGGGCACTTACTCTCTCTCTTCCTTTTCTACTGTCTTCCATGCACTTTATCGTGCAGGTGGAGTCAGTGACATAGGTAGCCTTCGTAATGTCCAGCTGGTACGTAACGGTAAGAACATCGCCACAATCGACGTCTACCAATTTATCATGAAAGGCAACATTCAGGATGACATTCGTCTGCAGGAAGGTGATGTTGTGATTGTTCCCGCCTATGACGTATTGGTTAAGATCGACGGAAAAGTGAAACGTCCCATGCGTTTCGAAATGAAGAAGGACGAAAACTTATCTACACTTATCAGTTATGCCGGTGGATTTGACGCTGACGCCTACACCCGTTCCTTACGTGTTGTACGTCAGAACGGACAGGAGTATGAAGTAAACACAGTCAAAGACCTTGATTATAGTGTCTATAAAATGCGGAATGGTGATGTTGTGACCGCCGAGGCTATCCTTAACCGCTTCACTAATAGGCTTGAAATCCGTGGTGCTGTTTACCGTCCCGGTATCTACCAGCTAAACGGTAAACTGAATACCGTCCGTGAATTGGTGAACGAAGCCCAAGGCTTGACGGGTGATGCTTTCCTTAACCGTGCTGTCCTTTATCGCCAGCGTGAGGACCTTACTACTGAAGTTATTCCTGTTGACATTAAAGCCATTATGGATGGTACTTCTCAAAACATCATCCTGATGAAAAACGACATTCTTTATATTCCGAGTATCCATGATTTGGAAGACAGAGGTAATGTCGTAATCCATGGTGAAGTAGCCAAGCCGGATTCCTATCCTTATGCGGATAATATGACTCTTGAAGATTTGGTCATTCAGGCCGGAGGCTTGCGTGAGGCCGCTTCTGTTGTTCGTGTGGATGTATCTCGTAGGATTAAGAATCCCCGTAGTACAGTGGGTAACGATACTATTGGTCAGATATATACATTCTCCCTTAAAGAAGGTTTTGTGATAGATGGCACACCGGGTTTCGTACTTCAGCCTTATGATGAGGTTTATGTTCGCCGCAGTCCGGGTTATCAGGCTCAACAGAATGTAGCTGTTGAAGGTGAAATCCTGTTCGGAGGCTCTTATGCCATGACCAGCCGTGAAGAACGCCTTTCAGATTTGATCAATAAAGCTGGAGGTGCTACGAATTATGCTTACTTACGCGGTGCCAAGTTGACTCGTGTCGCTACTGAGGGTGAGAAGAAACGTATGGGAGATGTGATCCGTTTGATGAGCCGACAGTTGGGTGAGGCTATGATGGACTCTTTGGGTGTTCGTGTGGAAGATACTTTTAGTGTTGGCATTGACTTGGAGAAAGCATTAGCTAATCCTGGCAGTACAGCGGATATTGTCTTGCGTGAGGGTGATGTGATTTCTATTCCGAAGAACAATAATACAGTTACGATCAATGGTGCTGTGATGGTTCCTAATACGGTTTCTTATATAGAAGGACAGAAAGTTGATTATTATCTGGATCAAGCTGGTGGCTATTCTGAAAATGCGAAGAAGAGCAAGAAGTTCATTGTTTATATGAATGGTCAGGTAACTAAGGTAAAAGGTAGCGGTAAGAAACAGATTGAACCGGGTTGCGAGATAATTGTACCTAGTAAGGCAAAGAAAAGGACTAATATTGGCAACATTTTAGGTTATGCTACTACATTCAGTACTTTGGGAATGATGGTTGCTTCTATCGCTAATTTAATCAAGAAATAACGAATACCTTTATTTATGTCTACTTTGATGGAACAAACATCTGAAAAGGAAACAAAACAGGTGTATAATAATCACAATGACGAGGAGCTTGAAATCGATTTGATGGATCTTCTTCGTAAGGTTATAGGTATTCGTAAGAAGATCTATAAAGCAGCCGGTATCGGACTGATAATTGGTGTTATTGTTGCAATAAGTATTCCTAAGCAGTACACGGTTGAAGTTACCCTTTCTCCGGAAATGGGTAATAACAAAGGTGGTGGTTTATCCGGTTTGGCTGCTTCCTTTTTAGGAAGTGGAGTTACTATGGGAGATGGTACTGATGCCTTGAATGCTTCCTTATCCGCTGATATTGTCTCTTCTACTCCTTTTTTACTGGAGCTTTCTGCAATGGAGATACCGGTAACAAAGAATGAAGTCATGACATTGAATATTTATTTAGATGAAGAAACATCCCCTTGGTGGAGTTATGTAATCGGGTTTCCCGGTATGGTAATTGGTGGAGTAAAGTCCTTGTTTACTGAGGAAGATGAAGATATATATTTTGATAAAACAAGTCAGGGTGTAATTGAGCTTTCAAAAAAGGAAACAGAGAAAATTGAGACTCTGAAGGAAAAGATTACTGCTTCTGTGGATAAAAAAACTTCGATGACTTCCGTTACTGCAACTTTTCAGGATTCTAAGGTTGCTGCAGTTGTTGCCGATTCCGTGGTAAAGAAGTTGCAGGAATATATCATAGATTATCGTACCTCTAAATCAAAAGAGGATTGTATTTATTTGGAGAAACTTTTCAAAGAACGTCAGCAAGAATATTATGCTGCTCAGAAGAAATATGCCGATTATCTCGATTCTCATGATAACCTAATTTTGCAGAGTGTTCGTGCCGAACAGGAACGTCTGCAGAATGATATGAGTCTAGCTTATCAAGTATACAGTCAGGTTGCCAGTCAGCTTCAGATTGCCAGAGCTAAAGTTCAGGAGGAGAAACCTGTATTTGCCATTGTAGAGCCTGCTGTGGTACCATTATATCCTTCGGGAACCAGTAGGAAAGTATGTGTTTTAGCTTTTATTTTCCTATCAGTTTGTATTGTTATCTCTTGGAATCTATTCGGAAAAGATTTTCTGAATAAGTTCAAAGAAGTATGTGCCTAAAATCAATCTTTAATGTGTATGGTATCAACCACCAGTCAAATCAATAAATTTATAGAATTTGTAGCAGTTCTGGGAGATCTGGTCATTCTGAATCTGGTATTGTTCTTTCTCCTTTTCTTTTGGGAAGAAGTATTTGTCTCTTTACCTTTTTCTTGTAGGGTTTCCTGGATGATGACTTCGTTAAGTCTCTGTTATCTGGCCTGTTCCAGCTCTCGCGGGAAGGTTTGGGACAGTCGGGGAATTCGTCCCGACCAACTAGTATTGCGCGTGTTGAAGAATATTATAGCTTTTTCCATCTTTTGGGCATGTATCATGACTTTTAGTGGAATCTCTATCTATTCTCCTCTTTTCTTTGTCGCATATTTCTCTTTTCTCTTTGTCATCTTAAGTATTTATCGCATTATTATCCGTCATTTTCTGATAGTCTATTGTGCTAAGGGTAAGCATAGGCGTTATGCTGTTTTTATAGGTGGGGGCAATAATATGCAGGTGTTGTATGAGGAGATGGAGAATTCTTTGGCGTCTTCGCTGTATGAGGTCGTAGGTTATTTTGATATAAAACCGAATGAAGCCTTTTCCTCCCAATGTTCCTATCTGGGTAATCCCGACGGTTTTTCAGACTTTATGTCCGCACACTTGGGTATCAAGCATGTCTTTTGTTCTTTGTCGATGGAGGAGGGGCGCTATAATTTTTCTATTATGAATCATTGTGAAAACCATTTGCTTTATTTTCATGGTGTTCCTAATGTCTGTAAAGGTTTTCCTCGTCGTATCTGGCACAGTATGGTTGGCAATATGCCTATATTGAATCTGCGTTATGAGCCTTTGGGTAAAATGGAAAATCGGATATTGAAGCGAATATTTGATATTGTTATCTCAGGTCTTTTTCTGGTTACTATTTTTCCTTTTGTTTATCTCATAGTGGGAAGTATTATAAAATTAACTTCTCCCGGTCCTGTCTTCTTTAAGCAAATGCGTACGGGTTTGAACGGTGTGGATTTTGTGTGTTATAAATTCCGTTCGATGAAAGTGAATAATGAAGCCGACAGTAAACAGGCTACGGCTGATGATCCCCGGAAAACCCGATTTGGAAATTTTCTTCGTCGTTCTAATATTGACGAACTTCCCCAGTTTATCAATGTCTTTAAAGGTGATATGTCTATAGTTGGTCCCCGTCCTCACATGTTGGCTCATACGGAGACTTATGCCCGTTTGATTGATAAATATATGGTGCGGCACTTTATAAAACCAGGGGTAACCGGTTGGGCTCAAACGCATGGTTTTCGTGGTGAAACGAGGGAATTATCACAGATGGAGGAACGTGTGAAGGCTGATATCTGGTATATGGAGCATTGGACAATGCTGCTTGACTTATATATCATTTATAAGACTGTGGCGAATGTGATTGTGGGGGAGAAGAATGCGTATTAAGATGGAAAATCATAACACTAAGCGATTAGTTAAAAAAAAACGAAGAATCTATGAATATAGCATTATTAATAGCAGGTGGTTCTGGTAACCGTATGGGGCAAGATATTCCTAAACAATTTATGCATGTTGATGGAGCTCCTATTATCATTCGGACGATGCAATGTTTTCAACTGCATCCTGATATTTCAGCAATAGCGGTAGTATGCTTAAAAGGATGGGAAACAGTTTTGCAATCATATGCCAATCAATTTATGATTGATAAATTAAGATGGATATTTCCTGGGGGCGATTCTGGTATGGAAAGCATCCATAATGGCATTTATGGTTTAAAAGAAAAGGGATGTGATGATGAAGATCTTGTGCTTATTCATGATAGTGTTCGTCCATTGCTTAGTCAAGAGATAATTTCTTCCAATATTGCAATTTGTAAGGCTTATGGTTATGCTATAACAGGGATCCAATGCCGGGAAGCTATATTGGAAAGTGAGGATGGCTTTACTTCGACTGCAAGTATTCCACGTGATACTCTTATTCGTACCCAAACTCCACAAACATTTCGATTGAAAAATATCATTAGAGCTCATGAATTAGCCTGTAAAAAAGGTATTGTAAATTCTGTAGCTTCTTGTACATTGTTAGCTGAACTTAATGAGAATATTGAAATGCATATTGTGCCAGGTTCGGAGAAAAATATAAAGATTACAACTGTAGAGGATCTGGAAATTTTAAAGGCTTTGATGCATACTAGTAAAGATGAATGGTTGAAATAAAAGCGATATGGCATATCAGGATGATATTAAGAAAGTTGCAACTCTTTTGTTGCCATGGGGCAAATTGAGTGGCTGCAATGTTTTAGTAACAGGAGCAACAGGTTTAATCGGTGGTTGTCTTGTGGATGTATTGATGGCGCATGAGAATAAGGATTATAATGTGTATGCGTCTGGAAGAAATGAAGAGAGAGCAAAGAATCGTTTTTTAAGATATGTCAATGATAAAACTTTCCATTTTTTCAAATATGATGTAATGCAACCTTTGGTGTGCGATGTAGATTTTCAGTATATTATTCATGCTGCTAGCGGTGCTTGTCCTGCAGAATTTGGAAAACATCCGGTAGAAATCATGAAGGGCAATATTAATGGAGTGGACAATTTAATGAGTTATGGAATACAGCACGGTATGAAACGGTTGCTTTATATTTCTTCAGGGGAAGTATATGGTGAAGGAGATGGGAGAGTGTTTACTGAAGAATATAGTGGGTATGTTGATTGTGCTTCGCCTCGTTCATGTTATCCTTCAAGTAAAAGAGCAGCAGAGACCTTGTGTATTTCTTATGGTGTGGAATATAACGTAGATGTCGTCATTGCACGTCCTTGCCATGTTTACGGACCAGAATTTACAGAATCAGATAACCGTGTCTATGCTCAATTTATTCGTAATGTACTTCAAGGAGAAGATGTTGTTATGAAAAGTACTGGAGAACAATTTAGATCTTGGTGTTATGTGGTAGATTGCGTGTCTGGACTGCTTCATGTTTTACTTAAGGGAGAAAATGGAGAGGTCTATAATATAGCAGATGAGGATAGTAATATCACAATTCGTCAATTGGCAGAATTAATAGCCGGGTTAGTTGGACGGAAAGTTATCATGAAGTGTCCTGATGATTTTGAAAAGAAAGGCTATAATATGGTAAGTAAATCTGTATTTGCCACTAAAAAATTAGAAGCGTTAGGGTGGAACATTGAAGGCTGTATGAGAGATAAAATGTTGAAGACGATAACGAAAGTGAATTTATAATTCCTACTTATTAAAACATAATCTTTGAGTGTTAACCTGAAAATGTTGATTTATGGTAAGAATGATTTGTAATGGAAGAGGATAAACTTAAGTATAAGGAAATTCTATGTAAAACGATGAAGAGCTTCATCAATATTTGCAAAGAACATAATTTACAATATTATGCTTGTGCGGGAACGTGCTTGGGGGCGATTCGTCATAAAGGAATGATACCTTGGGATGATGATATTGATGTCTTGATGCCAAGGAGTGACTATGATAAGTTTCTTGCGCTTAAACAGAAATTGCAGGGAACTGGGTATGAAATCGTTGATTCTAATAATCAATTTTATAATCAGTGGTTCGCTAAATTCTCGGATGCAAATACAACTATAGTAGAAATGACTGATTTTCCCATTGTTTTTGGAGTATATGTTGATATTTTCCCTTTGGATGAGGTGGGAAATGTGGATGTAGCTAAAAAATTGCATGAAGAAAAAAGTAAATATTTTGATAAATATCGGAGAACCTTTAAGAAAACGTTTTTTAGAAATTGCGTAAACTTGTTTGTCCACATGCATATAAAAACATTTTTGAAGGAAATATACTACGCTTCTATAGGGAAAGTATTTAAGGAACATTATTTTTTTAAATACAAACATGCGGAAGACTTGATTCAAAAACAAAGAGGGCAAAAGTGTATGTGTTATGGCGGGTTCTATGGCTTTGAGAAAGAATTGTGTGAAAAGGAATGGTTTGGAAAAGGGGTTGCAGTTCCTTTTGAAGATTTTTCCATTATTGTCCCCAGCAATTACCATGCTTATCTTACTCGTTTTTATAATGACTATATGACTCCTCCTCCACCACAATATAGAGAATCTCATCACTCTCGTTATTTCGTAGATTTAGATAGGCGTTGGGATATAGAGGATGTGTTAAAAATGAAGCCTCAAAAGAGTCATAAAATAGTTCGAAGATACGAAAGCTAAAGAATAAATGTCAACAACAACTCAGGTGATAAAAAATACCGGCTTCTTATATATAAAGATGGCGGTGACGGTATTTATTTCTCTCTATACTACTCGATTAATATTATCATCATTAGGGGCATCTGATTTCGGGATATTTAATATTATAGGCGGAGCCATTGTTATGTTGGGCTTTTTGAATGCGACAATGGCCAATGCTACCCAACGTTTTATGTCGTATGCTGAAGGTGAAGGAAATCTTATAAAAAAGCGTCAGATATTTAATGTGAGCATAGTTTTACATATTGGTGTAGCTGTTCTTACCTGTATCCTATTGCTGATTGTTATGCGTTTGCTTTTTAATGGTGTATTTAACATACCGGTTCAGAGGATTTTTGCGG
>NZ_JH114339.1:494872-495862 GCF_000157095.2 Bacteroides sp. D1
AGTGCTGACAATAATCAATGTCCCTTATGATGCTGTTGTAAATGCTCACGAAAATATGCTCTATTATTCATTGATTGGTATATTTGAATGTTTGCTACGTCTGGTTATTGCTTTTGTTTGTGTTTATACCAATAGTGATAAACTGATTGTGTATGGCGTATTGACAGCTATGATTCCTTTGATAACTCTTACGATAATGAAAATATATTGTCATCGTAAATATGACGAATGTGTTTTTTCAATTCGTAAGTATTGGGATTCGAATCTTCTCAAACGAATTACTTCATTTTTCTCCTGGAATTTCTTAACGGCTATATCCAGTCTTGTTTCTTATTATGGTTCGGGCTTGGTGCTTAATCATTTTTTTGGTACCATATTGAGTGCAGCTCAAGGAATAGCCAATCAGGTGAATGGACAATTGTCTAACTTTTCATTGAACTTGATGAAGGCAGTAAATCCGGTTATTGTAAAAAGGGCTGGCAGTCACGATATGGAAGCGATGAATCGTGTAACGTTGGCTAGTGGTAAGTTTTCTACACTTTTAATAGTCCTGTTTGCCGTTCCTTTCATATTGGAAATGCATTATGTTTTAAGAATCTGGCTAAAGGATGTACCGGAATGGACGGCTATGTTTTGTTGTATGCAACTGATTGTTACTGTAATATGTCAATTGACAAATAGTGCCGCCACTGCTATTTATGCAGAGGGAAATATTAAAAGGTATGCTATCTATAAAAGTATTATGAATGTATTGCCTGTATGTTTTACCTATCTTGCTTATACGTTAGGGGGCGCTCCATATTGGCTATATATTTTTATGATAGCAATTTGGAGTATGGGTGGAGATATGGTTATTATTTATTATTCTAATAAACAGTGTGGTCTTAAGATTTCAGATTTTCTGATTCAGGTCGTTTGTCCTGTATTGTGTATTAGCGTATGTATGTTTATTGGAGGTTTTGCTATAAAGAGTTTATTTGAGGAAAGTTT
>NZ_JH114339.1:495962-497673 GCF_000157095.2 Bacteroides sp. D1
AGGGAAAAAATGGAGGAAGTGCTTGATTGGAATGATGAAAAGAGGAACTTTATTATTCAAAGAGGATATGAGCGTCTAGCTTTTTTCCGATGGGAAGAATCTTCATGGCAATTATTGGCTGTTTATCATTCTGTTATGAATCGTTGATTTATCTAAAGATAATGGATATGCTTGTAGGGACTTGATTTATGACTACATTGCTTGTAAATACTCAAATTAAGGCTTAAATTTTAAAGTTATGCATTTCAGCTGAACGTTTTGTCTAATTGAGTACTAATCTTATTTTATAATTATTTTTAAATTAATACTCCCGATGGATGCATATTCATTTTTAGAACAACTTTTTTCCCTAATATAAGACTGTATTTTGTTGCGCTATTTGTAAGTCAGCTATTTTTACTTCCCTTGTATCTTAAGAGAGTAAGGAGTGTTATTGACCCATTATTGCTTAGTCTTTTTTTTGTAGGATTAGCTAATGCAATACCTGTCTTCTTGCTATTAACAAAGAATGTTAGTACAGAACTATTTTCATTCTTTGCTTGTTCTCAAATTCTATTTTGGACTGTATTTTATATGAGTTCAGCAAAATCTTTTCCAATAAAAAAGAAGGGGGGGGAAGTTGCTTATAGGCGGTTTGATGACTTGTTCTTTAAAGTATGTTTGGCACTATATGTTCTAACTACATTATATTCGTATGCCATAAATGGCATTCCACTTTTTAATGAAAATAGGTTTGCTCAGAACATTGATAACTCATCTGGTATTCTAGGACTTCTAGGCAGATTATCATCCTCAGTTTCGCTAATGGTTTTGATATATACTATATATTTGTTTAAGAATAAACGGTATAAAAAAAGTTTAATTGCCAATAGGAGTTATTTTGATTTTTTCGTTTTTTTCAGGGGCAAAAGGGTTTATACTAAATATAGTAAGCGCTGTATTTTTCTATTTTCTCTATTATGAAAACTATATTCCTAAGATAAAGAAAATATATATAGTTATGGGCATTTTTACACCTTTGTTGACTATCATAATAGGAGGGCTTTCAGACTTGGGGAGTGCTTTTAATTATTTTATTTATAGATTATTAGCAGGTGGGGACATTTATTGGAATGCATATCCCAATGATATAATCAATTCACTTGATTATAACCGGAGTGGGCTTCTTAATATGTCATATATGTTATGGGGACCTTTTAGGCACTTATTTGGACTGGAATTTGATGAAGCTCAAATGATGACTACAGTTGGAGCTGATTTGTTCGAAATTACAACAGGGTTTTATCCAAGTGGCGGTGCTCCAAATAGTCCTTTTACTGTAACATTTTGGGCTTATTATGGTTGGTACTCTCTAATAGGTGTAGCTATTCTTGCATTGGGAAGCTCTTCGTTATGTTATCATGGACAGAATTCAATGCCTAACACCTTGCCTAACACTTGTTTTAAGGCTTTCTTGTTCAGATGTGGAACGAGTGCATTTCTTGATATATACTTGTTTTTCAATAATCTATTTAGTTTATTCCTTTTTTACTGTATTTATAAAAGCTTGAAATTTCTATCTGTAAATTTATCAAAATAGATACCATATGGATAATACTATTACTATTGTTACAGTTGTATACAATGATAAAAATAATATAGAAAAAACAATTAATTCAGTTTTAAATCAATCGTATAATTCCAAGGAATATATTGTTGTTGATGGAAAAAG
>NZ_JH114339.1:497773-578697 GCF_000157095.2 Bacteroides sp. D1
TTCCAAATTATTGCTTTTGCTGATTGATCGTGCAGTTAAGAATTTTATAAAACAACTATTAAGATTACATTGACTTTATATACTATGGATAAACAATTACTCTTTGTTATAGTAATTTATAATTTAGATTTTCATCAGTCGTCAACATATCAAACGCTATTGTTACCCCATTCTGATATTCAGACTTATATAATTGATAATTCGCTATATTCACAAATAGTTCAGGATACTAATATTATTTATAGCCATCATCCAGATAATCCGGGGGTAAGTTTCGCCTATAATGAAGCGGCTAAATATGCAAAAAAGAATGGTTATGAATGGATGTTATTATTAGATCAAGATACTCACTTTCCTAATGGGATATTACAAGAATATTTGGACTGCATTCGTTTATGCCCTGATATTCACTTAATTGCTCCACCAGTTAATGTCGGTAATGGAAGATATATGTCGCCTGTTAAATTGTGGTGGAAGATGGGCTTAATAAACAATGATGTCCCAAAGGGGCAAATTATTTCTCTGTATGATTATTCACCTATAAACAGTGGAATGTGTATTTCTGTAGATGCGTTTTTCAGATGTGGCGGATATAAAAATCAGGTTTTTCTTGATTACAGTGATTTTCAATTTATAGAGCGATTCCGACGCATATCTGACAAGGGGTATATACTCAAAACAGAAATTCACCAAGAATTCTCCACTCTGGTTGATGATAGAGATAAAATGTTGAGTAGATACCAATTGTTCTGTTTATCTCTTAAACAATGTGATATGCCATCTTTTGTAGATCGCATGGGATATGCAATGGTTGTGTTAAAACGTGGAGTATCTTTAATCTTAAAAACGCATTCCTTTAGACCTGTTCTTATCTTTTTTAAATACTATATCAAATGACCAAAAGACGTCTTGTTATATTTGATATTTGCGGTACTTTATTTTTTTCTAATACTTCGTTTGACTTTCTTGATTTGATTGTTCAAGCGAAATCTTATAGCCTGTTTCGTAAAGTGTCAAAAACTATTTTTGCAAGATTTATAAATAAGGTATCTGTTTTACTTTTAAAGAAGGACCTCATTAGAAGTATAGCAGTACTCTATATAAAGGGAATGAGCAAAGCTGAATTGCAGGAAAAAGCAAATATTTTTTATGATCAATATCTTTTACCGTTAAAAATAGACAATTCTTTTGATAAAATTGAATTCTATAGAAAGGATTCAAATACAACTATCATATTGGCATCGGCGACTTTTGATTTTATCGCAGATGTCGTTGCAAATAGATTAGCGATTCCAATCTGCTTTGGAACAGAATTAGCCTATGACAACCAAGGTCTTTTTAAGGGAAAGATATTAAAGGATAGATTGGGGCATAAATATCAAGCTCTTAATGATATGGGATTAAAATCCCCTTTTTATAAAGTGATAACAGACAATATCACAGATATGGATATTATAAACCATTCAAAGACCGTAGATTTAATCATTTATCCATGGACTGAAAAAAAATGGTCAAAGAGAAAGAATTCAATTAAGGCTGTAATAGAAAATGAAAGGCGATATAACTATTAATTCAGGGCAGGCAAAGTATGCATGTGCTTTTATACCCAATTATGTATTTTATATTCCATTTGCTTATTATGGGGTAGTAAGAATGGGTACATTAAGTAAATTCATAGGTTTTAGTATTTACTATATTCTACCTACATTATACTATTTCTTATATTGTTTTGGGTATAGTTTATATGGCATTCCAATATACTTGGTTTCGCTTTTACTACTGTATAATCTATATGAGGTCGGGTATATACAGAATGATACGGAGACTGTTCAAAAAGATAGGCAGCCTTCGTTAAGGTTATATGGTTATAATCTTAAATTTTATTATGAGCACAGATGTTCCATTTATCTTACAAGAATCTTTATCTCTATTACTCTTTCCTTTTTGTTAATTTTCATTTCAAATGAAAATAAAGGCGCTTTTCTTTACATTGTTCTTTGTTTCATTGAGTTGGGCGTATTTTTAATATATAATTTGATTCGCAGTAATTTGTCACTCGTTATATTTGTTTTATTACAAACTATTAAATATGTAATTTATGCTTTCTATTTCTATCCAAAAGTTAATTTCATAGTTATAGGTATGCTTATATTAGTTTATCCTGTTCCTAATATAATTGAACGATTTTCATATAAAAGATATAACTTATCCCTATTCATGAATTGCTTGCCGAATAAGAATTGTTTTACACTGTTTAGGGCCTTGTATTTCGGAATACTTTCTTTTGGCTTTATTCTTTTGAATATTAGGGGAATTTTGTCTTTTATGTGTTATGCTGTATTTCTTGTAATAGCGATTTTTCGCATTTCCCTGCTTTTATTGGTGAGAATATATAATTTTAAAAACTATTTGACATGATTTGGTATTCCCGATTTGTTGACATCTGTGTGTTAAATGAATAGTGGACATATGTTGAAAAACTATCTGAAAGCAAATATTTCGAATTTGTTATATTATATGGTATGTTCTGTGATTATATATCAATTCTGCTAGTTAGCGTCCAATTTTGATGTATAGCCATATAACAAAATTATATTAGAAGAATCTTATTATACAGTAGAAAGGATTTTTCCTGTATCATTCAGCTGCATTTGTTTTCAGTTACTTTCATGTTGTTTTTCAGGGAAATAAATAATCCATTTTTTAGATAATTAGTTTAAACAATAATGATAACAGTTTCTATTGTCACCTACAAGACGAATCTAGAAGAACTGTCCAAATGCTTGCAATCACTAACCTCTTCTCTTGTTTTCCAAATTTATATGGTCGATAATTCCAACGAGCGGTATATTGCAGATTTTTGTCAGCAATACCCCAATGTGGTATATATTGGTAGTGAAAATGTAGGCTATGGAGCAGGGCATAATCAAGCATTAAGACAGGTACTCAACTTGGGTGGAAAATACCATTTGATTCTTAATTCGGATGTATATTTTGAACCTTCGGTTTTGGAATTTCTGGCAACATATATGGATGCTCATGCGGATGTAGCACAGGTACAGCCCAATGTAGTATACCCTGATGGAGAGCAGCAATATACTTGCCGTCTTCTTCCCACACCTGCCAATCTGATTTTCCGACGTTTCCTGCCTAAAAGAATGGTAGAGAAGATGAATATACGTTATCAACTAAAATTCGATGACCATAAGAAAGAAATGAATGTGCCCTATCATCAAGGTAGTTTCATGTTTTTTCGTCTGGAATGTTTCAAAAAAGTAGGATTGTTTGATGAAAGGTTCTTCATGTATCCTGAAGATATTGATATAACTAGGAGAATGCACAAATGGTATCGAACTATGTTTGTTCCTAGTGTGACCATTGTACATGCTCATCGGGCAGCATCTTACAAAAGTAAGAAAATGTTAAAGATTCATATGGTCAATATGATTAAGTATTTCAATAAGTGGGGATGGATAGTTGATCAAGAACGTTCTGCTTGGAACAGAAAGTTATTGGAAGAGTTAGGATATAAAAAATAATATTTTCTATAATGAATTACTTTATTACAGGTGGTACCGGTTTCATCGGTACTCACCTCGCTAATCTTTTGCACGAAGTACATCCCGAAGCAAAAATTTACAACTTGGATATTATAGAGCCGGGCACTCCATTACCGACAGTAAAAAAATATAAACCGGCTTTAAGAAAAGGGGAGGAACATGCAGCCACATTCATCTATTGTGATGTACGCCAGCCGATAAAGTTGGAAAAAGTAAATATCACTCCCGATGATGTGATCTTTAACTTTGCAGCCGTTCATCGTACTCCCGGTCATCCCGATCCTGCATATTTTGAAACAAATATCCGTGGTGCGGAGAATGTATGTGCCTTTGCTGAACGGCAAGGTATCCGGAAAATAGTTTTCACCAGTTCCATAGCCCCTTACGGTGCTGCTGAGGAACTGAAGGAGGAAACTACGCTGCCTATGCCCAACACTCCATACGGCATATCCAAGCTGGTTGCGGAAAAGATTCATCAGACTTGGCAGGCAGGAGGTGAAGGCCGCCAGCTTACCATTGTCCGTCCCGGTGTGGTGTTCGGACGGGGAGAGAACGGAAACTTTACGCGTCTGTATTGGGGCATTCGGGGACATAAGTTTATGTACCCGGGGCGCAAGGATACCATCAAGGCCTGTATCTATGTGAAGGAACTGGTGCGGTTCATGCTTTACAGATTGGAACATCACGACAGTGGGGTGGAACTGTATAATTGCTGCTACGAACCCGCCTATACGATAGAACACATCGTAGAATCTATGAAAAGAGTGACAAATATGAAGGTAAAAGTTCCTTTCATGCCGGGATGGCTGATCATGACTGCTGCCGGTATAGTCGGAGCAATAGGCTCTCCGATGGGCATCTGTCCGGCACGGGTGAGAAAGTTGCAGATCTCCACAAATATCTGCGGAAAAAAACTGTCCGCTTCGGGTTACCGTTTCCGTTACACCTTTGAAGAGGCGCTGGCAGACTGGTACAAGGATAATGGTAACCTGTATCTGCAATGAGTTGGCTGATACTTTTTCTTTTGTTCTTTGCAATGATTGGTGCGGCATACACCCAGTTCACCTACGGGATTATAGGACTTGCATCCGGCATACACGTTTATAACAGACGGAAGGATTACCCATTAAATGGTTTCGCCATTGGTGCCAACTTCCGTTTTTCTCTGCCTCCGACTTCCTTTATCAATAAAGTGGTGAATAACTTGAATCTCATGGCAGAGTATGATAGTAAATCGATAATCTTGGCATGGAATACAGCTTTTGGAAAGACTACATCAATGCCGTAGTAGAACTGAACCGCTGCTGCTATTTCACTGGTGGCATTGTTTTCAAACTCCATCTGAAACAATAAAATAAATTATTTGATTAGGAACTCTGTAGTTTCAGTCTGTTATTTTAATCTGTACAGATAGAAAAGTAGGTCGAACTTCTAGATGAAAAATAATTATGTAGTGAATTAAAAAGGTATGGTATAAAATAAATGTTGAGATGTAATAAACACGTGAGTGTTTCGTATGTGAGATGAAAAAATGTAGGTCCCTAGCTTCATGCTGTTTACAGCATGATTCTCCTACATTGTGGATCAGAAATAGCACGACGGTGCTTTTCTGATCTACGCCCTGACATCGGAGGTTAAAGCCGATGTGAATTTCCCACTATATCAACTGTCTGTGAAGATCGTTGATATTTCCTAATTTTGCGTATAGTGATGTATTTAGACACACAAATATAAAGAAAAAACATTGGGAGATTTGTATCGAAATATCCCAATGTTTGATTTCAATCATTGAGATGTTTTTTTCAAATCTTCCGATGTTTTTCCGACTCTCCAAAAGGACAAAAGGACAAAAAGGACATATATGATTGTTTTTATTCATCTTACTATAAGAACTATGAGGTATATTGCTGATTTTTATTATGTTAAGTACTTTTGTAGACGTGTAACCTTACGAATATTGAAATCGTGTTGTGCGCCAACCTGAATCGTTTTGTCTGTCATGAAATGCTTGGTCAACTCTTGAACGAAATTACGTGTATTGTAAGGATTATTTAGTAAAAGGATCGTGCTTGGAAAGAAGAGCGATATCTTGTTCGCGTTTGCTTCCGCCTTCAATAATATAATTATTCGACAATAAGGTAAAATTATTGTATGAATTTCGGGGAAATAAAGGAGCTCCTTTCTGGAATTCCTTTCCCAACTAATAGGCTTCGTCGTTGGCATTGGAATTTTTATAGTACCATAGGGGATTTTTGTCCTTATGTCCTTTTGTCCTTTTGAAAGGAGGGCGCGTTGGTGGGGGAAAGAAGAGGTGTGTGAGATTTGTAACTTGCTTGTATCCAGTCGATAAACTCTCGTTGCTTTTTTAGGGACGAAAATTTGTGTGCTCGAAAAAATGCAGGAAGCTCACGTAATATGCTTTTTTGTGAATAGTGTCAGTGACAGTTGATTTTAGCAGTGAATCGCTAATTGTTTCCCTATGTGGACAATATTTGATAAGGTAATAAAAACTGAAATATTATAAATTATTAATCATAGAATGACATGGCAAAAGAAAAACAGAAACCATACGAGTTTTTAAGCAATTTGGTATTGGCTTTAATGGGAACGGATCGTATTTTCAGTAACAGTTTCTTTTCCAGCGAATTTGCTATTTCTCCTAATACTCTGAGTGAGATAAGACGGGGAGAGGATATGTGCATTTATCAGTATGTACGGGTGATACGGTGTATGATGAAGTATCTTCATTTAATTGTTCGGATGGATATGTTATTGAAGGAATTAAGAGCCGTATTAGCTTCCAATTGTGATTTGGTGGTTGCTACGGTTCCGCACCGTTTTCACGGAACTTACCAACCGAAAGAGTGGGTGGTAGTAATGCATTGGGATGGTATAAAATAAATGTTGAAATGAAGAAATATGTAGGTCCCTAGATTCATGATAAACTCATGAAATCCCTACATTTTGCAGGTTAGAAATCGTACAGCGGTATATTTTTAACTTGACCCTCGTATCGGTGTAAAAACTGATATGTATCTATATGTGAAATATACCAACTGTCTGTGAGGATCGTTGGTATATTGCGCTTTAAGGGAACGTTGTACCATAGGGGAGTGGAAAATAGAATAGATGGTTAAAGAATACAAAAAAAGAGCAAACTCATAATATTCCTAAATCTTTCCGGAATCTGTATCGTTATTTGTAGCATAGAATAAAGTATAGTATTAACGCTAAAAGAATAACGATTATGAAGAAATTTCTATCTCTACTTGTACTGGCTCTGGTAGCCGTGCAGTTTTCATTCGCAAAAGATGTGATAACTAAAGACATGAATCAGTTGCCGCTTCCGGCACGTAATTTTATCAATAGTAATTTTACAAAGCCACAGGTTGCCCATATCAAAATTGATAAGGATATGATGGAATCTACCAAGTATGAAGTGTTATTGATGGATGGTACGGAAATTGATTTTGACAGTAAGGGAAACTGGGAAGAGGTAAGTGCTAAGAAAGGGCAGACTGTTCCTGTTAGTATTGTTCCGGGATTCGCTGTCAACTACCTGAAAGCACATAATTTTGTGAATGAAGGAGTGACGAAAGTGGAACGTGACCGCAAAGGGTATGAGATTGAATTGTCTACCGGGCTTTCTTTCAAATTTGATAAGAAAGGAAAATTTATCAAGGCTGATGATTAACTAGTTGCAGTAAATAGACCTAAACAAGAAGATAACTATGTGGAGATTTAAGTTTAGCGCATGGGCAGTAGTGTTGCTTATGACTGCCCTTTCTTTCGGCGCATGTGATAATGACGATGATGATACTTTTGTTCCGCCCAGTAATATTACGGAGGCCTTGAAACAGGTATATCCGGCTGCCCAGAATATAGAATGGGAGATGAAAGGTGCTTATTATGTAGCTGACTGTTGGGTGAGCAATGATGAATTGGAAGTCTGGTTTGATGCTAATGCCAACTGGGTGATGACAGAAAATGAACTGAACAGTATCGATCAGTTGGTGCCGGCTGTTTATACGGCTTTTATAGATTCTAAATATAACGCGTGGGTAGTGACAGATGTATATGTGTTGACATTTCCACAGAATCCGATGGAATCTGTGATTCAGGTGAAACAAGGTAGCCAGCGCTACTCGCTTTATTTCACGCAGGATGGCGGATTGATACATGAGAAAGATATCAGTAACGGAGACGATACGAATTGGCCGCCAACTGAATAATTTTTAATCATAAAAATGACAACGGACTATTTCTATAAAAGGAATGGTCCGTTGCTTTTTATAATTACATTTGTTTGTAATCCTTGGCCAATCCTCCTTCACTTGTTTCTTTATAGAGTGACGGTAGGTCATGTCCGGTCTGTTTCATCACTTGCACTACTTTGTCGAAAGAGACACGGTGCATGCCATCGGTGAAAGCTGAATAAAGATTAGCATCCAGCGCACGTGCGGCGGCGTATGCATTTCGTTCGATGCAGGGAATTTGTACCAATCCGCATACCGGGTCGCAAGTCATTCCCAAATGGTGTTCCAGGCCCATTTCTGCTGCATACTCAATTTGTGCAGGACTGCCCCCGAACAATTGATTGGCGGCAGCCGAAGCCATTGCGCAGGCAACACCTACTTCTCCCTGACAACCTACTTCTGCTCCGGAAATGGATGCGTTGAATTTGACGATGTTGCCAAACAAGCCGGCAGTGGCTAACGCACGTAAAATGCGCATATCGCTAAAGTCACGGCTTTTTTGAAGATGATAAAGTACGGCGGGCATGACTCCGCAGGAGCCACAGGTAGGAGCGGTTACTATTTTACCGCCGGAAGCATTTTCTTCACTTACTGCCAAAGCATAAGAGAAGACGAGCCCTCTGGATTGCAGGGATTGTTTGTATCCGGTAGCACGTATGTAATAAGTGGAGGCTTTCCGCCGGAGATTTAGTGGTCCGGGTAGTACGCCCTCTGCTTCGAGTCCACGGTGAATGGCATCTTTCATGGTAGCCCATACTTCAGCCAGGTAGTCCCATATATCTTCTTCCTCACATTCCTTTACGTATTCCCAATAACTTTTTCCGGTATCTTCACACCATTGGAGTATTTCAGTCATGTTTTCCATACCATATACATCGGGGCTTTCGATGGTTGGATTGTCATTATTTTCTGCCAGTGCACCACCACCGATGCTATAAACAGTCCAATTCTCCTGCACTTTATCGTTGCTATCCAGAGCTGCAAATGTCATTCCGTTCGGATGGAACGGTAGAAAGACTTTGGGCTGCCACACAATTTCTACCGGGGCAGTGGGTTGCAAAGTGTCTATAATGGCTACATCCGTCATGTGTCCTTTGCCTGTAGCAGCTAAACTGCCGTAAAGGGTTACTTTAAAAGATGCAGCATCCGGATGACGTTCCAGAAACATTTCGGCAGCTTTACGCGGTCCCATAGTGTGGCTACTGGAAGGTCCTGTGCCTATTCTATATAGCTCTTTTATCGATTTCATGACTGATGATGTGTTTTTGTTAATACCATTTCTTTTTTCTGAAGTACAAATATACAATAATACCGATAATTGCCATTACAATCCAGGCAAATAAATACCCGTATTGCCATTCGAGCTCGGGCATCCATTTGTAATTCATTCCCCATACTCCGACCAGAAATGTCAAAGGGATAAAGATGGTGGATACGATGGTTAACCTCTTCATGATGTCGTTCATACGTAAATCATTGTTGGAGATGTACAGATCGACTAATGAGGAAAGAGTTTCCCGGCAGATCTCAATGGTCTGTAATACAAATTGCAAGTGGTCGTTTACATCATTGAAAAAGGCACGGTTCACTTTGTGAATAAGCAGGTTTTCTGCCCGTAGTAACTTTATATATTGTTCTTTTAGTGGAAGGATAGATTTTTTCATCAGCATATATTGGCGTCGTAATGCCTGAATCTGAATACCGATGTCATCACCGCTGGTGATGGTGAGCAGTTCTTCTTCCAAATCTTCGAGTGCGTCATCAATGGAAGAGATTGTTGAAATATAGTTTCCCATGATGCTGTTGAGCAGCACGCTAAGTAGATAATCAGTCTGGCGGCTACGTATCTTCAGGACATCATTGCGCAGGGCGGAACTGACATCATCGAAGAAGTCGGTTTCTTTTTCGAGGAAAGTAAGTACGTAGTTATTACCTAGAATAAGACAAACTTGCTGTTGGAGCAACTCGTCCAGTTCGTCTTCTTCTTTATGTTCGTTGGGGTAGAATATTTTTAAGATCAGGACGATGTATTTGTCATGCTCTTCTATCTTGGTAGGATGATCCGCATTCAGTATATCTTGCAGGACTAGGAAGTCTATTTCAAAATGACTGCAAATTTCCCGGATAGTCTCCGTATCTTTCATTCCGTGTATTTGTAGCCAATTGATCCGATCGCTGTTCAGTGTTCCCTTGATGGCTTGAAAGGTGTCGTTGGCGCTTTCCTGCATCTCGGTAGCATTGTAAGTACAAAGATGTAAGTGGGTAGGAGTAAGACTGGCTCCTGTGTAAATAAGCTTTTCGCTTAACAGATTATTCTTCATGCTTTATTCTCGTTTTAGAAAACCACTGTAACAAAGGTAGTGGTTTTCTAAATGAGAACAAGTTCTTTGGACGTTTTGTTTACAGGTTAGTCAAAATCGACTACTGTGATTCCGGCACCGCCAAACTGCACATGTTCGTCGGCATAGTGGCTCACTCCCGGTACGGTGGCCAGATACTGGCGGATTAATGTACGAAGTATTCCCGTTCCTGTGCCGTGAAGGATGCGTACACGGTCCATGCCGACTAATATGGCGTCATCGATAAAATAGGTGACTGCTTGCAGAGCTTCGTCTCCACGCATTCCACGTACGTCAATGTCTTGTTTGAAGCTAAGCTTCTTTTCGTACATTTGGTCATGCGTCTGGCTACTGACAAAGGTGCTTTTGGCGATTCCTTCCATCTTGGGTGCATTATTACTACGTTCCAGACGGTCTATTTTTACGGTCGTTTTTATGCTTCCAAAAGCAACGGTTGCATTTTTACCATTGATTTCCATCACTTGACCGACACTTGTCTGTCCTTTGATTTTTACATTTTCACCTACTGCAATCGGCACTACTTTAGGAGCACTTGACGGGGAAGAGACTGCGGCTTTCGGTTCGTTTTTCTTATTTTTCTTCCGTTCTTGTTTCTCCTTTAATTTCTTCATTTTCTGTGCAATCTTCTCTTCGTGCTCTTTAGAAGCCAGCGCATCTAAAGAAGTACGGAAGTCTGTCAGTTCCTGACGTGCCTGGCGTGTCTTTTCCTTTTCAGCTTGTGCTTCCTTGATTGTGCGTATTGTGTTTTCAATGCGTGCATTGGATTCCTGAAGCATCCGTTCCGCTTCTTCTTTTGCTTGCCGGATGATCTCTTTCCGTGATTTCTGCAACTCTTCCATTTCCGTTTGGTAGCGGGCAATGGTTTCTTCCATGTGTTTTTCCCGTTGACGGATCGTTTGACGTTTTCCTTCCCAGTAACGCTTGTCGCGCACGATGTCCTGAAGGTATTTGTCGGCATTGATATATTCACTTCCTACGATTTCCGAAGCATCTGCAATGACATCTTCCGGCAATCCGATTTTTCGTGCGATTTCTACGGCAAACGAACTTCCGGGATTTCCGATTTGTAGCTGGAAAAGTGCTTGCATGAGATGGCGGTCGTAAAGCATGGCTCCGTTCACTACTCCTTCATGATCTTCGGCAAAATGTTTCAGATTCTGGTAGTGGGTGGTGATGACTCCGAATGTTCCTTTCTGGTTGAAACGTTTCAGGACGGCTTCGGCAATAGCACCTCCAATTTGCGGTTCCGTACCTCCACCGAACTCGTCAATCAGGATGAGGCTCCGCTCGTTGCAACTCTTCATCATGATTTTCATATTGGTCAAGTGAGAAGAGTAGGTACTCAAATCGTCTTCAATAGATTGCTCATCACCAATATCGATAAAGATGCTGCTGAATATACCGGCGTGACTGCGTTCGTGCAAGGGAATGAGCATACCGCATTGCAACATATATTGCAGTAAACCGACTGTTTTGAGGCAGACGGACTTACCTCCGGCATTCGGACCGGATATAATAAGAATGCGTTGTTTTTGATTCAGTTCTATATCCAGTGGTACGACTTTCTTTCCGTGTTTGGCAAGTGAAAGTTGTAATAAAGGATGCACAGCCATTGTCCAGTCCAGTAGTTGCTCATTCTCTACGGCGGGTTTCAGACTATTGGTCTGTATGGCGAAATAGCTTTTCGCGCGGATAAAATCTATTTCTGCCAGAAATTCGTATGATTGAAGAATTTCCGGGATAGACGGACGGAGAATGTTTGAAAACTCGGTAAGGATGCGAATAATTTCGCGTCGTTCGTCGCCTTCGAGTTCG
This sequence comes from Bacteroides sp. D1, assembly GCF_000157095.2. Lineage (NCBI taxonomy): Bacteria > Pseudomonadati > Bacteroidota > Bacteroidia > Bacteroidales > Bacteroidaceae > Bacteroides > Bacteroides sp. D1. The sequence goes on from NZ_JH114339.1 coordinate 509,765, forward strand.
CGAATACGGTTGTTGGCTTCTACGACTTCCGCCGGTTCTATAAACACTGTTTTCCCGCTAGCGGATTCATCGTGTACAATACCTTTGATTTTTCGCTTGAGTCCGGGTGCGACGGGGATCACCAAACGTCCGTCACGCATGGTGGGAGCTACGTCTTTATCTACGTATCCTTCGGATTGTGCGCTGCGCAGAATGCTGTTTAACGAGCGGGAAATATTTCCCATCGTACTGGCAAGTTCGCGACGTATACGGGCTAATTCGGTGGAAGCATTATCCTTGATTTTTCCATATTTGTTAAGGATGCCGTCTATTTTTCCTATCAGTTGAGGGAAAACGGCTATATCTCCTGCCAGTCGTTTCAGACTGGGGTAGGGGGTGTCGTTCTCTTCTTCATCTTCATTCCGATGGAGAAAGCGTACAATGTCACGGATGGTTTCTAATGAACGGCGCAGGTCGAATAGTTCTTGCTCGTCCAGATACATTCCTTCTATCCGCACTCGCTTTAGTGAAGGGCGGACATCAAAGAAAAATTGATCGGGAAATCCGTCTTTTTCCTGGATGATACGGACAAACTCTGTTACCTGGTTTAATTTCTCCTCTACTTCTTCATGTTGCTCGGAAAAGGTCATGTCTGTAACTCTTTCTTCGCCTAAAGTGCTAAGACACTTATCTTTTAGTAACTGTCTGATCTGGTCGAATCCTATCTTTTGCTCAAAATTTTGAGGGTATATCATATCTTTGTTCTTACTAATGGACTGCAAAAATACGATTAATTCGCGAAAAAATTATCAGAATGTTTGCAGATTTAAAAATGATTCGTACCTTTGCACCGCTTTCAACGGAAAGCACTTCTGATAAAGGAGTTTTGGAGAGGTGGCAGAGTGGTCGATTGCGGCGGTCTTGAAAACCGTTGTACTGCGAGGTACCCGGGGTTCGAATCCCTGTCTCTCCGCAATAAACGCTGAAAATCAGCAAATTATAAAACAAACACCCAATTTTACACCCAAGAATATAAAGTTGGATGTTTTTATTTTATTTAAGACGAATCATATTCGCTCGGAAAATAATTTGATAAAAAACAGAACAAACGAAAAAAACAACCAATTCATTTTCCGTAAGATTTCGTATCTTTGCAGTAAATAATAAATCAGGGTCTGTCATGATAATATATAATGTTTAAAAATCGTAGTATGAAAAAAAGTAGAAGAAAACGCCTTGTAATTTTGTGTATAGCTTTAGTTTGTATCATAGTTTTAGTTTTTTTATTGTTCTCTAAATCAACTTCTAATAATAGTACAAATCCACCTTTGACAGATGTTTTGACTGATAGCATTTCTCGGATAGTATCAGCTTGTCCTGGTGAAATTGGAGTGGCAATTATTATTAATAACACAGATACAGTTAAAGTTAATGATAAGAGTGTATATCCTATGATGAGTGTATTTAAGGTTCATCAGGCATTAGCTCTTTGCAATGATTTTGATAACAAAGGGATTTCACTTGATACCTTAGTAAAGATAGATAGGAATAGACTTGATTCAAAGACTTGGAGTCCTATGATGAAAGATTATTCCGAGTTGGTTATATCATTAACCGTGAGAGATTTACTTCGTTATACTATTGCTCAAAGTGATAATAATGCAAGCAATCTGATGTTTAAAGATATGGTCAATGTTGCTCAAACTGACAGTTTTATAGCCACACTTATTCCTCGTTCAAGTTTTCAGATAGCTTATACAGAAGAGGAAATGTCGGCTGACCACGATAGGGCTTACTTTAATTATACATCTCCTCTTGGTGCCGCAATGTTGATGAACCGTTTGTTTACCGAAAGTATTGTCAGTGGTGAGAAGCAAAGTTTCATTAAGAATACATTAAAAGAATGTGTGACAGGTACAGATAGAATAGTCGCTCCGCTTCTTGATAAAGAAAGGGTTTCTATTGCACATAAGACGGGTTCTGGTGATGTCAATGAAAATGGTATTCTTGCAGCTCACAATGATGTTGCCTATATATGCCTGCCTAATAATGTCTGCTATACTTTAGCGATATTTGTTAAGGATTTCAAGGGTAATGAATCACAAGCATCACAATATGTTGCGCATATATCAGAGGTCGTATATTCTTTATTAATACAAAATTCGGCAATTCCTTAAGTTGCGTTTACTTTGAAGCTTCAATGGTAAACATTATATAATTTATACAATATAAAAGCACTTCGTAACTATCAGAGTGCTTTTATATTGTCTTTTTTTTCTATTATAACTTGAATCCTCTACTTTTTCTTGGTTCTTCCGTTGGTTGTCGCAAACCTTGCCGAAGTTTCTCCCATTGCTCTTTGAACCATTCGCTTATCGGTTGCCTGTTTATGGTCAGTACAAGTTTGCTATCATCGGTCGGATTCTTCTCCACCTTGAAGATGTTGTTTTTGATTTCAAACTTTCTTCTATGTTCCTCGGAATAAATCTTGCCATTACATTGGATAGCTTCTTTCCTTGTCAAAAGACAATCTATCATATCTTTGGTAAATCCAATGACAGCGCAGAGTTTTTCCATTCTCAACATTTCTCTAAGCATCGGAAACCACTTGAATGCCTTTTCAAGCAGAGTGTTCAATCGTGATATTTCCCTGTCTTTGGCTTCAAGTTCTTGGTTGTGTATGCTCTGAAGATTGCGTATCTGTTTGCCATGTCGCTCTTGCATTTCCTGCATTTGGATTTTGAGGGTGTCAATACCTTTGTCTCGTTTGGCAATCTCTTGGTGCAAATCTTCATTAGTTCGCTCCAGCTCTTTCATCTTTCCACTTCCGAAAAGAGAACCAACTCCGCTTGCTATGGCGGTGGCTGCATTGGTGGCTGTTTTCTTTAGCTTGTCAGTGCGTATTTCTGATTTCACCTGTTTCAGTTCCTGTTCAGCAAGACCTATCTGTTCTTCTTTGTGCCGTTTTGCAGCATCCATGCGTTGCAGTTCGGCTCTCTGCTTTTCAATGATGAAATCATTTCGTTCCAAATGTTCCTTTCCGGTCTCGGATTTAGATTGCCCACGTTGCATGGAGAGGATGTCAGATGCCAAAGTCTGCATTTCCATCATATCGTCATCATTGAGCTTTTGGCTCTTGCCCGTGTCGTGGTTCATCCAGTCGAATACGATATGGGCATGATAATTCGGCTTAAACCACTTTTCACCGACTTGGAAACTCTCCCTATCCCCGGTTTTGGGTTGTCCACTAAGCCAGTGTCCCTCGTCCTTATGCAGGAAGATTTGGAGCGGTGTAATACCCCAGCGTCTCTGGCACTCCTCACCAAACTTTCGTACATCTGCCAGTGTTGTATCTGGTCTGATGAGCAATACTCCCTCACGGATTGGAGAACATCCAGCCACTTTTATAATCTTTCCATTCTTTCCCTTGCGCTCACGCTCCTTTTCCTGCATCGCTCGTCCGGTCTTTTCCTTGACCATCCGTTTGATGCTGTCATAGTGCGCCTGCAGGTCAGGACTGCCGAAGCCCGGGTTTATCCACTGCTCGTTATTGGAAGTCAGTTCGGGTACAATGTAGATTCTGGACTCGCCGATATTGCGCATGTACTCGGCAGTTCTCCGGTTATGAGCCCCGCTTGATGTCACTCTGCAGGGTTTGATATGTATGCTTGATTTTGTTGCCATATTCTTAAAATTTGATTTGGATTGTTGATGAAATCTTCTGTTGTCCGCTCATAACCGCACAGGGTTCTTAGGGGTGCAACCCATAAGCGGAGATTGCAAAGAGAGGGGCACTCTTTGCTCGGGGTTCTTAGGGGAGAAACGCCCTGAGTGGGTCATTAGGGCAAAGCCCTAATCCCCTCGGGAGAGCCCACAACTACGAAAGCGAAGCGTGTAGTTATAGTGGGCTATAACCGAAAGCCGTTTTTCTTTTTCGGTGGTTGGCTGCGCACCCCTTTTGCAGATTGAACTTGCCTGTTTCTTTCAGTCTGTTTCTGTAAGTATTCGTTCAAGTCCTTGCATCCGCTGTATGTCTGCGAAGCGTCACGGATGTATAAGTCCCTGCCGTATTCCTTATAGATTTGCTGCATGGCTTCCATTCCTGCACGGTCATTGTCAAAGAAACAGTGGATGCGCTCATAGCTTCCCAACGGATAGATTGCTTTGGAAACATTGGCTACTGAGTTCAACACCATATAATCTTGCCTGTCCAGTTCGGGATATTTCGGGCAATTCTCCAATCTCAAAGTAAGAAATGAAAGATAGTCCATAAATCCCTCAAACACATAACATGTTTCCCTCGCTGTTCCCGGCTGTTTGATATGAGAAATCTCTTTCGGTGCGATGCATCCCTTGAAATACTGGTTGCGGATTTCATACCCACCCGACACATTGGGAAAGGCGATGGCGAAATACCGTTTGCCATTATGGGTGAAGTGCGCTTCACTGCATTCTCTTTTCGCCATTGCAATGTTTATTCCCCTTTCCTGCAAATAAGCAAGCAGGGCAGGAGAAGAAAGCGGTACAATCTCCAGTTGTTGAAAACTTGGCTCGGAAGATGATTGCTTGCCAAAAGAAAAAGACACGGGGCGAATACGGGGTGTCTGTTCTTCGATTTTTTGCAAGAGGTAAGGCACATGGTCGGAACAATAAAGTTCCTGTGCCAGTGCGATGATATTCCCACCTTTGCCGAGTGCAAAATCATACCATTGGTTACGTTCTGTATTTACCTTGAACGATGCTTCCGTTTCTTCCCTTAGTGGTGACTTATACCACAGGTTTATGCCCTGTTGTTTGACGGGTGAAAATCCTAAACTGTGCAGATAATCCGCTATTTTGATTTGTTTCGCTGTCTGTATATCCATAAGACGATAGGTTTAATGATAGTTGAATTGGTTTATTTTCTCTTTTCGCCCGTACCTCTTTATGAAGTACGGTCTGTATAATCACTTCACTTTATTTTCGTATATATAGAGTACGGTAATAAAGTGAAGCGGTTTTGCCACATTTCGCAACCACTTCGCTTTATCCCTAATATATAGACCCCCGGAATAAAGTGAAGCGATTGCAAGGTGTGGGCTAATAGTGGAAGTCGGGCATGAACGTGTACTTTCTGCCGTTCTCCTGCACTATCATTCGTTTGTTCCGAAGCATGGTGATGAGCGATACCGCCTTTTTGTGGTTCAACTTTACCCCCACAGACACATAAGTCTTAATTAAGGTGTCCTCCAGTTCCTTGTAGCCATATTCCTCTTTAAGCCCGAAAACTGCTTCCAATGCGATGCGGTGCTGCTGTTCGGTGATATGCCTGTAAGGGTCGAACTTTTCCTCTTCCGGTCTTCCCGGTTTCTTGGTTTCGGGCTTGTAACCCTCCAACAGTTCAGGTATGGCATTGTCATTGATGCGAAATGAAAAAGGCTCGAAGTCCATTGCCCGTATGTGCATGGCTGAAACATTGCTTATATCTCCATTGCTCTTGTCCTTTTCCACAAGAAGGACAGTTTCAGCCTTGTTGTTCAGTTCCGTACCGATATGCCCCCTTGCGTTCTCATCGCCCTTGTTTTGGTGGAGTATCGTGTGGATATGTATCTGCCTGTCGTCCGTCCACTGCATCAGCTTTGATATGATGCGTGTCGATTCACCGGGGCTGTTGATGTCATATACCATGTCACGGATGCCGTCTATGATTACAAGCCCTATGTCAGGCGTATTGTAAATAGCCTGCTCTACAATCCTGATACGCTGTTCGGGCGTGTATTTCCTCAAAGCAAGAAATTCCAGATGCTCATTGTCCCTGTCATCTGGAAGCCCAGCCATCCGTAAAATACGTTTCATGACTTTCAGACAATGATAAGGACTTTGTTCCGTGTCCACATACAGGATTTTCCGTTTCTCTTCGGGTAGTTCCGCCACATATCTTAGCACTGTACCATTCTTCAATGCTGCCGCCACGATAGCCGACACATTGAAAGTCTTTTTGCTTTTGGCTTTGCCGATTGATGCACTGAAATTACCCAGTGTACCAATGACCGAACCTTGCACTTTTAGAATCTCAGGTGCTTTCTCATAGATTTTCGACAGGCTCAGGCGTGAGGCTTGCCAAAGGATTACGGCTTCTTCCGCCGATATTTCTTTTATATCTTTCATATAATCCATAAGTACACCTCCCGTTATTTTCGTCCTCCGGTTTTCTTTCCAGCCAGTTCAAGGGCAAGTTCCGCATCCACGATAATCTTGCGCCCTATTTGCGTAATGGCTTTGTCTATCTTTCCGCTTTTCTTTATACGGTTGGCGGTAGGCAGACTGCACCCGAACAATTTGGCAATGCCAAGTATTCCGTACACATACTTTCTTTCTGTGTCCGTAACGGGCTGTGGCTGCGCTTCCGTTTGGTTGGAAGCGTACTTGCTTAGAAATATGAACTCTTCGCCTGTCATCTGCCAGACGGGTTTTAATAATAACTCTTGAAGATTTGTCATCGTCCAATCTATTTAGTCGTTAAACAATCAGCCCTGCGCACTGGCTGTTATTTCTGTTCTCGAACGATGCAAAATTAGGTATGGCTGTAAGTGGTAAGGATGTGGATAATACAAATGGGATACTGCGCTATCTCATTAAATATCAGACAATAAAAATACCACTCAAAAATTAATTTGAGTGGTAAAAGTGGTAATTTCGTAGAATGTCAGGTTATATCACGAATTATCCGAATATGCTTTCCATTTCCTTTGCGAATTTCTGGTTGCTGTCACTCGGAAAATCGGAAACAGGTTCTTTGTATTTCGACCTGTAATAGCTCTCGTCAATATCCAACAATTTTAATATTTGGCTTCTCCATTCATCCCTGTATTGCTTGGATAGTTTCTCGCTCATCAGGAATATCAGGTAACACACCCGTATCTTTTCCCTTGCCTTGATTTTTAGTTTATTCTTGCAGGGGTACAGGTTTATATTGGCATAGAAATCCGCTATGGTAATGGCTTCGAACTGTTCCCCGACACAGGTTTCATGAATGGGCGAAAGCTGCTTCATGTCAAAATATTCATGTTGTCCCTCCGGGCTATTCTGTACTTCTTCTTGTTCGTTTTGCTTGACTGGTTCATCCTGCTGTTTTTCTTCCCTATCATTAGGAAGGTACTTTTTTAGGACTTCCATAAAAAGAAGACTTAGGCGGTAAACATTGCCGGAAAGGTTTTCTATATATTGAAAAGCCTCTTTCCTGTCTTGCTTTTGCAGTTCATAAAGTTTATCCAATTCTTTCTTTTCCTTGTCGTATTCAGCCTTGCAGCGTTCATATTCCTTTTCTGCCTGTATTTCTTCTTCGTCCGTATGCTCCCGAAAACCAATGAAATCATATCTGTGGTATGCGTCATTCAAAGGCTCGTGCAACTTGGTGGTAATCTCCAACTGGTCTTTAATTGCAGAATTATGCCTGTCTGCGTAGTGAAAACACACACGCTTTATGACGTCATCATTCAGCGGTTTTGTTTCATAAGCCCGTATATTTTTTTCTATTTCGATTTTCAGACTATTGAGAATCAATGTGTATTGTTCTTTCTGCTTGTCAAGTACCAGTTCAAGGATAGCGGCTTCAAAAGCCTTTGTATCATTGTGCTGCCTGTAAAAGTCGGTGATGAATTTCTGCTTGTCAAAAGAAAAAGCATAATTGGTTACCCAATCATTATATATTCTATTGAGTTCTCCATATTGGGGAATCAGTTTGTTTATTTCTCCTGCCATAGACTTCAATTTTGGGGATTATTGTCCTTGTCAAGGAAAGATGCCAGTTCTTCTTCCACCTCTTCCACACTTGGCAAAGCTGATTTCAAGTTTTCGGGTATAGCCTTGCTCAGTTGATAATCGCTGATGCCTATCGGTTGGTCGTAGCCTGTCAATGCGTATTGTGCTACCACCTCATCTTTTCCTTTGCACAGCAACAGCCCGATAGTCTTGTTGTCATTTTTTCCCCTCAGTTTGTCATCCACCACATTGATGTAGAAATTCAGTTGCCCTGCATACTCCGGTTTGAATGGAGTAGCTTTCAGTTCTACAACAATGTATGCGTGTAGCGGAATAGAATATAGAATCAAGTCGGCAAAGAAATCACTGTTACCTATTTGAAAATGCTTCTGCCGGGCGACAAAGGCAAAACCATTGCCCATTTCCAACAAATAACGGGTAACGTGCTTTACCAGCTGCTCTTCTATGTCCCTTTCGTCTGCCTTTTCTTTCGCTCCAGCCAAATCGAAGATGTACGGGTCTTTCAATAGGTAATTGGCAAGGTCGCTTTGTGGTGCTGGAAGTGTGGCTGTGAAATTGTTTACCTTGTTGTTGTTGATTTGTCTGTTATATAGGTTGTTTTCAATTTGCATTTTCAGCACATTGCTACTCCAGCCCATTTCTACAGCCTGTTTCATATACCAATATCCTATGCCTAACGGTAACGAACCGTTAAGTATGACCATTTGGCTTGCCCAGTTTATTTTGGCAACAGGGGATTTCAGGAAAACTTTTTCTATTTCCCTAATCTCCATCCTGTAAATGGCAGAAACTGTTTTCTCCACATCCTGAATTTGCGCAGGAACTTCCTGCGTAATTTCTAAAGATTGACAATCAGCGGATTGTATTTGCGCAGTAAGTTCCTGCGTAAATTGTCCGTTGTTCAGTTTCAATACTTCATCTGTAACATTCTGTATGCTTGGAACAGACAGCCTTGTGTCTGTATCAATGAAACTTCGTAGCACGTTCAACGGATATGACCGTGCAAATTGGCACATATAAGTAAGGTTACGCTCCGAATAACCTTTCTTTTCGGGGTAATTGAACCGGATAGCCTTTGCCAGTTGCTTGATGATTTTGCTTCCCCAGCCTTGCAAGTTCTGATGATACAGGATATAGTTGCCCATTTTCCAGTAATGGAACAGCATTTGCGCATTGGCTGCGGCAATCAGCCGGACTTGCGCCTGTTCTATTTCCGAACCGACGGCATGAACAAATGCGTCAAAGTCCGTTCTTCCTATATGATATTCTCTGTTATTTTCCATTCTAATGTTTATTGTTGTCGCAAATATAATTCAAATAGCTGATAATCTATGAAACTGATTGATACTTTTATAGTTGGTTAAACTTGTTCATGGCATTTGCCTTAATATCATCCGCTATGTCAATATAGGGTTTCATGGCTTTATAGTCACTGTGCCCCGTCCATTTCATCACGACTTGTGCCGGAATACCGAGAGCCAGCGCATTACAGATGAATGTTCTTCTTCCTGCATGGGTGGTTAATAATGCGTATTTCGGGGTGACTTCATCTATACGTTCATTTCCTTTATAATATGTTTCCCGTACAGGCTCGTTGATTTCAGCCAGTTCCCCCAGTTCTTTCAGATAATCATTCATCTTCTGATTGCTGATAACAGGCAGTGCCATGTGGTTTTCAAAATGGACTTCCTTGTATTTTTCGAGTATGGTTTTACTGTGGTCGTTCAGTTCAATTATCAGGCTGTCTGCCGTTTTGACTGTGGTAACTTCGATGTGGTCGGGTTTCACATCGCTTCTTTTCAGATTACGAACATCTGAATATCGCAGGCTTGTGAAGCAACAGAACAGAAAAACATCCCTGACACGTTCCAGATATTGTTTGTCTTTCGGTATCCGATAATCTTTCAGCCTGTTCAATTCGTCCCAAGTCAGGAATATCACCTTTTTAGAGGTGGTTTTCAATTTGGGCTTGAAAGTGTCGTATGCAATATTCTGATGATGCCCTTTCTTGAAGCTCCAGCGCAGAAACCATTTGAGGAATCCCATCTGTTTGCCGATGGTGCTGTTCCTCATATCCTTTTTGTCACGCAGGAAATTTACATACTCGTTCAAGCCGAACTCGTTGAAGTATTCAAAGGTTACATCTTCCTTGAACTCTTTGAGGTGGTTTTTCACTGTTGAGAATTTCTCGTAGGTGGATGCCGTCCAGTTATTCTGATTGCCACACTCCTTTACAAACTCATCGAATACTTCCCAAAAACTTATTTGTGTTTCTTCCTGCTGCTCTTCGCTGGTGTCTTTCATCCGCAGGTTGAACGCATCCTTTAGCTGTTGGGTGGTCGGTATGGTTTCCTGTACCTCAAACTCCTTGAACACGTTTTGAATCTCGGCATAATATTTCAGCAAGTCCGCATTGATTTCGGATGCGCTTTGTTTTAGTTTGTTGGTGCATCCGTTCTTTACCCGTTGTTTGTCGGCATCCCATTTGGCTACGTCAATCCGGTAGCCTGTTGTAAACTCGATGCGTTGGCTTGCGTATATGACACGCATACGGATGGGTACGTTCTCTACGATTGGCACACCGTTCTTTTTCCGGCTTTCCAATGCAAAAATGATGTTACGTTTGATATTCATAATTGGGTGCGTTTGAAATTCTACACCCAAATATACACCCAATATTTGGAATAGCAAAAGATATTCAGAAAGATTTAGATTTACTCTGCGCTTTAGATAGTATATGATTATCAGTGATTTGCAATTTTATGATATTTCTTGAAAGCATAGGTTCGAGAGCCTGTCTCTCCGCTGAACTATCCGGACAAAACCGGGCAATGAACAGTCAAGTCCCACAAATTCAATGATTTGTGGGACTTTTTTTATCCCATTATGTCTGCTCTACCGGACATCATTTAGACGGCTCAGTCTGAATACTGGATCAGCCTGAATATTTGGAGCCATTCACCGAAAATGTAAAAATAGAGGCAGATATGCAATACCTCTAGAAAAGAACACTAGAATACATAGTATCCAATATAGAGAACGGCTATTTTAAACCACTAGTGTCTATTTAGGACATATTCGAATTTATAGAAACATCTATCGATGGTATTCAACGGGATATAGTACTGCATCAATGCTATCAGCTTGAAGTATATACTACTTTTATACCTAAAAAGCTTGATCCGCAAAAAGTTGATGAACGTGTTATACAAAAATGTGATTTACCTGCTTGGAGGAGATTATGATAAAGTAAAAGATAGCCATTTAGGGTAACCCTTTCCGTAATTTATTGAGTAATTTTGCACTTAAATAATGAGACGTGTATGAACATTAATACTGAAACAAAATATTGCCAAACGTGTGGAATACCCTTAGATATAGATTATGCCAGTTTAGAGGAAGGTCAGAATGAGGAATATTGCGACTACTGCCTAAAAAATGGAGTTAAGTCGTATGACTTCTCAATGGATTACCTCATCTACCTTTGGGGGCTTTTCCCCGAAGAATATTATAGAGAGGTCGGAATAAGCTATTCTTCATCGGAATTAAGGGAAATTATGTCCAAACGATTGCCGGAAATCAAAAGATGGAAGCAAAAAATCAACACTGCCCATGTGCAGTACGAATTAATTATAAAAGTTCAGGAATACATTAACTGCCACTTGTTTGACGACCTCGATTCAGACAGGCTATCCCAAGTTGCAGGTATTTCTAAATTTCATTTTCGTAGACTTTTTAAAGCAATCTGTGGTGATAGTCTTGGAAATTACATCTTCCGGCTAAGATTGGAGTACATTGCATTTAAGTTAATATCGACAGATACAAGTGTTCCTGAACTTCTTAGTCAAATCAATTATCAGAATAAACATACGCTTTCAAGAGCATTTAAAAGTTATTTTAATTGTTCTATACCAGAATTTCGCAAGAAACATTCCAATGCTCGCCCCGAAGGAAAGAATCCAATACAGGTTGAGTTGAGCATAAAGAAAGTGCACAACATGCGCATTGCCTATTTGAAGTTGGAAAGGACAAATAACATCAGTCATAGTTTTTCTCTCTTATGGAAACAGTTGTTACAATTCTCCGAAAACTATGAACTGCCATCAAAAGGATGCCAATATGTAAGCCTGACTCTTGATTATCCTTTGATTACGCCTGAGGAGCACAGCCGTTTTATGGTTGGAGTAACCTTGCCTCAATCATTTGAGACCCCTAAAGGCTTTGGCATGTATGAAATTTCTTCGGGCGAATATGCCATCTTTCGTTTCAAAGGATTATACCACGAGCTAAATAGGGTGTATCGCCATATCTACCTTGACTGGTTGCCCACAAGTGATTATACGTTGCGAGAGCCTTTCACTTTTGAAACGTATATCAATACACCTGAGAAAACTCCGGCTTCGGAGTTGATAACAGCTATTTATATCCCTGTAACAAGAAAAGAAACATGAAATACCTGAATCAAGAGATAGAAAACGAATTAAGAAATCAAGGAGCAGAACTGATACGCTTTGTTGATATATCACACTTGAGTGAAACACAAAACAGGCAATTCCCTCATGCCATTGTATTTGCACTTCCGCTGACAGCCGGATATATAAAAGAAGTATGTGATACCCCCGATTACGTACAGGCCCGGATAGATGACAATTATAATTTCGATGACGACGAATACTCCATTACCGAAAACAGGACTCATAAATTGGCAGATAACATGGCAGCGTATATAGCAGAAAAAGGATACAACGCTTTTTCGCAATCGGATGAAAACCTTATTGCCGAGGGAAAATTTGATGCAGCACATAAAGAGTCTCTTTTGCCGAATAAAACGATAGCCTTGCTCGCCGGATTAGGGTGGATTGGAAAAAACAATCTGTTAATCACTCCTGAATATGGTGCGGCACAGTGTCTCGGTACAGTTTTAACCGATGCCCCGTTGGAAACGTTTTTGTGTGAGACTCTCCATCCGCATTGCGGAAAGTGCACTGCTTGTGTCAATATCTGCGAGAGAAAAGTTCTTAAAGGTAAGGTTTGGAGCACCTCTGTTTCAAGAGATGAAATCGTCGATGTATATGGATGCAGCACCTGCTTAAAGTGTTTAGTTCATTGCCCGTATACTCGTCGGTATTGTAAACAATTAACAAAATGAGGAGAAATAACAACATAAAATATACCTATAAACAAATTGGGGGTATCACATTTCCCATTCTTATCAGCCTGCTGATGGAGATGATGATAGGCGTTACGGACACAGCCTTTCTGGGTCGTGTCGGAGAGATCGAGTTGGGAGCATCTGCCATCTCGGGGGTGTTCTACTTGATTATATTTATGGTTGCTTTCGGTTTCAGTGTCGGAGCTCAGATTCTTGCGATTTCCTCTTTTGTTTTTAAGTTATTAATTTCACATTTCGGCAATAAATTGTTCCAAAATGATATTTCTTTTTGAGATTTTTCTAACATATTTACCCATTGTGTATAGATAGGATTTATCAAGCAAGCCTCACCATATCTTGCTCTAAACAAAGTCCAATGATAAGTCGGTGCCAAGAGGGTATCCTTTTCGGACCCCCTCATCTTATGTCTAAGTTTAAATATTAGTAATTAAAGACTTGCAAAATTGAAACATAATCTATAACTCGGCAGATAAAAGAAGAACCGAAAAAAGACACCGAATGTTAGTGATGTTATGAGGTAAGAGTTAGGGAAAATTTGCAGACAGGAAATTTCTCTGTATCTTTGCCGACATGGCGCAAAAAGGTGAGTTACATATAAGAAATAAGCACAATGGTCAATACGATTTTCTGTTGTTGATAGAAAATTATCCTCCACTTAAGAGATTCGTATCACTTAATCCTCTGGGTGTACAAACTATAAACTTTTTTAATCCGCAAGCAGTAAAAGCTTTAAATAAAGCATTATTAATCAGTTATTATGGCATTCGGTACTGGGATATACCGAAACAATACTTGTGTCCACCCATTCCTGGAAGAGCGGATTATATTCATTATATTGCCGATCTTATTCAGCCGGATAGGGTAGCGAACGATTTGCAGACAGAGGAGGAAGATGCGAACGAACAGAAAACGAAATGCAGATGTCTGGATGTTGGGGTAGGTGCAAATTGTATTTATCCGATTATAGGGCACACAGAATATGGATGGACATTTGTGGGCAGTGATATTGATCCGGTCTCGATTGAGAATGCACGGAAGATAGTGACTTGCAACCCGGTATTGGCACATAAGATTGACTTGCGACTTCAGAAAGACAGTCGGAAAATTTTTGATGGAATTATCATGCCTGGCGAGTATTTTGATGTTACGATCTGTAACCCTCCGTTTCATAGCTCGAAGGAAGAAGCGGAAGACGGAACCTTGCGCAAATTGAGTAGCCTGAAGGGGACGAAGGTGAAAAAAGTACAATTAAATTTTGGCGGGAGTGCAAATGAACTTTGGTGTGAGGGTGGAGAAATCCGTTTTATACTGAATATGATCTCCGAGAGTCAGAAATATCAGAAGAACTGTGGATGGTTTACCAGCTTGGTTTCAAAAGAAAAGAATCTTGAAAAGCTATGTGCTAAATTGAAGTCTGTGAATGTATCGGAATATAAGATTATCAGAATGCAGCAGGGAACTAAAAGCAGCAGAATATTAGCTTGGCGATTTTCTAATAACTCATAATAATGAGTGCTTATTGATCTGTTATTTTTAAACCTATTAAATAAAATATTATGGAAACAAATTACATCACTTTGACGAAGGAGAATATTGCGGACGAACATATATGCTGTGCCTTTTCGGATAAGAAATGCAAAGATAGTTATGAGTTAAAAAAAGCATGGCTGAAAAAAGAGTTTGATAATGGTTATGTTTTCAGACGTATTGACGAACGGGCGAAAGTGTTCATCGAATATGGTCCTGCTGAAAAGGCGTGGGTTCCTGTCAGTGCTCCTAATTATCTGATGATAAATTGTTTCTGGGTGTCGGGTAAATATAAAGGATGCGGGCATGGTAAGGCTTTGCTGCAGTCTGCTATTGATGATGCGAAATTGCAGGGAAAAGATGGTTTAGTTACCGTAGTGGGCACTTCTAAATTTCATTTTATGAGTGATACAAAATGGCTGCTGCGACAAGGTTTCCAAACTATAGAAAAACTTCCTTACGGATTCAGTTTGTTGGCTTTGAAAATAAATCCGGCTGTTCCCGATCCTTCATTCAACGACAGTGTATTGACAGGTGAGTGTCCTGACCGGGATGGAATAGTAGTGTATTATACTCATCGCTGTCCGTTTACAGAATTCCATGTTCGCGGTTCTTTGGTCAATGCAGCCAAGAGTAAGGATCTCCCATTAAAAATAATAGAATTAGAAACCATGGAACAAGCACAAAATGCGCCTACACCAGCCACTATCTTTACTCTTTTTTATAATGGGAAGTTTGTTACAACCGATTTGAGCGCGTGTATTGAAGCCCGGTTGGGGAAGGCTTTAGGCTTGTGATTCTGTGAGATGAAGATTTATCAGAAACTAGGATTGGGATAAGAAGATAGCTAATGTTTCTTATTTTAATTTTGCAAAATTAAGATGCACCTTGCACTTTTTGTGGAAAATACATATCTTTGGATGCTGAATGATTAAAACACGGTAAGATCTTATGCGTTTTTTTGTATGTATTTTGGTGCTTTTATTTGTACACAATCAATTTTCGAGGGCTGATAAAACTTTAACTGATGATTCTCTGTATACGGAGAAATATATCAGGAATATTTATATTCCCGAACCTAGGCGTGCTCTGCAATTACTGGACGAAGCGGAGGACAGGAAAACGATTCCTTTGCGGGTTGTAAATGAATTGCGTAGTTTATCATATAGTAATATGTATATGAATAAATTGGCATTTATGTATGCAAGGAAAGCTTATTTGCTTGATTCCATATATCAAAAAGATCCGAAACACATGCTGAAAATGACAGTACATTTGGCTGAGTTTTCGGCAATGATGAGTAAATATAATGAAAGTATGCGTTATGCACTAGATGGAATCAGGCAGGCGCAAGAGTTAGGGAACAGGGAAGCCAAAGCCAGGTTATTTTTCTGTATGGGGGAGAATAATTGGAGATTATCTTTTAAAGATAAAGCATACGATTATTTTAACCGGACTATTGAGCTTTTGCGGGGCTCAAAGGAGATGCGGGAAATGATGCTGCTCTCTTATTACTATGGAGCAGAAATGAGCTTTTTAATGAATGATTCTCGAATTGATGAGGCATTGAAAGTGGGTTTTGAGCGTGAAAAGCAGATTAAACGGCTTAAGGAAGTACCTCAAATCTCTGAAGATTATGTAGATGGCCAATATAGTTATTTATATGCCAAATTAGCCTACATCTATTGTATGGAGAAGAAATATGAGAAGGCGGAGCAATATTATCAGAAATACTTATCAAAGAAAGAGTCTCATACTCCCGACGGAAAAATGTACTCGGTTCCTTATTTGGCGCTTTCCGGACAATATGAAAAGGTTATTGATAATTGCAGGGGGTTCAAGGAATTGATGAGAACCCAGCAGGATACTTTGAATGAACAGTATCTGACTGTCCTTCGACAGGAAGTGAAGGCATATTTGGGTATGCATAAATACAAAGAAGCTGCCGAGATACGTGAAACGATTTTAACTATAACAGATAGTATCAATACCCGGGATAGAAACAATGCTGCATTGGAATTGAATGCAATGTACGGCGCTTCTGAAAAAGAAGAATATATTGCCGAACAGGCTTTTCAATTAAAAATAAGAAATATTACCCTCTGTTTTCTTGCGTGTATTGTTGTGTTGACTCTGTTTATCGTTTGGCGTTTGTGGCATTTCAATCATATAGTCGAATATAAGAACAGGATGCTTGCCAGGCTTATAAACGAGAAATTTGCTAATAGAAAAGATGGGAACCAGCTATCGGAAGTATACGAACAACTGGCTGTTGTGTCGGAGGTTGAACCGGAACGTATTTCACCCGAAGAACTGGAAGAACTTGCTAACGATACAGATAAAGAAAGTGGGGAAGAAGAAGAGAATAAAAAGATATTTCAGGAACTGAATGATATCGTGATTCAGAAACAGTTATATCTTTCTTCAGAATTGTCGAGAGAAGATCTGGCACAAATCGTACATCTGAATAACGCACGTTTTGCGAGGATGATAAGAGAATGTACCGGAACCAATTTCAATGGATATATCAATGAATTGCGCATTAATTATGCCATTGAACTGATGAAAAAGCATCCTAATTATACGATACGTGCCATTGCGGATGAGGCCGGATTTAATAGCACCCCGATTTTATACAATCTTTTTAAGAAAAAGACGGGAATGACTCCTTACGAATTTAAAAAAGCACAGGATTCGTTACAGAATTGAGTGGATTCTGCTAAACAATTTTCGCATTTTCCGGTTTATCTATTTATAATTAACTATTAATAGAAATGATACAGGTAAGGATAAAGCGGGTTTACGACGATTTTTCAGAAACAGATGGCTACCGGGTACTGGTAGATAAATTATGGCCACGTGGAATGAAGAAAGAATGGCTGAAGTACGATTATTGGGCAAAAGACATCACACCGTCTTCCACATTGCGTAGATGGTTTCACGAAGATATTCCCGGACACTGGGAAGATTTTGTCGTACAGTATCAGAAAGAACTTGACGCTTCTTCCTCAACGGCTGATTTTCTGACTCTTATCAAGCCGCATCCGGTGATAACATTGCTTTACGCTTCCAAAGAACCGGTGTATAATCATGCCCGTATCCTCCGCGATTATCTGGAAATGCGTTTGAAAGATTGAAATTAAAGTAATTTTTATCTGTTTACGCTTTCTGTCGTTCACTCAATTTCCTACCTTTGTAATCTAAATCAAAATCGTGTAATCATGAAGTATAAATTATTGGTTCTTGATGTAGACGGAACACTCCTCAATGATGCGAAAGAAATTAGTAAGCGTACATTGGCTGCCCTGTTGAAGGTTCAGCAAATGGGAGTACGTATTGTGCTGGCATCCGGCAGACCTACTTATGGCCTGATGCCGCTGGCCAAGATGCTTGAACTTGGAAACTATGGAGGTTTTATCCTTTCCTATAATGGCTGTCAGATTATCAATGCACAAAACGGGGAAATTCTGTTTGAACGTCGGATTAATCCCGAAATGTTGCCGTATCTGGAAAAGAAAGCCCGTAAAAACGGTTTTGCCTTATTCACTTATCATGATGATACGATCATAACGGATTCTCCTGAAAATGAACATATCCAAAATGAAGCCCGGTTGAATAACCTGCAAATAATCAAAGAAGAAGAATTTTCTGCTGCCGTTGATTTTGCTCCTTGTAAGTGTATGCTGGTGAGCGATGACGAAGAAGCACTGGTTGGTCTGGAAGATCACTGGAAGAGACGATTGAACGGAGCGTTGGACGTATTCCGTTCGGAACCATATTTTCTGGAAGTAGTTCCCTGCGCTATCGACAAAGCCAACTCTTTGGGTGCTTTGCTGGAGGTACTGGATGTGAAGCGTGAGGAAGTGATTGCTGTGGGCGACGGTGTGTGTGACGTAACAATGATTCAATTGGCCGGGCTGGGCGTAGCTATGGGACATTCACAAGACTCGGTGAAAGCCTGTGCCGACTATGTGACTGCTTCGAATGAGGAAGACGGAGTGGCCGTTGCAGTGGAGAAGGCTATTATAGCCGAAGTGCGTGCAGCCGAAATTCCCCTTGACCAACTGAATGCGCAGGCACGCCATGCATTAATGGGAAACTTGGGAATTCAATATACATACGCCGACGAAGATCGTGTGGAAGCAACGATGCCGGTAGACCATCGTACCCGTCAGCCTTTTGGTATTTTGCATGGTGGAGCTACTCTTGCGTTGGCGGAAACAGTTGCCGGACTCGGTTCGATGATTCTTTGCCAGCCGGACGAGATTGTAGTAGGAATGCAGGTCAGCGGAAACCATATATCTTCTGCACATGAAGGAGATACCGTGCGTGCAGTAGGAACAGTTGTACATAAAGGACGTTCCTCCCACGTATGGAATGTAGACGTGTTTACTTCAACAAACAAACTGGTGTCTTCCATACGGGTAGTCAACAGTGTGATGAAAAAGAGATGACCGACGAAGAAATAAGTAACTTGACAACTATTGATGCATTTATTCAGCGGAAGCAGCCGTTTGCTGTTTACCGTATTCCCGGAGAGAAAGTTCCCCGTCTGTTGACGCAGGCGGAAGGAGTGGTCCGTTTGATATACGATTTGAAAGAACTGAACGGACAGAGAGGATTTGTAATTGCTCCGTTTCAGGTGAGTGAGTCATGTCCGGTTGTATTGATTCAACCCGATCAGTGGGGGCAGCCTTTACCGGTGGATGATGATACGGAAGAAGACCGGGAGATAGCCTTGCGCCTGCAAGGGCAAGAATCATTTCTGACTTCTTCCACGGAAGAATATACGGCATGCTTTCATACCTTTATAAATGCGTTACGTGACAGGACTTTTGATAAACTAGTGCTTTCCCGTCATCTTACAGTTGATAAAGTAGCTGATTTCTCTCCTTCGTCCATCTTTCGGGCGGCTTGTAAACGTTATATTCATTCGTATATATACTTATGTTATACTCCGCAGACAGGGATCTGGCTGGGAAGCACTCCCGAAATCATTTTATCGGGTGAGAAAGACGAATGGCATACGGTTGCGCTGGCCGGAACACAGCCTTTGCAAGATGGCAGACTGCCGCAAGTATGGGATGAAAAGAACCGGAAAGAACAAGATTATGTTGCTTCTTATATCCGTCGGCAGCTTCTTTCACTGGATATTCATTCTACAGAAAACGGGCCATATCCTGCTTATGCCGGTGCTTTGTCACATTTAAAAACTGATTTCCGTTTTTCTTTGAAAGATAATAAAGGTTTGGGAGACCTTCTGAAAGTTTTGCATCCGACACCTGCCGTATGCGGCTTGCCGAAGGAAGAAGCCTATCAGTTTATTTTGCAGAATGAAGGTTACGACCGCTGCTATTACTCCGGCTTTATCGGATGGCTCGATCCGGGAGGGCGAACAGACTTGTATGTAAACCTGCGCTGTATGCATATCGAAGATAAACAACTCACTCTTTATGCCGGCGGTGGATTATTGGCCTCTTCGGAACTGAATGACGAATGGCTGGAAACGGAGAAAAAGTTGCAAACCATCAAACGGCTGATTGCAGTGCCTCCTTTAAAATCATAAACTATTAATAATTATCATCATGTATACAGACAAGAAGAACATACTCCAGTTGGTTGCGTTGCTTGAGGCGCATGGGATTACTAAGGTTGTGTTGTGTCCGGGTAGTCGTAACACCCCCATAGTGCATACTTTGTCTAACCATCCGAATTTTACCTGCTATCCGGTGACGGATGAACGGAGTGCCGGCTATTTTGCCATCGGTCTTGCGTTGAATGGTGGTAAGCCTGCTGCTGTCTGCTGCACTTCCGGTACTGCATTATTAAACCTTCATCCGGCTGTGGCAGAAGCATTTTATCAAAATGTTCCTCTGGTCATTATTTCTGCGGATCGTCCCGCTGCCTGGATCGGGCAGATGGATGGACAGACAGTACCACAACCAGGCGTATTTCAGACATTGGTTAAGAAGTCGGTAAACCTTCCGGAGATTCATACGGAAGAAGATGAATGGTATTGCAATCGTCTGGTGAATGAAGCTTTGCTGGAAACGAACCATCATGGAAAAGGACCGGTACATATCAATATCCCTATTTCTGAACCGTTGTTCCAGTTTACGGTCGATTCGCTTCCTGAAGTGCGTGTCATTACCCGTTATCAGGGGTTGAACGTCTACGATCGTGATTATAACGATTTGGTCGACCGGATGAATAAATACCAGAAGCGTATGATTATCATCGGTCAGATGAATCTTATCTATCTGTTTGAAAAGAGATATATCAAGTTATTATATAAACATTTTGCCTGGTTGACGGAACATATCGGCAACCAGACCGTTCCCGGTATTCCGGTAAAGAACTTTGATGCGGCGCTTTATGCCATGCCCGAAGAGAAGGTCGGCCAGATGGTTCCGGAGTTGTTGATTACTTATGGAGGACATGTCGTTTCCAAACGGCTGAAGAAGTTTCTCCGTCAGCATCCGCCTAAAGAACATTGGCACGTATCGCCGGATGGCGAGGTGGTCGATTTGTACGGCTCATTAACTACGGTGATCGAAATGGACCCGTTCGAGTTTCTGGAGAAGATAGCCAGTTTGCTGGACAATCGGACTCCTGAATATCCCCGTGTGTGGGAAAACTATTGCAAGATCATTCCCGAACCGGAGTTTGCCTATTCGGAAATGTCTGCCATCGGTACGTTGTTGAAAGCCTTGCCGGAGTCATGTGCGTTGCATCTGGCTAACAGTTCGGTGGTGCGCTATGCACAATTATACTCTATTCCTTCTACGATTGAAGTTTGTTGCAACCGGGGAACAAACGGTATTGAAGGCTCGCTGTCTACGGCTGTCGGTTATGCGGCAGCTTCCGACAAACTGAACTTTATAGCTATCGGAGATTTGAGCTTCTTCTATGATATGAATGCGTTGTGGAACGTCAATGTTCGCTCCAATCTGCGTGTTCTTCTGTTAAATAATGGAGGAGGAGAGATTTTCCATACCTTGCCGGGATTGGATATGTCGGGTACCTCACATAAATTTATTGCGGCAGTTCATAAAACATCGGCCAAAGGTTGGGCAGAAGAGCGTGGGTTTCTCTATCTGCAAGCGCAAAATGACGAAGAACTGGCTGAAGCGATGAAAACTTTCACTCAACCGGAAGCTATGGAGCAGCCTGTGCTCTTGGAGGTGTTTACCAACAAAAACAAGGACGCGCGCATGTTGAAGAATTATTATCATCAATTAAAACAAAAATAGATTATGTCAACACAAAGAGAGTGGACAACCATTAGAGAATACGACGATATTCTTTTTGATTATTATAATGGAATTGCCCGTATCACGATCAACCGTGAGCGCTATCGGAATGCGTTTACTCCGACAACTACTGCTGAAATGAGTGACGCATTGCGCATCTGCCGTGAAGAAGCGGATATTGATGTGATTGTGATTACCGGAGCCGGTGATAAGGCGTTTTGTTCGGGTGGCGACCAGAATGTGAAAGGACGTGGCGGATATATCGGAAAAGACGGTGTGCCTCGTCTAAGCGTATTGGATGTGCAAAAGCAGATTCGCAGCATCCCGAAACCGGTGATTGCTGCCGTGAACGGTTTTGCTATTGGTGGCGGACATGTGCTTCATGTGGTATGTGATTTGTCCATTGCGTCGGAAAATGCTATTTTCGGTCAGACGGGTCCTCGTGTAGGTAGCTTTGATGCCGGATTCGGTGCGTCATATCTGGCACGTGTAGTGGGGCAGAAGAAAGCGCGCGAAATCTGGTTCCTCTGCCGGAAGTATAATGCACAGGAAGCATTGGACATGGGATTAGTGAATAAAGTAGTTCCTTTGGAGCAGTTGGAGGACGAATATGTACAGTGGGCGGAAGAAATGATGTTGCTTAGTCCGTTGGCTTTGCGCATGATTAAAGCAGGATTGAATGCCGAACTGGATGGTCAGGCAGGTATTCAGGAATTGGCAGGTGACGCAACGTTGCTCTATTACCTGACTGATGAAGCACAGGAAGGCAAGAATGCGTTTCTGGAGAAACGTAAACCGAACTTCAAACAATATCCGAAATTCCCTTAAAATCGGCTTTGCCACAGAGTACCACAGAGTTTGCTTTTCCTGCGTTTAAGCCCGATTTTCTGCAAAGCAAGACTGTGGATGAGAGAATGGTAGGAGAACTGCAAGAGATATAACTTGTTAAAACTTCGTGAGGCTCTGTGTTATTCTGTGGTGAATTGAAAAATTATTCACGATGAATTGTAAAATAGAAATTATTCCCCGATTGCTCCATTTCAAGCAACCTGCCGGGACTTCCAGAGGAACATATACTACGCGTAAAGTTTGGTATCTTCATTTTACCTCTCCTGACTTCCCTGGCAGAGTGGGAATAGGGGAGTGTGCACCTTTGCCCGCTTTAAGTTGTGACGATCTTCCTGATTACGAAGATATATTAAAAAGATTTTGTCGGCAAGTAGAGAAAGAACAAGGAATGTGGGATAAGGATGTTTTATGCCAGTATCCTTCCATCTTATTTGGCTTGGAAACGGCTATCTGGCATTTCTTTGCAGGGAGTTGGGCTTTGTCCGATACGGCTTTTTCTCGTGGAGAGGTAGGGATTCAAATTAATGGTTTGATTTGGATGGGAGATTTTGATCACATGTTATCCCAAATCGAGAAAAAGATGGAAGCCGGATTCCGTTGTGTCAAACTAAAGATTGGTGCTATCGATTTTGAAAAAGAATTGGCGTTGTTACGCCATATTCGTACCCATTTCTCTTCTAAAGAAATAGAGTTGCGTGTAGATGCAAACGGTGCTTTCTCTCCGGGTGATGCAATGGAAAAACTGAAACGTCTGTCGGAATTTGATTTACATTCTATCGAACAGCCGATCCGTGCCGGACAATGGGAGGAAATGGCCCGGCTCACTTCTGAATCTCCGTTGCCGATAGCATTGGATGAAGAGCTGATAGGATGCAACACGCTGGATGAAAAAAAGAAACTGCTGGCAACCATCCGTCCGCAATATATCATCATTAAACCATCTCTCCACGGAGGAATATGCGGAGGAGATGAATGGATTATGGAAGCGGAAAAGCAACATATCGGCTGGTGGATCACTTCCGCTTTAGAGTCCAACATTGGTTTGAACGCTATCGCCCATTGGTGTGCAACATTCAATAATCCGTTGCCACAAGGATTGGGAACGGGTATGCTCTTTACTGACAATATAGAAGTGCCTCTTGAAATCAGAAAAGATTGCCTGTGGTTTTGTAAATGATGGTATTTAGTGGTATTTAAAGGATATTCTGATGATATTTGATCGACAACAACAGCGCTTGCTACTGGAAGGAAAAGAATACACTTTTGAAGATATAAGCCAACTGATAGCAGGAGGAGCAGAAGCTCATTCTTCTGCTTATTGGAATTTATATCTTTTCCTGAACGAATGGTTTAATGATTCTCCTGTTATTACAGTTCATACATCGGGCTCCACGGGTATACCTAAAGAACTGATGGTACGCAAGGATCAAATGATGCAAAGTGCGCGTCTGACTTGTGAATTTCTGAATTTGAAGAAAGGTGAGTCGGCATTATTATGCATGAATCTTCGTTATATCGGTGCAATGATGGTGGTCGTACGTTCATTGGTTGTAGGTTTGAATTTGATTGTACGTCCTGCTTCCGGTCATCCTTTAGCGGATATAAAAGAGCCTTTGAGATTTGTGGCAATGGTTCCCCTGCAAGTTTATAATACGTTGCAAGTTCCCGAAGAGAAAGAACGATTAAAGCAAACGGATATTCTGATTATAGGAGGCGGAGCCGTTGATGAGGCTCTGGAAACGGAGATAAAATATCTTCCGACTGCCGTTTATTCCACTTATGGCATGACTGAAACCTTGTCGCATATTGCCCTTCGTCGTCTGAATGGAGCATCGGCTTCAGAACATTATTATCCATTTCCTTCAGTAAAACTGTCTTTATCCGTAGAGAACACATTGGTGATTGATGCCCCCCTTGTCTGTGATGAGATTTTGCAAACCAATGACATTGCACGTATCTATCCCGATGGAAGTTTTATGATTCTAGGCCGGAAAGATAATGTGATTAACAGTGGAGGAATTAAGATTCAAGCAGAAGAGATGGAGAAGTTACTTCGCCCGTTTATTCCTGCGTCCTTTGTCATTACTTCAGTTCCGGATCAGCGCTTAGGGCAGGCTGTCACTTTATTGATAGTGGGACAATTGGATACGAGAGAGCTAGAAAATAAGTTGCAGACAACATTGGAACCATACTATCGTCCCAAACATATTTTTATTACAGAATCTATTCCACAGACGGAAAACGGCAAAATAGACCGGGTCGGCTGCCGCACTTTGGCAGCATCATACCTTTCCCATTCGCAGCAGTTCCCATCCATAGAACTACATGATGATGCAAAATGTAGTTGAGGTTCCCGGTAAAACTAGTGAACTTGTAAATTGAGGAACTTAGGGAGCCTCCCCCCCCCAGAGTGATTTGGCAATTCTATTTCTCATATTCTCATGAATATAAGTCAACCTGTTGAAACATAATGTAATAGAATATGAGAAATACTTTTAAAAGTTGGCATTTCTCATATTTTTCCTGTGCTCTGTCCCTAAAAACAGGCATTTCTCATACTCATTCTTGTTATTTCTCATAGCAGTTGTATAACAATCTACTGCTATTTTACGCTTGAATCATTAATAGTAAAGTTATGCTTCATTATAGGTAAACTTGTTTTGGGTTAATAGTAAACTTGTGTTTCGCCTATTATAAACTATAATTGTAAGCTTTGATTATATAATTGCAAGTTTTATTTTTATAAATGCAACCTTTGATTATAAAAACGAAGCTTGCATTTATAGTTTATGATTAGTCAAAAGTAACTTTATATATAAAGGATTGGAAGTTTGCTATTAGTCAAAAGCAACTTTACTATTAATATTTTTCAGACGGAAAAGTAATAGTTTGTATGTGATGATAAGGAGAGACTGTTATGTGCGATAGAATAACAAAAGTAACAATGGCAGATAGTCTTTCAGTTCATTGCGCAAAAGTTCCATTGTCTTTTGCTTGTAACGGTTGATGGATTTCACACTGAGATTCATCTCTTCTGCAATTTCTACATGCGTTTTGCCTTCAAAGAAACTTTTCATAAATACTGTACGATAGTTCTCCGGAAGTTTGTCTAATGTTTCATACAACATTTTATACAGTTCGTCAAGAGTATATACACTATCCGGTTCCGTTTCATAAACTGGAGCTTTCTTCTTAATATTTTCCGCATAGCTCCATTCATATTCCTGATGTTTCAAGAAATTCAGGCAGTTATTTTTCACACACATTTTAATGTAAGCTAATGCAGTGTTCGATTGAAGATCAAAAGAGTCAGTATCCAGTTTATCCCATAATGAAGTGAATACATCCGAAACGATGTCCTCACGTGTTTCTTTATCGTCAACAAACCTTTTGGCATACAAACAAAATGGGGCATAATATTCCTCATAAAGTTGCTTGAAAGCCCGTTCTTTAGTCTGTTTGGAAAAAGAAATTTTCATTATTTAGGGATTCTGTGTTTTTTCATTTTGCTACAAATATATAATACAATAATTGATTAACCCTAATTTCCCATTCTTTTTTTGTGTTTCAGTTGGTATTATCGTTTCATTTTAACTGAATTCGGAAAAAAATAAAAAAAAGTTTGATTTCTCTGTCCTTTTTAGGCATCCTATTTGTATTATTAATGTTGTTGAACTTAAAATAATAGCCTATGGAATATATATATTTCAATTGAATAACACTACGAACCTTGATTAACAATCTTCTTCTTTTGTTTTTAGATTCATAGTCCGGGGTCTCGCAAACGCTGCCGGGAATCGAAAGTGAGTTTATCATCAGTATGAATGTGGATAAGTGAGGATAATTCACCGCCTTAGTGAAACAAGATGAGTTTGTTGGTAACATTGAATCATTTAGTAATAAATTTATTAATCAACAAAAATTGAAAAACATGAAACGATTGAGTTTTTTATTGATGGCTGTAGTTTGTGTTATATTCTTTTCGTGTGGAGAAGATGAAGACAAGCAGGGTCATTCAATTACTGCATTTGCCGGTTATGGTGGCGCCATTGCAACAGCTGATAAGGAAATAGCCGTAGCGGGAGAAGCTGTGACTGTTACGGCTACTCCTGCTGATGGATTTTTATTTAAAGAATGGAAAGTGAGAGTCGGTAATACTATAGTTGAGAATGTGCAGGCAAATCCTTCCACATTTACTATGCCTATGGAGGATGTAGTAATTGTAGCTACATTTATGATAAGAAATGATGTGCTTGAAAGAATAACCGACCCTGCATTGAAAGCTTATTGTCAATCCAGAATGGATACAGAGCAGGAAATAGACGGAGTTACTTACCCGAAGTGGGACACGAATGGTAACGGTGTACTTTCCCCTGATGAAGCGTCAGCAGTAAAAGCTATTGATATTACCGGTGGGGTGAATGGAGTCAAAATAAAAAGTGTGGATGAATTGGTTGAATTTGCAGGACTGGAAGTGTTGAAAGTTAGTGGAAATGAATTGACTACATTAAATGTAGCATGGCCTAAACTTGCACAACTTGATTGTAGCCATAATAAATTGAGCAATTTGTCCGTAGGAAAAAGTGAAAATCTTAAAGAGTTATATTGTAACAATAATCATTTGTCCTCATTGAAGTTGAAGGCTATGCTATATGAAGATGGTTTTATGCTTCATTGTGGTAACCAAACAACAATAGATGGAGAAGCCCGGACAGTTGAAGTGTTATTGTCTGAGGAACAAATAGCTTTTTGGGAAAGTAATCTGAAAAAACTGAATGAAAATGTAAATGTAGAAGTTCAAACTATGCCTAATACTGATGTCTATTTAACAATGACTGATGCATATAAATATTCGTATGGCAGTTTGACGCTAATACTTTCGGATGATGATAGTAATCGTATACAATTAAGTTTGAAATTATCCGAATTACAACCGGGAGAATATTCTAAAGCCCAAATAAATAGTGCATATGTGACAGTAACAGGCGGTGGCAGCTATAGAAGCTTAGACTCTGACGATCCCGGTTCGTTTATTGTAAAATATGATGCGGTTAGTGATATTTATACTATAGAGGGGGTATTAAATTTGCGGGCAGATGCGTCGTATCCTTCTGTTAATATTGTGGGATTTGAATATACAGGACCGTTGTAGTCTATATCAATAGAGAAGAGAATGGAAAAACATCCGTAGATTTTTCTTATATGTAGATTAAAGAGTCTACGGATGTTTTTTTCAGATTATTGAAAAAATGATTGGCTTTTGATGTCCCTTTTCAATGAGTCGATTGTACTATTAATATAGTTGCAATTATAAAAAAAGGAAGTATGAATAATAAAGAACTGGAGGCATCATTCCGCAAGGCGAAAGCTTTGGGTGATGATATTAGAGAAATGGAGTCGATTGATGCATTAGCTGCTTATCGACAGTCTCAAATGAAGATTAGAGGGCTGAAAAGAATGAGACTGCACAATCAACTGATACGTTGTGCTGCATTTCTGGCCATACCGTTGCTATTGGCTTCATTGATTTTGGGATATTTATATTTTGCAGAGTCGGAAGAAGAAATAAGATACGCAGAAGTTATTTCTACCATGGGAACGGTGGTGCGTTATGAACTTCCGGACCATTCTGTTGTCTGGCTCAATTCAGGTAGTAAGTTGCGTTATCCTACTGTTTTCAAAAAAGACAACCGCAATGTGGAACTGACTGGTGAGGCTTATTTTCGAGTGGAGGCAGAACCGGAGCGTCCGTTTTATGTGAATACGCCAAATGGGTTGAGCGTATATGTGTATGGTACGCAATTTAACGTGACAGCTTACGAGGACGATAACTACATAGAAACTGTATTGGAGAAAGGAAAAGTCAATGTAGTGACTCCCGGGCAGGAGACGATTACATTGATTCCCGGCGAACAATTGGTTTATGACAAACAAACCCGCCAGGTGCAGAAAAATAAAGTGGATGTTTATGGGAAGGTGGCTTGGAAGGATGGAAAATTGATATTCCGGAATGCTTCGTTGGAAGAAATAATCAAGCGTCTGGAACGTCATTTCAACGTAGATATTGAATTCAATAATCATTTGGGAAAGGAGTATAGCTATCGGGCCACTTTCAGAACGGAAACATTGACGCAGATATTAGATTATTTAGCTAAGTCGGCAAACCTGAAATGGAAGATTTTGACTCCCGAACAACGGGAAGATGATACATTTACAAAGACGAAAATAATAGTAGATTTATATTAGTAATCATCTGAAAAAACAAATAGCCTATGATATAACACATATTGATAATCAAAAAAGGGAGGAGGGCCGCTACCAACGGCTGTCTTCTCCCAAATCTAAGATTCACGGTACAGGGTCTCGCAAACGCTAACCGGAATCAACACCTTAGTTCATTTAGTAATAAACTTTAGTCAGCTACAAATGTATGAAAAAAAATCATTCATTTATTGCATTATGCTTTAAATATGCTTTAAATCTAAAACTTCCTTTAGTTATGAGGATTAGTCTAACATTACTTTTTGCAGTCGTATTGCAACTTTCTGCAGCAAATGGCTATGCCCAACGTATACGGGGAGTCATTTCGATGAATAATGTATCTATTGAACAGGTACTGAATAAGATAGAGGAAAGTTCGGATTATGTGTTCCTTTATAATGATAAGGCGATTCAGAAGAACCGCATTGTTTCAGTGAATAATAATTCCGGCAAGATACAGGACATTCTGGATGAAATATTCCGGGGTACTTCTATATCTTATACGGTGGTGGATAAACAGATTATTCTTTCCGCAAAACCTTTCGTACAAAAAACAATGGAAGATGCGACTATTCCCGTAAAAGGTATAGTAAAGGATGTGAATGGCGAACCTCTTATTGGAGTAAATGTAAAAGTAAAAGGTTCAAATATCGGTACAATTACAGATATGGACGGTAATTTTACGATTAGGACGAAGAAAGGGGATGTCCTTGAATTTTCTTATGTAGGATACACGGTTCAAAATGTAACAATTACGGGAAATGCGACTTTGAATATTGTACTTCAAGAAGACAATGCAGTGCTGGACGAAGTCGTTGTCACTGCATTGGGGATCAAGCGTTCGGACAAGGCATTGAGTTATAATGTACAGAAATTGGGAGATGCACAGTTTATGTCTGTCAAAGAAGCTAGTGTTCCGAATGCGTTGAACGGTAAGGTGGCAGGTGTCACAATTAGCCAGGGAGCTTCCGGTATCGGTGGTTCCACAAAGGTAGTGATGCGTGGTAGCAAGTCTGTAAATGCAGAAGGAAACAATAATGCATTGTATGTGTTGGACGGTATACCGCTTCCCGACCTTTTCCCGCGGAGAGGGGCTACCTCTAATGCGCAGTATGGCGGAGTGGACGAAGGTGACGGTATCTCCAATATCAATATGGAGGATATTGCGGAAGTGACTGTGTTGACAGGACCCTCGGCAGCTGCTCTCTATGGTGGTCAGGCTGCGAATGGAGTAATCATGTTGACTTCTAAGCAAGGAGGACTGAAAGACGGAAAGCCTCGTATTTCATTCTCCCATTATTCCGATTTCTACCAACCACTTCTCTTGCCGAAGTTACAAAATACGTACGGAAGCCGGACGGATGAATTTTCCAGTTGGGGACCGAAGCTGGAGACTCCTGCGAATTATGATCCGGCAGATTTCTTTGACACAGGCATGAGTTTCTCCAACAGCATCGGGGCACAGTTGGGAACGGAGAATCATAAATCCTATATTTCTCTTTCTTCTTATAATGCCCGTGGGGTAGTCCATAACAACAATCTCGACCGCTACAACGTTTCCTATAATGGTACATATACCATTACGGACAAACTTTCTTTGGGAGCTACTTTTATGTATACGAACAAGAAAGCACAGAATATGCTTTCGCAGGGTGACTATTATAATCCGATTGTACCGATCTATCTGTTTCCTCGTGGTGATAATATAGATAAGTATAAATCTTACGAGCGTTACAGTGCGGACAGAGGATTCCCGGTTCAGTTTTGGCCTTATGGCGACCAAAAGAGAAGTATCCAGAATCCGTATTGGATTACGCACCGTAATTTCAACATTAACCATAACGAGCGTTTCATTATTGGAGGAAGCTTGAAATATACGTTCAATGAATGGTTTAACATCAGTGCTCGTTTCCGTACGGACCGCGATAACAAGAAGAATGAAATCAAGAATTATGCTTCTACATTGTTGTTGCTGGCTTCCAGTTCGGATAAAGGTTCATACTTGTTGGCAACGGAAAAGAATATCCAGGATTATGGGGATGTGATTGCCAATTTCCAGAAAACGATATCAGACTGGGGATTTGTAGTCAATGCGGGTGCCAGCTTTAAGAATGCGTCATTCGATTATACGGCCAATTCTAACAAACTGGAATTCGGAGCACCTCTTGCCAGTGTAGCCAATAAGTTTACATTGAACAACCTGACTCCGGAACCCCAATATCAGGAAGGTAAAACGATGAAGTCGCAAGCTGTGTTCTTCAGTGCTTCTGTGGATTGGAAAAGAAAAATATTCCTTGATGTAACCGGACGTAACGAATGGACTTCATTGTTAGCCAATACCAAGAACAAGAGTTTCTTCTACCCGTCGGTAGGTATGTCTTTTGTATTGACAGAGTTCTTCAAAGTTCCGGAGAAAATATTGACGTTCTCCAAGCTTCGCCTGTCGTATGCCAAGGTCGGAAATGTACCGATGTCACTTGCAGGAATCACGATTCCGTCTTATCCGATTAGTCCGGGTGGTGGTGTAAGCATCAATCCTGACCTACCTATCGATAACTTGAAATTTGAAAAGACACAATCGTTTGAAATTGGTCTGAATGCTCGCTTCTTGAATAACAAGTTGGGATTAGACATAACGTATTATAATGCTAACACTTACGACCAGTTGTTCAAATTCAGAGCACCAGAAAGTAGCGGTTATGCCAACTTCTA
Organism: Bacteroides sp. D1; assembly: GCF_000157095.2. Classification (NCBI taxonomy): domain Bacteria; kingdom Pseudomonadati; phylum Bacteroidota; class Bacteroidia; order Bacteroidales; family Bacteroidaceae; genus Bacteroides; species Bacteroides sp. D1. The sequence goes on from NZ_JH114339.1 coordinate 541,280, forward strand.
TGTGAATGCCGGCAAAGTAAACAATAAAGGTCTTGAGGCTTCCATTGATGCCGACCTGACGTTTGGAGAGTTTAATTATTCGCCTAAACTGACCGTTACATACAATAAAAATAAGATTGTGGAATTGGTAAGAAATGTTCCTAATCCGTTCACTGGAGCCAATATGGATGTTTCGCATTTTGACATGGGTGGCCTTTCATATTCATTCCGGAACTATATCGATGAAGGTGGTTCTATCGGTGATATATATGTCAATTCGGTGAAGAAAGACGGAAATGGATATGTATATGTGAATCCAAATACTTTGAGTATGATGGTGGACAATGAAAACCTGATTTATGCGGGAAATACCAATCCGGATTGCTCTTTGGGATTTAACAATACGTTCAGTTATAAAGGGTTTACTCTTTCTTTCTTGATTGACGCCCGGATTGGCGGAAAAGTGGTTTCTGCCACACAAGCTGTTCTGGATTCTTTCGGTGTATCCGAACAGAGTGCAAAGGCACGTGACAATGGTGGTGTGCTTGTAAACGGAGTGCTGATGGATGCGGAAACTTACTATACTCAAATGGGAGCAGGTACAGGCGTATTGTCCAATTATGTATATGATGCTACCAATATACGCTTGAGAGAAGCTTCACTTTCTTATCGTTTCAAACCATTGTTCAAGAACTTTGTGAAGGATTTGACTCTGTCCGTGACTGGACGTAATTTGTTTATGATTTATAATAAGGCTCCTTTTGACCCGCAACTGACCTCTTCGGTGGGTACTTTCTATCAAGGTATCGATTACTTCCTGATGCCGAGCTTGAGAAGCTTCGGTGTGAGTCTTAAATTTACATTATAACTAAATTAACAAACAGATGAAAATGATACTAAATAATAGATATTTCGGCAAAAGTCTGCTTCTGGTTTCTGCTTGTTCTTTGTGGATGTTGGGAGCTTGTACGGGAGATTTCATGGAGACAAATACCGATCCCAATGCCGTAACGGAAGAAGAGTTAGGGTATGATAACCTGGGTACGGGATCAATGATAACGCAGATGCAGTATCAGATGTATCCATGTATTACAAAAGATCAGAATATAGATGTCAATAACTATCAGAAAATGTTCAGCCTTGCCGGAGATATCTTTTCCGGACATCAGGGAGCTTCCAACATGTTTGATAGTAACGGAAGGAATAATACGACGTATGACATGTATCCTGACTGGTGTGCGGCTGCTTATACTGTGGCTTATCAGAATTATATGACTCCTTGGTATACTCTTTACACCAAGAGGAATATCAATCCTTCCACATTTGCGGTGGGACAGATTCTGAAAGTATTCGGTATGCACCGTATCACGGATATGTATGGTCCGGTCCCTTATAAGGATTTCGCACCAGCTTCTAATGTTCCGTTCACTTCACAACAAGTCATTTATGAACAGTTCTTTAGTGAACTGGATGAAGCAATCGGGATATTGAAAGAATTTATCAAAGATAATCCCGGTGCCAAACCATTGGTGAGTTATGATAAGATTTATGGCGGTGATTTTGAAAAGTGGGTAAAGTTTGCCAATTCTTTAAAGTTGCGTCTGGCTCTTCGTATCGTTTATGTAAACGAAACGATGGCCCAGCAGAAAGCTGAAGAGGCAATAAGAGATGGTGTATTTATTGATAATGAGGATAATGCCATGTTAAAAGTGGATGGCTCTGCAACGGTCAATCCTTTGTATATGATTTGTTACACTTACAATGACAGTCGTTTGGGAGCAACCCTGGAGAGCTATTTGAAAGGGTATGAAGATCCTCGTCTGGATATTTGGTTTGCCAAATCGGAAGTTTCCGGATTTAAAGAATATAACGGAATCAGATGTGGTAGTATGTTCAATGGAAATGACTATAAGGTATTTTCTAATCTGAATGTCTCTTCAAGTACGCCTATCCAGTTTATGAATGCTGCGGAAGTCTATTTTCTGCGTGCGGAAGCTGCTTTGCGTAAATGGAATGCGGGGGGAGACGCAGAAACATTATATGAAAATGGGATTGCGACTGCTTTTTCTCAACCTCTGGGGGCTACCCAGGCAAAAGCGGGAGACGCCAGTGCATACATAAAACGGACTACTTTGCCGAAAGGTTATGTTGATCCGAAGAACTCCAGTTATAGTGACAGTAGTACGGGACAAGTGTCAGTGAATTGGGCGGATGCCACTGGCTTTGATGAAAAGTTGGAGAAAATCATTACTCAAAAGTGGATTGCTCTGTTCCCTGACGGACAAGAGGCATGGAGCGAATTCAGAAGAACGGGATGTCCGAGAGTGATTCGGGTAGCCAGAAATAATAGTGGCGGGCTTATCGATTCTAAGAAACAAGTGGCAAGATTGCCTTATCCTACCAACTTGTCGAAAGATTATCCCGATTTGTATCAGGAAGCCGTGAATAATTCTGAATTGCTTGGTGGTGCAGATAATGGTGGAACGAAACTTTGGTGGGATAAAAGAAATGATAAACCTTATCAGAATTAAAAATATAGTGTATAATCTTAATAGTTTTATATGGATATGAAAAACGATCGGATAATAAAATTTCTGTGTTGCCTGTTTATGGTGACCCAGATTATCGGATGTAGCGATTGGATAGAAGCTGAACCGACTATTTTGCCGGAAATGAAATATAAGGAATTGACGCCGGAAGAAGAGGCTGCGTTGATTGCCTACAAGAACTCGAAACATAAGATTTTCTTTGCATGGATGAACTATAGTCCTGCTACTTCTTCCATGCAGACCCGGTTAAGAGGTATCCCTGATAGCCTTGACATTGTCTCATTCTTTACCGGATATGTGAATAATAAACAGAATCGGGAGGATGTGAAATTCCTTCAAGAGCGCAGGGGTACCAAGGTATTATTGACAATGTGGCCGGATAAATATTTTGCTACGACTGGAGAAGGAAGAGAGGATTTAGATTCGATGATAGTATACGCTGAGAATCTGGTTGATTCTATTTATACATGGGGATTGGATGGATTTGATTTGGATTATGAACCAAGTTTCGGCGGAGATAGTTATACCACAGAGATGATGCGTACTTTTATTGATGTAATGAGCAAATATCTGGGTCCTAAGTGTGATGAGCAATATAAAGTGAATGGTAAACATAAGTTGTTGGTTGTTGACGGACAGTGGAATGACGCTGAATATGCAGATCGTTTTGATTATTTTATAGGTCAGGCATATAATGCTAGTTCCGAATCTTCATTGAATGGAAGATGTCAGAATGGATATCAAGACTATGGAAAGGGATTTCCAAATGAAAAGCGAATCTTTTGCGAATGGGTGAGCCAGGTTGGCAATGCGTTTGGACAAGGTGGAGTGAGATACCGGTATAATAATGAATACATCCCCAGTTTATGGGGAATGGCGCATTATGCTGCGGAAAGTCCGAAGAACGTGGCAGGTTGCGGTGCGTATGTGTTACAGTTCGGATATGCTGAAGGAAACCATCTGAATTTGCCTGTACCACCTAATAATTACTATTATGCACGCCAAGCGATTCAGATTATGAATCCTGCTGGTAAAACAGTGGAAGATGAAACAGACGGAGAAGAGGTTGAAGTCGAAGAATAACAATTATAAAGTTGTAAAGAAATGAAGAATTTATTCACAAAAAATAGATTGGCTGTTGCGTGCCTTTCATGCCTTACCTTTATAGGAATGGCCTGCAATGAAAGCATAGATGTGGAAGCTGTGTATATCACCGCTGCTGAAAAAACTCCTATAACGACTTTTTCTGCAACGAACAATAACGATGAACTAGGAATAACAATTTCTAGTTCGTTGATTGCAAATTCAAATATAGAAGGTGAATTGATGATTGACAATTCGTTGGTGGAACGCTATAATAGTGATCATGGAGAGTCTTACAAGACTCTGCCGGAAGGTGCTTGTGTGTTGTCAAGCAATTCTGTGTTGGTAGAAAGCGGCAAATATCGTTCCGAAGCGGTGAAACTGGTGGTAAAGGACATAGATGCCATACAGAAAGGCGTTAATTTCTTGTTACCTGTAAAATTGGTTAGCAAAAATAAGGATTATCCTAGTTTGCCGGGAAGTGATGTTTTATATGTCATAGTCAACAGGAAGTTGCTGGTTAATGTTCCTAAACTGAACGGGCAGAATTATTTTAAGATAAACTTTAAGGATAATGATGTCAGCAGATTCCAGAATATGAGTTCATTTACTATCGAGACAAGAGTTAGTTTATGGGAATTCCCTAAATATTATGGTGGCAATCTAATGGGTATTATAGGTTTCCCTGGGGGAGAAAATAATGCAAAAGGTGCTTGGCTATTTGTAGACGGAACTCCTGACCGCGTAGGAGGTGAAGGGGATGTGCCTGTCTTTATGTTCTCAACGAAAGGATGGTCTGTTTATGCCGGAAAATTAGGATATACACTTGAAAAGAATGCTTGGTATCACGTGGCTGGAGTATTTGAAAACAATACACTTTCTCTGTATATTGATGGAATATTGTTCGTGCAGGCGGAATATGCGAATCCTATTTCATTCTCAGAACAGTTCTACATCGGAGCTGCACCGGGAGTACAAAACGGTTTCTATTTGAAAGGTTCTGTGAGCGAAGCACGTTTCTGGACAAGAGCATTGACAGCTTCCGAATTGAAGAATCCGCTTCATCGTTGTTTTGTAGAAGTTGACAGTGAAGGGTTGGAAGGCTACTGGAAGCTGGATGATATGAGTGATGAGTGTAAGGATTATACCGGACATGGTCATACTGCTGTGAAGGAAGGAAGTGGTGCTATAGAATGGATGACTGAAGTACCTTGTCCTTAATTCTTCTAGTTTATTCGTAAGTTTGAATAGAAATAAGAAGGAGATGTGATTATTTTGACACATCTCCTTTTTTAAACCTAAACCTTTTATCTTAATTATTTGCTATTATAAGCCGTCAACATCCAAACCAATTTTTCCTGTTCTTTCAGATAATCGCTCATCATCGAAACGGTTACTTCATCTCCGGCTTGGGAAGCGATGGACAGAATTTTACGTTCTTCACCAATCAGATAACTGATACTCTGAAGGATATTGTTCAGTGCCTGTTCGCCGTTGCTCACCTTATCTACTTCACTGATATTTGCTACTTTCAAATAATCGCTGAATTTATTGGCTGGAGTACCGCCCAACATCAAGATACGTTCTGCAATTTCGTCTACCTTTTCGGCTGTGTCATCATACATTTTTTCGAATTGGCTGTGGAGAACAAAGAAATCATGTCCTTTGATATTCCAGTGAAAACCGCGGAGATTGGTGTAATACACTTGGAAGTCTGCTAATAGTTGTTGCAAAGATGCTACTACGTTGTTTGCTCCCGATTCATTCAATTTGATAAATTCTAAAGTTTTCATATTCTTTTTATTTTTAATGATTTATACTTGTTTTCTTTTTTTCTGTACTGCAAAGATAAGGCGGAAAATGCTTGTTGTCAAACTGAAAATTTCTATCTTTGCATAGATGAAATCTATAACTTAATATGATTTGATAGATGACGATACAACAATTAGAATATATACTAGCCGTAGACCAGTTCAGGCATTTCGCACGGGCAGCCGAATATTGCCGTGTGACGCAACCCACTTTGAGTGCCATGATTCAGAAGCTGGAAGATGAATTGGGAGTAAAGTTATTCGATAGGACAGTGCAACCCGTTTGTCCGACACCCATCGGGCAGAAAGTGATAGACCAGGCTCGTGTGATTCTGGCGCAGGCAGCTCAAGTAAAAGAAATCATCAGTGAAGATAAGCAGTCATTATCAGGCGTGTTCCGTTTGGGAGTATTACCAACTATCGCTCCTTATTTGCTACCACGCTTTTTCCCTCAACTGATGGAGAAATATCCCGAACTGGATATTCGTGTCACGGAAATGAAAACCCAGGATATTCAGCAAGCTTTGCATGCCGGCGATTTGGATGCAGGGATTATTGCCAGTAAATTAGAAGACACATTCTTGACGGAAGAAACTCTCTTCTATGAGCAATTCTATGCTTATGTATCACGGAAAGAACCTTCGTTCAAACATGACGTAATTCGCACTTCCGATATAACCGGTGAACATCTTTGGCTTTTGGACGAAGGACATTGCTTTCGTGACCAACTCGTCCGTTTCTGTCAGATGGAGGCGGTGAAGGTTAGTCAGATGGCTTATCGTTTGGGAAGCATGGAAACCTTTATGAGAATGGTAGAAAGCGGAAAAGGAATCACTTTTATTCCCGAACTGGCAGTGGCTCAATTGACGGAAGAACAGCGACAATTAGTACGTCCGTTTGCTATCCCCCGACCGACGCGGCAAGTGGTGCTGGCGACAAATAGAGATTTTATTCGTCACAGCCTGCTATGTGTTCTGAAAGAGGAAATAAAAGCTGCAGTCCCAAAAGAAATGCTTACTTTGCAGCCTATACAGTGTTTGCTATAATAATAGAGATTGAGATGATTCCTGTCATATACCCTTGTATCGGGTATAAGCGAAAAGAATAATTCCAACAGTGGCAAAGCGGGTTTCGGAGAAATTTATCGGAGTGAAGTCATTGCTCAATCCTTGCTTGATAAAAGAGTTTACGGTGGCCCATAAGGTAGAGGCTAATATGGCGTAGAAAAGTCCTTTTTTCATTTTATTTGCTTGTCTTTTATTCAAAAATGTTGCGAAGGCAATAATAATTTAGGCACGTAGGTTTTGTTTTCTTGGGTTAATTCTCTATATTTGATGCATTAACCATTATTTATAGTTATGAAAAAGTACATTGCAGAAATGATTGGAACGATGGTGCTCGTTCTTATGGGATGCGGAAGTGCCGTTTTTGCCGGTAGTGTAACCGGTACGGTAGGTGCTGGCGTGGGAACAGTCGGCGTAGCTTTAGCATTTGGTCTTTCAGTAGTAGCGATGGCGTATGCTATCGGAGGTATTTCAGGATGTCACATTAATCCTGCTATTACATTAGGAGTGTTCTTAACTGGGCGTATGAATGGAAAAGATGCAGGTATGTATATGATTTTCCAGGTAATCGGAGCTATTATCGGCTCGGCTATTCTTTTTGCTTTAGTTTCCACCGGTGCTCATGACGGACCTACGGCTACAGGTTCCAATGGTTTTGGCGATGGAGAAATGTTGCAGGCATTCATTGCGGAAGCAGTATTTACTTTTATTTTTGTATTAGTGGTGCTCGGCTCTACCGACTCGAAGAAGGGAGCAGGCAATCTGGCAGGACTTGCCATCGGTTTGACTCTTGTATTGGTACATATTGTATGTATTCCTATCACAGGGACTTCTGTAAACCCGGCACGTAGTATTGCTCCGGCATTATTCCAGGGAGGAGAAGCATTGTCGCAGTTGTGGCTGTTCATCATTGCTCCATTTGTAGGAGCTGCGTTGAGTGCGGTAGTTTGGAATTATCTGGGAGATAAGGAAGAAAAGAAATAAATCTTTTATAAGAATAACTCCTTATATAAAGGAGAAGATAAAAGGGCGGCAGTTTCACAACTACCGCCCTCTTTTGCGTAATTAATATATTATATTAAAAAAGAGTGTGTTTTGCACGTTTACATTAGATTTATAATCTTAGGGAAACTTTACTTCATAAGTTTTCGGTCCGCCATATAAAGTGTTGACACGGATCCTTAATCCTTTTTTCCCTTCCATCCGGTTTTTAATCTTATCCAGTTTGAAAGATACATATCCTTCGCCCAGGCTTTGAGGATAATCACCTTCACTGTTATGACGGAATTCCAGATTGATATATTCGTCCTCCGCACTGTCTTCGTCAGCAGTGGGAGCAGACTCTTCTTTGTCGTTGATTACGAGATTCAGGAAATGTTTTTTATCTTCACTATGCGTTCCATAATATTGGAATTCAATCGTTAGATATTTATTATCCTTGTTGATCCACATATAAGTCGTGTTGATCTTGTCATCTCCGACTTTTTCTTCATCGTTGTCATCTTCACCCATCGTGATGATGTCTTTAGTTAAGATTGGATTGATACCTCTCACCTGAATATTAAGGTCGTATCCATTCACAGGTTCTTCCAGCTCGTTGAAGATCACAAAAGCTCGTTGTCCTTCCACCCAATCTTTATTACTCCATCCTTGCGCATTGCTGGGATACATCTTTTTCCCGTCATCCAAAGTGAAATAAAATTCCTTGCTATCCTGGCTAATCATATTGATGGTACTGACAACCAGAAGATCGGACGGGTTGTCATCGTCGTCCAAACATGACTGGAGAATCGGCATTGTAGTCATAATAGCAAAGATAAAGGCAATGAATTTAAATTTCTTCATATACTTATTTAAGTTTTAGATTATATAAAATGGTTCCTTTGTATTGTGAAAATGCAGTGGGATAGAAAATATTGCATTTGAATCTGTTAAAGAAACAAAAGTGATAAAAGAGTTGTTCTCTCTATGCAGTATTTCTATCTTTGCTGCATTTATAAGTTAAACACGTGTATAAGAGAATGGAAGAATTAGAGTTGTCGGAACAATGCAGGCTAGGCAATAACCAAGCTCGCAAAGAACTGTATGAGCAGTATGCGGGACGTATGCTTGGCATCTGTCTTCGTTATACCGGCGACCGTGATACAGCCCAGGATCTGCTTCACGACGGTTTTTTAAAGATATTCGATTCATTCGACAAGTTCACCTGGAGGGGTGAAGGCTCCCTGCGGGCTTGGATGGAAAGGGTGATGGTCAACACAGCTTTGCAATATCTCCGGAAAAATGATGTAATCAATCAGTCGGCACCATTAGAAGAGTTGCCTGAAGAATATGAAGAACCGGACGCTTCTGATGTAGAAGCTATTCCACAGAAAGTGTTGATGCAGTTTATAGAAGAACTACCTGCCGGATATCGTACAGTGTTTAACCTTTATACATTCGAAGACAAATCGCATAAAGAAATCGCACAGGAATTAGGTATTAATGAAAAATCTTCGGCTTCGCAACTATTTCGTGCGAAGAGTGTATTGGCAAAAAGAGTAAAAGAATGGATAATGCATAATGGATAGATAGAGATGGAAGAGAAAGAATTGTGGATGAATAAGTTGAAGGAGAAGCTCGCGGATTATTCCGAGCCGGTGCCTGCTTCCGGTTGGGAACAACTGGAAAAAGAACTTATGCCTCCTGTGGAGAAGAAAATATATCCTTATCGAAAATGGATGATGGCTGCTGCAGCTGTTATATTGTTAGCCGTCGTTTCGTCGGTAAGTCTATATTTTCTGGGGACACCGGCCGCGGATGAAATACGTCATATAAAAACTCCGGCATTGGCATCTACACCCGATGCGTTGCCGGGTGTGCAACAACCGGATGTGCAGGGCACTTCCGTAGACCCCGTCTTGCGACCAGTGGCTCGTGAAGACCGTTTGGCGAAAATTGATAAGAATCTTACAGAACAGAAAACAAATGCAGGTCAATCTGCAATAGAAAATAACAACGAACCTGTAACAGGGAATGAAAATAATCCTGTGATTGAGAAAGATCAGACGCTCAAAGGTGAGACGGAACAGACGAAAAATGAAGCAAGGCAGGTTGACAGTGAAAATGTGGGTCAGGCTACACAGTCACAGGATACTAAACGGCCGAACAACAGGCCGCGTCGTCCTTCCGGCAGAGACAAGCTGCATATTCCGGCAGAAAAAAGAGCATCTCAAAAAGGAACATGGTCCATGGGACTATCGGTTGGAAATTCGGGCGGAGCATCCACAGAAGTCGGTGCCGGCTCTCATGCTTATATGTCTCGTGTGAATATGCTTTCTGTTTCCAACGGTTTGATGGAGATACCTAACGATCAGACATTGGTTTTTGAAGATGGAGTGCCTTATCTGCGTCAGGCAAAACAAGTGGTTGACATTAAGCACCATCAACCTATTTCTTTCGGATTGTCCGTCCGTAAAGGACTGGCCAAAGGATTCTCTCTCGAAACGGGATTGACTTACACATTGCTTTCTTCGGATGCGAAACTGGCGGGTGAAGATCAGCAGATAGAACAAAAACTTCATTATGTAGGTATTCCGCTGCGTGCCAACTGGAATTTCCTTGATAAAAAACTCATCACTCTTTACGTTTCCGGTGGAGGTATGGTGGAGAAATGTGTCTATGGAAAGCTCGGTTCCGAGAAAGAAACGGTGAAACCTCTGCAATTCTCGGTATCCGGTGCGGTAGGTGCACAGGTGAACGCAACGAAACGTCTGGGTATCTATGTAGAACCCGGTGTTGCTTATTATTTTGATGATGGTTCGGATATACAGACCATACGTAAAGAGAATCCGTTTAACTTCAATATACAGGCTGGTATCCGCTTGACTTATTAATGCGAACTACCTTACTGAACATAGTGACGGTATCCGTTCAAGATAGCGTCACTATCCTGATTAGATAGCGTCACTATCTTGACCGGATGGCGTCACTATCCTGATATTAGTATCTTTTTCCTCATAAAAATCGGATAATTGAGAAAATATTAATAATATTGTCACCTGTTAATGGTCTATGGTTGCATACCTTTGTTGCAAAACTCTAAGCTATGGTGAATTTTACAGATGAAAAACATTTATTAATCGATTTAAAAGACGGTTCTTTTCAAGCATTTGAAAGATTGTATAATATGTACAGCGGTAAACTGTACAATTTCATTATGCGGCTTTCTTCCGGCAATCAATATATGGCTGAAGAAGTGGTGCAATCCACTTTTATCCGTATATGGGAAGTACGTGAGAAAGTCGATACCAACGCTTCATTTATTTCTTTTCTTTGTACGATAGCCAAAAATTTACTGATGAACATGTACCAGCGTCAGACCGTTGAATATGTTTACAATGAATATCTGCTGAAAAGCAGTGTGGATCGTGATTCGCAAACAGAAGAGAATATTGATCTTCATTTCTTGAACGACTATATCGACTCATTAGCGGAAGAATTGCCGGCACAGCGAAAGAAAATCTTTATCTTAAGTAAGCGTCAGAACTATACGAATAAGGAAATTGCTGAAATGATGGGTATTTCTGAAAGTACAGTCGCCACACAATTATCTTTGGCGGTGAAATTTATGCGTGAGCAGTTGATGAAGCATTACGATAAGGTAATTGCGCTTCTGATCGCCTTTTTTGTTAATGAAATGTAATTGTAATACACGTTTTTGGATAGTAGATAGGATGAAAATGTATACTTGTAAATAAGCAGGAAAGAAGATGGATAAGATATATTATAAAGAACTGATTGAAAAGTATTTCGATGGAAATATAACGGATGCGGAGATTAAAGAACTTTCCGATTGGATAAAGAACGACCGCCATTTACAGAACTGGTGGGAAGAAGAATTTTCCAAATCGGATGCCGGTATTAATCCGGTACTGCGCGACAAACTATTTGCCCGAATCAAAGAACAGACGCAGGGAAAAGAAGAGACACAGGGAAAAGAGAAACCAAGAACTATTCGCATGAATCTTTGGAAATGGGCTGCCGCCATCGTTTTACCCATTTGTATTGCCTTCTTCACCTACTATCTTATAGATTCTTCGCAAACAGTGGGAGCGCCCTTTATAGTAAAAGCCGATAAAGGAGATAAAGCAACCATCGAATTGCCGGACGGAACGAATGTCGTTCTCAATTCAGCTTCACAATTAAGCTATCTGAATAACTTCGGAGAAAATGTGCGTCGTGTGCAACTGAATGGTGAAGCCTATTTCAAAGTAGCTCATGATGAAAAACATGCCTTTATAGTGCAGGTCGGGGATTTGGAAGTGAAAGTACTCGGTACTTCTTTTAATGTATCTGCCTATGAAGATGCCAAAGACGTGACGGTCGTTCTTTTGGAAGGAAAAGTAGGGGTTTATGCGCAGAAAATGTCGCATATCATGAAGCCCGGCGACAAAATAGAATATAATAAAGCCACTCATAAGATAACAGCCACTCAAGTACACCCGAGTGACTACATTGAATGGACGAAAGGAAATATCTATTTTGAGAAAGAATCTTTGGAAAATATAATGAAAACCCTTTCACGCATCTATGACGTAGAGATTCGTTTCGACTCCAATAAACTACCTAATGAATATTTCACCGGAACCATTCCGGGAGGTGGCATACAGAATGCATTGAATATCCTGATGCTTACTTCACCTTTCTATTATGAAATGGACGGTTCGGTGATTGTTTTGAAAGAGAAATAGTAGAAAAAATATAGAATAGAGCCATTCCGAAGCCCACTACTTAGGAATGGTTTTTTTGTTCTCTGAATTGAATAAGTTAACGAGAGTTAAAGTCTGATAGGCGATTGGACGAGCGAGTATAGCAGTCTGTATACCTATCAAACAACTTAAAAGTTTTGATATATGAAGCACAAAACAACCTTTGAAAAGCTCCCTCAAGCAAATACAGGGAGAAGTAAGAACTGGAAAACACTGCGGGCTATCTGTCTGCTATTGTTTTTAAGCGTCTCTTTCACCGCTTATTCCCAAATAACAGTGAATGTGAAAGACATCTCTTTGAGAGCCTCTTTAAAGAAAATCGAGCAAGTAAGCAATTACAAATTCTTCTACAATGAGAGTCTGCCGGAGTTAAACCGAAAAGTATCGTTAAATGTGAAAGATGCAACGATTGAACAAACCATGCAACAACTTTTAGGAGGAATGGACTTAGCGTATAAGAAAGAACAAGACAATGTGATTGTATTGATTCGCAAAGCCCAGGACAAATCGATAACTAAAAAAATAACAGGTACTGTTGTCGATGAAAAAGGCGAGCCAGTCATTGGTGCCAGTATTGTGATAAAAGGTGAGTCGCACGGAACGATTACAGATTTTGATGGAAAGTTCACATTAGCAGACGTACCGGAAAAGGGAATATTGACCGTCTCTTATATCGGTTATAAAACAGTTGACCTTTCTGCCGCAGGGCAGACATTCGTAAAAGTTGTACTGCAGGAAGACAGTAAAATGATAGACGAGGTCGTTGTTGTCGGCTACGGAGTCCAGTCACAAAAGCTAGTCACTACTTCTATCAGTAAAGTAAAGATGGAAAATATAGATCAGGGTAATGACTATAATCCGATTAAAATGCTGCAAGGACGTGTAGCGGGTGTGAATATCTCCTCTGCATCAGGAACTCCGGGAGAAGCACCGAATGTTACCGTTCGTGGTATCGGTTCCGTTAGTGGGGGAAGCTCTCCGCTTTATGTGGTCGATGGTATCCCCAGCGAAAAATATCCCAACCTGAATCCGAATGACATTGAGAGCATGGAAGTTTTGAAAGATGCGTCTGCGGCCGCTATCTATGGTTCGCGTGCCAATGCCGGAGTTGTGTTGATAACGACCAAATCAGGTCAACAAGGTAAGACGAAGATAGAGGTGTCCGGTCGTTACGGATTCGCTTATCTGGCTAGCGACATTGAAATGGCCAATTCGATGGAATATATGAATACGATGCAAGCCGCTATTGATAATTACAATGTGCAAATGGGAGCTAACCTTCAATTGTATGTTCCTTCTCAAATTCAGGAAACCAATTGGGTGAAAGAAATATCAAGAAAAAACTCGAAAACAGGTACCGGCTCTATCAGCATTTCCGGTGGAAATGAAAAGACCACCTTCTTTGCTTCTTTAGGCGCTAATACTCAAGAAGGATATTTGAATAAGAGCAGTTATGACCAGTATAATATGCGTGCCAAATTCACGCATAAAATAAACAACCTGTTCAAGCTGAATATGAATCTGGCAGGGTCGGCCAGCCGTTCAGACTTATTGGAAGAAACGAGTACCAGCTTGAAAGTACTTCGTACAGCTCGTGAGGAGCAGCCCTGGTATTCACCTTATAAAGAAGACGGAACATCTTATAAAGTGAACGGGACAGATATTTTGCGCCACAATCCGGTGATGCTGATTAATGAAGAAGACTGGGTAGCTAAGAAATATCAACTGTCTGGTGTGTTCAGCATAGACGTAACTCCTTTCAAAGGATTTAAGTACACACCAACAGTAAGCGTATATGGTATTTTGGACAACACATCTAAAAAATTGTCGGACAAGCATGATGCCCGTAAAAATAGTAGTGGTTGGGGAGCATTAGCCGAACAAAAAGACCAGAGTTTCCGCTATGTGATAGATAATATATTCTCTTACAACAATGAATGGAATAAACTAATCTACTCCGTCATGTTGGGACATTCGTTTGAGAAATACACTTATGAACAATTCGGGGCAAAGAGTGATAACTATGCTAACGGCGCATTTCCTTCCTCCAACTTTGATTTAATCAATGCAGGTCCTAATATTTACGCCGGAAATATTAGTTATACCTCTTATGCCTTAGAATCTTATTTCGGACGAATCGCTTTGAATTGGGACAATAAATACATACTGAATGCTTCTTTGCGTAGTGATGGTTCTTCCCGCTTTGCGAAGAACAAGAGATATGGTTATTTCCCTTCTGCTTCTTTTGCGTGGCGTGCCTCCAATGAGGAATTTTTTCCAAAAAACAAATACGTCAATGATGCAAAGTTAAGATTAAGCTGGGGTATGACAGGTAGCATGGCAGGAGTGAGTAATTATGCTCCGTTATCACTGATTAGTGCGGGCGGTGCTTCTTACAACGGTTCTGCCGGATTCCAGATTTCGCAGGATGCCCGTGCTTTGACTTGGGAGAAAGCCAGCCAGTTTAATATCGGATTTGATATAGAAATGTTTCAGTCTCGCCTGACTTTAAACATAGATATGTTCTATCAAAAGACTACCGACCTGCTGTTTAAGAAACCAGTCAATGCAACCACCGGATATACCACATTACAGTCCAATATCGGCTCATTAGAGAATAAAGGACTTGAGTTGGCTTTGAATGGTAAAATCTTCACCGGAAAGTTTAAATGGGATTTGGGTGGTAACATTTCTTTTGTAAAGAACAAGCTGCTTTCCCTCATCGAAGGAAATGATATGTATATTGTTCCCAGCAGCGGTAGTAACCTTTTAGGAGGTTCGATGCATGCATTGATTAACGGACAGCCTATCAGTACATTCTATATGTTAAAGATGGAAGGTATCTACCAGCGTGACGACGAAGTGCCTGCGAAACTGTATGCAAAAGGAGTCCGTGCCGGTGACGTGAAATATTTCGATTATAATGAAGACGGAGATATATCTGACGCCGACCGAATGAATGTAGGAAAAGCCATTCCTGATTTTTACGGTGGTATTACTTCCAACTTCTCTTACAAAGGTTTCGATTTGTCATTGTTCGGACAATTTTCGGTAGGTGGTAAAGTGATGTCGGCATGGCGGGGAGTGAACGGTTCCGAAGGTACTGACCATTTAGGATTGGCGCTATCCAATGTAAAAGTAAACGACCGTGGCGAATCTGTCGAGCAATACTTTAATGTAAGCAAAGAAGTGGCTAACGGATACTGGCGTGGAGAGGGCACAAGCAACACGATTCCTCGTCCTGTAAGAATAGGAGTACATACCGGGTATGATTATGACTATAACGTGCAAACCTCAACACGTTATTTGGAAGATGCTTCCTATTTTAAACTGAAAACTGTGACTTTGGGTTACACTTTGCCGGAATCAGTCGTTAAGAAACTCCGCGTGAACTCATTAAGAGTCTACGTTTCGGCTGATAATCTACTCACTCTCACCAAGTATTCCGGTTATGATCCCGAAACATCATTTTCCGGTAGCCCGGGAGACTCAAATTATGGAGTTGACTTCGGGTTGCAACCTGTATTGCGAACATTTATTTTTGGTCTGAATCTAAACTTTTAAAAATATAGATGTATGAAACGATACTATACTATAATCAACTATTTGCTATGTAGCATTTGCCTTTTGTGGATGACGGGTTGTTCAGGTATACTGGACGATATGCGACCTAAAGATCAGATACCTCAAGATATGTTGAGCGAATCCGATTTGGAAAAGTTATTGAATGGAGTGTATGCCGAAATGGAAGAACTGGTATTCAAATTTTATATGGATGGTGATGTAAAAGGCGAGAATTTCAAGGCAGGTCCCGGATTTTCCATGAACGACCCCATGTTGATGGCTCCTAGTTCTAAAGAAGTTTTGAGCCAGTGGCAAAAATGTTTCACAGCCTTGAAGCAAGTTAATTTCTTGGTCGAAACATACGAAGCGTCATCTAATAAAGAGAGTCAGGTTGTGAAGCAGACAGGAGGGACCGGATACTACTTCAGAGCTTTGATTTATTATCATCTGGTCACTCGCTGGGGAGGAGTTCCTATCTTGCGTAAGCGCACTTACGACGTCGTTCCCATTTCCCCCGAAACCGAAGTGTGGAGTTTTATAAAAGAAGACTTGGCTAAAGCGGAAGGATTACTGTCTGATTTCACCGATCGTTTTTATGTGTCTCTTAGTGCTTGTGATGCGCTTCACGCCAAAGTATGTTTGTCCTTGAAAGACTATACAAATGCGGCAGCTTATGCCGACAAAGTGATTACAAAGTCAAATTTCGCATTGAGTACTACATCAGTTGAGTATGCTCAGGCGTTTGTCTCTAATAGCAGTAGCAAAGAACTGGTCTTTGCGTTAGCCAACAAGCGTAGTACAAGTTTGCTGTTATTTTACCAAACGGTCAATGACATTGATCCGACTTGGGATTACTCTCCTTCTACCGAATGTTACAGCCATCTTTATGATGATACCGCCGTAAAGTCAAAGGATATACGGGCAAAGGCAGTATTTGGTTCAGATAATAGTCGTATTATTAAATTCCCGAATGGAAGTACCGGTCAGTTTGTTACCAATGAACAACCGTCACAAACCCCGATTGTGGTTACCCGTGTGGCGGAAATGTATCTGATTAAAGCGGAAGCATTGGGAGCAGTCAATGGGTTGGCTACATTAAAAGAATTTATGAACAAACGCTACGCAACCGTCTTGTTGCCTTCAAATATGACTGATATAGAGTTTCAGAATCAAATACTTGATGAGCGTCACCGCGAGTTGTATGCAGAAGGTCAACGATGGTATGATTTGAAGCGAACCAACCGTTTGGACTTGTTTTCTTCCTTGAACGGTAGAAACTACCTGATGTATTATCCTGTTCCCCAGTCGGAACGCGATTTGGCGGGAGAGGAAAATTACCCTCAAAATGAAGGCTATTAATTATCTTAGAAAGAACAAAGTATGAAGAATATAAAAATAGTAACAACGTTTTTTATCTGCTTGCTGCTACTTTCAGCATGCTCGGATGATTGGAAGGAAAATGCGCTGACAGCTAAATTTACTTTTGACAAGACAACCTACTATGTAGGCGAAGAAGTCAGTATCACGAATGAGACAGTAGGCGGAGAAGGTAATTATACCTGCCAATGGGATTTAGGGAATGGAGAGACTTCAACAGAAGTTGCTCCTAAAGTGACTTACGAAACGAATGGAGCATATACAGTGACTTTGCATGTGAAAGACAGTAAAGGAAATTATGCAATGGCTCATAAATTATTGACGATTGAAGCTGAACCTCTGCCCGAAGTCGGCAATGTGAAACTGAAATGGGTAGGTGCCCACGTGTTGGGCGAAATACGTTCTACGGCTCCGGCAGTCAGTGATGATAATAATGTATATATGACTTCCAATGACCATTATTTGCGGAAATTTTCAGCCGCTACCGGTGAACAATTGTGGGAGTTCGACTTATGGACATCGGCTGACGGTGATTCTCCGTCCGGTAATACGCATACCACTCCGAGCATTGATACGGACGGTACTGTGTATGTAGGAACAGGCGACACAAGTGGCAAAATAGGGCGCGTATATGCCATCAATCCCGATGGAACAAAGAAATGGGTCGTTGCCGGAGATGCTGAAAAAGGATTTTGGAATAAAGGACAGGCTTCAAAGCCTCGTATTAATTATCTGACTTGTGCGATTGGAGAGAATCATATCTATATGGGTAACGGCGGCTCTACGGGATCTGTGCTTGCTGTCGATAAGAATACCGGTTACAGAGTAGGTTATGTGGCAAACGCAGACAATTCCGGAGGCCCGTCGGGGGGAGTATCTGCCGGAATAGCATTGGCGAACAACACATTAATTTGGGCTGGTGGAAAGAACGGCTTATTCGGCGCGTCGGCGTCTGCACTGAATACAGGTGGTAATGTGATGTGGGCATGGCAAATATATAGTTCGGGAAATGATAAGCCTTCAGAAAACATGAATGCTTCCGTAGCTGTGGACGCAACCGGCACTATATACGGAATTGCCACCTTCCCGAGTATAGGAAGCAGTGCGTTTGCTATTGGAAGCGACGGGGTTGAGAAATGGCGTACTTCGTTAGGAAATGTAGGAACACTAGACCAAGGGGGTGTTGTGATAGGCTTGGACGGAAGTATCATTGTAACGGTAAAACGTGCTCCGGGTGAAGCCACAGGAGGAATCGTTGCATTATCTCCTAATGGAGTTGTTCAATGGCATTACGGTGTGCCGGAAGACGTCAGTGGATGTGCGGCAATCGATCAGGCCGGAAATATTCATTTTGGAACGCAATCCGGTAATTATTATATCATTAAACCCGAATCCTCGGAAGAACAGCTAATCTTGAAAAAAGACTTGGCTGCACTGATTAGCGAGAGCGATTCTCCTTTAAAAGATAACTGGGAAGCGGGTATCGGAAAAATCTGGAGTTCGCCTACAATCGGACCGGATGGAACGATCTATATTGGCGTTACTCACACGGTAGATCCGTCGAAGAGTGTCCTGGTAGCTTTGGAAGATGAAGGTATAACCGGATGTGCAGCTTCGGCATGGCCGATGAAAGGGAAAGACAGCCGCCACACCAGTGCACAGTTGGGAGGCTCGGGAGAGAATCCGGGAGGCGAACCGGGCGGACAATTGCCTATTACAGGAAATCTGAAGACCGATTTAAAGAATTTATTTGATGATAGTTCCTATAAGGTCTGGCTTTGTGCCCATCGGGCGAACACGCAGAAAGGTATAGCCGATGGCATACCGGAGAATTCATTAACTTCCATAGAGTATGCAATCAATGCAGGAGTAGAAATGATCGAACTTGATGCACGTCCCACCTCTGACGGAATATTGGTGCTGATGCACGATAATACGATCGACAGAACCACTAACGGAAGCGGTGCGGTAGGAGATTATTCTTATCAGCAATTACAGCAACTCTATCTTAAAGATGCAGCAGGGAATCTGACAAACGAACGAATCCCCACTTTAGAGGACGCATTGAAGAAAGGCAAAGGAAAGGTTTATTTTAACTTGGATATAGTCAACAAAAACGTTGCCGTAGCGACAATGGTGGCATTACTTAAAAAACTCGACATGGAAAACGAAGTCCTGCTTTATGTTTCAAACAACCGTAATTATGCATACGATTTGAAAGCGGCGAACAGCACTCTGTTACTGCATCCGATGGCAAAAGCTTCAGATGATATTACCTATTTTGCTTCATCTTACACGGACAATGTGCAGATGATGCAACTTTCCACCTCGGATGCTCTTGCGGGAGCGATGACGGAAGACATTAAATCCAAAGGTTGGCTTTTATTCTCCAATATCGTAGGAGCGAATGATACGAACATGTTGTCGGACAACTATTCGGGGTTGGTAGGCATGATAAACAAACGTATTAATGTCGTACAGACTGATTATGCCGAATTAGCTGCCAAGTATTTAAAATCCAAAAAGTATAGATAATCCCCCAAAGTATAGATGATAAAAATGAATATGAAAAACTATCTGATAATAGGAATTATTTTGCTGTTTCCTTTCCGCTTGTTTGCAGATGAACCGGTGAAGGCAATTTACGCAAAGATTACGAATCCTGATAATAAAGAAGTAACCGTAGTCGCCCATCGGGCGGATTGGCGCTTTGCACCTGAAAATTCGCTGGCAGCAATAGAGAGTTCTATCCGGTTGGGAGCCGATGTCGTGGAGTTGGACGTTCAGAAAACCAAAGACGGACAGTTGATCCTTATGCATGATAAGACTTTGGATAGAACGACCACCGGAAAAGGTAAGGTTGCCGAGTGGACACTGGATTCTATCCGTACACTCCGTCTGAAGAATGGCGCTGCTTTGAGAACCAAACATCGTGTGCCTACATTAGAGGAAGCATTATTGACGGCTAAAGGGCGCGTTATGGTAAATTTGGATAAGGCTTATCCGATATTCGATGAGATTTTCCCCATTCTGGAGAAAACCGGAACCGTTGAACAGATCATCATGAAGGGGTCAAAGCCTGTTGCAGAAGTGAAAAAGGATTTGGGAAAATATTTAGACCGGATCATATATATGCCAATCGTACATTTGGATCGACCGGGAGCTATGCAGCAAATAGATGATTTCATGAAAGAACTTCATCCGGTAGCCTTCGAATTGTTGTTCGAATCGGATACTTGTCAACTCCCCCAACAAGTGAGGACGAAGCTGGAAGGAAAAAGTAAAATCTGGTATAATACCCTTTGGGATACGATGGCAGGCGGACATGATGACGACAAATCATTGGAAAACCCGGATGAAGGATATGGATATTTGATAGATAAACTTGGAGCAACGATTATCCAGACTGATCGTACCGCTTATTTACTGGAATACTTGCAAGTCCGTAAGAAACGTAATGAGCATAAGATAGACGTCTTTCATTAATATGTAAACTTCGGTTATGTCATTTAAAATATTGGATTTTTATAAAATCTCTTCCCCGCTAGCCGGGGGAGAGACTGATTCAGAAGATTCTTCCCGCTTTAAGCGCATCCGTTGGGCTACATTTTTGTCGGCTACTACCGGATATGGCATTTACTATGTTTGTCGTCTTAGCATGAATGTAGTGCGCAAGCCAATTGTAGAGGAGGGAGTATTTTCCGAAACGCAATTAGGAATCATCGGTTCCTGTCTGTTTTTTGTGTATGCAGTGGGTAAGTTGACGAATGGTTTTCTTGCTGACCGTAGTAATGTTCGGCGTTTTATGTCTACCGGGTTATTGTGTTCCGCTTTGATAAATTTATGTTTAGGTTTCACTAGCTCCTTTTATGCTTTTGCTTTACTTTGGGGATTGAATGGTTGGTTTCAGTCAATGGGAGCAGCATCCGGAGTGGTTTCTCTCACTCGGTGGTACAGTAGTAAAGAACGGGGAACTTTTTACGGCTTTTGGTCTGCTAGTCATAATTTGGGTGAAGCATTAACCTTTATTTCCATAGCCTTATTAGTCAGTTGGATGGGATGGAGGTACGGGATGATTGGAGCTGGCATTATTGGGATATTAGGTTTCTTTATGATGCTTGTCTTTATGCGTGATACGCCACAGAGTCAGGGATTCTTGTTGAACAAAAATTCTTCATCTGTGGATTCCCATTCTTTGTCTGGTAAACAAACGGAAGATTTCAACAAAGCACAAAAGGCTGTCTTGAAGAATCCTGCAATTTGGATTTTGGCTCTGTCCAGTGCATTTATGTATATTAGCCGCTATGCGGTAAATAGTTGGGGTGTTTTCTATCTGGAAGCTCAAAAGGGATATTCTACGTTGGATGCCAGTTTTATAATATCAATCAGTTCTATCTGTGGAATCATTGGCACGGTATTTTCCGGTATCATTTCCGATAAAATGTTTTCCGGCAGTCGTAATATTCCAGCTTTAGTATTTGGGTTGATGAATGTAATAGCACTTTGTCTGTTTCTCTTGGTTCCGGGCGTACATTTTTGGATAGACGTGTTGGCAATGGTTCTTTTCGGTTTAGGTATCGGAGTTTTGATTTGTTTTCTGGGTGGTTTGATGGCAGTGGATATTGCTCCCCGTAATGCTTCGGGTGCTGCATTGGGAGTAGTCGGTATTGCCAGCTACATCGGAGCCGGATTGCAGGATGTGATGAGCGGTATATTAATAGAAGGGCAAAAGACTGTTCAGAATGGCGTTGATGTTTATGACTTCACGTATATCAATTGGTTTTGGATTGGTGCTGCTTTGCTTTCTGTGTTGTTTGCTTTGCTGGTATGGAATGCAAAATCAAAAGAAGTGGATTAAAGTGAGTACATTAGGTTAGAATATAAGTCTTTGTTTTCGAGGTATTAGTCACCATTCCGGGAAGTAAGTAATGATTGCTTTTCTTCCTGGAATGGCTTTATATTTATTACTTGATTTCTACCAGCCAGTGACTTAAATTCCTACTTTCAGCACTAAACTCCACGCCAATCTTTACCACTTCTCTATGGTCTACTTTATAAGGAATCAAATATCCTTTCTCATCAATCTGTTTGAGTGCTTCTTCGGCCGTTCCGTTCAGCTTGAATTCAAATACATAGATGTATTTAGGAGTTTTAACCACAGCGTCGGCACGCCCACGCGAACTGCGGACTTCGGCTTCTGTAAATTGCCCCATTAGTTTGAATACCAAATAGAAGATAACTTGATAATGACGTTCGGTTTGGTCGTTCAACTCATAGGGAATACCTGCGAAGAAGGCTTCGAGACGGGTGAGGAAAGCTTCATAATCACCAGTTCGGAGTTCTTGGATGAATTTTCCAATATAAAATCCTTGGTCATTGTTCTTCATTGGAGTATAAAACGGTACAAGAAAGTTCATGAACCCATAGCGGACTTCATCGTTTGGAAAATCTAATAGATAATTTTGGAATTCTCTGTCGTAGTCTTTAATCGTCAAATATCCACTTTGATAAATCAGCGGAATAGGATTATTAACATCCATTTTATATTCTGCAAAAGAAGAAACCGGAACTTCGATACCACTTAATAAAGTGCGGAGATCATATTCGCTTTTTTGCAGCAGTTCAACTAAAAATGTAGGAGTACCTGTCTGAAACCAGTAACTATCGAATTTGCATCCGTCGAAAGAATTGAGTACGCTGAAGGGATTGAATACTCCTTCGGCAAATTCGCAGAAATGATAACCATCATAGGTGGCAGCCATTTTTTGAAGTGTCTCTTCAAAAGTCAGTTGGTTGGCTTCCGACAGGTTTTTGAGTTCAGGTGTGAAAGTATCAACTAATTCTTGCCGGGTAATGCCGCAGACCGTAGCATACGGAGGCTTCATGCTGATGTCGTTCAATTGATTCAAATCACTGAATACACTGACTTGTGAGAATTTTGTCACTCCGGTAAGAAATACAAATCGCAGATAGCGGTCGGCACTTTTTAGCACTCCGTAGAAGGCTTTCAATGTCTGGCGGTAATCGTCGAGAAGTTCCAAATTGTTGATAGCTTGCAAAAGCGGCTTATCATACTCATCCACCAATACCACTACTTGTTGACCTGTTTGTTCGCATGCCCGGCGAATAACACCCCCGAATCGTGAAGAAAGGGTTCTCTCGTCAATCCCTTTCCCGTATTTAAGTTCCCATTGAGTCAGATGATTACTAAGAATTTCATTTAACTTCTCCGGTTTATCATATTTTTCTGCGTTCAAATCAATATGTAAAACCGGATACTCCTTCCATTCAGTTTCCATTTTCTCAATGGCAAGACCTTCAAATAATTCTTTTTTACCTAAAAAATAGGATTCAAATGTAGACAACAACAAACTTTTGCCAAAACGGCGCGGTCTGCTTAGGAAATATGGCTTTCCCATATTCGCCATTCGCCATACCAATGCCGTTTTATCCACATATAAATAATTTTTCCTTCGGATATCCTCAAAGGTCTGTATTCCAATAGGAAGTTTACGCATCAAGTCATACATATTCGGTTCTTTAGCTATTATACACATCAAAGGTAATCATTATTTCGAAATAATGATGAATGAACACTTTAAAAACGGGATATATCTGATATATATCATCTTTCTCCTTATATATTTGTTGCTTGCGTAACAAAAAGATTCCCCAAAATGCGGATAAGTGGAAAAATATTAATAATATTGTCATCTGATATTTTACATCTTTGTTATACTTTTGTTCTTAAAATGCGACACTATGATTGAATTTTCAGATGAGAAATTCTTATTGGATGAAATAAAAAAAGGAAATAATCAAGCTTTTGAATATCTTTTTAAGACCTACTATCCTCGTTTGCGTGGCTATGCTATTCGTTTTGTTGAAGATGAAGAAACGGCTCGTGATATTATTCAAGAGTGCTTCTTGCGTTTCTGGGAGAAGCGGGCATTGCTGTCGGCAGTATCGGTCACATCTTTGCTTTTTGCGATGGTGCGTAATGGATGCTTGAATTACTTGAAGCATCTTTCGATTGTTGAGAAACATCAGATTGAATATCTTGCATCTGTTGATGGAGAAGAGCGGCTCTACTATTCCGATTTCGCATTAGATGCCGAACATAAACTGCTGTATGACGAGCTGCAGGAACAGATCAACATTGTCATTGGGCAATTGCCTGAACGCTCCCGCGAGATATTCCTGATGAGCCGTTTCAAAGGACTGAAGAATCGTGAAATAGCAGACAAACTTCAAATATCGACCACGGCAGTTGAAAAACACATTGCCAAAGCATTGCAGTGCTTCTCTAAACACTTCAAAGACAAGTATCCGGTAGATATTTATATTATAATTATTGCCTGGGTTATTATGAATAATAAATAAAATGGAAAAGATAAACCATTGAAAATTAGGGCGAAAAAGCAGGAACCGAAAAATTCCTGCTTTTTTATTTCTATCGGTGGTTGGGTAAAAGAAATAATAGTTGTTACATCTTATAGAAAGTGAGATTATGGAAGAAAAGAAAAACATTCGTGAGTTAGCTATTCAGTATTTCGAAGGAAGAATCCTGCGCCAAGACGAGAAACTACTGTTTGCGTATGTCGGGCAAAGCGAAGAAAATCGTGCGACATTCAGACAATGGGAAAAGGAGTGGATTGCATCAGGCATTTCAGATTCCGGAACAATCGGAGAATGGGAAATTTTGCAGCGCAAGATTCGCACTCAAGAAGCTATTATCCCGATGCTTACTGTTTCAAAATTCCGGTCATCCGTATGGCGGCAAGTTGCTGCGGTTGCGGCTATCGTGATTCTGACCATAGGAGGCACCATAGGTATTTGGCAGATTTCTTCCTCATTAAAGCCGGAGACGTATTTTGTATGTGAAACTCCTTATGGAGAGAAGAGCAAAGTCGTTCTTTCTGATGGGACAGTCGTTTGGCTTAATGCAGGTTCTACACTGAAGTATTCGAACAAGTTTAATACGGCCAATCGTAAAGTCGAATTGAATGGTGAGGGATATTTTGAAGTCACAAAGAAGGAGGGAGCTACTTTCATCGTACAGACACATGGATATGACGTAGTCGTAAAAGGAACGAAGTTCGATGTATCCGCATATGCGGACGATCCGTTTATTTCCACCACTCTGCTCGAAGGTTCGGTCGAGTTGAATTATAAGGGGACTCCGGTTATGATGTCTCCTGGTGAATCAATAAGATTGAATGTAGAAACCGGAAAATTTGTCCGTACCCAAGTAAATGCCTCACAATCAAAAGCGTGGGCGGAGAATCGTATAGAATTTGATCATATTACATTAAAAGAACTAGTCGCAAAACTATCCCGGCAATATGATGTGAATATTCGATTGGAATCGGAGTCGATAGGCGATAAGACTTTCCGTATTTCTCTGCGAAACAGAGAAACGATAGGAGAGGTGATGACTGCTTTGCAGGAGATCATCCCGATAACCATCGAACGTATAGACAAGGATATATATATCAGAGAATAATTTCTATTTAGTAACAACTATTATTAAATTAAATCAGGAAGAACTATGAACAACCGAAAGAACTTATTACGGTTACTTCTTTTCGTTTCATTGAGCTTTGTTGCAGTAATTTTAAATGGTCAAACAGTGAGTAAGACATTTAAAAATGAAGCTTTGAAAACGGTATTGAAAGAAGTGGAAAAACAAACTGGATTATCTGTTATTTATAAAACAGACGAGGTAAATGAGAACAAGATGATTACGGCAACATTTAAAAATGCTTCGATAAATGATGTCTTGGATAAAATTCTTGATGAAGGCTTGATTTATAAATTGCAGAATAAAATGATTGTAATTTCTAAAAGTAACCAACAAAAGCAATCAAAAAGTGGAGAGAAAAAGAAAATTTCCGGAACGGTTGTAGACGAAAATGGTACTCCTATTATTGGAGCCAGTGTCCAAATTAAAGGTGAAGCGCAAGGAACAATTACCGACTTTGATGGTAAATTTGTTTTGTCAGATGTGCCGGAAAAATCGCTATTAACTATTTCTTATATCGGATATTTGACAATAGACATTGCTGTTACTGATGAGAAACTTTCAAAGATAACCATGATAGAAGATAGTAAGTTGATTGACGAAGTTGTAGTAGTAGGTTATGGAAGCATGAGAAAGCAGGATGTCACTACTTCCATTGCAAGAGTAGGGGGGAAAGACTTGAAAGACATGCCTGTTACAGGATTTGACCAGGCTATTGTTGGTAAAATGGCTGGTGTTCAAGTAACTCAGACTTCTGGAAAACCTAACAGTGGTGCTACTATTCGCGTGAGAGGTACAGGACTATTACAGCAGGGGCAGAGCCGCTATATGTGGTGGATGGAGTACCATTGGAAAGAGCTTCAAGTGCTTTGGAAACTGTTGATATGAATGATGTGGAATCGATTGAAATATTAAAGGATGCTTCTTCGGCAGCAATTTATGGCTCACGTGGAGCAAATGGTGTTGTAATGATTACTACCAAAAAAGGGGCGAGTGGAAAAGCGAAAGTTAGTTATAATGGTTCTGTTGGTTTTCAAACGCTTTCAAAAAAGATAGATATGTTAGACGCTTATGAATTTGCAGCATTTGCACGTGACGGGCATAATGGTTCGTATTTAACCTCTTATCCTGACGCTAGTCCTGATGACCCTAATGAAGTACGAAAAAAATCTTACGACAAGATTCCACCTGAGTTATTTCCATATTTAGAAGGACAGAAAGGGCTAACAAATACAGATTGGCAAGATGCATTATATCGTACGGCTCCTATTACAAAGCATTCCATTTCTATAAGTGGTGGTGGAGAAAAGACAAAATTCTTTATTTCTGGAAGCTATTTAAATCAATCGGGTATCATTGTGAATTCGGGTTATGAAAGGTTTGGTGCTCGTCTCAATTTCACTTATAAAAGTGATAAAGTGGAATTAGGTGTTAATTTTTCACCGTCTT
Organism: Bacteroides sp. D1; assembly: GCF_000157095.2. Taxonomy (NCBI): domain Bacteria; kingdom Pseudomonadati; phylum Bacteroidota; class Bacteroidia; order Bacteroidales; family Bacteroidaceae; genus Bacteroides; species Bacteroides sp. D1. The sequence continues at coordinate 568,430 of NZ_JH114339.1, forward strand.
ATTCGATAGAGGACAGAGTGGATCGTGATAATAATAAAGGAGTGGTAATTAATGCATTAATGATGCCACCTGTATGGCCGGTATATAATGAGGACGGTTCATATAATTATATGGGAAACGGATTTTGGAAAATAGGTACTGACTATCAGCATAATGCTGTTTTAAATCCTGTCGCAATGGCTAATCTGACAAAAGATCAGGTGACTCATGCTAATTTATTAGGTAACTTCTATTTTCAGTGGGAGATAATTAAAGGTTTGAAGTATAAGTTTTCAGCTGCCACTAATTATAATTATTTTTATAATGAGTATTATCGTTCGTCCGAATTGCCGTTACAGGGAGAGAAGTATTTTCAATCACCATCAAACCCCGTAGCTAAATCCAGTGGAACGTACTATTTGAACTGGCTTATAGAAAATACTTTAAATTATCAAAAGAACTTCAATGGTCATAATTTAAATGCTATCATTGGATTTACAGCTCAAAAAGATATGATGAAGAAGCATTCTGTACAAGCTACGGATTTTGTGAATGATTTAGTGCAGAATGTAGCCGGAGGAATTGTTTCTACAGGTGGAGCAGATTCACAGGCATGGGCATTGGCTTCTTTCTTGGCACGGGCACAATATGATTATAAAGGAAAATATTTATTGAGTGCTGCTATACGTTCAGATGGTTCGTCTCGTTTCGGGAAGAATAATCGTTGGGGATATTTTCCGTCAGTCTCTGTTGGATGGCGTATCATTTCTGAAGATTTCATGAGAAATCTTCCTTGGGTTAGTAATCTGAAATTACGTGCTAGTTATGGTATATCCGGTAACTTTAGTATTGGAAATTATGAACATATTGCTATGTTGAAATATAATCAATATGTATTGGGCACGGGTGAAGGTAGTTTAGTATCAGGTTTGCGTCCGTCGCAGATTTCAAATGATGATTTAGGATGGGAAAAAACTCGGATGTACAATGTTGGATTAGACATCGGTTTATTTGACGAACGATTGACATTTGAATTTGATATGTATCAAAGTAACACCTACGATCTATTGTTAGACGTACCTATCCCTCAGATTACGGGATTCTCAGATATGCGCAAGAATATTGGTGAAGTACGTAATCGTGGTGTTGAATTTACGATAGGTACCCATCACAATTGGAGTGGGTTCAGATGGGATGCAAGTTTTAATATTGCTGCCAATAGGAACAAAGTTCTTAAACTTGGCCCCGAAGATGCTCCGATCATCACATCTGCGGGCGTTAGCCATGCATATTTTAAAACAGAAGTAGGTCAGCCTATCGGCAATTACTTTTTGTTGGTTCAGGATGGAGTATTCAAAAATCAGGCAGAGCTAGATGCATATCCACACTTCTCAAATGCAAAAGTCGGTGATTTCAAATTTGTAGACGTTGATGGAAATGGTGAAATGGATTTGGATGATGACCGCGCAATTGTTGGCAATTATATGCCGAAGTTTACATATGGATTTATGAGTTCATTTGCATATAAAGGGATAGATTTGTCATTCAACTTGCAAGGTATTCAGGGAAATAAAATTCTTAATCTACAAAGGCGTTATATAGCTAATATGGAGGGAAATGTAAACAGTATGGTCATTGCTTTAGACCGTTTTCAATCAGTGGAAAATCCGGGTAACGGACAGGTGAACAGAGCAAACCGTAAGTCAACCGGTAACAATTCACGCACATCTACATGGCATTTGGAAGATGGTTCTTATCTTAGAATGCAAAATATTACTTTAGGATATACATTGCCTAAGAATTTTGTACAAAAGTTCGGATTAACATCATTGAGACTTTATTTTTCCGGTCAGAATTTATTTACGATAACCAATTACTCCGGTTATAATCCGGAAGTAAGTAACTATAATTCTAATGGTTCCTTGACTCCTGGTGTGGATTATGGATCATATCCGTTATCTAAGACTTATTCGTTTGGTTTGAATGTTAGCTTTTAATAAATACATGAAATTATGAAGAATAAATTATTGATAGTATGTGCATTTTTCTGTTTGAGTTCTTGTGAGGGCTTCTTAGATTTGTCGCCGGAATCTCAGCCTAATGCTAAAGAATTTTATGTAACTGAAAATGATTTTAATAGTGCGGTAATGGCGTGTTACCAGTCGCTTCGGAATTATCCGACAATCGTTCTTGATGTATTGGAGTATCGTTCGGATAATATGTTTATGCCAAGTTTTACGTCCGGTTCTCAAGATAAATATGAAATCAACCATTTTCAAGATAACAAGACAAATAGTTTGATTGCTGATATTTGGGAGAAATCGTACAGTGCAATAAGTTGTTGTAATGTGATGATAGATCACATTCAGAATGCAACAATTAATGCCGACAAGAAATTACAATTTGAGGCGGAAGCCCGTTTCATTCGTGCATTTCATTATTTTAATTTGGTGCGTCTCTTTGGTGGAGTGCCATTGGTTGTACATGAACTTTCCGATGGAGAGGCCTTGAAGATGCCTCGGGAGAGCGTAGGCAAAGTTTATGAGCAGATTGAATCCGATCTGATATTTGCTTTACAGTTACCCGATACTTATGATAAATCAGATTTAGGGCGGGTGACATCTAATGCGGCTGAAGCTCTTCTTGCAAAAACTTATCTGACAAATAAGAAATATAATGATGCAAAGACTCATTTAAATAATATCATAATCACAGAGAAATATGATTTGCTTACTGATATAAAGGATGTTTTTGATGTGAATAATGAGATGAATAAAGAGATCTTGTTTGCCATTAAATATAGTAAAACATTGATTGACGGTGGTCATGGAATGTGGTTAAGTCTATCGGATGTAACATTGGGCCATTTTAGTGACGTCCTGAAAGGAGCCTATAATAGTGATGATGCGCGTGCAGGATTGTTGGAGTACAAAAAGAGTGGTTCTGTTTATTTACCGATGAAATATTATGATATTCAGGATGTATCTACTAAAGATGTTGGAAATGATTTTATCGTTTTGCGATATGCAGATATTCTTTTGATGTATGCGGAGGTATTGAACGAAGAATCTTTTGATACGGATATTAACTCAAAGAACAGCGGTTTTTATTATCTGAATAAAGTACGTGATAGAGCAGGGCTACCAAATCTGACATCCTTGGAAGTACCTTCACAATCAGACTTTAAAAAAGCTGTTTTGAACGAAAGATATTTGGAATTTCCATTAGAAGGAAATCGTTGGTTCGATTTAATTAGAACAGGAACGGCAAAAGAGGTCATAAAGGCCGCTTATGATATAGATATTCCGGATTATAGATTGATTTTCCCGATTCCTAGTGCAGAAGTTGAGAAGGTGAATAATCCTAATATACTTCCACAAAATCCTCAATATTAGAAAACTCACTATGTTATATTGGAATATATAGATAAGATAGTTATTTATATATTCCGATATAATTGAAATGGCTGAAACATGATAAATAGAAAATTAGTTGTTTTTGTGAGCTTTTGTATTCTGAGCATTAGTTCATTTGCTCAGACCAGATTAGACAGTATTCGCAATAAACTGTTTGCTCCTGAAAACAAGAATGTATTAGTAGCTTCTCATAGAGGTGATTGGCGAAATGCTTGCGAGAATTCTATAGAGGCAATAGATAATGCAGTAAAAATGGGGGTAGACATTGTAGAAGTTGATTTGGCAAGAACGAAAGATGGACACTTGATATTAATGCATGATTCTAAGTTGGACCGGACAACGACCGGCAAAGGACTGGTTGCAGATCATACGCTGGCAGAAATTAAAGCACTTCAATTGCGAAATGGTTGTCATATAAAAACTATTTATAAAGTACCGACCTTAGAAGAGGCATTACTGTTTGCTAAAGGTAGAGTGATGCTTAATTTGGACAAAGCTTTTGATTATTTTGATCAGGTTTATACCCTATTGGAGAAGACAGGAACGACCGATATGGTAATAATGAAAAGCGATGCTCCGGCAGATTATGTGAAAAAGAACTATGGGAAATATCTAAAAAAGGTCGTCTTTATGCCAAAGATTAATTTGGACGATAAAAATGCAATGCAGCGTTTGGATGACTATTTACAAATAATAAATCCTGTGGCGGTAGAGTTCAAATTTGCATCTGATTTGAACAGATTACCCTATGATGTAAAAAATGCGATGAAAGGGCGAGCACGAATTTGGTATAATACTTTGTGGAATACCCATGCAGGCGGTCACGATGATGATTGCTCTTTAGTTGATCCGGATGAAGGTTATGGCTATTTGATAGATTCGCTCGGGGCTTCTATATTGCAAACAGACAGACCTGCATATTTAATAAATTATTTGAAAAAGAAAGAATTGAAAAAGAAATGGGAATGTATTGAAAATTGGGATTACCTTTCCGTAGAGAATGAATGGACAATGCAAACAAGTCCTAATTTTGATGTAGAAGAAGTATTCTTGAAAGGTAAGCATACTCCTGCTACAAATGAAGATGGGATAATTGTAACTCCCTATTTTGCAGCAGTCATTGATGGAGCTACGGCAAAATCGGAATTGGAGATTGATGGAAAAAAAACGGGGCGTATAGCGATGGAACTGGTCATTGAGGCGATACACGATTTCCCTAAAGATATTGATGCCAATGAAGCTCTGAAAAGGATAACAGAGAAAATACATTCTTTTTATGTTCAGCATCGTTTGTTGGAAGAGTTGGAGAAAACACCCGGTAGCCGTTTTACTGCCAATGGAGTGATTTATAGTTATGAAAAGAATGAAATATGGCAAATCGGGGACTGTCAGTGTCTTTTTGGTAATACTTACTCTTCAAATGAAAAGGAAATTGACGCTATAATGGCTAATGCGCGTGCGGTAGTAAATGAAATAGCTTTGTTAAATGGTGCTACACCGGATGATTTATTGAGCAATGATCCAGGGCGTAATTTTATTTATCGTTTTCTCCAGCAGCAAGCTATACTTCAAAACAATCCTGATAAAAATCAACCATATTCTTTTCCGGTTTTTGATGGTTTTCCCATTAATATGCATCAGGTACGTATTTTCTCCATAGGAAATCATACACAAATAGTCTTGTCGTCTGACGGCTATCCTTGTTTGTTTCCGACTTTGAGGGAATCAGAATGTTATTTGATGAATATCTTGGAGAATGATCCTCTTTGTATGCGCCAATATAAAAGTACTAAAGGTATTAAGAAGGGAAACTGCTCCTTTGACGATAGAGCTTATTTAAAAATCAGAATCAATAGATAAAAATACTGAAACAATATGAGAAAGTTATTCATTTTTAGTTTGTTGCTCATTGCTATTTCGGGGATAAATGCTCAGAATAGAAAGTTACGTGGTTCTTCTTCAAATTCCGTGCTACTTATTTATGTTCAATTACCTTATTCATGGCTATTCCGGAGTACTTTAAGATGCATATAGTTTGGATAATTTATTTGCTATTTCTAATATGCCGATATCCCTTTATCCATCGGCCTTTCAATGAGCTTTACTAGCACGGAATTTGATTAAGAACCAGTTACGTGCGAATTTGTTAGATAAAAATAATCATTCGGTGATGGTGGTTTCTCATCGTGGTGATTGGAGAAATGCACCGGAAAATTCTTTGCAAGCAATACAAAATTGTATTGATATGGGAGTTGATATGGTCGAAGTTGACTTGAAGAAAACGAAAGACGGACATCTCATTGTGATGCATGATCAAACAATTGATCGCACAACAACAGGAAAAGGGAAACCGGAAAATTACACTTTGGAAGAATTGCGGCGTTTTCGTCTAAAAAATGGAGCAGCTCACAAGACTACTCATCTTATTCCTACTTTAGAAGAAGTCATGTTATTATGTAAGGGCAAAATATTAGTCAATATTGATAAGGGGTATGATTATTTTAAAGAGGCTTATTGTATTCTGGAAAAAACGGGAACAGTTGACCAATGTGTTATCAAAGCTGGACTTCCCTATGAACAAGTAAAAGTGGAGAACGGGGAAGTATTGGATAAAGTGATTTTTATGCCAGTGATAAATTTAAATAAGGAAGATGCTGAAAAAATAATAGATAGTTATCAGAAACATTTGAAACCGATAGCTTATGAATTAGTCTTTGATAATGATGAAAAAGAGACTCTTCGATTGATTCAGAAAGTGCGTGATAGTGGCGCAAGGCTTTTTGTTAATTCTTTGTGGCCTAAACTCTGTGGCGGCCATGATGACGACCGTGCAGTAGAACTTCATCAGCCGGATGAAAGTTGGGGGTGGATAATTGCCCAGGGAGCCAAGCTAATTCAAACAGATCGTCCTGCTTTATTATTGGAGTATTTGCGTAACAAGAAACTTCACGATTAAACGCACTTCCTTCATGTTGAAACAACTAATCAATTTTTACAAGGTCTCTTCACCGAGACCTTGTAACGGAGAAACTTTGTCTTCATCCGATGCCCGCCGTTTGAAGTTTCTGAAATGGTCTACCTTCCTTTCTGCGACTTTTGGTTACGGTATGTATTATGTGTGCCGTCTTAGTCTGAATGTCGTAAAGAAACCTATTGTAGATGAAGGCATTTTTTCGGAAACAGAGTTAGGCATCATAGGTTCCGTATTGTTTTTCACCTATGCCATCGGGAAATTCACGAACGGTTTCCTTGCCGACCGTAGTAATATCAACCGTTTTATGACTACCGGTTTATTGGTAACCGCTTTGGTTAACCTCTGTCTCGGTTTTACTAATTCTTTTATCCTGTTCGCTATCCTTTGGGGGATTAGCGGCTGGTTTCAATCTATGGGAGCAGCCTCTTGTGTAGTAGGGCTTTCCCGTTGGTTCACGGACAAAGAGCGCGGTTCATACTATGGCTTTTGGTCTGCGAGCCATAATATCGGCGAAGCGTTGACTTTTCTGATAATAGCCTCAATTGTCAGTGTGTTGGGCTGGCGGTATGGTTTCTTCGGAGCCGGTATAGTGGGATTGATAGGAGCGTTGATCGTCTGGAAGTTCTTCCATGATACTCCCGAAAGCATGGGATTTCCTTCGGTGAATGTTCCCAAACAGAAAAAGGAAATGAGTGAGACAGAAACGGCTGATTTTAATAAAGCACAGCGTCAGGTATTGCTGATGCCTGCCATTTGGATACTGGCTCTTTCGAGTGCTTTTATGTATATCAGTCGTTATGCTATCAATAGTTGGGGCGTTTTTTATTTGGAAGCTCAAAAGGGTTACTCCACCTTGGATGCCAGTTTTATCATTTCTATTTGTCCGGTCTGTGGCATAATCGGTACTATGTTTTCAGGTGTTATTTCCGATAAGTTATTTGGTGGACGTCGCAATGTTCCTGCGTTAATTTTCGGGTTGATGAATGTGTTTGCTCTTTGTTTGTTTCTCTTAGTTCCGGGAGCTCATTTTGGGATAGACGTGTTGGCAATGGTTCTTTTCGGTTTAGGTATCGGAGTTTTGATCTGTTTTCTGGGTGGTTTGATGGCAGTGGATATTGCTCCCCGTAATGCGTCGGGTGCTGCATTGGGAGTAGTTGGTATTGCCAGTTATATCGGTGCCGGATTGCAGGACGTGATGAGCGGTATACTGATAGAAGGGCAAAAGACTGTTCAGAATGGAGTAGATGTTTATGACTTCACCTATATCAATTGGTTTTGGATTGGTGCTGCTTTGCTTTCGGTGTTGTTTGCTTTGCTGGTATGGAATGCAAAATCAAAAGAAATGGATTAAAGTGAGTACATTAGGTTAGAATATAAGTCTTTGTTTTCGAGGTATTAGACACCATTCCGGGAAGTAAGTAATGATTGCTTATCTTTCTGGAATGGCTTTTTTATAATCAATTAAATAGAAAGTTTTATGGAAAATTCATTGAATGATGAATTATTGTGTTCATTGAAAGACGAACTTCGTGAAGTAACCGCACAAATCAATGTGCATAGTGAAAAATTAATGGATCTGCTCGACCAAAAAAAAGAAATCGTCAGTCAACTGACTCGAGAGATGTCGCATCTCACGCCTGTCATCATCGAGTATCGGGGAAATCCGAAGCAATATGTCTCTGTTGTGCTCGATGCCATCAATCTGGGTAGGTTGACGTATGACGGAGTAGCAAATTGCGAACAGACTTTTCGTGCGTTAGCAAGCGTTGTAGATGTGATAAGCCCTAAGAATGGGAAAACGCTTAGTGTAGAGACGCTGGTGTCTTATGAGAAGAAAAAGCGTGCTGGAGAATTTGAGGAAAAATAATATAAAATAAAAAGACGATTGTTGTATAGTTGAACAACAATTCGTATATTTGCAGTATGGAAAAGAAACGTAAGATCCGTACATACGGAGGTTACTTTGAGGCTTTCATGGAGACTTTAACCGAAAAGGAACAAGATAAAATCCAGTATGGACTACTCTTGTTGAAAACACAAGAAAGACTCTCCACTAAATTTGTAAAATTTGTTCAGGACGGAGTTTTTGAACTTCGTACAGAATATAATGGTAATATATAACGGGTATTTTTCATTTTTGATGATGGAAATATTGGGTTCTTCGTCAAATTTGGTGGTAATCTCTTTTTTATTTCGATGGTTTTCCTCTTCTTCTTTCTTAATCCTATAAAAAGTTGTAGATATGTTTGCTTTTTAGTAACTTTAAAGACACCACGGCTCAGTCTGAAACCTTGGGGGATTGCGTTAAAATTCTTATTTTTGCATCATGAAAACATCCTCTTCCCAAACGATTGATCCTGTTGCTTCTTTAAGCTTGTTCTTGCCTTCAGGAATCCTTGATTACTTTACCCTAGTCAATCATGTTTCTCAGGATACTTGCTTTATTCTTTATTTAGAGGAGAAAGCCACTATTCCTGCTGAGTACTCTGATCTCCATCTTCACTCAAAAGGTTTCCTCCCTGAGATTGAAGTTCAGGACTTCCCTATCCGTGGTAAAGCCGTTTATTTACGTATCAAGCGTCGTCGCTGGGAAGATCCATCCACTGGGCAGACATATAGTCGTGACTGGAGTTTGGTAGCCACCGGTACTCGCATAACCGCTGAGTTCGGTGCTTTTTTAAAAGAATTACTTAGATAATCACGCCGTTAGCTGCCAAAGTGTAGCTGAGCATTACTGTATGGATGGCAAACAGCTTCAAAGCCAATATAAAGACCACCTGAGTGACTTCCAGAATTGGGATCAGAGAGCACATGCCCAAGAGTATATCCTTTATCCAAAGAATATGGGTTATCACCTATGTATTGACGAAACGGCTTTAAGTAAGGGAGATCTTTATACCATCTTAATAAATAGAGATAAGCGAGGTAGGAAAGGTTCTATTATAGCTGTAATTCAGGGCACTAAAACCGATGATATCATTGCGGTACTTACAAAGATGCCACAGGAGCTGCGTAATCAGGTCAAAGAAATTACACTGGATATGGCAGGGAGCATGCAAAAGATTGCCAAAACGTGCTTTCCACGTGCCATGCAGGTGATTGATAGGTTTCATGTACAAAAACTTGTATACGAAGCTGTACAAGAGTTGCGCATTACATATAGATGGCAAGTGATAAAAGAGGAGAATAAAGCTATGAAAGCGGCAAAAGAGAAGGGGGAAGTATATAAAGCAGAAGAACTCGAAAACGGAGATACACTCAGGCAATTATTGGCCAGAAGCAGATATTTATTATTTAAATCACCTGATAAATGGACCAAGAGTCAGAAAATCAGGGCAGAATTACTTTTCAAGCAGTTTGAAGATATTAAGCACGTATATTACTACTCATTGGAGTTGGGAAAGATCTTTTCCACAAACTATGACAAGGATGTAGCAAGAGCAAAGCTGGCACTATGGTATAATAAGATTGAAGAATATGGATACGATACATTCACAACAGTAGCAAACTCTATTGAGAACCATTATGAAAGGATTTTGAACTTCTTTGTGAACAGGAGTACAAATGCAGCAGCGGAAGCATTTAATGCTAAAATCAAAGCATTTAGGGCATCATTTAGAGGAGTAGTGGATATGAGCTTCTTCCTTTTTAGGCTAGCAAAGGTATATGCATGAAGGGAATTGACTAAACTTAATCCCCCAAGAATTACAACTGAGCCGACACCACATCATTAAGAGTTACAATGCAACAAGCCATATCTACAACGTACAAATATACATCAAAAAAAGAAAATCCTCCTACAAATAGGGGATTATTCCATGATTTCAGATTCAGTCCTGGCTACGATAATCTGCAACAAGATGGTATCTCTGAAGCTGTTGGTTCATTGACGGTCTTTT
>NZ_JH114339.1:578797-601285 GCF_000157095.2 Bacteroides sp. D1
CGATACATTCACAACAGTAGCAAACTCTATTGAGAATCATTATGAAAGGATTCTGAACTTCTTTGTGAACAGGAGTACAAATGCAGCAGCGGAAGCATTTAATGCTAAAATCAAAGCATTTAGGGCATCATTTAGAGGAGTAGTGGATATGAGCTTCTTCCTTTTTAGGCTAGCAAAGGTATATGCATGAAGGGAATTGACTAAACTTAATCCCCCAAGAATTACAACTGAGCCCACCTATACTTTGGAGCTATGTAGTTTTTTATAAATCTCTATACGAGCATCTATTTCTGCTTGAGTCAAATGTGCAGGAAGTTCAATGGTAGTCCGCGGAGTTATTGCTACCAGCACTACATCTCCCAGACCTTTTTTGTACTCCTTGATCACGTTTGCAGTAAACTGACTGGATGAAATAACATCACGCATTATATTACCTTTTTTCATATCTCAAATTATTATTTTTTGTTTTTTGTTATACACAAGCAGAATACAGATATTCTTATACAGATTCTGTTTGAGCTAAATTTTCCGGCTTAGATTTGTTTTCCAACGAGATATTGACCGCATTCATCCCTTTCACTCCACGTTCAAGATCAAATGTTACGATATTATTTTCTGTAATATTACCAACGACATTGTTTACATGAAAAAAGTACTTCTCAACGCCGGAAAGATCTTTAATAAAACCAAATCCTCTTGACTCATTAAAAAACTCAACCCGTCCTCTCAAAATAGTTGGCTCTTCATCCTCTTTTTTAGGAGTTGCTATAACTATTTCATCCGGGTTGATCTCTTCTTTTCTGACATTCTCTGTCGGAGGAGTTGAGGTTATTCTCCCGTTCTCATCAACATAAGCAATCATATCTTCAAAGCTGTTTGAGCTGCCCGATAATTTCTTATTTTCTTTCTTCTTTAATTTTTCTTCGCGCTTAGCGATTCTTTTCTTTTCATTTTCACGTTTACCTACTGTCATGGATTTTGCCATAGAAATAATATTTAGTTTATACTATATTTTTAATGAATAAATAATGTAAGTGCTTACTTTCAAATAGTGAAATCAGCCTTATTGAGTTTCTTACCGGTTAACTTTTGAATATCATTCACTAGTTTACGTTCTTCCTGCGAACAGAACGTAAGTGCAGTTCCCATATTCCCTGCTCTTCCTGTACGCCCAATACGGTGCACATAGGTTTCGGGAACATCCGGAAGATCATAGTTGATAACCAAAGGTAATTCGTTAATATCGATCCCCCTGGAAGCAATGTCAGTGGCAACCATCACCCGAGTTTTTCCCGATTTAAAGTTGCCCAATGCAGACTGTCTTGCCGCCTGGCTCTTATTCCCATGAATAGCCTGGCTGCCAATTCCAGCCTTACCCAGAATCTTCACAATCTTATCAGCATTGTGTTTCGTACGTGAGAAGATAAGTACTGACTGATCTTCTGCCTTCGACAATATCGAAATAAGCAACTGGCTTTTCTCCTTCTTTTCAACAAAATACACCAGCTGTTTGATAGAATCTACAGTAGACGATTTCGGTGTTATGTAAATCTTCACCGGATTCTTCAGCAGAGACTTAGTCAAGGAGATAATAGAATCAGGCATTGTTGCCGAGAAAAACAAAGTCTGCTTTTCTTTTGGAAGTTTCGGCAATATCCGCTTAATATCATGGATAAATCCCATATCAAGCATACGGTCAGCCTCATCCAATACAAAATATTGGATAGTGTCCAAATGTATATGTCCCTGACTCATCAGGTCAAGCAAACGTCCCGGAGTAGCGACCAGAATATCAATACCTTTACGCAACAGATCAACCTGCGGGCGTTGATTTACACCACCAAAGATTACTCCATGGCGAATACGAGTATGTTTTGAATAATCGTCAATACATTCACTGATTTGCAAGGCAAGCTCACGTGTGGGCGTCAATATCAAGGCTTTAATTCCCTGACGTCTGGCAGCCTCTTTATCCAGTTGCAAATGCTGTATGATAGGAATAGCAAATGAAGCCGTCTTTCCGGTACCGGTTTGCGCACAGCCTAATATATCTCTTTTTGCCAGTGCAGGCGGAATCGCCTTTTCCTGAATGGGAGTTGGTACTGTATATCCTTTTTCTCCAATTGCTTTTAATATCGGTTCGGTTATATTTAATTCTTTAAATGTCATAAATGTTATTTTTGCTGTACTCAAACAGCGATTAGTTTTATATATAGTGGGAAACCCGAACAATTTCAATCATGAAAAAGCAGAGTTTCAATCATTAAGCCAGTCTGTGGGTTGCTAAAAAAAACTCGCGTTCCAGTGTAGCCATTACTTCTTTTACGCTACTGATTTTTTCTGCGAGAAAGGCATTGCTACCAGCAAATGCATAGCCTTTTTTCATATTTCCTCTGGCTGCATTATATAGAGCCTTAATAATGCAATAAGGACTTTTTGTATAATCACATGTCTTTATACAATGGAATGAGCAACTTTTAGGCCTCTCCAAACCATTATTCACATTGTGAATAAATTCTCCATCAATAGCCCTTCCCGGCATCCCGACAGGACTTTCTATAATAAGAACATCTTCGGACTTGGAATGAATATATACTTCTTTGAATGTTTCTGAAGCATCACATTCAAGGGTGGTAACAAAAATACTCCCCATTTGCACACCGGAAGCTCCCAATTCCATAAAATGCGCTATATCCTCACCTGTCGAAATTCCACCGGCAGCAATCACCGGAATCTGCTTTTGTTCTTTATAACTGGATGCAATCATCACCACTTCCGGAATCAATGCTTCCAGAGCATAATGCTGATCCTGTATTTGTTCTTTTTTAAATCCTAAATGCCCACCGGCTTTAGGCCCTTCCACCACAATTGCATCGGGCAGATAGTTATAGTTTTTTTGCCACTTGTCACAAATAACCTTGGCAGCTCTTGAAGAAGATACAATAGGAACTAACTTGGTTACACTTTCCGGGGTCAAATATGACGGCAGATCAAGCGGAAGTCCCGCACCTGAAAATACCACATCTATCTTTTCCTCAATCGCAGTACGCACCATATCGGCATAATTAGATAAAGCAACCATTACGTTTACGCCAATAATACCTTCTGTTTTTGTACGTGCCTTGTGAATTTCTTCTCTCAGTCCACTTATACATTTCTCCGGATAAGAGCCTTTTCCCTTGGGATATAACAATCCTAAACCCGCACATGATATAACGCCTACTCCGCCTTCATTTGCAACTGCTGATGCCAGACCGGACAGTGAGATTCCTACTCCCATTCCACCTTGTATAACAGGTGTTTTAATTTCAATATTTCCTATAAAGAACGATTTCATATGTTTCATTTTGTATTGGCAAAACAGACAGATAGAAGTGAGCATACTTTATTCAAGTGCTCAATATTTGGTTCTGTCACGAATGATTTACCTTGTTGGATAATTTATTAAACTATATGCCCTTGGCTATTTCAAGAGTATTGTATTACAAAAAAGCCTAATAAATCTATTTTCAGAATGGAAAGTACAGGATTAGAAATTCCTAATTTTGCATAGAAGAGCCAGAATTAGCAGAACTTAAATGTAAAATGATTTTTCGTCTTCTCTATTCAGTAGAGATTCCCCCGTTGAATCATGAAACGGAAACAGCTTTTAAATGAAAGCAGAAGACAGAATCTTCTGCTTTCATTCGGATATTAATATCTTCTAGAGTTATTATAACCACCACGGCCTCCACCGTTTGACGGTCTTTCAGTACGAGGGCGTGCAACGCTTACTGAAATAACCTTCTGGTCGTATTCAACTCCATTCAGTTCATCAATTGCTTTTTGTCCTTCTCCATCGTTCGTCATTTCTACGAAAGCAAATCCTCTGGATCTACCAGTTTCTCTATCAAAAATAACTTTGGCTGAAGAAACTTCTCCAAACTCTGCAAATAAATTTGTTAAGTCGGCATCAGTTGTGCCATAGCTTAAACCTGAAATGTAAATGTTCATCTAAAAATTTTATTAAAATAAATACTATTTTGGAGTGAGGAGGATAATTACAGAAGAGGACTACTTACTAATAATATATTAAAAAGAAGAACTACACAATAATGATTCGTAACTCAAACTCTGGGAACAAAGGTAACACAATAAATTAGATAACTATGTTTTTATTCTATATTTTTCAATAGAAGCTCAATTATTATCATTTGTTAGCATGTCAATCACACAAAACAGTCACAATTAGCAATTCTCTCATTCATTCTTGACCATTTCCCATAATATATCTATTTTTGTTCCAGAACAATTATTAAGATACACCCAACAAATATATCCGAGAATGAAACTAAACACTACAACTAGAGAAGAAATGTGGGCAAAACAACATCTATCCGCCGTCGACATTGACTATGCCGTATGGGAACGGGATAAATCCATGCTTCATCAACTCTCGAAAATGGGTCGTAACTGTACATTTGTTGTCGATGTTTATAAATGCAAATATGCTTACGCCTCTCCGAATTTTGTTGATTTACTGGGATACGACAGCCACAAGATAGAAACATTAGAAAGACAGGGTGATTATCTGGAATCGCGCATCCATCCCGATGATCGCGCACAACTGGCAGCATTACAGGTCATACTAAGCCAATTCATCTATAGCCTGCCTTTTGAGCAACGGAATAACTACTCTAACATTTACAGTTTTCGTATGCTTAATGCGAAACAACAGTACATACGTGTCGCCAGCAGACATCAGGTATTGGAACAGGACCGCAACGGTAAAGCATGGCTTATCATAGGAAACATGGACATATCACCCGACCAAAAAGCCTCTGAAACCGTAGATTGTACCGTCCTGAATCTAAAGAATGGAGAAATATTTTCTCCTTCCCTATCGTTAATGCCTTCTACCAATCTTACTAATCGGGAAATAGAAGTATTACGCCTTATTCAAAAAGGCCTGTTAAGTAAAGAAATCGCAGACAAACTATGCATCAGTATTCATACAGTTAATATTCATCGACAAAATCTGTTACGGAAGTTAGGTGTACAGAATTCCATTGAAGCCATTCGTTTAGGACAAGAGAGTGGATTGCTAGGTTAACACATGCAATCTCTCTCCCCGCACAGTGATCCAGTCTGTCTAAGGCATCCATTCCACCACACCCACCACCGGGTGCAATCTTCTCCATTCCTCAAATTCCGGATAACTACGTACACCATCCTGAATCACAGCTTGATAATACTCCACTCCCATAATTTTTTCCGTATCAGGCGTTTCGTATTTCAATTTCAGGATAGCCAGTCTCATTTCATCTGTCAATACCGCAGAAATGCGTTCGGCCACCCTTTCAAAGTAGCCATCATAACGAGAGCCTTCTTGGATATGAATCATATCCATTTGCCAAAGTTCTCCCTCCATATCCTGATACCATGCATGCCACTCTATACACGCTTCTGCTGTATGTAATAAATTCGTATATTCAATCTTCTTTACGGACGTATTTTCCGCCAATTCAGCCATCGCCCGAAAGCTGGCAGACAAATCCAAAGGGGAAGTATAAATATGAAAATCAATATCCCGATGTTTCATCAATAATCCTGTACGCAACGAACCTACCAGATTCACTTTGGCACCCATCCCCTCCCATATCCGAACAATACGGGTATCCTCTATAATCTCCCAAGCTCTCTGCTGGTTACGTTTTGCCAATTCAAGAATATTCATCTTTTTCCTTATTAAGTAAGTATGCAAAAATAGGAAAAAGGATACATATATAGCTATAAATAACTATTTAATCCCTTAATGGGTTGAGCTAACTTTGTCCGCAATTTCAATTCTTCATCATACAACTAAAAAGAGATTATGATATTCAATCAAACAGAGAAACAGGAAAAAGAGTATTTACAGCAAGTCATAACCACCATCCATGATACGATTAACACCACCAGTACTTCCGTCAAAGAACATATAGACACCCTGCAGGAATACAAGGATTATCTATGGTCGAACAAGGATATCGATCCCCACGAAATCCGTTCCATGCGCGAAAGCATATTAAATCATTTTGCATTAGGTGAAAATGTAATTGACAAACGCAGGCGACTAAGCAAAATACTGGATATCCCCTATTTCGGACGAATCGACTTTCAGGAAAAGAAAGACAAAAGCCAAGTTAGTCCGATCTATATAGGAATACATACTTTCTATGACCTCAATCAAAAAAAGAATCTGATTTACGATTGGCGAGCTCCTATTTCAAGCATGTTCTACGATCATGAATTAGGCGAGGCGTTCTACTCCTCCCCGGCAGGCAAAATTAACGGGACGATCTCACTCAAACGCCAATATCGTATTCGCAAAGGAAAAATGGAGTACATGATTGAAAGTTCCGTAACTGTTCATGACGATATTCTGCAAAAAGAACTATGTTCCAATGCCGACAATAAAATGAAAAATATCGTCACGACAATTCAGAGGGAACAGAATCAGATCATCCGTAATGAAAACGCTTCTGTACTTATTATACAAGGTGTTGCCGGTTCAGGAAAAACCTCTATCGCGCTCCATCGTATTGCCTACCTGCTTTATGCACAGAAAGGACAGATTTCTTCCAAAGACATATTAATCATCTCTCCCAATAAAGTATTTGCCGATTACATTTCTAATGTACTTCCGGAACTTGGCGAAGAGACCGTTCCCGAAACCAACATGGGGCAAATTCTGTCGGACGTAATTGACAACAAATATAAACACCAGAATTTCTTCGAACAGGTGACGGAACTATTAGAAAACCCGACACCCGACTTTATCGAACGGATTCAATACAAAGCCTCCTTCGAGTTTATATCACTACTTGACAAATTCATCCTTTACATGGAAAACAACTATTTCAAAGCAACAGACGTAAAACTCACCAAATATATCACCGTTCCTGCCGAATTTATTAACGAACAGTTCAAACGATTCCACCGCTATCCCATACGTCAACGATTTGAGACTATGACAGATTACATTCTGGAGATGATGCAACTACAATATAATCTCACAGTTAGCACTCCGGAGAAAAACCAACTAAAGAAAGAGATAAAAAAGATGTTCGCGGGAAATAACGCTCTCCAAATCTATAAAGACTTTTTTGAATGGATCGGAAAACCGGAGATGTTCAAGACACGCAAAAATCGCATACTGGAGTATGCGGACTTAGCTCCTTTGGCTTATCTGCATATCGCATTAGATGGGAACAACGCCCAATCTTATGTCAAACACCTTCTGATAGATGAAATGCAAGACTATTCTCCCATACAATACAAAGTGATTCAAAAACTTTATCCGTGTCGAAAAACAATTCTTGGAGACGCTTCCCAATCCGTCAATCCTTATGGATCTTCCACTGCCGGTATGATTCAAAAAGCATTTGTAACAGGAGAAATAATGAAACTTTGCAAAAGCTATCGTTCTACTTTTGAGATTACCAGTTTTGCACAAAAAATTCAATCGAACAATGAATTAGAACCGATTATGAGACATGGAGAACACCCCAAGATTCTTCCATTCAAAAGTACAAAAGAAGAGATCCAAGGTATTGCGGATTTAGTAAACTCCTTCAGGAACTCCCATTATACCTCATTAGGGATCATCTGCAAAACAGAATCCCAAGCAAAAGAACTTGTTCAAAAACTCCAGATATATGCAAACGACATCTCACTTTTGTCAAATCAAAGTTCTGCTTATGTGAAAGGGATTATCATCACTTCTGCCCATATGGCGAAAGGACTAGAATTTGACGAAGTAATCATTCCGCAAACAGATGATAAGAACTATCATTCCAATATTGACAAAAGTATGCTTTATGTGGCAGTTACAAGGGCTATGCACAAGTTAACTTTGACTTATTCTACCACTTTGCCCAGTTGCCAATTCCTATAATAGATGTGTATTCAAACAAACATCGAAAATTAATTAAAAGAAAAAATTATAGCTAATCTCCTATTATTTTCTATTTTTGTACAATGGAAAATAAAGGAATGAAATACGAGTTTACCACAAAAGTTTGGAACTACTCATCGACTGTTGGAACGGGCGGTTGGCACATAGCCTGCCTGCCGAAAGAGATGTCCAAAGAAATAAGAGAGAATCTCGGATTCTTAGAGGAAGGCTGGGGACGGTTGAAGATGACGGCCAAAACAGGCAATACCCAATGGGAAACCGCAATCTGGTTTGACACCAAACTTGATACTTATTTACTTCCTCTCAAAGCGGAAATCAGAAAAAAGGAAAAGATCACAACTGATAAAGAAATAGAGATTATGATTTGGATTTAAAACAAGTGATAAGAAGAACTACCCGCAAAACAAGAGCCGCTTGAACAATCTCAAACGGCTCCGTAACTCCTTTAACAACATGGTTATCGAGCTAATATAACCACCGGTCTATATTCCTTTTTTCTGCACTGAACTCCACTCCAACTTTAACCAACTCACGCCCGTCTACCTGATAAGGTATCAGATAGCCTTTTTCATCAATCTGCTGCAAAGCCTGTTCGGCAGTACCATTCAGTTTAAATTCAAATACATAAATATACTTCGGAGTTTTCACCACTGCATCCGCCCGTCCGCGGGCACTAAGAACCTCTGCTCCGGTAAATTGTCCCATCAATTTGAATACTAAGTAAAATACAACTTGATAATGTCGTTCGGTCTTTTCATTCAGTTCATAAGGGAAATCTGCGAAGAAAGCCTGTAAGCGGGTAAGAAAAGCGTCAACATCACCACTCTCCAATTCACGTACAAATTTACCTAGATAAAAGCCCCGTTCATCATCTACCACTGATGTGTAATAAGGAACCAAAAAATCCATAAATCCATATCGCACTTCATCATTGGGAAATTTCAGCAGGTAGTTTCCAAAACGCTTGTCATACCCCTTTATAGTCAAATAGCCACTCTGATAAATCAACGGAATCGGATTATTAGCATCTACCCTATATTCCATAAACGAAGAAGCATTGGCTTCTACCCCATCAATCAACGTACGCAAATCATACTCACTCTTTTTAAGCAGTTCGACTAAAAAAGTAGGAGTACCGGTTTGGAACCAATAGTTACTAAACTTATACCCGTCAAAAACGTTAAGCACACTGAATGGATTGAATACTCCTTCCGCAAACTCACAAAAATGATAACCGTCATATAAAGCCGTCATCTTATTTAATGTTTCTTCATAAGTCAGTTCATTCGTTTCTGCCAATCGATTCAGTTCAGGAATAAAAGTATCCTCCAATTCTTGTCGTGTAATACCACAAATCGTGGCATACTGCGGCTTCATACTGATATCATTCAGTTGATTCAAATCACTGAACACACTGACTTGCGCAAACTTAGTCACACCGGTAAGGAAAACAAAACGAAGATAACGGTCAGAACTTTTCAATACACCATAGAAGGCCTTCAATGTCTTACGATAGTCATCAAGCAAAGCGTCATCACCCAATGCCTGCAACAAAGGTTTATCATATTCATCCACCAAGACTACGACTCCACGACCAGACTGTTCACAGGCTCGGCGAATTACACCCGCAAAACGTCCGGAGAGAGTTTCCTCATCCTCCCCTTTGCCATATTTCAGTTCCCATTGCGTCAACTGCCTGCTAAGAATTTCGACTAAAGCTTGGGGAGAATCATATTTTTCCGCGTTCAAATCCAAATGTAGTACCGGATATTTCTTCCATTCCTTTTCCATATCGGCTATGGCTAACCCTTCAAATAATTCTTTCTTACCTTCGAAATAAGCTTCGAAAGTAGAAAGAAGAAGACTCTTGCCAAAACGACGAGGACGACTTAAAAAGTAAGGAGTCTCCGTTGAAGCAATTCTCCATACAAGAGCAGTCTTATCCACATAAAGATAATCTCCTTCACGAAGTTTCTCAAAAGTCTGTATTCCAATAGGAAGTTTACGTAATATCCCGTCCATGATTTTTCCTCTATTTTGATTATTCAAAGATACGCATTTCCATGGGAATACACATACAAACTCCACAAAAAAGTACACAGTTTCACAGACAGCACTACCATGACTCCATTTTTCATCAAAACTAACTTTGTACCAGACAAACAACATCTCACTTCCTCTTCACTTTGCAAATCCAACACACAATAACCAAGACCAGCAAAATAATTCCGTACCAATACCAACCTCCGGTTGTCCTATTAGTAGTTTTCTCAACTCCCGTTTTATGAATCTCTGTCTTAGCACTCATATCCGATAAGCTCACAGACTGTGAATTCACTTCTTGAAGAAGTTGTTTCTCATTAACGTTTTTCCTATCCACCACAGTCTTCACCACCATCCCAGCCTTCAATCTAAGCGTATCCACAGGAAATACAAACAACACCTGCTCGATATGCTCCACCACCACCTCCGAATCCTTTTCTGAAGCAACCTTATTTTTAACAAGACTTTTCCCGGAGCTACTATTTAAACTTGAATCAACCCTAACTTCACTCTCCCTATTTATCACCTCTTTCTTACTCCTACATCCCGACAGCAATACAGGCACAACCAAAGCCACCAACAACACAAACAGTAACTCCCTCCCACTCCTCAAAAACTCCTTCACATCAAAACAGGGACAAACCTTCACATATTCATAAGGTTCAATCACTCCGTCACCATTCAAATCCGGTGAAGTATCCCGATGTCCCAACACTTGGAGAATATTATATTCCCGCTGCAAATCCATAATAATCTGATAAAGCACCCGTTTTTGAGCATTCGTCCGGGTATCTGCCGGACGCCCGTTCGCATCCAATCCACCGATATAACATATCCCGACACTCCGCTCATTCCAACCTTTACAATGAGCACCGGCCAGAGAAACATCCCGCCCCTTTTCCAATTTCCCATCCAAACGGACCACATAGTGATACCCGATACCGTTGAACCCACGTTCCCGATGCCAACAGTCAATATCCGCAGCAGTAAAATCCTGCCCGGCTTTCGTAGCCGAACAATGTACTATGATAGAATCTATATTTCTCATGATAATTCATTATTAGTTCAAACGCACCAGTTAATAATCCGAAGGTGGCATACGCTTCACGCACCCTCTAATCTCACACTTCTTCACTTCCGACTCCTTCTGTATCAACTCCACTTCATGACATTTATGTATCCAGTCAATCTTCTCTTCCTGCTCCTTGCGAAGTTCAATATAAAGCCCGTCTATCTTCTCGTCACGTTGAGTCAGCCGTTCTTCCAGCCAGTCCACCTTTTTACGGCGATTTTCTTCTTCCATACTGTTCACGGACGCTTCCTCTTTCCGTGCATCCGTCTTGCGGCAAGTGATATACCTCACTAACCATTTCACAGCTTCCAAACCACCCATAGCGGTAATAAAAGCAAGGATTGTAGTTATTTGCATATTTATATTTTTACGTAGTTATAAAGAAAGAATGAGGCCGAAGCCCCATTCCATACAAACCAGACAGTTCTCAACGGCTCATGAATCAAGCAGCCGGATCCGGTGCTTCACTATTACCACCCGAACCACCATCCGGATCCGGAGTTTCACCCCCATCATCCGAACCGTCACCAACACTACCCAAATCATTAATATGATCCAAATCCTTGAACTTCAATCCATCCGAACGGGTAGTCGTCCCGGTAAACAGACGAATGTCCGAGTTAGCACGAAAACAGATACGAAGCCCTGAAATATTAGCGATCGTAAAATCTTCCGCCTTCTCCGTCCCTTTGCTTTGGGCAGAAAGGTAAAAATATCCCAGACCGGCGATATTCACCGAACGGCCACCCAGCAATGTCTTTCTCAATAACGTACGGAAATCCTTCAATACACTAATCGTTTCACCCTCGCTGACACCGGAAGCTGACGCAATCTCCTTTGCAAACTCATCCAACGTTGCACTCGTATCATACTGATAAGAAATCACCGGATACACTTTCTTTCCTGCTTCTTTATTTGTAGGGTCACACAGGCGAGACACCCTTCTAAATCTAATAGCCATACTACTTTTCTTTTTTTAATGAATACTGTTTTAATTATCACTTCGCTAACGTTAACGATGCAAAGATGCAGCATCTTCCACGGAGATGAAACGACACCAAACAGCCTCATCAGAAAAGTACTAAAAAGCATTTCAGACACATACAGCCACACATAGAGGAACTAAATAAACGACAAGAAAACGACGAAAAGCAGAAAAAAGCGACAAAATCAATACCTGGGGGAGAATAATAAATAAACAAATATATTCAAACTAATAAATATCATAATAAAAAAGTGCACCTTCTTCCCCACCGGGAAAAAGATGCACACACAAACAAAACAAACAATAGGCTACCTTCACAGGCAGCGGAAAAGTCATGATTCCATTTTTCCTATGCCACTATTATATATCATCATACTTATTTAATAAATAACTGGTAACTTCACCTATAGAAGAGGGCTCTTTCAATAATACTTGCTTGTCCTCTCCCAACAAATATATCGAAGGAAGAGAACGCAAAAAATATAGTTCTTTTTCAGTCAACACCTTCCTGACATCATAACCGTTTATCCACACAGAAGGAAGAGACTGCTGATATTCTTTCCACGCATCCATTTCACCTTCTGTACAAATCGTAACAAGAGCAAGTTGCGATAGGGATAGTCCACTATGTTGCAAGAAGGAATTTATTACCGATGATTCAGACAGTTCCATCATTGATTGCCGACAATAAATACAATCCGGATCATAAAACAGCAATAATGTATATTTAGCGGAAATATCCCATAGTTTTTGAAATTCTCCCGTAGAAAGAATGAAAGTAAAATCAGCAGCTTTTATCCCTATCCGGTTCTTTTTAAGCATTTTCAATTGATACAAGGGACGTATACGCATCATTCCATCTAAATGTCCGGATGTTAATACTTCCTCCAATACTGAAATATAATAACTATCATTCCGTAGTGACGAATCAGGTTCATATAGATGATGCTCCAACCGTTGTAGAAACCAACGGTTTACCACCTTATTAACTTTAGTCTTCAACACCAATCTCCTGATATTTTCACAAGCCCTTTCCTCTGTCAGTTCCGACAATTGAGAAAGATAATCCACCAACATCCTTTCTGTAGTGGCAGAGCTGCTTAACCGGATAGTATCTGTAAAATCATACGTATCCCAAAAGCGCTCTATCAGTATGCTGTCTTTTTGTTGCTTTGCCATAGCATTTGATTCACCAGAATTGGCAGAACAAGTACATAAAAGTAAAAACACGCCTAAAGTAATATAAAGAAGTCTTATATATTTCTGATGGATTACCAATCTTAAAAGGTGTAATAACCTTAATCTTCGTTTATTCATAATTCTACAAGTTCAAGCACAATTCATTACACCATTTGACATACTCGTTTTCTCCACCGCAAATCCTTTCCGGCACTTTCATCTCTATACATTCATTCCCGACATATATCCGGCTCATCTCGAATATTTCCATCAGACAATCATCCGATATACACATACAAAAACATATAATATCCGGATTATCATATTTCACGATTTTAATCCCCGGATAAAGTAAAGACAGATAAAAAGCAGAATATCCGAATGCTTTCCATGAATCCTCTAGACAATACAAATAAACAGAGCCTCGATTATCACCTTCTTTTTCCAAAATATCGTTTAATATATTCATCCTCATATCTCCTTTCACTCTTAACACTATTTGAATTATCCTTCCTGACGTATCCGAAGTTCAAAATATCCATTCCTACCAAACAGACGCACCTTTCCTTCACGTGCATTGCCTGTGCCATTTTCCTTTACATGGACAAAAATGTAATCATTAGCAGAGTCTAACTGCGGATAAATAATAGCACCTTCGTGCCGTTGTTCAGCTATCCCGATCCAATCACATGAATCGAACACTTCCCCGTAATTCGTATATAACATAGGAAGCACTGTATATGACCGACCGATAGAGGAATGACGTTCAACAGTTACCGTTTTTTGTAGAACACCATATTGGATAATACTCGTAAAAGAGTATTCCGTACCTGCGACTTCACTCGATTCCGTGAAACACAAGTCCATCTCGACGGGATTATCAGGAGTATCATTACAAACTGTTTCCCCCGTTATTTCTGTCCCATTTGCTTTCACCGTTATCAATCCACGCTGAAGATTAGGATAATCCGGATCAAACATGGTGTAACCTTCCAATGATTCATCCCGGATGCACCGGTAGAAATGACCTAACACAAAAGAATTCAAGATTTCATTACTGTATATAATCCAACGGGAATTTTCAAATCCCATCTGATAACCATTCTGCAAATAATTCTCTTGATAATCATGTGTACCATTATACTCTAATAACATGAATGCTTCCATATCATTAGTAAATCCATTCTTTTCTGCATTCTCGAATGAATTAGCGCCAAATCCCGTAACACTCCGGATATTCAGTTTATAGTAATCATTGCCTACAATTGAAGTCAACGGAACTTTTTCTCCTGTAGCATCATCTATTGTACATAGACGGAGTTTATAGTATCCTTCCCTTTCTGTCCCATCCGCTGCCGTATATTTTCCATGTACAACGATGTGAAATCCTTTATGCGCATCCAACCCCATTTTCCGAATCTGATACAGATAAATAGGATTTGACGAAGGAGCAAGGCTACTGACGGACAAAGTGGACGGACTGGTATAATCCACGTCTGCCAATACAGAGGCTGACACAGGACAACCCAACCAATTTATTGAAATCAATTCAAAATTGTTGTCTGCCACTCCCACACTGAATTTCGCAACATTCCGTTTTAAACTGAAACCATTGCTACCGTCACTTTCCATCGCATTACGAATAGCTATCATGTTGAGTGATGAAAGAGTTATGCGCCTGGTAGCCATTACAAAGGGGGGGGTTACAAGTGCTTTCGTACTTGTGCATATCCTGCTTTCCAAGTCCTGTAAAGTATGTATTGTCCCTGCTTCCATCGGATAATTAGCTATCAGATACAATGTATGCTCTCCTGTCGCCGAAGGAATGTTTACTGTCGTCTTATATTCATTTCCAGTCCATTCCAATACAGGATGCTGATGATAAACAATTTTTCCGTCATGATTGAATATCAGAAAATCCATACTTTCAACCTTTGCTTCATCGGCAGGGGTACCTGTTCCCCGCGTATACACAACAGACTCTTGTTGCACACTTAGTTTCAAAACCATTTGCTCCTGTACTTCTGTTGTATCGTTGATATCCGACATTTCATCACTATTGCAAGCCCCCAAAGAGAAAAGCAATACAAACAGGACTAATTGAATATATTTCTTTTTTACTATCATATCTATCATTTTTCTTATCCAACAGGGGGATAACGTAATTTCACACAACGCACCGTATGTCTCCCATTTCGCAATTCATCCGTCGTGGCACTTCCGTCCGGATCGCTCATTGTTGCTACAATGAAAGTACCATCCTCATTCTTTCCCCAATAACTGTCCGAAAAGAAATTATTGGGAAGCCCGTTGGTTCCGGCATTCAGGAAAACATAATTCATTTCTTTTCCTGTAGGCAATCTCCATCCACTGCCTAAATTTGCACATATAGAGGACGCATTTTCCTTCGTGACATTCGTTACATCTGAACTTGAGACTATAAAATCTGAAAGTTCAGGAGGACGAACATCAAGTGTACAGTTATAGCGATATTTTTTATTCTCTTTATAATCGTCTATGAGATTTCCCGATCCGTAACTTACATATGCCTTTCTGCCATTTGTATCATGTTCCTCTATGCACCATGCTTCAGCAGAATTAATCGCCCAATTTTCACGTATGGTAGCTAATCTCCAGCATCCTTTCCCTCTTGTTGCATCATTCTCATTTATCCCTTCAGGATAATATGCTCTACATCCAGTTTCCCGGGTGGCTCTTTTATAAAACTCATCATTATAAATACCCGTACGTATCCAGTTAGCCTCTTCCCAATATCCCATGGCTTCAGCCCAAGTAACAAGGTTATTTCCGACACGAATTGTTTCAGATCTATAAAGTTGCAGATTAAGTTCAACAGATGCGGTACCCGATTTTAATGTAGTTACATATATAATATCATTACCAGTATTCCAATTTCCACGTCTGAACCCGACGCGACCGCTTTTCTTTGTCGCGTCATCATATTCTATTGTCATCTGCAGTTGATTACCGATTGTCACCTCATCGGGAAGTTTCACTTCAACCGGAGCGTTACAAGCAAAACGCACATACGAGTAAAAGCGTAAAGACTTTACTTCGACCGTCTTTTTGTTGACTGCAAGAAAACTAGCTCCCGTTATTTCAATCGGAACATTGACTTCCGACCATCCGGAAACGTTGGATTTCACTTCAAGGGACTCCTCCCCATAACCGGTAATCGCTTTAATATTCAAACTATAATGCCTGTTGCGGGTTATATTCCATTCTGTAGAATGTGAATCAATTGAATTCATCGCATCACCAATCGGCAAAGTATATATACGGGTGATTCCTCTTGATGTCCCTTTAATGCGCAATACCATTCTGTAAATCTCATCCATCGGCAGATATTCCGGCAAATATATATCACCGGATGACCATGTGAAATGATTCTGTTCTGCACTGCTATTTTCTAGTGAAAAAACGCGGTTATCTAGAAACCCCTCTTCTATCCTGTATTTACAGGAAGCCAGATAACTATACTTTGGAATACGAAGTAACTCCATAGACTCAAGATTAACGAATTCACCTGTAGGGTTTCCATTTTCACAAATCTCCGTACTAAGGTCAAACTTCACACTTAACTTGGCAATCACTCGTTGCAACTTTATCTCCAGTTTTGAAACAGAAGCGGATGCCCCTTCCGGATATATCTCATTTTTACTCCGTACATTCACATTGAGCAACTGCCGGAAAAATACAAATTTTGAAGCACTCAGGCTGCTTTCCGTATTCATCTGAATATTTTTCAATTCTTCAGGGCTATTGATTCCCGAAAGATCTACCGGTTCATTTCCTATCACATAAATATCATTGTATCCTATATAGGTAATGGCAACATAATCTTCATTTACATCTATCAATTGATTGCTGACTAAAACTTTAGGGCCGTAAGGATTGGAAGTACGTGTCGAGAAAATAATAACACGCAATTGTGATACCTCATTTTCATCCCCTGCAACAAGTTTCGGCATGATACTGACAGGAATTTCCTTGCCTTCCCCCTGGCCATTACTATCGGAAGATGCTTCTATTCCGTCAGTACAAGCAGTAAGCAGATATAATAATGTCACAACGAAGCTATATATATAAACTAATTTCAGTCTCATTCTCTCGTTTAATTATAAAGTATCACATTTCCGTATCCTGCAATATGATTGTCCACCCTGATACGGTAACAGCCGTTTGCATATAAGTATCCGTGTCACCGTCCAGATCATCTATAAGCGATATTTCTACTTCATACACATCTTGCCGGTCAAGTTCCGACTGGATGCGGGTATATGGATGCATCCGGATAAGTTCGACTAAGTCAGAACGGTAGAGTTCTTTGGCTGTGCCGTCCTGCATCAAACGTTCTATCAGTAGCGTCAATTTTTCCCCTTCCACCAAACGCATCAAAGAAAAAACGCCTGCAAATTGATTCCATGCATCATTATTTACGCCCTGATATGGATAATATGTCAATTCGTTGCCCGAAGCAACTACAGAATTATCAAATTTATAGGTCGCCCCTTTGGGATCAAGTACACGGACACGCACGCCATCCGCACAGCGGTGAATACATGGTATTCCGCTTTTTTCAAACCACTTCACATTCAGATGCAAATGATTCTCATTCTTTATAAGTGAAAGAACTTCAGTGTGTTCCTTCACATCGTTTACTTCTACTTGTTTCATAGCATGAAAAACAGGAGTCAGTCTATGGTTCACGCTACGGTCTTCAGCTGCGTTGAGTGATAATAACGCCTGCTCAAGCGTAGTTTGTCCGGCAATAAAGGCCGGTTGTAAAGTCACTTCATCAGTCAAGTTTCCCCATGCCACCAACGTATAGCTACCGGCAGAAAGTTCCGGGTCAATCCGAAAATCTTTCGGGAAAGGCGTCCCTTTACGAGTTATACATTTCAAAAAACATCCGGCTGCATCAAATACATACAAGTCTATTTGCTGTACGTCAATGTTGAAGCGATCGGGACAAATATTGTCCGTGTGATGAACATATTCGAAAGCCACCTGGAAACTTCCCTGCGGACAATCGGAAAAATCTTCATTAACGCATCCTGTAATAAGCCATAATAGCATTGATATGTATGCCACCATCCTTCTTTTCCGGTAAAATGTACTATGCATGTTAAATTGTTATTGAGAGGGATTTTAGATTCTTTTACCGGGGACAATGCCCCGGCAAAAGAATCCGTTAAAATCTATTTTTAATGAACCGGCAGACTAATAGCAATTACATTCCCAGTTCTGCATCCTGTTCAACTTTCGTCCATGGTTCCACTGTGATATGTGCCTGCATGTACGTTTTCTGGTTGATGGGATCTGTCGGGTCCACGGTAACATCTTCATCATCGGGATAACCGATTGAAGTAATTTTTGAGATATTTACATTGTAAAAACGGTTGCGCATTACCGAATAGAACAGGTTGTTGGCTTCCGTCTTTCCGTCCATATTATCTTCAACATTCACACGATAATAACAAGTACCTCCGGTGTACTGAAAAATACGTATTGTTCCTTCAATACTTTCCTTATAGCCCGGTAGTGCATTCTTGGGATGCGAATATTTCTTGATGGTAACAACTGAATAAATACCTTCAGAAGTAGAGAATGAGCTTCCATAATATACACTTACAGAATTCTCTATATCACCTTCGTCTACAGCACTTCCCTCGTCTACTGCATTTAACCATTTCTGTTTTCCGGCTTTATTCAAATAAGTCTTTAAAATCATGCCCAAGCCATAGTTTGCCAAGTTTCCACTAAAGTCTGCAGGAGCCGTATAAATCTGATTTTCCCATTCCGGGACAATAAAATATGGCGGTACATCTTTTCCTCCTGTAGTATAATCAGTTCCGTCTAATTTATTTTCGATACTAAGATTGCCACCATCATTTTTCACTTCAACAGCATTAATCATCACATTAGCCGCCGGAGCAAATACACCTTTCACCAACACATAAGTAGTATTTCCCCTTACCGGTGTCTGATTGGAGTTCTCCGGCAAATATATAGACTCTATAGCTTCCCCGTCAGCACTTGCTTTCAAATCCAAATTAGGCTCATTCACCTCGTCATAATATTTAGCGAAATCTGCAAATGTGGAGCTAGTATTAGTCATTGTATAGAACGGCGTAAGGAAACCATCAACATGATTATGCAGAAATATATAGCTCTGAACCGGAAGATTACGAACCGTAAAAGTCGGAGTAAGTAATTTGCCTAATGTATTACTTTCACTATCTTTCAATATCAAAGCATCCGCATTTGCATAAGTAGCCTGCAACTTAGCAGCAGCACGGGATATGAACACCTCCAAATGATTGTTTTTCTTCATTTCCGCCGAACTATCATACGCCGGTTTCGAGCAATCCTCAGCAGAAATCCCGGGATATAATGTGTATTCGGTTGCCTTTAATACATTTGCCATCAGGAAACCATTGGTCGCCGCATTCCCATTACCGGATATTTTATCAAAATTACCGACACGCGATACAGCAACTGCCGTTTCTACACCTTTGGTATGGGCAATACGTCCTGCTTTCGTACAATGTGTCAAAGTAACAGCTTCAAATTGAGCAGTTGTAGTGGTAGACGTAATCCAGTCGTCCTGCATATTAGCTACTACATACACTTTCTTTTTACCGGAAGTTAGTTTCAATACAGCAGTGTGCTCCGTGCCATGTTCATCTACAGTAGCATTATCCGTCTTTGCTTCAAAGCTACCGGACTCATTGAAGATATAAGCCCGCAGATTTTTGATGTTTTTTTCTGTAGTAGTACCTTCATGTGTGTCACCCGTTGCACGTGCTACAACACCATCTTTGCCCAGTTTAAATGTAAACTTCGCCCAAGTAGGCTCTCCCTCTATGACTTCGGTATTACCATTGTCATCGCTTCTTTCTTCACCTAGCTTGTCCTCACTGCTACAAGCAGCAAACGTTATTGTTGCCAGCGCAAATACTCCGATTAGAAAATAATTCTTTCTCATTTTTGTCTTATGATTAAAAAATAAATAATTATATATTGAGATTTATATGGTTCCATTTTTCATCCGGTAATACACCTTGATGTATCCGGCTCGACGCAATTGCGGAAAGAAGTGTTCTTCCAAATAACGATAGGGCACTCCTCTTTTCAAACGTTGCAACTGTCCCTCACGGCCTTTCATTATCGGAACTGAATCAATAATATTCAATACTTCCTTACGGTATTCCATATCAGAGTGTTCCACTTTATAACGTAGTTCTTCCCAGCCCTCATCACCATTCACAAGCGCAAAGCAACTATCCGCCAAAGCAATCCGGTCGGCTATATATTGCTTCAGCGCTTCAGCTCGTTTTCCAGACAATTGTTTATTGAATTCAAAAGCCCCCTCGGGTGAGGAAAGCCCCAATAGCACTACACGAGCTATCTCTACTTCGGGATCTTCACTAATACGGCGAATTACATCAATGATATGTTCCAGCACTCTCTCATTATCCAGATAATTGCTATCTATCTCTGCCTTTGCAAGCTTGAAATAAACAATCTGTGCTCCTTCCTGCTCGCCTGCCAGAATCCTTTTACCCGCTGAATAGTTATCTATGGGTTCTACAAATTTCTCTGTTTCAGCCAGTACTTCCGTAGCACATTTATGCGGTAACATTTCCGGTATTTCCACCTTATTCTTTATTTCCGGCTTAACAATAGAATATCCATCCGTCCGTTTCCACGTAAACAATTCCACCATATCCAACTCCTTTTTCATACAGCAATTTCCAAGTTGCCGCCGTAACACTAACTTTGCCTGCCATATCCAAAGTTGATTGGCTAACATCGGAGTTGAACATGTTATTGTATTCCATTGCCGATTGGATACTGTATATATTAAGTCTTTCTCTGCTTTTGATGAGTGAAGCACTTTTTGTCTTCGAACTATTTTCTCCCGTATTTTGCCATTTACGCGTATGACAGGGAAAGCAAAAGAGTGATTTCCCTTTATATCTATCAATATAGGTGTAAGCAACAACTCATCATTTGCTTTTGTAATGCCGGGAGCAATCATCAAATGAAATCTCAAACTCACAGAATCACCTTGAGCATTCTTCTCTATAGAAAAATTATTGATCTTAATCGAATCATTATTTTGAGCGGAAACTGACATGACCGTTATACTCATAAAAAAGGAAAGTATTATAATCTGAAAACTATTCATTTGGGATATTATTTAAGTAAATATATGATAGATACAGCGGCACGTGTAGGCCCTAAATAATTACGGTTGTTTACGCTTAAACGCTTACCACATTCCTTACACGGGTATTTACTATAATGCAGGTGTGCATAGCCGATCCCTAATGTCCCTTCTATACTCCAATGTGGTGAAAGAATCCACTGATACCCATAACTAAATCCGAATCCGGCAAGATTTCCCTGTCTTCTAAAGTCACCTAGTCCCCAATATCGAATATTACTGACATTATATTGTCCATAAAACAAATGTCCACCAAAGAAATGTCCATTGAACCGTTCACAAAGCCAATAGCGAAGCTCTGATTGTATCAACCAATGCTTCATTTTTCTATTGTTGGAACCATAACCATTCTTACCCAAAGGAAAAGGATTGTAGGCTCCCCACAAGTCAACAGTCAGTTTGGGAGATATCCCCCATTCCACCCCTATGTTTGGTGTTTGTAACAACCCGCCATAAAGTAAATTCGTTTTTACTGCTATATCTTGTGCTCTAACCGCAAAACATCCTAGCAAAGTAAATAGACCAATAAGTATGCCGGCTTTATTTCTTATACAATCATTCATTTTATACAGTCTTTTCAAACTATTTCTTATGCATCTCTATTCCGTAATAGAGATGCATAATTACACATAAATAATAAACATTTAATTATCAACGAATTATATTACAGAAACTAATAACAGAATGTTTCAATATCATAATATAATGAATCATAACAAACAAAATAAATAGTCGCCCCTTAGAATGTGCTTTTACGCCTAATAATCAACATATTAATATATAAATTGCTTTGATATATCTGCAAGTTTTTGTATCTTTATGGTTGAAAACTTGCAGATTATTATGATAAACAAGACCACCCCTCAGCCCTCCTTGTTCAGCTCTTTGACAGACCAGCTGAATCCCAGGCATCCCTTATACCTGCTTGCCAATAAGATAGACTGGCGCCGTTTTGAAGAAGCTTTCTCCCCGCTATACTGTGCCGTCAACGGTCGTCCGGCCAAACCCATCCG
>NZ_JH114339.1:601385-613812 GCF_000157095.2 Bacteroides sp. D1
TTATTACACACGCAAGAAGAAACATAAGCTATTCTGCAAGCGTGCAGGAATAGAGCCGACTATCGGGCATTTGAAATCAGACTTTCGTTTAGGACGCAACTTTTATAAAGGTGTGTTCGGGGATGTTGTCAATCTGCTCTTAGCCGCAGCAGCGTACAACTTCAAAAGAGCCATGAGGGTTCTTTGGCTACTTGTTGAAAAAATCTGCGGGACACTGTTTTCTTGCAATATCCCGCAGATGAGTACTTTTTAAGGGACGACTACTTATTTGTTTGGGGGTAACTTCGGTAGGAATTAGATTTTGCTTAATAGCGTCAGTATGAATACGGTAATTAATCTTAGATAGTTCTCTTTTTGCATTCCATCCTACTTGAGTCTGTTCTTGCTCTTTTAAACGTTGGTATTCTTTAACAAGCAACAATTGAAAACGAGGACTGATCCACATTCCGAAATGGTAGGCAATGTCACGGTGAGCATATGTGCCTCCATATCGTCCTGCCTTTGAGATAATGCCGATAGCTCCTGTGCGCTCAATCCACGTCTTTACAGAAAGTACAAAATTATTGCTTCCGGCTGCATTTTAATTGTACCGAATTCGGTACAATTAAAATTAGTGTTGTATAGCATTTCCTATTCACCTATATATTCAAGGGTACTTTTCAGACTAAGCCATCTGAAAATAATATGTTCTTGCATTTGACTGCGTGCCATATCGGTTAATGAAATATAATCGTCATCATGATATGATACGACTGCAATCTCTGTATTCTGTACTTTTATCTTTGTCATGTCAGTCTTTTAGGTTTTAACTTTTCAAAGGTACGATAATATATTAGTAAATAACCGAGTAATCCAATTTCCTTTTATACCTTTTTAAAAACAACCTTCGGCAATACAATCTTGGCTTCTTTCTTATCTTCCTGTTTTTCCCAATATACAACGAAGTTGACAGAAGCTTTTTCCAGTTTATAATCTTTCTGTATTAATTCGTTGAGTATATCTTTAAACTTTTTAGAGAAACGTAGAATCTCATTATTTGAAAAATCTGTGCATCCTTTCTCTGTAAGTCGTAGAGACATACCGCTTTTTAGGGTATTTATTGCAGCCTGGCAATGAGAGTCAATGAAGAAATCAAGCCATAAGTCTCTATGAGTTAACGTATAACATAAACTTTGCGGAGCCGGATATGTATTGCTGTTTATCCGGTATTCTGCAAGACCATTAGCAATATTGCTCAGATAATGTCCGTTTGTGTGAATAGACAGATTTTGTTTGGCACGAGTGATGGCGACATAGACTTCACGCTTCTTTTCGTCCGAAAGTGATTCTATATTAGTAAGGAGCAGAAAAACATTGTCGAATTCTTTTCCTTTCGCTTTATGAATAGTAGAGACAACAATCGCTTCACCTTGAACCGGATAAAAATCTTCCAACTTTGACTCAAAAAGATAATTAGTCCAATCCGAGTGATATTTGCGCGAATAGACTTGTTCAAAATTGAGTATTATATTGCGACATATTTCCCATGATTGGGCATGGCCGAATTCTCTTTTAAGGCATCTCTTAGCAGTTTCCCACCGTTCGTCATCAATAAGATGAGTATCTTGACTCAGATCCAATGCCCGGTTGAAATAACGAATCTCGTCTAAATCACCCAGATAAAAGTTTCCACTATTAGTTTGTACCAACCGGACAGGCATCCCTTGTTCCTGTAAAAGACAAGCTATAAAGACAGCGTCCTCATTTGTTTTTGTAAGTATGCCGGTGGTGCCGGCTAGCGGACTTTCGAGAACATCCTTTATTAGCGGAACAATTAAATTGTCGGATTGATATTGTGTAATACGGATGGAACCTTTTTCAAGTTGATGGGCTTGTATCGGTGTATGTTTCATCCGGTGCGGGATCAGATTGACGAACGCGTTGGCAAATGCAACGAGATTGCTCCTGCTTCGAAAATTCTCGCATAACTCATAATGCCGTGCCTGATAGTTGGTAATAAGAGACTGCATATGCCGGGAGTCGGAATTTCTGAAAGCATAGATATTCTGGTCATCATCTCCCACAGCAATAACTTTCAATGATTCATTCTTTTCGATAAGTGCTGCGATAAGTGCGAACTCGTCTTCTGTCATATCCTGGGCTTCATCAATCACGAGTACGCTTTTGGTGATGCGGCTGATTTCCACTTCGCTGTTTCTAATCTTTTCTACTGCATCCTTAATTACGGATTTTGATTTCTCGATAGACCCTTGGCGTCCCAACAAATCAAAGCAATAGGAGTGGAATGTCTTTATCTCAATATACCCCACCGCATTACCTATTAAATCGTGTAACCTGCTTCGGAATTCATTGGCGGCTGCTCTGGAGAAAGTGAGCATCAATAATTGTTCATGCTTCACATCTTCCATTAACAGGAGAGAAGCCAGTTTATGCACAAGCAGGCGTGTCTTTCCGCTTCCCGGACCGGCGGCTACAACGATATGCCCCGGTTGATTGTCATTAACGATTTCCAACTGCGTTTTGGATAATTCCCCAAATAACTGCCTGTATTTGCCCGGTGTGATTCGTCGGTTAATTTCATCCTTCCGGCTGCCGGGAAAATACTTCTGAATAAAAGAAGTACTGTTCAAACTAAAATAATCGTCTACAAGTCGCAAGGCAGCCTGATAGTCATGGACCATTTTCCGGGCATATTCGCCTACAATATGTATCTGTTGTATCTTATTGGTGTAGAACTGTTCCAACTTACGGTAATCATCCTGTTTATATCGTATATTAGTAGCCCCCAACCGCTCAATGTTCATCCGGTTATATATCACAAGAAACCCACCCTCTATCTGTAAAGCTCCCATTCGGGAGAGATAAAAGAGAGTATCTTCTATTTCTTCGAGAGTGACTGATTCTTGGAACAGAACATTCTGATTCTCGTAAGCCTTCTTTAATTCCAAAATGGAAAACTCGACAAGAATTTCTTCTCTTGTTACAGATTCAGTATCTGATTCGATTTTATTGAAAAGATAATCGATAATGAACTCGGACAGGCAATGCCTGTTCTCACATCTTTTTTCGAATGGAATGCCGGTTTGCGGACGAAGATAAACGGAAATATGATTTCTGTTGTCGTCCCGATAGGAACGTTTTATCCAGTTTTTCTCCGCCCAGAAGTTTATAAGTGCTTTTAGCTTGTCCGGGCTTACATTTCTTTGAATTGCATTTTCCGCTTCTTCCCGTAATTCCTTCAGATTGACTATTTTTTGTTCTTCCTCAAAAACAGTCAGTAGGAAATTCTCTAGCTTATTATAAAATCTGATTATTTCCAGTGAACGGTTGCACTGCTCTTTTCTTAAAATATAAGCAGTGAGGTCACGTGAGTCAGCCAGTATCTTTTCTTCCCGAAGCAGGGTGATGATTTGAATAACCTCTTCATTGGAGATGCCTAGATGGTCGGAGATATAATCAATCCGGGATTCCGGTACTTCGCTGTTTGCATGCTTGCGACTTTTGGTTGAAATCAGTTTCTTGATGATTCGTGTAGCCTGCATCTTCTGTTTCTCGTTGAAGCGGGGAGACAGATTTATTTTGTCAATAGCTTCTTGAGCCGTTTTGGCCAATATGCTGTCGGCAAACACCCGGGGAGAGTTTTGTCCGCGATGCAGATAACCGGACTCTTCAAGTGCCGCTATGGCAGTGGTGACACGGGTTTCTATGTTGGTTACGTTTTCATCCCATCCGGCTTTGCGTGCTATCTCTAAAACGGACTGGGAAACCTTGGGGCGAAGACGGGTAATTTCTTTAATGGATTTCCATACTTGCTGTATTTCTCCGATATGCAATTTGGTCTGGTTGAGCAGGATAAAATGTTTATTCAAGTCTTCCTCATCGAAGAGAATATAACAGGAAGCGTTGATGTGCTCGTCGCGTCCTGCCCTGCCTGCTTCCTGAACATAATTCTCGAGAGAATCCGATATTTCATAATGGACGACTAGACCGACATCTTTTTTATCCACTCCCATTCCGAAGGCAGAAGTAGCTACCATAATCTGTATGTTGCCGGCGATAAAATCATTCTGGTTTTCTGTCTTATCCTTAATGTCCATTTTCCCGTGAAAAGCGGCAACCGAAAATCCATCCTGTTTCAGGCGTGCTGCCAGTTTGGTAGCTGTACGGGTACGGGCGACATAAACAATGGTCGGACAGCTTTTCTGCTCGATAATATCTCTCAGACTATTGTATTTTTCATTTTCCTGATTCCGCTCGAAAACCTGATATTGCAGGTTGGTCCGGCTGATGTCGCTACGGAACAGTTCGAGACGGATATTTAATTTATCCTTAAAGTAGGTAGAGATATCCTCAATAACTTTCTGTTTCGCCGTGGCTGTGAAACAGGAGACGGGTATCGGCTGTTGCAAACCTTTTTTCTCCTGAAGCTGTTTAAGATAATCACCTATATAAAGATAATCCACACGGAAATCCTGCCCCCAAGAAGAGAAACAGTGTGCTTCGTCAATAACAAAACGGACTACTTTGCGTCCTAACAGTAATCTTTCGATACTTCTTGACCTTAATGACTCCGGTGATATATAAAGTATTGAAGCGAAACCGTTTTCTACATTTTCGAAGGACTTGGCACGTTCTATGGGATCCAACAGTCCGTTGATAGTAACAGCGCTGGTGATGTCGTTTTTCCGCAGATTATCCACCTGGTCTTTCATCAAAGATTGCAGGGGAGAAATGACCACGGTAAGTCCTTTTACCTGTTCTCCGCTCATCAGAGCCGGTACTTGGAAAGTGATGGACTTTCCACCGCCGGTAGGAAAAACAGCGAGAATAGATTTCCCTTCTACCGCTGCTTGTACTGCATTTTCCTGTAAAGGCTGGTTGTTGTAAGTACGATAAGCGTCAAATCCGAAAAAATGTTTTAATCCACGGTGTATATCGAAAGCCTTGTTGCAATAGTTACATCCTGTCAGGCAAGGAGTATTGCGCAGCACATACATGATTGATTCTACTTTTGGAAAGTTATGCAGCACCCATGGCGGGGTGATGGAATACCGATCCCGGCAATTGATAAGTGCAAGGCAATAAGCCAGTTCGATGGGAGCCCGGGAAATATAGTTTTCGAGCGGGGCATGCTCGCACACTTCCTTTGCGAAACGACGACGGATAACTGTTTCCGGATTATCGTACTTTCCGAATGGTATGGTATAAGCAATGAAATCGAAGAAAGACTTAAATTCGTCAGTAGGATGCAGCAATGAGTAATAGATATATTTCAAATCTTCGTCCAGGCGTCCGAAGGCTTCCACTTCCGCTAGAAAAAGTTCATGCGCTTTCATCGAATCATTCAGCGGATTGTTGAGGCTGTCCGTTTGCAGCTTGTCATCCTTTAGCAAGTGATGGTACGGTTTGGCGGGAAACAGAAGCGGGGACAGATAGAGCGTATCTATTGCTTTGGGCTGTATATATCCGGTTTGTTGGAATAGGGGAATAATATATTTAAGGTCGTGGTTGAGTATATTGTGTCCGCCTATGTATTCTGTTTGCGTGATGAATTGTATAAATTGGGCAGGCGAATTGGCATGAAAAGAGGCTCCGTCGTTGCGGATGGCTCCCATGTCCGAGATTTGACGATTTACAGGATTAACTTCAAGGTCGATGAATGTGATATTTGTCATACGTGTTGTTTTATTTTGTAAATCAACTGTCCAAAGATAATACTAACTGATTGAAATTTCGTGAACTTCGGTGGATAAATATTTGTTCATTAGATAATTTTAGTGTTATAGGATTAAAAATTATCTCCCTAATCTGTGTAATCTCTCGTTAAAAAGTTACTTTTGTAGCGAGAAATAGTAGAAAGCAAAAACGAATATGGCACAAGGTTCCCGTCAAATACAATCTCAGGCGCAACAGCAGGTACAAACGCTCTCGCCCCAGCAGATTCTGGTCGTGAAACTGTTGGAGCTTCCCGCAGTAGAGCTGGAAGACCGTATCCATGCTGAACTGCTTGAAAATCCGGCACTTGAAGAAGGTAAAGAAGAAAACACTGCGGATGAGTATGCTGATTCCGACACTACGGAAGATGGCATGGATAGCGATGCCAACGATTATGATTCTTTGAGTGATTATCTGACTGAAGACGATATTCCCGATTATAAATTACAAGAAAACAACCGTTCGAAAGATGAACAGGCGGAGGATATTCCGTTCTCCGATTCCACCTCTTTTTATGAAATCCTGAAAGAACAGTTGCGTGAACGCAACCTGACTGAACATCAGCGTGACTTGGTGGAATATCTGATCGGTTCATTGGACGATGACGGACTGCTCCGTAAGTCATTGGAGAGCATCTGTGATGAACTGGCGATTTATGCCGGCATCGAATCGACAGAAGAAGAATTGGAAGAAGCACTCTGTATCTTGCAGGACTTTGATCCCGCTGGTATCGGTGCCCGTAGCCTTCAGGAATGTTTGTTGATACAGATTTGCCGGAAAAAGGATGAAGAGAAGAAGCCCAACCCGATACTGGAGCTGGAAGAACGTATCATCAGAGAGTGTTATGAAGAATTCACCCGTAAACACTGGGAGAAGATTA
Source organism: Bacteroides sp. D1 (assembly GCF_000157095.2). Taxonomy (NCBI): domain Bacteria; kingdom Pseudomonadati; phylum Bacteroidota; class Bacteroidia; order Bacteroidales; family Bacteroidaceae; genus Bacteroides; species Bacteroides sp. D1. Next base: position 607,981 of record NZ_JH114339.1, read on the forward strand.
TAAAGAAACTGGACATTGATGAAGAGACTTTCCAGGAAGCTCTTAATGAGATAACCAAGCTGAATCCCCGTCCGGGTGCTTCTTTGGGAGAAGCGATCGGCAGGAATCTCCAACAGATAGTTCCCGACTTTATCGTGGAAACGTATGATGACGGAACCATCAATATAAGCCTCAATAACCGTAATGTCCCCGAACTCCGTATGAGTCGCGACTTCACGGAAATGGTGGAAGAGCATACCAAAAACAGGGCTAATCAATCAAAAGAATCCAAAGAAGCGATGATGTTCCTGAAGCAGAAAATGGATGCGGCACAAGGATTTATCGATGCTGTGCGGCAGCGTCATAATACTCTGATGACTACCATGCAGGCTATCATTGACTTACAACGTCCTTTCTTCTTGGAAGGAGACGAATCACTGTTGAAACCGATGATTTTGAAAGATGTGGCTGAACGTACCGGACTGGACATTTCAACGATCTCCCGCGTGAGTAACAGTAAATATGTGCAGACAAATTACGGCATTTATCCGCTCAAATTCTTTTTCAGTGATGGGTATACCACGGAGGACGGTGAAGAAATGTCTGTCCGTGAGATACGCAAGATTCTGAAAGAGTGTATTGATGGGGAGGACAAGAAGAAACCGCTGACAGATGATGAATTGGCAGACATCTTGAAAGAGAAAGGTTATCCCATTGCTCGTAGAACGGTAGCCAAATACCGTCAGCAGTTGAATATTCCGGTTGCGCGACTTCGAAAATGAGAACGAATATAAAGTATTAAGTATAAAGTATTAAGTATTAGTGCTGATGGACAGAGAGAGAGAACATATCATAGCGGATAAGACAATGTTGCAGGTGGCGAGAGCTACTTCGATGGTCTTTACTCCATTTTCTATTCCGTTTTTATCGTTTCTGGTGTTATTCCTGTTTTCTTATCTTCGTATCATGCCGATACAGTATAAGTTGATCGTGTTGGGAATTGTTTACTGCTTTACCATACTGACACCTACCATTACCATTTTCCTGTTTCGTAAAATCAATGGCTTTGCCCGTCAGGAGTTAAGTGAGCGCAAGAAACGTTATGTGCCGATTCTGCTGACTATCATCTCGTATGTGTTCTGCCTGTTGATGATGCGCCGGCTGAATATACCTTGGTATATGACAGGTATCATCCTCGTTTCTTTGGTAGTATCTATTATCTGCATTGCAGTGAATTTAAAATGGAAATTGAGTGAACACATGGCAGGAATAGGCGGAGTGATCGGCGGACTGGTTTCTTTCAGTGCTTTGTTCGGTTACAATCCGGTCGGATGGTTATGCCTGTTTATATTGATTGCCGGTATATTAGGTTCTGCACGAATTGTATTGGGACATCACACGTTGGGTGAGGTGCTTTCCGGTTTTGCGGTTGGCTTGATATGTGCCCTTTTGGTACTTCATCCCGTGAGCAACATCTTATTTCGAGTATTTTTATTTTAAAACAGTATAAATCCTAAAAACTAATTATTATGAACTTTCTACAGAATTTGAAGTACACGAACGAACACGAATGGATTCGCGTTGAAGGAGACATTGCATACGTAGGTATCACTGATTATGCTCAAGAACAATTGGGTGATATTGTGTTCGTAGATATACCGACTGTTGGTGAAACGTTGGAAGCCGGTGAGACATTCGGAACCATCGAAGTAGTGAAAACAATTTCCGATCTTTTCCTGCCTGTAGCAGGTGAGGTGCTCGAACAAAACGAGGCATTGGAAGAAAATCCGGAACTGGTTAATAAAGAACCGTATGGCGAAGGTTGGTTGATTAAAGTGAAACCGACAGATATAAAAGCTGTGGAAGACCTGCTGGATGCCGAAGCATACAAAGCAGTGGTGAATGGATAAGGTTTTCTCCATTACATCAATCGAATAATGTAAAAGATACTATAATCCGAAGCCAGCCTTACCCTCTCTTTTGGGGAGAGGGTTGAGAAGTGGCTCTTTAATTTTTATCCTATGACTCCAATTGTAAGTATTATCATGGGTAGCACGTCCGACCTTCCTGTTATGGAGAAGGCTGCGCAATTGCTGAATGATATGCATGTACCGTTCGAAATGAACGCGCTTTCTGCTCACCGCACGCCTGAAGCTGTGGAAGAGTTTGCAAAGAATGCCCGCAACCGTGGCATTAAAGTTATTATCGCCGCTGCCGGAATGGCTGCCGCCCTTCCCGGTGTAATTGCAGCCAACACTACACTGCCGGTGATCGGAGTACCCGTAAAAGGTTCCGTGCTCGATGGTGTAGACGCACTTTATTCTATCATCCAGATGCCTCCGGGCATTCCTGTGGCAACGGTTGCTATAAACGGAGCGATGAATGCCGCTATCCTTGCCATTCAGATGTTGGCATTGAGTGACGAGAAATTGGCAGAAGCTTTTGCTGCTTACAAAGAAGGACTGAAAAAGAAAATCGTAAAAGCAAACGAAGAACTGAAAGAAGTTAAGTTTGAATATAAAACAAACTAATGTGATTTACGATTTGACAATTTACGATTGACGATTGAAATATCTTCGTAAATCGTATGTTGTCTTTGTACATGGTATCTTGTCTTTCACATTGTGCATAAAGTATTTTTAATCGTAAATCGTAAAATCATAAATCAAAATGGTTGATCTATTCAATTATTTTCGAAGAGAAACCACAGAAGTAAATATTGGGGCTGTGCCGTTGGGCGGCCCCAATTCTATTCGTGTCCAGTCGATGACCAATACGTCTACGCAGGACACACAGGCTTGTGTGGAACAGGCGAAACGTATTGTTGATGCAGGTGGCGAGTATGTCCGCCTCACAACGCAGGGTATCAAGGAAGCGGAGAATCTGATGAATATCAATATCGGACTACGCAGTCAGGGATATATGGTTCCATTGGTTGCCGATGTGCATTTCAATCCGAAAGTGGCGGATGTAGCTGCTCAATATGCGGAAAAGGTGCGCATCAATCCGGGAAACTATGTAGATGCTGCACGTACTTTTAAGAAACTGGAATATACAGACGAGGAGTATGCGCAGGAAATACAGAAAATCCATGACCGGTTTGTCCCGTTCCTGAATATCTGTAAGGAGAATCATACAGCGATCCGGATCGGTGTGAATCATGGCTCTTTGTCCGATCGCATCATGTCACGCTATGGTGATACTCCCGAAGGAATGGTGGAATCCTGTATGGAATTCCTTCGTATCTGTGTAGCGGAGAACTTCACAGATGTGGTGATTTCCATCAAAGCCTCCAATACCGTGGTAATGGTGAAGACCGTTCGTTTGTTGGTAGACGTCATGGAAAAAGAGGGGATGACTTTCCCGCTACACCTCGGAGTGACAGAAGCCGGAGACGGAGAGGACGGGCGTATCAAGTCTGCTCTCGGCATCGGCGCATTGTTGAGCGACGGGTTGGGCGATACCATCCGCGTATCTTTGAGTGAAGCACCCGAAGCTGAAATTCCGGTGGCCCGTAAATTGGTGGATTATGTTCTGTTGAGGCAGGATCATCCCTATATTCCGGGATTGGAGGCGCCTGAATTCAACTATCTGTCTCCTGAACGCCGGAAGACAAAAGCGGTCCGTAATATCGGAGGCGAACATGTGCCCGTAGTCATTGCCGACCGCATGGACGGAAAGACGGAAGTAAATCCGCAATTCACTCCGGACTATATTTATGCCGGAAGAGCCTTGCCCGAGCAACGGGAAGAAGGCGTGGAATATATTCTTGATGCGGACGTATGGCAAGGAGAGGCCGGAACCTGGCCTGCTTTCAATCATGCGCAACTACCGTTGATGGGGGAATGTGATGCAGCGCTTAAATTCCTGTTTATACCCTATATGGCCCAAACAGATGAAGTGATAGCCTGTCTGAAGTACCACCCGGAAGTGGTAATCATCTCTCAAAGCAACCATCCGAACCGTTTGGGTGAGCACCGTGCATTGGTGCATCAGCTAATGACGGAAGGTTTGCAGAATCCGGTTGTCTTCTTCCAGCATTATGCGGAAGATGATGCAGAGAATTTGCAGATAAAATCCGCAGCCGATATGGGGGCCTTGATTTTTGACGGTCTTTGCGATGGTATCTTCCTGTTCAATCAGGGCAGTTTGAGCCATGCCGTTGTCGACGCCACTGCTTTCGGAATCTTGCAAGCCGGACGTACCCGTACCTCTAAGACAGAATACATATCCTGTCCCGGTTGCGGCCGTACGCTTTACGACTTGGAGAAAACAATCGCCCGTATCAAGGCAGCCACTTCACATTTGAAAGGCTTGAAGATCGGCATTATGGGCTGTATCGTGAATGGTCCCGGTGAGATGGCGGATGCTGACTACGGTTATGTAGGAGCAGGACGGGGCAAAATCAGTCTTTATAAAGGCAAGGTGTGTGTAGAAAAGAATATTCCTGAAGAAGAGGCGGTAGAACGACTCCTGGAGTTTATCCGGACAGATCGGGAAGAAAACCAACAATGATAATTGGGCACGGAATACAGGTGATGGGGACTGATCTCATAGAAAACCTGTCATCCGTGCCTAACTTTCATGATGAGGATTCTACGGCGACCGGTAACGAGTGCCATTCTTGAACTTTCCTCAAATGCCAATTGCTGAATTCGTTTTAGCTCTTTTAGTTCTTCTTCTCTATTATAAAACCTCATAGTCAGTGAATTATATTAGTAACTGTGGTTACTGTAACCACGGTTACAAAGATGTTTATTCTGAAGGGAACAGCAAACTTTTTCTTTCTTTTATAAATTCTTTACCCTTTCCAATTAAAAATTTTATGATCGTTTCTATTGATTTGTACCAGTCTTATTGTCAAACTGTCAGGATGATATTTAAGTATTTGAATAGCAGTGTTATATCACCTGACGATAGATGTTGATAATAGGCTGACAATAAAATATATCTACTTTTACTGTCAGCCTTATTTTTATTTCTTATGATCCTTTTATGACTTGATAAATAATAGTCTTAGAAGCATGTTCTGAAGTAATGTTGCATTTTAATAACAGCCTCCCAAAGTGATATCTACCTATATAGTTCCATTAACGTGCCTATGTAGTTGCCCTAGAGTGTCAGTATAGTTTTACTGAAGTACCGCTATCTTTACTTTGTCACGGCCGTGGTGACTTCTTCCCACAGCCGTGACGAGTTCCTACCACGGCCGTGGAAAGATCTCGTCACGGCCGTGGAGAGTTAACAATACTGATGCTTTAATGTAACAATACCTACTTGTTAAGTGAAAGATACCAGCTATATATCATTCATTTAATAGGGGGATTCATTTTAAAAAGCTGCTTTCTATGTGGATGGTATGGTTACTGCAGGCGATGATGTCCTTCGGGTGCATCCTGCCCCAAAGCAATCAAAGAACAGGCTGACAATAAAAGTTCTAATTTTTTATTGTCAGCCTATTGTCATGGCTTATTGTCAGCATGTAAACCGATGATAATCATTATACTATCGGGGAAAAACTTTGGTTGACAATAAGAATCATAAAATTTATGGTTCTTCGTCAAATTTGGTGGTAATCTCTTTTTTATTTCGACGGTTTCCCTCTTCTTCTTTCTTAATCCTATAAAAAGTTGTAGATATGTTTGCTTTTTAGTAACTTTAAAGACACCACATCATTAAGAGTTACAATGCAACAAGCCATATCTACAACGTACAAATATACATCAAAAAAAGAAAATACTCCTACAAATAGGGGATTATTCCATGATTTCAGATTCAGTCTTGGCTACGATAATCTGCAACAAGATGGTATCTCTGAAGCTGTTGGCTCATTGACGGTCTTTTTACATACGG
>NZ_JH114340.1:0-362 GCF_000157095.2 Bacteroides sp. D1
GAATGCAGAATCACTGGCTTTTTTGGTTGTGCTTACCCATCTCTCCGCATCACCTTTGGTAAAGGTTCTAAGCTTAGGTGAGAACATCCCTGCCTGAACATGAGAAAAAACAGGGTACTCATACTCACTTCTAAGTGACGGCTGCATACTAACCGCTTCATACATCTCGTAGATTTCTCTGGCGATTGAAGGGCTAAATTCTTCAACGCTAACTTTGAGAATTTTTGTAAGCAATGCGGCGTTATAAGCATTTAATGCATTGATGCCATTAAATAAAGCACCAACGCCTGACTGCCCCATCCCCATCTTGTCTGCGACAGATTCCTGGGATAAGCCAAGTTCATTTTTCTTTTTTTCATAAA
>NZ_JH114340.1:462-1295 GCF_000157095.2 Bacteroides sp. D1
CATCCCTCAAATTGGGGGATTGCTATCCCTCAAAACAGGGGGACACAAAAGACACTATTACAAAAGAAAAAAGAAAAGATTATTCGTCAGAGAATTCTCATGTTTGACAGCTTATCATCGATAAGCTTTAATGCGGTAGTTTATCACAGTTAAATTGCTAACGCAGTCAGGCACCGTGTATGAAATCTAACAATGCGCTCATCGTCATCCTCGGCACCGTCACCCTGGATGCTGTAGGCATAGGCTTGGTTATGCCGGTACTGCCGGGCCTCTTGCGGGATATCGTCCATTCCGACAGCATCGCCAGTCACTATGGCGTGCTGCTAGCGCTATATGCGTTGATGCAATTTCTATGCGCACCCGTTCTCGGAGCACTGTCCGACCGCTTTGGCCGCCGCCCAGTCCTGCTCGCTTCGCTACTTGGAGCCACTATCGACTACGCGATCATGGCGACCACACCCGTCCTGTGGATCCTCTACGCCGGACGCATCGTGGCCGGCATCACCGGCGCCACAGGTGCGGTTGCTGGCGCCTATATCGCCGACATCACCGATGGGGAAGATCGGGCTCGCCACTTCGGGCTCATGAGCGCTTGTTTCGGCGTGGGTATGGTGGCAGGCCCCGTGGCCGGGGGACTGTTGGGCGCCATCTCCTTGCATGCACCATTCCTTGCGGCGGCGGTGCTCAACGGCCTCAACCTACTACTGGGCTGCTTCCTAATGCAGGAGTCGCATAAGGGAGAGCGTCGACCGATGCCCTTGAGAGCCTTCAACCCAGTCAGCTCCTTCCGGTGGGCGCGGGGCATGACTATCGTCGCCGCACTTATGACTGTC
>NZ_JH114340.1:1395-2535 GCF_000157095.2 Bacteroides sp. D1
GGTGCCGGCAGCGCTCTGGGTCATTTTCGGCGAGGACCGCTTTCGCTGGAGCGCGACGATGATCGGCCTGTCGCTTGCGGTATTCGGAATCTTGCACGCCCTCGCTCAAGCCTTCGTCACTGGTCCCGCCACCAAACGTTTCGGCGAGAAGCAGGCCATTATCGCCGGCATGGCGGCCGACGCGCTGGGCTACGTCTTGCTGGCGTTCGCGACGCGAGGCTGGATGGCCTTCCCCATTATGATTCTTCTCGCTTCCGGCGGCATCGGGATGCCCGCGTTGCAGGCCATGCTGTCCAGGCAGGTAGATGACGACCATCAGGGACAGCTTCAAGGATCGCTCGCGGCTCTTACCAGCCTAACTTCGATCATTGGACCGCTGATCGTCACGGCGATTTATGCCGCCTCGGCGAGCACATGGAACGGGTTGGCATGGATTGTAGGCGCCGCCCTATACCTTGTCTGCCTCCCCGCGTTGCGTCGCGGTGCATGGAGCCGGGCCACCTCGACCTGAATGGAAGCCGGCGGCACCTCGCTAACGGATTCACCACTCCAAGAATTGGAGCCAATCAATTCTTGCGGAGAACTGTGAATGCGCAAACCAACCCTTGGCAGAACATATCCATCGCGTCCGCCATCTCCAGCAGCCGCACGCGGCGCATCTCGGGCAGCGTTGGGTCCTGGCCACGGGTGCGCATGATCGTGCTCCTGTCGTTGAGGACCCGGCTAGGCTGGCGGGGTTGCCTTACTGGTTAGCAGAATGAATCACCGATACGCGAGCGAACGTGAAGCGACTGCTGCTGCAAAACGTCTGCGACCTGAGCAACAACATGAATGGTCTTCGGTTTCCGTGTTTCGTAAAGTCTGGAAACGCGGAAGTCAGCGCCCTGCACCATTATGTTCCGGATCTGCATCGCAGGATGCTGCTGGCTACCCTGTGGAACACCTACATCTGTATTAACGAAGCGCTGGCATTGACCCTGAGTGATTTTTCTCTGGTCCCGCCGCATCCATACCGCCAGTTGTTTACCCTCACAACGTTCCAGTAACCGGGCATGTTCATCATCAGTAACCCGTATCGTGAGCATCCTCTCTCGTTTCATCGGTATCATTACCCCCATGAACAGAAATCCCCCTTACACG
>NZ_JH114340.1:2635-3004 GCF_000157095.2 Bacteroides sp. D1
GTATCACGAGGCCCTTTCGTCTTCAAGAATTCTCATGTTTGACAGCTTATCATCGATAAGCTTGGAGAGGTGGTTTTTTCGTTTCTGGTACCGAAGCTTACGACGAAGCTAATGATCTCAAGAAAAAACTAACAAACATCAATTACTTTTGTAATCGTTTGTTTTTTATCAAAATTCTGAAATAAGGGCATTTACCATTTATAGACAAATCTTTTTCATCAACACCCTTTCTAAATTTTATTAACTCAAATTGCTCAGGGTTAAACTTATGCAAGAATGTGATAGGAACCCCCATAACCCCATTGTAATCTAATGGAATATCCTTTGTTTTGTTTACATTTATAGCATCATAATTATCATATTTTGGAT
>NZ_JH114341.1:0-409 GCF_000157095.2 Bacteroides sp. D1
TGGTGGAGAATAACGGATTCGAACCGTTGACCCTCTGCGTGCAAGGCAGATGCTCTAGCCAGCTGAGCTAATCCCCCAAGAGGTTGTTCAAGAATATCGTTTTTTAGCTTTTACTTTCAGCTTTCGCTGTTCCTCATTCTTGAGCTTGGTAGTCCCAGGCAGAGTTGAACTGCCGACCTCTACATTATCAGTGTAGCGCTCTAACCAACTGAGCTATAGGACTAGTTCAACCTTGTCTACCTGATGTTAGACTCGGCTTCTTTTTCTCTTGTTTATCTCTATCTATACTTCTATAGATGGTTGATCTATATATTATAAATAAACAAGTACCAGTAGTACAAAAAACAGAACCTTTAAAGTCACTATTTTTACGATGACTTGGTTTACATTATTCATGTAACAGCATCGC
>NZ_JH114341.1:509-2824 GCF_000157095.2 Bacteroides sp. D1
AACTTTATTTATTATCCTCCAAAACTTTTCGGAAGTTTTTTTTGTTCTTTTCTTTAAGCGCAATTTCGCTTTTTCACTATGTCAATTCTGCAAGGCTTTCTTCTCTTGGAAAGCGGGTGCAAAAGTACACCCTTTTAGTATACAATCCAAATATATTAAACTCTTTTTTCTAAGTTTTTTTGAAAGAATCTGCTAAAGTGCTGAAGGATAATGATGTTGTAGAACATATTTTTTATCATGAGTGGATTGGCGGCGGAAACGGTACACATGAGACACATTATTATATCACACGCGGGCGCGTAGGTGCACGCAAGAGAGAAAAAGATGCAGAAGAAAGAAATAACAAAATTACAGTCGAATTACAGATGAGAAAAAGACAACAGGAAGAAAGAGACAAGAAGACAATATAGAAGGAAAGCAAAAAAATGAACCAAATGTAAAAAGAATACTAGGGATATACCACAAAGGGAAATTACAAAAGGAGATTATTAAAGGGGATTATTAAAGAGGATGGATTAATTGGAATGGTTAATTGGGCATGACTAATAGAGTAATTAACAGGATATATAGAAAAATATTATAAAAGCAAGAGAATTTATTGTCAACCGTTAGAATACTTGTTCTAAGCAGTCTAACGGTTGACTATTCCATATGGATATGCCGGATAAATACTGAGTGGATACAGATCAGATTCTATATACAAAATCAGAATGTCATTCTTTTTTAGAGTTCTCGATTCGTAGGCTGACAAGTTCAACCCACTTCTTTATGTTCAAATCAAAGCCGCCTTTTTCTAATAGATGAAGGGCGCCCGCATAATGAAGGGCAGTTTCCTCCCTACTACAGTTGATCTTACAAGACAACTCACCCAGATAATACTCCAGGCGAGCCATTTGGATATAGTCCAATAAAGTATAATCACCTTCAGTTGACAAATCAATCAATTCTCTTATCAAAGCATAGGCCAGTTCACATTCCGTATAGGTTAAATCCGAGAGAGGTTTGTGCATGACAGGATGCTGAACCAGCTGGACAACAATGCGATTAAAGTCTCCGTACATAGGTTGCGTTATTTACCGCATCAGTTCCCGATGGTGCGAGGGTTTATAAAAAAGAAAGAGCGTGGAAACTATCTATTCATGCCATATATAGGTATCCGCTAAGACCCCTTTCGTGAACATGAATGATAGCCCCACGCCCAACTGAGTATATAACAAGGTTATACAGACAAAAGTGCGCGAGACTTGTCACTCATTCCATTCACGAAAGTTAAAATTTAGCGGATTTTATATATGAATGTAACAAATAACCGTTCTCAATAAAAATATTAAAAAGTTACCTTCATCGCTCGAAAGTAAACTACGACAAAAGTAGCAATTTATATTTAGCAAACAAACAATTTTGACAAAGAAATAGGTATGAGACATAAAATTATTATAGCTATATATTGGCAACTTTCAAATCCCCACTAATTTGTCCTTACGACTTAAAGCAATGTATTGATGAATTAAACTCAGGCGGACGTTTGCCCTGATTGTATCAAAATAAAAACGCTCAGGGCAGGTTCCTGCAAACGATTTTCAATTTTCATTTCTCATATTCTCATAGTAAATACAATAACTATATATAAATCAAATGCATAACACTATGAGAAATACTATTCAAAACGGCATTTCTCATAGTATTACCAGCGTTTTATCCATAAAACAACGTATTTCTCATAGCTTTTCATCACTTTCAAAAACATTTCTCATAGATTTTCCAAGCGATTCCAAATACTTTTTTACTTGTTTTGCAGAGTATTCAAGTTATTCTTCGACAAAACCGTAATAGTTAGCATGGACTGCAACGAAACACGCAGTAAAAAAAGAGTCTACTACAAGGCAAAGGAAGCATCAGACTATTATGAAGTCAAGCCAAGCTAGAGATGTAATCAGGTAATACTTAAATAATAGATTATAAAATGGACATGCGGAGTATAAAGAGTAGACATTAGCATATTTATGTATAAGCAGCCATATCGTTCCACTAGAGTGGAAAGGTCTGTGCACTAGAGTAGACAGTACCGTTCACTAGAGTGCAACAGGGTCGACGCATTATATTTTTTACTATCTTACAACTTGTATTTTATTTTTATATTATTGACTATTAGTGTATTATCTATTGTATATGTCGATTATTTTCCTTATCTTTATAAGATATTATAAAACATAAACTAACATGAAAATTGGCATAATTGACCTTTGTAAACAAATAGAAGATCCTAGGATGAACCGCAAAAAAGTACATAAAATGGAAACTATTATCTATATATC
>NZ_JH114342.1:0-633 GCF_000157095.2 Bacteroides sp. D1
ATTGTTTGATGGTAAAAAAATATATAAAAATAATTATACTAATCCTTGGAGATTAATGCATCAGTCAAAATTATTCCGTCCCAAACGTTGCCTCATGTGCAAAGAAGATATTAGCTATAAGGCGGATGTATCATTAGCAGATCCTTGGTTGGGAAAATATAAAATTAGTGATAAAATAGGTCATACAATGTTTTTAATCAATACAGAGAAGGGATTAGCTTTTATTGAAGAAATGAAAAATAAGTCGTTATTGCGGCTAATAGATTCTTCTGTGGAAGACTATATAGAAGCTCAAGGACATACTATAATGGCCAAAGATAAAGCATCGCTAGAAAAAAAGTTTAATAATATATTATCAAAAATGGGGAATAATATATTATATAAGAAAATCATGACATTATCTCCATTCATGCTTAGATTTCATATGCTTATAATTCGAATTGTTTATAAAATTGTTAAATAAAAATACAATGAAACCATATATTATCATTTCAGGACTTAATTTTAGAGATAATAATAGAGGAACAGCAGCTTTAAGCTATGGCTCACTTTCTTTTCTGAATGAGAGAGAATTGTTATCAAAGGAGACGAAAATTCTAAATTTTCGTTTTGTGAAAAATCTTTTTAAATCAA
>NZ_JH114342.1:733-200807 GCF_000157095.2 Bacteroides sp. D1
GCGGATGGTTTCGTTACAAAAGTTTTGGTTTCATGTGAATTACTCACTTCATTGAAATCGTACATACCTATTGATTGAAGTTTAGTTAGTAGTACTTCTCCTAAAATAGCTTTAGCTTTTTCGAATGTGATACAACCTTTTTTTGACAAAAGTTCATTCATCTCAGGAATTTTCCTACTGTCATCAGAGTTTAACGAATTCAATATAGCATTTGTTTTTTGAATATTTTCTTTTCTAAATAGGTTACCATTGAAATAAAATTTAGAGTCATTATCTAGATTCTCGTAATCAATAAAACCTATTTCTTCACATTGAGAAAATAAATCAACTGTATCTCTAGAAGTCAGTTTATATTCATCTGATATGTATTCTTTTAATTCTTTCTCAGGTTTGGGCAAATCTGATATCCTTTCAGATAACTCTAAAGCAGCCTTTTGATAATTATTTGAATTTGAAGAATCAAATATATTAGCTGTATGTGATAAAACCGTAGAAGTTGTTATGCCTAATACTGAAATACCTCCATTTTTTGCAACATCAATTAAATGTGCCTCTACAAGTTTGTTTTTAATCGTTTCTATCTCTGTTTTTTTTATACTTGAAGCTTTTGCTATGGCATCGACCTTATCTTTATTTAAATCGGTATTTTCATCTGCAGCTAAGTTAGATAGAAAAATTCCGCATTTACCAGCTAGTTCAATATCTTCAAAGTCTTGAGTATCCCTTACATCAAATAGTTTTTTGGTGTGGTGTATCAGCCATGCTCCTTCTGTTCGTTTTTCCATTTTGTTTAATGTTAGAGTTATATTATACAAAGGAACTAAAACTAATTGGAATTTGCAAAAGAATATTTATTTTTTGAGTACAATGTTTTAAAGCCCCATTTCTTTTAAATATGCTTGGGCTGTTTTGTGTTAAATTGGATAAGTATTGATAGTTGAAATAAATGTACTAATACAGTATAAGTTCATTTCTATTGTATGATAAACTATGTACCAAAAATGAGATTTATATAGGCTTCCAAAATGAAATTTGATTGTTTCAATCCAATATTCATTAAGAGTATAAATGAATATTAAGAATGTATGCAGATTTTTGATTATTAGTTGTTTATAGAAGCTATGTGTGAAATCGTAATTTGCAGGCATTCACTTTTATAGTATATTGTATATTTGTGAATATTAACTTCCTAATAGGTGTTGATAATGCTGACCTTATTTCCTTTATTGGCTTATATTTTCTAAGCGAGTTGCGTAAAACAAGTGCGTAAGATAAATGCGCAATTATGATTTTTTAGTATATGATTTAATGCTCTGTATTATAGATGATTAATTAAGGATGTGTTTGTTTCGACTGTATGCATAGGAGGATACTCCTGCTTGTTGTGGTCGTTGAGTTGAATTTGTTGTTCCATAAATTATTTCAATAACTTTTTATTTTTGATATCTTCTAGTATGCTCATTTGTTGAATTGCTATTTGATTTAATTTGATAAGTCTGTCTTTGGGTGTCAAACCTTCATTTATGAAAACGGCATTTAAATTTTCCATGTTTGATAAGCAGATAAGTTCATTGATTGAGGCATAATCACGAATATTACCTTTTAAATTAGGGTGTGTATCACGCCATTCTAAGGCTGTCATTCCAAACATAGCTACATTAAGGATATCAGCTTCGCTGGCATAAATCATGGATGCTTGCTGTGGGGTGATTTCTTGAGGGATAAGATGCTGCTTGATTGCATCAGTATGAATATGATAATTAATTTTAGATAGTTCTCGCTTCGCTGACCAACCAATTTGAGCTTGCTCTTGCTCTTTGAGACGTTGGAATTCTTTTACTATATATAACTCAAATTCAACAGAAATCCAACTTGCAAATTTGAATGCAATATCTTTGTGAGCAAAAGTGCCGCCATATCTTCCGGATTTGGATATGAGTCCAATAGCACAGGTCGTTTCTATCCATTTTTGAGGAGAAAGAGTGAATGCATTTAAACCTGCTTCTTTTCTAAACCCCTCGAATTCGAGGGGTTTAAAATGGGGGTTATATAATATTTCCCATAATCCTAGATATTCAATAGTCATTCTATTACGTAGCCAGTTGGCAATAACAATATTAGCATCTGTTGTCTTGTATTTAGCTATGTCGGTTAAAGAAATATAATCTGTATCGTTGATCTTTAAGATAGTAACGTCTGTGGTCTGAACTGTAATCTTTGCCATATTCTGATTTTTCAGTAAAGGTAAAGTTATATTTGGGAATAAAGAAACGTATATCACTTTTTATTCAAGGTATGTTAAACTCACTTCTAATATATAGGCATAAAAAAAGGAGCAACGCCTTGCTCCAACCTTTGTTAACCTTAAATCTAATACTATGAAAAACACAGTGCAAAGATACGGACTCTTGGGAAATTAGCAAATAATCCAAGTAAAATAGCATGTTATATAACATAGATTAAGAAAAACTTCTTTCGTCTTAACGGTTATTCGATATTTTGGGCGTCTATGTATGGAGTTTTTTTTATCTTTGTGAAAAATATCATATTACTAATACTTAATATAAACATGGATAAAAGAAGATTGAGCCAATGGATGTTATTGGCTGTTGTTTGCTTGAGTTTCTCAATAGGAGAAAGCTATGCACAGAAAAATGATTTTGGAAATTTAGCTCGTTATTCAAAACAAAATGCTGCACTTCCAAAGGCGACGAAGAAAGACAAACGAGTTATTTTTATGGGAAATTCCATTACGGAGGGCTGGGTACGTACTCATCCGGACTTTTTCAAATCAAACGGTTATATCGGCCGTGGAATCAGTGGGCAGACTTCTTACCAATTCTTGTTACGTTTTCGGGAAGATGTGATTAATCTTTCTCCTGCTTTAGTGGTGATTAATGCCGGAACCAATGATGTCGCCGAAAATACACAAACTTATAATGAAGATTATACATTTGGAAACATCGTTTCTATGACAGAATTGGCAAAAGCAAATAAGATAAAAGTGATTCTGACTTCCGTATTGCCTGCCGCTGCATTTAAATGGAGAATGGAAATAAAAGATGTTCCACAGAAAATTAAATCTTTAAATGATCGGATAGAGGCTTATGCAAAAGCTAATAAAATTCCGTTTGTTAATTATTATAAGGCAATGGTGGATGAAAATCAGGCCTTGAATCCCCAATATACTAAAGATGGAGTTCATCCGACAGGCGAGGGGTATGATATTATGGAGCCATTGATAAAAGCTGCTATTGAGAAAGCACTCTAAGGTTTATTGATGTAAATTTTGAAATATAAATGCTGTCTGATAATCAAGTTAGGCAGCATTTATTGTGAATGTGCACTTCTAATGGATATAGTTGTTGAAAAGGTTTTAGATGACGTATAGACATAAAAAAAGGAGCAACGCCTTGCTCCAACCTTTGTTAACCTTAAATCTAATACTATGAAAAACACAGTGCAAAGATACGGAGTTTTGGCAACTTTGCAAATTATAAGCTGCTAATTGGTGTTTTTATAACACTAATTAATAGATTAAATCCTGTGTTACAGGTTTGTTAAGAGTTTCAACCCTTAGCAATCGTAAGTACTCATGCAAAATAACCTTATATTATTAGGCACGGATTGCGCGGATTACGCGGTTGCTTTATAACAGCCATCATTCGAGGAACCGTGTAATCCGTGCCTAGATTTACTATATAGGCTAATTATGGTGACATACTTAGTGTAATATATGAAGAATGGGAGTTTTTACCCCCATTTCTCTTTCATCAAATCTTCCAGTTTCAACAACTCGTCACGGTATTGTGCAGCTTCAATAAATTCGAGTTTCTTGGCTGCTTCCTGCATCAGTTTGCGAGTACGTTCGATACTCTTTTCCATTTGCGCTTTACTCATATACTGCACTACCGGATCTGCTGCAATGTTCGGAGTAGAAGGTTCTACATAAGCATGTCTTTCTTTTAGCAGTTCATCCGCTTCTTTTGCATTACCGAATACCGACAAGTTTCTGGCCTTTTTAATCTGTTGAGGAGTAATTCCGTTTGCTTCATTGTATGCCAACTGTTTTTCGCGGCGGCGATTGGTTTCGTCAATCGTCAGTTTCATGCTATCCGTCATCCTGTCCGCATACATGATTACCTTGCCGTTTACATTACGGGCAGCACGTCCTGCGGTTTGCGTCAGTGAACGGTGGGAGCGGAGGAATCCTTCTTTGTCAGCATCAAGAATAGCAACGAGCGACACTTCCGGAAGATCGAGTCCTTCACGGAGCAGGTTGACTCCGATAAGCACATCATAGATTCCTTGCCGGAGATCATCCATAATCTTCACACGTTCCAATGTATCTACATCACTATGGATATAGTTACATCTTACATTATTATTAAGAAGATACTCTGCCAGTTCTTCTGCCATTCGTTTGGTTAGTGTGGTGACGAGTACGCGTTCTTCCTTTTCAATGCGGAGCTGGATTTCTTCCATTAAGTCGTCAATCTGATTAAGGCTCGGGCGCACTTCGATGACAGGATCAAGCAGTCCTGTAGGACGGATCACCTGCTCTACGACGATACCTTCAGACTGAATCAGTTCATAATCTGCCGGTGTGGCACTGACGTAAATTACCTGTTTTGCCATTTCCTGAAACTCTTCAAATTTTAACGGACGGTTATCCATAGCCGCAGGCAATCGGAAACCATACTCCACCAGATTGATTTTACGTGCACGGTCTCCTCCGTACATCGCACGGATTTGAGGTACACTTACATGGCTTTCGTCAATGACAATCAGAAAATCATCCGGAAAGAAATCGAGCAGACAATAAGGACGAGTGCCGGCAGCACGACCATCGAAATAACGGGAATAGTTCTCAATTCCGGAGCAATGCCCTAATTCCCGGATCATTTCCATATCGTAAGTCACCCGTTCATAGAGCCGTTTGGCTTCATATTCTTTACCGATAGACTCGAAGAATGCCACTTGTTTGGTCAGATCATCTTCTATTTCGTGGATAGCACGGAGAGTTGCCTCTTTGGTCGTCATAAACAAATTGGCCGGATAAATCTTATAGGCGTCGAATGGAGCAATGGTGACTCCTGTAATCGGGTCTACTTCTTCTACACCATCAATCTCATCTCCCCAGAAGGTGACACGGAGCAGATTGTCGGTATAAGCCAGATAGATATCCACAGTATCACCTTTAACGCGGAAATTTCCACGGTTCAAGTCAATATCATTGCGGACATACAAGCTGTCTACCAGACGACGTAAAAAGACATTGCGGTCCATCATCCGTCCCCGTTCTATTTCAATGACATTTTTGTAGAAGTCCGAAGGATTTCCCATACCGTAGATACAAGAAACGGAAGAAACCACTACCACGTCTTTTCGTCCGGAGAGTAGGGCAGAAGTGGCCGCGAGTCGAAGCTTGTCGATTTCGTCATTGATGGCAAGATCTTTCTCTATATAAGTATCACTGCTCGGGAGATAGGCCTCCGGCTGATAATAGTCATAGTAAGAAACGTAATATTCTACCGCATTATTGGGGAAGAAACCTTTAAACTCACTATAGAGCTGGGCAGCCAATGTCTTGTTATGGCTCAAAATCAACGTAGGTTTGTTGATATTGGCGATCACATTGGCAATGGTAAATGTTTTTCCCGATCCGGTCACTCCCAGTAAAGTCTGTGCGGGAACTCCCTGAAGTACCCCTTCAGTCAGTTGTGCTATCGCTTCCGGCTGATCCCCGGTAGGTTTGTAAGCTGATGTTAGTTCATAATTCATAGTTAAATCCTAAAAAGTGGAGCAATATTCGGTAAAATAATCGAGATAACAAATCATTTTTCCAAATAAATCCTTTACTTTGCAACATATTAATATCAAAAAACAGATTCATACAACTAGTAATACCAGAAACACATGATTTGGAATGAGAGCATTGAGTGTATGGACCGCGAAAGTCTTCGCAAGATTCAAAGCATACGACTCAAGAAAATTGTAGATTACGTCTATCACAACACTCCTTTCTATCGAAAGAAGATGCAGGAAATGGGAATAACCCCCGATGATATCAATAGTATCGATGATATTGTAAAACTGCCGTTTACCACGAAACATGATTTAAGAGATAATTATCCGTTCGGACTTTGTGCCGTGCCGATGAGCCAGATTGTACGTATTCATGCCTCTTCCGGAACGACCGGAAAGCCGACGGTTGTCGGATATACCCGTAAGGACTTGGCCTCCTGGGCGGAATGTATATCACGTGCTTTTACCGCTTACGGAGCGGGCCGTTCTGATATTTTTCAGGTATCATACGGATACGGACTGTTTACGGGCGGACTGGGAGCACATGCCGGAGCCGAGAATATCGGTGCTTCTGTTATTCCGATGTCCAGTGGCAACACTGAAAAACAGATTACCTTGATGCATGATTTCGGATCGACAGTGCTTTGTTGCACCCCTTCTTATGCGCTTTACCTGGCAGATGCAATTAAAGATTCCGGTTTGCCACGTGAAGAATTTCAACTGAAAGTCGGTGCGTTCGGTGCGGAACCCTGGACGGAAAATATGCGTCATGAAATTGAAGAGAAACTGGGAATCAAAGCATACGATATTTATGGGTTGAGTGAGATTGCCGGACCGGGTGTCGGTTACGAGTGCGAATGTCAGAACGGCACTCACTTGAATGAAGACCATTATTTCCCGGAAATTATCGATCCGAATACTTTGCAACCGGTTGAACCGGGACAAACGGGCGAACTGGTGTTTACCCACCTCACCAAAGAGGGTATGCCATTGCTCCGTTACCGTACGCGTGATTTGACTGCCTTGCATCATGATAAATGTTCTTGCGGTCGTACATTAGTACGTATGGATCGTATTTTGGGACGCAGTGATGATATGTTGATTATCCGTGGTGTAAACGTATTCCCGACACAGATTGAATCCGTCATCCTTGAAATGGCAGAATTTGAACCGCATTATTTGTTGATAGTGGGTCGTGAAAATAATACCGATACGATGGAGCTCCAGGTTGAAGTACGTCCGGAATTCTATTCTGATGAGATCAACAAAATGCTGGCTTTGAAGAAAAAGCTGGGAGGACGTTTGCAAAGCGTACTTGGATTGGGAGTCAACGTGAAATTGGTAGAGCCTCGCAGCATTGAGCGTAGCGTAGGTAAAGCAAAACGTGTGATTGATAACAGAAAAATATAAATAAGTATTAGGTATTAAGTATTAAGTATTAACCATGCGGGTGATCTTGGAACTACGGTAATACTTGTTGCCTAATACCTAATGCTTGTTACTTAATACTTATTACTTAATACTTTAATAAATATGGTAGCAAAACAACTTTCTATCTTTTTGGAAAATAAGTCAGGCCGTTTGACGGAAGTGACTGAAGTGCTGGCGAAAGAAAATATCAATCTTTCTGCCTTGTGCATTGCCGAAAATGCTGATTTTGGTATTTTGCGTGGAATTGTATCCGATCCGGATAGAGCATACAAAGCTTTAAAAGATAATCATTTTGCAGTGAATGTGACTGATGTAGTAGGTATAAGCTGTCCCAATATACCGGGTGCTTTGGCAAAAGTGCTGGGATATTTATCAGACGAGGGTGTATTTATTGAATATATGTATTCGTTTGCCAATAACAATATTGCAAATGTGGTAATTCGCCCTAGCAATCTGGATAAATGTATCGAGGTATTGAAAGAAAAGAAAGTCGATCTGCTGGCTGCAAGTGATTTGTACAAGCTGTAGATATAGCAGTAAACGATAAACAGGGAACGGTAAATAGCTGTGTTGTCTTTGAATGGGATAACACATTTGTTTGCCGTTTTCTGCTATAAAAAATAGTGACGCTATCCCGGGCATATACCGTCACTATTTTTTTTCTGCCTTATAACAAGTTTTTTTCTGTCTTATAACAAGGAATCTGACGTTTGTTCGTCAGGTTTATGTCAATCATGATTTCTGTGTGATTCGTTTATTACCTGCCGTTTACAGTTTGGTGTTTGCAATTCGACGTCATTTTCTCTCCTTTTGTCGATGTTTAACGCCTTTTATGTATTAAAAAACACAGATTAATTGCTAAATTCCCAGCGAATAAGTAACTTTGCGCATTATTTTTAAATAGGATGAAGAAAAATATCATTATAACTTTGCTTGCGGCGGCTACTCTGACATCATGTGGAGAGTACAATAAATTGCTGAAAAGCACCGATTACGAATACAAGTACGAAGCCGCCAAAAACTATTTTGCGAAGGGACAGTATAATCGTTCAGCTACGTTGCTGAATGAGTTGATAACCATTCTGAAAGGAACCGATAAAGCGGAAGAGTCTTTGTATATGTTGGGAATGAGTTATTATAATCAGAAAGATTATCAGACAGCTGCCCAGACATTTATCACCTATTTCAATACGTATCCCCGTGGCACTTTTACCGAACTAGCACGTTTTCATGCAGGTAAAGCTTTATTCCTGGATACCCCGGAACCACGTTTGGATCAATCAAGCACTTATCAGGCTATCCAGCAGTTGCAGATGTTCATGGAATATTTCCCGAACAGCACAAAGAAGCAGGAAGCACAGGATATGATTTTTGCTTTGCAGGATAAGCTGGTTTTGAAAGAACTTTATTCTGCAAGATTATATTATAATCTGGGTAATTATTTAGGCAATAACTATGAGTCTTGTGTAATCACAGCTCAAAATGCACTGAAAGATTATCCTTATACTGACTATCGTGAAGAACTTTCTATCTTGATTCTGCGTGCAAGACACGAAATGGCTATCTATAGTGTAGAAGACAAGAAGATGGATCGTTATCGCGAAACAGTGGACGAATATTATGCTTTCAAGAATGAATTTCCTGAAAGTAAATATTTGAAAGAAGCCGAGAAAATATTCAATGAATCACAGAAAGTAATTAAAGACTAAATTTAAATAGATTTATGGACTACAAAAAAACGAATGCTCCTGCTACAACAGTAACCCGTGACATGATGGAACTCTGTGCTGATACAGGTAATGTTTACGAAACTGTTGCCATTATTGGCAAGCGTGCTAATCAGATCAGTGTAGAAATCAAAAACGATCTTTCAAAGAAATTGGCAGAGTTTGCCTCTTACAATGACAACTTGGAAGAAG
Organism: Bacteroides sp. D1; assembly: GCF_000157095.2. Lineage (NCBI taxonomy): Bacteria > Pseudomonadati > Bacteroidota > Bacteroidia > Bacteroidales > Bacteroidaceae > Bacteroides > Bacteroides sp. D1. The sequence continues at coordinate 9,892 of NZ_JH114342.1, forward strand.
TGTTTGAAAATAGAGAGCAAATCGAAATTTCTCGTTATTATGAGAAATTGCCGAAACCGGACTTGATTGCTACGCAAGAATACATCGAAGGGAAAATATATTATAGAAATCCGGCTAAGGAGAAAGAAAAACTTCAGTAATTTATTTTCTGACGAAGAATTTGATAGTCAAGTAGTAAGTGGGATGATTATCCCTACTCCTTATTGCTTGGCTATTATTGTTTAACTCAACTACTATTTAGAATACTTATGATTCAACGAATTCAAACTGTTTATTTATTGATTGTTGCAGGATTGCTGATTACAGCTATGTGTATGCCAATAGGTTACTTCATTGATACAATGGGCGAACATCCTTTTAAGGCATTAGGATTGGAAATAAACGACGCTTTTCAGTCTACATGGGGTTTATTTGGGATTCTGATGCTTAGTACTATCGTTGCCGTGGCTACTATTTTTTTATATAAGAACCGTATGTTGCAGATTCGCATGACGATTTTCAATAGCTTGTTGTTGGTTGGTTATTACATTGCTGCCCTTGCTTTTTATTTTGCGTTGAAGAATGATGCAAATATGTTCCGGGTAGGCTGGGCGTTGTGTTTACCACTTATTTCCATCATTCTGAATATATTGGCTGTTCGTGCTATTGGACGCGATGAGGTGATGGTAAAGGCTGCGGATAGATTGAGATAAGACTTTTCCCTATATCTGGGTAATTCGTTAATATGATTAATGAAAAGCATCGCTTTATAAGAGTTAAAGCGGTGCTTTTTGCTCTCTAAAGCTATGCTTTAGCATCCCTAAAACGGTGCATTTACTGAATATCCCTATTTTAAAGATACAAATAAGGCAACTAATTCATTGCGAGTTAGTTGCCTTACTTATTTAAAGAGCATCCCTAAAGCGATGCTTTGTAGATATTCAAGCTCCTTCTCTCGAAAGGGAGGAGGGAGAGGATTTTATTTCTTCAAGTCAAATAGGTACGTGAGCTTTATGGTAATTGTTCCATGCGCTGCACGGGCGAAATAGTCTTTCTTTGTGGTGCTGTAAAAGTCGGACAGCGCAAAATAGTAACGGCCTTCAACGATGAAGCTGCCGGCTTTCTTTGTTCGGAGTTCTACACCGCCGCCACCGGCAATACCGTAGTCGAATTTATTCTGAATCTTAACTCCATACACCGCTTTCTGTGTATTGGATAAGGTGTTCATATCAATACCTTTTATTGTTTCCGATTCGCTTATCAGAAAGCTGATTTGAGGACCTGCATGAACAAAGAATTGTAATCCTCTGTCTCGTCCGAAAGCAAGATGGGCTAGAAAAGGAATATCAATATAGGTCATTTTGCGGGTGTAAGTTTTGCTCGGATCCTTCGAGGTGACTTCATATCCGTTATCGTCCAATGATACCGTTTCAAACAATTGGTCCCAACCCCTTTGTGATACATTCAATTCGACTTGTGCACCGCAAATCATGGCAAAATACTTCTCGGATATATAACGTGCCGTCAAGCCTCCGGTAATTCCCATCAAGCTATTTTGCTTGATGCTGGGAGTGAAAGAAACACTGTTTAAGTTGACACCTCCATTAACACCTACTGATAAATTGCTGCGTGCTTCTCCAATTTGGGCAGTGGCAGGAAGAGCAAATCCTGTAAGTAGGAGTGTTGCAATCAAAAATGGTTTTATCTTTATCATTTTCGTATTATTCGAAGTCAAGTTTTACTAATTCAAAATTCTTAGTGAAACGTATGAAGAACACTTTTTTATTAATAAATCCTCCCCAGTTGTTCACGCGCTGGAATTTGAATCCTGTCTGAATCGGAGTCAGATTCATCTTAGTCAGGTTGTTTTCAAGTTCTGAACCGTAACGTGACAATCCTTTTAGGAAGAAGAAGCCGGTATCAAATCCAAGCATTGCATAATTGGGCCACTCGCTTACTAAATCCTTGCTGTACCATCTGTGGTAATTGTTGGTAAATTGCACAGCAGCCGGGAACAAGGTATTTGTATAGAATGAGGAATAGAAATATGTATCCAGTTCAAAGAAACTTTCCAAATAATCTTTGGTGTAAGTCTGCCATTCCGGATAACCGAACAGGTGTATTTTTTCTACAGGATTCTCTCTGACTAACAGTGTCAGTTGAGGAAGTATCTTGATCAGTATGACATTATTGCCCGATGTGGGGATAAAAATATTTTCTTTATCATTGCGGAGTGTTGTTTTTAATATTTCTTTAGTTGCGCTTTCGCTAACACTTTTCATGGAGATCCCTTTGTTTTTCAATTCTTGTTTCAAACCGCTAATAAATTCCGCTTTTTCCTTATCACTATTTGCCGATTCAATAAAGATAACATGAGCATTAGGAAATTGACGGGTGAAATGTTCGTAAACTTCCGAATACAAATAAGATTGTGGTGTGTTGATTTGATAAACAGCAGGATTGTTGAATACTTCTTCCCCTTTCTTAGAGAAAGGAATCACCAGACGTATGTCGTTCTTCTCCGCGAAGTCTGACAATGGTTTTATTTGATTCTGATGCATCGGACCGAAGATGATATTCATACTCTTCATCTCGTTTTTGGCAAGAATCGTATTTAATGTAGAAATGTCTTTTCCGCTATCATATACATATAAATCAAGAGAAACGCCCGTACGTTTCAGACTGTCTACTGCCATCAGGAAACCTTCGTAATATTCCACCATGCGTTTGTCCTCCTGGAAAGGCAACAACAAGGCAGCCTTAATAGTAGACAGCTTTTGGGGAGTCTCCTTATTTTTGCGGAAAAGCTCGCTATTGCTGGGAGGAACAGCGTATGGATCTTCCTTCTGTGTAGGTTGTACGGTGGTTGCTGCCGGGTAGGGGATGCAAAGGAATTGTCCCTTTTTCATGCCCTTTTTCAGTTCCGGGTTAGCGTCAATCAACTCCTGCTCGCTGATTCCGTATTCACGGCTCACGCTGAATATAGTCTCTTTGCGCTTTACCTTATGCATATCTTTGCATCTCGGAACAACAGGACCTTGAATAGTCGATTGTTCAGTAGGCGTTTGAACTACGGCGTCAGTTTGTTCTTCTTTTTTCTGCGGAATCAGAATAACTTGTCCGATACGGAAATTCTCGGCACTCAAACCTGGGTTTGCTTCACAAATATCTTTGGCGGACACATTATACATCGTTGTCAGTTTGTACAATGTTTCTCCGGCTTGGATCGTATGGAATGTTTCTCCCTTCTGGCTTTCTTTCCCAGTAGGGATTTTGATGGTCTGTCCGGCATAGATTTTTTCGTCACAACCAGGATTCAGACGTATGATGTCTGACGTAGTGACATTATACATCTTGGAAATGGAGTATAAACTTTGTCCTTTTTCGATGGTATGCAAGAAATAAGATTGGTTTTCCTGTGCATAACTGATAGCGTATGAAACGCTTATAAAAAGCAGAAATAAGAATATTCGGTTTATCGGTTTCATCAAATTATAACTATTGGTTCTTGAAATCAAGGAACAAAGGTACAAATAATGCCCTATATCTTCATAAGATTTGAGTTAAGAAAATAATATTGTGCTTTTTTAGGAGCATATTTCGGGCGGAAACATTAATTTTGCAACATTTATGGAAGGATATGAATATGCAGGAAACAGAATATATTAATGTGTACGGTGCGCGCGTGCACAATTTGAAGGACATTGATGCCGAGATTCCCCGTAATAGCTTGACTGTTATCACCGGATTGAGCGGTAGTGGAAAATCTTCTTTAGCCTTCGATACGATTTTTGCCGAAGGACAGCGCCGCTATATCGAAACTTTTTCAGCCTATGCCCGCAATTTCCTGGGCAATCTGGAACGTCCGGATGTCGATAAAATAACAGGCTTGAGCCCGGTTATCTCCATTGAACAGAAAACAACGAATAAAAATCCCCGTTCTACCGTAGGAACAACTACCGAGATCTACGATTATCTCCGTTTGTTGTATGCCCGTGCGGGAATCGCTTATTCGTATCTGTCGGGGGAAGAAATGGTGAAATACACCGAAGAGCAGATTCTGGATTTGATTCTGAAAGATTATAAAGGAAAGAAAATATATCTGCTGGCGCCATTGGTACGTTCACGTAAAGGACATTATAGAGAACTTTTTGAACAGATACGTAAAAAAGGATATTTATATGTACGAGTAGACGGAGAAGTGCGTGAAATCACGCATGGTATGAAGCTCGACCGTTATAAGAACCACGATGTAGAAGTGGTTATCGATAAATTAGTGGTTGCAGAGAAAGACGACCGGCGTCTGAAACAGAGTGTGGCAACTGCCATGCGTCAGGGAGACGGGCTGATGATGATTTTGGATGCCCAGTCCGAAAGTATCCGGCATTATAGTAAGCGACTCATGTGTCCTGTCACCGGGTTGTCTTATCGTGAACCTGCTCCGCATAACTTCTCATTCAATTCACCGCAAGGAGCGTGTCCGAAGTGTAAAGGGTTGGGAGTAGTCAATCAGATTGACGTGGACAAAGTGATTCCCGATCGTGAACTTTCCATTTACGAAGGTGCGATAGCTCCTTTGGGAAAATATAAGAATGCGATGATTTTCTGGCAAATCGGTGCTTTGCTTGAGAAGTACGATGTAACGTTGAAAACACCGGTTAAGGAGTTGCCGGACGATGCGATTGATGAAGTGTTGTATGGCTCTGACGAACGGATTAAAATCAAGAGTTCGCTGATCGGCACTTCATCCGATTACTTTGTTACCTATGAAGGAGTGGTGAAGTATATTCAGATGTTGCAGGAGAAAGATGCTTCTGCGACAGCGCAGAAATGGGCGGAACAATTTGCCAAAACAACGGTTTGTCCTGAATGTAAAGGGGCTCGCCTGAATAAGGAAGCTCTGCATTTCCGCATCCACGATAAGAATATTAATGAATTGGCAAACATGGACATCAACGAGCTGTATGACTGGTTGATGAAGGTAGATGAGTTCCTTTCCGATAAGCAGAAGAAAATATCAGTAGAGATTCTGAAAGAGATTCGTACACGTTTGAAGTTCCTGCTGGATGTCGGTTTGGATTATCTGGCGTTGAACCGTAGTTCTGTCAGCCTTTCCGGTGGTGAGAGCCAGCGTATCCGTTTGGCTACACAAATTGGTTCTCAATTGGTGAATGTGCTTTATATTCTCGACGAGCCGAGTATAGGTCTGCATCAGCGTGATAATTTGCGTCTTATCAACTCTTTGAAAGAACTCCGTGACATGGGAAACTCCGTGATTGTGGTGGAACATGATAAGGATATGATGCTGGCTGCCGACTATGTCATCGATATGGGACCAAAAGCCGGACGTCTCGGTGGAGAGGTTGTTTTTGCAGGAACTCCCCAGGAGATGCTGAAGACCGATACGATGACTTCGCAATACCTGAATGGAAAGATGAAGATAGAAATCCCCGCCAAGCGTAGAAAAGGAAACGGGAAATCTATCTGGCTGAAAGGAGCGAAAGGGAATAACCTGAAGAATGTCGATGTAGAGTTTCCGTTAGGAAAACTAATTTGCGTGACAGGTGTATCGGGAAGCGGGAAATCTACTTTGATTAATGAAACTCTGCAGCCGATTCTATCGCAGAAGTTCTACCGTTCTTTGCAGGATCCTTTGGAATACGATTCGATTGAAGGATTGGAAAATATCGATAAGGTAGTGAATGTCGATCAATCACCTTTGGGACGTACGCCACGCTCCAATCCTGCTACCTATACCGGTGTGTTCTCTGATATCCGTAATCTGTTTGTAGGGCTTCCGGAAGCTAAGATTCGCGGTTACAAGCCGGGACGTTTTTCCTTTAATGTTTCAGGCGGACGTTGTGAAGCCTGTACGGGAAATGGTTATAAGACAATTGAAATGAATTTCCTTCCTGACGTATATGTGCCTTGTGAAGTATGTCACGGCAAACGTTATAACCGGGAAACACTGGAAGTACGTTTCAAGGGAAAATCGATTGCCGATGTATTGGACATGACAATCAACCGTGCCGTGGAATTCTTTGAAAACGTTCCGCAAATCTTGAATAAGATAAAAGTATTGCAGGATGTCGGACTCGGATATATAAAGTTGGGACAATCTTCTACCACACTTTCCGGTGGAGAAAGCCAGCGTGTGAAACTGGCAACGGAACTGTCGAAAAGAGATACAGGCAAGACCCTTTACATCCTTGATGAACCGACTACCGGACTTCATTTTGAAGATATCCGCGTACTGATGGGAGTACTGAATAAGCTTGTGGATAAAGGGAATACGGTTATTGTCATCGAACACAATCTGGATGTGATTAAAATGGCGGATTATATTATCGATATGGGTCCTGAAGGTGGTAAGGGCGGGGGAGAACTCCTTAGTTACGGAACACCGGAAGAGGTTGCGAAGAGCCCTAAGGGATATACACCTAAGTTTCTTCGCGAAGAACTGGGGCTCTAATTTGAAGCATAGAGCGAGTGCGTTCCTCCAATAAAGTCAACTATTCTTAATCATATTAATTAAGGCGCGGATTACATGGTTTTTATTTAATTAGAGCCGTGTAATCCGTGCCTTAATAAAAGTCATAGAGGACTTTGTCTCTCATTAATTCTTTATTTATCAGATATAGAAAGTATAAATACAACGAAAATGAAAATCAATAAAACAAATGCCGCACGGCTGTTAGATAAGGCTAAGATAGCCTATGAACTGATTCCTTACGAAGTGGATGAAAACGACTTAAGTGCTGTTCATGTAGCAGCAGATTTAGGAGAAAACATTGAGCAAGTGTTTAAGACTCTTGTCCTCCATGGCGATAAAAGCGGATATTTTGTCTGTGTCATTCCGGGAGAACATGAAGTTGACTTGAAACTGGCAGCTAAAGCTTCGGGTAATAAGAAGTGTGATTTGATTCCCGTAAAAGAACTTCTGCCACTTACCGGATATATCCGGGGAGGGTGTTCGCCTATCGGCATGAAGAAACATTTTCCTACTTATATCCATGAAACCAGCCGGGAGTTTCCGTATATTTATGTAAGTGCCGGTGTGCGGGGACTTCAGATAAAAATAGCTCCGGAAGATTTGATTCGTGAATCCAAGGCAGAAATTTGTCGTTTATTTGAGGAGTAGTTTAACAAATCATTGTGCAAAAACTCAAGAAAAAGTATATATTTGCAAGAAATATTTATTTAAATCAATCATTTATTAATTCTAAAAACTTATATCTATGTTCAGTAAACACCCTAAAGGTCTGATTGCTGCAGCTTTAGCTAATATGGGAGAGCGTTTTGGCTTCTATATTATGATGGCGATTTTGACATTGTTTATTTCAGCGAAATTTGGATTGTCCGAGACAACTACCGGATACATTTATTCCGCGTTCTATGCTTCCATTTATATTTTAGCTTTGGCGGGAGGTGTTATTGCTGATAAGACGAAAAATTTTAAAGGCACTATTTTAGTAGGGCTGATATTAATGGCTATCGGTTATTTGATTATTGCCATTCCTACTCCGACCCCTGTTCCTAGTATGGCTCTTTACTTGGGATTAACTTGTTTCGGACTTTTGGTGATTGCTTTTGGTAATGGTTTATTTAAAGGAAATCTGCAGGCTTTGGTAGGCCAGATGTATGATGACCCTAAATATTCAAACCTACGTGATGCCGGTTTCCAGATATTTTATATGTTTATCAATATTGGAGCTGTTTTTGCACCGTTTATTGCTATTGGTGTGCGCAACTGGTGGCTGAAGGTGAACAACTTTGATTATGATGCCACTTTACCTGAATTGTGCCATCAATATTTAGAAAAAGGAAATGATATGGCTCCACAGGCAATGGAGAATCTGACAACTTTGGCTAAGAGTGTTGTTCTTGACGGGACTCCTGTAACAGATATGGGTATGTTTGTTAATAACTACCTTGATGTGTTTAACCGTGGTTTTCAGTATGCTTTTATGGCTGCTATTGGTGCTATGCTTGTTTCGCTGATTATTTATATGGCAAATAAGAAGCGTTTCCCGGATCCTGCGACTAAATTGGAAACTAGTAAAGGTACTGCGGCTGTGAATAAGGAAGAAATCCAAATGAGCGCTACTGAAATCAAACAACGTATCTATGCTTTGTTTGCAGTATTCGGTGTTGTTATTTTCTTCTGGTTATCTTTCCACCAGAATGGTTATTCTTTGACTTATTTTGCCCGTGACTATGTGGATTTGAGTGTTATTAATATCGACTTAGGTTTTACGCAGATCAAGGGAGCTGAAATATTCCAGAGCGTTAATCCGTTCTTCGTTGTATTCCTGACTCCATTTATCATGTGGATGTTCGGCTCAATGAAAAAGAATGGTAAAGAACCTTCTACCCCGATGAAGATTGCCATCGGTATGGGTATTGCCGCATTAGCGTATGTATTCTTGATGGTATTCTCCTTTACATTACCTTCGAAAGAGGTGTTGGGCACTATGAGTGCTGCTGAAATAAATGCTATTCGTGTGACTCCGTGGATTATGATCGGTCTGTATTTCATCCTTACAGTTGCCGAATTGTTCATTTCTCCTCTGGGATTATCGTTTGTATCTAAGGTTGCTCCTCCTCATTTGCAGGGATTAATGCAAGGTTGCTGGTTAGCTGCAACAGCTGTGGGTAATTCACTGCTGTTTATCGGTGGTATTCTTTATACCACTGTTCCTATCTGGGCTTGCTGGTTAGTATTTGTAGGCGCAACAGGTGCTTCTATGATTGTAATGCTTTCAATGGTAAAATGGCTGGAACGCGTAGCGAAATAGAATCCCGTCATTGACTAAATAACAAAATGCCCCGGAACATTCACGATACTTGTTCCGGGGCATTTTGGTTTATTAAATATCCAATCCCATAATATAATCATTCATATAATACCCGTTGCCAATCGGGAAATCACCTTCCCGTAACTTTCTCATTCCCATGTATTCGTAAAACTGCAAGGCTTTATTATTACGATTCACGTTAAGTTCCATCAGACAAGGTTCCGGATGCATCCCTTTGATACATTTGATTGCTTCCTTAAATAAGAAACTGCCACAATGCGCACCCTGAAAGCGGGGGAGAACATAGATTTTCTGAAGATGGAATACATCTTTTCCCTGTTGCTGTACAGAGACGTATCCGCATGGCTCATCCTCTTTGTAGGCGATGGAATACACATGTCCTTCTTCCTCCATTTGCTTGCGCACATTGGAAGGAGCATACATCCAGTCCATCATATAATCCAGTTGTTCAGGAGATAAAATATCCTTGTAGGTGGCGGGGAATACCTCCTTTGCCATCATATGAATAAGCTCGCAATCGGCTACCGTTGCTTTTCGAATTGTAAACATACGTATTTTCTATTTTATGGTTTAACGGGCACAAATATAGCCATTATTTCTTTTTATAATAAGGTGGGCGCTCTCTAATGTTTTAATTATTATTAATTTATAGTACTTTGTAATGCAAGGTACTTAAGTAATGCATATATTTGTGCCATCTAAAAGAAGTGAATAATGAAAGTAGACAATGTGAAATCACAGATGAGGAAAGGCATGCTTGAATATTGCATCATGCTTTTGCTGCACAAAGAGCCTGCCTATGCTTCTGATATTATTCAGAAATTGAAAGAAGCCCAGCTGATTGTAGTGGAAGGCACCTTGTATCCGTTGCTGACCCGTCTGAAAAATGACGACTTGTTAAGTTATGAATGGGTGGAATCTACCCAGGGACCTCCCCGCAAGTACTATAAACTCACTGAACAAGGAGAAACCTTTTTGGGAGAACTGGAAATTTCCTGGAAAGAACTTAACGACACAGTGAATCATATAGCCAATAGATAATTAGAAAAAGAAGAAATAAAAATGAAAAAGACATTGACCATAAATTTAGGAGGAATAGTTTATCATATAGATGACGATGCCTACCGACTGTTAGACAATTATCTGTCTAATTTGAAACATTATTTTCGTAAACAGGAGGGTGCGGAAGAAATTGTAGACGATATTGAGATGCGTATTGCCGAACTGTTTGCCGAGAAAGTAACTGAAGGAAAACAGGTCATCACAGTTTCGGATGTAGAAGAAATTATCGCCCGCGTAGGCAAACCGGAAGATTTTGGTATTGCTGACGAGGATACAGATTCACAGAAAAGAACGGAGCAAGCATCGTCCGCTAATCAAAGTAATACGCAAACCTCTGCCCAACGTCGCTGGTTCCGTGATCCGGATAATAAATTGTTGGGTGGTGTGGCAGCAGGACTGGCAGCTTACTTCGGTTGGGACATCACATTGGTGCGTATCCTGATGATTATTCTGGTGTTTGTACCTTATTGTCCGATGATTATCCTTTATATTATCGGATGGCTCGTTATTCCGGAAGCCCGTACCGCCGCAGAAAAGTTAAGTATGCGTGGAGAAGCGGTAACCATTGAGAATATTGGCAAAACAGTGACAGACGGCTTCGAACGGGTAGCAGATGGGGTTAATAATTATGTGAACTCCGGTAAACCTCGTACCTTTCTTCAAAAGATAGGCGATGTATTTGTTTCCATTGCTGCCGTTCTTTTTAAGATATTTCTGGTAGCTCTTGTCATTCTTTGTTGCCCTGTCTTGTTCGTATTGGCTGTCGTATTGGTAGCGTTGGTATTTGCGGCAATTGCTGTGGCAGTCAGTGGAGGAGCTTTACTTTATGAGTTGTTGCCTGCCATCGACTGGATGCCGGTTGCCTCTGTATCTCCTATGATGACATTATTAGGTACGATTGCCGGAGTTGCCCTTATTGGTATTCCATTAGGAGCTTTTTTGTATACCATCTTGCGCCAGCTATTCCATTGGTCACCAATGGGAACAGGTTTGAAATGGTCGTTACTGATTTTATGGATATTGGGTGCGGTCATTATGGTTATCAATCTTTCTGCTCTTGGCTGGCAACTGCCTCTGTATGGGCTGCACTGTTGTTAACTAAGCCTCATTCTATTAAAAAAGGATAATATTTATTCTTTTATAAGTAAATGTACCCCGATAGTGTGTCCGGGGTACATTTTTTGTTTCCCCTTATTCACCGTAAATCGAGATTTTTTAGTAAGTTTGTAAATACGTATTCAGGAAATAAAATGGGTGAACATATATGTTTTAGGAGAAACGAACGTTTAGCGACAGTCAATCCTTATTGGAGAGGAAATCCGATGGTGCGCGGACGTTTTTTTAACAGGCAGCATCGCTTCCGTCCGGGGATGGGCAGCGTGTTGAAATGGCGTCTTTCGCCCAATCCCCAACGCAAAGAGAAGAAGACGGTGAAATGGGACCCGAAAGTTTGTTATCTTCGCTCATTGGATGCGATGGTAGGAGATTCTCTGATATGGCTCGGACATAATTCTTTCTTTCTTCAATTAGCAGGTAAGCGAATCATGTTCGATCCGGTGTTCGGCAGTATTCCTTTTGTGAAAAGACAGAGCGAATTTCCTGCTAATCCTGATATATTTACGGAGATTGATTATCTACTTGTCAGTCATGACCATTTCGACCATTTGGATAAACAGAGTATAGCCCGCTTACTGAAGAACAACCCGCAAATGAAACTTTTCTGCGGCTTGGGAACCGGTGAACTGATTCAGGGATGGTTCCCTGAAATGAAAGTGATTGAAGCCGGATGGTATCAACAAATTGAAGATGAAGGATTGAAGATCACGTTTCTGCCGGCACAACACTGGAGCAAACGTTCCGTACGTGATGGCGGTCAGCGACTGTGGGGAGCTTTTATGCTGCAAGGAAATGGGATTTCTCTTTATTATAGTGGTGATACGGGTTATTCCAGTCACTTTCGTGAGATTCCCGACATGTTCGGAGCACCAGATTATGCTTTGTTAGGTATCGGTGCATACAAACCTCGCTGGTTTATGCGTCCCAACCATATATCGCCATACGAATCATTGACTGCTGCCGAAGAAATGCATGCAGGTCTTACCATTCCCATGCATTATGGTACATTCGACTTGTCTGACGAGCCTTTGCACGATCCTCCGAAGGTTTTTGCAGCAGAAGCAAAGAAACGGAAGATTCCTGTGGAGATTCCCTATTTGGGAGAGATTGTAAAATTGAAAAAACAGAAATAATTAGAAACGAATAAAGAGATGAAGAAATTAGAAGTAAAAGACCTGAAAGAAAACTTTTTCGAAGCGATTGGAAAAGAGTGGATGCTGGTTACGGCCGGAACAAAAGAGAAGTTTAACACGATGACAGCAAGTTGGGGTGGCATCGGTTGGCTGTGGAATAAACCGGTTGCTTTCGTTTTTATCCGTCCCGAACGGTATACATACGAGTTTGTAGAGGAGAACGATTACCTGACACTTTCTTTCTTGGGAGAAGAAAATAAGAAAATTCACGCTATTTGTGGCTCCAAGTCGGGACGTAATATAGATAAAGTAAAAGAAACTGGATTGAAACCAGTGTTTACAGAAAATGGCAATGTGTTGTTTGAGCAGGCACGATTGAGCCTGGAGTGTAAGAAGCTTTATGCTGACGGTATCAAACCGGAATGTTTTCTGGATAAGGAATCATTGGAAAAGTGGTACGGTGGTGCTCATGGCGGTTTCCACAAGATGTATATTGTAGAAATTGAAAATATTTATTCGGAGTAAGATTTAGCCGATTTATGATGGATGCAATGGAGAAGGCTCTGAACTCAAGTAGATTGAGAACAGAGCCTTCTTTTATTTTACTTTATTGGAAAGTCGTTAAGCACAGATTATATGAAATATGCAGTTTTAGTGAATCAAATGACTGTGAGATTCGTATAATCCGTGCTTTAAAATTTTACTTAGATGGAGCTTTCTTCACCCATTTGTCCAGCCATTCGAAGAATGTGCGTTGCCATAGAACCCCATTCTGCGGTTTCAATACCCAGTGGTTTTCATCCGGATAAATCAGCAACTCTGCAGGAACACCACGCATCACGGCAGCATCGAAAGCAGCCATTGCCTGATTAGCCAGAATACGGTAGTCTTTTTCTCCATGAATACAGAGGATAGGCGTATCCCATTTCTCCACGAATAGGTGAGGAGAGTTGGCAAACGTACGTTGTGCCATCGGGTTTTGTTTTTCCCAGTATGCGCCTCCCATATCCCAGTTGGCAAACCATTTCTCTTCAGTTTCCAGATATTGCATTTCCATATTGAAGATACCATCGTGGGCAATGAATGCTTTGAATCGTTTGTCATGATGTCCTGCCAACCAGTATACGGAGAATCCTCCGAAGCTGGCACCTACACATCCCAAGCGATCTTTGTCTACATACGGCTCTTTTGCCATTTCATCGATAGCAGTGAAATAATCTTTCATACACTGGCCACCGTAGTCACCACTGATCTGTTCGTTCCATTCCACACCAAATCCCGGCAAGCCGCGACGATTCGGAGCAACAATGATATAATCATTGGCTGCCATAATCTGGAAGTTCCAGCGATAAGACCAGAACTGGCTTACCGGACTTTGCGGACCTCCTTCACAGAACAGCAAAGTCGGATATTTCTTGTTCGGATCAAACTGCGGAGGATAGATTACCCATGTCAACATCTGTTTGCCATCTGTTGTTTTCATCCAGCGACCTTCCACTTTACCCATTTCCAACTGGTCGTAGATCTGTTTGTTTTCCTGCGTCAGTTGAGTAGTAGAGCCATCCAGTGCCACAGTGTAAATTTCATCACCCATGCTCATTGAATGACGTTTGGCGATCAGTTTATCCCCGAAAAGAGCTACACCTTCATAATCGTACATTCCTGAAGTGATTGCCTTTACCGAATCATTGGCTAAATCCAGTGCATAAATCTGCGATTCTCCGTGCCATACACCGGTGAAATAAATCATCTTTGCATCTGCTCCCCATACAAAAGCATCCACATTCGATTCGAACGCCTTGCTGACAAACCGTTTCTCACCGGTTTCCAAATTCATGATGAACAGACGGTTTAAGTCGGCTTCGTAACCGTCACGTTCCATACTCTGCCAGGCGATATATTTGCCGTCTGGAGAGTATTGCGGATTGGTATCGTACCCTTTGTTTTCTTCCGTGATATTTTCCGTTTTTTGGGTGTTCAGGTCATAAACGTAAATATCGGAGTTGGTAGAAATCGCATATTCCAGTCCTGTCTTTTTACGGCAAGTGTAAGCTACTTTGTCCGAAGCTGTATTCCAGGCAAGTTGCTCAATGCCACCCCAGGGTTTCATTGGACTTTCATACGGTTCTCCGTTCAGGATATCCACGATATTGGAAATACCGTTACCGTCGAAGTCGGCAACAAAAGGATGTGGAGCTGTCGTTACCCATTCATCCCAATGTTTGTACATCAGGTCGGTCACGATGATACCTGTGGCTTTCGGCAGGTCCGGATATTTATCAGCAGTGCTTTCTTTCGTCTTTACTTGTGAAATAAACAGCAGCTTTTTGCCATCCGGTGAAATGGAATAACCTTCGATGTCTCCGTCGTAGTGGGTCAATTGCTTGCGTCCGCTACCGTCCGGGTTCATTTCATAGAGCTGGCTGCTTCCGTTGTCATTACTTAAGAATGCAAGTTTGGTGCCTCCTTTAATCCATGTCACTTCATTTTCCTGATACGGGGTATGAGTGATTTGCTGGTTTTCGCTTCCGTCTGCGTTCATCACGAAAACTTCGCGGTTACTCTTGTTTTCCGGTACACTGTAATACGCTACCGTATACGCAATTTTCTTTCCGTCGGGCGATACGGCGAATTCGCCGATACGTCCCATAGCCCAAAGTGCTTCGGGAGTCATGCGCTTCCCTTCGATCTTAATATCCGATTTCTCGATAAGCACCTGATCTGTTTTGCCTGCGTCTTTCGTTCCTCCGCAGGCAGCTAACAACATTGCTGCCGACATCATAAATAAATTAGCTTGTCTCATATATTTTATAAAATGTTTATTTTCTTGCGAAGATAGTGAAAAAAGGATTTAAATCTTCTTTTTCTGCCAGTTTCCTTTCTTCATATACCAGTAGCAGAACAACAGTATAAAAGTACCGTACACACATTCTGTCGTCCAGGCAAATGCGACATCCATTCGCAGATACATGATGAAATATGCAGAGTATGTGACATAGATAGCCAGTACACAAAGTTCCATAGCCAATGCAGTCCGCGTATTTCCTGTTCCTGATACCGATTGGAAATACACATTGGCAGGCACCAGTACCAGATAGGCAGAGCATAGTACCCACAGTGAAGGTACGGATGCCGCTCTTAAATCCGGGATGTCTGTATAAATGCGCAGAATCAAATCCGGGAATAAACAGAAGAATACCAGGATCGGCAATACAAAGATATATCCGATACGGATATGCTGTTTGATAGTTCCCCGTACACAATCCTGTTCGCCTGCACCGATCAGGTTACTTACCAACGAACCGCAGGTGGAAGCAAATGCCATTGCAATCATAAACGGTATCCCCGACACGTTGCGGATGATGTTGGCAATCGCCAATGACCGCTCTCCCAAATGTTCCACAAACAAGAAGAACATGAACCAGGTAGACAAAGAAACGAAATTCTGAATCATTGTCCACACAGAAACGTTCAGTATGCGTTTCAGTGTTTTTCCATGGAATTTGGGCAATATGTTCAACGCATATTTCTTGCAGTCAATTCGTTTCCAGGTGTAGATGATAAAGAAAATTACCGATACCATTTCGGCCAGTGACGAACCGATGGCAGCACCGGCAATTCCCAGTTGCGGGAAACCGAATTTACCGAAGATCAGGATATAGTTGAATACCACATTCGAAAGCACCATTACGATAGAGTTCAGCGTCAGTGTTTTGGTTTGTGTCGTACCTACAAAGAAGGCGCGGAACATGACCATGACAAAAGAGAAGAAGAACCCATACACACGCCAATGAATATAACTTTCGGCTGCATCGTAAATGTGAGGAGACGAAATGATATTCTTTAAGATATATGGTGAAAATACGATGGAGAATGTGAATAAAATCACTGCCATGGCAAGCAGGAAATAAATGCCCTGATAGAAAATCGGTCCGATTTCCTTGTAGTTTCCTTCTCCGTTGCGGCGGGCGATTAAGATCTGTGCGCCGATGCTGAAACCGAATGCCATCATAAAGATGGCGAGATAATATACCCCTGCGATAGCAGAAGCACCCAGCTCGATTTCTCCTACACGTCCCAGAAAGGCCGTGTCCGTCATACCAATCATCTGTTCCATAATCAGACTGATTAGGATAGGGTAGGAGATTGTCCAGATTTGTTTATAAGAATATTTAGTTTTCATCTTATTTTATTTTTTAGAGAAAGAAAGCCGGGCAACCAAAATAGGATGTCCGGCTTTCTTAGAATATGATTCAGGAATTACTCCTTATTTTTTATTCTGTCTTTGCTGCTGCAATTGCTCTTGTTGCTTTTGCATCGCCTCCAGGCGAGCAGCAAATCCGGTCTTTTTCATTTGTTTCGGGTCTTTCTTTTTCGCTTCAAGAATAGCCAACAATTTAGTTTCGTCAGTCGTTCTACGAAGCAGAATCATAGTACCCACACTAATCAGCGTTGACACGAAGTAGTAATAGTTCAAACCTGACGGATAATCGTTCAAGACGAACAAGAACATAATCGGCATCAGATACATCATCCATTTCATAGCCGCCATTTGTGGCTGCGCTCCGGTATCCTGCATAGACATTGTGTACTTTGTGTTCAAGATGTTTGTCAACGTCATCAGCAAGCAGAACAAGCTAAGGTGATTGCCAAGGAACGGGATATGGAACGGGAATGTGATGATAGCGTCATAAGTAGAAAGGTCGTCCGCCCACAAGAAACTCTGTTGACGCAGTTCGATAGCACTCGGCACGAACATAAACAAAGCCATCAGGATAGGGAACTGCAATAACATCGGCAGACAGCCACCCATCGGGCTTACCCCGTATTGGCTGTAAAGGCTCATCACCTCCTGCTGTTTCTTCATTGCATCTTCCTGCTTGGGATATTTCTTGTTGATTTCATCAATTTTCGGTTTCAATACACGCATCTTGGCAGAAGACATGTACGTTTTCCAGGTAGCCGGATAAACCAGCACTTTCACCATAATAGTCAGAATCAACAGAACGATACCCATGCTCAATCCCCAGCCGGACAACCAGTCGAATACGTTGATCGTGATAAACTGGTTAATCCAGCGAATCAGCGGCCAACCCAGGTAAACCAGTCGGTGAAGCTCCCATTTCTCGTCACGTCCTTTATCCAGCGCTTTCAGCGTCTTGAAGTGGTTCGGACCGAAGTAGAAGTACATCTCTGTCGGTTCTTTGCCTGACGGATCAAAGAAAGTATTCATTTCAGCAGAATAATCTTTGATATATCCGCTTCCCTGTTGTTCCATTTTTGACTTAACGGAAACCTTGTCGAAATCCTGTTCAGCGATAAATACAGACGAGAAGAACTGATTCTTGAAAGCTACCCAATCAATGCGTCCCGGCAAATCCTGACTGTCATCTTTGGCAGCAGACAAGTTGTCTACATTGTCACCTGTTACTTTATAAGTCAGTTCCGACAGACGATTCTCATAAGTGAATCCTTTTTCCAGTTGGCGGGCACGTTGTGACCAGTCGATGTCCACATACTTAGTACTAGCCAACTTGTCTTCCATGCCTGTCGCTTTGATTTCAAAGTTCATCAGGTAGCTATCCGGTTTCAGCGTATAGATGAAATCGATATAGCTTGCGCTATCCGCAGCCAGGCGCATGGTAACACTACTATCCGTCTTGTTTACAGCTTCAAAGAAATAATCTTTGGTCTGGATGGCTCCTGCTTTGTTGTAGAAGTTGAAGTTCATCGAAGCATCGTCACCGTCGAACAACATAATCGGTGTCTTTTTGTCCTGTGCCATATAATCCTTCAGCATGGCTGAATAGACACGTCCGCCTTTTGTTGCGAAAGTAATTTCCGCTACATTATTCTGGATGCTGATTTTAGAATCGGTCCCATGCAAGGCATTGAAAAACAA
Organism: Bacteroides sp. D1; assembly: GCF_000157095.2. Classification (NCBI taxonomy): domain Bacteria; kingdom Pseudomonadati; phylum Bacteroidota; class Bacteroidia; order Bacteroidales; family Bacteroidaceae; genus Bacteroides; species Bacteroides sp. D1. The sequence goes on from NZ_JH114342.1 coordinate 27,903, forward strand.
AGCAGAAGAATCGGCAGCCGATGCAACCTCTTTTTGGCTGTTAGCCAGCGCAGCTTCTGTTTTCGCCTTCAGCGCTTCCTCCTGCTGCTGTACTACGGCAATAGAGTCATAGTATCTTTTTTGTGCAGCTATCTGTTCCTCGCTTGGACGACTCAAAAAGCTGAATCCTACCAATAATATGCCTATTAGAACGAGACCTGTGATGGTGTTTTTATCCATTCTTATTTTAATTACAAATTATAAAATTACAAACTACCGGTCGTTTACCGCGTATTGTTAGCCTTTTGCCGTTGTTTTTTCGTTTTCGATGGCAGCCTTCACAAATGCCACGAACAACGGATGAGGGTTCAGTACCGTACTGCCATATTCCGGATGGAACTGTGTACCGACAAACCATTTCAAAGCCGGGATTTCAACGATTTCTACCAGATCCGATTCCGGGTTGATACCTACACATTTCATGCCGGCAGCTTCATATCGGTCTTTATAATCATTGTTGAACTCATAGCGATGACGGTGACGTTCCTGAATATGTTCTTGTCCGTAAGCCTGATATGCTTTCGAACCTTTCTGCAATACACATTCGTAAGCACCCAGACGCATCGTACCACCCATGTTGGTGATTGCTTTCTGTTCTTCCATGATATCAATCACGTTGTGCGGAGTCTTTTCATCCATTTCACGTGAGTTGGCATCAGCGTATCCCAGTACGTTGCGTGCAAACTCAATAGCAATACATTGCATACCCAGACAAATACCGAAAGTCGGAATGTCATGTGTACGTGTATATTTGATAGCGACAAACTTGCCGTCGATACCCCGTTGACCGAATCCCGGACCAATCATTACGCCCGCCATACCTTTCAAAGCTTCAGCTACATTCTCATCTGTCAGTTTCTCACTGTTTACGAAATGAACTTCCACTTTGCGGTCATTGTAAGTACCCGCTTGCGATAAAGCTTCACGGATAGACTTGTAAGCGTCCTGCAAATCGTATTTTCCAACCAGTGCAATATTGATCGGTTCTTTAGTCTCTGCAGCGTGACGACGTTCCAGGAATTTACGCCATGGGCCGAGTCCCGGAGTTTCTCCTACCGGCAGTCCCATCTTTTCGAGGATAGTGCTGTCCAGCCCTTGCGCCTGCATCAGGATAGGTACTTCGTAAATTGTTTCCGCGTCGATAGACTGCACGACGGCTTTATCGTCTACATTACAGAATTGTGCCACTTTCTTACGCAGTCCGTCACTTAGCGGATGCTCGGCACGCAGTACCAGTACATCCGGCTGAATACCCACACTTTGGAGTTCCTTTACAGAATGTTGCGTCGGTTTTGTTTTCAATTCTCCGGCAGCAGCAAGATAAGGAACATAGGTCAAGTGTACGCAAAGAGCGTTCTTACCGAGTTCCCATTTCAACTGACGGATACTTTCGAGGTAGGGGAGTGATTCGATGTCACCTACCGTACCACCGATTTCAGTAATCACAAAATCAAACTTGTATTTATTACCAAGCAGTTTTACATTCCGTTTGATCTCGTCTGTGATGTGAGGAATCACCTGGATCGTTTTACCCAGATAATCTCCACGACGTTCCTTGTCAATGACGCTCTTGTAGATACGTCCCGTAGTAATGTTGTTCGCCTTTGTCGTTTGTATACCCAGGAATCGCTCATAGTGTCCCAAGTCGAGGTCGGCTTCGTGTCCGTCTACGGTTACATAGCACTCTCCGTGCTCATAAGGATTCAATGTTCCCGGGTCGATGTTGATATACGGGTCAAACTTCTGGATGGTTACATTATAACCTCTTGCTTGCAGCAACTTACCGATGGATGATGAGATGATCCCTTTTCCTAAAGAAGAGGCAACACCACCGGTGACGAAAATATACTTTGTTTCTCCCACAGCTATAACTGTTTTAATAATTGTTTACTTAGTAGTATTCTTACGAACTTAAAAACCGCAAAATTATAAAAAAAGAGGAAGATTACAGTCTTTCGTCTCCACAATTTTATTAAAAAATGCAATTTTAAAAGAATCCTATGATTTCTGAACAAAATAATGTAGCTTTGCACTCTAAACCATAGACAAATATGATGAGAATTACTACTTTATGTTCAGCGTTTATTCTGTCAATCTTATCGTTATCGCTTTTTGCACAGGAATCTGTCGATCCCTCTCCACTTCCGACTGACTCTCTGCAGCCTGCTCCTGAAGCGATTAAACCTGCCAAAACGGTTAAATCTTCAACAGTTGTGGCAAAAGCCAGAGTCGTGAAAGCAGATACGCTTTCGGCGGAGCTTCAGAAATATTTGATGCTCAAACTGAATATGTCGGGGCCGACTCCGAAACTGGATACCGTTTCTTATTTATATAATAAGTATGTCGCGCAATTAGATTATTTGAACGATCTGTCTGTGCCGCCACGTTATATTCCGTCTGATCCCGATTATTTTCGTCTGTTCACACCATTGGCATATTATTATGCTCCGATGGCACAATATTCGAAATTGGAATGGAAGCCTATGCAATGGGACACCACTCCTCAACTGACAGCGGAACTTCTGCCTTATGATACCCTGGCATTTACCAAAACCCAGCGTGCCGAGAAAATAGTGAACAGTGCATTGATGGATCTTTATTTGGAACGTCCGAACTTGGTTGTCACTACAGAAGACCGCATCATGAGTCGTGATGTATTCCGTCACGATGTGAAGCCGAAAATATCTCCCAAAGCAAACGTTATTCATCTGTTTCAACCGGAAAATATGGATGATAATGTAGGGAAAGCCAATATGAAGATTAGTCGGCCGAACTGGTGGGTGACCGGAGGTAACGGATCGTTGCAGATTAGCCAGAACCACCTTTCGGATAACTGGTATAAGGGAGGTGAAAGTAACTTCTCCGGATTAGCCACTTTTCAGATTTTCGCCAACTATAATGACAATGAAAAGGTGCTGTTTGAGAACCAGCTGGAAGCTAAAGTGGGTATGACTTCCACTCCGTCAGATGAATATCATAAATATCTTTTTAATACCGACCAATTCCGCTTATATAACAAATTAGGTTTGAGAGCCCTCAAAAATTGGTATTATACCATTTCTTCCGAGTTTAAGACACAGTTCTTCAACGGATATAAAGCTAACAGTGAAGAATTGGTTTCATCTTTCATGTCTCCGGCAGATTTGGCGGTCAGTGTCGGTATGGATTATAAATTGAGTAAGAAGAAATTTAATCTTTCCGTGTTTATGGCGCCGTTGACTTACAACTTACGTTATATAGGCAATTCTGAAGTGGATGAAACTAAGTTTGGCTTAGAAAAAGGAAAATGTTCTAAAAACGATTTCGGTTCCCAGTTGCAATCGACATTGAACTGGACCATCATTTCTGCAGTGACTTTAGAGTCTCGTCTCAATTATCTGACCAACTACCATTGGGCACGTGTAGAATGGGAAAATACGTTCAATTTCGTATTAAACCGTTATCTTTCTACCAAGCTCTATATACATACCCGTTTTGACGACAGCTCGAAACCGACTGAAGGCGACAGCTTCTTCCAGTTGAAAGAATTGCTTAGCTTCGGTATTAACTATAAGTGGTAATCAAAGTAGATACAGAAAAAGCACAATTCAGTCTGTCTGTAAAAAAAGAAAAGTTTTTTCTTGTTTACTATTTATATTTTTATCTATCTTTGCCACTGAATTCAATCCATTACCTTAAAGGTGACGGAGAAATGAGGGGTAAAAATACATGATCATTAAGAAAAATGACGATCGGGATCTTCTGTCAACAGATGTGATTGGCAGCAGCGTAGCGCGCTCAAAACGTTGGTTAGTAGCTATTGTACGTATCTGTCACGAGAAAAAAACAAGTGAGCGGCTTACGAAAATGGGGATCGAAAATTTTCTTCCAATTCAACAAGAAGTCCATCAATGGAGCGACCGTCGTAAAGTTGTCGACCGGGTATTACTTCCAATGATGATCTTTGTTCACGTTGATCCGCAAGAGCAAAAAGAAGTCCTGACTTTATCTGCTATCAGCCGTTACATGGTATTACGTGGGGAGAGTACTCCGGCTGTTGTCCCTGACCAACAAATGTTGCGATTCAAGTTTATGCTCGACTACTCGGATGAGACGATCAGCATGAGTACATCGCCGTTAGCTCCGGGAGAAAGAATACGGGTAATCAAGGGACCATTGGCAGGATTGGAAGGGGAATTAGTACATGTGAATGGGAAATCGAAAGTTGCTGTTCGATTGACAATGTTAGGGTGTGCATGTGTAGATATACCGGCTGGGTGTGTAGAGCCGGTATCTGAAAATGGGGATTTACGTGATTGAGTAATCAATCTATTTTATAGGGGTATGGGGATTTTACTGCAAAAATGTAATGAAAGTCTGTAAAATAGCAGGCAGTCTATCTGACATCGGTAACCAAACAGTGGATATATTTATCGATGACCTCTCTCAAAAATAAAAATCCATAAAGTATTATGAATTATATCTTTACAAAAGATATAGTGTAGAAATGTATGTACGTATCGAAAGATGAAGGGATTCTTTGTTGGGCTACACCAACATGGAAATCGTAGTCATAGTCCTTGTACTGATCATAATCAATCAGATAAATCAAATTTCGAAATATTATTTTATTCATTTATACTATAATGGAAAAAACATTGAAGGACATAGTGCAATATGTCCGCAAAAATTATTTCAGTTATTGGGTTATTTTAGGTATTGACACGGCAATTTCTGTATTATGTTCGTTGGTCGCTTATGCGGTAATTCATTATATGGCGCATGTTCCAATGACCGACTGGATGCTCTGTAAATTTGCTTGCGTTTCTTTGGTGGCAAGTGTTGCGGGCTCTTTATTATTCCATACTTATCGTAATACAATTCGTTTCTCACAGGCACGTGAACTTTGGCGTATCATGTGTGCCGTTTTATTTAAAATAGCCTGTTTGGTCATTATTTCTTTTGGAGTTATATATGAGACCCAATTGCCATATAATTATAAAATATCCTATCTTCTATTTGATGGTTTATTGACTTTAGTGATCTTGACGACCTTTCGTGTATCATTGATAATCGTCTATGATTTTTTATTGGATTGGGTGAATAAAAAGAACACACGTATTCTTATTTATGGTACTAATGAAGAGAGTGTAGCCTTGAAGTTACGTCTTAGGGATAGTGCACATTATAAAGTAACCGGTTTTTATGTATATGGTAAAAATAACAGCCGACGCCGATTGGCAGATCTTCCCGTTTATTACTTTGAAAATGAATCGGATGTTGATTATATCATGCGGAAGCGCGGAATTAAGGGGATTCTGTTTGCCCGTTATGAAGATACCCGCCTGGAAGAAAAACGCCTTCTGGAATATTGTAAAAACAATGAACTTAAGACATTGATAGCTCCTACTATCAGTGAGGCGGATTCTGATGGAAACTTTCATCAGTGGGTACGTCCTATTAAGATTGAGGATTTGTTGGGTCGTGCCGAAATTAATATCAACCTTCGTCAGGTTGCAGAAGAATTCAGGGGAAAAGTGGTGTTGGTGACTGGTGCGGCAGGCAGTATTGGTAGTGAACTTTGCCGTCAATTAGTGCAGATGGGAATTCAGAAACTTATCATGTTCGACTCTGCAGAAACACCTTTGCATAATGTCCGTCTTGAGTTTGAGAAAAAATATCCTACTATAGATTTTGTTCCGGTGATTGGTGATGTGCGTGTGAAGGAACGTGTTCGTATGGTATTCGAATCGTATCATCCTCAAATTGTTTTTCACGCTGCTGCTTATAAACATGTGCCTTTGATGGAGGAAAATCCTTGTGAGGCTGTACTTGTCAATGTGACCGGTTCTCGTCAGGTGGCTGATATGGCTGTGGAATATGGTGCTGAAAAGATGATTATGGTGTCTACGGATAAAGCTGTAAATCCTACTAATGTAATGGGCTGTTCCAAGCGTTTAGCTGAAATCTATGTTCAAAGTCTGGGATGTGCTATCCGTGAAGGAAAAGTGAAAGGTCATACCAAATTCATCACTACCCGTTTTGGTAATGTGTTGGGTAGTAACGGTTCTGTCATTCCTCGTTTTAAAGAACAGATAGAGAATGGTGGTCCTGTCACTGTTACTCATCCTGATATCATCCGTTTCTTTATGACCATTCCCGAAGCTTGCCGTCTGGTAATGGAGGCTGCTACCATGGGTGAGGGTAATGAGATCTTTGTCTTTGAGATGGGAAAAGCTGTGAAGATTGTTGATCTGGCGACTCGTATGATCGAATTGGCTGGTTATCGTCCGGGTGAAGACATAAAGATCGAATTTACGGGATTACGTCCGGGTGAAAAATTGTATGAAGAGGTGTTGAGCGATAAAGAAAATACGATCCCAACAGAGAATAAGAAAATCATGATCGCCAAAGTTCGTCGGTATGAATATGCTGATATTTTTGATACTTATGCAGAGTTTGAAAGGTTGTCGCGTGCGGTAAAGATCATGGATACCGTGCGGTTGATGAAGAAAATAGTTCCGGAGTTCAAATCAAAAAATTCTCCGCGATTTGAAGTACTGGATAAAGAATAAATAGGGAATAATCAACAAAAGATTCTATAAATAAATTATCATTTAATATGAATAAATCATTGCGCACGCATTTGAATGTACGAAGCTTGTATGGAAGTTTGTTTTCCTGTCTGATAGCGGTATTTCTGTTTGCTTCCTGCCAGTCCTATAAGAAAGTACCTTATTTGCAGGATGCGGGAGTTGTAAAGGACACCAATCAACAGGAAAATTTATATGATGCCAAGATAATGCCTAAAGACTTACTTACTATCGTAGTCTCATGTACTAGTCCGGAACTTGCAGTTCCGTTCAACTTGACGGTGGCAACTCCTGCTAATGCGGCTACTGCCAGCACCCAATTGACTACCCAGCCTGTCTTACAACCTTATCTGGTAGATAATGAAGGCAAGATCAATTTTCCTGTTCTGGGTGAATTGAAAGTGGGTGGATTGACGAAAAGAGAAGCTGAACAACTGATAATAGACAAACTGAAACCTTACATAAAGGAGACTCCGATAGTTACTGTCCGTATGGTAAACTATAAAATTTCTGTATTAGGTGAGGTTGCCCGTCCGGGTACATTTACTATCAACAATGAGAAAGTCAACTTGTTGGAAGCTCTTGCCATGGCCGGTGACATGACGGTCTGGGGAGTTCGTGACAATGTGAAACTGATTCGTGAGGGTGCTGATGGCAAACAGGAAATTGTGACATTGGATTTAAACAAGGCGGAAACAATTCTTTCTCCTTATTATTGGTTACAGCAGAATGATATAGTCTATGTGACTCCTAATAAAGCAAAAGCTCGTAACTCTGATATAGGTAACAGTACCAGCTTGTGGTTCTCCGCTACTTCTATTTTGGTATCATTGGCAAGTTTATTAGTAACAATCTTCAAATAGTAATATAGATATGATTGAGGAAAAAAGAGACCGGGGTGAGCAACCGGAAGAGCAAGTGAATATTCAGGAAATCCTTTTCCGTTACCTGATCCATTGGCCTTGGTTTGTGATTTCTATAATAATCTGTATCGCCTGCGCATGGGGCTACCTGCGTTTGGCCACTCCCGTCTATGATATAACCGCCACAGTCTTAATCAAGGATGACAAGAAGGGCGGTGGTGCGAGCATGTCCTCCGAACTGGAAAAGATGGGACTGGACGGCTTCGTTTCCTCGTCGAACAATGTAGACAATGAAATCGAGGTGCTGAAATCAAAGTCTCTTGCCCGTGAAGTGGTCAATAATCTGGGACTGTTTGTGACTTATAAGGATGAAGATGAGTTTCCTAATAGGGAACTTTACCGTACCTCGCCCGTAGTGGTGAGCTTGACTCCACAAGAGGCGGAAAAATTGTCTGCACCAATGGAAGTGGAGATGACTTTATTTCCCAATGGTGGGATGGATGCGTTGATAACAGTGAAAGACAAAGAGTATCGGAAACAATTCGATCAATTACCTGCTGTTTTTCCGACCGATGAGGGGACGGTCGCCTTTTTTGAAAGCAAGGATACATTGACGACCAATCAGGCTAAGGAGGAAAGTAAAGAGCGTCATATAAAAGCTTTTATAAACCGGCCGATGTCTGTGGCCAAAGGATATATCCAGTCCTTGTCGATAGCCCCTACATCAAAAACTACTTCTGTAGCTGTTCTTTCGTTAAAGAACTCAAATACCCGGCGTGGCAAGGACTTCATCAACAAACTCCTTGAGATGTACAATATCAATGCCAATAATGACAAGAATGAGGTAGCCCAAAAAACCGCAGAATTCATCGACGAACGTATCGGCATTATTTCCAAGGAACTTGGAAGTACCGAACAAGACTTGGAGAACTTCAAGCGTAGCGCCGGAATTACAGATTTGAGCAGTGAGGCGCAAATAGCCTTAACCGGTAATGCTGAATATGAAAAGAAGCGTGTGGAAAACCAGACTCAAATCAATTTGGTGATGGATTTGCAACGCTATATGCAAGGTAATGAATATGAGGTCTTGCCAAGTAATATTGGATTACAGGATGCAGCATCAGCTGGTGCAATAGACAGATATAATGAGATGTTGGTTGAAAGAAAGCGCTTGCTCCGTACATCAACCGAGAATAATCCGACGATCATAAATTTGGATACTAGCATCCGTGCGATGCGGAGCAATGTACAGGCTACGCTGGATGCTACATTGAAAGGATTGCAGATAACCAAAGAAGACCTTGCCCGTGAAGCGAACCGCTATTCCCGTCGTATTAATGACGCTCCGACCCAGGAACGTCAGTTCGTAAGTATCGCCCGGCAGCAGGAAATTAAGGCCGGTCTTTATTTGATGTTACTTCAAAAACGTGAAGAGAATGCCATCACTTTGGCAGCTACAGCAAACAATGCCAAGATTATTGATGAAGCGTTAGCAGACGACAATCCGGTTTCTCCTAAGAGGATGATGATCTATCTTGCCGCCTTGGTATTAGGAGTAGGATTTCCGGTAGGTATCATTTATCTGATTGGCTTGACCAAATTCAAGATTGAGGGCCGTGCTGATGTTGAAAAACTAACTTCTCTTCCTGTTATTGGCGATATCCCGTTGGCGGATGAAAAGTCCGGTTCTATAGCTGTATTTGAGAATCAGAATAACCTGATGAGCGAGACATTCCGTAATGTACGTACTAATCTTCAGTTTATGCTTGAAAATGGCAAGAATGTGATTTTGGTGACATCTACTATCAGTGGTGAAGGTAAGTCTTTTGTATCATCTAATTTGGCTATTAGTCTTTCTTTGTTAGGGAAAAAGGTTGTGATAGTAGGTCTTGACATTCGCAAACCGGGATTGAATAAAGTTTTCAATCTTTCCAGAAAAGAACAAGGTATCACCCAATTTTTGATTAATCCAGCTGTTAATCTGATGGATTTGGTACAGCGTTCTGATATCAACAAGAATCTGTTTATTCTTCCCGGTGGAGCAGTTCCTCCCAATCCAACGGAATTATTGGCCCGTGACAGCTTGGAAAAAGCCATCGAAACATTGAAGGCTAATTTTGACTATGTGATTCTGGATACGGCTCCTGTGGGTATGGTAACTGATACCTTGCTGATAGGGCGTACTGCTGATTTATCGGTATACGTATGCCGTGCCGATTATACCCGTAAGGCAGAGTTTACTTTGATCAATGAGCTTATGGAAAACAACAAACTGCCTAACCTCTGTATCGCCATTAACGGCTTGGATCTTCAGAAAAAGAAGTACGGCTATTATTATGGCTATGGTAAATACGGCAAGTATTATGGCTATGGTAAGCGTTATGGTTATGGCTATGGATACGGCAAAGAAAATCTAGATACAACTTCAAAATGAAACACGGAGGATTTTTAAATTTTTTCCTTTCATTGACTGACTTGTTATTGATATAAGGAATAAAAAAGCATTATGAGCATTTTTGTGGGTAAACTCCTAATGAGCAACCATAGCAGAGGCTGAAGGCGAAGTGATGAAGGTAACCATAAACCACCTGTAGGATCTCAGATTTTCCGTAGCGACTACAGATGTAATAGCTCATAGCCAGCAATATTGCACAAGCTATAGCAGCAAAGACAGTCAGTAAACGCAAAAACTTATGGAGCAACTATTCGAAATATAGAATTTCGTCGTTCCTAATCTTATCCTTACTTTCTTTGTTCTCCACTATCAGTTGCAAAAGAAAGCTGAAATTCGTATCGAGACCGAATTGGATAACAGTAAAATAACAGGTAACAGGTTAACATTTCACTAACGTAATAGAAATAACAAACATATATATGTTCAACTTAGAGAAATTCATTGCTGATTCGGTGACATCGCGTCCGGTCAGCATGTTTGCTGCAGATATTGAGGCAAACAAGGAGACACTTACCGCTGAGATCAAAGGTAAGAAAGTATGTGTAATCGGTGGTGCCGGATCTATCGGTTCTAGCTTCATCAAGGCGGTTCTTCGCTTCGAGCCTGCTTCGATCGTTGTCGTTGACCTCAACGAGAATGGTCTTGCAGAACTCGTTCGCGATGTGCGAAGCACAGAAAGCCTCTATGTGCCTGAGGAGTTCCGCTGCTATACTCTCAACTTTGCAGACCAAATTTTCGAACGTATTTTCTGCGAAGAGAAAGGTTTTGATATCGTCGCAAACTTCTCTGCTCACAAGCATGTGCGTTCAGAGAAGGATAAATATTCCGTTCAGGCGCTCATCGAGAACAATGACATTAAGGCCAAGAAACTGATGGACCTCCTTTGTGTCTATCCCCCTAAGCACTTCTTTTGCGTTTCTACCGATAAAGCCGCCAATCCTGTGAACATCATGGGGGCTAGCAAACGAATCATGGAAGACCTCGTGATGGCATATAATACTCATTTCAAGGTCACTACTGCTCGCTTTGCCAATGTAGCCTTTTCCAACGGTTCACTTCCTGACGGTTGGATTCATCGACTCCAGAAGAAGCAGCCTCTTACCGCACCTTCTGACGTGAAACGCTACTTCGTCTCACCTGAGGAATCTGGTCAAATCTGTATGCTCGCTTGCATCCTCGGTAATGGTGGTGAGGTATTCTTCCCTAAGTTGGATGAAGATCAGATGCTCACATTTTCTGCCATCTGTGATGATTTTGTTAAGGCAGAGGGCTTTATCAAGGTGGAGTGTAAAAACGATCCTGAGGCAAAGCGGTATGCAGCTCAGATGTCCTACGAGTCTGACACTTATCCTGTGTTCTACTTCAAGAGCGACACCACTGGCGAGAAGACCTATGAAGAGTTCTATGTCCTAGGAGAAAAGGTTGACATGGAGCGCTTTATGAGCCTCGGTGTGGTATGCGAAAGTACCCGTCGTTCGATGAATGAAGTAAATGAATTCTTCCTTGAGCTCGAAGGTATTTTCCAGAAAAAAGATTTCACCAAAGCAGAAGTGATAGGATCTATCAAAAAGTTTATCCCTAACTTTGAGCATGAAGAGAAGGGTAAGAACCTTGATCAGAAAATGTAATTCACGGATAATTCATGGGTTATTTATGGTAATTTATGTTGTGAAAAATACAAACAATGGTTGATTACAAAAACACTATAGACTTTATCAAGTCAGTTTATGGCAACAAGGAATTTACTCCTCTTGCTGTTCCTGTATTTGCAGGAAATGAAAAAGCATATCTCAACGAATGCATTGATACCACCTTCGTTTCATCAGTAGGTAAGTTTGTCGATCGCTTTGAGGAAGATATGGCAAAATATACAGGAGCAAAACGTGCAGTAGTATGCGTGAGTGGTACTAATGCCCTTCATATGTCACTCATACTTGCAGGTGTGAAGAAAGACGACGAGGTGCTCACTCAAGCACTCACTTTCATTGCCACATGCAATGCCCTTTCATACATTGGTGCTCATCCAGTGTTCCTTGATGTGGATTTCACCACAATGGGACTCTCTCCTGATGCTATGAAAGAATGGTTGCAGGCAAATGCAGAGGTTCGCAAGAACACTCGTATCGATGAGCTTCCTGCGTCGTTGAATTTTGCCTTCCATGAGGATGAACTTGCTTGCTACAATAAGTACACTGGCCGTCGCATCAAAGCTTGCGTACCTATGCACACTTTCGGTCATCCAGTTCGTATCGATGAGATTGCTGTCCTCTGTAAGGAGTGGCATATTGAGCTCGTAGAGGATGCAGCTGAATCTATTGGCTCTACCTACATGGGTCAGCATACTGGAACATTTGGACGCATTGGTGCTATCTCATTCAATGGCAACAAGACTATCACCACTGGTGGTGGCGGTATGATGCTCTTCATGGACGAGGAACTCGGAGCTTACGCAAAGCACATTACCACACAGGCCAAGATTCCTCATCGGTGGGAGTTTCGTCACGATCACATCGGTTTCAACTACCGTATGCCGAATATCAATGCAGCTCTCGGTTGCGCTCAGTTGGAGAATCTTGACAAGTATGTAGCCAGTAAGCGCAAGGTGGCAGTTGAATACATTGAGTATTTCAAGAATGTAGATGGTATTGACTTCTTTGTTGAGCCAGAGAACACTTTCTCCAACTACTGGCTCTCAGCCGTTGTCTTGAAGGACAAGGAGTCTCAACTTGACTTTCTCCAGCAGACCAACGACAATGGCATTATGACTCGTCCTATTTGGGAGCTCATGAATCGTCTGCCTATGTTCAAGAACTGCCAGAACGATGGTCTCAAGAACACTATTTGGTTTGCTAATCGCGTAGTAAATATCCCTTCAAGCGTAAGACCTGAGGATTTATAAAATAATTCTAATGTCATTTATTACCAAACGTACCAAAGCAAACTTCTACAACGAGAGTCAGATGACGTTTCTCGTGTAGAAGGATTGTGTAAATATTATCTTTCAGATTAAGAATGATGTGTATCTTACGGTTTCGGTCTATTTATTTTCGGAGGATAGGCTGCTGTTAGCGTACACTTGGAATGGGGCCTGGAACCGATTGAAAGGGATGCGTAATCGTAAGGATGTATGGGCAAGACTTAAGAAAATTTGTCCTCTTGTTACCAGCATCTTTGCGAATACAAATTCACCTCACTTCGCATATATAGATAAGAAACAGGGGCTGTAGTACTTGAAATGAAAGCTCCTGTGCAGATTAACAGTATCTCTGACTATCTGCACGGGAAAGTGATTGAGAGGGCGATAGAACTGATGATGTATAATCTGAATCTGTATTGCGAATTGGAGGAGAATTGTCTTTTCTCGACTTGGAAGAGCGATTTACAGAACTTGAAATAAGCGGATGGAGATTAACTCAGTTGACTAGAGAGATTGCATGAACTGCAAGAGGTCTCGGTTCGAGCTTAAATTTTTTTTTTCCACAATTAATCAAAAGAAAATAGATGAAGAAAGTCTGTATAATAACAGCTGCCCGTTCAGAATACGGTTTGCTCCGATGGACTATAGATAGTGTTCAGCAGAATCCTAATCTCGAACTCCAATTGGTTGTTACAGGTGCACACTTGATGGCTGAACATGGTTATACATATAAGTACATAGAGGAGGATGGTTATCCTATTTCCGCAAAAATGGATATGGGTCTTAGTAGTGATTCAAAGGAAGCCATTGTTGAGTCGATGGGGCGTTGTAGCATGGGTTTTGCAAAGACCTTTGCAGAACTACAGCCGGATCTCGCAGTGGTATTGGGCGACCGCTATGAGCTTCTCCCTATCTGTAGTGCAGCCCTTGTGATGAATATTCCAATAGCTCATATATCAGGTGGCGATGTGACTATTGGTGCTATTGATAACGAAGTACGTAATGCCGTCACTATGATGTCTGTTCTTCATTTTCCTGGAGTGGAAAAGTCGGCTCAGAACATCATTCGTATGCGTAACTCTGATGCAAACGTGTGGACAGTGGGTGAACCGGGGTTGGATAACTTCCGAAGAAGTGTTTTGATGACTCGTCAGGAATTGGCAGAGAATATCGGTATCCCTATGAGCAATAAATGGATTCTTGTCACCCTTCATCCGGAGACCAATGAATCGCTCGAATACAATCTACAGATGGCTAAGAACATCATTGCACTTACAGACAGCATGACTGATGCTTCCATTGTTATTTCAAAGGCAAATGCCGATTTCGGAGGCAATCAGATCAACGACAATTGGACTGAATTAGAGAGGCTAAATCCAGAGAAATATCATCTCTATCCTTCGCTTGGTCAGATGCGCTATCTTAGTTTCATGAACGAATGCTATGCTGTCTTGGGCAACTCGTCAAGCGGTATAATAGAGGCTTCTTGTTTAGGTATACCTGTCATCAATATCGGAAATCGTCAGACTGGTCGCTTCATCTGCAAGAATGTACGTCAGGTAAACAACGATCTCACAGAAATACAATCTGCTTGGAGTGCGATAGAAACTGATCCTGAGCGCATTAAGGACAGCTATTATGGCGATGGATGTACTGCAGAAAAGATAGTAAAACACATTGAAGAGTATCTGTATGCAAAATAGTCATATCATAGGCGGAGAATTTGGCATAGACCTTCAAGGGTTCCAATACGCACAGAGCAATAACGGTTTTTTGGAAGGCATTTACAAGTATTCTTCTGGACGTTCTGCTTTATATTATATTCTTCTTGATGTACAGAAGCGTTACGGTATTACTACAGCTTATCTGCCTAATTATCTTTGTTCGTCCGTAGTGGTAGCAGCCGAGAAGAGTCAAGTGAAGGTCGTGTTCTATAACCTCAATGACCAGCTGGAGATTGATATAGAGAAGTTCCCTCTTGACGACAACGAGAAGGCAGCCGTATTGCTCATCAACTATTTTGGACTTAAGAGTCTCCAATTGCAGGTTGAATTGGTACGGTCTATTAGCATGGAGGCTATCGTTATAGAAGACGATGTGCAGGCGTTTTATGAGTTCTGTAAACCTGAGCTTGCTGCTGACTACAAGTTCACTAGTCTCCGCAAGACTTTTGCTTGTCCTGATGGTGGATTGGTGAAGACTGCTAAGCAACTGACAGTTGTAACTGAAGTAAATAAGTTTCATCAATTTAAACTTGCAGGCTGCATCCTCAAGTCGCTTCACAAACCGAAGTATTACGATGATGATGTTTATCTCCATCTCTTTGAGAAAGGTGAGAGTCATATTGACGATGAGATTACGATGGGCATGAGCCAAATTTCGCAGGAGGTAATTACCAAGACCGACTTCGAACGAATCGCTTACATCCGCCTTCGCAACACTAGACAGATACTCAGTGGGCTCAACACTCTAGGTATCCGAACCATCCTTCCTGTACCCGAAAACAAGACACCTCTGTTCGTTCCGATCTGGTTGGAGGACAGAAACAAAGTTCGCAAGCAGATGTTTCAGCAGCAGATTTTTTGTCCTGTTCATTGGCCGCTTGAAGGCATGAACGTACAGAAGGGGGCTGAGATGGCAGAACATGAGATGTCCATCATTATCGATCAGAGGTATACCAACAAGGATATGGATTTTATTCTCAACACATTAGAGAAAGCATTGAAATGATAGGATTTACAGAACATTGGAATGAGTACCTTGAGCGTATTCCTGCGAAGTTGCAAGACCTGTACTTTCGTGAGGAATATGTGAGACTCTACGAGACAGAGAGCGAGAAGGCTTGCTGCTTCGTGTATCAGAATGGCGACAGCATCTTACTGTTCCCATTCCTCCGTAGAGCCTTTAAGTATAAAGGCAATACATACTTCGATTTTGAGACTGCTTATGGTTATGGCGGTCCCGTATCAAACGACCATAATGAGGTGTTTATGACAGCAGCTCTTCAGGCTATGACCGATAAGGCTAAGGCTGAGAACTACGTCTGTGGATTCATACGTTTCCATCCTCTGCTTGAGAATTGGGACTGTTTCGATAAGGTGGGCCACTTGATTCAGGACAGAAAGACTATTGCTATTGACCTCACAGGAGGCATTGAGGCAACTTGGATGAACGAGATTCACACCAAGAATCGCAATGTCATCAAGAAAGGTGAGAAGAACGGACTAGAATTTGTAGTAGATAACGACTTTACTTATCTCAAGGAGTTTGAGCAGCTATACAATTCCACTATGGATAGGCTGGAGGCTGATGGATTCTACTATTTTGATCCTAAGTATTACGACCAATTGAAAGATACCATTCAGAACCGTTTCCTCGGCATCGTGATCCATGAGGATAAGGTCGTGGCAGGAGCCATCTTCTTCTATCAGTTGCCATATGGCCATTATCATCTTGCCGGTAGTGACAAAGTTTCTCTCAAACTCTCGCCAAATAACTTCCTGCTTTGGGGAGCTGCTAGGGAACTGATCAATCGAGGTGTGGAGCACTTCCATCTTGGTGGCGGTACTGACGGATCTGAGGAGAACAGTCTATATCAGTACAAGTGCAAGTTCTCGAAGCACGAATATCAGTTCATTTTGGGCAAAATGATTTTCAATCCTTCACTTTACGATGAGGTTTGTGCTGATTGGGCTGCTGCTAATCCGGAGAAAACAGAAACACTGAAACACATTCTTTTGAAATATAAATATTGACAATATGCATACTTACATAATAGCTGAAGCAGGTGTTAACCACAATGGTCAGCTCGATCTCGCTCTTCAACTTTGTGATGCTGCCAAGACTGCTGGTGTAGATTGCGTGAAGTTCCAGACTTGGCAGACCGAAAAGATTGTTACTTGTAAGGCAAAGAAGGCAACATATCAGTCGGAAAATACATACGATGCAGAAGAAAGCCAATTCGAGATGCTCAAGAAGTTGGAATTGTCATACGAGAATTTTCGCATCGTTCAGGAGCACTGTAAGAAGATTGACATTGATTTCCTCTCTACTCCTGATGAGGAGTACAGCCTTGCTTTCTTGATGAACGAACTCAATCTTCCTCTTATCAAGATTGGTTCCGGTGAGGTGACTAACATTCCTTACCTCCGTCAGATGGCATCCTACAGTAAACCTATCATTCTCTCTACAGGAATGGCTACACTTGCTCAGGTGGCTACAGCTTACGACACGCTCCTTGCAGCAGGTGCTCCATCAGTGACTTTACTCCATTGCACCACAAACTATCCTTGTCCTAAAAATGAAGTAAATCTTCGTGCAATGCAGACCATGAAGGAGGCTTTCAAATGTCAGGTAGGCTATTCCGATCACACTATGGGTACAGAGATTCCTATTGCAGCCGTTGCTATGGGGGCAGAGATTATTGAGAAGCACTTCACCCTTGATCGCAATATGAAAGGTCCTGACCACAAGGCTTCGCTTGAGCCTCAGGAACTCAAGTATATGGTTGATTGCATCCGCAATATTGAGGTAGCTCTTGGTGATGGCATTAAGCGCCCGAATCCAAGTGAAGTGGAGATTTCCAAAGTGCTACTCAAGTCCATAGTGGCAAAGGTACCAGTGAAGAAGGGAGATATCCTCTCTGCCAATAATATCACCATCAAACGAGCAGGAAGCGGTATTCCAGCCACACACTGGGATATGGTGGTTGACACTAAGGCACTTCACGACTTTGATATTGACGAACCTATTAAGCTCGATTAAACCTATGCGTCCATTAGTTATTATACCGGCACGAGGTGGTAGTAAAGGTATACCTCACAAAAATATAAAGGAGTTGGGTGGTAAACCGTTGATCTGTTATGCTATTGATGCCGCCCGTAAGTTTACTACCGACGATAATATTTGTGTATCGACCGATGATGATGCCATCATCAAAGTTGTAGAGGATTATGGATTGAAGGTTCTTTTTAAGCGTCCTGAGTATTTGGCAACCGATAATGCAGGTACTAATGGGGTACTCCTTCATGCACTCGACTTCTATGAGCAGAAAGGTAATCACTACGATATGGTCGTACTCCTTCAGGCAACCTCTCCTTTCCGTAGAGCCGAAGATGTAATTGAGGCTGCTAAACTCTATGATGATAGTATTGATATGATTACGTCGGTAATGCTAGCTAAGTGTAATCCTTATTACGATGGCTTTGAGGATAATGCAGAAGGATTTCTCACCATCAGTAAGGGAAATGGCACTATTGGACGTCGTCAGGACGCTCCTCACGTATGGCAGCAGAATGGTGCTGTATATGTGATCAATCCTGAACAGCTTAAAGCCAAAGGGCTTGCAGGAATGACCAAGATTCGTAAATATGTGATGGACGAAATTCATTCTGTAGATCTTGACAATATGCTCGATTGGAAGATTGCAGAAATCATGTTGAAAGATAAATTGGTAGAGATATGAGAAAATATATAATAAGTGAGACTGCCTCCGTTCGCGATGCTCTCGTTGCTATTAACAACATAACCCACGATGGCGAGTTGCTCATTGTTGTGAATGCCGCACAGCAGATGGTAGGTTCGCTCACCGATGGTGATATCCGCCGTGGTCTTATTGCAGGAGCAGAACTGACTGATACTATCAACAAAATCATGCATCGTGACTTCAAGTTCATCAAGCAGGAAGATTATGATGTAGCACACCTTAAGTCGTTTCGTGACCGTCGTATTATGTTCATCCCTATTCTTGATGCTGAGAATCATGTGGTGGATGTAGTCAACCTCCAGAAGTTCAAATCAAAACTTCCTATTGATGCCGTTCTGATGGCTGGTGGAAAGGGTGAACGTCTTCGTCCGCTTACTGAGAAGATTCCTAAACCATTGCTCGAAGTAGGAGGCAAGTGCATTATCGATCATAATGTAGATCGTCTGAGGTCGTATGGCGTGCAGTATGTCAATGTGACTGTTAACTACCTTGGCGAGCAGTTGGAGGAGCATTTCTCTACTCCTCGTGATGGTGTACAGGTTCGCACTTTCCGTGAGCCAAAGTTTCTCGGTACTATTGGTAGCATTAAATTTGTAGATACTTTCTACAACGATACTGTTCTTGTGATGAACTCCGATCTCTTCACCAATATCGACTATGAGGACTTTTTTCTCCACTTCCAAATGCACGATGCAGAAATGTCGGTTGCTGCCGTTCCTTACAACATCAGTATCGAATTGGGGATCCTCGATCTTGATGGTCGCAACATCAAGGGGCTCATTGAGAAGCCGAAGTATAACTACTATGCCAATGCCGGCATTTACCTCATAAAGAAGCGCGCTCTTGCCGAGATTCCAAAAGACACTTTCTTCCATGCCACTCATCTTGTAGAGAAACTCATCGCCCAGGACAAGAAAGTTATCCGTTATCCTCTCAACGGCACTTGGATAGATATAGGCACTTTGCAGGAGTATGAGAGAGCGAAGGAATTAGTGAAACATTTGAAATAATCAAGTATGAAAAAAATTGGAATTATTTCATACTTCAACTATTATAACTACGGATCAATGCTTCAGGGCTTTGCTTTGCAGCATTATATCCGATCTCTTGGTCAGGATGTGAAGTGTGAGTTAATCAATTATAGAGGAGTACCCCCAACCAACGCATCAAAGTGGAAGCGATTGAAAACAAGAATCAGTCGAACAGGCTATTATTTGTCACATATTAAAGAGATACGAACAAAATCTAAGTATGTTTCGAAATTCGCATTGCGCAATACCTATTTTGACGAGTTTCTCAAAAATAATACTCAAACGACAGATAAACTTTACAGAAACAAGAACCAGTTGATGGAAAATCCTCCAGTATATGACATTTATGTAACAGGATCAGATCAGACATGGAGTCCTAATGTTTCAGGAGGATATGAGTTAACACCAATGTTCCTTGATTTTGCGGTTAGGGGAGCAAAGAAAGCTGCTTATGCTCCAAGTCTGGGCATAAATTCATTCTCAAATGAGCAAGAACGATATCTCAAAACAAAGTTGCGAGATTACTCAATCTTGTCTTGTCGTGAAGTGGGAGGAGCAACCTTATTATCTAAGATAATAGACAATGAGGTGCCAGCTGTAGTTGACCCAACTCTTTTGATAAAAAAGGAAGAGTGGAGATCATTGGCTCATAAACCAATGATTAGTGGCAAGTACATATTCTGTTACTTTCTTGGTGATCGTCAATATTATCGCGATTTTGTACAACAGTTGTCAAAGCAAACAGGGCTTCCTATTTATTATATTCCTGTAAATTGGCGCGAGTTCTCTGATGCCGATAATTTGATTTGGAATGCAGGTCCTCTTGATTTTGTAGGTTTGATAAATGG
This sequence comes from Bacteroides sp. D1, assembly GCF_000157095.2. Taxonomy (NCBI): domain Bacteria; kingdom Pseudomonadati; phylum Bacteroidota; class Bacteroidia; order Bacteroidales; family Bacteroidaceae; genus Bacteroides; species Bacteroides sp. D1. The sequence continues at coordinate 48,113 of NZ_JH114342.1, forward strand.
TGCAGAATATATTTGTACGGATTCATTTCATGGAGTTGTATTCAGCAGTAATCTTAATAAGAACTTCTACGCATTTGTAAAGCATAGTGGTTCTGAGAGTGCTGGAGATAATTCTCGTTTGTTTGACTATTTGCATAGGATAGGACTTGAAGCTCGTCTTCTTTCATATTATAATGGTGGTTTAATTGATATCCGGTCGATTGATTACTCTGTTGTAAATGCAAAATTCGAGAGCGAAAGAGAAATGTCATATTCTGTAATTAATAGGATTATTGAGTTATGATGAAAGAAATCTGCCAACATAATGAATGTACCGGTTGTTCTGCATGTGTAAATGTTTGCGGAAAGAACGCTATATTTTATTGTGAGGATAAAATAGGTTTCCGCTATCCAGTTGTCAATTTGGACTTATGTATTGATTGTGGTTTATGTCAAAAAGTATGCCCCAACAATGTTGAGGTTGATAAGAGCGAACCAACCCTATGTTTTGTAGGGCATGCAACAGATCGTTCTGAACAGGAAACATCTTCTTCTGGTGGTATCGCTTCATTGTTAAGTCGGACAATAATAAGACAAGGAGGTGTTGTGTATGGATGCACTGCTAGAGATATTTCACATGTACAACATATTCGTGTTAATAATGATGATGACCTGTTCCTTCTAAAAGGAAGTAAGTATGTGCAAAGTGATCTAGGTGATTGTTACAAACGCATCAAAGTAGATTTACATTCAAATCTACAGGTTATCTTTATTGGAACTCCATGTCAAATTGCCGGTCTGAGGACATATTTGCGCAAGGACTATGAAAATTTGGTCACAATAGATTTTGTTTGTCATGGAGTACCTTCACAGATTATCTTGAATGAAAGTTTAAGAACTAAAACTAATGAAAACCTTCGAGAATGTACACTTTCGTTCCGCCGTAAAATTAAGAATGGGAAGAAAATTGATTCGAAATATGGTCTCTTCCTAGATAACAAAAAAGGACAATCTGTGTATAATGGAATGCATCCAAAGGATATGTATATCGCTGGTTTTTTATCGGCACTGTACTATCGCGAATCATGTTACCAGTGCAAATATGCAACCTCCGAGAGAGTTAGCGATATTACTGTGGGAGATTATGCAGACAGGGATAGCGAATACAGCCAACTATCTGGAAGTGATTTTTTGCTATCAATGATAACCTTGAATACACAAAAAGGAGAAAAGCTGTTTGCTGATTTGAATGAAACAGTTGAGATTGCTCCTATAGAGTATTCAAAGTTGGTGGCTGTTCAAGGGCAGTTACGGATGCCGATGAAGAGGCATCCGAATAGAGATAAATTTTCTGATCTGTTTCAAAACGCAGATTTTGAAAAGGATGTGAAACTTCTGATAAGTAATGATCTTAAGAGGATCGCAAAAATTACTCGAAAAACTCGAATAAGAGAAATACTCTTTCATATCCCTTTTATGAAGCATTATCTAAATCAAAGGAATAAATAATGAGAAAGTTTATTTCATACCTATCACTGGATCGAATAGGCTTTCTTGAGCTTCTATTTGCATTCTACTGCATATTATCAGGGTATAGTTGGGGGGCAATAAAAGGTAACCTGTTCTTTATGGTTGTGATGGCATTAATTGCTTTCGCAAGGCAAAATAAATCCAACATACAAATGAGAGAGTTAAAATGGCTTATTGCTTTTGTGGTTATACATGAAATTCTGTTGGCGGTTATGATAAATGCCCCAGGATACATGATTAACAATACCATTTCGGCTGTGCTATTGTCAATATGTATTATACCTATTGTGAAAGCTCTGGATTTTGAAAAACTAAAAGGGGCAATAAATCTTGTTGCTATTATTAGTATAGGAGGTATTGCATATCACTTCGCAATAATTAGGAGTGGCGGGTGTGTAACACCTATTCCTTTGCCGTTTCTTCCTGAACTTGAAACAGGATCAAGACTTTTTGAGGAAGGATTTCGCCCAACCTCGTTTTACTGGGAGCCTGCTGCCTTTGTGACTTATATGATGGTTCCACTTTTTCTGTCATTATTTGAACGAAAATTCACATGGACGGTCATTATTATGGCATCAATGTTCTTCAGTACATCTACAACTGGTATCACAATGTCCCTCCTTATGCTGATCGTATATGTATTAACACAGGATATTAGAATTCGAACAAAAGTTGCTGTTGTGTTATTGACTGGAGTTTTTGTATGGCTGCTGTTTACTTCGGAAATTTTCTCTGCTGGTATGGAGAAAATCTCAGAGACAGATATTGAAAGTACATCTCGAACAATCAATGGTCCAGCTATGGTGTTTAATATGCCATTTATGGATTTATTAATTGGCATGCCTGCAGCTAATCCGTATGATTACTTAATAAGTGGAGGTTTCCATTCCAATGAAATAATTGTAAAGGAAAATTCTATCTTTGTTTCTACATTCTGGCTGGTACTTGCAAAATTCGGAGTGATAGGGCTTGCTTTATTCTTGTCGTTGTATATCAGACCTTTAATTAATAGTAAGGAAATATTGACATATATTATTATGCTATTTGCGAGTATGTTCTTTCAAAGTTATTCCTTTGGAACTGGAGGTTTCGCTTTTCAAATTATTTTTATTTATTTGTTTACAAGTATTTATAATCGTCAAAATAGTTTGGTATGAACTCAAGAATAAAAGAATTACTTTCCAATACGCTATTATTTGCAATTGCAAATATGGGATCAAAAATTCTTGTGTTTTTGATGATTCCATTATACACAGCAGTACTTTCAACTGAAGAGTATGGCATATCAGACATGGTTCAAACAACAGCTCAAATGTTATTCCCTATTTTGACATGTATGATTGCAGATGCTATACTAAGATTTTGTTTCATTAAAAATGTTGACCGAAGGAAACTCTTTTCAACTGGCTTAAGGGTGACATTATGGGGCTTTGTAATAAGCCTTTTTATTACAGCTGGGCTCTATTTCCTTCCAATGTTCGATTCTATTGGTGGGTATATTCTATTTGTTCCTATTATGTTATGCAATCAAGGTTTGATGAACCTGATGCATAAGTTCGCAAGAGGAATTGATAATGTAAAAGTCTCTGTATCTGGAGGATTGCTGAGTTCATTCATGGTAGTTGTTCTCAACTTGTTCTTTTTGCTTGTATTGAGGCTAGGGGTTATGGGATTTTTGCTTTCATATACCATTGCAGACATTTTTGCTATTTCTTACATGGCTATAAAGTGCAGTGTATGGGATTATTGGACAAGGATTTCTGATGCAAAACTCCAAAAGGAGATGATTGTGTTTTCAATGCCACTAGTTTCAAATCAGATAAGTTGGTGGGCTCTGAGTAGTGTAAATCGCTATGTCATGCTTGCATGGCTAGGTGTATCAGCAGTGGGTATATATTCTGCAACTCTGCGTATACCTTCAATATTGACTGTATTGTGCGATATTTTTGCACAGGCTTGGTTGTTATCAGCGTTGAAGGACTATGGTACAGATGAATCCAAAAGGTATATAAAGTCAATGCATCGGAAGTATTTTTCAATGCTTATTTTATTGACTGGAATGATTATCCTTTTGTCTTATGTTCTTGCTAGTGTTTTGCTGTCTGGTGAATTTGTATCTTATTGGTGGGTCACTCCATACCTTTTTATATCTGTATTCCTTGGTGCATTGGCCGGTTTTCTTGGCTCAATATTTTCATCAGAAAGGAAGAATATCATGCAATTTGTTTCCACTTTGATAGGAGCGATTGTTTCAATTTTGCTAACAGTTTTATTCCTGAAGCAATATGGAGTCATTGTGGTAGCCATATCTACAATGATTGGATATTATATAATATGGTTAATTAGAAGGGTAGCTGTAAACAAATATTTGAATATTGGTGTAAGTCCAATTAGTACCACAATGCAGGTGATTCTTTTGGTGGTTGAATCAGTGTTTGTAGGGAAAGGTGCTTATTTGTGGGCAATGTTATGTTTTGCAATATTGACTGTTTTGAACTTTTCTGAAATAGTATCAATAGTACGATTTGCAATTAGAGAGTTAAATCATTATATACATAGAAAGTTATGGTAAAGTTAGCAATTAGAGACGATGATGCAAATTTCTTCACAAAGGTAGAAGATATAGAATTCGTTTATAAAGATTTTGAAGGCTTTCCAATATCATTTGCTGTTGTCCCTCATGTTATGGATGTTTCAACTAAGGGGACATGTTCTGACACAAAAGGAAACACTACACCGCGTGATATAGATAAAAATATAGAACTATGTTTATGGTTTAGAGAAAAGTATGTCCGTAAAGAGTGCGACATTTTGCTTCATGGCATCACTCATCAGTATAAAGTTGATGGGAATATACGATATCCGGAAATGATATGGTCTGGCATGAGCGGAAATAAATTGATAATCAAAAATATAAAATTGGCAAAAGACTACTTGGAATATGCGTTAAAATGCCAAATTTCTGTTTTTGTGGCACCAAGTAATATGATTTCCAAGAAATGCCTAAATGCTGTTGTTGCTAACAATATGCATTTCTCAGGCATTGTTCCTATCAATTTTCAGCGTAATTTGACCATTCAGAATATTATAAGCTATTGCAAGAGATGGTATTACCGTGTTACAATAGGATTTGCTTATCCTGGTGTTTTGAAGTATTCGGATCACTTAGAGATAAATGCATGTGCATTAAGGTCCTTGACTTATCTAAAAGCATTGTTTGATTATTGCGATAAAAATAACTTGCCAATGGTTGTTAACGTTCATTATTGGCATCTACGGGATAATCCTGAGTATTTGGAAATGCTCCGTTCGTTTGTGATGGACTATGCTATACCTAAGGGTGCACAGCCTACTTTATTATCGAATATTTTAAAATGAAAGTACTATTCGTAACGTCGCATATAACCCACCCTTCTTCTCCTACTTTTATGCGTAATCAGACGGGGTTTGGGTATATGGTATTTGACATGGCAAAGCATATCTCACAAACTAATCAAGTGGATATGTTTGTTGCTAACACATTTTCACTTTCGGTACAACTTGAGGGAGTGAATATTATTAAAAGAACATGGATGTCATATTTCTGTGGATTGACACTAAATAGTCTCTTAAATGGATTTAAATATGTCAAGAAGTACAAATTACCTCTGAAGCGAAGCTTTAGGGAATTATACATGTATACATCATTATCTCAGCTTCACTCAAATTTGATGGAGTATGATGTTGTTCATATTCATGGATGTAGTGAGATAACAGATTCCATGATTCGTATGTGTAAAATAGCAAATGTTCCATTCGTCGTTACATTACATGGATTGAATAGTTTTGAAGACTCTATCAAACTTCCTTTTAGCCTCAAGCGGTATGAACGGGACTTCCTCAAAGAGGCATCATCAAATGGATATCCTGTATCATTTATCAGTACTGGAAACAAGAAGACTGCTGAATCATTTATTGGACATGATGTTGCAAATTTTTATGTTATTTGCAATGGCTGCGATGTTGTTGAGAAGGGTAGTACGCAAAACATAAGGGAGAAATATCATATCTATGAAGACGAATTTTTGTTCGTCTTCGTAGGAAACATTTCTAAGAATAAGAATCAGATTCAGGCTGCCCGTGCTTGGTTGAAGATGCCAGAAGAGTATAGAAATCGAAGTAAGATCCTATTTGTAGGTAGATATTTTGAGACAGATGAGGTCGCAAAGTTTATTAAAATCCATAATCTACAAGATAAACTAATCCTTTGTGGAATACAACCGAAAGAAGATATCTTCAATTATTATGAGACTTGTAATGCAACTATTCTTACTAGCTTGACAGAAGGATTTGGGTTGAGCATAATCGAAGGGTACGTTTATGGCAAACCAAATGTCACTTTTAAAGATCTACCGGCAGTTGAGGACCTTTATGTAAATGACGCTATGATAGCTGTGGAAGAAAGAACAGATGAAGCGTTGGCAAAAGCTATGGTAGAAATAATGTGCAAAATAATTGATTGTGAAAATATCAAATCAGTCTCTAAAGGGTTTTCATTTCAGAGGATGACACAACAATACGTTGAATTATATAAGAGTGTAATTAAATGAAAAGGATAATTGTTTTCTGTGTGGACAAGTTTCGTAGATTGAAGCACTATGTAAGTACTTTCATCTTGAAACATCAACTTGTTGCATATGGTGACCATGTTGGAGCTGCAAGATATATAAAAATATCAAGGCAAGCAAAAGTCTCTGTTGGTCATAATTGTGGGTTTAATGGTATGGTTATCAGTGGATTTGGTAGCGTGAAAATTGGAAATTACTTTCACTCGGGTACTAATATCTTGATAATGTTAGGAAGCCATGATTATGAGTATGGTGATAAAATTCCGTATGGAATTCATTATAAGCCGAAGAATGTTGTAATAGATGATTTCGTTTGGATCGGAAGTAATGTGATAATCTCAGGTAATGTACATATTGCTGAGGGTGCTATTGTTGCCGTTGGTTCAGTTGTTGTAAAAGACGTACCTCCATGCGCAATTGTTGGTGGTAATTCAGCTAAGATTATTAAGTATAGAGATATAGAACAGTTTAATCGCTTGAAAGCTAAAGGTAGATTTTAATGAGTATAGCTTATGAATTATATTAAGTTTTTGAATTATTTACGTTCCTTTGATAAAGAATTGTTTGAGGTCACGTCAAAAGAACAGAAGGAATTTCTCTCGACCATGAAAGAACCTGTTGATGATATTGACAGATCCTTCAATCAGTTTAGAGGAAGACATTTTTTTTACCATACACTCAAAGAAATAGCAGCAGAGATTATTTCGTTCTTTGCTTTACCAGTGTATGTACTATATTGCTTGATTCTCTATGTATTCAAGCCTAAACAAACGCAATCATATCAGGCCGTTGGCGATTTCTATAAATTTGAGGAAATAATTCCTAATACACTCAGACATGAGTTCGATATAAATAATAACGTTTGGAACAAAGGGCGTATGCTTTCAGGAAGTGATGTTCTTCTCTTGATAAAAATATTTTTTAGACATCCTGTTCCATGCTTTGTATTCAAAACGGCAATCAAACTGTCGTACTATAAATACATAATTTATTGCTATAGCCCTAAAGCAATTATTGTACATAATGAAGCATCGTACGCAGGTTCAATATTGACAAAGTATTGCAATGACCTTGGTATCGAGCATGTCAATGTTATGCATGGCGAAAAGTTATTTTATTTAGGGAATGTGTATTTTAGATATAATCGTTGCTATGTATGGGGAGAACATTATAAACAGATGTTCCTCAGCCTAAAAGCAGAAGCTACACAGTTCCGTATTGAGATACCAGAGAGTTTTAATGTTGATGTTGAGAATAATTTTAGAAAAGAGTATTATAGCGATTATAAGTATTATCTTCAAATATATGATGAAGCACAACTAAAAAGTATTATTGAGTCACTTAACTTTATCGTTAAGAATGGACAGATATATAAATTTAGACCTCATCCTAGGTTCAGCAACATAAAACTGCTTGAAGAACTTGTAGATAAGAGTATTATTGAATACCCCAAAGACGTTCCAATTCTAGAATCTATTGCTAGTACGAAACATGTTATTGGTTCATATACAACAGTATTAAACCAAGCATACTATGCAAATATTGATGTGATATTTGACGATGTGACATATAAGGACACTTTTGATAAATTGGGGGATTTGAACTATATATTCGCTAAAGAGGATACGAATAAACTATCGCAATATGTCAAGTAATAAAGTATTACTAACTACCGTATTCTCCGGTTACAACTACGGCTCAAGTCTGCAGGCATTAGCAGGAAAGACGATATTGAAAGAACTTGGTTATGACTGCCAGTTGGTGGCTATGAAGAGTCTGGTGAAAGGACGTGATATACGACTGAAAAAACTCCTTACTATCTTGGTTCGATCATTGATGCTCAGAGGAAAGAATGGTTCAAAATCGTTGAGTATTTATCAGAATTCTTACAACAAGACGATGATAGGAGATTCTGCTTCGCTTTTTATTCGTTTCTCGGACGAGTACTTGCAGCCAAATTATCTCTCGTGGGATGGCATGAAGAAAGCAGCAAAAGAGGCTGTTGCTTGTTTTGCCGGTAGTGACCAAATCTGGAACTCATCAACAATGTATGTGGATCCAATGTACTATCTTCGTTTTGCGCCTGCAGAGAAACGAGTTGCTTTGGCTCCAAGTTTTGGACGTGATTTTGTTGCAGACTACAATAAGGAGAAGATAGGGAAATGGATTAGTGAGTTTGCATACCTGTCAGTACGTGAGGATAGTGGAGTGAAGCTCATCAAGGAGATGACAGGACGTGAGGCAATTCAGTTGGTGGATCCTACACTGATGGTGGATGGTGAAACATGGAAGAATATCCTAGGCATTGATGACAAGGAGAGTAACTATATACTTGCATACTTTTTGGACAAGCCATCGGAACTTGCTCGAAAGGCGATAACAGAACTGAGGGCGGCATTGAAGTATGAGGTGATAGCTATTCCATACCAGTTTGATGATATGAGTTATTGTGACAAGATGGTGTCTTCGGGGACTATTGAGTTTCTTGATTTGATAAATAACGCAAAGTGTGTACTGACCGATTCATTCCATGGCACAGCCTTCTCCATCAATCTGCATACTCCTTTCTATGTTTTCAGCAGAGCATACGGGACTGCTCATTCACAGAATAGTCGTGTAGAGTCAATACTGAAGAAGGTGAAAATGCAGGCTCGATTTGAGCCTAAGGACGTCCTTGTTCAGTATGACCAGATTGACTTTGCTTATTCGGAGAGCGTATTAATAGAAGAGCGCAAGAATGCAAGAGAGTATATTTCAAATGCGCTAAAAACAATAGAATAAGATGAACGTAAGTATAGTAATGCCGTATTACAATGCGGCAAAATATATCAAAGAGACAGTTGGGGCAATTATTGCCCAAACTTATACGGATTGGGAACTGATTATTGTGGATGACTGTTCTCTAGCTCCTGAAACTGTAGAGGTACTCAAGGCGGTGGAAGCTATGGATGATCGTATCCGTGTGTTGAGAGCCAAAGTGAATGGTGGTGCAGGTGCTGCTCGCAACATTGCCATCAAGGAGGCATATGGTCGATATCTGGCGTTTTGTGATTCAGACGACTGGTGGTATCCTACCAAATTGGAGGAGCAGATACGTTTCATGGAGGAGAACAACTATCCCTTTACTTGCACATGGTATGAGGATGCCGACGAGAACTTGGAGCCATACTATACTATGAAGCAGAATGAGAAGCAGACGTACAAGAGTATGATCACTGGATGCAACATTGGTACTCCAGGTGTGATGGTTGACACTCAGGTATTGGGTAAGAAGCAGATGCCCAACCTCCGTAGAGCAGAAGATTGGGGGCTGTGGATGATGTATCTGAGAGATACTGATTATCTGGTGACTTATCCGAAGGTGCTTTGGAAATATCGTCATGTTCCTGGGTCTGAGACCTCGAACAAGTGGAAGCAACTGAAGGCTGTCATTCGGATGTATCAAGAAGTGTTAGGCTTTTCTGCCTTCAAAGCAAATATGATAGTATTCTTGCTATTTTTACCAAACAATATTTGGAGAAAAATTCAAAAGAGATTCTAAACTATGAACGTAGCAGAATTAGATATTGATAAGTGCTCTGGTTGTGGCTTGTGCGCTAGTGTTTGCAGTAAACATAGTATTAGTATTGTACCTGATGATTCTGGTTTTCTCCGTCCTATAGTGGATAAGAATACTTGTGTGGATTGCGGTCTGTGTGTAAAGAGATGTGTGATAGTGAACCCTCGCAAGCAAACTATTCCCCAAAAAACTTACGCTGCAATTCGTCAAGACAAAGATAGAATTGCTCTTTCTTCTTCTGGTGGAGTTTTTGCTGCTGTGGCAGAATATGTTCTCCTGAAAAAAACGAATTGGGTGGTAGTAGGTAGCACACTAGATGAAACTGTTTCAGCAAACCATATTATAGTTGATAATGTTGTTGACCTAAAGAACCTTTATGGATCCAAGTATGTCCAAAGTGAAACTACTGGTATTTATAAAAAGATTCAAATCCTACTGGATGATAGCAAATCTGTCTTGTTTTCAGGAACTCCGTGTCAAGTAGCAGCTATTCAACGATACACAAATAACCATCCGAATCTGTGGACTATTGAGGTAATCTGCCATGGTGTATCCAATAATAAGATGTTCAACTCATATTTGGATATGTATAAGAGGAATGAGATCAGGATGTTCTATTTCAGAGATAAAGAACAAGGATGGTCGTTCAACAACAAGATTGTCTATCAGAATGGGAAGGAAAAGAAGATTAACCATAGGATGTCATCTTATATGACCTATTTCTTGAAAGGTGAGACATACAGAGATTGTTGTTATTGTTGCCCATACGCAAAACCAGAAAGATGTGCCGATATTACTATAGGCGATTTTTGGGGCATCTTGCAGACAAGACCCGATTTGAACAACAAAATAGATATTGAAAAGGGTGTGTCTTGTGTTCTTGTTAACACAGATAAAGGTATATCAATGGTCGGTAATGCTGAACTTGAGTTGTACGATGTGGAATATGATGCTATCAGAAAAGAAAATGGTCCTGTAAACGAACCTTCACACCATACGGTCAAACGCGATCTTGTTCTAGCTGAATGGGGAAAAAAAAAGGATTGGACCGATGTACATACATTTTGGAAAAAGAATGATAGGAAAATAACCTTTGTGCTTTGGTCAATGATACCGGTATCTCTTCAGCATAAGATAAGGGTGATGCTAGGGAAGAGATAATATATTCTACATAAAAATAAGTGTGACTATCAACAAATATAATGAGCTCCTTAAGGATAACTTGTCATTTATTGTAATAGAAGTAAATGGAAAACATTTATTGAATAATGATATTCCCCCTTTCCTAAAAAATGTATTAGAAATTTGTCGGTATTACATTGAAAAAAAACATCTTGATTGTATAAAATTGCCTGTTAAGGAAAATACGGTTGAATGGATGTGGAAATGTTTTTAGAAGAGTAATGAAACGTCTATTCAACAAAGTATAGAAGTTACAATAAATCAAAATCAATATATTTTTGAAGAGTGAAGGGTAAAAGGTGAGAGGTATGATTACACGAATGTGTAACGTGAGAATTTTATTCTATGTTGTTAATGATAAAGAATCATAAATTAATTTGGATAAACAAGGAAAAATGTTTACCGCTGTTTCTAAACACCTGTTTCATCAAATGCATGTTTGTAATGATAGCTGTCAAGAATATTGTTCATAGGCTCTGCTCATAGGACGAGACGTTGCCAATAGCATTTCAGAGAGTATTCTTGGATCGTATGATCAAAGGTTGATATTGGGATATCGAAACTTGGAGCTGGCGTTGAAAATTTTAAACTACAGTAGCAATCTTAGTTTATTACTTTCTAATAAAATAGCATTGAAAAAAGATGGGAATACGAGTGTCGTGCATGGGAAAACAGAACAACAACTTATCAGACAGAGGATTATACACAAATGGGAAATATAATGAAAGCTTTGTGTTGATTTTTATATTAAATATCGAAGTAAATACATTAAAACAATATGGAATTAGTTAGTACTTATGGAATTATTTTTGTGATTCTATTGGCATTAGAGTTATGCTATTTCAAGGTGGCTGACCACTTTAATATTATCGACAAACCCAACGAACGCTCATCACACTCTACGATTGTATTGCGTGGCGGAGGTATAATCTTCTTGATTGGTGTATGGATTTGGAGTGTATTCTTTGGATTTCAATATCCCTGGTTTCTGGTAGGCCTGACGCTTGTAGCAGGCATTAGCTTTGTAGATGACATCCATTCATTACCGGACTCTGTAAGATTGGTCGCTCAATTTGTAGCTGCCGCAATGGCATTCTATCAGCTTGGCATATTGCATTGGTCAATGTGGTGGGTAATACTGTTAGCACTAATAGTCTATGTTGGTGCCACAAATGTAATAAACTTCATGGATGGAATCAATGGTATCACAGCAGGCTACTCTTTGGCTGTATTGATTCCGTTGGCTCTGGTGAATATGGATGATATTTTTGTAGAACAGAGTCTGATCATATCAACGATTCTTTCTTCATTGGTGTTTTGTATTTTCAATTTCCGTCCGAAGGGTAAAGCGAAATGCTTTGCAGGGGATGTCGGCTCTATCGGCATTGCTTTTATCATACTGTTTCTGTTAGGTAATGTAATAATCAAGACAATGGATATTACTTGGCTGATATTTCTGTTGGTATATGGTGTGGATGGCTGTCTGACTATTGTACATCGTATTATGTTGCACGAAAATTTGGGCGAGGCACATCGTAAGCATGCTTATCAGATTATGGCTAATGAGTTAAAAGTAGGTCATGTAAAAGTTGCATTGCTGTATACGGTTATGCAGTTAGTGATTTCCCTTGGATTTATCTATCTCTGTCCCGATACAGTGCTTGCTCATTGGTTATATCTGGTGGGTGTATCAGCTGTATTAGCTATTGCTTACATATTATTCATGAAAAAATACTATCATTTACATGAAGAATATCTTATATCATTGAAACAATAACGATTATGGAATTTGATAAAGAATTTTTAGATAAGTTATTTGAGCAAGCTAAAGAGAATCCACGTTTACGTCAGAACTTCGACCTACGCACTTCATCTGCCGATACCAGTCAACGTATGCTAAACGCATTGTTGCCAGAAACTAAGGTGCCTATCCATCGACATGAAGATACTACCGAAACAGTAATCTGCCTGTGTGGTAAGTTGGACGAAGTAATTTATGAGGAAGTAGTTTCGTATGAGAAGGATACGGATGATTTTCAGAAGGGGGTGAATGTACAAGATGTAGCTCGTAAGGTTGAGTATCGAGAAGTACAGCGTATCCATCTCAATCCTACAGAAACCAAGTATGGTTGTCAGATACCTAAGGGTGCATGGCATACTGTGGAAGTGATTGAACCATCTGTCATCTTTGAGGCTAAAGATGGAGCTTATGCTCGTTAAACGATGAAAAACAGATGAAATGAATAGGAAGTACTGAAAGTGCTTTTTAATACGTTATGTTATAATTGAATATTTACAATGAGATGGAAAAATGTAGGTCCCTAGATTCATGTGACAAACATGAATCCCTACATTTAGTAGATTAGGAGCAATATAGTGGTATTGTTCTAATCTCGCTCTTCATATTAGTGTTAACACTAATATGATTTCCAAAAAATACCAACTGTCTGTGAAGATCGTTGATATTTTTTTATACAATAAGCCGTGTGGAAATCTAAAAGAAGCTACTTTTGATAAGAAATTACTTGGGAATACTCTTTCACCGCATCAAAGCACGGACATCCTTTCATTGGATTCAAGTCCCGGTGTCCCACAATCAACGCTTTCGGAAACTGCCTTTTCAACTCCCTCAACAAAGCAAGCAAAGCTCCTTTTTGTTCCAGTGTACGCGTATCTTTCGGTTTTCCGTTCGCATCCAGTCCTCCCTCATAACAAACACCAACCGAATGGGCATTATGATTACGGCAGTGTGCCCCGACCTTTTCTAACGCACGTTCCCGGTGAATCTCCCCATCACGAGTGATGTAAAAATGATAGCCAATATCACGGAAACCACGGTGCAAGATATGATCCTGTCGGCAAGCCTCCGCCGAAAGGGACTTTCCTTCCGGCGTGGCACTGCAATGAATGATAATTAATGTAATAGTCCGCATGGGGTTACATGCAACTTTGTATTCCGAACACACCTCCGATGGCGGTGGCTACAGTGATAACGATTTTGAGAACTAAGCTCCATACAGAGCGGGAAGATGATGATTTACTCATACAATAACAGGTTTTAAATAAATTAATAATAGTTTTCTTTTACCACAGATTTACTGTAGGTTTGCCATAGGTTTACCACAGATCTACACAGACTCACACAGATAAATAATCGACTACTTTAGCAACTACCAATTCAATATAATCTGTGGAAATCTGTGTAGTCTGTGGTGAATCTTTTAGGCAGCCGGGTCAGGCGCTTCGCCACCTCCATCCGGTTTCGGATCAGGGTTGTCACCCGAATCAGAACCTCCTCCGGCAGTTGTCGGTTTCTGATATTCCGCCTGCTGCTTCAACTGGCTATCGAGTTTCAGATTATTGGTCGACAGATTACCGGTGGCACGGGCTTTCAGACGCATGCCGCTAATATTCTTCTCCAACGAGAACTCTTCCAGCGTATCGGCTGCCTTACTGCGAATACCCACACCAAAAATGGCAAGATCATCAATTTTCACACACTTGCCGTCTAGCAACAATTCTTTGATGCAATCTACCATATCCGAAAGCACACCTTTGATGACACCACCGGAATACGGTGAATTGTGCTTCGACATATGTTCGGCAAGCTTTGCCAAATCAAACGTCTCGTCGCTTACTGCACGGGCGAACCACTTACCCGCATTCAAGCCTTTCTTCTGCTGGTTCTGATAAATTTTGTAACGAATCATAAAACAATAAATTAAAGGGTTAAACATATTGTCCGGGGATTCTTTTCCCTTTCGACGATACAAAAATACTACTCCGGATCTCCCGGAAATCAGCTGTGCACGGTTGTGTCTGGTAGCGGTCGGTTATTTGTCATTATAGTCGGTTATTCAATGGAAAAACGTTGGTTATATAGTCGTTTTTTGTTATTTTTGTAACAGTAAATCAGAAATATATCCATCATGAGTGAATTTAAAATACGTGCTTACGGGCGCATGGAACTGGCGCAACTCTATTCTCCGCAACTAACTGACATCGCTGCCTATCGAAAGATGAAGAAATGGATCTCTTTGTGTCCCGGACTTCTACAACGCCTGTACGACTTAGGCTACGAATCAAAGCGACGCTCATTCACACCGTTGGAGGTGAGAGTCATTGTGGATGCTTTAGGAGAGCCTTAAATAAAGCGTCGCTTTATGGTGTATAAAGCACCGCTTTACGATGTCTAAAGCTTAGCTTTACACCTCCTAAAGCGATGCTTTATGCAGGACAAACGATTGTTTCAGTCAAAACGGATGTGGTAATTGAAATGACTACTGCATCCGTAAGTAAAACGGGTACAGTGGGTACACTTTTTCCGGTTCACTCATACACACACGCACGCGCGTACAACCCTTTGCCGTCTATACTGACTAATATTCCGCGCTTGGTGAGCCGTTTCAACCAAGTGAGGGCTGTGTTTTCCTTAATTCCCATGGCAACTGCTTCTTCCAGTAACTGTGTACGAGTAAATTCATCACCCAGTTTCTGGAAGAGATAATCACGATCGGCATTAGGACGGTGGCTGATTTCTGTATTGGGGAGGAACGATAGAATATGCGTGGCATGACAGTAGAGAGGTTCCGCAAGACTAAGCACAGCATGAAAGTCTTCCTGTGAAATGGATACATCCCAACGAGTGATGATGTCATCTTTGCGGTTGTCCGCAGGAATCTCCTTGTCCGGTGTGAAAGGAGAGGTGGGAGAGGTCTTGAAGTCGTAGGGCTGCGGGCTTTCGAGGGCACGCAATACGGCTACTTCCGACATGATTCTGCATAGATTGACGGCCAGACGTGCCACAAAACTATACATTTCCCTTCCATTAGCTACACTGGAGCGTTCAAACAAGTCGGAAAAGACGGTGTCGATTTCTTCTTTTTGTTCATCCGTGAGTTGCAGGGTATGAATGCCGTGCGCTTTTATCACGCTCAACTTTTCTTTCCATTCCAGTCCCATAGCGGTGAATATCTCCTCCCAATCTATCTCGTTGTCCATAAATTGGCTGATCCATTTACTGATTCCGCACATGTAATAATATAATTGGCGGGAGTATGATCCGTCTTCTGCCGTCGGAATGAAAGTTTGCACCTGCGACGGCGTACCCGAAATCAGGACGGAAAGATAGCTTTTCTTCACTTCCCGGTATTCCTGGTCGGTGCGGCGGTTGTAGGACAAGCGGTCGTGGTCGAACGCTTTGCGCAGGGTATCGCTCCAATGACCATGGTCCGATCCGATGGCGGTGGAAAGGGTGTCCGCTTCCGCTTCGCAGATAAGTCCGGTTCCGTCGGAGTCCATGATGTTTTGTAGGATACCCGTACCGGTGTTGTTGCCCGAAATGAGGAACATCCTGTTAGGGGGCATTTGTGGAGCCTCCTTTTTGGTTCGTTCTTTCCCCATAGCATCGTACTCGGCTTTCTCTTTTTTGTATGCTTTCATCTGTATGGCCACTTCTTTGCGGATCTCGTCGTGGATAGGTTCCACGAGTAAGCGGATGTAGGAAAGGATACCTTTGCCGGAAGCCGAAGGAGCCACTACGAAACATTGGAGGCTGGGGTGATGGTATTTGCCGCCATATAGGCATCGCACGTGGCGCGACATACAAGCACCCAGGGCAGTGAGCGCTCCCAATAACATGATGTCGTGTTGTATTGGGCTGCTCCCGGCTTTTATGATACGTTGCAAGAATTCCGGCCAGTTGTTTTTCGGAAAAGTGGGCAATTGATGTTGCGGTTCACTGCCCGGCAATAGTTCTTCTTCCCCTTCTCTTTCTTCGGAGATATTGTCATTCCCTACCTTATTATACGCGCCCGTGTGTGGGGGAAATTTGCGTGCTGTACCTGCTGTACCTTTTGTACCTGTGGGATGTTTGGGCATTTCTTCTATGCAGATGCTTACTCCCGTCGCTTCGGCCAGGTGGAAAGCGGTGCCCAAGTGCACTTCTCCACGTTGGGTGTGGAGTGCATTGGAGAATACCCGTTCGGCATGTTCGCGCTGATACTTGGGAGACACCCGGCACAGGCGATGGAAAAAGTCACGTCCTGCTTCACCGCAATCCGTTGCGATGGCGAATGACAATTGTACGTATTCAAGATAGGTGGGAGCAATGTCCGCTCCTGCCGCTTCGACTGCTTCGGTGAGACGGCATAAAGATTCAATATCGGTCATGTTTTGATTTTTATAAAATAATGTTTAATTATTCTCGTTTACTTGGTTCTGAACAATGCTTCCGGGTCGTAACTAAGGAAACAGGATCTCACGAGGTCTTTGCCGGAGAAATCTACTTTGGATTTCGTTTCGGAAGAAACCGCTGTTACCGTATTGTATGCCGTCTCTACGTACCGCATCGCCCAACTCATGTTGTCTGTGATATTTTGGGCATCATTTATCGTGGGGGAATAATGGCAAGGAACAAATGCCTTTACACCCAGTCCGCTGGGGCTGATAAAGGTGAGTACAGGTTGTAGGAGAGGGTCGTCATAGAGCATACGTCGCATTTCTACTGCTTCCTGATAAGAGTGGAGACCGTCCACATCTACTATCACCAGATGAGACGGGGAGACGAAATCCTTACAGCTACGGCGGGTGAATGTGCCGCAAGGGGTCACATACGGAAGCAATGATGCTTTGGCGGCTCGTATATCTGTGGCATTCCGTACTTGTGCGGTCAGGGTTTTGAGATTCTCATTGCAAGTAATCATTTGGAAAACTTGTTCGATGGAGACTTCGCAGAAGGGGATAAGCGTGGGAGGAGTCATCAGTCGGCCTTGTTTGTCTTTGATGGGAGCGATAGGTGGCATAAAATAGGACATTCTGTAGCTGTTTGACATCATTTTCTTTTTGTTATAAGTTAAAATGTTTATTTTTGCAAAAAATATGAGTGTGTTTCAAAAACACGGCATGAAGGTAGTAATAACAAAATAGACTCTACCCTGATATGTGAGGATAAAAGTTAAAATATTTAATTATTAAAGTGTGTATTTAACAACAAAAAACAAAGATGAAAAAGAAAACGGTTTGTTGCAGTGATTTGGGAGCTTATATTAATGAGTTGCTTAAACGTGCGAAATTGAAAAATGAGTATGTATGCGAGACCCTGGGTATGGGACATGATGTTTTGAATGGCATAAAAAAGGGCTAAATCTCCCATTGAACGATTATATAAAAGTAATGAATCTCTGTTTGAATGCCTACAACGAAGAGGAGATTGAACTGATTTTGAATACGTTGGTGAGAATGTATCTGCGCTACTACAAGAAGAGGATAGTGGAGTAATCCGTGAAATAATTGATAGAAAATCCCGGCTGAATAAATAAAACGGCCGGGATTTTTTTGTCTAGGATGTCTATTTGTCATTCTTGGGAAATATTAAATGGTAGCCATACCTTTTCCGTGTGCGATAACGAAAACGCAAAAAATAACAATTTATTATGTAGAAAAAGTTGGGGGAATGCTTCGTAGTTCACAAATAATGATTAAATTTGCCGCGATTTGTAATGCGGAGTTTGCAAAATGACGAATAATACTATAAAGCATCTAGGTATTGTGGAAAACATACAAGGTTCTCATCTGTCGGTGAGGATTGTCCAGACATCGGCTTGCGCGGCTTGTAGCGCAAAGGGGCATTGTTCCTCGGCGGATAGTAAGGACAAAATCATAGATATTATAGATACCGCGGCTTCTTCCTATCAGGTGGGAGAGAAGGTGATGGTGGTCGGCGAAACGTCGATGGGCATGATGGCAGTGGTATTGGCTTTCGTACTTCCTTTCGTACTTCTTATATTTTCATTGTTTCTTTTGATGGCGTGGATAGAGAATGAGTTGTATGCAGCACTTCTTTCTCTGGCTGTCCTTATACCTTATTATTTCGTTTTGTGGCTCAATAAAACGCAACTCAAACAACAATTTTCATTTACTATAAAACCAATAAATAACTAAAAACATTATGAATTTGATTCTGATTGCAGTGATTTCATTGGGAGCTATAGCGCTCGTGCTGGCCGCTATTCTTTATGTGGCTTCCAAGAAATTTGCCGTGTATGAAGACCCGCGGATTGCCCAGGTGGGAGAAGTGCTTCCCCAGGCTAATTGTGGTGGATGTGGCTATCCCGGTTGTAGCGGATTTGCCGACGCTTGCGTCAAAGCCGGTTCGCTGGATGGTAAATTCTGCCCCGTAGGTGGACAACCTGTCATGGCACAAATTGCTGATATCCTCGGACTTGTAGCCGGTGAAGCTGAACCGATGGTAGCAGTGGTAAGATGTAACGGAACGTGTGCCAATCGTCCGCGTACCAACCAATATGATGGTGCGAAGAGTTGTGCTATTGCCGCTTCGCTGTATGGTGGGGAAACGGGATGTAGTTACGGATGTCTGGGGTGTGGTGACTGTGTGGCTGCTTGTCAGTTCGATGCCATCCACATGAATCCTGAAACGGGGCTCCCGGAAGTGGATGAAGCGAAATGTACCGCTTGTGGCGCTTGTGTGAAGGCTTGCCCGAAGGCGATCATCGAAATCCGTCCGCAAGGAAAGAAGTCACGCCGCGTGTATGTCTCTTGTGTGAATAAAGACAAGGGAGCTGTGGCGCGTAAGGCTTGTACAGTGAGCTGTATCGGCTGTGGCAAGTGTGTGAAGACTTGTCCGTTCGAGGCTATTACGCTGGAAAACAACTTGGCTTACATCGATCCGCACAAGTGTAAATCTTGCCGGAAATGTGTGGAAGTTTGTCCGCAGAATAGCATTATCGAATTGAATTTCCCGCCGCGGAAACCGAAAGAAGAAGCTCCGGCCGCTCCGAAACCGGCTGCTGTTTCTAAAGAAGCGGTGGAGACTCCTGCACCGGCTGCAAAAGTGGAAACTCCTGCTGCAAAGGCTACAGAAGCTCCGAAAGTAACAGAATAATAACAGAAAAAAATACAGAACTGTATGTTAAAGACATTTTCAATTGGTGGAGTTCATCCACACGAAAATAAATTGTCGGCACATCAACCTATTATCACAGCGGAAGTTCCTGCAAAGGCTGTTATTTTGCTGGGGCAGCACATCGGTGCGCCTGCAAAACCGGTTGTAGCGAAAGGGGATGTGGTAAAGGTCGGCACCCGGATTGCCGAACCTGCCGGCTTTGTTTCGGCAGCAATTCACTCTTCGGTCAGTGGTAAAGTGGCGAAGATTGATACCATAGTCGATGCCAGCGGTTATGCGAAACCTGCCATCTTTATTGATGTGGAAGGCGACGAATGGGAAGAAACAATCGACCGTAGCACCACACTGGTGAAAGAGTGTGAACTTTCCGCAGAAGAGATCGTGAAGAAGATTGCCGATGCCGGAATCGTAGGTCTGGGCGGTGCTTGTTTCCCTACGCAGGTGAAACTTTGTCCTCCTCCTTCTTTCAAGGCTGAATGTGTGATTATCAATGCCGTAGAGTGTGAACCTTACCTGACTGCCGACCATCAGCTGATGCTGGAACACGCGGAAGAAATCATGGTGGGTGTTTCTATCTTGATGAAAGCGGTGAAAGTGAACAAGGCATTTATCGGAATCGAAAATAATAAGCCTGATGCTATCGAACTGATGACCAAAGTGGCTTCCAGCTATGCAGGCATCGAAGTAGTGCCCTTGAAGGTGAAATATCCGCAAGGAGGTGAAAAGCAGCTGATTGACGCGATTACCAAACGTCAGGTGGCGAGCGGTGCATTGCCTATCTCTACGGGAGCAGTCGTGCAGAACGTGGGAACAGCATTTGCCGTTTATGAAGCTGTACAGAAAAATAAGCCGTTGTTCGAACGTGTGATTACCGTGACAGGAAAGTCGGTTGCGAAACCTTCCAACTTCCTGGCTCGTATCGGTACACCGATGAAACAGTTGATTGACGCTTGCGGTGGTCTGCCCGAAGATACGGGTAAGGTGATCGGTGGCGGTCCGATGATGGGTAAGGCGCTCGTAAATATCGAGGTTCCTACTGCGAAGGGCAGTTCCGGTATCCTGATTATGAATCAGAAGGAAGCCAAACGCGGCGAAGCTCAAACCTGTATCCGTTGCGCGAAGTGCGTGAGTGCCTGTCCGATGGGACTGGAACCGTACTTGCTCGGAGCTTTGTCCGAAAACGGAGATTTTGAAACAATGGAAAAAGAAAGAATCATGGATTGTATCGAGTGCGGCTCTTGCCAGTTCACTTGTCCTGCCAACCGTCCGTTGCTCGACTACTGTCGTCTGGGCAAAGGCAAAGTAGGCGCTATGATTCGTGCACGTCAAGCTAAAAAATAACGAATATGGAAAATAAATTAATCGTATCACTATCACCCCACGTTCATGGCGGAGACAGCGTACAGAAAAATATGTATGGCGTGCTGATCGCACTGATTCCGGCTTTTCTGGTGTCTCTCTATTTCTTCGGACTGGGTGCCCTGATTGTCACGGCTACTTCCGTTGCAGCTTGTTTGTTCTTCGAATGGGCGATCGGGAAATATTTAATGAAGAAACCTACCACTACCATCTGCGACGGCTCTGCCATCATCACAGGTGTGTTGCTGGCATTCAACTTACCGTCTAATCTCCCTATCTGGATTATCATTCTGGGTGCACTGTTTGCTATCGGTGTAGGCAAAATGTCTTTCGGCGGATTAGGTTGCAATCCTTTTAATCCGGCACTGGCAGGACGTGTGTTCCTGTTACTTTCTTTCCCGGTACAGATGACCAGCTGGCCGGTAGTCGGACAGTTGACCGCTTATACGGATGCTACCACCGGTGCCACTCCGCTGGCATTGATGAAACAAGCGATTCATGCTGCAGATAAAAGTGCGGCTATGGATGCTTTAAACCAGATTCCGGATGCATTGAGTTTGCTGATCGGACAGAATGGCGGATGCTTGGGTGAAGTGAGTGCATTGGCTCTATTGATCGGACTGGTTTATATGCTCTGGAAGAAGATCATCACTTGGCATATTCCTGTGTCTATCCTGGCTACCGTGTTTATCTTTGCAGGTATCATGCACCTGGCAGATCCGGAAAAATATGTTTCTCCGGTATTGCAGTTGCTCTCCGGTGGTCTGATGCTGGGTGCTGTTTTTATGGCAACCGACTATGTGACTTCTCCGATGAGTAAGAAAGGAATGTTGATTTATGGTGTATGTATCGGTCTGCTGACGGTTGTCATTCGTCTGTTCGGTGCTTATCCCGAAGGTATGTCGTTCGCCATCCTGATTATGAATGCGTTCACTCCGCTGATTAACACCTATTGTAAACCAAAACGCTTTGGGGAGGTAGCGAAGAAGAAATGAAAAAGTTAGAATCATCTTTAAAGAATATGTTGCTGGTACTTACGGGCGTGACTGCTGTTTCCGTAGCGTTGCTGGCTTATGTAAATGAACTGACAAAAGGCCCCATTGCCGAAGCGAATGCGAAGACACTGAACGAGGCTTTGAAAAAGGTTCTTCCCGAATTTACCAATAATCCGGTAGCGGAAAGCGATACGATTTTCAGCGAGAAAGACGGAAAGAAGAATGTTGACTTTATCGTTTATCCGGCCAAAAATGGCGAAGAACTTGTAGGAACGGCCGTCGAAGCTAAATCAATGGGATTTGGCGGCGAACTGAAAGTACTGGTAGGCTTTAACGCCGAAGGTAAAATCTATAATTACTCGTTACTCGCTCACGCGGAAACTCCGGGACTGGGCTCTAAAGCCGACAAATGGTTCGGAGCATACGACCCGGCCAAGGGAGAACAGGCTGTGTCTCATGAAGAGAGTAAAAAGTCTATTTTAGGAATGAATCCGGGTGAAGCTCCGCTGACCGTTAGCAAAGATGGGGGAGCGGTGGATGCCATTACAGCTTCTACCATTACTTCACGTGCGTTTCTGAATGCTGTAAATGCTGCTTATCAGGCTTATAAGGCAACTCCTAATACTGATGCTGCTACAGGAGCTACGATAAAAGTTGAACTTACTGATTCGGTCAGTGCTAAATAAGAAAGGAGACAGATATGAATAACTTTAAAGTAATGATGAACGGGATTATCAAAGAGAATCCTACGTTTGTACTCCTGCTTGGTATGTGTCCTACATTGGGTACGACTTCGTCGGCCATCAATGGTATGGGTATGGGACTGGCTACCATGTTCGTATTGATCTGCTCGAATGTGGTGATCTCTTTAATCAAGAACCTGATTCCGGATATGGTGCGTATCCCGTCGTTTATCGTGGTGATCGCGTCTTTCGTAACCTTGCTTCAAATGGTGATGCAGGCATACGTGCCGGGACTGTACGCTACGCTCGGTCTTTTCATCCCGTTGATTGTAGTGAACTGTATTGTGTTGGGACGTGCTGAAGCATTCGCCGCCAAGAATAACGCAGTTGCTTCTATGTTTGACGGTATCGGTATGGGACTTGGTTTCACCATTGCCCTGACATTGCTGGGTGCTGTCCGCGAATTTCTGGGAACCGGTAAGATTTTCGATCTGACCATCATGCCGGAAGAATATGGAATGTTGGTATTTGTATTGGCTCCGGGTGCTTTCATCGCTTTGGGATACCTCATTGCGCTGATTAACAGTTTCAAGAAAGCCTAATTCAATTAAATAAGAAAAGAATATGGAATATATATTGATATTTATTTCGGCAATCTTTGTAAACAACATCGTGTTGTCGCAGTTCTTGGGTATCTGTCCGTTCCTGGGCGTATCTAAGAAAGTAGAGACTGCGATGGGTATGAGCGCTGCGGTTGCTTTCGTGTTGACCATCGCTACCATCGTTACTTTCCTGATTCAGAAGTTTGTGTTGGATGTCTTCGGGCTGGGATATTTGCAGACGATTACGTTCATTCTGGTCATTGCCGGATTGGTGCAGATGGTGGAAATCATTCTGAAAAAAGTATCGCCTGCTCTGTATCAGGCTTTGGGCGTATTCTTGCCTTTGATTACAACCAACTGTTGTATTCTTGGTGTGGCTATCCTGGTGATTCAGAAAGACTACGACCTGCTGACAGGTGTTGTGTACGCGTTTTCTACGGCCATCGGTTTCGGTCTGGCACTGGTGCTTTTTGCCGGATTGCGCGAGCAGATGAGCCTCGTGAAAGTACCTAAAGGAATGCAAGGCACTCCGATTGCCTTGATTACCGCCGGTTTGCTTGCTATGGCATTCATGGGATTCTCCGGCGTGGTGTAAGGATTTACAGTTGATAATTAAATAGGGGATTGGAAGCTCTGTTGTATGGCGACATACAGCTTTGAGTTTCCAATTCTTTTTTATACCTGATTGCCACCAAATCGTACCTAAATTACTTTTCAGCAAATAAAATTGTGGCAAATTATTGCTATTCCATTTTATTTCCATACATTTGTAACTCAAACAATGATAAGCCGAGAAACTAACCATTTTAATAAAGTATATGAAAGAAAGAATTTTAGTAACAGGCGGGACAGGATACATAGGGTCTCATACTGTTGTAGAACTACAAAACAGTGGATATGAAGTAATCATCATCGATAATTTATCAAATTCAAGTGCTGACGTTGTTGACAATATAGAGAAAGTTTCCGGTATTCGCCCAGTTTTTGAAAAGCTGGATTGCCTGGACTTTGCTGGTCTTGATGCAGTATTTACAAAATATAAAGGAATTAAGGCAATCATTCACTTTGCAGCGAGCAAAGCAGTAGGAGAATCGGTACAGAAACCGTTGCTTTACTACCGTAATAACCTGGTTTCTTTGATTAACCTTCTCGAACTGATGCCAAAACATGGAGTAGAAGGTATTGTGTTCTCTTCTTCCTGTACGGTATATGGTCAGCCGGATGAATTGCCGGTGACAGAAAAGGCTCCGATTAAGAAAGCGGAATCGCCATACGGAAATACGAAACAGATCAATGAAGAGATTATTCGTGATACGGTAGCTTCAGGTGCTCCGATCAATGCGATTATGCTGCGCTATTTCAATCCGATTGGTGCGCATCCTACGGCATTGTTGGGTGAACTGCCTAATGGGGTTCCTCAAAACCTGATTCCATATCTGACCCAAACCGCCATCGGCATCCGTGAGAAACTAAGTGTGTTTGGTGATGATTATGATACACCGGACGGTTCTTGTATCCGTGACTTTATCAATGTTGTTGACTTGGCTAAAGCCCACGTGATCGCTATCCGTCGTATCTTGGAAAAGACACAAAAAGAAAAAGTGGAAGTGTTCAATATCGGTACAGGACGTGGCGTTTCTGTATTGGAATTGATAAATGGCTTTGAAAAAGCCACCGGCGTAAAATTGAATTATCAGATTGTCGGACGTCGTGCAGGCGACATTGAAAAAGTTTGGGCGAATCCGGATTTCGCAAACCAGGAACTGGGTTGGAAGGCCGTAGAAACTTTGGAAGATACTTTACGTTCTGCATGGAACTGGCAGCTGAAACTCCGTGAAAGAGGGATTCAATAAAAGAGATTTGTTTTAAAATAAACATAAAAGATTAAACAAATCGTGCATGCGATTTGTTTATTTGATGCTAATCGACCTGAAGCTGTTTATGAGTATGCGAATATACGTAAATGGTACTTATGCCTCCCCGGCATAGACAGGAAAGATTGCATAGTAGTTTTGTCGTGTTTTATTTTGTGTTTGTGTTGTGACGGTACTACGACGTGAGTCGTGGTACCGTTTTTTGTTCGCCCATACTGGGCGAACAAAACTATGTTTATAGCTTTCCTTTGAAACAGAAAACGTCGCTTTCTCCCATTGTTTTCGGTAAAGAAGTTCCGGGGGCGAACAGTCCGAACACTGAAGAGCCGGAGCCGCTCATGGAGGCGTAGATCGCTCCTTGATGATAGAGTTCTCTTTTAATTTCCCCAATAACGGGATGTTGCGGGAATACACTTGCTTCAAAATCATTGATTAGGATATCCTTCCATTCTGCAACTGGACGCAGGATTGCCTCTTTGACCGGATATTCCGGACGGTGCGGGTGGATATTTGAAAAGGCTTCCCGGGTAGAAACGAAAACGTTCGGTTTTATAATCATGATTTGGTAGCCGTTTAATGAAAGCTCGATTGGTGAGAACAGGTTTCCGATCCCTTCGGCATAGGTCGGCTTGTTTTTGATAAAGAAAGCACAGTCCGCTCCCAAAGTGGCGGCATATACCTCCAGCTGCTCTTCGGATAATTCCAGCTGAAAATGATCGTTGAGCAACTTTAGCATAAAAGCGGCATCGGATGAACCGCCCCCCAGTCCGGCTCCCGAGGGAATATGCTTATATAAATGAATTTCGACAGGGGGAAGATGAAACTCCTTATCCAGCAATGAATAGGCCTTTGCCACCAGGTTGTCTTCCGGATTGCCGGCTATCTCCATGCCATACTGGTGGAGGATAATCTTCTTTTCTGTTTCAGAAGAAGTACGGATTTCGAGAGCGTCTTCGAGGGCTACCGGATAGAAAACGGTTTCCAGATTGTGATATCCGTCCGGGCGTTTTTCCGTGATGGAAAGTCCCAGGTTTATTTTGATATTAGGAAAAGCGAGCATAAGGTTATTTACTATTTTACAATTTACGATTTACTATTTGCAGTGCCGCACATGACAATTAATCATGTGTTGAATGTAATTCGGGAGCAAAGTTAGTAAAATCTTCATTTTTCCTTATCCATTCTTCATGATTATATTCTATCTTTGTCGTCCCGACTGGAAAAACTCTGTTATAAAGGAGTCTGTCTAGTCGTAAAATAGTAAATAGTAAATTGTAAAATAGTAAATACCTCGATGGCCGAACAGAAAAGAAATACCCGCAATACAAAGTCTACTAAGGTACAACCGGTAAATGATTATGGACGTATTCAGCCACAGGCACCTGAATTGGAAGAAGCAGTTCTGGGAGCTTTGATGATTGAAAAGGATGCTTACTCATTGGTGAGTGAGATTCTTCGTCCCGAATCTTTTTACGAACACCGGCATCAGTTGATTTATTCTGCTATCACCGATCTTGCGGTGAATCAGAAACCGGTGGATATTCTGACTGTAAAGGAACAACTTAGCAAACGCGGAGAATTGGAAGAGGTGGGAGGCCCGTTCTATATTACTCAATTGAGTAGTAAGGTGGCTTCATCAGCGCATATTGAGTATCACGCCCGTATTATTGCGCAAAAATCTTTGGCGCGTGAGTTGATTACGTTTACAAGCAATATCCAGAGTAAGGCGTTTGATGAAACGCTGGATGTGGACGACTTGATGCAGGAAGCGGAAGGTAAACTTTTTGAGATTTCGCAGCAGAACATGAAAAAGGATTATACGCAGATCAATCCGGTGATTGACGAAGCCTATAAGCTGATTCAGAAGGCTGCGGCGCGAACCGACGGTTTGAGTGGTCTTGAGAGTGGTTTTACAAAGCTCGACAAGATGACTTCCGGTTGGCAGAATTCCGACCTTATCATTATCGCTGCACGTCCTGCGATGGGTAAGACCGCCTTTGTCCTTTCTATGGCTAAGAATATTGCTGTCGATTATCGGAACCCGGTGGCGTTGTTCTCGCTTGAAATGAGTAACGTTCAGTTGGTGAACCGTTTGATTGCGAATGTCTGTGAGATTCCGAGTGAGAAGATCAAAAGTGGACAGTTGGCAAATTATGAATGGCAGCAATTGGACTATAAACTGAAGAATCTGATGGATGCACCGCTTTACGTGGATGATACTCCGTCTCTGTCTGTATTTGAACTTCGAACAAAAGCGCGTCGTCTGGTACGTGAACATGGGGTGAGAATCATTATTATTGACTACCTTCAGTTGATGAATGCGAGCGGTATGGCGTTTGGTAGCCGCCAGGAAGAGGTTAGTACCATTTCCCGTTCGTTGAAAGGACTGGCGAAAGAGTTGAATATTCCGATTATCGCACTGTCGCAGTTGAATCGTGGTGTGGAAAGTCGTGAAGGTATTGATGGTAAACGTCCGCAGTTGAGTGACCTTCGTGAATCGGGAGCCATCGAGCAGGATGCCGATATGGTGTGCTTTATCCACCGTCCGGAATACTATAAGATTTATCAGGATGATCGTGGTAATGACCTGCGTGGTATGGCGGAGATTGTCATCGCCAAGCATCGTAATGGTGCGGTAGGCGAGGTGCTGCTCCGGTTTAAGGGAGAATTTACCCGTTTCTCCAATCCGGAGGACGATATGGTTATCCCGATGCCGGGTGAGCCTGCCGGGGCTATGTTAGGATCGAAGATGAATACAGGTGATGCCGGCTCGATGCCTCCTCCTCCCGCGCCTGATTTTGCACCGCAGACAGCGAATCCGTTCGGAGCACCGGGGGATGGACCTTTGCCGTTCTAGTTGCGTCCTCTGTGGTGAAATAACGCGCAATTTTTTATCAAACCTTCTCGGTCAACCGAAAAATCTTATTAACTTTGCGAATCTTTTTGAGAAACAATAAAAAATTAAGTATATGAATATCTCTTATAACTGGCTGAAAGAGTATGTCAACTTCGACCTGACGCCCGATGAAACGGCTGCTGCGTTGACTTCTATCGGCTTGGAAACAGGTGGTGTAGAAGAAGTGCAAACCATTAAAGGTGGTTTGGAAGGACTTGTGATCGGTGAAGTGCTGACCTGCACGGAACATCCTAACTCTGACCATTTGCATATTACTACTGTTAATCTGGGAGACGGTGAACCGGTACAGATTGTTTGTGGTGCCCCGAATGTGGCTGCCGGACAGAAAGTGGTGGTAGCTACTTTAGGTACGAAACTTTATGACGGTGACGAATGTTTTACCATCAAGAAATCAAAAATCCGTGGGGTAGAATCTACAGGTATGATTTGTGCTGAAGACGAAATTGGGATCGGTACGGATCATGCAGGTATCATCGTATTGCCGGAAACTGCTGTTCCGGGTACGCTTGCCAAGGATTATTATAATATCAAGAGCGATTATGTACTGGAAGTGGATATCACGCCTAACCGTGCGGATGCCTGCTCTCACTATGGGGTAGCTCGTGACCTGTATGCTTATCTGATTCAGAACGGTCGTCAGGCAACTTTACAACGCCCGTCAGTGGATGGCTTTAAAGTGGAAAACCATGACTTGAATATCGAAGTGAAGGTTGAAAACAGCGAAGCTTGTCCGCATTATGCCGGTGTTACCGTGAAAGGTGTAACAGTGAAGGAGAGTCCGGAATGGCTGCAAAACAAATTGCGCCTGATCGGTGTGCGTCCTATTAATAATGTAGTGGATATTACGAACTATATCGTTCATGCTTTCGGTCAGCCGTTGCATTGCTTCGATGCCGGAAAGATTAAAGGCAACGAAGTGATTGTGAAAACAATGCCCGAAGGTACTCCGTTCGTTACGCTGGATGAAGTGGAACGTAAGTTGAACGAACGCGACCTGATGATTTGCAACAAGGAAGAGGCCATGTGTATTGCCGGCGTATTCGGTGGACTGGACTCCGGTTCTACGGAAGCTACGACAGACGTATTCATCGAAAGTGCTTATTTCCATCCTACATGGGTGCGTAAGACGGCTCGTCGTCATGGCTTGAATACGGATGCTTCTTTCCGTTTCGAACGTGGTATCGATCCGAACGGTGTGATTTATTGCTTGAAACTGGCTGCTTTGATGGTGAAAGAACTGGCTGGCGGTACGATTTCTTCTGAAATAAAAGATGTATTCACTACTCCTGCACAGGATTTTATCGTCGATCTTGCTTACGAAAAAGTACATTCTTTGGTAGGTAAAGTGATTCCGGTAGAGACAATCAAGAGCATTGTGACCAGCCTGGAAATGAAGATTACCAATGAAACGGCAGAAGGACTGACACTGGCTGTTCCTCCTTATCGTGTAGACGTGCAGCGTGATTGCGATGTGATTGAAGATATTCTTCGTATCTATGGATATAATAATGTGGAAATTCCGACTACGCTGAACTCCAGTCTGACTACAAAGGGTGAGCACGACAAGTCAAATAAATTACAGAATCTGATTGCAGAGCAATTGGTGGGTTGCGGATTCAATGAAATTCTGAACAACTCACTGACTCGTGCTGCTTATTATGATGGGTTGGAGGCTTATCCGTCCAATCACCTGGTGATGTTGCTCAATCCGTTGAGTGCTGATTTGAACGCTATGCGTCAGACTTTGCTGTTCGGCGGACTGGAAAGCATTGCTCATAACGCCAATCGTAAGAACGCTGATTTGAAATTCTTCGAATTCGGTAACTGTTATTATTTCAATGCTGACAAGAAGAATGAAGAGAAGGTACTAGCTCCTTATTCGGAAGATTATCACTTGGGCTTGTGGGTAACCGGTAAGAAGGTTTCCAACTCATGGGCGCATGCAGATGAAAATAGTTCGGTGTATGAATTGAAAGCGTACGTAGAAAATATATTGAAGCGTCTGGGACTGGATTTGCACAATCTGGTTGTAGGTAATCTGACAGACGATGTTTTTGCTGCCGCACTCTCTGTCAACACAAAGGGCGGAAAACGTCTTGCTTCTTTCGGTATTGTAACTAAGAAGCTGTTGAAAGCATTTGATATCGACAATGAAGTATATTACGCCGACTTGAACTGGAAGGAATTGATGAAAGCCATCCGTTCTGTGAAGATCAGCTACAAGGAAATTTCCAAATTCCCTGCTGTGAAACGCGACTTGGCATTGTTGCTTGATAAGAATATACAATTTGCCGAAATCGAAAAGATTGCATACGAAACAGAGAAGAAGCTGTTGAAAGAAGTGGAACTCTTCGATGTATATGAAGGTAAGAACCTCGAAGCGGGTAAGAAGTCGTATGCGGTGAGCTTCCTGCTTCAGGATGAAAACCAGACTTTGAATGATAAGATGATTGATAAGATCATGTCGAAACTGGTGAAGAACCTGGAAGATAAACTGGGTGCCAAACTTAGATAAACTTAAAATTGTCATTATTAAAAATATAAACCAATGGGAAGAGCATTTGAATATAGAAAGGCCGCTAAACTGAAAAGATGGGGCCACATGGCTAAAACTTTTACAAGACTGGGTAAACAAATCGCTATCGCTGTAAAGGCAGGCGGTCCGGAACCTGAAAACAACCCGACGCTGCGTTCGGTGATCGCTACTTGTAAGCGTGAAAACATGCCGAAGGATAACATTGAACG
Source organism: Bacteroides sp. D1 (assembly GCF_000157095.2). Taxonomy (NCBI): domain Bacteria; kingdom Pseudomonadati; phylum Bacteroidota; class Bacteroidia; order Bacteroidales; family Bacteroidaceae; genus Bacteroides; species Bacteroides sp. D1. The sequence continues at coordinate 79,068 of NZ_JH114342.1, forward strand.
TGCTATTAAAAACGCGTTGGGTAAAGACCAGAGCGACTACAAGAGCATGACTTATGAAGGATATGGCCCTCACGGTATTGCTGTGTTTGTAGACACATTGACAGACAACACGACTCGTACAGTGGCTGATGTTCGTTCGGTATTCAATAAGTTCGGTGGCAATCTGGGTACAATGGGTTCTCTTGCGTTCCTTTTCGACCACAAATGTGTGTTCACTTTCAAGAAGAAAGACGGATTGGATATGGAAGAACTGATTCTCGATCTGATCGACTATGACGTGGAAGATGAATATGAAGAAGATGATGAAGAGGGAACAATTACTATCTATGGTAATCCTAAGAGCTACGCCGCTATTCAGAAGCATTTGGAAGAATGTGGCTTTGAAGATGTCGGTGGAGACTTCACTTATATCCCGAACGACTTGAAAGAGGTTACTCCGGAACAACGCGAAACATTGGATAAGATGATCGAACGTTTGGAAGAATTTGATGACGTGCAGACTGTCTATACCAATATGCAACCGGAAGAAGGGGAAGAGTAAAGTAAGGTTATGGAATATGTTTATAAGACCCAGGGAACTTGCAGCACGAATATCGAACTGAATGTGGAAGATGGAGTGGTGAAGGAAGTTGCTTTCTGGGGAGGATGTAATGGTAACCTTCAAGGTATTTCCCGCCTTGTGAGAGGAATGAAGGTGGAGGAAGTGATCGCAAAACTTGAAGGAGTGCGTTGTGGTGGCAGGCCGACATCTTGTCCCGATCAATTATGTCGTGCATTGCATGAGATGGGATATTGATTGATCTTCATTTATGTAAATTATATATTGATTTGTGACCTCTGGCAATTGGTTTGTCGGAGGTCATTTTTTTGCAGAAAGTCCTTATTGCCTTTTCTCGAGTAGTCCTTACTCAATCCTTTTATAATAATGTCCTCATAATTAGTGTATCATCTGTGTCCATAGGTCATCTACTTATTGGTTGGTATTTTGAACTAAAATTGATTCTCACTCGTTATTTATAAGTATATTTGTACTGGATAAACTATTATGCAAAAATGAAGAATATTTTTCAAGACTTAAGACGCAAAGATCATAAACGCTATCTGGGTGGACTGGATGTTTTTAAATATATTGGTCCGGGGCTACTGGTTACTGTAGGATTTATTGATCCGGGAAACTGGGCTTCTAATTTCGCCGCCGGTTCCGAATTCGGCTATTCCTTGCTTTGGGTGGTTACCTTGTCTACTATCATGCTGATTGTCCTTCAGCACAATGTTGCTCACTTGGGAATCGTTACCGGACTTTGCCTTTCGGAGGCGGCCACTAAGTACACTCCTAAATGGGTGTCACGACCTATTCTTGGTACAGCAGTACTGGCGTCGATCTCTACTTCCCTGGCGGAAATTCTGGGAGGTGCCATCGCGTTGGAAATGTTATTGGATATTCCTATTATATGGGGAGCTGTATTGACTACGCTTTTTGTCTCCATCATGCTTTTCACTAATTCGTATAAAAAGATAGAACGTTCCATCATTGCGTTCGTTTCTGTTATCGGGCTTTCATTTATTTATGAGTTGTTTCTGGTGGAAATAGACTGGCCGGCTGCAACGGCGGGGTGGGTGACTCCTTCTTTCCCGAAAGGTAGTATGCTGATTATCATGAGTGTGTTGGGAGCGGTAGTGATGCCTCACAATCTGTTCCTTCATTCGGAGGTGATACAGAGTCACGAGTACAATAAGAAAGATGATGCTTCTATTAAGAAGGTATTGAAATATGAGTTGTTTGACACTCTTTTCTCAATGATTGTTGGTTGGGCGATTAACAGTGCCATGATTCTGCTGGCGGCCGCCACTTTCTTTAAGAGCGGTATTCAGGTAGAGGAACTGCAACAGGCTAAGTCTTTGCTCGAACCTTTATTGGGAAGTAATGCGGCAATTGTATTTGCATTGGCATTGCTGATGGCGGGCATTTCGTCAACTATTACGAGCGGAATGGCGGCAGGTTCTATTTTTGCAGGTATTTTCGGCGAGTCTTATCATATCAAGGACAGTCACTCGCAGGTGGGAGTTCTCTTGTCTTTGGGAATTGCCTTATTGCTGATTTTCTTTATTGGAGATCCGTTTAAAGGATTGATTATTTCGCAGATGGTACTTAGTATTCAATTGCCTTTCACCGTGTTCTTACAGGTGGGACTGACGTCTTCCCGAAAGGTGATGGGCGATTATGTCAATAGTCGTTGGAGTACGTTCGTGTTGTACTCGATTGCTATTATCGTTTCGGTACTGAACATTATGCTTTTGTTTTCATAAAATGAACATGAACTTATAAATATAGAATGATGAAAATTATTACTTATAACGTGAACGGACTACGTGCTGCCGTATCTAAAGGGTTACCGGAATGGTTGGCACAGGAGAATCCTGATATTCTTTGTCTGCAAGAGACGAAACTGCAACCGGACCAATATCCGGGAGAAGTGTTTGAAGCATTGGGCTACAAGTCTTATTTATACTCGGCGCAGAAGAAGGGATACAGTGGAGTGGCTATACTTACCAAGCGGGAACCGGACCATGTGGAATATGGGATGGGAATGGAAGCATACGATAATGAAGGACGTTTCATTCGTGCGGACTTCGGAGACTTGTCGGTAGTCAGCGTTTACCATCCTTCGGGAACGAGCGGAGATGAACGCCAGGCCTTTAAAATGGTCTGGTTGGAAGATTTCCAGAAATATGTGATGGAGTTGCAGAAGTCTCGTCCCAACTTGATTCTTTGCGGCGATTATAATATCTGTCACGAGCCGATTGATATTCATGACCCTGTCCGGAACGCGACCAACAGCGGTTTCCTTCCTGAAGAACGGGAATGGATGACGCGTTTCCTGTCTGCGGGATATGTGGACTCTTTCCGTACGCTTTGTCCGGAGAAACAGGAATATACCTGGTGGAGCTATCGTTTTAATTCGCGTGCCAAGAATAAAGGCTGGAGAATTGATTATTGTATGGTCAGCGAGCCGGTACGCCCGCTGTTGAAACGGGCGTATATCTTGAATGAGGCCGTACATTCCGACCATTGTCCGATGGCTCTGGAAATATTATAGAATGGTAATACTCAATTTACGGGTGTCTCCTCCGTCGCGAAACTCGCCGAGGTAGACGCCTTGCCATGTACCTAAGTTCAAACGGTGGTTTTTGATGGGGATGGTGACCGAGCTTCCTATCAGGGAGGCTTTTATATGGGCACTCATATCGTCAGGGCCTTCAAGGGTATGGATGAAGTAGGGAGCACCGTCGGGGACAAGTTTATTAAAAAACGTCTGAAAGTCATGCCGTACGTCCGGGTCTGCATTTTCGTTGATAGTCAGTCCGGCAGAAGTGTGTTTGATAAAGACTACCAGCAGACCGCTTTCAGGAAGTGGGGGTAGCTGTGAGACAATATCGCGCGTGATTAGATGAAATCCGCGCGAATAATGAGGTAGTTGGATGTCAAATGTTGTAGCCATATATATTTTAGCTTTTTAAAATTTGGATGGTGGATTCAGATCCACATACGGATCTTTGACGGCTGATTCCATCATCGCGTTGATTGTGATTCCTGTGTCTTCTTTATAATTCCTTCTTTTGTTCCATTCACGTATGTCCTTGAGAGTGACATCACGTTTCTTTCTGTTTTGAGGGAAATTACTTTTTCTTTTCCTATCGGCATATTCATCCTTTCTGGCTGCGCTCATCATAGCTTGGATGGCAATGGCTGTCGATTCTTTATATGAAATAGTTTTGTTCATATTTTCTTTTTTTTGATTTTAATCTTTACGCCCTATCTGATACAAAGATACTTTTTTATACTTTTGCACGAAATAAAAATGCAAAATAGTTTATGGAAGATAGAATACAGAAAGCAGTGGAGCTTTTTAAGAGTGGATATAACTGCTCACAGTCGGTGGTAGCGGCTTTTGCAGACATGTATGGATTTACACAGGAACAGGCATTGCGTATGAGTGCTTCTTTTGGCGGGGGCATCGGACGGATGCGTGAAACGTGTGGAGCTGCCTGCGGCATGTTTCTGGTGGCAGGCTTGGAAACCGGTGCTACGGAAGCAACTGACCGGGAAGGAAAAGCTGCCAATTATGCGGTAGTGCAAGAACTGGCGGCTGAATTTAAGAAGCGTAACGGCTCGCTGATTTGTGGCGAATTGTTGGGATTAAAGAAAAAAGAGCCGGTCTCCACTATTCCGGAAGAGCGTACTGCTCAATATTATAGCAAGCGTCCCTGTGCAAAAATGGTTGAAGAAGCGGCAAGAATTTGGTCGGAATATCTCGAAAAGCATCCAAAATGAGCTCCTAAAATGCTTTTTTATTACAAAAACGGTAAAAAAGTGCTCAATAAAGTGTTATATAACATAAAAATAACTATCTTTGCCTCCGAAATAAAATCTGAAAGTCTTTATGGCTGGAAAGATTTTAAGCATGTCTAACTAAAATTGCAAAGCAAATGTTGAAAGAAAAAGCTGGTGTAATTGCAGGTACTATCTGGAATGCACTGAACGAAACAGAAGGAATGACTGCCAAGCAGCTTAAAAAAGCAACTAAATTGGTTGACAAAGATCTGTTTCTCGGCCTTGGCTGGTTATTGAGAGAAGACAAAGTCTCTGTGGAAGAAGTTGAAGGTGAACTCTTCATCAAATTGATCTAAGCGAGTAACTCACTTAAGCAATAAAAAAATGCGTTGGTACATAATCATAATGTTATCAACGCATTTTTTTTTATTCCGCCATTTACGTATCTTTGCACACCAAAAAGATAAAATAATAAGAATTCAGAATGAAGAATATACGCAACTTTTGCATTATTGCTCATATTGACCACGGTAAGTCGACTTTGGCTGACCGTTTGTTGGAGTTTACACATACCATTCAGGTGACTTCCGGGCAGATGCTTGATAATATGGATCTGGAGAAGGAAAGAGGGATCACTATCAAGAGCCATGCTATCCAGATGGAATATACTTATCAGGGTGAAAAGTATATCCTTAACTTGATTGACACCCCGGGACATGTGGACTTTTCGTATGAGGTATCGCGTTCTATTGCTGCGTGTGAAGGTGCGTTGCTGATTGTCGATGCTTCCCAGGGAGTGCAGGCGCAGACGATTTCAAATCTGTATATGGCCATTGAGCATGACCTTGAGATTATTCCGGTGATTAATAAATGTGACATGGCGAGTGCCAATCCCGAAGAAGTGGAAGATGAGATCGTTGAATTGTTGGGCTGCAAACGGGAGGAAGTAATCCGTGCGTCCGGCAAAACGGGGATGGGAGTGGAAGAGATACTGGCGGCTGTGATTGAGCGGATCCCTCATCCGGAAGGAGATGAAGAGGCTCCGTTGCAGGCTTTGATTTTCGACTCTGTATTTAATTCTTTCCGCGGAATTATAGCCTATTTCAAGATCGAAAACGGTATGATTCGCAAGGGAGACAAGGTGAAGTTCTTCAATACGGGAAAAGAGTATGATGCCGATGAAGTAGGGGTGTTGAAAATGGATATGGTGCCTCGTAACGAACTTCGTACGGGAGATGTAGGATATATTATTTCCGGTATCAAAACTTCCAAAGAGGTGAAAGTGGGAGATACCATTACGCATATTGCCCGTCCGTGTGAAAAGGCTATTGCCGGTTTTGAGGAAGTGAAGCCGATGGTATTTGCCGGAGTTTATCCGATTGAAGCGGAGGATTTTGAAGATCTCCGTGCGTCTTTGGAGAAGTTGCAGTTGAATGACGCGTCTTTGACTTTCCAGCCGGAATCTTCGTTGGCTTTGGGTTTTGGCTTCCGTTGTGGTTTCCTCGGATTGCTCCACATGGAGATTGTGCAGGAGCGCTTGGACCGTGAGTTTGATATGAATGTGATTACTACGGTGCCGAACGTTTCTTACCATATATATGATAAGCAAGGTAATATGAAGGAAGTGCATAACCCTGGTGGTATGCCCGACCCGACTATGATTGACCATATCGAAGAGCCGTATATCAAAGCATCTATTATTACTACTACCGATTATATCGGTCCTATCATGACGCTTTGTTTAGGTAAACGTGGTGAATTGATTAAACAGGAATATATCTCCGGTAACCGGGTGGAAATCTATTATAATATGCCTTTGGGAGAAATTGTGATTGACTTTTATGATAAGTTGAAGAGTATTTCCAAAGGGTATGCTTCGTTTGATTATCATCCGAATGGTTTCCGTACTTCTAAACTGGTGAAGTTGGATATCCTCTTGAACGGTGAGCCTGTGGATGCGCTTTCCACTTTGACGCATATTGACAATGCTTACGATATGGGACGCCGGATGTGTGAGAAGTTGAAGGAACTTATTCCGCGTCAACAGTTTGATATTGCCATTCAGGCAGCTATCGGAGCGAAGATTATTTCTCGCGAAACCATTAAGGCGGTTCGTAAGGATGTGACCGCGAAGTGTTATGGTGGCGACGTGAGCCGTAAACGTAAACTGCTTGAAAAACAGAAAAGAGGTAAAAAACGAATGAAACAAATCGGTAACGTGGAAGTGCCGCAGAAAGCCTTCCTCGCCGTACTGAAGCTGGATTAAAAAACACTGCCGCAAGCAATTTTTCAGAGATATGTTCTGAACAAATTGACTTGCGGTTAGTTTTTAATACACCAGGTGATTGCCTTCTGTCTGCAGAGCTTTCCTTGGCAATCACTTTTTAGGAACGAACAACTATAAATATGAGAAAAGTTCTGTCTTTTTCGGGCTTCCTGATGTTGGGGCTCGTCGTTTCGCAATTCCTGCCGATGATGGCAGGGGATGGCTATGGAGCTGTTAAATCCATATCGAATGTATTGCTCTATGTATGCCTTAGTTTTATAATGATTAATGTAGGCCGTGAATTTGTTCTTGATAAGACACGGTGGAAAAGTTACGCCCAGGATTATTTTATTGCCATGGCTACGGCTGCTTTGCCGTGGTTTATGATTGCCATTTATTATGTGTTTGTATTGCTTCCACCCGATTTTTGGAACAGTTGGGAAGCCTGGAAGGAGAATTTGCTGTTGAGCCGTTTTGCCGCACCGACATCAGCCGGTATTTTGTTTACGATGTTGGCGGCTATCGGGCTAAAGTCCAGTTGGATTTATAAGAAGATACAGGTATTGGCTATTTTCGATGATTTGGATACGATTCTTTTGATGATTCCTCTTCAGATTATGATGATCGGGCTGCGCTGGCAGTTGATTATTGTGGTGGTGATTGTGTTCCTGTTATTATCGATCGGCTGGCAAAGGCTGAATAAATACGATTGGCGTCAGGATTGGAAGGCTATCCTCTTTTATTCAATAATCATATTTTTGGCTACTCAAATTCTTTATCTCGGTAGTAAGGAATTGTATGGGGAGGAGGGAAGTATTCATATTGAAGTCCTGCTGCCTGCATTTGTGCTGGGTATGATTATGAAACATAAGGAACATGACACGCCCGTGGAACGAAAGGTTTCTACCGGAATTTCATTTTTTTTCATGTTCCTGGTGGGGATGAGTATGCCGCATTTTATTGGAGTGAACTTTGCGGAGACTCATGCAGGTGCTTATTCCGTCACCGGTTCGCAGGAGATGATGTCGTGGGGGATGATTATGTTTCATGTGGTGATTGTCTCTTTATTGTCGAATATAGGAAAGCTTTGCCCGATGTTCTTTTACCGTGACCGGAAATTAAGCGAGCGACTGGCTCTTTCTATCGGTATGTTTACCCGTGGTGAGGTAGGAGCCGGAATTATTTTCATTGCATTGGGCTATAACTTGGGTGGTCCGGCATTGGTGATTTCTGTGCTTACCTTGGTACTGAATCTGATTTTGACAGGAATTTTTGTACTTTGGGTCAAAAATCTTGCTTTAAGGAGTTATACTAATTAGAAAATTCTGTATATTGCAAAACTAATATTATAAAAACATTTCGTTATGACTATTTTGCGGACTATGCGGAACTTCTCGTCTATGAATATCACGGCGAGTATTCTTTTATTCCTGGCTGCTATCTCGGCAGCCATTATTGCGAACTCTTCTGTGGCTCCGGTATATCAGGAATTTTTGTCGCATGAACTTCATTTACAGATAGGAAATTTTAATTTGCTTTCGCATGGTGGGGAAAATCTGCGAATGATTGAGTTTATCAATGATGGTTTGATGACGATTTTCTTTTTATTGGTTGGACTGGAAATCAAACGTGAGTTATTGGTAGGTGAGCTTTCCTCTTTCCGTAAGGCGGCGTTGCCTTTCATTGCCGCTTGTGGTGGGATGTTGTTGCCTGTGATGATCTATTCGCTTATTTGTGTTCCGGGTAGTGAAGGCGGACATGGACTCGCCATTCCTATGGCTACGGATATTGCTTTTTCATTGGGGGTGTTGAGCTTATTAGGCAGCCGTGTGCCGTTGAGTTTGAAGATTTTTTTGACTGCTTTTGCGGTAGTCGATGATATTGGGGGAATTTTGGTGATCGCTCTTTTTTATAGTTCACATGTTGCCTATGGTTATCTTTTGGTAGCTATACTCTTTTATATTTTACTTTATTTTATAGGAAAGTATGGAACGACAAATAAGGTATTTTTCTTGGTGATTGGGGTGATTATCTGGTATTTATTTTTGCAATCCGGTATTCATAGCACTATTTCGGGAGTTATTCTTGCTTTTGTTATTCCCGCTAAACCTCGTCTGAATGTAGGGAAGTACATCGAAAAAATTCGTCATACCATTGCCGATTTTCCGGCAATGCAATCTGAAAGCATTGTGCTGACTAATGAGCAAATAGCCAAGTTGAAAGAGGTCGAATCGGCTTCCGACCGTGTAATTAGTCCGTTGCAGTCATTAGAAGATAATTTGCATGGAACAGTCAATTATTTGATTCTTCCTCTTTTTGCATTTGTCAATGCCGGCGTTGTGTTTAGTGGGGGAGGCGAATTAGTGGGAGCTGTCAGTATTGCTGTTGCTGCCGGTCTGTTACTGGGAAAATTTATTGGAATATATTTCTTTACCTGGCTGGCTATAAAAATAAGATTGACTCCCATGCCTTTAGGGATGACCTGGAAGAATCTTTCCGGAGTTGCATTGTTGGGAGGTATTGGCTTTACTGTATCACTCTTTATCGCTAATCTTTCTTTTGGGGTAGACTATCCTGTATTATTGAATCAGGCCAAATTTGGTGTATTGACCGGAACCGTACTTTCCGGCTTACTGGGATATGTCGTACTTCGGATTTCGCTTTAATCTGTCGATTCATCGTCTCCATCATCTATCGGAAGAATTTTCATGCTTTCTTCATGTGGCAATTGTTCAACTTGGCGGAGTTTTCGTTCGATAGCGCGAGTCCGCTTACCCATTACTTCTTCTAGTTGGTCGCCGGCATTTTGAAGGTTTTTCTGTACTTTTTCGAGTAGTCCTCCGAATTTGCTGAATTCTGTTTTTACAGCTCCTAATACCGTCCAAACCTCTCCCGTTCGCTTTTGAATAGCTAACGTGCGGAATCCCATTTGCAGGCTATTTAGGATAGCCCCTAGTGTAGTAGGTCCTGTGACAACTATTTTGTAATCTTTTTGCAGAGTTTCTACCAGACTTGTTCTTCGGATTACTTCGGCATAAATGCTTTCAAAAGGCAGAAACATAATGGCGAAGTCTGTGGTAAAAGGAGGATCTACATATTTGTCGTGAATGTCTTTCGCCATTTTTTTGATGGTTGTTTCCAATTGCTTGCCGGACGATTCTATCAATGCAGTATCTCCTGCTTCAAAAGCATCATAATATTGTTCGTATACATCTTTGGGAAATTTAGCGTCGATAGGCAGATAGACGGTGCTGTTCGCATCATCCTTTCCCGGAAGTTTGATTGCGAATTCAACGAATTCGGTTCCGCTTTTCTTGGTTTTTACATTAGCGTCGTATTGTTCCGGACTCATCATCTGCTCTAATAATGCTCCTAACTGAACTTCGCCGAATGTGCCACGCATTTTTACATTGCTCAACACCTTCTTTAATCCGCCTACGTCTTGAGCCAGAGATTTCATTTCGCCTAGTCCTTTCTGCACATTCTCAAGTTGTGAGCGGACAATTTCAAATGATTGGCCAATGCGTTCGTTCAATGTCTTTTGCAATTTTTCTTCCACCATTGTCCTCATGTCATCCAACCTCTTTTCGGTCGATTTAATCAATGATTCCTGTTGACGGGCCATCATATCGAATTTCTGACGCTGCAGCTCTCCGTTAGTCAACATATTTTTGTGCAATACGTCTTGCAATTGCTGCATATTCTGATTCAGCGTTTGAGTCATCTCCAGGCGGAGTTCCCGGATGCTGCGATTCAGTTCTTCGCGATTCTCCTGCATTTGTTGGCGCAAAGCTGTTTGCAGTTGTTCCGCTTGCGTTTGATTATTACCTTTTGTAAGTGACAGTATTAGTAAGACTATCACTAATGCGGCAATAACGATAAGTAAAATTAATTCCATTAATAAGTAAGAATTTCGTTTCCGTTTTCAGTAATCAGAATCATGTTTTCCCATTGGGCGGAAGGTAGTCCGTCGTCGGTGCAGACAGTCCATCCGTCGGCATCATCTATAAAGACTTCGTAGGTTCCCATGTTAATCATGGGTTCGATGGTAAAGGTCATTCCCGGTACGATCATCATGCCCGTACCCCGTCGGCCGAAATGCTCTACGTCCGGTTCCTCATGGAATTGCATCCCTACGCCATGTCCGCAGAGATCACGAACCACGCTGAAACCGTTCTTTTCTGCATGTTCTTGGATGGCGGCGCCTACATCACCCAGTTGTTTCCAGGGTTGTGCGGCGGCAATACCTATTTCCATGCACTCTTTGGTGACTTGTACTAATCTTTGCATGTCAGGATTGACATCGCCAATCATAAACATACGGGATGCATCGGAGAAATATCCTTTGTAAATGGTAGAAACGTCCACATTGATAATGTCTCCGCTTTTCAGAATCTCATTTTTATTAGGTATTCCGTGGCACACAACTTCGTTGATACTTGTGCAGACGCTTTTGGGAAATCCTTCGTAGTTGAGTGGGGCAGGGATAGCGCCGTGGCTGGTGGTGAAATCATATACTAATACATCAATCTCTTCAGTAGACATTCCTTCGCGAATATTTTCTGAAATATAGTCCAACAGTGCAGTATTGATTTTGGCACTTTCCCGAATACCTTCTAGTTGTTCGGGAGTACGGAGTACTTTACGGGGAGGAAGTTTGTAACCTTGTTTCCTGTATTTCTGTATTTTTGCTTCTACTTCGGCCGGATAATTGGAGGGAGTAAACCGGAATCCCTTGATAAAGTTCTTCATTATGATAGCATATTTAATCGTATGACAAAGGTACGAGAATAAATGGAAAATATGCTTTCTTGTTTTCTAAAACTTTTCGATCCTCAATTATCAATAGGATTTACCATTCGTATGAAACACTAACTTGAGGTATCCATTCCCATCTTTTTCGTATAGCATTATATTGGTATTGCATCCCTGTTTTGATTTTCCAGTTTTTATTTATTTTGAAAACGACATTACTTCCCAATTTGGTTGGTTCCACTTCGGAGGGAAGCCCTCGGTATCTTCGGGTATCGAGGTTTTGTGAACCATATATGTCGAGAGACCATCTGGAGGATAATTTATATTCCATTTGGCTTTGGATATGGAAATGATTGGAATTTTCTGCAAAGTCGCTTTTACTATGCAGAATAAGATTCTTGTTTATTCTTAGCCAGGAATAAGTGGGTAAAAAGGTGGAACCTGGCTTTTGGAACATCTTGTATGTGTGAATAGAAGGTTTCGAAAAGATTGTGGAAGATTTTAAAGTGGGTAGTGTGGGATCAAAATCTACAAATGGTTTTCGAGAGTACATTTTTTGCTCTACTTTTTCGATCAGCTTTCTGTTTATCTTGATTTCCTGATCGGATTCCAACATTTGCTGAAGTCTCAATGAGTCCTGTTTGCTCCATTCTTGCCCTGCTGCGGATAAGGGGAACAATAATAAACAAAGAATATTCAATTGATATTTCCGAATGTCCATACACTGTGCTAGTAAAGTTTATTGTATGGACGGTGAAAAACAGGATATGCTGCTTTGAACGATTAGTGAATAGTAATTATTTCACATAATATGGGAATACTTTTCTTTTGTTTATGATAGTGTTCTAGCTTTGAAAACGGGTTGTATCTTCTGAATTTCCGATTCAAAGCCAAACCAGTAGCCATGTCCTTCTTCATCGACAGGGAGGAAACATAGTCGTAGATTTTCACGGTATGCACCGTATACTACTTCCCAACTTTCAGGAGGTAACTGTCTTTTGGTTCTTACTTTTTCTGCCGGAGCTTTTTTTAATGACATACCTGCTTCTATCCATGCAATACTGACTTGTGTCAGGTAGTCGGGATAATGATTCTTGCAGAAATCATAAAGGATTAATCCTCTTCTTTCCAGACTAAGAGGAGTGTCGATGACATCTGTCCGGACCAGATGGTCGAGTAGGTCATGTATAAAATGGGGGTTCTCCAAAATTAGTATACGGGTGATATTTCGCCAGGTAGGAGTGTTATAGAAACCGTCTAACAGGCGGGACATATAATGGGCTGTTTGTAATTCATCTACCGTGATTTCACGGGTTTGGAGTACTTCGTATGGAGGAAGTGGAGAGTACTGTATACCTAACTCGTCCGCTCTTCTTCGCATTTCGGTGCCCGGAAGTAATTTCAGGGATTCCAGTTGGATTTCTCCTGCGCCATACTCGGTTAAGGTACGGACGTCGTCGAAAATCTCTGATAGATGGTAGAGTGGGAGTCCGGCTATCAAGTCGGCATGAGTTTCCATGTTTTCAAGTGAACATAGATAATGGAGTCCGGCCAAAGCATTGGAGAGTTTTCCTATTCTTCGACTTTGTTCAAGCACGTTTTCCCGAAGGCTTTGGATACCGGCTTCCAGGTGCAGCAGACCTTTAGGCAGAGTGGCTAATTCCTGTTTGAGTTCATCGGAAAGTAGTGCCGGATGAATTTCCAGATGGAAACAGATGTCCGGGTATTCGCGGAATAAGTTTAATAGCTCTTTTGCCCGTTTATTATTGTAATTGAAAGTACGATCCAGTACTCGCACGTTTTTGATTCCGTGTTCGTGTATCACGTCGAGACGTTCTTTGATTGCTTCGAGAGATAAGGTACGAACTGGCTTTTCACCTCCACTGACACAAAAAGCACAGGTGTTAAAACATCCCCGGGTAGTTTCTAACTGCACAAATGGTTTGCTCCAATTGAAGAAACGGCTTTTTTCGGGAGGAACCAATTCAGAAAAGTTCATGACACGGGCAAGTCCGTTGTCCTGATATTCTCCTGATTCATTCAGGTAACAAAGTCCTGTGATTGATTTCCATTCCTTTCTTGGCTGATTCCACACTTTTAACCATAATGGAAATACTTCTTCGCCTTCTCCGCGAAACACTCCGCTTACAAATTTGTTCTTATATAAGAAAGCTTCATTATCTCCTAAAAACTCGGGACCTCCGAGTATAACACAGCAGTGAGGTAGTAATGCTTTTGCGCGTGAAACGATGTGCAGGAGTTGCTCATGATTGAATAGCCAATTGGTAGCTGCAATGATATCCGGTTGATGGCGGTAGATTTGATTGACGACACTGCCAGTGTTTTCATTGATCGTAGCGGAGACGGTACACCATTCAATGTCTGTATTATTTGCTATTTGGGCATGTAAGGCAGGTAATGCCAACGAAGAATGAGCGTACGAACTATTTAAATCAAGCCAAAGAAGTTTCATGTGGAAATTTTAATATTATCTTTGCAAAGGTACAAAAAACTTGTGGCTTGTAATGTATAGTAAATAAAAAACGCTAATTTTGTATTAATAAACGCAATAAACTAGAGAATTATGGAAATGATAAAGAGATATGCGGGTATCTTGATGATGCTGACTTTATTGCTTGGCTTTACTTCGTGTGAAAGTGAAGACGAGACAGAATTTAATCTGCCTGGTGAGTGGTATACGAATGAAGAGATTGATTTCGGGGCATATACCTGGGGAAGAGGTACGCTTATGACTTTTAACGCGAGAAATCAAGGAACAATTGGTTCTGCCGGTGATCCGAATTATTTGGTTTTTGAGTGGAGATGGATTGATGGAGGATATAATTCAATGGAATTATATTTTTATGGTGATGGCACTTATGCCTATATTTGGGGTGCGGAAGCTACCGATAGAACTTTTAGTGGAACATGGTATAATAATTGGCGGGATTTTAGGGATAGAATAGATGGACAACCATTCTATATGCGTCGTCAATAAAACAGTGATAAAGATTAAAAATAAAGCCAGAGTCAATCATGATTCTGGCTTTGTTTTTTGAATATAGGAATTTATTTTTTCAAAAACAACTTCTTAAATTCCGCCGGATAAGGCGTCTCGAACTCCATTAAATCTCCCGTTACCGGATGATAGAAACAAAGTTTGAAGGCATGGAGTGCCAATCGTCCGATAGGGTTGGGAGAATCTTCTCTTCCATATCTTCCGTCGCCGATAATAGGATGGCCTAAATCCTGCATGTGTACACGAATCTGATTCTTTCGGCCAGTTTCCAAATCGAGTTCCAACAGAGAATATCCGTTAGCGCGTTTGATTGTCTTATAGTGGGTAATAGATTTTGATCCACCGTCATCATATTCACTGGAACTTACGTAAAGCGTTTTATCAGTCAGCCAGGAAACGACCGTATCATAGTCTTTTTCCATACTACCTTCCACTACGGCTACATATCGGCGGTCGGTCACTATCTCATGCCAGTTGTCGCGTAGCGTCCGCTGCGTTTTTTCATCTTTGGCAAACATCATCAAACCGGAAGTATCTCTATCTAAGCGGTGAACGATAAACACACGGAATTGACGTCCGGAGCGTTGCACATATTCATTCAGTATCGTGTAGGCAGTGCGCTCTTTCTGACGCTCCGTATTGACGGATAGAAGTCCTTGCATCTTTTCGACGACAATGATATAGGCGTCTTCATATACAATCTTCAGCAATCTGTTATTAAATTCTTTCTTTCCCTTTTGCTTGCTGATTTTCACTTTCATGCCTGCTTCAAGGGGAAAGTTGAATTGCGTGGTTATCACATTATCAACAAACACGACCCGCTTGCTTAACAACGATTTTAATTTCGTGCGACTTGCATCCGGCATCTTGGCAGCCAGGAACTCCATTAATTCCATGGGCTCTTTGACTGCATAATTGGTATATTGAGCACGTGCTTTTTCAGCAGGAGTTCTTCTAGGTCTTTTTTTCATTTCTTTTTTCTTTTGAGAATTTATTTTTCACCACAGATTACACAGATTAACACAGATTTTTATTACTGATTATTATAATCTGTGCTAATCTGTGGTGAACTCTTTATCGAAGTTCCAGCAACACCACATTTTCTACGTGGTGAGTGTGAGGGAACATATCTACGGGTTGAACAGCCTTCACCTTATACTTTTCATCCAGTAATTGCAGATCCCGCGCTTGAGTAGCAGGATTACAACTAACATATACAATTCGTTTCGGTTCCGCAAACAAAATGACATCAATCACATCCTGGTGCATACCGGCACGGGGAGGGTCTGTGATGATTACGTCGGGGCGCCCATGCTGATTGATGAAATCCTGCGTCAGCATATCTTTCATATCACCGGCATAAAAAATTGCGTTCTTGATATCATTGATTTCTGCATTCACCTTTGCGTCTTCAATAGCTTCCGGCACGTATTCGATACCGATCACCTGACGGGCTTGGCGTGAAACGAAATTGGCAATTGTTCCTGTTCCTGTATAAAGGTCATATACCAGTTCGTTTCCTGTTAATCCGGCAAAGTTACGGGCTATCTTATATAAATTATAAGCCTGTTCCGAGTTAGTCTGATAGAATGATTTCGGGCCGACCTTGAAACGCAAGCCTTCCATTTCTTCAAAGATGTGGTCTTTCCCTTTAAATACGTGAACGTCCAAATCGTTGATGGTATCGTTGCACTTATTATTAATAATGTATAGAAGCGAAGTGATTTCGGGGAAAGAGTCCGCTACGAATTGGAGTAATTGCTTGAACAGTTCCATTTCGTGATCTTCTGTAATCTTGCAAATGACGATTACCATCAGTTCCCCTGTGGAAGATGTGCGTATAATCATATTCCGCAGCATACCTTCCTGTGTGCGCAGATTGATGAAAGAATAATCGTGTTCGTAAGCGTAGTCACGTACTGCGTTCCGGATGCGGTTGGATATATCATCCTGCAACCAGCATTTCTCAATAGCCAGTACTTTGTCGAATGCTCCCGGAATGTGGAAACCTACCGCATTCATCTGATCGTATTTCACGTCCTGACGAACTTCCTCGTTTGTCAACCAGCGCTTATTTGAAAAGGTGAATTCCAGTTTGTTCCTGTAGAACTCCGTTTTGTCAGAACCGAGAATCGGAGAAATCTCGGGAAGTTCGATCTTTCCGATACGTCTCAAATTATCTTCCACTTGCTTTTGCTTATATCTGATCTGCTCTGAATAGGGGAGCACTTGCCACTTGCAGCCACCGCATACGCCATAATGTTGGCAGAAAGGAACAGCGCGATTGGGCGACAGCTCGTGAAACTTCACCGCTTCAGCTTCGGCATATTTATTCTTTTTACGCTTGATTTGCAGGTCTACAACATCACCCGGCACTACATAGGGAACAAAAATCACCAGGTCGTTTACTTTTGCGATGGCTTTTCCTTCGGCAGCCACATCCATGATTGTTACCTTCTCCAATAAGGGAAGCTCTTTTTTCTTTCTTGCCACTTTTACACCAGTCTAATAATTACTTTGCAAAAGTAGGTATTTTTTTTGGAAAAAATTCGGGTATACAGAAATATTCCGGATTGTAATGTCGAAATTGCATTTTGATAGAAAGTTTTTTCGCAAAAAGTTTTCAAGTTTGCGAAATATCCTTAGATTTGCGAACAGAAAAAAGTCATAATGTAACTTTAAACACAATATTATGGATAAAAAAAGAGTTTATACCTTTGGTAATGGTCAGGCAGAAGGAAAGGCTGACATGAAGAATTTGCTCGGTGGTAAGGGAGCCAACCTTGCTGAAATGAATTTAATCGGAATTCCTGTCCCTCCCGGATTCACAATAACTACAGATGTTTGTACGGAATACAATACGTTAGGACGTGATAAAGTGGTTGAGTTGCTGAAAGATGAAGTTGTAAAAGCGATCGCTCATGTGGAAGCGTTGATGAAATCTAAATTCGGTGATGTTGAAAATCCTTTGTTGGTATCTGTACGTTCCGGTGCACGCGCATCTATGCCGGGTATGATGGATACGATCCTGAACCTCGGATTGAATGATGAAGTGGTGGAAGGTATTATCCGTAAAACGGGTAATGCACGTTTTGCATGGGACTCTTATCGTCGTTTTGTACAGATGTACGGTGACGTTGTGTTGGGCATGAAGCCTACCAATAAAGATGATATTGACCCGTTCGAAGCTATCATCGAAGAGGTGAAGAAAGCGAAAGGGGTAGAACTGGATAACGAGTTGAAAGTGGAAGACTTGCAGGAACTCGTAAAGAAATTCAAGGCCGCTGTAAAAGAACAGACCGGAAAAGATTTCCCGACTTGTGCATACGAACAACTTTGGGGAGCTATCTGTGCTGTATTTGATTCATGGATGAATGAACGCGCTATTCTTTATCGTAAGATGGAAGGTATACCTGATGAATGGGGTACAGCTGTCAATGTACAGGCTATGGTGTTCGGTAATATGGGTGATACATCGGCTACAGGTGTTTGTTTCTCACGAGATGCCGGTACAGGCGAAGACCTTTTCAATGGTGAATACCTGATTAACGCACAAGGTGAAGATGTAGTGGCAGGTATCCGTACTCCACAGCAGATCACTAAGATTGGTTCTCAACGTTGGGCTGTATTGGCTGGCGTTACCGAAGATGTTCGTGCTGCGAAATTCCCTTCAATGGAGGAGGCAATGCCGGAAATCTATAAAGAATTGGATGCTCTTCAGACTAAACTGGAAAATCATTATAAAGATATGCAGGACATGGAGTTCACCGTACAGGAAGGTAAACTCTGGTTCCTCCAGACACGTAATGGTAAGCGTACAGGTGCTGCCATGGTAAAGATTGCTATGGACTTGCTCCGTCAGGGTATGATCGACGAAAAGACTGCTTTGATGCGCGTGGAACCGAATAAACTTGATGAATTGCTCCACCCTGTATTCGATAAGGATGCTTTGAAGAAAGCCAAAGTGTTGACCCGTGGTCTTCCAGCTTCTCCGGGTGCTGCAACCGGTCAGATCGTATTCTTCGCTGATGACGCTGCCGAATGGCATGCTGCCGGTAAACGTGTGGTGATGGTTCGTATCGAAACTTCTCCGGAAGACTTGGCCGGTATGGCAGTTGCCGAAGGTATTCTTACGGCTCGTGGCGGTATGACTTCTCATGCGGCTGTTGTGGCTCGTGGTATGGGTAAATGCTGCGTATCGGGTGCAGGTGCATTGAACATTGATTATAAAAACCGTACGGTAGAGATTGACGGTGTATTACTGAAAGAAGGTGACTATATCTCTTTGAACGGAAGTACAGGTGTAGTATATAATGGTAAGGTAGAAACGAAAGCTGCAGAGCTTTTCGGCGACTTTGCCGAATTGATGACACTGGCTGATAAATATACTCGTTTGCAGGTACGTACCAATGCGGATACTCCTCATGATGCGGAAGTTGCACGTAACTTCGGTGCGGTAGGTATCGGCCTTTGCCGTACAGAACACATGTTCTTCGAAGGCGAAAAGATCAAAGCAATGCGTGAAATGATCCTGGCCGAAAATGCAGAAGGACGTCGGAAAGCATTGGCTAAGATTCTTCCATATCAACAAGAAGACTTCAAAGGTATCTTTAAAGCAATGGCTGGTTGCCCGGTAACCGTTCGTTTGCTCGATCCTCCTTTGCATGAGTTTGTTCCTCACGATTTGAAGGGACAGCAAGAAATGGCGGATACGATGGGTGTAAGCCTGCAATATATCCAGCAACGTGTAGAATCACTGTGTGAACATAACCCGATGTTGGGTCACCGTGGTTGCCGTTTAGGAAATACTTATCCTGAAATTACTCAAATGCAGACACGTGCTATTTTGGGTGCTGCATTGGAACTGAAGAAAGAAGGAGTGGAAACTCATCCGGAAATCATGGTTCCGTTAACCGGTATCTTGTATGAATTCAAGGAGCAGGAAAATGTGATTCGCTCGGAAGCTAAGAAATTGTTTGAGGAAGTAGGAGATAGTATTGACTTCAAAGTAGGTACAATGATCGAGATCCCGCGTGCTGCTTTGACTGCCGACCGTATTGCTTCTTCTGCCGAGTTCTTCTCATTCGGTACAAATGACTTGACGCAGATGACCTTCGGTTATTCTCGTGATGATATAGCTTCTTTCCTTCCTGTTTATCTGGAAAAGAAGATTTTGAAAGTAGACCCGTTCCAGGTTCTCGACCAGAATGGTGTGGGACAGCTGGTACGTATGGCGACAGAAAAAGGCCGTGCTATCCGTCCGGATTTGAAATGTGGTATCTGTGGTGAACATGGTGGTGAGCCTTCTTCTGTGAAGTTCTGTCACCGGGTAGGTTTGAACTACGTTAGTTGTTCTCCATTTAGAGTGCCGATTGCCAGACTGGCTGCGGCCCAAGCAGCGATAGAAGGATAGTCAAATACGCTGGTTAGGTACTTAACTATCTGATAAATAGGCTGTAAATACTTGTGAAAGTATTTGCAGCCTATTTTATTTTAGATTATCATTGATTTTTAGTTGGGATGAATAGTATTTCTCTATTCCGCCAAATCCTCTGATTTTTTTATTTTCTTTCGTTTTATTGATAAAGTTGTTTAATCGCTTTTCAAATTCTTCAGGTCGTTTTCTGGCTGCTTCAATGTATGCAATTCGGATACGTTTATATGCGTCGGAAAAATGGAGATAATTTTCCCATATTGTCTTATCTTCCTTCAATCTTTCAATTATATCATTGGGGAAAATGAAAGGATCAGATAATACATTTCGTATTTTATCCTCAAATTTGGGGTGTATCATTTTATTTTCCAATAGCCACTTAAGTCTTTCTTTGTTAGCTTGCGAATAGGTACTTTTAGGGTTTCTGGGTGTGAAATGCTGAATTTTATGTTCTTTGTCGAGCGATTTTATTGTACTGTCAATCCACTCGAAACAAAGAGCTTCTTCAACAGCGTCGTTGTATGTGATACTTTTTTCGCCTGAAGACTTGCTGGGAAATACAAACCAAACTTCATTGGCAATCTCAAAGTTGTCATTCAACCACTTTCGCCAATCTTTTCTGTTCTCGAAATACTTTATTTCTATTGACATACCCAATCGTTTAAACTAACTGTTTTATTGCCTTTACTTTCATAATAACGAAGCATTTTACACTATACAATGTCAGTCAAACGCGTCTGTGTCTGATGGCTGAAAGGCTTACCACCCGTCAAAGATACTAAATCTTAAAGAAACAGTCCTCATTACTTCTTAAATCCTTTGGCTTATTATGGTATGACAACACTCACTACATGCAATATATTTGAATAAGAATCGATAGCAAGAATTTTGTGTTGCTATATAATATGATGTACAGAGTCTCCGTTAAACATTTATTTGGTGTTTATTATAAAAAACTAACTAAATGTTTGTTTGTTCATAAAAACTGCTTTACATTTGCACCCAGAAATCAATCGACCGAATTGGGGTCTAACGTTTAATTAAAAAAACAAAGAAAATGAAAAAGGGTTTATTATTGGTAGTTGTGATGTTAGCAACTATCGCTGTAAAAGCACAAGACATTTACGTAGGCGGATCTTTGAACGTTTGGCGTAACAGCACAGGCAACACTACTTCTTTTAAAATTGCTCCGGAAATCGGATACAACTTTAATGAAACATGGGCGCTGGGTGCTGAATTAGACTATTCACATAATTATGATGGAGGAGTGACTAAAAATTCAGTATTTGTAGCTCCGTACATTCGTTGGTCTTACTGCGAAACAGGCGCTGTTCGTTTGTTCTTGGACGGAACTGCTGCTGTTGGTTTCGTGAAAGTTAAAGACGGAGACACTAGCAAAGCAGGACAAGTGGGACTTAGACCGGGTATTGCTGTTAAATTGAATGATCACTTCTCTTTTATTGCCAAGTATGGTTTCCTGGGATATCGTAGAAATATAAACACTCTTGGAGATTCTTTTGGTCTTCAACTTACTAGCGAAGACCTTTCAATTGGTTTCCACTACGCATTCTGATAAGAAGAAAAGTAATTCAACAAAATAGGAAAGGGAGTTCTCAAAAATAGGGAATTCCCTTTTTTTATGTATAATCTCTATAAATTACGCACTTGTTAACGAAAAAGTTGTTTAATACAAATTACAATTATACATTTGCATTGTTAAACAATAAGGTCAATAAAAACCTTTAGTATTAATTTAAAACTTTAAAATTATGAAGAAGAGTGTTTTGTTTGTTTTATTTGCGCTGATTTCAGTAGCAGGTTTTTCTCAAATTACAGGTTGGAATGCCAAGGTAGGTATGAACATCAGTAATTACACTGGAGATACTGATATGAATGCTAAGATTGGTTTCAAACTTGGTGGAGGTTTTGAATATGCTTTTAATGATACATGGTCATTGCAGCCTTCATTATACCTGACTAGCAAAGGTGCCAAAAAAGATGAATTGACTATCAACGCTTATTATTTGGAATTACCTGTAATGGCTGCTGCTCGTTTTAATGTTGCAGACAATACTAATCTTGTGGTTAATGCAGGTCCTTATTTGGCATGTGGAATTGCAGGAAAATCGAAAATGGATATGGGTAATGTAGAGTATAAGGAAGATACGTTTGGTGACGATGCTTTGAAGCGTTTTGATGCAGGTCTTGGTGTAGGAGTTGCATTGGAATTTGGTAAAATCATTGCAGGCTTGGAAGGTCAGTTCGGTTTAGTTGACGTACAAAAAGTTGGTAATCCTAAAAACATGAACTTTTCTATTGTTGTAGGATATAAGTTCTGATAAGAAAACACTGAAAAAATAGAGAGCCGTTGCAGAAGGTAATTCGCAACGGCTTTTTAATATTTCATGATTGGGAAAAACACTTCTCTTATTGGATAAAATGAGGAAGCATAACCAGTTAGTTTTATGATCGGTTATATTTATTAATCTGATAGTTTCTTCAGCTTTTTGAAATGCTCGATTACGGCTAAATAATTTTGGTCCTGACAAGCGTCGAATCTATTCCAGAGATCTCCTAAGACGACAGCCCCTCCGAAACCGAAATCCTTAATCTCCAATAAATTGTCTTCATTGATACCTCCCAATGCCATCACTTTCGAGTCGATAATCTTGGCTCTTTGTGCTTCGCGTAACTCTTCGGCAGTGTATGTTGAATAGTAATTCACTTTAGAGATACTGTCATAGATAGGGCTCATAAAAACATAGTCGTAAAAGTGCTTTCTGTTTTTTACCTCCTCCACTGAATGGCAGGAACAACTGATATGACCATAATAATCATGCGGTTCTTTGGGGTTACGCGCATTCAGGTGAATTCCCATCAGGTTGAATTCTTCTTTTAGATAAAAATGCTCATGTGTAACGATGCGACGGTGATATTTATCCGGAATAAGTGTCAATAGCCGTTCCGAATACATAGCCGGAGTCTCCGGTTTTCTAAGATGTAGGACATCCAGCCCCTCTTCGAAAAGAGCGGTAATAATCTTATCTTCTTCGACGAAGAAAGTAGGGGTGGTAACTACAATTAGTTTCATTTCTTTTGTTAAAATTGGATTGTTTAGCAAAGTTACTAATTAACTATGTCAGAAACCAACCTTTATAGTGAAAATTTGTTAGATTGCAGTGTCCGCAGGTCAATTGTCCATAGTTCGCCGGCTAAAACATCACCAAAGCCACAGATTATTTTCAATACTTCCGTAGCTTCAATGCTCCCTACAATGGCAGGAGTAACCCCCATCACTCCTTTGGGCGGAGGAGGCATCCGTTGCATTTCTTCTTCATCGGGATAAAGATCCCGGTAGTTTTTCTTTTGATTTCCGTAGTTGAACACAGAAACCTGTCCTTCAAAACCGCAGATAGCACCATATACGTAGGGCTTTTTCTGTTCAATGCAAATGTCGTTAATCAGGTAGCGGGTGGCAAAGTTGTCGCAGCCATCCACCACTATATCATATTCCTGAATGATATCATACGCATTGTCTTTCGTCAGCCGGGCAGCGTAGGGGTGTATTTCGATTTCACTGTTGAGAGCGGAGAGCCGTTCCGCAGCACAGATAGCTTTTGGTTTACCTAATTCCTTTTCGGAATAGAGCACTTGTCGTTGTAGGTTGGTGATGCTTACCAAGTCATCATCTACCAGTCCCAGGCATCCCACACCTGCACCTGTCAGGTAGAGGGCGATGGGAGAGCCCAGCCCTCCCATGCCTACAATAAGCACTTTGGCTTCCTGCAGTTTCTTCTGACCTTCTTCTCCGACTTCGGGAAGTATAATTTGTCTGTCGTATCGCATCTGTTTATCTTTTAAAATCAAAAGACTGATCCCAATCTTTCCAGACGGGTTCACGACC
This sequence comes from Bacteroides sp. D1, assembly GCF_000157095.2. Lineage (NCBI taxonomy): Bacteria > Pseudomonadati > Bacteroidota > Bacteroidia > Bacteroidales > Bacteroidaceae > Bacteroides > Bacteroides sp. D1. Next base: position 102,779 of record NZ_JH114342.1, read on the forward strand.
CAGTTTTTTCAAATCACGTTCCACTTCAACCGCCTTTCGCTCATCACTTACGTGAAATTGTTCCAGGGTTTGAGGATAACTGAAATATCCTCCCGGTTCAGTTTTACTTTCCGCACTCATTGTGGTTACGCCAAGTGTTGCCATGTGGTTTCGGATTTCTGCGCTCTCACGGGTAGAATAAGAGATATCTACATCATGGTCGAAGATTCGCATGGCGAATGTAAGTTGGGCGAGTTCTCGGTCATTCATGACTACATTCGGCTGGAATCCGCCGTTTTCAGATGGGCGCATACGCGGGAAGTTTACGCTGTATTTCGTTTTCCAGTAATGCTTCTGCAAATAACGCAGATGATAAGCCATCATCGTTACGTCGGTTCGCCATTCCTCCAGGCCGATCAGGACACCCATACCAATCTTGTGTACACCTGCCTGTCCCATGCGGTCGAAGCCGTTTACACGCCATTCGAATTTTGACTTCATACCTCTTGGATGATACGTTTTGTAATTTGCTTTATGGTAAGTCTCTTGAAAACAGATCACTCCGTTCAGGCCATGATTGGTTAGCTCCTTGTATTCTTCCGCTTTAAGAGGCATTACTTCAATTTGCAGGTTGCTGAAATAAGGCTTTGCCAAATCCAACGCCCGGGCAATGTATGGAACACCTGCTGCGGCCGGGTTTTCACCGGTTACAAGCAGTAGATTCTCAAAAGGAGCCAACCGTTTGATGGCTTTGTATTCATTGACAATCTCTTCCTCTGTCAATATCGTTCTCTTCATCGGATTGCTGATGTGAAAACCGCAATAGACACAGGAATTGGTACATGAATTAGTCAGGTAGAGCGGTACAAACATAGAGATTGTCTTACCGAACCGTTCCATTGTATATTTCTGACTAAGGCGTGCCATCACTTCCAGATAAGGAGTGGCGGCAGGTGAAATCAGCGCCATAAAGTCGTTGACATCCAGATGCTCTTTTTTACCCAACGCACGGCGTACGTCAGCATCTGTTTTGGAATAGATGGCTTTTGTCGTCTCTTCCCAGGATATTTTTTCTAATTCGTCTGAGAACATTTTATTCAATTATAAATTAAAAATTGAAAATTAAAATGAGGGGAGAGGGTAGGTCAGTGGCCTGACGTTTTGTTTCTCCCCACTCATTATTTGTTGCTTTTAGTGCTTTTCTTTAAATCGCGTGACAATCTCATTGCACAGAAATTAGGTCCGCACATCGTACAATATTCTCCGTCGATATGGTGTCCTGCGCGGAAATAGGTCTGCGCCCGTTCCGGATCGAGAGATAGGTCGAACTGGTCTTTCCAGCGGAACTCATAGCGAGCTTTACTCAATGCGTTGTCGCGTACCTGTGCACCCGGGTGTCCTTTTGCCAGGTCAGCGGCATGAGCGGCTATCTTGTAAGTGATTACTCCTACGCGTACGTCTTCTTTATCAGGTAAGGCAAGGTGTTCTTTCGGGGTGACATAACAAAGCATAGCCGTCCCCAACCATCCGATTTGTGCGGCACCGATAGCAGAAGTGATATGGTCGTATCCGGGAGCAATATCCGTCACCAACGGGCCGAGCGTGTAGAAAGGGGCGTCATGGCATTTTTCAATCTGACGTTCCATGTTCTCTTTAATTTTATGCATCGGAACGTGTCCGGGGCCTTCAATAAATGCCTGAACATTTTTATCCCAGGCACGGAGCACCAGCTCTCCCATGGTATCGAGTTCGGCAAACTGCGCTTCATCGTTTGCGTCGTAGATAGAACCCGGACGAAGTCCGTCACCTAATGACACGGCTACGTCATATTGTGCCAGAATATCACAGATATCGTCAAAATGATCGTATAAGAAACTTTCCTGATCGTGTACGAGGCACCATTTACTCATAATACTTCCTCCACGGCTGACAATGCCGCACAAGCGATTATCGGCAAGATGAACATTATGACGGCGAATCCCTGCATGGATGGTAAAGTAATCTACCCCTTGTTCACATTGTTCAATCAATGTGTCCCGGTAGATTTCCCAGGTGAGGTCTTCCACTATGCCATTCACTTTTTCAAGTGCCTGATAAATAGGAACAGTGCCTACCGGTACGGGACAATTGCGGATAATCCATTCACGTGTTTCATGGATGTTTTCTCCTGTGGAAAGATCCATCAACGTGTCTCCACCCCATTTACAGCTCCACAGTGCTTTCTCCACTTCTTCATCAATGCTGGAGGTAGTAGCCGAATTTCCGATGTTCGTATTGATTTTTACAAGGAAGTTACGTCCGATAATCATCGGTTCAGCTTCCGGGTGGTTGATGTTGGCCGGTAGTACAGCACGTCCCTCCGCAATCTCCTGACGAACAAATTCGGGGGTAATGTGAGTTTTAATTCCCAGTTCCTCACAATTCATATTTTCGCGGATCGCTACGTATTCCATTTCAGGAGTGATAATTCCTCTTTTGGCATACGCCATTTGGGTGATTGCTTCCCCTTTTTTAGCGCGATAGGGCAGGGCGATGTGTTCGAAACGTAAGTGATCGAGACTTTTATCATCTCTTCTCATTTGTCCGTATTCCGAAGTAATTTCAGGCAACTGTTCCACGTCACCACGACTCACGATCCATTCTTCACGCATGCGGGGCAGTCCTTTTTTGAGGTCAATGTTCATTTCCGCATCACTGAACGGTCCGCTGGTATCATATACATATATTTCCGGATTTGGTGTTGCTATCTTTTCTTCGCCTTCAAAGCTGACACTGGGCACTTGCTCCACTTTCCGCATGGCAACGCGGATATTCGGATAAAGTTTACCGGGTAAATAGACTTTCTGCGAACGGGGGAATTTTATTTTTTGTTCCATAGTTTATTTGTTTTAATCAAGAAAAGCCGTTAGAGGTGAACTTGCTTCTGCTACGAAGTCGACGGCTTGTAATCCTAATCCTGCTTTGTAAGCCTGTCTTCCGGCTTCTGTAGCTGCTTTGAATGCTTTAGCCATTTCTACCGGATTTCCGGCAACGGCTATTGCAGTATTCACTAATACAGCGGAAGCTCCCAGTTCCATTGCTTCGGCAGCATGGCTTGGCGCGCCGATACCGGCATCCACTACCACCGGGATACCTGCCTGTTCGATAATGATTTGCAGGAATTCTTTTGTCTGCAATCCTTTGTTCGTACCGATGGGGGCACCGAGCGGCATAACGGTAGCTGCGCCTGCTTCTTCCAGCCGTTTGCAGAGTACAGGGTCAGCCTGACAATAAGGTAACACGATAAAGCCCAGTTTCACCAGTTCTTCCGTAGCTTTCAGTGTTTCGATAGAGTCGGGGAGCAGATAGCGCGGGTCTGGATGAATTTCCAGTTTCAGCCAGTTTGTTCCAAAGGCTTCGCGAGCCAGTTGCGCGGCGAAAACAGCCTCTTCCGCGTTACGTACACCGGAGGTGTTGGGCAATAACTGAATATTCGGATGAATGATATGTTTCATCATGTCGTCCTCTTTGTTATCCATGTCGATTCGTTTCATGGCAACAGTTACCATTTCCGTACCCGAAGCCAGAATAGCTTGTTCCATTACTTCATTGGAATTGAATTTTCCTGTTCCTAGAAAAAGACGGGAGTTAAATTCGCGTCCCGCAATTACTAACTTTTCCATTCTATATATTTTAGTTGATTATTTAAATGCTAATTTAGGGGCGTAGCGCCCCGGCAAGGTTTCCCTGCGGGATATTGTCATTTTAGGCACGGATTACACGGATTTCACGGTTTTAGAAATATGATTGCATAAAGCAACAGCGTAATCCGTGCCTAAAAAATCCCATTTATCATTTGACAAATTATAAATCACTTTCAATGATTCTACGTGTTTCTTCTACCGGATTATCTGCTCCGAGAATAGTTCCTGACAGGGCTATTCCATTTACTCCTGTATGAAGTATGGCAGGAATATCCTCAAAAGTGATTCCTCCGATAGCTACAACGGGGATTTCGATATTCGCTTCCTTCATCTGTGAAAGAATAGAAGAATAGCCCTCTAAACCCAGTACAGGGCTTAGATTCTTTTTAGTGGTAGTAAACCGGAAAGGACCGATGCCGAGATAATCGGCTCCGGCACGATAGTGTTGTACGACATCTTCGAAAGTGTTTGCAGTGCCGCCGATAATAAAGGCTTCACCAAGTATTTGGCGGGCCTGGTCGATAGGCATATCCTTTTTGCCTAGATGCACACCGTCCACTTCCAGCTTTTTGGCCAGTTCGACGTGGTCATCCAGAATCAGGATTGCTTCGTGCTCTTTGCAAAGCGGCTTCAGTTGCAGGGCTACTGCTTCCACTTCTTCGAGAAGAGCGTCTTTCATACGTAGCTGGATCCATTTGCATCCGCCTTCGAGTGCCATACGTGCCGATTCGAGGTACGAATACCGTTCGGTCTGATGCGTGATAAATTGTAGACTAATCATCTCCTTATCCTCCGCAAGCCGCTTTGATAATCACCAGGTTATCGTTCTCGTGTAGAATGAAACACTCCCATTCGATACGGGGAATCATTTTGTTGTTTACGGCGATAGCAATGCCTTGAACCGGAAGTTCGAGCTGTGCTGTCAGTTGCGTAAGGGTAGAAGCAGGAGTCATTTCCACCTCTTTGTTGTTCACTTGTACTTTCATTGTCCTATCAGAATAAATAAGTTGAAAGTAAATACAAAGAGCGTGCTTAAATGGAAAGGCGATAAGAAGAAACACAATCCCTACGTCAGTATTAACTGCCTCAGGTTCCTAGGGTATAATCTCAGCCCCTCATGGGGCACCCCTTTGTCTTTACGGGAGCAAAGTAAGCGAAAAAGAAACAGAAAAACACTAAATCAGTCGATTTTTTTTCATTTTTCTGTTGATTCCTGTTTTTTGATGGGATGAGAAAAGATAAATCGGGCACCATTTTTGTAACTCTTGTCAATCCATATATCACCTCCCATATATTGGATGGTCAGTTTGCAGATAGCCAGTCCCAACCCTGTACCTTGCACGAATTCATTCAGCTTTTCAAAGCGTTGGAATACGAGTTCCTGTTTATCTTCGGGGATTCCCGTGCCGGTATCTGTCACCGAGAACAGCATACATTGCTTTTCTTCGTCCACTTCATAATCCAGCGTGATACTTCCTCCGGCAGGAGTGAATTTCAAGGCATTATTCAGCAGGTTGATAATAATCTGTTGCAGACGCAACGGGTCCGTGTAGAGCATGTAAGGCTCCTTAGGCATTTGGAGTTTGATGTCTACATCCACTGTCTTGTTCCGGTTGGTGAGAGTAATCATATTCTGGCAATGGTTCACCAGCTCGCACCATTCATAGTTGAATTGCAGCTTTCCTGATTCCAGGCGTGATATATCCAGTACATCGCTAATCAGTTGGAGCAATAAATTGGAATTAGTCTGGACGATATCCGCATATTCTTTCAATTCATCATTCTGCTCTACCGAACCGATAATCAGGCTGGAGAAACCGACAATTGCGTTTAAAGGTGTCCGTATCTCATGGCTCATATTCGAGACAAAAGCACTTTTTAATTGATTAGCTTCTTCGGCGCGCTCTTTGGCGTCGCGTAATTCGATTTCAGACTCTTCCAGTTTCTCTTTATCTTCCCGCAATTGTTGCGTGGTTCTTTCGAGGTGATTTTTCAGGATTTTCGTCCGGTAATAGTAATACAGGGAAATCATCAGACTTCCTACTAATACGAGGAAGATAATCAGGATAAATTGCACTTCTGTCTTGTATGCTACAAAGAAGGGGACAGGCTGATTGATAACCATTGAGTTGACAGGCAACTTCTTGTTTTCAAATCCCCATTCCTTTAGTTTCTTCGCGTCAAATTTATATCGGTTGGGTAAGATATTGATGCTGCTGATACCCGTTTCCTTCTGGTCTAAAAAGCGGTAAGCATATTCTCCCATATTTTTTCCCACTCCTTCATATTGCGGGACATATCCTCCGATGGCCCAATAGCCTATTGCGGTGGAAGTCATACTGAACACAGGCAGGAGTGGATTGGCTTTGGAAAAAGCATAAACGGAGTTGTTCATGTAAGTGATTCCCCGGCTGTCAATTCTCCAGATACCAAGAAGCATTGCTGTGTTTCTGGGAAGATTGCGCAATTGATTGGCAGCCATATCGAGTGTGTGGATGCGGCCGTCAATATAGGTGATGGATAACTGCGGGAAATGTTGCAGGTTTTTCTTGAACCATGCCAGTTCGGCAAGTCCGTTATAGGTATTATCCGATACAAATACCAGGTGCTCTGTGTCCGGGTAGAAATCCTGTATCATTTCGATATCTTTGCTGATGTTATATTCGTATGTATCACAGTATTTTACGTTGTACTCCTTCATCCGTTCCGTTAAGTCGATGCTTACAGGATTATAGTTTCGGATATCGATTGAATCCTCCGGAATACGGATGCCGTTGCGTGAAGCCATTGCGCAGAAAACAGGAAGCTGCTTATATTTCTCATCTTCAAGATGAAGGAAACTGCTCCATGTTTCACCACCCAAAAGAATCACTAATTTAGCTTTCGGATGTTTGTCTAAAATATCGGTTAATGTTTTTTTCCATTGGTGCGCCTGCGTTAAATCCGTCGCATTCATGTTTTCTACAATGGTCGAGTATCTTCCTCCCAATTGGGTGTAGGTTTCTATAAATGTGCTGATGTTATCGTAGGTATATTTAGTGTCAGAATTGTATGAGGTAATGAACAGGATCTCTTCCTCTGGTTCTTCTGTGGCGGCAGCGTTGCAGAAAAGGGGGAAGAAAAGAAGAACGGCAATGGAGACAATATATCGTATCTCTTTTCTTTTATATAGTACCATAATTGTTTGTTATGCTAGTTTATGGGTTGCAAAAATACAACTAATGCGTTTGATATACAATAAAAGTTTGTTTTTTTTAGTCTGTAAGAAAGGTCGCTGTGAAAACACAACGACCTTTTTCATAAGTATAGTTTTGCTAGTAAATCCGGTTACATTCTTTTTTCAACCACATCCCAGTCGATGATGTCCCACAGGGCATTTACGTGGTCGGCGCGGCGGTTCTGATAATCCAGATAATAGGAGTGTTCCCAAACGTCAAATCCGAGAAGCGGTTTCAAACCGGCACGTACCGGATTGCTGCCGTTGGCTTCTTTCGTGATTTTCAGTTTACCGTCTTTCCCAACGGATAGCCAGGCCCATCCTGAACCGAACAATCCGACTGCTGCTGCGTTGAATTCTTTCTTGAAGTTTTCAAAGCCACCGAAGTCACGTTTGATGGCTTCTCCCAGTTTGCCTGACGGTTCCTTCTTTGAGGGTTTCGGGGCAAATTGCAGGAAGTACAGATTGTGATTCAATACTTGTCCGGCGTTATTGAATATAACTCCGTCCGGTGCGGTTGCAACGATTTCTTCTACCGTTTTACCTTCATATTCTGTTCCGGGTACGAGGCTATTCAGATTATTTACATACGTTTGTAGATGTTTTCCGTAATGGAAATCTATTGTTTGCTGACTGATTACAGGTTCCAACGCATTGTTTGCGTAAGGAAGTTTAGGCATTTCGTAAGTCATGGTCATCATAATTAAAGACATTAATATAGTATTCATAATGTTACAAGTTTTAATTGGCTTGTTATACTATAATAACAGAAGCCTTCTGCAAAATGTTCACAGCATCTTACTTTATTTGTAAATGTACTGTATACGTTCCACCTCTTTCGGGTGATCGCGGTTGGTCCGGCAGATCCATTGGCCCGTATTGTCATATTCATAATAAGAATTGCCGTCAATCCGGTTCCCGTATTTATCATACAGGCAAGTCAGGCATCCGGACGTTTTTTGGTTATTACCCAAAATCCGTTGGTAGACAATCTGCGACAGATAACCGTATTTATCGTATTCATAAGCATCTTTTTGTGAAATAACCTGATCTGGAGAATTGGCAAAAAGCAAGTTTTGATGTTGGGATGAAACCAATCTTCCTTTATCATCATATTTGTTGGCGGTGTAGGACTGAAGTTCTCCGTTCTTATTATATTCTTTGGTTTCGGTCAATAATCCCTGTTTATTGTAGGAGCTTATGACGACTCTTCCGTCTGCATACTTGAGCGAATCACTCTCAATACTTCCATCGGTACCGATGCGGCGTGTCCGCCGGTAGAGATCCGTTTTGGTTTTCGGATTCGTTTGTACCTCAAAGATGCAGTGACCTTGCGGGTCGTATAATCTATTCGTCTGTATTTCATTACTTGGCTGCCCGTTCTTCATGGTAAGTGCCAGGGTGGAGACGAGCTGTCCTTTATCGTCATACGAATAAGTGGTCGAGGTGGTTCCTGTACTGTCGTTTTCCGCAGACTTTATCAATCGCCCTCCATTATAGTATTTCACGGAAGTAGGGGTGGATATGATTGTTTGCAGAATAAAAGGTGCCCGCAGTGCGTTGGCCTGGTCGCGAAATTCCTTGTATCTGTGTGTGCAAAGAAAATCCTGCAACATACTTAACGATTCGGAACTGACAATGGCAGGTTTTAAAAGCTCAAAATCAGCTTTTTCACTAAGATATTCAAGGTCATCCAGGTGCGTACGTGCTGTGGAAGTCAGGTAAGGTGATTGCTTATAGTCGTCAATGATCTGTCGGATAGCTGTTGCATTTCCTTTCTCCCGGAGGCTGTCAATTCCTTGAAACAGAAAATCGTCGTATAATGTGCGGACTTCCGAAAGGAAGGGACGTGTATCTTTATCAGTGAAGAATTTCTGCATGGCGGCATTATCAAAGAATGCTTTAAAATTCGCAGAGGTCGGATTACTCTTTACGATCTGATAAAGCCGTTTGTTTTCCGCAGTGTTGATTTGAGAGATAAACTTGCCGTTCGGATATTCCGAGATATACGTTTGATAGATGTTCAGCGCAGGTGTTTTCAGCATCCCTTCCAGTAGGGCCAGTTCGCGGATGTCCCGCACCTTTTGCAAGAGGGCGGAGTCTGCCGGATAGCCGCTTGACTGGATGCTGTCCATCAATGTCTTGCTAAAGGGAATCTGCTCTTTCGATGCTTCTAAGATGGAGATAACAGCCTGTTCCGCTTTGTCTTGTACGTTGGAAAGCTGTATTTTCTCTTCTTCGCAGATATTCGGAAAATAAGCTTTCATAGCTTGTTCGTAGCAGCCGAAATAGTTGGTGGCGGCTTGCTCACTTTGTTTGTTCCACAATTCGTTGAGAACGTCCAACAATGCCAGTTCTTCGGCATAATAGGTTTGCGTCTCGTCATCTATCTTATCACGGTTTTTCTGCCATTTGTCGGCGTCATTATCGTTCAGATACCTTAGCAGCTTTTCCAAGCGGCTCTGTTTTTGTGCCATTGCCTGTGGAATGCAGGCAACCAGAAACAAACTTAAAATAATTGATAAAAATATACTCCTTTTCATTGCTTTTTGGGGTTAGGTTAAAATAGTTAGTGATGAAAATTCATAAAAATACCTTCATTCTCGAATGAATATTATACTTTTGTATTGAGAACAAATTTGAGTGCCAAGGGTTTGTTAAAAATCCACATTGTTTTTATAATGCTGTTATGAATACCAATTATATAGATGAATTGAACGAGAGTCAGTGTGCAGCAGTGACTTATAATGACGGTCCTTCGCTGGTGATAGCCGGTGCGGGTTCGGGGAAGACGCGCGTGTTGACTTATAAAATCGCTTACTTGCTGGAGCAGGAGAACGGGTATAATCCGTGGAATATCCTTGCGCTGACCTTTACTAATAAGGCTGCGCGCGAGATGAAAGAGCGTATTGCCCGGCAGGTAGGTATGGAACGGGCACGTTATTTGTGGATGGGTACTTTCCATTCCATTTTCTCACGTATTCTTCGTGCCGAAGCACAATATATCGGATTCACTTCCCAGTTCACCATCTATGATACGGCTGATAGTAAGAGCCTGCTTCGTTCCATCATTAAAGAGATGGGGTTGGACGAGAAAACTTATAAGCCGGGAGTAGTGCAGGCACGCATCTCCAATGCAAAAAACCATTTGGTCACTCCTACGGGGTACGCTGCCAATAAAGAGGCTTACGAAGGAGATATGGCTGCCAAGATGCCTGCTATCCGTGACATCTATACCCGTTATTGGGACAGATGCCGTCAGGCGGGAGCGATGGATTTTGATGATTTACTGGTGTATACTTATATTCTGTTCCGTGATTTCCCTGATGTGTTGACACGTTATCAAGATCAATTTCATTATGTGTTGGTAGACGAGTATCAGGATACTAATTATGCTCAACATAGTATTATACTACAACTAACGAAAGAAAACCAACGCATTTGTGTGGTGGGAGATGATGCGCAAAGTATCTATTCTTTCCGTGGGGCGGATATTGATAATATTCTCTATTTTACGAAAATCTATCCCAACACGAAAGTCTTTAAACTGGAACAGAATTACCGTTCTACGCAAACCATTGTTTGTGCTGCCAATAGTCTGATTGAGAAGAACGAACGTCAGATACGGAAAGCCGTGTTCTCGGAGAAAGAAAAAGGGGAACCCATCGGTGTGTTTCAGGCGTATAGTGATGTAGAAGAGGGTGATATTGTGGCTAATAAGATTGCGGAGTTACGTCGGGAATATCACTACGGATATGCTGAATTTGCCATTCTATATCGTACGAATGCGCAAAGTCGTATTTTTGAAGAGGCCCTTCGGAAACGGAGTATGCCTTATAAGATTTACGGGGGACTCTCGTTCTATCAGCGGAAAGAGATAAAAGACGTGATTGCTTATTTTCGTTTGGTGGTGAATCCGAATGATGAAGAAGCGTTTAAGCGAATCATTAATTATCCGGCTCGTGGTATTGGAGATACGACGGTCGGGAAGATTATATCAGCGGCTACCAATCATGGCGTAAGTCTTTGGGCGGCAGTCTGCGAACCCTTAAGTTACGGACTGGATATAAATAAGGGAACTCATGCAAAACTGCAGGGCTTTCGTGAACTGATAGAAGGTTTTATTGCCGATCAGGCGGATAAGAACGCTTATGAAATAGGAACGGATATTATCCGTCAGTCTGGTATTATCAATGATGTTTGTCAGGACACATCCCCCGAGAATTTAAGTCGTAAGGAAAATATAGAAGAGTTGGTGAATGGTATGAATGACTTTTGCGCTTTGCGGCAGGAGGAAGGCAATCCGAATGTGTCTCTTACTGATTTCCTTTCGGAGATTGCATTGCTTACCGATCAGGACTCCGACAAGGCGGATGATGGGGAAAAGGTAACGTTGATGACCGTCCATTCGGCTAAAGGATTGGAGTTTAAGAATGTATTTGTGGTTGGTCTGGAAGAAAATCTGTTTCCCAGTGGGATGGTCGGAGATTCTCCCCGGGCGCTGGAAGAAGAACGTCGCTTGTTCTATGTAGCTATTACCCGTGCGGAAGAACATTGCTATCTATCTTTTGCCAAAACCCGTTTCCGTTACGGAAAGATGGAGTTTGGAAGTCCCAGTCGTTTCCTGCGTGATATTGATGTTGATTATTTGCGGTTGCCGCATGAAGCAGGAGTGAGCCGTGCTGTGGATGAAGGTGCGGGACGTTTCCGCAGGGAGATTGAAGGGGGATTTGCCCGTTCTACTTCTCCGTCGCGTGCGCCTTTCGGTAGTAATTCATCCGAGCAGCGTGAACGTCCGAAAGCACAGATTATTGCTCCCAGTGTACCGAGAAATTTGAAGAAGGTAAGTGCTGTTGGTGGAAGTAGCAGTGCGCAGATGGCGTCTTCCGGTTCAGCATCGGTAGCAGGAGTACAAGTCGGACAGATGATAGAGCACGAACGTTTCGGATTGGGCGAAGTGCTGAAAGTGGAAGGAACGGGAGACAATGCGAAAGCCACTATTCATTTTAAAAATGCGGGTGACAAACAACTATTGTTGCGTTTCGCTCGTTTTAAAGTGGTAGAATAAATAATAACACTAAATAGAGAGGCTCATGAAGAAACAACTAACAGTAATTTTGCTTTCCGCTTTGCTTTTGAGTGGATGTGCGTCGGGGCGTATGGGAAATCCGGGAGCTATCATGGCAGGTGCTTCTATTGGAGGTAGTCTGGGAAGTTCGATAGGCGGACTTATCGGAGATAATAATCATGGCTGGAGGGGCGGTTACCGTGGCTCTGCTATTGGAAATATTGTAGGAACCATTGCCGGTGCGGCTATTGGAAACGCATTGACGGCACCGAGACAAGAGCAGATAGAGGAGGATGCGTATATTCCTGAAGTGCGGGAAGTACGTGTGCAAAAGTATAAGAAGCAGCCGCAAGTGCAGCCGCCCATTTCTCAACTGAAGTTGCGCAAAATCCGTTTCATTGATGATAATCGTAGTCATGTGATTGATGCGGGAGAAAATAGCAAGATTATTTTTGAGATTATGAATGAAGGGAGAAAGCCTGTCTATAATGTGGTTCCTGTGGTAGAAACGGTAGGAAAGGTGAAGCATCTCGGCATCTCTCCTTCGGTGATGATTGAGGAAATTCTTCCGGGTGAGGGTATCCGTTATACGGCTTCGATCCATGCAGGTGAAAGGTTGAAAGACGGTGAAGTGACATTCCGTGTCGCAGTGGCGGACGAGAATGGGGTGATTTGTGATTCGCAGGAATTTACCTTGCCTACACAGCGCGGAAACTAGAGTTAAAAGCCTGAAATATCCGGTTTAAATATAGTGACGGTATATGCCTTGGATAGTGACGCTATCCTGTGCATATACCGTCACTATGTTGGTGGGATAGCGTCACTATCTTATATAATCATTTTGTTTGCACAGCCAATGTTTGAAGTCATGATTAGAAGTAACCTCTATTTCAGGGCGGGGCATACAAGTGTTTGGTGAAACCTAAAGCTATGCTTTAGCATCTGTAAAGCGTAGCTTTAGATAGGATAAAGCTACGCTTTTTACAGTCTTACCAATTGTTCCCTGCATTACTGCTACCGATAAGCATTTCCACACGTTGTTTATACAAATTTGCTCCTTCAGCGATATTCTTGCCGGCGTCTGCTGTTCCCATTCCGTAAACCACAATAGGGGTTTGCCATGACATTCCCGAATGAATGGCACTTACCTGATAAGGACGTAATAATTCGTCCGTAGTGAAACGGTTTCTGCCTCCACTGCGATAAGCTTCGTATTCAGATCCCGTGGTCGTTACTACTGTCAACGGTTTGCCGGCGACAGCCGGAGTCTTGGATAGAAAAGTAAAGACTTCATCCTGCCATTTCTTTAGTAATGACGGTGCAGACATCCAATAGAAAGGAAATTGATAGATGACAGCCGAAGCATCGGAAATGATTTTACTCCATTCATCTATATTGAAAGCGATTTCCTGTGACAGCTCGTAAAGATTGAAAACCGCCACTCCTTCCATGTCACTGACAGCATCAACTAATGCTTTGTTTGCTTGTGATTCTTTGATGTTAGGATGTGCCAGTAGAATCACTACTTTTCTTAAATCTTTATTCATTTTAATCGGGTATTTAGGATGATACAATACTTACTATAATATATAAGGTGTAAAAATAAGAAAAAGTTCGCGAAAACCAATATCTTAATTAAAAATAAAACAATCCCTCTTTGCTTTTGAATTTGTATTTTTGCATCCACGTTTGTAAGACGTCAGTTTAGATAATAATTTTATATATGATAGATTTTAATCAGTTTCCTTCTCCTTGTTATATCATGGAAGAAGAACTTTTAAGAAAGAACTTGTGTTTGATAAAAAACGTAGCCGACAGGGCGGGAGTGGAGATTATTCTTGCTTTCAAGTCGTTTGCCATGTGGCGTTCTTTCCCTATATTCCGTGAATATATAGCTCATTCTACGGCAAGTTCGGTGTATGAAGCCCGTTTGGCACTGGAAGAATTCGGAAGTAAGGCACATACATATTCTCCAGCTTATACGGAACAGGATTTTCCTGAAATAATGCGTTGCAGCAGTCATATCACTTTCAACTCGATGCAGCAGTTCGAGCGTTTTTATCCGATGGTGGTGGCAGAAGGAAGTGGTATTTCTTGTGGTATTCGTGTAAATCCCGAATACTCGGAAGTGGAAACAGAACTTTATAATCCATGTGCACCTGGCACACGTTTTGGGATAACAGCCGATTTGTTGCCCGATGTATTACCGCAAGGCATTGAAGGTTTTCATTGTCATTGTCACTGTGAATCTTCTTCGTATGAGTTGGAACGTACATTGGAACATCTCGAAGCCAAATTTTCCCGTTGGTTTCCACAGATAAAGTGGTTGAATCTCGGTGGTGGACATCTGATGACCCGTAAAGACTATGATACCGAACATTTGATAACACTATTGCAAGGATTAAAAGCACGCCATCCTCATCTGCGAATTATCCTGGAACCCGGTTCGGCTTTTATATGGCAGACGGGAGTGCTGACTTCCGAAGTAGTGGATATTGTGGAAAGTCGTGGAATCAAGACGGCTATTTTGAATGTCAGTTTCACTTGCCACATGCCCGATTGTTTGGAAATGCCCTATCAGCCTGCCGTGCGTGGTGCCGAAATGGGAAACGAAGGAAAATATATTTATCGTCTCGGAGGAAATTCCTGTTTGAGTGGTGACTATATGGGATTGTGGAGTTTCGATCATCCTTTGCAAATCGGAGAACGTATTGTGTTCGAAGATATGATTCATTATACGATGGTCAAGACAAATATGTTTAACGGAATTCACCATCCTGCCATTGCTATCTGGACCAAAGAGGGGAAAGCTGAAATATACAAGCAATTTTCTTATGAAGATTATCGTGGCCGAATGAGTTGATAATCAAAATGATTGTTTTGCGGTCGATGCAAAGTGAACAGATTTCTGTGAAAAAAGTAGGCAGAATGTTTGCAGGTTTACGGAAAATCCCTACCTTTGCAACCGCAAACGAAAAAATGCGGAAATAGCTCAGTTGGTAGAGCATAACCTTGCCAAGGTTAGGGTCGCGAGTTCGAGTCTCGTTTTCCGCTCATGTTTCTTTGAAATGTTGGAACAATAATCTTTGCCCAGGTGGCGGAATTGGTAGACGCGCACGTTTCAGGTGCGTGTGTCGAGAGGCATGCAGGTTCGAGTCCTGTTCTGGGCACAAAGGTTAAACTTTAAAATTATGGAGAGGTGGCGGAATTGGTAGACGCGCTACTTTGAGGGGGTAGTGACAGTTATGTCATGGGAGTTCGAGTCTCCTTCTCTTCACAGTTTATGAAAGTGAAATGCGGAAATAGCTCAGTTGGTAGAGCATAACCTTGCCAAGGTTAGGGTCGCGAGTTCGAGTCTCGTTTTCCGCTCTTGTTTCTTTGAAATAATGGAACTAAGTTTTGCCCAGGTGGCGGAATTGGTAGACGCGCACGTTTCAGGTGCGTGTGTCGAGAGGCATGCAGGTTCGAGTCCTGTTCTGGGCACCCATCTTTCAGAATTCTGAATGACGAAATTTAGTTTGCGGAAATAGCTCAGTTGGTAGAGCATAACCTTGCCAAGGTTAGGGTCGCGAGTTCGAGTCTCGTTTTCCGCTCCATATAGACATAAGGTTGTCAGTCGATAAGATTGGCAACCTTTTTTTATTTATGATTGATGAATTCTGATTTATATATGGTTGAATAATCGTTTAATATTGGACTTTATTAGAAGTTTATCGGACGATTTTATCGATAGATTGAATAGAAAAACGTAATTTTGCAAACGAAAAAATCAATGTACTCCCCCCAAAAAAGAGCGTCATTGATTCACACAGACCTTTAATTAATTTAACTATTTGTGATATGTTAACACAGATCATTAATGCACGCATCCTGACGCCTCAAGGTTGGCTGAAGGATGGGTCAGTTCTTATTCGCGATAACAAAATTCTGGAAGTAACCAATTGTGACCTTGCCATTATCGGAGCCAAACTGATTGATGCCAAAGGAATGTATATTGTTCCGGGAGGTGTAGAAATCCATGTTCACGGTGGCGGTGGAAGAGACTTTATGGAAGGCACCGAAGAGGCTTTCCGGACAGCAATCAAGGCTCACATGCAGCATGGTACCACCAGTATTTTTCCTACCCTTTCTTCTTCTACCATTCCGATGATCCGTGCAGCTGCGGCAACTACTGAAAAAATGATGGCGGAGCCCAATAGCCCTGTACTCGGACTCCATCTGGAAGGACATTATTTCAATATGGACATGGCAGGCGGACAGATTCCGGAAAATATCAAAGATCCCGATCCCGAAGAATATATTCCGTTGTTGGAAGAAACACGCTGTATCAAACGTTGGGATGCCGCACCGGAACTTCCCGGAGCCATGCAATTCGGTAAATATATCACGGCAAAAGGTGTACTGGCTTCGGTAGGACATACCCAGGCAGAATTTGAGGATATACAGACGGCTTATGAGGCGGGATATACGCATGCTACTCATTTTTATAACGCGATGCCCGGTTTCCATAAACGGAAAGAGTACAAGTATGAAGGTACGGTAGAAAGTATTTATCTGATTGATGATATGACAGTGGAAGTGGTGGCTGATGGTATTCATGTACCTCCGACGATCTTGCGTCTTGTCTATAAGATAAAAGGAGTGGAACGCACTTGCCTGATAACGGATGCGTTGGCTTGTGCCGCCAGTGATAGCCAGGTTGCCTTTGACCCGCGTGTGATTATTGAGGATGGAGTCTGTAAGTTGGCAGACCATTCAGCCTTGGCCGGGAGTGTTGCAACGATGGATCGTTTGATTCGTACCATGGTGCAAAAGGCGGAAATTCCTTTGGAAGATGCCGTAAGAATGGCTTCCGAAACTCCTGCACGGATTATGGGAGTGCTCGACCGTAAAGGAACGCTGGAGCGTGGCAAGGATGCTGATATAATTGCCTTGGACAGAGACCTGAATGTGAGAGCTGTATGGGCAATGGGAGAACTGGTGGAAGGCACCAACAAACTGTTTTAAATCTAATAAAGAACAAAGACTATGTTGACTCAAATAATAAACGGAAGAATACTTACCCCGCAAGGCTGGTTGAAAGATGGTTCCGTATTGATTTGTGATGGAAAAATATTAGAGGTAACTAATAGTGATTTAGCGGTTATCGGTGCAACGGTTATTGATGCCAGAGGGATGACGATAGTGCCCGGATTCGTAAGTATGCATGCACATGGAGGTGGTGGGCATGATTATACGGAAGCAACGGAAGAGGCTTTCCGCACCGCAACCAATGCACATCTGAAACATGGTGCTACCGGTATATTTCCTACTTTGTCCTCTACTTCATTCGAAAGAATCTACCAGGCAGTCGATGTATGTGAGCACTTGATGAAAGAGAAGGATTCTCCGATTCTCGGTCTGCATATCGAAGGCCCATATCTGAATCCGAAGATGGCGGGTACGCAGTATGACGGTTTTCTGAAAACTCCGGATGAAAATGAATATATTCCTTTGTTGGAGCGTACGTCTTGTATCAGACGTTGGGATATTAGTCCCGAACTGCCCGGTGCACATGATTTTGCAAAGTATACCCGTTCGAAAGGAATTATGACTGCTGTTACACATACCGAAGCCGAATATGATGAAATTAAAGCTGCATTTGCAGTAGGATTTTCTCATGCTGCTCATTTCTATAATGCGATGCCGGGTTTCCATAAACGTCGTGAATATAAATATGAGGGTACAGTGGAAAGTGTGTATCTGACGGATGGAATGACTGTGGAAGTGATTGCGGATGGTATTCATTTGCCTGCCACTATCCTGAAACTGGTTTATAAGTTGAAAGGCGTGGAGAATACCTGCCTTGTTACCGATGCTTTGGCGTATGCCGCTTATGAAGGGAATGAACCGATTGATCCTCGTTATGTCATAGAGGATGGCGTATGCAAGATGGCGGATCATTCTGCGTTGGCCGGTAGTTTGGCTACGATGGATGTGTTGGTTCGCACCATGGTAAAGAAAGCGAATATTCCTTTGGAAGATGCTGTGCGTATGGCTTCTGAAACTCCTGCCCGTTTAATTGGAGTGAGTGACCGGAAGGGGGCGTTAGCAAAGGGTAAGGATGCTGATATTGTGATTCTTGACAAAGAACTGAATGTACGTTGCGTATGGTCAATGGGAAAGATCGTTCCGGGAACTGATAATCTGTTGCATAAATAACCATTGAAATAACCTTTGAAAGGGAAGAGGCTGTCCGGAGACTTCCTAAAAGAAAAATGCCCTTTACTAAGAACTAAACTGAATCCCAAAAGTTGGATACAAAATTTTAGGAGTTCAGTTTAGTTCTAGTAAGGGGCATTTTATAAGATCAAGGCTTTTCAGCCTCTTATTATAAAAATAAATGTTCTGTATTATATCAAAAGCCTGGTAGTTTATCAGTCTATCGTCATAAGGAACTTTCCGGACTTTCGATGTTTTTCTATTCTGAAAGTAAACTGGTTTCTATTAATTCTTTCAATTGGGCTTTATTCATAGTGCCTAATTTCATTGCCGGTTTGCCGTTCAACGGGCAAAGTAACAGATTGGGAATGGTACGAATCTTAAATGCGCTTTCCAGTTCCGGTTCCTGATCGACATCCACTTTATAAATATCTAATTTCCCTTCGTATTCTTTTGCCAATTGGTCTAATATAGGCGATAATGCTTTGCAATAGACACACCAGGGTGCATGAAAATCGACCAGGCAAGGTTTATTCCCTTTGAAGTTCCAGCTGTCAGGATAAGATTGATAATCAGCTATTTTCTCAACAAAACTATCTTTGGTTAAATCTATTATTTTCATATATCCTATTTTTTAATGATTCGTTTTATTTTCTCTCCTGCAAAGATAGGGGAGTTGGAATGAAAGAAGGCTGGCCATTTTTCCTGTTGTGTTTACAATTCTTCCTTTATGGCTCTTTTCTAATCAAATTCTAATCTGATATGAGAGGCTTATAATCGTTTTTTCCCGTTTCTCCGGTTGTAGAATTGTAATTTTGCTGCGACAACTACGATAAGGTAATAAAGATAAATATAGTAATGAACAGAGTATTTTTAATTTCTTTTTTTCTTCTGCTGACAGGAGGAATATGTGCGCAACAGGCTACCACAGGAACATTAACGCTGAAAGAGGCGGAACAACGTTTCCTGGAACGTAACTTATCGCTGATAGCCGAACGGTATAACATTGATATGGCACAGGCACAAGTGCTGCAAGCCAGGTTATTTGAGAATCCGGTCATCTCGCTGGAACAGAATGTCTATAACCGCCTGAACGGAAAGTATTTTGATTTTGGTAAGGAGGGTGAAACGGTTGTGGAGGTTGAACAGGTCATTCGCCTTGCCGGACAGCGAAACAAGCAGATAAAGCTGGAAAAAATCAATAAGGAAATAGCGGAATATCAGTTTGAAGAGGTGATGAGAACACTCCGTCAGGAGTTGAATGAGAAGTTTGTGCAAGTCTATTTTCTTTCGAAATCCATATCCATCTACGAGAAAGAAGTGAACTCTCTGCAAGAACTGCTTGCCGGAATGAAGCTGCAACAGGAGAAAGGAAATATCTCATTGATGGAAATGTCTCGTTTGGAATCTATGCTATTTTCGCTGAAGAAAGAGAAGAACGAACGGGAAAACGAGTTGCTGACTCTTAGAGGAGAACTGAATGTCTTGTTAAATCTTCCGGGAGATACTACGGTTAAGTTATCACTGGACGAAGAGGTGTTGAAGCAATTGGATTTGTCTCAATTATCGTTTGCTGATTTGAAAGCGATGGTAAATGAACGTCCGGACTTGAAGATTGCCAGAAGTACGGTAAGCGCTTCCCGTGCCAATCTGAAATTGCAGAAATCGATGGCATTTCCGGAGTTCTCGGTGAAAGGGAACTATGACCGTGCCGGAAACTTTATCAATAACTATTTTGCGGTAGGAGTGAGCTTGTCAGTACCTATTTTCAATCGCAATCAGGGAAATATAAAGGCGGTCCGTTTTAGTATTCAACAGGCAGGAGCGGAACAGGAAAATGCTGCTAATCGTGCAGATATGGAACTTTATACCGCTTATGCTTCACTGGAAAAAGCAGTTCAGCTTTACCAATCTACCAATATGGATTTGGAACGTAACTTTGAGAAACTGATAACAGGAGTGAATGAAAACTTTACCAAGCGAAATATCAGCTTGCTGGAGTTTATCGATTACTATGACAGTTATAAGGAAACCTGTATTCAGTTGCATGAAATAAAGAAAGATGTTTTCCTCGCGATGGAAAACCTGAATACAACTATCGGGCAAAATATATTAAACTACTAATATTCATAAATTATCAAAGACTATGAACTGGAATAAATTCCTTCCTTGCATATTGCTTACTACCGTATTGGGAGCATGCTCCGGTAAAGGAGAACAACCGAATGTTGAACCGACTGCTTTATGCCTGACAGATAGCTTGTTGAGAATTGTATCTGTCGATACGGTTCACGTTCAAGAAGTGATTGATGAACTGACATTGAACGGACGGGTCACTTTTAATGAAAATCAGGTAGCGCATGTATATCCGATGTTTGGAGGCACGGTGACGGAACTGAAAGCAGAAATAGGAGATTATGTTCGTAAGGGAGATGTACTGGCAGTCATCCGCAGTGGAGAAGTGGCGGACTATGAGAAACAATTGAAAGAAGCGGAACAACAACTGTTGCTCGCCCGCAGAAACATGGATGCTACGCAGGATATGTATAATTCCGGCATGGCTTCGGATAAAGATGTGCTTCAGGCAAAGCAGGAGTTGACGAGTGCCGAAGCCGAAGAAAGAAGGATAAAGGAAGTCTTTTCCATTTATAATTTCTCCGGAAATGCTTATTATCAGTTGAAATCTCCCGTTTCGGGTTTTATTGTGGAGAAACAAATCAGCAGGGATATGCAGTTGCGTCCGGATCAGAGTGAAGAGTTGTTCACGATTTCGGGGTTGTCGGACGTCTGGGTGATGGCAGATGTGTATGAAAGCGATATCAGTAAGATTTCTGAAGGTGCTTCTGTACGTATTTCTACTTTGGCCTATCCGGATAAGATGTTTGCCGGCACTATCGATAAGGTATATCATTTGCTGAATAACGAAAGTAAAACAATGAATGTCCGTATCAAATTAAAGAATGAAGAGTATCTGTTGAAGCCGGGGATGTTTACGAATGTAAGTGTGAAGTGCAAAGCAGACGAAACTTCTATGCCTCGTATCGATTCTCATGCGCTGGTGTTTGAAGGAGGGAAAAATTATGTTGTTGTAGTAGAGCCGGATCAGCGTTTGCAGGTGAAAGAGGTAGATGTATACAAACAGTTGAGCAAGGAGTGCTATATCCGCTCCGGGCTTTCCGAGGGGGACAGAGTGCTGAATAATAATGTATTGTTGTTATATAATGCGTTGAATGCAGATTAAAAACAGAAAATAGTATGCACAAATTCATAGATAATATAGTGGCTTTCTCGCTGAAGAATAAGTTCTTTATTTTCTTCTGTACAGCGATTGCCGTTATAGCCGGAGTTGTTTCTTTTAAACATACTCCGATAGATGCTTTCCCGGATGTGACGAATACGAAAGTGACGATTATCACGCAATGGCCGGGACGTAGTGCGGAAGAGGTAGAGAAGTTTATCACCATTCCTGTTGAGATTGCCATGAATCCTGTTCAGAAGAAAACGGATATTCGTTCTACCACTCTTTTCGGACTTTCTGTAATCAATGTGATGTTCGAAGATCGTGTGGATGATTTCACCGCCCGTCAACAGGTATATAATTTATTGAATGACGCCGATCTTCCTGACGGGGTAACTCCGGAAGTGCAACCGTTATATGGCCCGACGGGAGAAATATTCCGTTATACACTCCGTAGTGATAAACGTAGTGTGCGGGAGCTGAAAACAATCCAAGATTGGGTGATCGAACGTAATCTCCGTTCGGTATCCGGCGTAGCGGATATTGTGAGCTTCGGCGGAGAGGTGAAAACATTTGAGGTAAGCGTGAATCCTCACCAGTTGATTAACTATGGAATTACTTCTTTGGAGCTTTATGATGCGATAGCCAAGAGTAACATCAATGTGGGAGGAGATGTCATCACCAAGAGTTCGCAAGCTTATGTTGTTCGTGGAATTGGTCTGATTAACGACTTGGAAGAATTGAGAAACATCGTAGTGAAAAACATCAACGGTACTCCGATTTTGGTGAAGAATCTTGCCGATGTACACGAATCCTGTTTACCCCGTCTCGGCCAGGTAGGACGAATGGATGAAGATGATGTGGTACAAGGCATTGTAGTCATGCGGAAAGGGGAGAATCCGGGCGAGGTGATTGCAAACCTGAAAGATAAAATAGAAGACTTGAATCAGAATATACTTCCGAAAGATGTGAAAATCGTGTCATTCTATGACCGGGAGGATTTGGTGAATCTGGCGGTAAAGACGGTGACACATAATCTGATCGAAGGAATTTTATTGGTTACGTTTATTGTATTGATTTTTATGGCAGATTGGCGGACTACCGTGATTGTTGCTGTCGTTATCCCATTAGCCCTTCTATTCGCTTTTATCTGTCTACGGGTGATGGGAATGTCCGCCAATCTGCTTTCTATGGGAGCCATTGACTTCGGTATCATTATTGATGGGGCAGTGGTGATGGTGGAAGGAGTGTTTGTGGCTTTGGACAAGAAGGCAAGGCAAGTAGGAATGCCGGCATTTAATGTCATGTCCAAAATGGGATTGATCCGTAACACCGCAAAAGACAAGGCGAAAGCAGTTTTCTTCTCCAAATTGATTATCATAACCGCGTTGATTCCTATCTTCTCTTTCCAGAAGGTAGAAGGAAAGATGTTCTCTCCCTTGGCCTATACGCTGGGTTTTGCACTGTTGGGAGCTTTGATCTTTACGCTGACCCTGGTGCCGGTAATGTCGTCTATGCTGCTGAAAAAGAATGTGCGTGAGAAGAATAATCGTTTTGTCCGTTTTATCAATACAAAGTGTACGGCTCTTTTTGATTTATTCTATGCGCACAGGAAACTGACTATCGGACTGGCAACGGTCATAGCAGGTGTCGGATTATGGCTTTTCTCTTTTTTGGGTACGGAGTTTCTTCCACAGTTGAATGAGGGGTCTATCTATATTCGTGCCACCTTGCCACAAAGCATTTCGCTGGATGAATCGGTGACGCTTGCCAATAAAATGAGAAGGAAGCTATTAACGTTTCCAGAAGTACGGCAAGTCCTGTCACAGACCGGACGACCGAATGACGGAACAGATGCTACCGGATTCTATAATATCGAGTTTCACGTTGATATATACCCTGAAAAGGAATGGGAGAGTAAATTGACAAAAATGGAACTGATCGATAAGATGCAGGAGGATTTATCCATTTACCCCGGCATTGACTTCAATTTCTCACAGCCGATTACTGATAATGTAGAGGAAGCTGCTTCCGGTGTGAAAGGGTCTATTGCGGTGAAGGTGTTTGGTAAAGACTTGTATGAGTCGGAGAAATATGCGGTGCAGATTGAGAAAATCCTGGGCACGGTTCAAGGAATTGAAGACTTGGGTGTGATTCGGAATATCGGTCAGCCGGAACTTCGTATAGAGCTGAATGAAGGTCAGTTGGCGCGTTATGGCGTTGCTAAGGAAGATGTGCAATCGATTATCGAGATGGCTATTGGTGGAAAATCGGCTTCATTGTTGTATGAGGACGAACGGAAATTCAATATCATGGTAAGGTATAGCGAGCAATTCCGCCAGAATGAAGAGGAGATAGGTAAGATACTGGTTCCGGCAATGGATGGTACAATGGTGCCTATCAAGGAACTGGCAGATATAACGACCATTACGGGACCATTACTTATTTTCCGTGATAATCATGCACGCTTCTGTGCAGTGAAGTTCTCGGTGAGAGGCCGTGACATGGGTACGGCAGTTGCCGAGGCACAGAAAAAAGTGAATGCATCCGTACATCTTCCGGCAGGATATTCGCTGAAATGGACAGGTGATTTCGAGAACCAGCAACGTGCCACGAAACGCTTGGCACAAGTGGTTCCCATCAGTATTGCTATCATCTTTATCATCCTGTTTATTCTGTTTTCTAATGCGCGGGATGCCGGACTGGTATTGCTGAATGTACCATTTGCTGCCGTGGGCGGTATTGTGGCCCTTCTGATAACACGCTTCAACTTCTCCATTTCTGCAGGTATCGGTTTCATTGCCTTGTTCGGTATTTGTATTCAGAACGGCGTGATTATGATTTCCGACATCAAGGCGAATCTGAAACTGGGTTCTCCTTTGGAGGAAGCTACGAAAGAAGGAGTACGCTCACGCATCCGTCCTGTGATTATGACAGCGGCAATGGCGGCTATCGGTTTGTTGCCTGCTGCCATGAGTCATGGAATTGGTTCGGAGTCACAGCGTCCGTTGGCGATTGTTATTATCGGCGGATTGATAGGAGCGACTTTCTTTGCCTTGTTTGTCTTTCCTCTCATCGTAGAAGTGGTATATGAACGAATGTTATATGATAAAAACGGAAAGTTATTGCAAAGACGTATTTAGTTCATTTCTATTCTGTGGAAAAAACGTTCATAGATTAAATTTGTAGTTTTCAGTAGGTAGAGTGAGAAAGGGATAAAAGAAGGGTGATTAAAAAATCACCCGTACTTTTGTTCCTTTTTCTATTTCTGAAGATATATCCAGCTTTGCGTGATAAGCAGAAATGATTTTCAAAGTCAGACTAAGTCCGATACCCTGTCCGGCATAATCCCGGGTGTTACTACCCCGATAGAAAGACTGGAAAATATGCTCAATTTCTTCTTGCGGAATACCGATTCCCTGATCTTCCACCTCAAGAATGACTTGTTGCTGCTCCCGATAGAGAGCCACATTTACTTCCTTATCGGAGTATTTACATGCGTTATCAATTATATTTTTCAATGCTATCTTTAACAGATAAGGATTAGCCTTAACAACTGCTTGTTGTTCTGTTGCTTCCAAGTGGAGACGGATTCTTTCATTAGAACCGGTCAACTCTTTCAATATATCAGATAGAATGATCTCTTCCACATTATTTTTCAGGAGTTCTTCTTCCTGCCGCGAAAGAAAAAGAAGGTGGCGGATCAGACTGGACAACCGTTTGCTTTCCGAAGAAATTCGTTGCAGGGATTCAATGTATTCTCCGGTACTTCTTTCTTTGAGCAGACTGATTTCACATTCTCCCTGAATAGCAGTAATCGGATTGTTCAACTCGTGCGAAGCATGGCTTACAAAGGATTTCTCTGCCTTGAAAGCACTATCCAGACGATCGAGCATACTATTTAATGTTTTTATCATGTCCTCCAGCTCGTCATTATTTCCGGTAGTCTTTAACCTACGATTCAGACTGTTGGCCCGTATTCTTTTCAACTCCTTTAATATGTGTTGCAGCGGAACCAAAATACGACCGGAATATATTTTCCCGATGAAAAAGATCAGGATGGAACTGGCTAAAACGAGGAAAATGGAAAGTAACAACAGATGTTCCTTGATTTCTGTTCCGTAGGCATTCCGGGACATGACGAGTACGATGAAATTCCCTTCATTATCCGGATAATAAAGGGCGGCTCCTAACTGGTCCTTATATTTAAAAGAGAAAGGAATACTGTCTTGCCTTGCCAGTAGAAGTGTTTGCTGGTGTTGCGTGAGATACTTATTCAACGTATCACGCACTTCAGAAAGACTATCCATATTTAGAAGAATCTCATGAGCTTCGGGTAGAAGTTCATCATATTTGCGTTGGATAATTTGGTAACTCTGTTCGTCCACCTCATCCTTTTCCCAGTGCTTCTGTGCAGTCAGGTAGGCTTTCTCACGCAGGTAGGAAGCATAGAGTTTATTGATATACTGTGTACTGAAAATATAAAATACAGCAATGATAATGACAGTGGTCAACACACTGATTAACGTATAGAAAAGAGCTATTTTGGAACCTATTTTCATAGCCGGGATAGTTGGTGAGTTTAAGTATTCATAATGTATCCTAATCCTACGACTGTGTGAATCAGCTTTTTATCAAAGTCACGGTCTATCTTTACCCGGAGATAGTTTACATAAACATCTACGATATTGGTATTGGTATCAAAGTTCTTGTCCCACACATCTTTGAGCAGGGTGATACGTGAGAGCGCAACCCCTTGATGAGTCATGAAATATTCGAGCAGACGATATTCCTTGACAGTAAGATCAATATCTATATTGCCTCTTTTAGCTCTTCGGGTATTGCAATCCAATATCAGGTTATCACAAGTCAGCAGATTGGAGGTTACTTCTTTATTGCGTCTTAACAAGGCCTTGATGCGTGCCTCCAGTTCTTGGAAACTGAAAGGCTTGACGAGATAATCATCTGCTCCCGCATCCAGTCCTTTGACGATATCTTCCGTTGTACCCAAGGCTGTCAGCATGATCACAGGAGACTGGTACCCAAACGTCTGCCGATAAAGCCGGCAAAGTTCCAAACCGTTTATTTTCGGCATGATAATGTCCAGTATCAAAAGGTCGAAAGGTTCGTCCTGAAGGATTTTCCAACCAGCGTTTCCGTCATGACAGACGGTTACCGTATGTCCGAACTCTTTTAACCCCCGTTCAATGAAAGAGGCGATGTTTATTTCATCTTCAACTAATAATATCTTTGCCATCATTCAGATTGTTTATGCGCAAAGATACTTTTTTCCTGGCATCTGAAGAAAGAAATTCGCCCTACATTTAAGTGTTTCTCCTTTTTGAGTTGTACTGTTTTTCTGAAATTGCAAGGATACTTATCGCGCTATCCGGGATAATTATCCCTTTGCTTCCTGATACATAAAGCGTTTGATTGACTTTTTCGCAGTCTTTTCAAATTCCTCGAAATGGATCTTTATCTTGCTTATTTGAGAATAGTTAGGAAGCTGTTGATTCAACTCGATACGGTTTTGTTCCATCACTTTCTGAATATCCGTCTGCTGCAATCCATGAGCGAAAGCGTCATCGAAATCCGGATAAATCATTGCTACCAGCTTTTCATGTTGTAAGACAATCAGTGATTCCGCAACATACGGCATATTATTCAGCTTGCTTTCAATTTCTTCCGGATAGATGTTCTGTCCGCTAGAGGTGAGAAGCAGGTTTTTGCTACGTCCGCGAACTGTTACATAACCTTCTTCATCCAACGTGCCGAGGTCACCGGTATGCAGCCAGCCGTTAGCATCGATAATTTGCGCGGTAGCTTCCGGATTTTTATAATAGCCCAGCATCATGTTCATTCCTCTACATACGATTTCTCCGGCATGCGTTTCCGGGTCCGGCGAGTCAATACGAACTTCCATCCGGCTGGTTGCCTTACCACAAGAAGCAAGTTTCAGTGTTTCCCAACGACTGGAGCAAATGATAGGACCACATTCGGTCATACCGTAAGCGATTGTATAGGGGAATCCTATCTTTTTAAGGAAGGCCTCAACTTCAGCATTGAAAGGAGCGCCTCCGATAATAATCTCGTCAAAGTTTCCACCGAAGATTTCCATGGCGGCCTGCCGTGCCAGCGATTTGATTTTATCATTCACGATAGGTACTTTAAGCAATAACTTACCGATTGTGCTGTCTACTTTAGGAAGAATATCTTTCTTAATAATCTTTTCCACAATCAATGGCACACAAGAGATCACTCTTGGCTTGATTTCAGAGAAAGATTGAGAAATGATTTTCGGAGACGGCATGCGCGTCAGGAAATAGATGTGCGCACCTGCAGAAAATCCGTAAAGGAAATCATATACCATACCGAACACATGCCCCATAGGCAACATGGAAACGATATGATCGCCCGGTTTAACGGGAAGCATCTCGAAGCAGTAAGCCACATTCGACCAAAGACTGCGATAGGGGAGCATCACTCCTTTAGAGTAACCTGTGGTGCCGGAAGTATAATTGATAATAGCCAGTTCTTCAGGATGATCCTTCCGGTAGCAAATATGTTCCGGGCGGAAGTTCTTGGGATATTGTCGACCATATATTGCATTCCGGTGTTCAAAAGCATAAGTGAGTTTCTCGTTGCGTGATACTAATGGTGAGAAATCTGTTAGTAAAGCAATACCCTCTAATAAAGGCATGGCGTCCTCATTCAAATTTTCCCAGGCTTGGTCACCGACAAAAAGTAATTTGGCTTCGGAATGGTTGACGATATTATGAATATTATCTGCCTTGAATTCATGCAAAATAGGAACAATAACGGCTCCATAAGTAATCGTTGCCAGGAAAGTAACCGCCCAATGAGCACTGTTACGTCCGCAAACGGCAATTTTATCTCCCGGCTGGATGCCGGCACTTTCCAAGACAATGTGAAATTTAGCGATTTTACGCGCTACATCCTTATATTGAAGGGTAATTCCTTTATAGTCAGTTAAGGCATCCTTGTCCCAGTTTTTGATGATGCTTTGCTCAATATAATCAATGAACTGATGTTCTTGTTCCATTCGATTTTTGCACATTTAGTTTAAAACTGCGCAAAATTAATACTTCGCTGATGTAAACCGAATTTTAAATTCAAGTTTTACGGTTAATTAACGGAGGGGGGATGAACAATTTTTACGGCTTGCTAAGGCGTTTTCGTGTTTCTTCCTTAAAACTAGTCTGTTGGCCTATTTAAAACATTTCGTCTCCACGCATGAATTAAGAAACGAGTGTCTTGTAGGGACAAGAGGCTTCATGCGTGGAGACGAATCAGTTATAGTGTATAGAATCAATCTTTTCGGATGTTAGTCAGAATCAGTCTCTTCTTCTTTTGATTTTTCGGAGATGAGCAGCAGTTTATCTCCTTCATGCAGTTTCAGTGTTCCGTTGGGAATCAGGAACTCATCTCCGCGCTTCACAATCATTACCAGCGTGCCTTTCGGGAGATTCATATCTTTCAATGTATCTGCTTCTTCCAGCATACTTTTAGTAATAGTCATATCACTAAGATCAGAGTCTATTTCTTCCGGGAGTTCCACTCCGAAATCATTTCCTGTTTTTTCCAGTGGTTTGGAAAGATTCAAGATCCGAGCTACGAAAGAAATCGTTGTTCCCTGTACCACTAATGACACGATGGTAATAAAGAAAACAATGTTGAAGATGAGGTTCGAACCCTCTACGCCCGCCACTACCGGATAAGTGGCAAAGATAATAGGAACTGCACCGCGCAATCCTACCCAGGAGACGAAAATACGTGATTTCATCGTAATTTTCCGGAATGGAAGCAAACAAAGGAATACGCTTAACGGCCGGCCGATAATAATCATAAAGACACCAATCAACAATGCCACAGCAGCTACTTCCAACATCTCGTGCGGATTGACAAGCAATCCCAGGCAAAGGAACATGATGATTTGAAACAACCAGGTCAGTCCGTTCATAAAGGTGTAGATATCCTTACGATGCATGATTTTATTGTTTCCTACCATGATACCGGCGATATATACGGCAAGGTATCCGTTACCTTTCAGTAAGTCGGTGATGGAGAAAGTGAAAAATACAAATGCAAGTAATAAGATAGGATATAAGGCCTGATTGTCAATATTGAGCTTGTTCAACATTCGGATAGCGAGCTTTCCGAGTACATATCCGGCAGCCGCACCGACGATAAACTGGATGGCAAAAGAACCGACTATGGCTCCGGCTCCCATACCAGACGACTGAATGAACTGTATCAGGACAATGGTAAGCATATAGGCCATCGGGTCATTACTTCCGCTCTCCAGTTCCAGCATGGGACGGAGGTTGTGCTTTAAATTCATCTTCTGTGAACGGAGAATGGCGAACACCGAAGCCGAGTCCGTAGACGACATGGTAGAGGCCAAAAGCAGGGAAGTGGTGATAGGTAAATAAATATTAGACCAGCTCATACCTGATATCCACCAGATAAAGAGCCCGGTGAAAAGAGCTGTGAGTAGTACTCCGACAGTGGAAAGCACGATACCGGGACCTAAAATAGGTTTGATTTCTCTGAATTTCGTATCCATACCTCCCGAGAAAAGGATAATGCTTAGGGCGACCATGCCGATAAACTGCGCGTCTTTCGCGTCGTGGAATTGCAGGCCGAGACCGTCACTCCCAAACAACATTCCTACTACGAGGAACAATAATAAAGTAGGTACTCCGAAGCGATATCCGGTTTTTCCAACAACAATGCTGACGAAAAGTAAGATAGAACCGATAAGTAAAGTGTTTTCTGCTGTAAATATCATAGGCAATATATTATAAAGTTATAAAATTGTCGTTTTAATTCTCACCGTGCGAAGTTACACATTATTAACAACAAATAAAACCTCTTTTTAGATGTATTTTTGTGAAAAAAGGGAGTTAAATTGTCTAAAAAGACTAATTTTGCAGAGATTAATCTACATTATACTTATGGATTCAAATAATCTTACACCTTTGAGGAAAGGGGTGGTGGGGGTACAATTCTTGTTTGTGGCTTTCGGAGCTACGGTACTCGTGCCGTTATTGGTAGGGCTCGATCCTTCGACAGCTCTGTTTACAGCAGGTATTGGTACGCTTATCTTTCATGCCGTTACGCGTGGAAAGGTTCCTATCTTTTTGGGAAGTAGTTTCGCATTTATTGCGCCTATCATTAAAGCGACAGAACTTTATGGGCTGCCCGGCGCCTTATCCGGCATGGTTGGAGTTGCATTAGTTTACTTTGTGATGAGTGCGCTTGTCAAATGGCAGGGAGTGCGGGTGATTGAACGGTTGTTTCCTCCTGTTGTCATAGGACCTGTCATTATTCTGATAGGTTTATCATTGGCGGGAACAGGAGTGAATATGGCAAAAGAGAACTGGGTGCTGGCTCTGCTTTCATTGGTGACTGCGGTTGTCGTTTCGATGAAAGCTAAAGGACTTTTGAAGCTGATACCTATTTTCTGTGGAATTGTAGTGGGGTATCTGGCTGCATGGATCTTCTATGGTTTGGATTTGTCCGGCGTCAGAGATGCCGCTTGGATTGGATTACCGCAGTTTGTCTTTCCTAAATTCTCATGGGAGCCGGTGTTATTTATGATTCCGGTAGCTATTGCTCCGGTGATAGAGCATATTGGTGATGTCTATGTGGTGAATACGGTTACGGGAAAAGATTTCGTGAAAGACCCGGGATTGCACCGCACCTTATTGGGTGATGGTCTGGCTTGTCTCTGTGCCGGATTGCTGGGTGGTCCTCCTGTGACTACTTATTCGGAAGTGACAGGAGCCATGTCATTAACAAAGATTACCAATCCGCAAGTGGTCCGAATAGCTGCCATCTCTGCTATCTTGTTCTCCGTTATCGGTAAAATCAGCGCATTACTAAGATCCATACCTAGTGCGGTACTGGGTGGCATTATGCTGTTGCTTTTCGGGACGATTGCCTGTGCGGGTATTGGTAATCTTGTGAATAACTGTATTGATTTGAGCCGTACAAGAAATATCGTTATCGTGTCTTTGACACTGACTGTCGGGATTGGTGGCGCTGCTTTTAGCTGGGGTGATTTTTCTTTGTCCGGTATCGGATTGGCAGCTTTGGTAGGAGTAGTTCTCAATTTGATATTGCCCAAAGAAGATTAAAAAAGGAAATCACTATAAAAGGAAGCCGGTATTCGAGAAGAAAGAATAAACGCAGGATTCCCGGTTATATATAAAAAAGATAGTGACGGTATATGATGGAAATAGTGACGGTATCATTACCGTATAGCGTCACTATCCTTATCATATACCGTCACTATCTTTTAGAAGGAAATTTGCCTGTAAAATACCCTTCTGTTCCCTTATCATTTATGATAGAAACTTCACAATATCTTCATCCACTGTACTGATACCTCCGATCCCAAATTGCTCGATCAATACGTTCTTTACATTCGGTGAAAGGAAAGCGGGAAGAGTAGGTCCTAAATGAATATGTTTCACTCCTAAAGCCAGCAATGCCAATAAAACAATGACCGCCTTTTGTTCGTACCATGCAATGTTGTATACGATAGGTAACTGATTCACATCGTCCAACCCGAAGATTTCTTTCAGTTTTAGAGCGATTACAGCCAGTGAGTAACTGTCGTTACATTGTCCCGCATCCAATACTCTCGGAATACCGTTGATATCACCTAAAGCTAATTTATTGTATCTGTACTTGGCGCAACCTGCCGTAAGAATCACTGTATCACCGGGTAGCTTTTGAGCAAATTCCGTATAATATTCACGGCTCTTCATACGTCCGTCGCATCCTGCCATTACAAAGAACTTACGGATGGCTCCACTTTTCACGGCATCCACCACTTTATCCGCTAAAGCCGTCACCTGTGCATGAGCGAATCCACCGATGAGTGTTCCGTTTTCGATGGCTACGGGTGGTTGGCATTGTTTAGCATGAGCAATCAGGGCAGAAAAATCTTTCGGTTTTCCATCTTTGCGTTCGGGGATATAATGCGCGCCTTCCAGACCGCAGGCTCCTGTGATGTAAATGCGGTCTTTGTAGCTGGCATTCGCACGTGGCGGAACAATACAGTTACTTGTAAACAGGATCGGACCGTTGAAACTTTCAAATTCCTCTTTTTGTTTCCACCAGGCATTTCCGTAGTTTCCTGCCAGATGCTTATACTTCTTTAGTTGAGGATAATAGTGCGCAGGCAGCATTTCACTGTGCGTATATACATCTACCCCTGTACCTTCCGTTTGCTCCAGCAACTCTTCGAGGTCTTTTAAATCATGTCCGCTTATCAATATACCCGGATGATTACGGACACCAAGATTCACTTGTGAGATTTCCGGATTACCGTAACTGCTCGTATTTGCCTTGTCCAGCTGTGCCATTGCCGATACTCCATGTTTTCCTGTTTCCAGCGTTAATTGAACCAATTCTTCCACAGTAATATCATTGCGGGTCAATTCGGACAATGCGTGCTGCATGAAAGCAAATATCTCCGGTGACTGATAACCCAGGTTATGCGCATGCTCTACGTAGGCAGCCATTCCTTTCAGGCCATAGTGTACGAGTTCTTTTAGTGAGCGTATATCCTCGTTAGGCGTGCGAAGCACACCGACCGTTTTTGATTTTTCTTCAAATTCCTCTTCGTTTCCATCCCAAAGACATTCGTCAGGAGCATTTTCGATCTTTACCTTACCGGCAAGTTCCTTTTTCAGTTTCAGTCCTTCTTTGATTTTTTCGGTGATCGCTACTTTATCAAAATTGGCGTTAGTGATGGTGATGAACAAAGCATCATAGATAAATTTGTCTGCTTGTTCGGAAGACTGTCCCTCTTTACGCAGATGTTCGTTGTAGACAGCAATTCCACGTACTACAAAAAGCAGCAGGTCTTGCAGGTTAGCCACTTCGGAAGTTTTACCGCATACACCTTTTAAGGTACAACCCGTACCCATTGCGGTTTCTTGACATTGATAACAGAACATACTCATAACTTTTACGTTTTTAATTAGTCCAACAGTTTATTTATTGAACGCAAAAGTAGAGGAAAGGTTTCAGGTGATTCTGTAACCAATGTTACAACAATGAATATTTTTATCTCAAATACTCACAATTAGATAAATGATTTTTAAATCGGAGCATTATTGGATGAGCCGGACCAGTTCTTCTTTCTGTAAGATAGTGATATGTTTACGATCCGCTATCAATAGTCCGTCTTCCTGCATGTGTGCCAGTTCGCGGGCGAGGGAAGGGCGGGAGACTCCGAAGTAATCACTCAACTCCTGTTGCGAACGGTCGAGGGTGATATGTGTCTGTTGTTGCTGTTTGTACAGGCGGAGCAGGTAGGAGGCAAGTTTCTGACGAATGGTCTTGAATGACATGAAGAAAAGTTTATCTGATAAAGTCCGTGCATAATTGGCGGAGAGATTCATATAGTTTTCCAAAAACTGCTCGTTCTTGCGGAACAAACTCAAAACACTTGGTTTAGGAAGCTCGATCACCTCTGTCGGTTCATTGGCAGTCACCTCCACCGGATAGCGGTTCTGCTCACCGAACAGGAACAGAGGGGCAATCGCTCTGGGAGCAGTTATATCTTCTACCTTGATAAGACGTCCCGAATAGTCAATCATTTCTCCACGCACACTTCCTTTGGTCAGGATGACAAGACGGTTGCACACATCTCCCTGTCGCGCCAGGATTTCTCCTTTCTTATAAGAACGTGTATGAAAACTGATCTCTTCCAGATCGGCAAGAAGTCTTTCCGGAGTGATTCCACGGAATAGCGGATTATTGACTAGTGTAGGTATCATATATCAATCGTTATTTGAATTTTAAAATAAACGTTGTCTCTTTCTCTCGTAGTAACGTAAGGCTTCCTCCCGAAAGGCGCATGATTTGGCGGGAGATACTAAGTCCGATTCCGCTACCGCCTTCTTTGGTCGTAAAGAAAGGAATGAAGATATGTTCTGCTATTTCCGCTGGGATTTCGGGGCCATTGTTCTTTATTTCAATCCATATTTCTTCCATGTCATTGCAGGACGCCTTCAACTCAATTCTCCCATCCGGCTGATTGCCGATTGCTTGAATTGCGTTCTTCAAAAGATTGATAACTACCTGTGAAATAAGATTCTCATCTGCATATACGATTAAGTCCGCAGGAGTAATCTCTGTGTGGAAACGGATATGCTCACATGGATGCTGATGACAGGCAAGTTCAACCATTCTTTCTATGAATGCTTTCACATAGAACAAGGAGGGTTCCGGTGTCGGTATACGTGTGAATTGCCGGTATGATTCTACAAAGGCAAGCAACCCTTTTCCGGTCGTACTGATTGTTTGCAATCCGTGATTTATTTCTTCGTCTTTATTCGCTGATATTGAAAGAAGCGTATCGCAAAGGGAAGTGATGGGAGTCACAGAGTTCATGATCTCATGTGTCAGTACCCGTGTCAGCCGGATCCATGAATCTATTTCTTTTTCATCCAGTTCGGTATTGATATCATTCAGGGCAAGGATGCGCAGATGCTCTTTGCGTACATTGATTTCCGACACACGGATGGATAAGTTAATCGTTCCCCGTTCATTGTGAAATATGACTTGTAGTTTGTCCCCCGGGCGACAGTTCTCTATTTTCTCCATAAGCTGCGCATCCACTTGACTTAACTGGCGGATATGTGTAAACACATTCAGCCCTAAAATACGGAGTGCTTCTTTGTTCTTCTGATAAACGGCTCCATTGTCATTGAGCACTACTAATCCTGTACTGACAAAGTCGAGAATCAGTTCGTAGTATTTCTCTTGCTGGGCTGTTTCAGCTTTCACGCTATATAAGATATGTCCCACGCGGTTGAGCGCCCGGTTTATTTCTTTGCTTTCGGGAGTACCGTTTTCTTCGGTAAAATGAAACGTATTATCATTATTCTCGAGCGCATCAATCATAAAAAGCACCTGTTTGGTGTGGAGACGATAAAGGCGGATTTGCCAAAGTACGCTAAGAACTAATAAACAAAGACTGACTCCTAACCAGCTGTATGATTGATGTATACCGAACCACACGGACGATATACAGAAAAGTACCGTCAGCAGGACTCTGAACCAATATTGAACACCTACTTGTTGAAGCTGCACTGTCATAATCCGAACTTTTTCATCTTGTTATAAAGAGTTTGCCTGGTTATTCCCAGTTGGGCGGCTACTGCCGATAAGTTTCCTGCACAAGTGTCGAGCGCTTTCCGTATCATCTGCATTTCCATCTCTTCCAGCGTAGAAATACTTTTCTCCTGACTCTCTGTCCGTGGAATGGATAATTGGAACAATTCGGCGGGAACGAGCGGACTGTCATTGATGATAACGGCCTTTTCAATCACGTGTTCCAGTTCACGGATATTACCATACCAAAGGTGTGCTTTCAATTTATCTTTAGCGTCGGGAGTGAACTTCATCAATGCCTTGTCATATTGCTTGCAAAAGCGTACCATGAACCTTTCGGCCAATGGAATAATATCTTCTTTCCGTTCCCGCAAAGGAGGAATCTCTACATGAATGGTATTGATGCGATAGAGCAAATCTTCCCGGAATTCACCTTTCACTACCATCTCTTGCAGATTCCGGTTGGTTGCGCATATCAGTCGGATATGAATGGGAATCGGCGTGTTGCTTCCCACTCGCACAATGCTTCGTCGTTGGAGGACGGTCAGTAGCTTTGCTTGCAGGTGATAAGGCAGGTTGCCTATTTCATCGAGAAACAGCGTACTATTATCGGCAGCCTCAAATTTGCCGGTCCGGTCGGTGTGTGCATCGGTGAAAGAACCTTTAACGTGTCCGAAAAGCTCACTTTCAAATAAAGACTCTGTGATAGTTCCCATATCCACTGCAATCATTTCTTTATATTTGCGGTTGGAAAGGACATGAATCTCTCGTGCCAGCATTTCTTTCCCTGTTCCGTTTTCGCCCGTTATCAGGATATTGGCGTCAGTGATGGCTACCTTTTCAATCAGTGCGCGGAGTTGTTGCATCACTTTGCTTTCTCCCCAGTACATAGGTGAGTGGGTGGTTTCTTCTTTGCCGTCCGTTTTCTTGTTGTTGTGCGTAGAAGCTGCTGCGGTTTGCAGGGTTTCCACCAGTTTTTGGTTATCCCAAGGCTTGACGATAAAGTCGGTTGCTCCTTCTTTAATCCCCCGGATAGCCAGTTCGATGTCGGCATAAGCCGTAAAAAGTACGACCGGAAGTTCCGGACGTACTTTCTTTATTTCATGCAACCAAAATAAACCCTCATTGCCGGTGTTGATGCCTGATGTGAAATTCATATCCAGCAGAATTACTTCCGGGGCTTCTTCCCTTATGACACTGGACAGGGTGACAGGAGAGGAGAGTGTGACAACCTTGGAAAAATAATTTTTCAAAAGGATTTGTAAGGCAGTCAATACTCCTTTATTATCGTCTACAATGATGATTGTTCCTGATTTACTCATTTTCGTTTAAGTTTGCAATGCGCAAACTTACGAAAAAGTAAGTTATAAATCATAATTCATAAATCATAAATTCTTTTATAACCACTGGAACTTCAATCCGAATGATAAACTAAGATAATCACGGGGACGGAGATAGCTATTGTTTACTGCACTGATAACATACAGGTCGCACGTACTTATTTCATAGAAAAAAGTCACCGACTTGGCTAAAAATCTACGTTGCGGATCAATATCGTATGTCAACCGTTGTCCCATGAAAACATGAAAACGTACTTTGCTGGAGAAACCATAGTAACCTTTTGGATAACGTTCCGGCTCATTCACCCAAAACTGGTCGCCAAACACGGTATTCACATAAAGCCCGCAGGTAAGAGGTTCCGTAGAGAAGCCCTTTCCGATATTAATGCTCCAGGGCATATAGTTCTGCTTGAGCGTCATGGTTACTTTGGCCTTCTTTGACGAATATTTCGGTATAAATCCGAGCAATATATCCGTTTCCCACTGATTATGTTTCCCGTAATCCCATCCCGTACCGAAAGAAAGCAATCCCATGTTTCCGGCATACTGTATTTTGGAGTGCGTCGGGATAATCCGTTCCCAGTGACTGCGGAAACGGTGAATCCGGTTATCGTAACGACTGTGTTTCACCTGCTTCGGTGTAACCGGCAATACAGAGTCCGCTCTGATGATCGTAAATATAGAATCTCCTGTGCGAAAAGTGATAATTGAATCATCTTTGATAATGAAACGGAGTGAATCATCCTTGTACGAGTTGATGATTGTATCTGCTTTACAAGTAGCTGAAATCAGACCGGGAAGTAACAGAAGTACGGATAATACTCCTGCGCGCAAGATATAGTTAGTATTTAACCAGTTCATATTCATATTTTTCCGGGGTTATTGTAAATACCAGATAAGTACGGTAATCCATACAATCACTGGTAACATAATGTATTCCATCATCAAAGATCACATCGTCCTGATAATGGTGGGTGTGAGCAGCTGTGCAAACTTGTATTCCCGGGTATTGTCTGATATAATGT
Organism: Bacteroides sp. D1; assembly: GCF_000157095.2. Taxonomy (NCBI): domain Bacteria; kingdom Pseudomonadati; phylum Bacteroidota; class Bacteroidia; order Bacteroidales; family Bacteroidaceae; genus Bacteroides; species Bacteroides sp. D1. The sequence goes on from NZ_JH114342.1 coordinate 140,690, forward strand.
TGAAATACTTTAGCCACATTATCATTGAATACATCTGTGTAGGGGCGTGCGTGCATACTAATGACTGTTTTTTTGAATTCGTCCTGTCTGTTCGTTAACTCTTGTTCCATAAAGGTGAAGTTCGGCACCGGTTCAGAGTAGTCATACTCCAATGCATTGGTGTTCAGACAGATAAATTTGACGTTGCCTGCAATAAAAGAGAAGTTAGTGGGACCGAATACTGCCTTGTATGTTTCTGCTCCCGTCCCCAAACAATCATGGTTGCCGATAAGGACTACATAAGGCACGTTAAGTCCGTTCATGATATCCCTTTGCCAGAGAAACTCTTTGGTTAGTCCGAAGTCACTCATATCGCCTCCGTGAATAACGAAGTCGATATCATTCCGTTTATTAATCTCTTTCACGAAATCTTCCGTTTCATCGTACCATCGTTGTGAGTCGCCCATAGTCACAAAGCGTATGGTCGTTTTACCCTGGCAGTTTGCTTCTATTCTTTCGATATTATGTGCGTTGACCTCTGTTTCGCCGCTGATACGGACGTCATATGGATGGTAATCTATCATGCCGCATCCGGAAAGTAAAAAGCACGATAAGAATACATATACATTCTTTCTCATCATAATTATTTTGTTTATAGTCTAGAAAACTAAATGCAAAGATAAAGTTTTCTATTTGGATGGACAATCGGCTAACAGGCAAATAGGACTCTTTGAACAATAAATGGGAGATATGGAACAGTATCGATTTGTCTAATAATCAGACAGGACCGTCTAATTATTAGACAATGCTTGGGAAACTAGGAAAAGATAAATGATTGAAAATGAATAGCCATTCTTGTTTGGCATACTTTCTGCATGACTAAAAACGTCAATAGTAAAACTGGAAATAAATCTATGTAGAACAACATCATAAATAAACAAGATGATACAGATTGAAAATATTAGTAAAGTATTCCGTACTACCGAAGTGGAGACGGTCGCATTAAATCATGTAAACCTTGAAGTAAAAGAAGGAGAATTTGTTGCTATCATGGGACCGTCTGGTTGTGGGAAATCCACCTTATTAAACATCCTCGGCCTATTAGATAACCCCACTGAAGGCTCTTATCTGTTGATGGGAGAAGAAGTAGCCGGTCTGAAAGAAAAGGAGCGTACCCGTGTCCGTAAAGGTAAACTGGGCTTTGTATTCCAGAGCTTTAATCTGATAGACGAATTGAACGTCTATGAGAATGTGGAACTTCCGCTCACTTATTTAGGTCTTAAATCTTCCGAACGTCGCCGAATGGTAGAAGACATTCTAAAAAGAATGAATATCAACCACCGTGCTAAACATTTTCCTCAACAGCTTTCCGGCGGACAGCAACAACGGGTGGCGATAGCCCGCGCGGTTGTAACCAATCCTCAACTCATCCTTGCCGATGAGCCTACGGGTAACCTTGACTCAAAGAACGGAGCGGAAGTGATGAATCTGTTGACGGAACTGAATAGAGAGGGGACAACCATTATCATGGTGACCCACTCACAGCACGATGCCAGTTTTGCACATCGTACCGTACATTTATTCGATGGAAGTATTGTAGCAAGTGTAAAGGCATAAACAGAGAACCAACCATGAGACAAATCTATTATACTATACGTACCTTATTGCGTGAATGCGGATCGAATATCATACGAATCATTTCCCTTTCTTTAGGGCTTACTATCGGTATTCTGCTTTTTTCGCAGATAGCCTTCGAACTAAGCTATGAGAAATGCTATCCGGAGGCGGAACGCCTGGCACTCGTACGTTGTCAGATGACTAATCTTAGTACAGGCGAAACCGCAGGTGATGATGGAGAGATCGGTTATGACTATACTGTTTTCGATGTGGTGGCACCTACTTTGGCAGAAGAAATGCCGAAGGAAATAGAAGTAGCCAGTAGTGTCCTTTCGATGGGAAGTGCCAATATTTATTATGAAGATAAACTGTTGCCCGATGCAGATTACATCTTTGCGGATACTTGTTTCTTTCAGACTTTCGGCATACCGGTGTTGGAAGGCAATCCCAAAGATATGATTATGCCCGGAAGCGTTTTTGTTTCGGAGCATTTTGCCCGTGAGACGTTTGGAGATGAAAGCCCTGTTGGTAAAGTGCTTTCTGTTGAAAAACAAAACACACTGACCATACGTGGGATCTACAAAGATGTACCGGAAAACACGATGCTCACCCATGATTTCGTGATATCTGTTCATCAGAATGGAGGGTATCATGCAGGAGCCGGCTGGAGAGGAAATGATGTCTTTTATGCTTTCCTTCGTTTGCGCCATGCTTCGGACATTGACAAAGTGAATGCTGACATTCAGCGGGTGATCGGTAAATATACCGCATTAGAGTTTGATGGCTGGAAAATTGAATTTAGCGCCATTCCATTGGTGAAACGTCATCTGGCTTCTCCCGATGTACAAAAGCGTTTGGTCATTTACGGATTTTTGGGCTTTGCTATCTTCTTTGTGGCTATCATGAACTATATGCTGATATCCATTGCTACTTTAAGCCGTCGTGCAAAAGGAGTGGGAGTGCATAAGTGCAATGGAGCCAGTTCCACTCATATTTTCAGAATGTTTATGGCAGAGACGGGAATCCTTGTCATTCTTTCCGTATTGCTTAGTTTCTTACTGATAATCAATGCGCGTGGTCTGATTGAAGATTTACTTTCCGTCCGTCTTTCCTCACTTTTCACTTGGGAAACGTTGTGGGTACCGTTGCTCACTATCCTTGTTCTCTTCATACTGGCAGGTGGCATACCGGGACGATTATTCTCCCGTATCCCTGTCACGCAAGTATTCCGCCGGTATACAGATGGGAAGAAAGGGTGGAAGCGTTCGTTGTTGTTTGTGCAGTTTACAGGAGTTTCTTTCGTCTTGGGATTGTTGCTGGTCACTCTGTTGCAGTACAGTCATCTGATGAGCCGTGATATGGGTATCGTCGTGCCCGGATTAGCTCAAGCGCAGACATGGTTGCCTAAAGAATCGGTGGAGCATATTAAAGACGATTTGAACCGCCAGCCGATGGTAGAAGGAGTGACCGTTGCCGTGAATGGGGTGTTGGGCGAGTACTGGACACGCGGACTGATGGGAAATGACGGTAAGCGGATTGCTACCCTTAATTTCAACTCCTGTCATTACAACTATCCTGAAGTAATGGGTATTAAGATTATAGAAGGTACTACGCTGAAAAAGCAGAACGACTTATTGGTAAACGAAGAACTGGTGCGTCTGATGAAATGGACCGACGGAGCAGTAGGTAAAACAGTGAATGACATTCAAGGAACGATTGTAGGCGTATTCCGTGACATTCGCAATAACAGCTTTTATGGGTCGCAATCTCCTATTGTCCTAATTGGAGATGAAAATGCCAACCACGCCTTTGATGTCCGCTTGAAAGAACCATATAACGAGAATCTGAAACGTCTGAACGAGTTTGTAGAAAACACCTATCCGAATATATCCTTGCGTTTTATCCTAGTAGATCAAATGGTGAAAAATATCTATAAAGACGTATACCGCTTCCGCAATTCCGTCTGGATCACTTCCGCCTTTATCCTGCTGATCGTTATCATGGGATTGATTGGCTATGTGAACGATGAAACCCAGCGCCGGAGCAAAGAGATAGCTATCCGGAAAGTGAATGGAGCCGAAGCATCTCATATCCTCGGATTACTGACACGTGACATTTTATACGTTTCAGTGATTTCTATCCTAGTAGGCACTACCGTTTCTTATTTTGCAGGACAGGCATGGCTCGACCAATTTGCCGAGCAGATTGATTTGAATCCATTGCTTTTTGCTGCTACTGCCTTGTTCGTCCAATTACTGATTGTAATCTGTGTTGTTCTGAAAGCATGGCATATCGCGAACGAGAATCCGGTCAATAGCATTAAAGCAGAATAAGCCGAATAGAATAAATGGCAGAATAGGGCAGACACCGCCTTATTCTGCTACTACCGGATGCTGTTTGGAAACCTTCTTGATATAAATCATCAGACTGATAACGGCCGTAATAAACGCCAGCGCATCCGATACCGGCATACTGATCCAGATACCTTCCAATCCCCACCAGTTAGGGAAAAGTAATAAGCAAGGCAAAAGATAAAGCAACTGACGCGTCAGCGAAAGGAAAATACTGACTTTTGCCTTGCCGATACTTTGGAAAAAGTTACCGATTACAATTTGTGCCCCTACAAACGGGAACATCAACACAGTCAGCCGGATACCGCCTACCGCCAAATCAATCAACTCATCGCTATCGGTGAAGAGAGCCGATACGGCATGAGGGAAAAACTCACAAATCACGAACCCGCTGCTCGTAATCACTACCCCGGAGATAATCCCCAGTCGCAACGTTTGTTTCACTCGGTCTATCTTTTGTGCGCCGAAGTTGTAGCCCACGATTGGCTGCATCCCCATAGTCAGCCCCAACACAATCATTACATAAAGCGTCAGCAACCGATTGATGATGCCATACGCGCCGATAGCCATATCGCCCCCATAATTTTGCAAACTGTTATTGATGATAATCACGATGGCACACGCACACACATTCATCAGGAATGGAGACATACCGATGGCGAAGATACTTTGTACAATCCTCGGTTTCATTTTCCAGATATTCCCTTCAAAATGCACCGTACTGTCTTTCTTGGTGAAGTGGCTCACCACCCACACCATACCGATCAACTGCGAGATAACCGTTGCCGTAGCCGCACCCCTCATTCCCCATTCGAAGTGGAAGATAAAGATAGGAGCGAGGATGATGTTAGCCACCACCGTTACCATTGAAGTAAGCATAGCCTTTTTGGGGTATCCGGTAGCGCGCATCACGTTGTTCAGCCCGATCATTGTGTAAGTGATGGGAGTTCCCAGCAAAATCACCTGCATAAAGCTGCGTGCATACGGAAGGGTGTCGGCGCTGGCTCCGAAAAAAGTCAGTATATCATCCAGGAAGATAAAAGATAGAATACCGAAGAAAAGAGAATTTGTGATACAAAGCATCAGCGTATGTGACAAAATTTCCGTAGCTCCTTTCATATCCTTCTGTCCCAGACGGATAGAGGCGAGGGTAGACCCACCAGCCGAAACCAGTGTACAGAAAGCGACAACAAGATTCATCAGCGGGAAGCTGATAGCCAGTCCGGCAATAGCCATCGGTCCTACGCCATGTCCGATGAAGATACTATCAATGATGTTATAGATAGAAGTAATCGTCATTCCGATAATCGCAGGAATGGAATATTGTAACAGCAATTTGCCGATACGTTCTTTGCCTAAAATGTGCGGGTCGTTCTTGCTCATGCGCCAGTAGATTTTGTTGGATAAAAACGTATGTTACGTTTTTTTTAGCTTTGCAAAGGTACGAATTATTTGCCTGATTCGATGATTATTCGGAACTTTGCGGCGATAGATACACAAGGTTTAACGTTTTAGTTTAATATGAATACAACGAAAACAATTGCAGCACTTTTCGACTTTGACGGTGTCATCATGGATACAGAAACGCAGTACACTGTTTTTTGGGACGAGCAAGGACGGAAATATCTGAATGAAGAAGATTTCGGACGCCGTATCAAGGGACAGACGCTATTACAAATCTATGAAAAGCATTTCGCGGACAAACCCGAAGCGCAGCTCGAAATAAGCGCTGAACTCAATGTTTACGAGAAAAAGATGTCCTACGAATACATCCCCGGAGTAGAAGCCTTCATAGCTGATCTTCGTCGGAACGGTGCAAAGATAGCCGTAGTCACCAGCTCCAACGAAGAGAAGATGGCCAACGTCTACAATGCCCATCCCGAATTTAAAGGAATGGTAGACCGCATCCTGACAGGAGAAATGTTTGCCCGTTCAAAACCCGCTCCCGACTGTTTCCTGCTGGGAATGGAAATCTTTGAAGCCACCCCCGAAAACTCCTACGTCTTTGAGGATTCTTTCCACGGCCTGCAAGCCGGCATGACTTCCGGGGCAACCGTGATCGGACTTGCCACCACCAACTCACGCGAAGCCATCACCGGAAAAGCCCATTATATAATAGACGACTTCACCGGCATGACATACGAAAAAATGATATCTCTCCATAAATAACGGCATTATTTTTAAATAGTTACCTCACTTATATTATATTAATAAATGAAATAAGAAAAATAACCGAGATAAATAAAAATAGTGAGACCCACCCATCCTTTCAAATGCCTTCCAACTATCCAAGCGAAGCATTTGAAAGGATTTTTTGCTTTTCTTTCCCAGTTATGAATTAAATGTTATAACTTTGCCGCAATTTTTGAAAGCGTCCAAATGCGCAGACATCAATGACATAAATCATAATTCATAAATCATAAATTAAAAAGACATGGCTGGTTATATATCAGATGACACAAGAAAGGTGACTACTCATCGCTTGGTTGAAATGAAACAGAGAGGCGAAAAAATATCTATGCTGACTGCGTATGATTACACAATGGCACAGATTGTAGACGGTGCGGGAATGGACGTAATCCTGGTAGGCGACTCCGCTTCTAACGTAATGGCAGGTAACGTGACTACATTACCTATCACGCTCGACCAAATGATTTATCATGCCAAATCCGTAGTACGTGGTGTAAAGCGTGCGATGGTGGTAGTTGATATGCCTTTCGGATCTTACCAGGGCAATGAGATGGAGGGACTTGCTTCCGCTATCCGCATCATGAAAGAAAGTCACGCTGACGCATTGAAGCTCGAAGGCGGTGAAGAAATCATCGACACGGTGAAACGTATCGTATGCGCCGGTATTCCTGTGATGGGACATTTGGGACTCATGCCTCAATCCATTAACAAATACGGAACCTATACCGTACGTGCCAAAGACGAAGCCGAAGCCGACAAACTGATTCGCGACGCCCATTTATTGGAAGAAGCAGGCTGTTTTGCCATTGTACTCGAAAAAATCCCCGCTACCCTTGCAGAGCGTGTAGCTTCCGAGCTCACTATTCCTATCATTGGAATCGGTGCCGGCGGTCACGTAGACGGTCAGGTATTGGTTATTCAGGACATGCTTGGCATGAACAACGGATTCCGTCCGCGTTTCTTACGTCGTTATGCTGACTTGTACACGGTGATGACCGACGCCATCAGCCGTTACGTTTCCGACGTGAAGAATTGCTACTTCCCCAACGAGAAGGAACAATATTAAGATAGTATATGGCAGTTAAATTGTGGACAGTTCATTTTATGCGGATATGTGTAGCTAATTTGCTGTTGTTTATATCCTTGTATGTGTTATTTCCGGTACTTTCCGTAGAGATGGCCGACCGTCTCGGAGTGCCGGCCGCACAGACAGGAGTAATCTTTCTTTTTTTCACCTTGGGGATGTTCCTCATCGGTCCTTTCCATGCCTACCTGGTAGATGCCTACAAACGTAAATACGTATGTATGTTTGCCGCTGCCCTGATGGTAGTGGCGACGATTGGGTACGCCTTTGTGACGAACTTCACAGAACTAATCCTGTTGAGTACCGTGCAAGGACTGGCCTTTGGCATAGGCACTACTGCCGGTATCACCTTGGCTATCGACATCACCAACTCCACACTGCGGAGCGCGGGAAATGTCAGCTTCTCGTGGACGGCACGTCTGGGAATGCTTTTGGGGATTATCCTCGGAGTGTGGCTCTATCAAAGCCACTCATTCCAAAACCTGCTCACTGTATCTGTCATAACCGGAGCTGTAGGAATTCTCATGCTATCGGGGGTATATGTACCTTTCCGTGCGCCGATTGTCACTAAACTCTATTCCTTCGACCGCTTCTTATTGCTTCGTGGATGGGTTCCCGCTATCAACCTGATTCTGATAACATTTGTTCCGGGCTTACTGATTCCAATGGTACACCCTTTCCTAAACGATTTCGTACTCGGAAACGTGGGAATCCCCGTACCGTTCTTTGTCGGCACAACCCTCGGATACATTATCTCCCTGTTCATCGCGCGCCTGTTCTTTTTTAAAGAGAAGACACTGCGCTTGGTCATTATAGGAATCGGGTTGGAAATGGTAGCCATGTCCTTATTGAACACAGACCTTTCGATAGGCATCTCTTCCGTACTCTTGGGATTGGGTTTAGGTTTAACCATGCCGGAATTCCTGATGATATTTGTGAAACTATCCCATCATTGCCAACGCGGAACAGCCAACACTACCCATTTGTTGGCAAGCGAAGTTGGTATCTCCCTGGGTATCGCTACTGCGTGCTACATGGAATTAGATACAGACAAGATGCTCCATACCGGACAGATGGTAGCTTCTATCGCTTTGCTGTTCTTCGTATTGGTCACTTATCCTTATTATATAAAGAAGAAGGTAAGATAAAATAGACAGAAGAACAAAAGAACATATTTCAGGAGTGATGATTATTTTTTGATTTTCATCATACGTATCCAAAAATATGTTCTTTTGTTCTTCTGTCTTAACTTTAATTCCTGCTCACCTGTTTTACTCCCTTCACCGTCCGTAATTTTTTGATAAGAGCCTCCAAACGCCCCGTATCACCCACCATTACTGTCAGTGTGCCAGAGAACAACCCATCGTTCGAATCAATACCGATAGAACGTAGCGTGATACCATTCTCTTTCGAGATGATCGAAGTAATATTTGTTACGATACCAATATCATCATGTCCTACAACGCGCAGCGTGATCGGATATTGCGTACCTTCCGACTTGCCCGCCCAGCGAGCCTTCACAATCCGGTAGCCGAAACGTTCGCGCATCTGGTTCGCGTTCGGACAATCCGACCGGTGTATCTTGATACCGCCGCTCACCGTTACGAACCCGAACACATCATCGCCATAAATCGGGTTACAACATTTAGCCAGTTTAAACTCCAGTCCTTTCAGATTTTGGTCAATCACCAGTACATCCTCTTTAGATGTCGTTTCCTCCTGTGCGGTTTGCAAATTATACCCTTCGGCACTCCGATAAACAATTTCATCGTGCGTATCGCTGTCCCGTTTCTGCTGTTCGATGTATTTATCCAGAATCTCGTTCACATCCAGTCCGCCATCGGCAATCCGTTGATAAAACTCCGTCACGTTTTTGAATCCCAGACGCTTGATGAGGCGCATCATGGTTGCTTCATCATACTCCAGTTTGCGGTTCTTGAATTTTCGTTCCAGCGTCTCTTTGGCAAACGCATGCTGGCGTGCCACCATCTCTTTGAGCGCTTGGCGTATCTTGGTGCGTGCTTTGGAAGTTGTCACGATGTTCAGCCAGTCTTGTTTCGGAGTCTGGGTGTTTGAAGTCATGATCTCCACCTGGTCGCCGCTGTTCAACTTCTGCTTCAACTGCACATTCTTGCCGTTCACTTTCGCGCCGATACACTTGCATCCCAACTTACTATGTATATGGAAAGCAAAATCGAGCACCGTAGCCCCTTTAGCCAGCTTGAACAAATCCCCTTTGGGCGTAAAGACAAACACTTCATCCTCGTAGAGATCCATTTTAAACTGATCCATCACCTTCATCGAGTCGTTGTCCGCGTTCTCCAACGCCTCCCGCACGGAAGTCAGCCACTCGTCCAAGCCCGTTTCTCCTTTGATACCTTTATATCTCCAGTGCGCAGCCAGTCCGCGTTCCGCGATCTCGTCCATCCGTCGGGTACGTATCTGCACTTCCACCCATTTCCCTTCCGGGCCCATCACGGTGATGTGCAACGACTCGTAACCATTACTCTTCGGTATTGAAAGCCAGTCACGCAGACGCTTCGGGTTCGGCTGGTACATATCCGTCACAATCGAATACACCTGCCAGCACTCCTGCTTCTCTTTCGCCGGGTCCGGTTCCGAATCCAGTATGATACGGATGGCGAACAAGTCATAAATCCCCTCGAAAGGAGTCTTTTGCTTCTGAATCTTGTTCCATATCGAATGAATCGACTTCGTGCGTCCCTTGATGTCGAACTTCAGTCCCGCTTCCGCCACCTTCTTTTGGATCGGTTCGATAAAAGCGGCGATATACTTGTCGCGGGAAGCCTTCGTTTCATTCAGCTTATCCTTGATGAAATAATATGTCTCTTTCTGCGTATATTTGAGAGACAAATCCTCCAGTTCCGATTTCAGCTTATACAATCCCAGCTTGTGAGCCAGCGGAGCATACAGGTATGCTGCTTCGTTTGCCACCTTGATCCGGTCCTCCTCGTTGCCTGTATCCTTTATTTTGCGCATCACGTTCACGCGGTCGGCAATCATAATCAGGATTACGCGCATATCCTCCGCAAACGACAGCAGCAGATTACGGAAATTCTCCGACTCGATGGCAGGGCTTTTGGCATACAGCTCGTTCGTCTTCACCAATCCCTTGATGATGCTTGCCACGTCTTCACCATATTCGGCGTTCACCTCGTCGATAGACAATACATGACCTTTCACGATTTCGTGCAACATGATCCCGATCAGGCACGAACCTTTCATACCGATTTCCTCGGCAACGATCACTGCTGTTTGTAAATCTCTGATGACGGGATTCATCCCGAAGTTATTGCGTTGCAGACCGTTACATTGGGCCGCCTTGATAAGATGTTTCTTTAACTTTTGGCAATCTCTCCAGAAAATACTGTCTCCGGCAGACTGCAATAAATGTCGATAGAGTGAAAAAAGCTCCTTTTTTTCCTCCAATGTAAAAAAGTCGTCCATATTCAATCTTGTTAATTCGATGTAAAAGTAGTTTTTTTTCCGGTTATTCGGCAAGAAGTAAATAACATTTTGTATTTTTGGGCATCAATTAATAAAATTAGATATTATGATAACGACACAGGACAAAGAGTTGCTTGCCAAGAAAGGCATCACGGAAGAGCAAATTGCAGAACAATTAGCATGCTTCCAGACGGGATTTCCCTTTTTAAAACTGGATGCGGCAGCTTCCATCGAAAAGGGCATATTAGCTCCCGACGCAGAAGAACAGAAGGCTTATCTGGCCGCCTGGGATGCATATACAAACACAGATAAGACTGTTGTGAAGTTCGTGCCTGCCTCCGGTGCTGCAAGTCGTATGTTTAAGAATCTATTCGAGTTTCTGTCCGCCGATTATGACCAGCCGACTACCAAGTTCGAACAGGCTTTCTTTGACGGAATCAAGAATTTTGCTTTCTATGACGAACTGAATGTGGCCTGCCAGCGTATCTCCGGAAAAGACATTCCCGGACTGATGGAAGAAGGCAACTATAAAGCAGTGGTGTCCGCCCTGCTGGAGACTGCAGGACTGAACTATGGCGCACTACCGAAAGGTCTGCTCAAATTCCATAAATATCCTGAAGGCTCCCGTACTCCGATGGAGGAACATCTTGCCGAAGGCGCTCTGTATGCAGCCGGCAAGAGCGGCAAAGTGAACGTACACTTCACCGTGTCTACCGAACACCGCGAACTTTTCAAGAAGCTCGTGACGGAAAAAGTGGACGACTTCGCCAAACGTTACGGCGTAGACTATTACATCACCTTCTCCGAGCAGAAGCCAAGTACCGACACCATTGCTGCCGATATGGACAACCAACCGTTCCGCGACAACGGCAAACTGCTGTTCCGTCCCGGTGGTCATGGCGCGCTGATTGAGAACCTGAACGACTTGGACGCAGACATCATCTTCATCAAGAACATCGACAACGTAGTGCCCGACCGTTTGAAAGCCGACACCGTTACGTATAAGAAACTGATTGCCGGAGTGCTCGTGACCCTGCAAAAACATGTATTCGAATACCTCACGCTGCTCGACAGCGGCAAGTATACGCACGACCAGATGATGGAAATGCTTCAATTCCTGCAAAAGAAACTCTTCTGCAAGAACCCGGAAACGAAAGACCTCGAAGACTCCGTACTGGCCATTTACCTCAAAAACAAGTTCAACCGCCCGATGCGTGTCTGCGGAATGGTGAAGAACGTAGGCGAACCCGGCGGCGGTCCGTTCCTTGCTTACAACAGCGACGGAACTATCTCCCTGCAAATTCTCGAAAGCTCGCAGATCGACATGGACGATCCGGAGAAGAAAGAAATGTTCGAGAAGGGTACGCACTTCAATCCGGTAGACCTCGTATGCGCTGTGCGTGATTATAAAGGACATAAATTCGACCTGGTGAAATATGTAGATAAAGCCACCGGCTTCATCTCCTACAAATCGAAGAACGGTAAAGACCTGAAAGCTCTCGAACTTCCCGGCTTGTGGAACGGTGCGATGAGCGACTGGAATACCGTCTTTGTAGAAGTTCCTCTTTCTACCTTTAACCCGGTGAAGACAGTGAATGACTTGTTGCGTGAGCAACATCAGTAATTGTATATCTATGTTCACCACAGATTACACGGATTAACACAGATTCTTAATTACCGATAATGGTTGAGATATAAAAAGAAAAAAGGATGCATCCGAATTCAATCTGTGTTAATCTGTGTAATCTGTGGTGAAACTTAAAAAAGAGTGTTTAGAATGAATCAGATAGAGAAGATCATCGATATTGCTACTTGGAACAGAAGAGAACATTACGAACATTTCAGTGCTTTTGACGATCCTTTTTTTGGAGTGACGGTCAACGTAGATTGTACGCGCGCGTATCAGGAAGCCAAAGACAAAGGCGTTTCCTTTTCCCTGCTCGTCCTTCACCGCATCGTGACTGCCGCGGCTGCCGTGGAAGAGTTCCGCTACCGCATCGAAGGCAATCGAGTGGTGTGTTATGACAGTCTTCTGCCCGAAGCCACTGTGGGGCGTGCCGACCACACCTTTTCTTTTGCCGCTTTTGAATACGATCCGGACGAACTCGTCTTTATTCGTCGGGCAAAAGCCGAGATGGAACGCCTGCAAGCCACTACGGGACTCAACAAAGGAGGTACGTTTCATCCCAACGCCATTCATTATTCGGCTGTGCCGTGGCTCTCTTTCACCGATATGAAGCATCCCACCAATATGCGTTCGGGCGACAGCGTTCCCAAAATCTCCACCGGTAAATACTTCCGCGAAGGAGAAAGGCTGATGATGCCCGTTTCCGTCACTTGCCATCATGGATTGATGGATGGCTATCATGTAGCGCAGTTTATCGAGAAGCTCCATTTATAAACTTCGTTCTGAAAAAGACTAACCAGACTATGATATGAGAGTAAAGATACCCAGACGGGAAATCATCCTATTCTGTTCCGCCTTGCTTTTCCCCGTTGCTTCGCTGTGCGCGCAAGAAGTGGGGCAGGAGGTGAAAGAGGTCAGGCAAGACGTGGAGCAACTCCAGCAGGACGTCCGCGAACTTCGTGAAGAAGTGCGTCGATTGCAGGAAGAACTTCATGGATTCCGGCGCAACAGTTTCCCGCAATGTGGCATGGACACGGTAGCTCCTTACGTTCCCCATCGGTTCATTCACCGGTTGGGGATAGAAGCTCGGCCGCAATACGTGTTCCCCACCAATCCTTTCCTGCAAGGAGAGAACGAACGGTGGAAGCCCATCCAAAGTTCCTTTGCCGCTCATTTGAAATATTCCTTCAAGTTTCGTCCCAATACCTGTGCCGACCGTATCTACGGCGGAGCCTACCAAGGCTTCGGCTTGGCCGTCACCACCTTTGGCGACCGTAAGCAACTCGGTGATCCGGTGACGTTCTATGTCTTTCAGGGCGCACGTATCGCCCGTTTCAATCCCCGTCTTTCGCTCAATTACGAGTGGAATTTCGGCCTTTCTGCCGGATGGAAACCATACGATAACGATTACAACTCCTACAACGGAGCGGTAGGTTCACGGGTGAATGCGTATCTCAATGCAGGTATCTACCTCAATTGGTCGCTTTCCCGTTATTTCGATTTTATCATCGGCGGAGATTTTACGCATTTCTCCAACGGCAACACCAAATTCCCCAACGCAGGAGTGAACACCACCGGAGCGAAAATCGGTCTGGTGTACAACTTCAACCGTGAAGAATCCGACCTGACCAAGTCTTTGGTCAAGCCGTATATTCCCCGTTTTCCCCGTCATATCAGTTACGACCTTGTGTTGTTCGGCTCGTGGAGACGGAAAGGCGTGTACGTAGAAAGCGGGAAGCAGATAGCTTCGCCGGGCAGTTACCCCGTGGCGGGATTCAACTTTGCCCCGATGTACAACCTCAACTATAAGCTGCGATTCGGCGTCTCGCTGGACGGTGTTTATGACGGTAGTGCCAATGTGTACACCGAAGACCGGATTGTGGAGTACGATTACGATGGAGGCAGCGGCACTTCCGAACGCAGGTTTCTTGTGCCGGGCATTCAGCATCAGCTTGCTCTCGGACTTTCGGGACGGGCGGAGTATGTAATGCCGTTTTTCACCATCAATGTCGGTTTGGGAACGAATGTGCTGGGGCGTGGCGATTTGCGGGGGCTGTATCAGGTCTTTGCGTTGAAGATAGACGTGACACGTAGCTCTTTCCTTCACATCGGTTACAATCTCCAAAACTTTCAGACACCTAATTATCTGATGCTCGGCTTGGGATTCCGTTTCAATAATAAGTATCCTAAGGTGCGTCATTAGAAATGTCCGTCCGGTGGTCTGTCGAATCAAGTAAGGAATCTCAAAATGGAAAACATTATTCAAAAAATAAGAGAAATCTATCCGGTATCCGATGAAGCGCTTCAGGCGCTTCAGGCGAATATGGAACTGCGATATTATCCTAAAGATACCTATATCGTCCAGTCGGGGGTAACAGACCGCCTGGTTTATTTCATTGAAGAGGGCATTGCCCGTTCCGTATTCCATCACAACGGACAGGATACTACTACGTGGTTCACGCTAGAAGGCGACATTACGTTCGGCATGGATTCGCTCTACTATCAGCAACCGTCGGTGGAGAGCATTGAAACGCTTTCCGATTGCAAAATCTACGTCATCCATATCGACAAGCTGAATATGCTCTACGAAACCTATATCGACATAGCCAACTGGGGGCGTATCCTGCATCAGAATGTCAATAAAGAACTTAGCCACATGTTTGTGGAACGGCTCCAGCTTTCGCCTAAAGAACGGTATGAGCAGTTCAACCGTCGCTATCCCGGACTGATAAACCGGGTGAAGCTGAAGTATGTGGCTGCCTTTTTGGGCATTTCCATCTACACGCTTAGTCGGGTACGTGCTAAAAAATAGTTTTCGGTAGGGCTTTTTTGCTTTTAAGCAAAAGAACTTCGTTTCGCAAACCGTATCTTTGCCATCTGAAAATACTAACTAACTAATAGAAAAACAGATGTCGAACATTTCTTCTTCAGCCTTTGCAGATACCAAAGCACATTATGATCTTCTTGACGGACTTCGCGGTGTAGCGGCTCTTATGGTGATATGGTATCATGTATTCGAGGGATATGCTTTTGCCGGTGGTGGCAATATCGAGACTCTCAACCACGGTTATCTTGCCGTGGATTTCTTCTTTATCCTTTCGGGTTTCGTGATCGGTTACGCTTATGACGACCGTTGGGGCAAGAGTCTCACCATGAAAGATTTCTTTAAACGCCGTTTGATACGTCTTCATCCGATGGTCGTTATGGGTGCCGTATTGGGTGCTATCACATTCTGTATTCAGGGTTGTGTGCAATGGGATGGAACGCATGTAGCCATCTCCATGATTATGTTGTCTCTTCTTTGCACGATATTCTTCATTCCTGCCATGCCGGGGGTGGGATATGAAGTTCGTGGCAACGGTGAGATGTTTCCGTTGAACGGCCCTTGCTGGTCGTTATTTTTCGAGTATATCGGTAATATCCTGTATGCGTTGTTCATCCGTCGCTTGTCCAACAAGGCGCTGACGGTATTTGTGGTGTTGCTGGGGGTAGCATTGGCAGCGTTTGCCGTCTTCAATGTCTCCACTTATGGAAACATAGGAGTGGGCTGGACGCTGGACGGGGTTAACTTCCTGGGCGGCTCCCTACGTATGCTTTTCCCTTTTTCGCTGGGTATGCTGATGTCGCGTAACTTCAAGCCTATGAAGGTGAGAGGTGCTTTCTGGATCTGTACCGTTGCATTGATTGCCCTGTTCGCTGTTCCTTATCTCGAAGGAATGGAGCCGCTTTGCATGAATGGTGTTTATGAAGCGTTTTGTGTGATTGTGGCTTTCCCTATCATTCTTTGGATAGGAGCGTCGGGCACCACTACGGACGTGCAATCGACAAAGATATGCAAATTTCTGGGGGATATATCCTATCCGGTTTATGTGATCCATTATCCGTTGATGTATCTGTTCTATGCATGGCTGATTGAGAATAAGCTCTATACGTTGGGCGAGACTTGGCACGTAGCCGTGTGCGTCTTTGTCTTGAGTATCGTGCTTGCTTATCTGTGCCTGAAACTGTATGACGAACCGATACGTAAATATTTGGCAAAACGTTTCTTGAGTAAGAAACGATAGTTTCATTGTTATGTATCTGAAAAATATTTCATAAAGCTAAAAAAGAACTCCAACCAAGTGGCGGATAAAGTCGCATTGGTTGGAGTTTTTTATCAATAGAATAAGTTTTCTCTTCGTCAGTAAGTGAGACTGATTCTATGTCTTTGCATTTTAGATGTGAAACGATATAGATTAATAGAGTTGCTTGCTCATTTTATAATTGGTGAGACACATTTGATTAGCTTTCCGTTTTTGTTCTTCATCAACCTGAAAACCTTGTTTCTCGAAAAACGGTTTTGCCGTGATGCTAACCTCCGATGTTAATCTTTTCGCACCTCTTTCTCGTGCGTATGCTTCGAGATATTTATACAAAGATGTCGCAATGCCTTGATGCTGAAAGTCCTTATGGACAAACAGCGTGTGCATATATCCGTCGTCGTTGACAGAGCCGAAGCCTACAATCACACCTTCTTCATTTTCTGCAACCACGTAATGTTGCTCTTCGAAAAGCTCACCCCAATGTGATGTATCGTCTCCGCACGAAGCCCAGTTTGCTACTTCTTCGGCTGTATAATCTTTTCGGTTCACAGTCAGGACTGTATGCTGATATAGCTCTTGTAGTGCTGGAATGTCAGACAGGTTTACTTGGCGGATTCTATTCATCTTATCTCTAAATTTCTTTTTTAGTAAACTTCTACTTTCTCTGCAATTCTCTTAGCCTTGTCGCGCAACGCATCCAAATCAGCATCGAGCGGAGCGTAGCAAAGCACCACACCCATACGACGGTTGACGCGTGTAAACGGTTTGCCGAATATACGTAGATAGGTATCTTCTTCTTTGGTCACTTCTTCCAGTCCACGATATTGAGGGCGCTCCTGGCTGGCAATCGGAGAGAGGATGACGGCACTTGCGCCTATTCGTTCTTGCTTGATGCCCGGAATAGGCAGACCGAGCACGGCACGCAGGTGCAATTCAAATTCATTCAGATTTTGTGTTCCTGCCAAAGTTACCATGCCGGTATCGTGCGGACGTGGAGAAAGTTCGGAGAAATAGACTCCGTTTTCATGGCTTAGGAAGAACTCAACTCCCCAAAGTCCTGCGCCTGTCAACGCGCGGGTTACTTTTTCTGCCATCTCTTCCGCTTCTTTCAAATGAGCAGGATCGATGTGTGCAGGCTGGAAACTTTCGCGATAGTCGCCACCTTTCTGCACGTGTCCGATAGGAGGGCAGAACAGGGTGGGGCCGTTCTTTTGAGTAACGGTGAGCAGGGTGATTTCGCTGTCGAATTTGATAAATTCTTCAATGATAAGCTCGCGGATATCGCCACGGCTTCCGCTGCATCCGTATTCCCAGGCGTGTTCAAGTTCGTCGGCACTCTTCACCAGCGACTGTCCTTTACCGGAGGATGACATCAACGGTTTAACGACACAAGGGAAACCGATTTTAGCGGCAGCTTCTTTCAGTTCGTCCAATGTTTTGGCGTAGAAGTATTTGGCTGTTTTCAGTCCGAGCTCTTTGGCGGCAAGGTCGCGGATAGCTTTACGATTCATCGTGAAGTTCACGGCACGGGCGCTGGGCACTACCTGTATGCCTTCTTTTTCGAAGTCATACAAACGTTCTGTGCGGATCGCTTCAATCTCCGGAACGATAATGTCCGGCTGGTGTTTCTTTACGACACGCTCCAGTTCTTCACCGTTCAGCATATCGAATACTTCAAATTCATCAGCCACTTGCATAGCAGGTGCTCCCGCGTATGAGTCGCAGGCAATGATGTGTTGACCTTTACGTTGAGCTGAAATTACAAATTCTTTTCCTAGTTCTCCGGAACCGAGTAACAGTATTTTCTTCATCATTTTGAGTGTTTTATATTAGTGGTGCAAAATTACAGCAAAAAAACGAGATTATAATTGTATATGCGTTGATTATATTTAAAGATTGGTGTGAATTTTAGTGTGTAAACGTGGAATATAGAGAAATGGATAGTGAGAAAATAGGAAATATGGCTTTAAACTTTCTTAAGGAAAGCGTGGAAAAACAATGTTCGTTGTGCTCGAACACAAAACTAGTTGTTTGTGCTACTATTTTGTGTCATGGCTAAATCCTTGATTTTAAACAATGAGAAAGGAAACTGGATACGGAAATTTAGTTTATTGATAGTTAAAATCTATTTTGCTATTGATTTGTAGTCGAAATTCGTCTAAATTGGTCAATCTGTAGTTGTTATTAGTCTAATAAGTGTTAGCGAACGACAAATAATGAAAAAGGAGTAACAACGATATGGAATTGTTTCTACATTTGTGCAGTTGTTTCTTTAACTATTTCTAGTGGTAGAAGTTTCTAGGATATAGAAAATAGTTGAACAAAAAATTAATTCAACTGTTTATTATAATATTGAAATTAGGTAAAACGCGAAAATGTTTATTCCTTATCATATTATAAGGTCAAAAAGGAGAGAAAAGAATAATATAAATAAAAGAGATTGCTTATGTCACAGATTATCGGACATATCTCGCAGGTGATCGGCCCTGTGGTCGATGTGTACTTTGAAGGTACGGATGCGGAACTGGTGCTGCCAAGCATCCACGACGCACTGGAGATAAAGAGGCCAAACGGCAAAATACTGGTTGTAGAAGTTCAGCAACATATCGGCGAAAATACGGTGCGTACTGTAGCAATGGATAGTACCGACGGACTTCAGAGAGGCATGAAAGTGTATCCCACCGGAGGCCCGATCACTATGCCGATAGGCGAACAGATTAAAGGACGATTGATGAACGTAGTCGGTGATTCGATCGACGGTATGAAAGGACTCAACCGCGACGGTGCGTATTCCATTCACCGGGACCCCCCTAAATTTGAGGATTTGACAACTGTGCAAGAGGTGCTCTTCACGGGTATCAAAGTGATCGACCTGCTCGAACCGTATGCCAAAGGTGGTAAAATCGGTTTGTTCGGCGGCGCCGGTGTGGGAAAAACCGTATTGATCCAAGAACTTATCAATAATATCGCCAAGAAACATAACGGATTCTCCGTATTTGCCGGAGTAGGTGAACGTACCCGTGAAGGTAACGACTTGCTGCGCGAAATGATCGAATCCGGCGTTATCCGCTACGGCGAAGCATTCAAGGAAAGCATGGAGAAAGGCCACTGGGATCTTTCGAAAGTAGATTATAACGAACTGGAGAAATCGCAAGTGTCGCTGATTTTCGGTCAGATGAACGAACCTCCGGGCGCACGTGCTTCGGTGGCACTGTCCGGACTGACGGTAGCGGAATCTTTCCGCGACGCCGGTAAAGAAGGTGAGAAACGCGATATCCTGTTCTTTATCGATAATATCTTCCGTTTCACGCAAGCAGGTTCGGAAGTGTCCGCCCTTCTGGGACGTATGCCCTCCGCCGTTGGTTATCAGCCTACGCTGGCCACGGAAATGGGTGCGATGCAGGAACGTATCACGTCCACCCGCAAAGGTTCTATCACCTCCGTACAAGCGGTGTATGTGCCTGCCGATGACTTGACCGACCCAGCTCCTGCAACGACTTTCAGCCACTTGGACGCAACTACCGTACTCGACCGTAAGATCACTGAACTGGGTATCTATCCGGCTGTCGACCCGTTGGCGTCTACGTCACGTATCCTCGACCCGCACATTGTAGGTCAGGAACATTACGACATAGCGCAGCGAGTGAAACAAATTTTGCAGCGTAACAAGGAATTGCAGGATATTATCTCTATCCTCGGTATGGAAGAACTCTCGGAAGAAGACAAGATGGTAGTGAACCGCGCCCGCCGTGTGCAGCGTTTCCTTTCGCAACCGTTTGCCGTAGCCGAACAGTTTACAGGTGTTCCGGGTGTGATGGTGGGTATTGAAGATACCATCAAGGGATTCAAGATGATTCTGGACGGAGAAGTGGATTATCTTCCCGAACAGGCTTTCCTGAATGTCGGCACGATTGAGGAAGCAATAGAGAAAGGTAAGAAATTGCTGGAACAGGCGAAAAAATAAAAATATAGAGTGATGAAAGAACTGCATTTGAGTATAGTATCGCCCGAAAAGAGCATATTCGACGGAGATGTGAAGATTGTCACATTGCCGGGCATGATCGGTTCGTTTTCTATTCTGCCGGGGCATGCGCCCATTGTATCGTCGCTGAAAGCGGGAACGTTGAGTTATACGACGATGGAGGGAGAAGAGCACACGATGGATATTCAGGGCGGTTTTGTTGAAATGAGTGACGGCACGGTTTCTGCCTGTGTTTCCTGACGGAAGCCTTCCGGCACAAAGACCAAGTATCTAAAGATTGAAAAAAACGAGATAATAACCTTACAGAAAAACACAGTAACATGATGAATATTAGTAAAACTAAACGGAGCTTTATCTGTTGGCATACCTTATTTGCAGTGATTAGTGCGGCGCTCGGAGCTGTTATCCTACACTTCGCTCTGCCGGGGCATTATTTCGGAGGGTATCCGTTTATACCGGTTTATTTTTACTTCTTCGGGTTGGCCAGCATCTATATGTTCGACGCTTGCCGGCGGCACGCTCCGCAGAGATTGTTACTGTTGTATTTGGCAATGAAGATGATAAAGATGATTCTTTCGCTGATTCTGGTCTTGATTTATTGCCTTGCTGTACGCGAAGAAGCTAGAGCTTTTTTACTGACGTTTATCTCGTTCTATTTGATATATCTGATATTCGAAACCTGGTTTTTCTTCTCTTTTGAGATGAACCAGAAACGGAAAAAGAAAAATAAGAAGAAACATGAAACAGTTGCATAACATAGTAGCTCCGTTGATTCTGTTCTGCCTGATGGCAGCGGTCAATTTGCCGGTTCTTGCGCAAGAGCAAGAGGGGGAAACAGTGGCGCAGCAGACGCAGGACGAGATTACTCCGAAGGAGGAACAGGAGAACACGGTTGATGTGAAAGAAATTGTGTTCGGGCATATCGGCGACTCCTACGAATGGCATATTACAACATGGGGTAACACGCATATTACTATACCGTTACCTATTATTGTTTATAGTAGCACTTCAGGTTGGCATACGTTCCTTTCTTCCCGTCTCGAAGAGAATGGAGGTACGTATGAAGGACTTTCCATCGCTCCCGCAGGAAGCAAGTATGAAGGCAAACTGGTAGAGTATGACGCCGCAGGCGAACAGGTTCGCCCCTGGGATATTTCCATTACGAAAGTGACGTTTGCCTTGCTGTTCAACAGCGTATTATTGCTCGTTATCGTGTTGTGCGTGGCACACTGGTACAGGAAACGTCCGCAAGGAGCCAAAGCACCGGGAGGATTTATCGGATTCATGGAGATGTTCATTATGATGGTGAACGACGACATCATCAAGAGTTGTGTCGGACCCAACTACCGGAAGTTTGCGCCATATCTGCTGACAGCGTTCTTTTTCATCTTTATCAATAACATGATGGGATTGATTCCGTTTTTCCCCGGAGGCGCGAATGTGACGGGAAATATCGCTATCACGATGGTGCTGGCAGTCTGCACGTTCCTCGCAGTCAATATCTTCGGTACGAAACATTATTGGAAAGATATTTTCTGGCCCGATGTACCTTGGTGGCTGAAAGTGCCTGTGCCGATGATGCCGTTCATCGAGTTCTTCGGAATCTTTACGAAACCGTTTGCTTTGATGATCCGTCTTTTTGCCAATATGCTGGCCGGACACATGGCGATGCTGGTGCTCACCTGCCTGATCTTTATCTCGGCAAGCATGGGGCCTGCGCTGAACGGCACGCTCACAGTGGCTTCCGTATTGTTCAACATCTTTATGAATGCGCTTGAGCTGCTGGTGGCTTTCATTCAGGCTTACGTATTTACGATGTTGTCGGCAGTGTTTATCGGACTGGCACAGGAAGGGGCCAAAGTGAAAACAGAAGAATAATCAATGAAACGCGGTGAAAACGTGACTGAATAAATACGGAATAAACGCGCGGAATGAGGAATTAAATAATAAAAACAAGAGAAAATATAAACCATTTTAAAACTGAAAATTATGTTACTATCAGTATTGTTACAAGCCACTGCAGCAGCAGTAGGAGTTAGTAAATTAGGTGCAGCTATCGGTGCAGGTCTTGCAGTAATCGGAGCTGGTTTGGGTATTGGTAAGATTGGTGGTTCGGCAATGGAAGCTATCGCACGCCAGCCGGAAGCATCGGGAGACATTCGTATGAACATGATTATCGCCGCCGCCTTGATTGAAGGTGTGGCCCTGTTGGCGGTAGTAGTTTGTCTGTTGGTGTTCTTCCTCTAATCAGGTATATAACAAGCGGATTTCGCAGGCGTAAAACCCTGTTTCTAAATGGGAGAGATCCTCATGCAATGGGCAGCCGCGAAATCGTAAATTGTAAATCGTAAAATCGTAAATAAAGATTATGTCATTACTATTACCTGATAGTGGCCTGCTGTTCTGGATGTTTCTCTCATTCGGGATTGTGTTCGTGATATTGGCGAAATACGGCTTCCCCGTCATCATCAAGATGGTGGAAGGCCGTAAGACCTATATCGACCAGTCTTTGGAGGTGGCGAGGGAAGCTAATGCCCAGTTGTCTAAATTGAAACAAGAAGGCGACGCATTGGTGGCAGCCGCCAACAAAGAGCAAGGACGCATCTTGAGGGAAGCAATGGAAGAACGTGACAAGATTGTTCACGAGGCCCGTAAACAAGCCGAAATTGCCGCACAAAAAGAACTTGATGCGGTGAAACAACAAATCCAGATGGAGAAAGACGAAGCAATCCGCGACATCCGTCGCCAGGTGGCCGTGCTTTCTGTTGACATCGCCGAGAAAGTGCTCCGCAAGAGTCTTGAGGACAAGGATGCACAGATGGGCATGATCGACCGCATGCTGGATGAAGTACTAACCCCGAATAAGAACTAAGGAAGATGGAAGTCGGAATACTCTCAATGCGTTATGCAAAAGCTATCATTGAATACGCACAGGAAAAAGGTCTGGAAGACAGGTTGTATCAGGAGTTTCTGACCCTGTCGCACAGCTTTTGTGAACAGCCCGGTCTTCGCGAAGCGCTTGATAATCCTGTCATCACGACCAAGGAAAAGTTGGCGTTAGTCTGCACAGCTGCCGATGGTGACGGTAAATCGACCAGAGAGTTTGTCCGTTTTATCACTTTGGTACTGCGAAACAGGCGTGAAGGCTATCTGCAATTTATTAGCCTGATGTATCTGGATCTCTACCGGAAGCTGAAACATATCGGAACCGGCAAATTGATTACGGCCGTTCCCGTCGATAAAGAGACGGAAGACCGGATCCGGTCGGCTGCCGCACATATCCTGCATGCCCAGATGGAGCTGGAAACGGTGATAGATCCTTCTATCGAAGGTGGGTTTATCTTTGATATCAACGACTATCGGTTGGATGCAAGCGTTGCCACGCAGTTGAAGCGAGTGAAACAACAATTTATTGATAAGAATAGGAGAATTGTATAATGTCTGAAAATATAAGAGTAAGCGAAGTATCCGATATATTGCGCAAGCAGCTCGAAGGAATCAATGCCAATGTGCAACTTGACGAAATCGGTACGGTGCTCCAGGTGAGTGACGGCGTAGTGCGTATCTATGGACTACGGAACGCCGAGGCCAATGAATTGCTGGAGTTTGACAATGGTATCAAAGCAATCGTGATGAACCTCGAAGAGGACAACGTGGGTGCTGTACTGTTGGGCCCGACGGACAAAATCAAAGAAGGATTCGTCGTGAAGCGTACCAAACGTATCGCCTCCATCCGTGTAGGAGAGGGCATGCTGGGACGTGTGATTGACCCGCTGGGCGAACCGCTCGACGGCAAAGGATTGATTGGCGGCGAACTGTATGATATGCCTTTGGAACGGAAAGCTCCGGGAGTAATCTATCGTCAGCCTGTGAACCAGCCGTTGCAGACCGGATTGAAGGCTGTGGACGCCATGATTCCTATCGGCCGCGGACAGCGTGAGTTGATTATCGGCGACCGCCAGACGGGAAAGACTGCCATTGCGATTGATACGATTATCAACCAACGCACTAACTTCTTGGCAGGCGACCCTGTATATTGTATCTATGTAGCTATTGGTCAGAAGGGTTCTACCGTTGCTTCTATCGTTAATACGCTTCGTGAGTACGGAGCACTGGACTACACGGTGGTTGTAGCTGCCACGGCTGGTGACCCGGCTGCGTTGCAGTATTACGCTCCGTTTGCAGGTGCTGCCATCGGCGAGTATTTCCGTGATACCGGCCGTCATGCGTTGGTGGTTTATGATGACCTTTCCAAACAGGCGGTGGCTTATCGTGAGGTTTCGCTGATTCTTCGTCGTCCGTCTGGTCGTGAGGCTTATCCGGGTGATATCTTCTATCTGCACTCCCGTCTGTTGGAACGTGCTGCCAAGATTATCAGTCAGGAAGAAGTGGCACGCGAAATGAACGATCTCCCGGAAAGTCTGAAGGGGATTGTGAAAGGTGGCGGCTCGCTCACAGCATTGCCTATCATCGAAACGCAAGCAGGTGACGTATCGGCTTATATCCCGACGAACGTGATTTCTATCACCGACGGACAGATATTCCTTGAGACTGACTTGTTCAACCAGGGTACGCGTCCGGCTATCAACGTCGGTATCTCCGTATCCCGTGTAGGTGGTAATGCGCAGATTAAGGCTATGAAGAAGGTGGCCGGAACATTGAAGATTGACCAGGCGCAATATCGCGAGTTGGAAGCCTTCTCCAAGTTCAGCAGCGACATGGACCCGATTACTGCCCTGACTATTGATAAAGGACGTAAGAACGGACAATTATTGATTCAACCACAATACAGCCCGATGCCCGTAGAGCAGCAGATTGCTATCCTCTACTGTGGTACGCACGGACTTCTACATGATGTCCCATTGGATAAGGTGCAAGACTTTGAACGCAGTTTCATCGAATCTCTGCAACTGAATCATCAGGAGGATGTATTGGACATACTGAAAACGGGCGTGATCGACGATAACGTGATTAAAGCTATCGAAGAGACTGCCGCTATGGTGGCGAAACAGTACTTATAATAGTGATTAGTTGGTTAGTGATAAGTGATTAGCTTACTGTCACCAACCACTAACCGCCAACTATTAATCACTATCACCAACTATTAATAATTAACCACTAACCAATAAAAAAATGGCTTCACTGAAAGAAGTAAAAACCAGAATAAATTCGGTAAAAAGTACCCGAAAAATCACTTCAGCAATGAAGATGGTGGCTTCTGCCAAATTACACAAGGCACAAGGAGCCATTGAGAATATGCTGCCTTATCAGAAGAAGTTGAACAAGATTCTGACTAACTTCCTAAGCGCGGACCTGCCCATCGAATCTCCTTATGTGCAGGAGCGTGAAGTGAAGCGTGTAGCAATCGTCGTCTTTTCTTCAAACACTTCTCTTTGTGGTGCTTTCAACGCCAACGTCATCAAAATGATGATGCAAACGCTCGGAGAGTTCCGCACCTTGGGACAGGATAATATCTTGATATTCCCAATTGGCAAGAAGGTGGATGAAGCGGTCAAACGAATGGGATTCAAACCGCAGGAGACTTCTCCGACGCTCTCCGACAAGCCGACGTATCAGGAGGCTGCCGAATTGGCTCACCGACTGATGGATATGTATGTGGCAGGAGAAGTGGACCGCGTGGAAATAATCTATCATCACTTCAAGTCAATGGGGGTACAGATTCTTCTCCGGGAGACGTATCTCCCCATTGATATGACGAATGTGGTAAGTGAAGAGGACAGCATGAATAAGGAGGAGGTAGAGGAGCATGAAATTGCCAATGATTATATCATCGAACCGAACGCGGAAGAATTGATCGCCAGCTTAATACCAACAGTATTGAGCCAGAAGATTTTTACCGCTGCCGTCGACTCTAATGCATCGGAACATGCTGCACGTACCCTAGCTATGCAAGTGGCTACGGACAATGCAAACGAGCTGATTCAGGATTTGACAAAGCAGTACAATAAGAGTCGTCAGCAAGCAATTACGAATGAGTTGCTGGATATTGTAGGGGGGACAATGAAATAGATTCCAAGGATTAATAACAATATTTTTTGATTCGGTATCCCATTTTTAAGATAAGCCTTAAAAATGGGATATTTGTATATATATTTGTGGCATAATTAGGCTTGATTATGGGTTTATGCCTAGACAAAACAAACTTAAAAATATATATAGATTATGAGAATTAAGCATTTATTGAACTTTTTCGTTGCAACGGTATTTATCGGTGTGGCAGTAGGATGTGCAGAAAAGGATTTGTATGATCCTAATTATGGGAAAGAACCTGTAAAAGGTCCTGAAGAATATTTCGGATTCGAAACATGTGGAGATGTGTCGCTTGATGTGAATTATGCATTACCCGGATTTGCGGCTCTTATTGAAGTCTATGACATTGATCCGATGGAAATTGTGGATAATACACCTGTAAAAAAACAAGGAGTGGAAGCTTTATTCAAGATTTACACAGATGAAAGCGGAAAGTTTAATGGAAAGATGAATATTCCCACTTCTGTAAAATCGATATACCTATATACGGAAAGTTGGGGATTGCCAAGGTGTATGCCATTGGAAATAAAGGATGGTATGGTTAGTTTTGATATGTCAAATATAGGAGCTTCTACTGTAAAAGCAAAAAATAATACACGGTCTTATGGTTTTCAAGGGACGGTTCCTTATGTCTTGAATGGAAATAATAAACTATATTCCTTATGTAAATGGGGAGAGGGAGGAAGTCTTGACAGTAAATATATGTCATTTGAAGAGAACGTTGGTGATGAAACGGTTGGAAGTTTGACGCAACGTTTGAAGAATTTCTTTAATCCTGATGGAATAGCGAATGTTGATAATATGAATTTAGTCACCCAATCCAGAACTACAAATATTACGGTAACACAAGATGGGACTGCATTGGATGTTATTTTCCTGAATCGGGATGCCATGTATAATAATTCGTTCGGGTATTATTATTATAAAACATCTAAGGAACCTGATATGCGCGGAATGTCAGATATGAAGAAGTATATCATATTTCCAAATGTTTCTTTCTCTGTATATGGAGGTCAGTTGCCTATTTTGAAATGTGGCAGTAAAGTACGTTTGCTCTATTTTGATGAACAAGGTAATGCTAAAGAGGAATTTCCAGCCGGTTATACGGTAGGATGGTTTATGTATGCTGATGGATATAATCAGAGTGAGAATGAAATTGATATAACAAAACAAGTTGCATCAGGTTTCTCTAATTTATTAGCTTCTAATCAGGTGTTGGGACAGCAGCGACAGAATTTTGTATCTGTAAAGGACGAGACAAGCGGCAAGGTTATTATCGGAGTAGAAGATGGGGCAAATAATAGTTATTGTGATCTTTTATTCTATGTAAATGCATCAAAAACTATTGAGGAACCCAATGACAGACCTGTTATAACTCCGGATGATGGAAATGAACCAGAAAAACCGGATGTAACTGAAACGAAGACCGGCACATTAGCTTTTGAAGATATATGGCCTGGCGGTGGAGATTATGATATGAATGACGTAATCGTAGAATATAATCGTGCCGTATCTTTTGATAAAAAGAACCAGGTAACTAAAATTGTAGATACATTTACTCCTGTACATGATGGTGCAGTGTTTGCGAATGCTTTTGCTTATCAGGTAGATAAGGGACAATTCGGTAAAATGACTTTTTCCGCTACTACGGAAGGGATACATACGGAATCTGCAACATCTTCTATTATTGTTTGTCCGAATGTGAAGCAAGCTATTCAAAAAGTATATACTATAACCCGTGAATTTACAGGCGGTTCTTTCAATAAGAAAGATTTAAAGTCATATAATCCTTATATCATAGTGAAGTATGCCGAAGGGCAAAAAGGTCGTACAGAAGTGCATCTGCCTAAGCATGAGGCGACATCTCTTGCGGACTTGTCTTTAGCAGGTACCCAAAAGGATGCTTATTACATAGATAAAGAAGGAGCTTATCCGTTTGCTATTGATATTCCTATCTTGAACTTTATTTCAGTAACTGAAAAAAAGAGTATTGATACCGAATATCCTAACTTTAAAGCTTGGGCAGATTCTAAAGGAGAAAAATATACGGATTGGTATAACAATCATGTAAATTAACTCTCAAAGCATATAACACAACATTTGGTGTTTTTATTGTTCTCTCGTCCCGGTCGTTATTTAATGAAAACGACCGGGACTTTCTTTTATCCGATTGCTTCTCATCTCTACCAGAAAAAGTTTGCTACTTTTATTTCAATCTCTATATAGTTTTCTGTACCTTTGCACAAAACAATATAACTTTCATGGAAAATAACCCGGAACTGCAGCTAGCTTGGCAGTTCATAGAAAATACAGGCACACATTTATTTCTTACCGGAAAAGCCGGAACCGGAAAAACGACATTTCTTAGACGATTGAAAGAACACACCCCCAAGCGCATGGTTGTATTAGCACCGACAGGGATCGCGGCCATCAATGCGGGAGGAGTAACGATTCATTCTTTCTTTCAGTTGTCTTTTGCCCCTTTTGTGCCGGAAACTACCTTTAATTCTTCCCAAACGCATTACCGTTATAGTAAAGAAAAGCGGAACATAATTCGTAGCATGGATTTGCTCGTTATTGATGAGATCAGTATGGTGCGTGCCGATTTGTTGGATGCGGTGGATGCAACCCTGCGGCGGTATCGTGATAGAGAGAAACCATTTGGCGGGGTGCAACTGTTGATGATTGGAGATTTGCAGCAATTGGCTCCTGTCGTGAAAGATAATGAATGGGAACTGTTGAGGAAGCATTACGAAACCCCTTATTTCTTTGCGAGCCATGCGTTGAAAGAAACGGTATATATGACCATTGAGCTTAAAAAAGTCTACCGGCAGAGTGACACATTCTTCCTGTCTTTATTAAATAAAATCCGGGAAAATAAGGCCGATGATGAAGTGTTGAATGAACTGAACCGTCGTTATCAGCCCGGTTTCCAGCCACAAAAAGAAGAAGGATATATTCGGCTGACGACACATAATTATCAGGCACAGAAAGTAAATGACCGTGAACTAGCATCTTTGTCCGGCAAGGCGTATCATTTTCGTGCCGAGATAGAAGGAGATTTCCCTGAATATTCGTACCCTGCGGATGAACTCCTGACAATAAAGGAAGGAGCACAAATTATGTTCCTTAAGAATGATTCATCGTCCGAGAAACGATATTATAACGGTATGATTGGTGAGGTGGTCACTGTTAATGATGCAGGTATTATCGTGCGGGGGAAGGGGAATAAATCAGAATTTCAGTTGTTGCCGGAAGAGTGGGGAAATTATAAGTACGTGCTGAATGAGGAAACAAAGGAAATCACGGAAGTGATAGAAGGAACGTTCCGCCAATATCCTATCCGTCTGGCATGGGCCATTACGATACATAAAAGTCAGGGGTTGACGTTCGAGCGTGCCATTATTGATGCACGTAACTCTTTTGCGCACGGACAGACTTATGTGGCGTTGAGCCGTTGCAAGACTTTGGAAGGGATGGTGTTGGAGTCTCCTTTGCGGAGGGAAGCCATTATTAGTGATGCTACGGTGGATAATTTCACCAAAGCGGTAGAGCAGAATAAGCCGGGCAGTCAGCAGTTGAACGATATGCAAAAGGCGTATTTCTTTGATTTGTTGAGTGATTTGTTTAATTTCTATTCGATCGATCAGGCTTATAAACGATTGCTTCGTTTGATAGATGAAGATTTGTATAAGCTCTTTCCGAAGCAGTTGGCAGAATATAAGGCATTGGAACCTCGCATCAAAGAGAAAATAGTGGAAGTGTCCCAGCGTTTTCGTAACCAGTATACCCGGTTGATACATGAGAGTGAAGACTATGCGACGAATCAGGAGTTACAGGAGCGGATTCGTTCCGGGGCCGGATATTTTCATAAAGAGTTGGCGCCGATTCGGGCTTTGTATAATAAGACTAATATGCCTCTTGATAATAAAGAGTTGAGAAAGCTGTTGGCAGAACGTATGCAGGCGTTGGATGATGCGTTGTGGATTAAAGAGTCTTTGTTGGAGGCTGTGTCTGCGAGAGAGAGATTCGCTATTACGGATTATTTGAAGTTGAAGGCTAAAGTAATGTTGAGTCTTGAGGATGATTCTTCCTCTTCCGGTTCTTCGAAAGCGTTGAAAGAAAAGAAAGAACGGAAGGAACGGAAAGAACGGACACGTAGCGGTGCTGAAAAGGTGAAAGTGGAAGTGCCTACGGATATTCTGCATCCGGGGCTTTATCGTGCTCTGGCTGAATGGAGGACAGCTAAAACACGTGAGGTGAATCTTCCTGCGTATGTCATTATGCAGCAGAAAGCGTTGATGGGAATTGTGAATCTGCTACCGGATAATCCAAGAGCTCTGGAAGCGATACCCTATTTCGGAGCAAAAGGGGTGGAAAAGTATGGACTTGAAATATTAGGCATTGTCCGTAAGTATATGGCGGAGAATCAATTGGAAAGACCGGAAATAATGGATATGCTCATCTCTGATAATAGGGAAGCCGCAAGCCGGCGGGAAGAGCTGAAGCAACGGAAAGAGGAAGAAAAACAGAAGAAGGAAGCAGAGAAACAGAAAAAAGAAGCGGAGAAGGAGAAGAAAAAAGATACAAAATTAGTCAGCTATGAAATGTTCTGCCAGGGAATGAGCATAGATGAAATTGCCAAAGCTCGCGAATTGGTATCGGGAACCATTGCTGGACATCTGGAATATTATGTCCGTTTGGGAAAAATTAAAGTGGAGAAAGTAGTGAAAGCTGAAAATCTGGCGAAGATTCGTAAGCATCTGGAAGAACATGAATACATGGGAATATTTGCCATTAAAGCAGCATTAGGAGACGATGTCTCCTATGCTGATATAAAGTTTGTATTGGCTGTTTCCGGGCATTAACTAATTATCTTTAGACCTAGCCCCAAACATAAAAATATCTCTGTCTTTCGTTCACAATGCTCATTCTTGCTCTTGTCAAACCATCGCAAGCAATGTCAGAGATTACAGAAAAAAGAAACAAAAACAGGAACACTGATATCAATCAGAATACCGTGTAAGATAGCGATGGGAATCATTTCTTTTCCCGAATATCTGCTGATGGAGGGCAGGAGTACATCCATCGAATTGACTCCTGCCGCTGAAATAGGAGCCAGTTTCCCGAAATACTTCTTGATGATTGGAGTACCGAGAAGTGCCATCATCTCACGGAAAATATTAGTCAGCAGTGCGATAGTTCCTAATTCCGTAGCCAGTTGCAGCCCGATAGAAGGCTCTTTGAACTGGGTGATAAGGATAGAAGAAAGCGAATAGTATGCGAATCCGCTTCCCACTGCCATACAGTCGAACACGCTCCATTGGCGCAATAGCAGGCTTGCTAAAGCAGAAAACAGCAACGTCCCGATAATCGTTCCCAACGGAATCAATAGCATTTTAGGGTGCAAATGCGACACAATCGCTTTCAGGTTCTTATTAGAACCGATACTGATTCCCACTTGCAGCATTAACGCATAAAGTATATACATCGAAACAGTGTGCGTATCAAACTGGAACTTGTTGAAAGCTCCCATGACACAACCTACACAAAAGAATAATATAACGATCAAACTTCCTTTCATTGTTCACCTCCTTCTTGAATAAACGCGTCTTTTTCCTCTTAAAAGAAATTAGCCTCCTTTTTTTATTATTCGCCTCCTTTTCTAAAAAACAATTGCAGTACCAAACGGGCAGCGATCAGGCTTCCCAATACACCGGACACGGCAAGAACAATTGCCTGCCATCCGAATTTACCGAGATTGTTTACAATCAGGCTATTAGAACCGATAGACACACCGAGAATGAAGAGTAACAAGAATATTGTAAGAGAAATTGTCTTTTCTGTCTTTTGCAAGATACTCCAGTTACGCAATACATAACCGATGCCGATTCCTAAAAACATAGTAGATATAATAGAGAACATAATGTATATATTTTTGGTTAGGTTAAACTGATTATTGACAACACACGAGAGAATTTTCAAAGAAGATGATACATCTGCTTGAAAATCGGAAAGGAATACTGCTGTGAATAGTGAAACAAGTCAGCAGATAGTTCCAGTTAAGAAATAATAGGGTAATTTAGATGAATCCACTGAACCAATGTACATGCACGCAGCAAGACTTACAGAAAGTCGGTATTCCTGCAAGAAAAAGATTAGCGTTATGTAGTTGTAATGTTTGATTCATCATTGGGCTTTTTTGATTTTGGTGCAAAGATAATAACTTATTGCATATTTTCAAAATAAATATGCAATAAATAAAGCGAAAGAATTATTCGGAATGAAATAGATTGTTGTAAAAAGTAGTATTGTTTCCAATTCTACCACTGTCTTCAATTTGGGCACTATCCCGCATTTTGTGTAAATAGCCACTGTTCACCATTTGAGGACTCTCTTATTATATAAATAGAAACCACAGAATTCCTCTTGTAGTTTTCTGTTTACGTAAAATGATGGATAATCCTTGAATAATTGGTAATCTGTCTCTTCCTTATAAATGTTCCCAGTTAGCAAGAACTTCTTTTAGCTTCTGTGGCTCGTATCCAAGCATTGTTCGTGCTTTATCGATACTCATTCCACTAAAACGGGGACGGGGAGTGGTTTCATTCATTTCCTCGGTCGTGACAGGATGGATAAGAGAGCGATCCAGTCCCATATAATCTGCTACCTGATAAGCAATCTCCGCGATACTCATACACTCATCGCCGCAAATGTGAAAGATACCGTTCGTTGGATGTGCTATCAAACGCTGTACACCATCCGATACGTCTCCAACATAAGTCGGTGTCCTCCATTGATCGGATACGACACGGATTTCTTGCCCGGCTTTCAAACGGTTCATTACCAACTGGACGATATTACCGTGTTGTCCCGGCAGCGCTCTGCCATAAACGATTGCTACACGGATAATGGCAAAACTGCTGCAAGTTTCTGCCACTTTCTCTTCTCCTTTCCACTTGGTATATCCGTAATAGTTGACGGGAGCGGGGACGTCTTCTTCTGTGTACAACAGTCCGGCATCTTCATTTATCTTTTCATCGAAAACAAACATCTTTCCATCGAAAACAAAATCCGTCGATAGATGAATGAACCGGCTTTTATATTCTTCGCAAAAAACAGCCAGTTGGCTCACTGCGGTCACATTGGTAAGATAAGCCTCTTCATGATGCGTCTCGCAATAATCCGGTACGGACAGGGCGGAACAATTAATGACCACATCAGGCTGAACCTCCTCAAAAAGACGCTTAATGTCCGCTTCATTCCGTATATCTGTTTCAATGAAACGATATTTCCCTGCATCATTCGGAAGAATATCCGGATGCAGAGAGCACCCCGTTACCTTATATTGTGTATGAACAGATAAATCATTCAATATTTGGCGTCCGGTGAATCCATTGGCGCCGATAATCAATATCTTCTTCATTAGGTTCTATTATATATAGTGTTATAGATATCAAGGCGCCATATCCGGACTTTTTGATTATACAATCATTGCGGAGACACGACTTTTTTGCATATATTTCTACAAAAATAGAAAATAATATCCATTGCGCAAATAGATTTCGTACTTCCCATCTTACTTTGCTCCCGATAACGAGATTTATATGAATGGATAAAAGAAAAGAAGTATGGAAAAAGTAATTATGGGAACACGTTTGCCCGCTAAGCTTTGGTTGAATGAAGTAGAAGACTCTTGTATGTCGCAGATTATGGATTTGACTTCACTTCCTTTTGCGTTTAAACATATTGCCATCATGCCTGATGCCCATACGGGAAAAGGAATGCCAATTGGCGGTGTGTTGGCTACGAAGGGTGTGATTGTTCCCAATGCTGTGGGAGTGGATATCGGTTGTGGAATGTGTGCGATTAAGACCAATCGAAAAGCGGAAGATTTTAGTTATACGGATTTGACTTCCATCATGTCGAAGATTCGTGCGGCCATTCCCTTGGGATTCGACCACCATACTAAAAAGCAAGATCAGGAGTTACTTCCACAAGGATTCGACCTTGAGGAGATGCCTATATTGAAGAATCAGTACGAGGCTTGTTTGAAGCAGATAGGAATCTTGGGAGGAGGAAACCACTTTATTGAGATTCAGAAAGATACCGAAACGTCTGATGTGTGGGTGATGATTCACTCCGGAAGCCGTAACATTGGTTTGAAGGTTGCCAATCACTATAATAAGATTGCGCAATATTGGAATGAGAAATGGTATTCTGAAATGGTATCGGGACTGGCTTACCTGCCAATGGAGACGCAGATGGCAAAGGATTATTTCCGTGAAATGAACTACTGTGTGGCCTTTGCCTTTGCTAACCGTCAGTTGATGATGACCCGTATCTGTGAAGCCATCCAGGCTGTGAAACCTGAAACGGACTTTGAGCCTATGATTAATATTGCCCACAACTATGCAGCCTGGGAGAACCATTTCGATCAGGATGTGATTGTGCACCGAAAAGGAGCTACGCGTGCCTATGAAGGTGAGATTGGTATTATCCCCGGATCTATGGGTACTAAATCCTATATCGTTGAAGGACTGGGTAATCCGGAGAGCTTCAAAAGCTGTTCGCATGGTGCCGGCCGATTGATGGGAAGAAAAGATGCCTGTCGCCGTTTGTCACTGGATGAAGAGAAAGAGCGAATGAACCAGCAAGGAATCATTCACGGACTCCGTTCGCAGGATGAACTGGATGAAGCGCCGGGAGCTTATAAAGATATTGCGCAAGTGATAGCGAATGAGCGGGATTTGGTGAAGCCGTTGGTGGAACTTGCTCCAATGGCAGTTATTAAAGGGTGATTGACAGATGTACCAAGAAGAGGAAAGCAAAGGCAATTTGGAGTATAGACATAAAAAAAGGAGCAACGCCTTGCTCCAACCTTTGTTAACCTTAAATCTAATACTATGAAAAACACATTGCAAAGATACGGACTATTGCGAAACTAGCAAATAATCCAAGAAAAAAAGTATGTTTTATAACATTGATTAAGAATTTGTATTCTCGAATCTATTTTTATTAAGAGATTTGACTGATCACAGACAAGAGTAAAGCCTCCATTATCGTACTATTTCTTTTAGTAGCCTTAATGAGTGGCAACATACCACGCTGTTTCGTTCTTTTTCAAAGCAGCTGCACTGGTGCTTGGATCAGAAATAGTGATGCCGGAGAAAGTATTGATTTTTTTTCGTTCTCCATAATAGGAGGATATTGCTGTAAAATAATACTCCGTATTCTTTTTATATGGAACTGTGCGTTTCAGTTGTTCGTTGAATTGCTCTAATAAATCAGGATCGGAGCATAGCTTTGCAACATAATCACCACAATCAAAGAATATGGAAGGTTTATATCCGTCTAAACTCTGCAAAGAAGAAATTAATTCTTCGTTAAACGTATAACGTTGATTTATTTCTTTCATAATGGCCGCCAGATTATCCACTTCCGAGCAATCTGTGACACTGATTGTTCCGCAGGGAGTGACATAATTTGAATAAAAAGAATAGAAACCATCACAAATCTTTTCATAATCTATGTTTCCTATTAAGTACTGGCCAATCTTGTCGTATGGCATGCCATAAGCCATAATTTCACTTGTGGATGCTATCAAGTGACTTGTTACGTTTTTGAGATCATAAGCAACCTCTACTGTCGACATATAGCAGTCGTCGAAAAGGATATACTCCATCTTCAATCCTGCGCTCGATATTCCTTCGGCAAGTGTAGTAATATCCGTCTGATACTTGGATTCTCTGCCTCCGAAGAGACGTGTCATAGGTGCATTTCCATATTCCCAATGTTTTTTGACTGTTTGCAGGCTACTACGTGATTGCGTTTTTGATACGGGGATCCATCCCATCCCGTGGCATCCGATAATCATTGCATATCGTTTGGCGGGAGAGTAGGTCTGTATATCATTCAGGATAGAAGTGATACCCTCGGCCGTTGTATAGCTGGGAGTCGGATAATTATAGCTTTTTAAAGCCTTCTGCACAGCTGCGCCTTTTTCGTAAGAAAGCTCATAGAGAGTGGCTTTGGTAGCCGTTGTACATATAAATACGAGAACCCGCTCGTTTTTCAATATATTCTGTCCGATAATACTTTTCAGATCAGCAATATTCTGATAGAAAAAGGAAGTCAGGTCAGTCGACCAGGGCAGATACATAAATACAGTTTGTTCATTATCCGAACGAACCACCGGGTCGGTAGGATCAGGATCTGTCGGATCAGTGTTATCCGTCTGCCTTGTGTTGGGAGATGTAGAAACCGGATCTTCTTTCTCACACGAAATCATGCCGAAAGAAAGAAATAATACGAAGAGGATTGATTTCATCAGACGATAATATTGTTGCATTGTTTCCATTATTCTACAAGGATTAAATTTTCTTTTTATATATAACGTAAAAAGAGAACTTTTTGATTTGCTTTACCGGGACATAATTGATACATCTCTCTTTGCAAAGTTACTGAAAAATAGCGTAATTCCAATACCGTCATTGATAAGAAAGAACAACTGTCCGGGAAATGGTATCTTAGGAAGTTAAAGAGGAGAGTTGACGTATGGACATAAAAAAAGGAGCAACGCCTTGCTCCAACCTTTGTTAACCTTAAATCTAATACTATGAAAAACACATTGCAAAGATACGGACTCTTGGGAAATTAGCAAATAATCCAAGCAAAAAAGTATGTTTCATAACATAGATTAAGAATTGGATATTTCAATTCAAATTTTATTAAGACTTTTTTGTTGCTTTGTCGTCCTCCAATCCTTTTAGATTTCATTTCTAGTTAGGTACTCTGAAATCATTCGGAGAGCAACCGGTAACTTTCTTGAATAGCCGGCTGAAATACTGCGGATTCTGGAAACCCAGTTCTTGTGTTATCTGATTAACTGTTTTATCAGTATTCAGCAACCAGTATTTGGCAATCTCGAAACGTTTGAACTCGATGTATTCTTTAAAAGATTTACCCGTTTCGTGCTTCAGCAAGTCGTTGAAATATTCAGGAGATAAATGAAGCACGTTAGCGCAATACTCATTTGAAAGCACATCGACAGCTGGTACCGGCTTCGTTTCGAAATGGTTATTTATGATTTTATCAAATTGCTTGATAATCTTTTTATTCACTTCGTTACGTGTAATGAATTGGCGTTCGTAGAAACGTACACAGTAATCCAGCAATAGCTCTATATATTTGGAAACTATTTTTTTGCTGTGGCGATCAATACAACGTTCGAGTTCTTGGTTGATTCTGTCCATAAATTCCAGAATGATCTGTTTCTCGCGCAATGATATATGCAGTGCCTCTTCAGGCTGATAAGAGAAGAAAGTATAGTTATCTATATTAAGTCCGAGCGGAGTGCCACAAATCAGATCGGGATGAAAAGCCAATATCCATCCTTTAGAGGGAAATCTTTTATTCTTTTCTTTCATACTGATAGACTCTCCGGGAGCCAGGCAGATCAAAGTACCGTCCGAGAAATCATAATACTGGTGACCATACACATAGGCCTCACATTTACACTCACTCAATAGAATCGTATAAAAGTCGAACTTGATGTCCGTATGAGGCGACAAGTCAGCCTTTGAGAGATCAATGACACTCACCAGTGGATGTAGTGTTTTGCTTCCCAGACAACAATTGCATTGATGCACGGTTCCTATTTTGAGTACTTTATCTCCCATGATGTTGAGACTCCTGTAGCTAAAAAATGCTTAGTTTCTTTGTTTATATTCGTTCGGGGTGTAACCGACATGCTTTTTAAACAATCGGCTGAAGTGTTGTGGATATTGAAATCCCAGTTCATAAGCCACCTGGCTGACAGTTTGAACACCTTCCAGTATTCTTTCTTTTGCCAGTTCGATAATCCGGCACTGGATATATTCCTGTGCAGTCTTTCCTGTTTCCTTCTTTATCAGGTCTCCGAAATAATTAGGAGAGAGACATGCCTTGTCTGCAAAATATTTCACGGATGGCAGTCCTTCGGTTATTGCCACCTGATTCTGGAAGTATTCGTCCAGCAATTGCTCGAATTTTACGATAATATCTTTGTTCGCCTGATTACGTGTGATAAACTGCCGTTCGTAGAAACGCATACAGTAATCCAGCAGCAGTTCGATGTTTCGCACGATGAGTTGCTTGCTGTGTTTGTCAATAGGATGCTCCAGCTCGATCCTGATTTTATGTATGCAATCAGTTACGATTTCTCTTTCCTGGTCTGAAAGATGCAATGCTTCATTTACCTCGTAAGAGAAAAAAGTATAGTTCTTGATATGCTGTCCTAATGAAGTTCCGCGGATTAAATCGGGATGAAACAAAACGCCGATTGACTTGGTGCGGGGAGCAGGCCTGTTGCGGTTGTCTATTCCGCTCACTTGTCCCGGTGCCATACAAACAACCGTTCCTTCCTGATAATCGTAATTCTTACGCCCATAAGTGAGGTCGCCACATTTTGCATCCTTCAGGAACAAGCAGTAGAATCCGATATTCATACGGATATATTCAACTGACCTAGTGGCTTTTGAGAAGTCGATTACATTCACCAAAGGGTGCAATGTTTCCAGTCCAAACAATTGGTCATACTGATCGACGGTTTCAATTTTTGTTATTTCATCCATATGCTTCTGTTATTAATCTGATACAAAGATAAAACATTTGAAGGTATCTTTTTAATTTCATTCAGCAAATCAGTAATATGGGTATAAGAATCAGTAATCTGTATACTACATAAACTTTCGGGCAGAAAAATAAATGGCAATGATTGCTGGAAGTAAATGATGGAATTGATATATTTGTTCCGGAGAATATAAAAAAACAGGTTTTATGAAAGCATTATTTATTGGAGGTACAGGTACGATCAGTACAGATGTAGTGGCATTGGCGCAACAAAAAGGGTGGGAGATTACTCTCCTAAATCGTGGTTCGAAAAAGATGCCGGAGGGAATTCACAGTATCATTGCGGATATTAATGATGAAGAAGCTGTGGCAAAAGCCATCGTGTCCGAACATTACGATGTGGTTGCACAGTTCATCGGATATACAGCAGAAGACGTGAAGCGTGATATCCGCCTGTTCCAGAATAAAACGCGGCAATATATCTTTATCAGCAGTGCCTCTGCCTACCAAAAGCCATTGGCCGATTACCATATTACCGAAAGCACCCCTTTGGTCAATCCCTATTGGCAGTATTCCCGTAACAAGATAGAAGCGGAAGAAGTGCTGATGGCAGCCTATCGCACAAACGGTTTCCCCGTTACAATCGTCCGTCCCAGCCATACCTACAACGGAACAAAACCTCCCGTATCTGTACATGGCGATAAGGGAAACTGGCAGATCCTAAAACGAATCCTTGAAGGTAAACCTGTTATTATCCCCGGCGACGGTTCTTCTTTGTGGACATTGACTCACTCTAAAGATTTTGCCAAAGGTTATGTAGGACTGATGGCGAACCCTCATGCCATTGGGAACGCTTTTCATATCACTACCGATGAAAGCATGACCTGGAATCAGATTTATCAAACCATTGCCGACGCGTTGGGTAAACCTCTGAATGCATTACACGTAGCCTCCGATTTCCTTGCCAAGCATAGCGATCATTATGATTTCAGAGGTGAACTGTTAGGAGATAAAGCAGTTACGGTAGTCTTTGATAACTCGAAGATAAAGCGGTTGGTTCCTGATTTTATATGCAATACTTCCATGGCAGACGGATTACGACAAGCCGTACACTATATGCTTTCCCATCCGGAATCACAAATACCCGATCCGGAATTTGATTCATGGTGTGATCGTATTGCCAACGCAATAAGTGCGGCAGATAAGGCCTTCGAGCTTTCCTAATTCTGTGCCGAACTTACTTGATTTAATTCCGGACTGTCTGATCTAATCTATAGGACTACTTGGTTTTATTTCAGACTTCCGGGGTTTTATATTGAAGTACCTTATTTAATAAGGCGCGTTTCGTCCTTGTTGCACTTCGATTCGTATTCCGAAATTACCATTTGCCGATTTCAGTTCGAATGCTCCCCGGAAATTATTTCTTTCCCAAGGCATAGCACTGCGGTTAGGCACTCGCCAGCCATCCTTATCATAATCTCCGTAGGTATTGATTCTCATTCCGTTTTTCAGTTTGAAAGACCCCATCTGCATAAACTGTGGAGAAGAGGACAATCCCCAACCATATCCAAAGCCGGAAAAACCGGAGAAGCTAGAGAAAGAAGACGAAGAAAAAGAATCAGTGAATCCTTGCGAATAAGTAACGTCTGTATTTAAACGAAAGAGCTGATTATAATCTTTCGTCATATTAGGCATCTCTAAATTAAACTTGGGAAGTTCGGGAGTCGCTACATTCATTAACCCCATATCCAGCAGAAAGCCACCAAACTCTTTAATATTGGTGGATGGAGCACGACGAATACTATCGGAAGGAATTTCCGACTGTGCGGATGCAAAACCGACCGATAATATCAGCGAAAGAAATAGAATCAGTTTTTTCATCTTCGTAAAGGTTGATTTACCACAAAGATAGAGATTTTCAATCTGACTATTCGCTTCCGTTATGTTTTCTTAGAAAAAAACTATCTTTTCAGTTATTTACGATTAGGCGATTTACAATGTACGATTGAGGTTACTATCCTCAATCATACGATCGTAAATCGTCTAATCAGTTCATTCTTTTGATGCTTTCCATGTTTGGGCATATTCTTCCAACACACACTTGATGCTTTGTCCGATTTTCACATAATCGGCTTCATTCAGATTAGCCAGTGACACACGCACACTCCATTTCGGTCCGGCAAAGCCACCGCCATTCAACAGTACGAGTGAAGTTTCGTTTGCCAGACGGAAAACCACATCCAGCGGATTGTATGTCTTTTGCAGATAAGCAACGAAGTCATCTCCGTAGAATTTCTTCGCCCATACCAGCATATCAATCTCCGAATAATATCCGGCACGCAGCGGATCTTCTACCAATGTGAACCCTGTGTTATCCCACAACGCATGCAGGCGGCGATGAATAATTTCCTGCATCTTGGCTTTATAACTGTCTTCTTTATCCAGAAGCGAGAAGATAGCAAACAAACTCATCTGCATTTGTTGAGGTAGAGAAAGCCCTGCGGTATGATTCAGCGCAATCTGCCGGCTGTCAGCCACCATGCGGTCGATAAATTTCATCTTTTCCGGTTGCAGGCTAAGACTGGAATAACGTTTGTTCAATATTGATTTCTGCTCCTCCGACAGGCGGGCAATCATTTTGTCGTAGATGTTGTCTTCGTGTAAAGCAATCACTGCGGTTCTCCATCCCGTAGCTCCGAAATATTTGGAGAACGAATAAACGCAAAGCGTATTGTGTGGCAATTCTGCCATCAATGAACGGAAATGAGGGATAAACGTTCCATACACATCATCCGTAATAATCATCAGGTTCGGATTGTCATTCTTCACAATGTTGATGATACGTTCGGTAGTCTCCCTGCTAAGTGCGTAACTGGGCGGATTACTCGGATTGGTGATAAATAACGCTTTGATCCGCGGGTCTTTCAACTTGTCTATATCTTCATCCTTATACTGCCAGGTGTGCAATCCGTCAGGAGTCATCTGGTCGGCGGAAATTTCGGTAACGTCAAACTGATAGCGTCGCAATTCCGGGATTTCTATATAAGGAGTAAACACGGGAATCATCAAAGCAATGGCATCTCCCTGATTCAACAGGAAATTCTCTTGCAAAGAATCGAACAGATAACACATGGCTGCCGTACCTCCTTCGGTGGCGAAAAGGTCAAAAGTCCCTTTCGGCGGACGGCGGTCACACATCTCTTGTGCCAAGTAATCCTGCACGATTAACTCTGTAAAATGTAAAATACGGTCGGGCACAGGATACTGGTCGCCGATGACCGATTCCGCCCATTCGTGAATCAGCGTATCCGGATCGGCAGCATGCTCCATCAACATATAATTGTAGCCCTCTTTCAGCAGATTAGCACCCGGAGCTTTTTCATTCTCTTTCAGGAAAGCCTCGAAACGGGCGGCTATTCCAGCCTTTTGCGGAATACCTGCTATTCCTTCTTCCAGTGAAAACGCATGGCGACATTCGCAAAGTCCGAATTGTCCCAACAGAAAAAATGCTTCGCGTGGTTCGGTAGCAATCCAGTTCGGATTACCTCTTCCCGCATTCAGCA
Source organism: Bacteroides sp. D1 (assembly GCF_000157095.2). Taxonomy (NCBI): domain Bacteria; kingdom Pseudomonadati; phylum Bacteroidota; class Bacteroidia; order Bacteroidales; family Bacteroidaceae; genus Bacteroides; species Bacteroides sp. D1. The sequence continues at coordinate 183,296 of NZ_JH114342.1, forward strand.
TGGTATGTGCTATTTTCTTAATGCTTTCGTCTGCCATATCGATCAGTTTGTTTTTCAGCTCGAACGGGCTGATCGTTTCCATTTTCTTGGCATAACTTTTCGTAATGGCAGGGTTATTTGTTTTCTTTTCCATAATGATATTTTTTTATATAGTTTTACATAAGCAACACGATGACGACTCCCCAGATAATCAGTAGCGTATTGCCGACTGCATACGTCACTGTATACCCTAATGCAGGTGTATCACTTTCCACTGCATCCTGAATAGCTCCCAGTGCAGCTGTTGTGGTACGTGCTCCTGCCGTGCATCCCAATGAAAGGGCAGGGTGAAACTTGAACAGGTATCTCGCCATCAGCAATCCTGCTAGAAGAGGGATGGCAGTTGCCAGCGCACCGACAATAAACAGACTGACTCCGACTTCCTTGAATCCGGCTATAAAACTGGGACCTGCAGCAATGCCGACCACTGCGATAAACATATTCAGCCCTACATTATTCAATACCCATAAAGAGGGTTCGGGGATACCTCCGAAAGTAGGATGCTTGCTGCGTAACCAACCGAACAGAAGTCCGGCAATCAATGCGCCGCCACTGGTAGAAAGACTGATAGGAACACCTCCCAGATGGATAGCCAGTGCACCGAAAAGACCACCGAGCAAAATGCCCAGCCCGACGAAAATCATATCTGTCTGATTGGTCGGACGGTCAATGTAACCCATTTGTTTGGCAGCGCCTTCCACTTCATGTTTAAGACCGGTGAGCTCGAGAATATCTCCCGAATCCACAACTGTTTTGGATAATACCGGAACATTGATTCCGGCACGCTTGATGTTACGGATACTGACTCCGTGCATAAATTTCTGTGCCCGGATTTTGGCTACCGTTTCCCCGGCAAACGTCCGGTGCGTCACCATTACGGGAAGAGTTTCCGCCGGAAAATCCAATAATTGTGCGTCGATCACTTCCGGACCGATCCAGTCTTCTTCTCCGATTACAAACTCACGGCGTCCGCTTAGTACTACTTCGTCGTTTTTGCGAAGAATCAGGTTCGGATCAACATCTTTCACCACTCCTCTTTGACGAATCCGCTCTACAAACAGCCGTTTATCATTCTTGCATAAATATGTTTCGAGTTCACTGACTTTCTTTCCTTTGCCGAACCATTCATTGGTGATTTTATAGGCACGGAATACCACCGGGCGAAGAGCCGGGGAAAATCCGGGTTCATCAGCTTCCGATGTTCCCATTTGAGCCTCCAGTTCTTTGCAGTCGGCTTTCACCTTATCCAGTCCGCCCAGCATTTTAGGGCCGAGAGAAGCCAGAATCCATGCAGAACCGGCTGTACCGAAGATATAAGTTACAGCGTAAGCTACCGGAATCGCATTGATGAATGTCGCTTTTTGCGCATCGCTGATTCCCAATTGGTTGATTGTATCGCTTGCCACGCCGATCACGGCGGATATGGTCTGTGAGCCTGCCAAAAGTCCGGCAGCTTCCCCTACATGGTATCCCATGATTTTGGCGAGTATCCATGGTGCCACCAGGCTGACAATACACATCAGTACAGCGAATCCCACCTGTGGCAGCCCATCCTTTTTTAATCCACGGAAAAACTGCGGACCTACCTTATAGCCGACGGCAAACAGGAAAAGCAGAAAGAACACAGCTTTCATCGGACCATCCACAGTGATATTCAGTTGCCCGACCAATACTCCGACCAGCAGAACACTGGTGACTGTCCCCAATGAGAATTTTCCTATTTTGAGTCTGCCCAGCCAGAATCCGGCAAAGAGCGTCAGGAAAATAGCAAGTTCAGGGTGTACCCTTAGTTGATTAATAATCCATTCCATAATTAAGTTGTTGTTTTAGGTTATGCCATTTACAACAGTTATTGCGTGAAAAGAGTTTATAGTGTTTATGATAAATAGATATATAAATATCCGATGAACTTTAAATTTCTCTATTTCGCTTTTTTGTTATACTTTTGTTCTTTCAAAAATAAAACTAATCATATTCTGTATGAAATCAGACATAGAAATTGCTCGCAGCATTGAGCTGAAGAAGATTAAGCAAGTTGCCGAAAGTGTCGGAATTCCTCGCGAGGAAGTGGAGAATTATGGCCGCTACATCGCAAAGATCCCTGAACAACTGATTGATGAAGAGAAAGTGAAGAAAAGCAATCTCATCCTGGTCACTGCTATCACGGCAACCAAAGCGGGCATTGGCAAAACTACCGTATCTATCGGTCTTGCTTTGGGACTGAATAAAATTGGAAAGAATGCGATTGTCGCTCTTCGTGAACCGTCTCTCGGTCCTTGTTTCGGAATGAAGGGAGGAGCGGCCGGTGGAGGATATGCACAAGTGCTTCCGATGGATAAGATTAACCTTCATTTCACGGGGGATTTTCACGCCATCACCTCTGCCCATAACATGATTTCGGCATTGCTCGACAATTATCTCTATCAGAACCAGGCAAAAGGTTTCGGATTGAAAGAAATTCTTTGGCGGAGAGTGCTTGATGTGAACGACCGTTCGTTGCGCAGCATCGTTGTCGGTCTTGGACCTAAATCCAACGGGATTACCCAGGAGTCTGGTTTCGATATTACTCCTGCTTCGGAAATTATGGCGATTCTTTGTCTTTCCAAAGATGTGAGTGATTTGCGTCGTCGTATCGAAAACATCCTGTTGGGCTTCACTTATGACGACCAGCCTTTTACCGTAAAAGATTTGGGAGTGGCAGGAGCCATCACCGTGCTATTGAAAGATGCCATCCATCCTAATCTGGTGCAAACTACCGAAGGAACCGCTGCTTTTGTACATGGCGGTCCGTTCGCTAATATTGCGCATGGTTGTAACTCTATTCTGGCCACTAAATTGGCAATGTCTTTCGGCGATTATGTAATCACAGAAGCCGGATTCGGTGCCGATCTTGGTGCGGAGAAGTTCTACAATATCAAGTGCCGCAAGAGTGGACTCCAACCGCGTCTCACGGTGATTGTCGCTACGGCACAAGGATTGAAGATGCACGGAGGTGTCAGTCTCGACCGTATCAAAGAACCGAATATGGAAGGACTGAAAGAAGGATTGCGTAATCTGGACAAACATGTTCGTAATCTTCGTTCATTCGGTCAGACGGTTATTGTAGCTTTCAATAAGTTTGCGTCCGACACCGATGAAGAAATGGAATTGCTGCGTGAGCATTGCGAACAGTTGGGAGTCGGTTTTGCTATCAACAATGCGTTCAGTGAAGGAGGAGAGGGGGCAGTAGACATGGCCCGTCTGGTGGTAGATACAATTGAAAATAATCCGTCCGAACCTCTGCGTTATACATATAAGGAAGAAGATAATATACAGCAGAAGATTGAAAAGGTGGCTACTAATATTTACGGAGCCAGTGTAATTACTTACAGCAGTATTGCACGCAACCGTATCAAACTGATCGAGAAAATGGGCATCACTCATTACCCGGTTTGTATTGCTAAAACACAGTATTCATTCTCTGCCGATCCTAAGATTTATGGCGCGGTGAACAACTTCGAGTTCCATATTAAAGATATTGTAATCAATAACGGAGCTGAAATGATTGTAGCCATTGCCGGAGAAATTCTTCGTATGCCGGGATTGCCTAAAGAACCGCAAGCATTGCATATCGATATTGTGGATGGAGAAATAGAAGGATTGAGCTGATATACACTTAAATATACACTTAAAGAACACTTGTTCTGGCGCTACGTCGGTAAAAATAAATAAATCCCCGTCTTTCCCTATAAAATGAATGTGGAAAGACGGGGATGACTGTATATAGAGTCCAGTGCGCTTCTCTTTTCTCTTCATGCACACTGTACGGTTGAATTCGTACTTGTTGTGGGTGATATATGACATCATATATTTCTTTTATAGTAAGAAAAACGAAATTCCGGAAAGATGGTTCGAACGGGACCGTTAATAAATAAAAAAAGGCCTGCTCCTTTCGTAAAGAGCAGACCTTAAATGGGATTAAGCTAATAACAGTTTACAATTACTAGCTTTAAAATTGTGTTTTAGTAAGCGAAAAGAGGATATTTTTTCATTGTCTCATTGACGCGTGCACGTACTTGTGCAATAACTTCCTCATTTTCTACGTTAGACAATACAGTCTCGATCATTTCTGCAATTTCGAGCATCAAGTCTTCTTTTGCACCACGAGTTGTGATAGCAGGAGTACCCAAACGGATACCGGAAGTCTGGAAAGCCGAACGGCTGTCGAACGGAACCATGTTCTTGTTAACGGTAATATCAGCAGAAACCAATGCTTTTTCTGCCACTTTACCTGTCAGATCAGGATATTTGCTACGCAGGTCGACCAACATAGAGTGGTTGTCTGTACCACCGGAAACGATGGTAAAGCCACGGTCGATCAAAGCCTGTGCAAGTACGGCAGCATTCTTCTGTACTTGTTTAGCATATTCCTTAAATTCAGGTTGCAGGATTTCACCGAAAGCAACTGCTTTAGCAGCAATTACATGTTCCAACGGTCCGCCTTGGATACCCGGGAAAACGGCAGAATCCAGTAATTGAGACATCATCTTGATCTCACCTTTCGGAGTTTTCTTACCCCATGGATTAGGGAAGTCTTTACCCATCATGATGACACCACCACGAGGTCCGCGAAGTGTTTTATGTGTAGTAGAAGTGACGATATGTGCATATTTAACCGGATTTTCGAGCACTCCGGCAGCGATCAGACCAGCAGGATGAGCCATGTCGATCATCAGGATAGCGCCTACTTTGTCAGCGATTTCACGCATACGTTTGTAATCCCATTCACGAGAGTATGCAGAACCACCACCGATAATCATTTTTGGTTTCTCACGAAGAGCGACTTCTTCCATCTGGTCGTAATCAACGCGTCCTGTTTCCTGATTCAAGTTATATTCGCAAGGAGTATAGATGATACCGGAAGTGTTCACTAATGAACCGTGAGACAGGTGTCCGCCGTGTGCCAGATTTAATCCCATGAATTTGTCGCCCGGATTCAGAACAGCAAGGAAAACAGCAGCATTAGCTTGTGCTCCCGAGTGTGGCTGTACGTTTGCCCATTCAGCGCCGAAAATTTCTTTCAGGCGGTCGATAGCGATTTGTTCGCTTTGGTCTACTACTTCGCAACCTCCGTAGTAACGTTTGCCGGGATAACCTTCTGCGTACTTGTTAGTCAGGCAAGAACCCATTGCCTGCATTACCTGGTCACTCACAAAGTTTTCTGATGCAATCAGCTCGATTCCTTTCAACTGACGTTGATGCTCTTTTTCGATGATGTCGAAAATGATGTCGTCTCTTTTCATTCTTTTATAAGTAAGATTAAATTTCTAATTCGAGATACCTATTTTAAGCGCACAAAGTTAATGAAAATAAATAAAGAATGAAGGAACAGTAAGAAAAATGTTAGTAAAAAGCGGGATTTAATGATATTTTATTCTTAAAGAATGAATCCCAGTGAAAAACTTAACGCGCTGTCACGGCGACGGAAAATAATGTTGCTCACACCCGTACTGCCGTCGGAGTTGATATTGTCATAAATGATAGACTTGGAGATGTTTCCTATACCTTGTTCGTAGCGGAAATCGAAGAAGATACGTGAGATGTTGACACCTACGCCAATCACTGCGCTGACATTGAACGGATACAACTTTTCGTGAATACCCTTTTGGTCGAAATTCTTAAAAGTGATTTCATTGTGCTTTCCCCATAGGTAGCGAAGCTTGGGACCTGCGAAGATAGACATTCCGTATGGTCCTTTTTTCACTACGTTATATCCATATAGAACGGGAAAATCGACACTGTGCAACACCGATTGCACCGATGCGTAATCAGGCTCGATGGCAGGATGCTGGGAACCGAGTTTGTCGAACGTAATCTCACATTTGCTTACATTATACGACACTTCAGGCTGGATGAAATGCTTTTTCATATTGATGCGCATGAAGAGAGCACCAAAATAACCTATCTTATAGTTATTCTGCACCTCATCGATAGTTACATCTTTAATTTTCAGTTCAGACACCATGAACATGGAAGAGTTGAAACCCGCTTTGATACCGATATTTATTTTTTTTGTGTTGGGACGGTCTACTCTGTCTGCGTTATAATTCTGTCCGACAACCGGGCTGCCGGCTGCAACTAATAAACCTAAAAAAATGAATTTACGCAGCATATCCATGACAGTATCGTTCCTTTTATGATTTTTTCTTTTCTACACTCCAACCGAACTTACCGATTTTCTCTCCCAAATTGTAATATCCTCCGTGCACATATACCAGCGGATTAGCTTCCGCCAGTTCCAGCTTTCCGGTTTTGGGGTTCAGGTTCCGTTCGTCGGCACGCACATTTACCACGTCGGCAATAAACATATCATGTGAACCAAGAGAGATGATTTCTTTTACACGACATTCAATGCAAAGAGGTGATTCTTCAATCAGCGGGGCACTGACTACCGTACACTGTCCGGGTGTCAGTTTCATCTCTTCGAATTTATGATAATCACGTCCCGAACGAACTCCGCACCAGTCGGTGGCAAAAGCCATGTCTTTGGTTGTCAGGTTGATGACAAACTCCATATTTTTTTTGATAATATCGTATGAATGGCGTTCCGGACGTACGGATATATAACACATGGGCGGGTTCGTGCAAATCGTACCCGTCCATGCTACTGTGAACATATTATATTCGCTTTCCTCTTTTCCGCAACTGACTAGTACAGCCGGCAGCGGATAAATCATCGTTCCTGGTTTCCAGTCCTGTTTCATAGTTGTCATTTTTTTACCACAGATTACACAGATTAACACAGATATAGATATTATTATTCCATAAAATAAAAATCTGTGTGAATCCGTGTAATCTGTGGTGAGCTGAAGTTAGAGGATTGTTATCTCTTCTCGTTTCTGTTCTTTTTCGCAATAATGGCATTTCACGATGCAATTATCCTTATCTATCACATGAAAGATGGTGCTCATCGGTTCATTGTTGGTAATACATTTCGGATTGGCACATTTCACGATGCCACGAAGCTCATCCGGCATTTTTACCTCTTTCTTTTCTACTACCTCGTAATCGCGGATAATGTTCAGTTTGACGTGCGGTGCTACTACCGAAATACGGTTGATCTCTTCGTCACAAAAGAATTTATCTGCAATTTTGATGATCCCTTTTTTGCCTAGTTTTTTGCTGTCGAGGTTGAATCCGATCGTGATATTGCTTGTCATTTGTTCCACACCGAGCAGTTGCACTACGGTGAAGAGCTTTTCAGATGGGATATGGTCAATCACTGTTCCGTTTTTCAGGGCAGCTACTTGCAATGCTTGTTTATTTTCGCTCATAATAAAATATCGTTTTTAACGTCATCTAATGTGATACCTAATACATCGCAAAGGATTGCTTCGCGGGCATACAGACCGTTTTGTGCCTGTTGGAAATAATATGCTTTCGGGTTGTCATCCACATCGTAAGCTATTTCGTTGACACGGGGAAGCGGGTGCAGGATACGCAGGTTCGGACGTGTGTTTTCCAACATTTTGTTACGGAGAATATATACATTCTTCACCCGTTCATATTCCATCAGGTCGGTGAAACGTTCGCGTTGTACACGGGTCATATACAGAATATCGGCGTCGGCGATAATCTCTTCGGAAAAGTCTGTATGTTCAACGTATTTTATTTGGTGCGTTTTGCAGTAAAGTTTGTATTCTTCCGGCATTTTCAATTCTTCGGGAGCGATAAAATGGAAAGTCGGATTAAAGTGTCGCATTGCCATCAGCAAGGAATGTACGGTGCGGCCGTATTTCAAGTCACCCACCAGGAAAATATTCAGATTTTCCAGCGTTCCTTGCGTCTTGTAGATAGAGTAAAGATCGAGCATCGTCTGTGACGGGTGCTGGTTAGCTCCGTCACCTGCATTGACAATGGGCACCGGGGCTACTTCGCTGGCATACCGTGCAGCTCCTTCGAGATAGTGTCGCATGACGATAATATCTGCATAGTTACTCACCATCATGATCGTGTCTTTAAGTGTTTCCCCTTTGGAAGAGCTGGTGGCCTTGGGGTCAGAGAATCCGATTACTCGTGCACCGAGACGGTTGGCAGCTGTTTCAAAACTCAAGCGGGTACGGGTGGAAGGTTCGAAGAACAGGGTTGCTACTACCTTTCCTTGTAATAACCGGCGATTGGGGTTCATTTCAAACTGCTTCGCCATTTCGAGCATGTAGAGGATTTTTTCTTTAGAATGTTCGGCAATGGTTACTAAACTTCTGTTTTCCATTTTGTTATCTTTTATGTGGATAGAACTTGTTTTACCGGAGCGTAAAGGTACGAAGAATTTGTGAAAAGCACAGATTTTTCGTACCTTTTTTATCAGCTTTTAATCAGTCGGTTTATTTCCGTCCGCTGGCTAGTGCTGCAATGATATATTTCCCCGGTGCTCCGATTTTGCTCCAGGCCGTATTGGAGAGTAGTTTCCATACTTGGGTGCCTTTCCTGCCATAGTCTGATAACCGGAGAATTGTCTGCCTCTCCTTCAAATTAGTCACTTTGTGGCGTTCCAGACTTTCTATCAGTCCGTTCATGTTGTGTGTGGCCTGATTGTATGCATACCCTGGAATTTCAAACGAAGCATCGCTTATTTCTTCTTCTTCTTCAGTATTTAGTTTAGTTTCCTTTAGTTTAGTTTGTCGAGAAATGTCTGCATTTTCTGAACTCACCTCCTCTTGAGTTGGAAAAATGTTAGCATTTTCCTTGTTCAACTCATCCTTGTGTATCCTTTTTCTCTGTTTGGTCTCTAATAAATAAGGTAGTTGTGAGAAATCTATTTTTCTTCGTGTTGTAGCTTCGAACCACACTCTTTGAATCTGTTCCGAAGTGAGTATACCGTGTTTCTCGTAGGTTTCTTTATGGAAAAATCCTTTTTCCAATAACAGGTCGACAATCTTTTCCATCATGTCCTCTTTGATCCCGCCACCTACTTTGCGGACGAAAATAAGATTTTGTTCTTTCCCCCAAGAGATGTAATATCCCTCTTTATAGATTTTGCAAAGCAATCTCATGACCATGTAAGAAGCTAACACTCCGAATTTTGCTTCTAATAACTCCATAACCTCTTCGTCAAAAAAGTTTGCCGGTGTCGGGAAGTAAGGTATCCCTTTATTAATCATATTCATTATTCAATATTTTTTATTATAAACTATACAATAGCTTTCCATTCCATCAGGTTTCCGATCATGAATCTTCTCCATCCTTTTTGTTCTTCACTCCAATAGATAATAGACTCTTGTTGTGCTGTGATATTAAATTCTCTATGAAAGAATTTTTCATATCCTACCAGTGTTCCTTTTTCCAGGCAGAACGTACCATCCTGCTTATGAAAAGCTATCATTGCATTTCCATACAACATGTGTTCTATTAGTTTAATGCACTCCTGTACAATTCTATCCGCACATTTATCCGAAATCCCCTTTTCGGCAGTAATACGTTTTTTCCATACTAATTTGCAAGCTTCTAACTTGCCTTTCTTGATCTTTTGTCTCATTTTCTTCTGTTTTTTGATTGAAAAATTAAGTTTTTATTTAAACATAAATATCCCCTGTCGGATAGTGACGGTATGCTGTTGTCATAGCGTTACTATCCTTTCATTATAGTGACGCTATGACAACAGCATACCGTCACTATTTTTTGAGAGAAATTCTTGTTGTTTTCCGACCGGTTGAAAACGGCGGCGAAGGTAGGCCTTATATTTCACTTGTCCCATTATTTTTTCTTAGTACTTGCTTTTAAGCTTTTCAGCCTGTTCTCTTTTTTCCTTTTTCTCTTTCATATATTCTTCTTCCACAGACTTTTTCAATGCCGCCAATTCAGCATGTATACTGCTAAGTTCCATTAACTTATAGCCGCCATGCTTGTGAATGTATAATACTTTTTGGTCATAGATATATTGGGCCAGATTTATCAGCTTTTTTTTCTTAGGATGGTGGAAATATCCATCGATAAAGATTCTCAAATGCATGGTGAGATAAAGGCGGATATCTCCACTGATTGCTATTCTGTTTTCCAGCTCTTCTTCACTGATGATTTCTTCCTTTGACTGTCTTCCTGGGGCTTTTTCCACTGTTTGAACATTTCTCTTTGCTTTGTTGTTTTTACTTCCTTTTTTAGATTTTTCGCTTCTCATAATTAGTTAATTTTTGCAATATTAATGAATGTTAATTTGAAAATAATATCTGGAAAGTGAAATTGAACCTGCAAAAAGATTTGTTCTTTTGTCGCTTGCCAAATAGTATATATATAAAATAACTAGTGATGCAAATGATGAATAAAAATGGATTTAGTCGATGTGGTGAGAACTACATCAATCGTTTACGAAAGGAAGGGCGTTATTCTACGGCGCACGTTTATAAGAACGCCCTTTATTCTTTCGGGAGGTATTGTGGTACATTGAATGTGTCGTTCAAGCAAGTTACCAAGGAACGTTTACGACGTTATGGTCAGTATCTTTATGAGTGTGGTTTGAAGCCCAATACGATTTCTACGTATATGCGTATGCTTCGTAGTATTTACAATCGGGGAGTGGAAGCGGGGAGTGCCCCTTATGTTCCTCGATTGTTTCATGATGTCTATACAGGTGTGGATGTCCGGCAAAAGAAAGCTTTGTCTGCCGGTGAATTACATAAGCTTTTGTATGAAGATCCCAAATCGGAACGTTTACGTCGTACACAAATTATTGCCGCCCTGATGTTTCAGTTTTGTGGAATGTCATTTGCTGATTTGGCACATTTGGAAAAATCAGCTTTAGATCAGAGCGTGTTGCGCTATAATCGAATCAAGACGAAAACTCCCATGAGCGTCGAAGTATTGGATACCGCCAGGGGAATGATAAATCAACTCTGGAGTAATCAGGAACCCATTCCCGATTGTCCGGATTATCTGTTTGATATACTTTGTAGTAACAAAAAACGCAAAGATGAAAGGGCATATCGTGAATATCAGTCTGCTCTTCGGAATTTTAATAATCGTTTGAAAGATTTGGCGAGAGTTTTACGGTTGAAATCTCCGGTTTCTTCTTATACACTGCGCCATTCTTGGGCAACGACAGCGAAGTATCGTGGAGTGCCAATTGAAATGATCAGTGAATCATTGGGGCATAAATCTATAAAAACGACACAAATCTATTTAAAAGGTTTTGAACTCAAAGAACGTACAGAGGTAAATAAAGGGAATTTATCTTACATTAGAAACTATCGTTTAGGTGGATAGTTAACGATAAAGTGTTAGAAATCAAGGGCGAAATGTTTCCGTTACTTCTTAGGTAACGGATAATTATTCGGTGCAAAGATATGCAAAAAAACAAATAGTAAACAAGTAAAATCTTCTTTTTTTTCTGAATTGTTGAAATATGCAACAAAAATATATCAGGACATGATGATTCTGTTTGATCATGCCTGAAATTCCTGTACTCTGTTTCCAAAGATGTTTTCCCTTCACGTAGGTTAGAAAAACATCTTTGTAGGCAGTTCCTGTCCATGTTTTTCTGCTTTCATCTGTTTTTCTGTGAATGAGTACCTTATCCGTTACCTAAGAAGTAACGGAAAAATAAGGGGTAAAAAAGTATGATTCTAACGAAAGAAACTTTAAGTGCTGGGCCTAATATTGGGACAGGGGAAGGCGTAGCACACTCTAAACGCTGGTATGTTGCTCTGGTTCGTATGCATCATGAGAAGAAAGTAGCCGAACGTTTAGACAAAATGGGGATTGAAAATTTTGTACCAGTCCAGCAAGAGGTACATCAATGGAGCGACCGCCGTAAAGTGGTTGAATCCGTGTTGCTTCCGATGATGGTTTTTGTACATGCTGATCCTAAAGAGCGTAAAGAGGTTCTTTCCTTTTCTACCGTTAGTCGGTATATGGTAATGCGTGGTGAGAGCAGTCCGACTATCATTCCTGATGAACAAATGGCTCGTTTCCGTTTTATGCTTGACTATTCCGAAGAGGCAATCTGTATGAATAGTGCTCCTTTGGCACGTGGTGAAAAAGTGTGTGTCATTAAAGGTCCCTTGACTGGTCTTGTAGGAGAACTTGTTACGGTAGATGGTAGAAGTAAGATTGCTGTCCGGTTGAATATGCTGGGGTGTGCTTGTGCGGATATGCCGGTTGGGTATGTGGAACCATTTAAATAGACACAGAATAAAAGCTACTTTGTGTCCATCTCAAAACAGTTTACTTATTTTCTAAAATTGAAATAAGCTTTTATGAAAGGAATCGTTTTAGCTGGTGGTTCAGGCACTCGTCTGTATCCTATCACCAAAGGAGTGAGTAAGCAGTTGCTTCCTGTCTTTGACAAGCCTATGATTTATTATCCGATTTCAGTCCTTATGTTGGCTGGAATCCGTGAGATCCTGATTATTTCCACTCCTTATGATCTTCCGGGCTTCAAGCGTCTTTTGGGTGATGGCTCCGACTACGGAGTACGGTTTGAATATGCCGAACAACCTTCTCCGGACGGTCTGGCACAAGCCTTTATTATCGGTGAAGACTTCATCGGGAATGATTCCGTCTGCCTGGTATTAGGTGATAATATTTTCTATGGTCAAAGCTTTACCCGTATGTTACAGGAAGCTGTTCGTACAGTAGAGGAGGAGCAGAAAGCAACCGTATTCGGTTATTGGGTTGCTGATCCCGAACGTTATGGAGTTGCTGATTTTGATAAGGATGGAAATGTTTTGAGTATTGATGAAAAACCAGAAAATCCAAAATCCAATTATGCTGTAGTGGGACTCTATTTCTACCCCAATAAAGTGGTGGATGTAGCCAAACATATACAACCTTCTCCCCGTGGAGAGTTAGAAATCACTACTGTTAATCAGGAATTTCTCAATGACCACCAATTAAAGGTTCAACTGTTAGGCCGTGGTTTTGCCTGGCTTGACACCGGCACGCACGATTCTCTTTCCGAAGCCAGTACTTTTATTGAAGTGATTGAAAAGCGTCAGGGATTGAAAGTAGCGTGTCTTGAAGGTATTGCCCTGCGTCATGGCTGGATAACAGCGGATAAAATGCGTGAGCTGGCCAAGCCCATGCTAAAGAACCAATATGGCCAGTACCTTTTAAAAGTGATAAATGAACTGGGACTGGAATAATGCCATATTCCTTTCCGGTAATTTAAATAACTAATAAACACTAATCACAGTGGAAATAATCAAAACTGCTATAGAGGGTGTTGTCATCATTGAACCTCGCCTTTTTAAAGATGACCGTGGTTACTTTTTCGAATCCTTCTCTCAACGTGAATTTACAGAAAAGGTCCGTAAGGTAGATTTTGTCCAGGATAATGAAAGCAAATCCAGTTATGGTGTTTTACGTGGTCTTCATTTTCAGAAACCACCTTATGCCCAGAGTAAACTGGTACGTGTCATTAAAGGCTCTGTCCTTGATGTGGCTGTCGATATCCGTAAAGGCTCACCAACATTTGGAGAGCATGTAGCAGTGGAGTTGACTGAAGAAAACCACCGTCAGTTCTTTATTCCGCGTGGATTTGCCCATGGCTTTGTTGTTTTGACAGAAGAGGTTATTTTTCAGTATAAATGTGACAACTTCTATGCTCCCCAATGTGAAGGTGCCTTGGCTTGGGATGATCCCGCGTTGAAAATTGACTGGAAGGTTCCTGCTGATAAAATAATCCTTTCCGAGAAGGACAAACATCACGAACGTCTGGAAGAAGCCAGCTGGTTATTTGATTATAACGAAAATCTGTATTAAGCTCAATGAATATTCTAGTGACAGGAGCTAACGGTCAGCTTGGTAATGAGATGCGCCGTGTGTCATCAACCAGCTCCAACCATTATATTTTTACCGATGTGGCAGAGTTGGATATAACCAGTCGTGATTCTATCCGTAAAATGGTCAATGACAACCAAATTCATGTCATCGTTAATTGTGCTGCCTATACAAATGTAGACAAGGCGGAAGACGATTTCGCGACTGCTGATTTATTGAATAATAAGGCAGTGGAGAATCTGGCTATTGTAGCAAAAGAAGCTGATGCTACCTTAATACATGTCTCTACGGACTATGTTTTTCAGGGAGACAGAAATGTCCCTTGTCGGGAAGATTGGGAAACTAATCCTTTGGGCGTGTATGGTAAAACGAAGCTGGCCGGTGAGCATAGCATACAGGGAACCGGCTGTCGTTATCTTATCTTTCGTACTGCCTGGCTTTATTCCCCTTATGGGAAGAACTTCGTAAAAACAATGCGACAACTCACCTCTGATAAAGACACCCTGAAAGTAGTCTTTGATCAGGTTGGTACTCCCACTTATGCCGGAGATTTGGCATCTGTTATCTATCAGGTGATTGAGGAAAATCAACTCTATAAAGAAGGCATCTACCATTTCAGTAATGAAGGTGTATGTTCATGGTATGACTTTGCGAAGGAAATCTGTGACTTGAGTGGCAATGTGTGTGATATTCAACCTTGTCACAGTGATGAATTTCCCAGTAAGGTAAAACGTCCTCATTTTTCTGTACTGGATAAAACAAAGGTGAAATCTACTTTTGGAATCACTGTTCCTTATTGGAAAGATTCTCTGCAGAAATGTATAAATGAATTGAAACAACAATTAGATTATTAAAATAGACATGAATTTTGCACGAAATATACTGATTACAGGTGGAGCAGGCTTCATTGGATCGCACGTTGTACGTTTGTTCGTCAATAAATATCCTGAATATCATATAGTCAATCTGGATAAACTGACTTATGCCGGTAATCTAGCCAACCTGAAAGATGTCGAAGATCAGCCTAATTATACCTTTGTAAAGGCCGACATCTGTGACTTTGAGAAAATGCTAGAAATCTTCAAGCAGTATCATATTGATGGAGTTATTCATCTGGCTGCTGAAAGTCATGTAGATCGTAGTATAAAAGATCCGTTAACATTTGCTCAAACGAATGTGATGGGGACTCTCTCTCTGCTCCAAGCTGCAAAACTGACTTGGGAGATACTTCCTGAATGTTATGAAGATAAGCGTTTTTATCATATTTCTACAGATGAGGTTTATGGTGCTTTGGAATTCGATGGTACATTCTTTACGGAGGAGACTAAATACCAGCCCCATAGTCCTTATTCAGCTAGCAAGGCAGGTAGTGATCATTTTGTGAGGGCTTTTCATGATACTTATGGTATGCCTACCATTGTAACAAACTGCTCCAATAATTATGGTCCTTATCAATTTCCGGAGAAATTGATCCCATTATTTATAAATAATATCCGTCAGGGCAAACCCTTGCCGGTGTATGGTAAGGGGGAAAATGTAAGAGACTGGTTATATGTTGTTGACCATGCTAGGGCGATAGATTTGATTTTTCATAACGGAAACACGGCTGATACCTATAATATTGGTGGTTTTAATGAATGGACGAATATTGATCTTATAAAAGTTATCATAAAGACTGTTGATCGTTTGTTAGGTAATTCCGAGGGTACTTCAGATCATTTGATTACTTATGTAACAGATCGTAAAGGACATGATTTACGTTATGCAATCGATTCGAATAAATTGAAGAATGAATTAGGTTGGGAGCCAAGTCTGCAGTTTGAAGAAGGGATAGAGAAAACTGTTAGATGGTATTTGGATAATCAGAACTGGATGGATAATGTGACAACTGGTGATTATCAAAAAGATAATGACAGAGATGATAAATCTCTTTAATAAGAGCATTTTTATATTGGTAAAATGAATTATTAAAGTTTTCTATAAACATTAATAATTAACGGGTAAATTTCTATTTTGACTGAAAATATTACACAAAATAATTCTAAACGTATAGCGAAGAATACATTACTTCTTTATATTCGGACATTTATTACAATGGCCATAAGTTTGTATACTTCACGTGTGATTTTAGAAGTTTTAGGTATAAATGATTTTGGAATTTATAATGTTGTAGGTGGATTTGTTGGAATGTTCGCTTTAATTAGTGCTACATTAACATCGTCTACACAACGCTTCATTACATATGAATTAGGAAAAAAAGAATGAAAATCATAGTCAGGAGATTTTCTCGACAGCTGTATTAATACATATAATTATAGCACTCGTAATAATCGTACTTGCAGAGAGCGTAGGTGTATATTTTTTGAATAATCAAATGAATATCCCTATATCAAGATTAACGGCTGCTAACTGGGTGTTTCAGTTTTCATTAATAACATTTGTTGTTAATATTATTAGCATCCCATATAATTCAACTATAATTGCACATGAACGGATGGCTGCTTTTGCTTATATCACTTTAATAGAGTCTATTCTGAAATTACTCATCGTTTATCTATTGATATTATCCACTTTTGATAAGTTGATAATATATGGAGCTTTAATGTTGCTGGTTTCTTTAGCTATTCGTATGATTTATGGGGTGTATTGTTCGAGAAATTTTATTGAATGTAAATTCAAATTGGTAAAAGAACGTTTTTATTATAAACAAATTTTAGGATTCTCTGGCTGGAATATAATTGGGTCCTCATCGGTCGTTTTGACTAACTATGGAATTAATATTCTTTTAAATATATTCTTTGGTGTAGCAGTTAATGCGGCTAGAGGAATTACGACACAAGTTGATAATGCTTTAAATCAGTTTGTAAGCAATTTTGTCATGGCACTTAATCCGCAAATAACAAAATCTTATGCATCTGGAAATAGAGAATATATGATGAAACTTGTAATGACTGGTTCGCGTTATTCTTTTTATCTTTTGTTGATTATGGTAATACCCATTCTTTTCGAAACAGAATATATCCTTGCATGTTGGCTGAAAAATACACCAAAATATACAGTTATTTTTGTACAGTTATCTTTGATATATATGTTATGTCAATCTCTCTCAAATACTTTATTTACTGCAATGTTAGCCACTGGCAACATACGGAATTACCAAATAATTGTGGGAGGATTAGCTTTGATGGCATTTCCGCTTTCATATGGTCTTTTTAAAATGGGATTTGAGCCAGCATATTGCTATTATGCAACTATTTTTATTTCTATTCTTTGCCTTGTTGTTCGTTTAATAATGCTACATAGGATTATAGGGTTGTCTATACGAATATTTTTTAAGGATGTTATAGTAAGGGTTATATTGGTTTCTATATTTTCATTGATATCTCCATATATTATAATTAGTTTCATGACGCAAGGATTAGAACGTTTTATAATACTTTCCTTAGTGTCATTGGTAGCTACATGTATCTTTATATTTTTCAGTGGAATTTCTAAGGATGAACGCACGTTTTTTATAACATATATCAAGAATAAATTTAATAAGAGATATGAGAGAAAATTCTAATATAAATAAAGCATTAGCTTATTATATCGGATATTCAACAGATGACCTGATTCGTTATAAAGCATCTTCGGGCGGTATAGGAACATCTATCATTAAATATCTCCTTTCAACGTCTGAATATGATACCTCTATGACTTTTGTTTATGATAAAGAAAA
>NZ_JH114342.1:200907-205863 GCF_000157095.2 Bacteroides sp. D1
TGTTTTTTTGTAGAAGCTTTGTTGTTTAAATATTTGCATGTTTGTTTACCCTTTACTAATTTAGGACGAATGATAAAGCAAGTCGAGTACGTTGCTGCAATTAATGGAGGAGATGGCTTTTCAGATATTTATAATACTACCTCTTTTCTCAATCGGTTGCCTGATATCAATTTAGCAATGAAATTTAATATTCCTGTTATTATTCTTCCTCAAACATTAGGACCATTTAGAGAGAGCAAGAATAAAGCTATAGCTGACCGTATACTTTGTTACGCTAGTCAAATTTTTGTTCGTGATAATAAATATGCTTCTGATTTGGAGGCAATGGGATTGAAGTATGAACAAACGAGGGATTTGTCATACTATATGAAACCGGAACCTTTTAACATTGAAATTAAGGCTAATGCAATAGGTATTAATATAAGTGGATTGGCTTATAGCAATAAATTTAGAACTCTTTCAGGGCAATTTTCTACGTATCCATATCTCATAAATAAACTTATTGTTTATTTCCAACAGAAGAATATTGCGATTTATTTAATACCTCATTCATATAATTATCAGAAAGTAGAAGTTGCAAATGACGATATGGAAGCTGCACGTGATGTCTATTCTAAATTGCATGATAAGAGCAATATTATACTTATTGATCAAGATTTGATTTCGCCCCAAATAAAGTTTATTATATCTCAAATGAAGTTTTTTATTGGCACACGTATGCATGCTAATTTTGCAGCTATGTATACAGGAGTACCATTGTTTGGGTTAGCATATAGTTATAAATTTCAAGGAGCATTTGAAGCAAATGGCATTTATGATAGTACAGCCATGATAAATGATATCAGTGAAAAGGAAGCAGATGCTATAGTAGAGAGAATAGTTACAAAATATAAAAGCTTGGACTAATTTTAGCCTATATTACAATATCCGCTCTATGGCATTTATTCAATCTTGGTTAACCATTATCATTCTTGTGGCTTTTTTCGTAAAGTTGCGAATAGGTCTGGTTTTGTATCTCGCTTACTTTTTTTTGGTTCCATATTTTAATATAAATTTTTTAGGGATTTCTCTGAGCTGGAATTTTGCGAATATTTTACTTCTTATTGCTTTTGTCATAGATTATTATAAACATCACGGTAAAGTTAGGTTGGATTTGCGTCCATTCTATCCATTTATTTTTTTCTATGTTATGATGCTTATTATGATGCCTTTTCAGGAGTTTGTTCCAACAGATATTGCATTGAATTCATGGCGTGCAAATATGATGACTAATTTAGTATTACCAATAGTTATGTGGAATGTGTCTAGATATGATCCTAAAATCATTAGATATAGTAGAAACTGTATGGTTATTGTAATTATTGTCATCGTTATATATGGAATTTTCTTGTTGACCTTGAATGGATTAAATCCTTATGTCTATTTTATGGCACAGATTAATAATGCAGAATTGCGTGAGGCTCAATTTGGTGAGCAAATGGCTCGGCTTATTATCAAAATATCATCGGTGTTCACTCACCCTATGATTTTCGGTCTATTTTTAGGCTTAGCAATGGTATACCTTTATTCTTTGAAAGATAAAATAAAACCATTATTTGTATATTTATTGATGTTTTTTATTGTTGTTTGTATTTTTCTTTGTGGCATCCGTACTCCGATAGGTGCCATGTTTCTGACTGTTTTCTTTTATCTATTAATGTTACGTCGAATTAAACCGATGATATATGTCGCTGTTATAGGATTTATTGGTTATATTATTATTGAAAATATACCAGAATTATCAGCAACGATAGATTCAATTTTTATTAAAGATAGTCGCCAAACGAATGTGGAAGGTTCTTCTATTGATATGCGTATGGAGCAACTGAATGGTTGCTTCAGGGAAATACAGGATTGTTTAATTTTTGGAAAGGGATATGAATGGTGTGGTTATTACATGTCTATTCATGATCTTCACCCTGTTTTATTAGCTTTCGAGTCTCTTATTTTCGTTGTACTTTGTAATAGTGGTATAGTAGGCTTGTGTGTGTGGGTCATTACATTTGTTTGGTTATTTAGGGGGGTATATAGAATGAACAAGAATGTTAATGTAACATTGTTTGTGATTACATTAGCTGTTTATTACATTGCTTATTCGGCTATTACAGGAGAATATGGTTATATGAAATATTTTATTATTTTCTATACGCTATTATTAATGGAGTCGAAAATATTTATAGGTAGAAAACATTGATTTGAGTAAGCTATTTAGTTTATCAGAAATATGTATATATTATTATTTTACTGAAATTTATTAAGTGTTAATATATAAGATATGATTACAAAAGCAAGAGTTATTGCATTTTACCTCCCTCAATTTCATCCAATTAAGGAAAATGACGAATGGTGGGGAAAGGGTTTTACGGAGTGGACAAATGTAGGAAAAGCTAAACCCTTGTTTAAAGGACATTATCAGCCACGAGTTCCTGCGGATTTAGGCTACTATGATTTAAGGATGCCTGAGGTTAGAGAAGCGCAAGCGGATATGGCACGTGAGGCAGGGATAGAGGGATTTATGTATTGGCATTATTGGTTTGGTAATGGTAAGCAGATACTTGAACGTCCTTTTAATGAAGTTTTATCGTCAGGAAAACCTGATTTCCCATTTTGTTTGGGATGGGCTAATCATAGTTGGACGCGTAGGACATGGAATAGTGATGCCCAAAAACATAAGAATTTAGATTTGATGATACAAGAATATCCTGGTGATGAGGATATTGTAAAGCATTTTAATAATGTATTACCTGCGTTTAAGGATAAAAGATATATTGCTGTGGATGGAAAACCTATATTTTTGATATATGATCCTGAGGCTTTACCTGATGCAAAACACTTTATTGATGTGTGGAAAAAGCTGGCTAAACAGAATGGACTGGCAGGAATACATTTTGTCGGGCTTCAGAATGCTGCTGTTAGTCGGTATCAGAGAATCTTTGATTTAGGTTTTGATGCGTTAGCTCCCTCTAATTTGTGGCATGCAGAAGAATTATGTAAAGGGCGTTGGTGTAAGTTGCTTCAGCATAAAATACGTCAGCTCTTTCCTAATTATACCCCTCTTGATAAGTATAAATATAAGGATATTATTTCTAATTTTTATACATCTTATGATTATAGAGAGGATGTATATCCATCGATTATTCCTAATTGGGACAGATCACCACGTGCTGGTCGCCGTGCAGTAATTTATACAGGTTCTACTCCAGCTCTTTTTGAAGAACATATAAAAAAGGCATTAGAGGTAATTTTGCAGAAACAGGATCAACACAAGATTCTATTTTTGAGATCTTGGAATGAATGGGCAGAGGGAAATTATGTGGAACCTGATTTGAAGTTTGGACATGGTTATTTGGACGTCTTAAAATCTTCTATTTTGATGAAATAAAATATATGAAAATTTTAGAATTGCATTATTCTACTGCAGCAGCTGGTGCTGAGAGATTTTTAGTGGATATATCAAATGAATTATCTTTAAATCATGAAGTGGTTTTGTGCACGACAGATGATGATTCAGTTTTAGAAAATTCATTTTATAAAAATGAAATAAGCCATAAAATAAAATACATAAATCTGAAATGTAAGAGTGGTTTGGAGTTAAGAGCAATATGGCGTATATTGAAAGTTGTAAAAGAAGAAAAGCCGGATGTTGTACATTCGCATGCAGATTTAATAACTCTATTCTTACCTGCAATTTTATATCCTCACTCGAAATATTTCCATACTTTACATAGTCTTGCCGAAAGGTGTTTGTCTTCAAAAAAACTCAGGTCTGTATATAAATGGTTTTATCGAAAAAAAATACAACCAATAACCATATCTCAAATATGCCTTGATTCATATAAGAAATTGTATAAGTTAGACAATGCTATAAATATAAATAATGGACGATCTAAGTTGATGAGAACCGTAGATTATGATAAGGTTTCTGTAGAATTAGAAAAATTAAAAATACATGATGATGATAAAATATTTATCCATGTGGCTCGATGCGCTAAAGTGAAAAATCAAGAATTATTGGTGAAAACTTTTAATCGATTCTTGAATGAAGGTAATCATGGCATCTTGATATTAATAGGTGCATCGTATGATTCAAAAGAAAACATACATATTATTAATAGTGCACAGAAAGGTATATACTGGTTAGGTACAAAAAATAATGTTGTGGACTATTTGTTGAAGGCTGATTTCTTTGTGTTGTCTTCATTAGCTGAAGGACTTCCTATTTCATTATTAGAAGCAATGTCTTGCGGGGTTATACCAATATGTACACCTGTAGGAGGGATACCGAATGTAATAGATGGCGAAGATAAAGGTTATATTTCTAAAAGTTCTAATGCAGACGATTTTTACTATACTTTAAAGAAGGCTTTTGATAATGAAGAAAAAATAAACAGAATGAAATTAAAAGAATATTTTGATAATAATTTTTCTATATCTCATTGTGCAGAAAGTTATTTAAGGGTATTTGGTTATGATGAAATAAAATAGGTCAAGGTTTATAATTCTATCTAGGGGTAAATTATATATATTATGGTAGTTATTACTGTAAAAAACACAGTTGCTCATGATATTTCTGATAGTTACATATTAACAAGATTTTAGTTGAAATTTGAGCATAAATAGATAATACTAAGTGAAAAATCGTATTTATTTTTTTGCAAATTTTGGGGATTGGAGTAAAATTCCATTCGGAGGCGGGGAAGTAGGTAATAGAAGAACTCTTGCTCTATTGAAAAAACTCAATTATGATATTGTTCTAATCCCTAAATATATAAGGGTTAATGATCATTCATTAATTAATTCTATTGAGTTGTTATTTAAAATAATCTCAAATATTTTTTTTGTTTGCAAAGACTTTAATAAATGGACAAAGAAAGGGGGCTATAGTTCATATTGCTGGCTTTTATGGTATAATGATAT
>NZ_JH114342.1:205963-206750 GCF_000157095.2 Bacteroides sp. D1
TGAATATTTATTAATCGCCATAGCTAAAGTACTTCATTATAAAGTCATTTATGAAATGAGAGGTGGAGGTGCTAATCAATATTATGAAGAAGGACATTTTCTATATAAATTTTTTTTTAAAAGAGCTATAAGGAGAAGTGACGAAATATTTTCTCAAGGGAAAGAAAATTTTTCTCTAATAAAGAAAATAGATACCAATAAGAGAATCTTCTATTACCCTAATTATGTTCAAGGTGATTTTTACCCTCAGCAGTATCCTCAAAAGCCGAAAGATAAAATTAATTTGATATATTTTGGACGATTATCTAAAATGAAGAATACCGATATCGTTATTAATACTTTTATTCTGTTGGCGAAAGAGTATAATAATGTTTATTTAGAAATTATTGGAAATAGCGAAAGTCAATTCTATACAGATTATATTAAAAGTAAAATTAAAGAAAGTAACTTAGAATCTCGTATAAATATTTTACCTGCTTGTAATCATAAAGAATTGAAAAAACATTTAGTAGATAAAAGCTTTTATATTTTTCCGTCAAAAGAACCACGAGAAGGCCATTCTAATGCTTTAACTGAAGCTATGGCGTGGGGATTGATTCCTATAACGACTTCACAAGGATTTAATAGAAGTGTTATAGAAAATGATTCACTTATTGTTGAGAAATTAGATGTGAAATGCTTCGTAAATAAAATAAAGTACATTATAGATAATGATTTGATAGAACAGTTTTCATATAATTCTTATAATCGAGTTTTATCAAACTATACGGATGAAATTGTATTGGAG
>NZ_JH114342.1:206850-225664 GCF_000157095.2 Bacteroides sp. D1
TGTAAAGTTTACAAGTTAATTGAAATAATTGTCAGGTATTATAAATCCTACATACTTATTGGTGAAATATTTAGTAGAGAGATTATTCTCCTGTACTGAATACTGACATACTTGCTGTCATTACAGACGAGCGACAGCCTTTTATATGTAAATATAGATTTGCGTGTTACTCTGAAATGAAAGCAAGAATGATAGAATTGATAGATTAAACAATTTGTGATTTATGAAAATTTTAGTAACAGGTGCTGCAGGCTTTATTGGGTCTAAATTAATGGGTGTATTGGCATCTAGAGGTGATGAGGTAGTGGGGATTGATAGTATAAACAACTATTATGACGTCCGATTGAAATATGGCCGATTATCGGAAATGGGTATCATGTTGAATGATGAATTTGTATGGAATCAACCGATACAAAGCTCTAGGTATGAGACTTGTAGATTTATACGGATGTCTATTGATGACCGGCATGCCATGGAAGAACTTTTTGAAAGGGAACATTTTGAAAAGGTTGTAAACTTAGCTGCGCAAGCTGGAGTGAGATATTCTATTACAAATCCATATGCTTATTTACAAAGTAATTTGGCTGGTTTCTTGAATGTATTGGAATGTTGTCGTCATTATGAGGTGAAACATTTGGTATTTGCATCTTCTAGTTCCGTATATGGTCTAAATTCGAAAGTACCGTATTCTGAGGAAGACAAAGTGGATACTCCAGTTAGTTTGTATGCTGCAACTAAAAAAAGTAAATGAATTGATGGCACATAGTTATAGTAAACTGTATGGTCTTGCTGTGACTGGACTTCGTTTCTTTACTGTTTATGGTCCATGGGGACGTCCTGATATGGCTCCTATGTTATTTGCTAGAGCTATTTCAAATGGAGAACAGATAAAGGTTTTCAATAATGGAGATATGATTCGTGATTTTACATATATTGATGATATTGTTGAAGGTACAATACGGACACTGGATCATGTTCCGGTAACACAGAAAAGCTCGAATGGAGTAGCATATAAAATATACAATATAGGATGTTCACATCCAGTAAAATTGATGGATTTTATCCATGAAATAGAATCTGCCATGGGCCATGAAGCTGAAAAAATATTCTTACCCATGCAGCCTGGAGATGTGTATCAGACTAATGCTGATACCTCCATGTTGAAAAAGGAAATTGGCTATGAACCAATGGTTACATTACACGATGGGGTTGCAAAATTCATACAATGGTATAAGTCAGAGAAAAATCCTTTAAAATAATCATTGTTATCTAAAATTTTTAATTATGAATATAGCAGTTGTAGGAACTGGATATGTTGGCTTAGTAAGTGGAACTTGCTTCGCTGAAATGGGGGTAAATGTAACGTGTGTCGATGTTAACGAAGAGAAAATCAAAAGCCTGTTAGATGGTCAAATTCCAATCTATGAACCTGGGTTAGATGAAATGGTATTACGTAATCACAGGGAAGGTAGACTAAACTTTACAACAGATTTAAAAACTTAGTTTGGATAATGTAGACATCGTTTTTAGTGCTGTGGGAACACCTCCGGATGAAGATGGAAGTGCAGACTTAACTTATGTTCTGGAAGTAGCACGTACTGTAGGGCGTAATATAAACAAATATGTATTGCTTGTCACCAAATCCACCGTACCTGTAGGTACAGCTCAAAAGGTAAAAAAGGCTATTCACGAAGAGTTAGAGAAAAGAGGAGTTGATATTGAGTTTGATGTGGCTTCAAATCCGGAATTTCTGAAGGAAGGTGCTGCTATTCAGGATTTCATGAGACCAGATCGTGTGGTAGTGGGAATAGAGTCCGAAAAGGCGAAGGAGCTTATGAGTCGTTTGTATCGTCCTGTTATGCTGAATAATTTCCGAGTAATCTTTACGGATATACCTTCTGCAGAAATGATAAAGTATGCAGCAAATAGTATGTTAGCTACACGTATTTCATTTATGAATGATATAGCGAACTTGTGTGAATTAGTAGGGGCAGATGTGAACATGGTGCGAAAAGGTATTGGAGCGGATACACGTATTGGTAGTAAATTTTTATATCCTGGGTGTGGATATGGAGGTAGTTGTTTCCCTAAAGATGTGAAAGCTCTAGTTAAGACTGCTGAAAATAGAGGCTATGAAATGAGAGTGTTGAAAGCTGTAGAAGAAGTAAATGAAAATCAAAAACATATTGTGTTTAATAAACTTTGTAAGCATTACAATGGTGAACTTCATGGGAAAGTTATTGCAATTTGGGGATTAGCATTTAAACCAGAAACTGATGATATGCGTGAAGCAACAGCGTTAATCACTATTAATCAGCTAATTAAAGCTGGTTGTAAAGTTCAGGTATTTGACCCTGTAGCAATGGATGAATGTAAACGCCGTGTCGGTGAAGGAGTTACTTATGCGAAAGATATGTATGATGCAGTATTAAATGCAGATGCTTTATTGTTGTTAACGGAATGGAAACAATTTCGTTTGCCAAGTTGGGGTGTTTTGAAGCGCACAATGAATAGTCCTGTAATCATTGATGGACGTAATATATATGACCCGGTAGAAATGATGGAAAAAGGGGTTACTTATTATTGTATAGGAAGATAATACTTTTCATTTTAATTCCACTTTAAACTGAGGCGAACATCATCTTTTATACTTAATAGCACATTTCGAAAGTCCTCAGACTCAGATAATTTCTTATTTAATATATATGAAACTTTGTCTTAAAACAATTATTCTTCTGAAGAATCAGAAGGATTTATCGTCATTACCCGAAGGCAAGTTGCTGATTAATACGATTAATGCTCATTCGTATAACACTGCCTTGAAAGATCCGCTTTTTCAGGAAGCATTATTAAAAGGAGGAGCATTGATTCCGGATGGTATCAGTATGGTGCTTGCTTTTAAATTTCTACGGGGTGAAAAAATAGAACGTACAGCCGGATGGGATTTGTTTCAATATGAAATGAATAAATTAAATCAGAAAGGGGGAGTATGCTTCTTTTTGGGAAGTAGTAAGAAAACATTGTCTTTGGTGTGTGAAAAAGTGAAGACTGTCTATCCCAATATTCAAGTTAAGACTTACTCTCCTCCTTACAAATCGAGTTTTACAGAGGAAGAAAATCGAGAAATGATTAATGCAGTAAATATGGCTAATCCTGATCTGCTTTGGATTGGTATGACTGCACCCAAGCAAGAAAAATGGGCTTATGAGCATTTGAATGAACTTAATGTTCATTGTCACATAGGTACAATTGGAGCTGTATTCGATTTTTTTGCAGGAACTGTGCAGCGGGCTCCTCAATGGTGGCAGAAAAACGGATTAGAATGGGCATATCGTTTATTGAAAGAACCGAAAAGAATGTGGCGTAGGTATATTATAGGAAATGTTTTATTCTTGTGGAATATTTTAAAAGAGAAAAATGGAATGATTATGGATCATAATTAATAGAGAATATTTTATGAAAAAAATAGCATTAATTTCAGGTATTACAGGACAAGATGGTTCATTTCTGGCAGAATTTTTAATAGAAAAAGGTTATGAGGTCCACGGTATTCTTCGCCGTTCTTCATCATTCAATACAAGTCGTATCGAACATCTTTATTTAGACGAATGGGTACGTGATATGAAAAAAGACCGTTTGGTAAATCTCCATTATGGTGATATGACAGATAGTAGTTCTTTAATTCGTATTATTCAGCAAGTCCAACCAGATGAGATCTATAACTTGGCAGCTCAAAGTCATGTAAAAGTATCTTTTGATGTTCCCGAATATACAGCTGATGCTGATGCTATTGGTACACTTCGTATGTTGGAAGCGGTTCGTATTTTGGGTATGGAAAAGAAGACTAAAATTTACCAGGCTTCGACTTCTGAATTATTTGGTATGGTTCAGGAAGTTCCTCAAAAGGAAACAACACCTTTTTATCCCCGTTCTCCATACGGAGTGGCTAAGCAGTATGGTTTTTGGATTACCAAGAATTATCGTGAAAGTTATGGAATGTTTGCGGTAAATGGAATCCTGTTCAATCACGAAAGTGAGCGGAGAGGTGAAACTTTTGTAACTCGTAAAATTACGTTGGCGGCTGCACGTATTGCTCAAGGTTTACAAGACAAACTTTATTTGGGTAACCTTGATTCTCTTCGTGACTGGGGATATGCTAAAGATTATGTAGAATGTATGTGGTTGATTCTCCAACATGATGCACCTGAAGATTTTGTAATTGCTACAGGAGAGTATCATACAGTACGTGAATTTACTACGTTAGCATTTAAAGAAACAGGTGTTAATCTTTGTTGGGAAGGCAAGGGGGTAAATGAGAAGGGGATTGATGGGGCCACTGGGAAAGTTTTGGTGGAAGTAGATCCTAAATATTTTCGCCCTGCAGAAGTTGAACAATTATTGGGTGACCCTACAAAAGCAAGAACTTTACTTGGTTGGAATCCTCGGAAGACATCTTTTGAAGAACTTATAAAAATAATGGTTTCTCATGATTTGAAATTTGTAAAGAGACTCTACATGCAAGAGTCGATGAATAGAGAATAATATTGCTGTCATATTAGATAAGAATTTTGAATAGTATATGGTAGAGTATTCTGGTACGGTATTTTTTCACTGTCGTGCACATAGGTGGTATTATGACTAATTTATATCAATCATAACTAATACATATGCAGGAAGTCCAACGTTTTAACAAAGTCCTAAAATCTTGTGTCCTTTTGGGGGATCTTATTTTGCTGAACCTGCTTTTATGGGGATTCGAACAGTTTTTGGGTAACCGCTTTTGGTGCGAGAATTGTGGTTCCATCCTTCAAGGTATGGCTTTGATAACTTTATGTTATCTACTTTGTAATATGCACTCCGGAGTCATTCTTCATCGTTCGGTAGTCCGTCCTGAACAAATCATGGTCCGTGTTTTACGTAACATGGTTCCTTTTGTATTGCTTTCAGTCTGTATTTTATTACTTTTTCATTTTGAGTTTTCTCATTCCCGGCTTTTTGGTTTGTTTTATATTGTTTTGATATTAGTAATAGTAAGCTATCGTTTGGCTTTTCGTTACTTCTTGGAACTTTATCGTAAGCAAGGAGGGAATGTTCGTAAAGTGATATTGATTGGTAGTCATGAAAACATGCAGGAGCTTTATCACGCAATGACAGATGATCCCACTTCGGGGTATCGTGTTCTTGGATATTTTGAGGATTTTCCTTCAGACCGTTACCCAAGTGATGTTTCATATTTAGGGCATCCTCAAGAGGTAAACAATTTTCTGAAGCAGAATGTCGGCCGAGTAGACCAGCTCTATTGTAGCCTTCCTTCTGCTCGTAGTGCTGAAATTGTTCCCATTATTAATTATTGTGAGAACCATTTAGTTCGTTTTTTTAGTGTTCCGAATGTACGCAATTATTTGAAACGTCGGATGCATTTTGAAATGTTGGGAAATGTTCCTGTTTTATCTATTCGTCGTGAACCTTTAGAGTTACTTGAGAACCGTATAGTAAAACGTACTTTTGATATAGTGTGTTCTACATTATTTTTATGTACGATTTTCCCATTTATTTATATTATTGTTGGAGTTGCTATAAAGATGAGTTCTCCGGGACCTATCTTTTTTAAACAGAAGCGTAGCGGTGAAGATGGAAAGGAATTCTGGTGTTATAAATTCCGTTCAATGAGAGTGAATGCTCAATGTGATACTCTTCAGGCTACAGAGCATGATCCACGTAAAACAAGGATAGGGGAGATTATAAGAAAGACTAGCATTGATGAACTACCACAATTTATTAATGTGTTTAAAGGTGATATGTCTATTGTTGGTCCACGTCCCCATATGCTAAAACATACTCAAGAGTACTCTTTACTAATAAATAAGTTTATGGTTCGTCATTTTGTTAAACCAGGTATAACGGGGTGGGCACAGGTGACTGGTTATCGTGGTGAGACAAAAGAGCTTTGGCAGATGGAAGGTCGTGTGATGCGTGATATCTGGTATATTGAGCATTGGACATTTTTATTAGATCTCTATATTATGTACAAGACAGTGTATAATGCAATTCATGGAGAAAAGGAGGCGTATTAATAAAGGTTTGGTGATTAGTTGTAATAAAATAAATAAAATAGATTATGAGAAGACTTAATAAGAAATTTGGGTTGCTGTTGTTACCTTTTTTGTTGGTAGCTTGCCAGTCGTATAAAAAAGTTCCATATTTACAGGATGTGGAAGTTGTGGAACAAGTAACTCAACAGGAGAATTTGTATGACGCTAAAATTATGCCAAAGGATTTGTTGACAATTGTAGTGTCTTGCACCAGTCCGGAATTGGCTTTACCCTTCAATTTGACAATTGCTAGTCCCAGCGGTATAGCCTCTAGTAATTCAACCTTTACCACAGCACAACCAATGCTGCAACCTTATTTGGTAGATAATGAAGGAAAAATTAATTTTCCTGTATTGGGAGAATTGAAGTTGGGAGGATTGACAAAAAAACAGGCGGAGCAGATGATTGTCGATAAATTGAAGCTATATATTACAGAAACTCCAATTGTAACAGTGCGTATGGTAAATTATAAAATATCAGTGATTGGTGAGGTGACTCGTCCGGGTACATTTACTATTTCTAATGAAAAGGTTAATTTATTAGAGGCGCTTGCTATGGCAGGTGATATGACTGTTTATGGGCTTCGTGACAATGTAAGACTCATTCGTGAAGATTCAAGCGGGAAGCAACAGATTATTACTCTAGATTTGAATAAGGCTGAAACTATTCTTTCTCCTTATTACTGGTTACAACAGAATGATATTATTTATGTGACTCCGAATAAGGCGAAAGCTCGTAATTCTGATATCGGTAATAGTACTAGTTTGTGGTTTTCTGCGACTTCTATTTTGGTATCACTTGCCAGTTTATTGTTTAATATCTTAAAGTAACGTCTTAAGAGATGAAAGAAAAAAAAGTATATAATGTGGAACAGGAAGCGAATGAAGAGAAGATTGATTTTCAGGAAATCCTGTTTAAATATTTGATTCATTGGCCTTGGTTTGTTGGAACAGTTGTTGTCTTTTTGCTAGGGGCATGGTTGTATTTGCGTATGGCTACTCCGGTATATAATATATCAGCTACAGTTCTGATAAAAGATGATAAAAAGGGGGGAGGAGCAGGTATGGCATCAGAATTGGAAAACTTAGGGTTGGACGGTTTGATCTCTTCTTCTCAAAATATCGATAATGAGATTGAAGTGCTTCGTTCTAAGACTATTGCGAAAGAAGTTGTTATAGATTTGAATTTATATATATCTTATAAAGATGAAGATGAATTTCCGGCAAAGGATATGTATAAAACTTCTCCTGTGCAAGTTAATTTGATTCCACAAGAGGCTGAATTATTGGATGATCCTATGATTGTGGAGATGGCTTTACAGCCACAAGGAAGTTTGGATATAAATGTAAAGGTGGGAGATGATGAATTCCAAAAACATTTTGATAAATTACCTGCAGTTTTCCCTACCGCAAGGGGAACATTAGCTTTTTTCATGAGTCCCGATTCTTTAATTTCTAAGGGAACTGACGATGTTGATTTGGCGAAAAAAGTTCGTAATATAACAGCGACTATAAATAATCCTTTGCGTGTAGCAAGATGGTATTGCAAAAGTATGACTATCGAGCCTACTTCGAAAACAACTTCTGTTGCAGTTATATCATTGAAGAATTCCAGCTTACGACGTGGGCAGGATTTTATTAATAAGCTTTTGGAAATGTATAATATTAATACGAATAATGATAAGAATGAAATTGCTCAAAAGACAGCAGAGTTTATTGATGAGCGTATTGGTATTATATCAAAAGAGTTAGGTAGTACTGAAGAAAGTTTGGAGACTTTTAAACGAAATGCTGGTATTACGGATTTAACGAGTGAAGCTCAAATAGCTTTGACAGGAAATGCGGAATATGAAAAGAAACGTGTAGAGAACCAAACGCAAATCAATTTGGTAGAGGATTTGCGTAGATATATGAGAGGAAATGAATATGAAGTACTTCCTGGTAATATTGGTCTGCAAGATGCTGGACTCGTAGCTCAAATTGATCGTTATAACGAAATGCTAGTAGAACGTAAACGTTTGTTGCGCACTTCTACAGAAAACAATCCTACAATTATAAATCTGGATACAAGTATTCGTGCGATGAAGATGAATGTGGATGTTACTCTTGATCGTACTTTACAGGGACTACTGATAACAAAAGCAGATTTGGATCGTGAAGCTAGTCGTTTTTCTCGCCGTATCAATGAGGCTCCGGGACAGGAGCGTCAGTTTGTGAGTATTGCTCGTCAGCAAGAGATCAAGTCTGGATTGTATCTGTTGCTTCTCCAGAAACGTGAAGAGAATGCTATTACTTTAGCTGCTACAGCTAACAATGCTAAAATAATTGATGATGCTATTGCTGATGAAATTCCTGTATCACCTAAAGGTAAGATCATTTATTTAGTTGCTTTAGTTCTAGGTGTCGGAATTCCTGTAGGTGTCATCTATTTAATCAATTTGACTAAGTTTAGGATTGAAGGTCGTTCTGATGTAGAAAAGCTCACTAGTATACCTATTGTCGGTGATATCCCATTAACTGATGAAAAGCAGGGAGCTATTGCCGTATTTGAGAATCAAAACAACCTGATGAGCGAAACCTTCCGTAATATTCGAACGAATCTTCAATTTATGCTTGAAAATGATAAGAAAGTGATTTTAGTTACTTCTACAGTTAGTGGTGAAGGTAAATCTTTCATTTCAGCTAATCTTGCTATCAGCCTTTCTTTATTAGGCAAAAAGGTTATTATTGTCGGTTTGGATATTCGTAAACCGGGTTTGAATAAGGTATTTAATATTCCAAGAAAAGAAGTGGGTATAACTCAATACTTGGCCAATCCGGAAAAGAATTTGATGGATTTGGTGCAGCTCTCTGATGTTAGCAAGAATTTGTATATTCTTCCTGGTGGAACAGTTCCTCCTAACCCGACTGAATTGTTGGCACGTGATGGATTAGATAAAGCAATTGAAACATTCAAGAAAAGTTTTGATTATGTAATTCTGGATACAGCTCCTGTTGGTATGGTAACTGATACATTGCTGATAGGGCGTGTGGCTGATTTATCTGTTTATGTTTGTCGTGCAGATTATACTCACAAGAATGAGTATACTTTGATCAATGAACTTGCTGAAAATAATAAATTACCTAAGCTGTGTACTGTAATTAATGGTTTGGATTTGAAGAGAAGAAAGTACGGTTATTATTACGGTTATGGCAAATATGGCAAGTATTACGGTTATGGTAAACGATACGGTTACGGTTATGGATATGGAGAACAAACTCACGACAAGGAATAATAAATCCAACTAATATAAAGGTAAATAAACTTCGATGCTGGATGCATAGATGAGATCCATTGATGACCTCTATTTTAAGTTAATAATGTCATAGAGTACTTTTAATACTTTACACAAAAGTGAGATGAAACATGTAGGTCCCTAACTTTATGCTACACACATGAAGAACCCTACATTTTGTGGTCAGGAAATATACAGCGGTGTATTCCTGATCAACGCCCTCATGTCGGTGCAAATCCGATGTGATTTCTATAATATCAACTGTCTGTGAAGATCGTTGATATTTTTTTTGTAAAACAGTGAATGGTGCGATGAATATTTTTTGTAGCTTTGTGAAAAATCGAATTGAAATGGAAAATTTACGAAGATACCCCATCGGAATACAGACTTTTTCGGAAATACGGAAAAGTAATTACCTTTATATTGATAAAACGGAATATGTGTATTGGATGGTACATTTCACTAAATACGTATTCTTGAGTCGTCCTCGTCGTTTTGGTAAGTCATTGTTGACTTCTACATTACATAGTTATTTCTCTGGTCAGAAAGAATTATTTCAAGGGTTGGCTATAGAAAAGCTGGAAAAGGAGTGGACGGAATATCCAGTGCTTCACTTTGATATGAGTACAGCCAAGCATGCAGACTGTGAACAGCTGTTGCAAGAGTTGAATATGAAGCTAATTCGTTATGAGGAGGTTTACGGAAAGATGGAGGGAGAGGTTAATCCAAATCAGCGTCTGGAAGGACTCATCAAGCGCGCTTACGAGCAGACAGGGAAACAAGTGGTTGTGCTGATAGATGAATACGATGCTCCTCTGCTGGATGTAGTACACGAGGAAGAGAGGCTTGGCGTATTGCGTAACATTATGCGCAATTTCTACAGCCCTCTTAAAGCGTGTGATCCTTATTTGCGGTATGTGTTTTTGACCGGTATCACCAAATTCTCCCAACTTAGTATATTTAGTGAATTGAACAATATCAAGAATATTAGCATGAATGAGTCTTATGCTGCCATTTGCGGTATTACAGAAAACGAGATACTTGTCCAAATGAAAGATGATGTAGACGCATTAGCCCAAAAACTGGAGGTTACTTCTGAAGAGGTATTGGCAAAACTGAAAGAAAACTACGACGGCTATCATTTCACTTATCCGTCTCCTGATATATATAATCCATTCAGTTTGCTTAACGCTTTTGCAGATGGTAAATTTAATTCTTATTGGTTTGGTAGTGGTACACCTACTTATTTGATAAAGATGCTGGATAAATTTGGTGTAGCGCCTTCCGAGATAGGGAGAAAAACTGCGGTTGCGGAGGATTTTGATGCACCTACAGAAAGAATGGTGAGCATTACTCCATTGTTATATCAAAGTGGCTATATCACGATAAAAGATTATGATAAGGAGTTAGATTTATATACATTGGATATTCCTAATAAGGAGGTCAGAATAGGTTTGATGAAAAGTCTTCTTCCTAATTATGTTGCTAGTAAAACACCGGAAGCCAATACTATGGTAGCTTATCTTTCCCGTGATATTCGTAATGGTGATATGGATGCTGCTTTACGTCGTTTGCAAACGTTTCTGTCTACCATTCCTCAATGTGATAATACGAAATATGAGGGGCACTACCAACAGATGTTTTATATTATATTCAGTTTGTTGGGCTATTATGTAGATGTGGAGGTTCGTACTGCCAGTGGACGGGTGGATATGGTGCTTCGTACAAAGACTACGTTGTATGTGATGGAATTGAAATTGGACAAGAGTGCGGATAGGGCGATGGAGCAAATTGATCTGAAGAATTACCCCAAACGTTTTGCTTTGTGCGGATTGCCTATAGTAAAGGTGGCTGTCAGTTTTGATAGCGAACAGTGTACAATAGGGGAATGGAAAATTCTAAAAGTTTAATTATATTGCTGATTAATAAATTGTTATATACTAGTATGAATATAAAGAGCTCCGCAAGGGGCTTTTTTCTTTTCTATCCGGAATAAAAGCTTCACCTTTGCAGTGTTGATCAACAAAACGTGAATAAATAATTTGAATTTAAATCTTTAAAAAAACGTAGTATGAGTGTAATTTACAAAGTCATTACGCGCCCAACAGATCCGCGTGTTCCCAATTCTCCCAAGAGATATTATCCGCATCTGATCACTTTAGGTCAGTCTGTCAACCTGAAATATATTGCACAGAAAATGCAGGATCGTTCTTCGCTGTCTGTTGGTGATATCAAGAGTGTGATCCAGAATTTTGTGGAAAAGATGAAGGAACAGTTGCTGGAAGGTAAGTCTGTGAATATTGAAGGTCTGGGCGTCTTTATGTTGACTGCCCGTTCGAAAGGTGCCGAACTGGCGAAGGATATTAATGCAAAAAGTGTAGAGAGCGTTCGTATCTTTTTTCAGGCGAATAAAGAGCTGCGCGTTACAAAGACTGCTACTCGTGCAGATGAGAAGTTGGATTTGATTAGCTTGGATGAATATCTGAAGAAGCTTAATATGACAATTTCTCCTAATGATCCTGAAAAACCGGATGATGGCGGAGAAGAAGGCGGAGGAAATGAAAGTGGCGGTAGCGGAGAAGCACCGGATCCTGCCGCATAATGAATTGTCAATTAACGATTGATGGTTAGGGTGTTTATTTAGTGTTTAATAAAAAAAGAAAAATGTCTATGAAAAAAACGTGGAGTATTATTTTGAAAGTGATTATTGCTGTTGCTGGTGCAATTGCCGGAGTGGTCGGTGTGCAGGCAGCAAACTTGTAATTGATTATCTTATAAATAGGTATATTTATGAATGAATAACAGGCGGGAAAAATCCCGCCTGTTTGTGTTTTAGATATAATAGAGGATTACTTTCTTGAAAAATGCTCTTTTTTGTTTTGTTTCGTGCTATTTGTTATGAGTGCCGCTCCATATTTTAACAAAATAGAAATTATAATCAAACTCGTTGGCTGAATAGCGGATTTTATCTACCTTTGTACCTTAATTAAATGCGTCATTTTAAGCAAGAAAAAACATGATTCGAAAAATAATAAAGGCTCTTTGGATATTTCTGGCAGTCATTGTGTTGGCTATTGTTGTCATCTTTGTCTCTATCTCAAAGGGTTGGATTGGTTATATGCCTCCTGTAGAGGAACTTGAAAATCCGAGTTATAAATTTGCAACGGAGATTTTCTCTGAAGATGAAAAAGTGCTTGGCACGTGGTCTTACAGTAAGGAAAACCGGGTGTACACAGCTTACAAGGATTTGTCGCCTAGTATTATCAATGCTCTTATTGCAACGGAAGATGTTCGTTTTGTCGAACATTCAGGAATTGATGCCAAGGCATTGTTTCGTGCGTTTGTAAAACGTGGTTTGATGTTTCAGAAAAATGCAGGTGGAGGTAGCACCTTGTCGCAACAGCTTGCCAAACAGTTGTTTACAGAGAATGTGGCGAGAAATACACTGCAACGTCTTTTCCAGAAACCGATTGAATGGGTGATTGCGGTGAAGCTTGAACGTTACTACACCAAAGAGGAAATATTGAGT
Organism: Bacteroides sp. D1; assembly: GCF_000157095.2. NCBI lineage: Bacteria > Pseudomonadati > Bacteroidota > Bacteroidia > Bacteroidales > Bacteroidaceae > Bacteroides > Bacteroides sp. D1. The sequence goes on from NZ_JH114342.1 coordinate 219,746, forward strand.
ATGTATCTCAATAAATTTGATTTCCTGAATAATGCGGTTGGTATTAAAACTGCTGCGCATACCTATTTCGGCTGTGAACCGAAGGATTTGAAGATTGAAGAAGCGGCTACGCTGGTTGGTATGTGTAAGAATCCGTCGCTTTATAATCCGGTTCGTTTCAACGAACGTTCCCGTGGCCGTCGTAATGTAGTGCTTGAGCAGATGCGTAAAGCTGGTTATATCACAGATGCAGAATGTGATTCTTTGCAGGCTCTTCCGCTGAAACTAAAATATAACCGCGTTGACCACAAAGAGGGATTGGCTACCTATTTCCGCGAATATCTCCGTGGTGTGATGACAGCACCGAAACCGGTAAAAAGTGATTATCGTGGTTGGCAAATGCAAAAATTCTACGAAGATTCTATCGCGTGGGAAACTAACCCGTTGTATGGTTGGTGTGCAAAAAATAAAAAGAAAGACGGTACGAATTATAACATCTATACAGATGGATTGAAGATTTATACGACGATCAATTCACGTATGCAGCAATATGCAGAGGATGCAGTAAAAGAGCATTTAGGTGATTATTTGCAACCTGTGTTTTTCAAAGAAAAAGAGGGAAGCAAAAATGCTCCATACGCAAGATCACTGCCGGAAAAACGAGTGGAGGAGTTGCTGACAAAAGCTATGAAGCAGACGGATCGTTATCGTCTTATGAAAGAGGCGGGAGCTTCGGAACAGCAGATTCGTAAAGCGTTCGATACCCCGGAAGAAATGACTGTCTTTTCCTGGAAGGGAGATAAAGATACAATTATGACACCGATGGATTCCATCCGTTACTACAAATCTTTCCTGCGAACAGGATTCATGTCGATGGATCCGGTAAGCGGGCATGTGAAGGCTTATGTAGGCGGACCGAATTATGTATATTTCCAGTATGATATGGCAATGGTGGGACGTCGTCAGGTGGGATCTACTATCAAACCGTATTTGTATACATTAGCAATGGAAAATGGATTTTCTCCTTGCGACCAGACACGCCACGTAGAGCAAACGTTGATTGATGAGAACGGAACTCCTTGGACGCCTCGTAATGCAAATAATAAACGTTATGGGGAAATGGTGACTCTGAAGTGGGGATTGGCTAATTCTGACAACTGGATTTCTGCTTATTTGATGGGCAAACTGAATCCGTATAATCTTGTACGTTTGATCCATAGTTTTGGGGTTCGTAATAAAGCAATCGACCCGGTGGTTTCGCTTTGTCTGGGACCTTGTGAAATTTCTGTGGGTGAGATGGTAAGTGCATATACAGCTTTTGCCAATAAAGGAATTCGTGTGGCTCCATTGTTTGTTACACGCATTGAAGATAGTGATGGTAATGTGCTTTCTACCTTTGCACCGCAAATGGAGGAGGTGATAAGTATTTCAAGTGCATATAAAATGCTGGTTATGTTGCGCGCCGTTATTAATGAAGGAACAGGTGGGCGTGTTCGTCGTTATGGAATTACCGCCGATATGGGTGGAAAAACAGGTACGACCAATGATAACTCTGATGCCTGGTTTATGGGATTCACTCCTTCATTGGTATCCGGTTGTTGGGTAGGAGGTGATGAACGTGACATTCACTTTGGTAGAATGACTTATGGTCAGGGAGCTGCCGCTGCTTTGCCTATTTGGGCATTGTATATGAAGAAAGTGTATGATGACCCGACTTTGGGATATGACCAGCAGGAGAAATTTAAACTCCCTGAAGGATTTGATCCATGTGCCGGTTCGGAAACTCCGGACGGAGAGGTGATAGAAGAGGGGGGATTGGACGATCTTTTTAACTAAGTCTGAAATAAGTATTAACCCGTAGCGTTTGGGGCACTGAACTGTAGGTGTAATATCTTTAATATCTAATGTTTAATACCTAATACTTAATACTTATCTTTTAATGCATAGGTATATTGTTTGCATAGGGAGTAATTACAACAGGAAAGAGAATTTGACTTTTGCCAGACAGGAACTGACTGAATCGTTCTCTTCTATATGTTTTGCGCCCGAATTGGAAACTGAACCTTTGTTTTTTAAGAATCCGGCCTTGTTTTCCAACCAAGTGGTTATGTTCTTTTCCGATAAGGATGAAGAGGTAGTGAGGAAAATGCTGAAAGATATAGAACAAAGGTCCGGACGTCGTCCGGAAGATAAAAAAGAGGAGAAAGTTTGTCTGGACATTGACATGCTTTTATATGATAACAAAATAGTAAAACCGGAAGATTGGCAAAGGGGATATATACAACAGTCATTATCTGCCTTCCATTCTTCATTATTTATTAAGTAGATGAAATTTCTTGGAATTATACCTGCCCGCTATGCATCCACTCGTTTTCCTGCAAAACCGTTGGCTATGTTGGGTGGAAAAACTGTTATACAACGTGTGTATGAGCAAGTGGCTGGCGTTTTGGATGACGCTTATGTAGCCACGGACGATGAGCGTATTGAAGCTGCTGTCAAGGCGTTCGGAGGTAAGGTTGTGATGACTTCTATTCATCACAAAAGCGGTACGGATCGCTGTTATGAAGCTTGTACAAAGATTGGAGGTGACTTTGATGTCGTGGTTAATATACAAGGAGATGAACCTTTTATTCAGCCTTCACAATTGGATGCGGTAAAGGCTTGTTTCGAAGATGTAACCACGCAGATTGCCACGCTGGTGAAACCTTTTACTGCAGATGAACCGTTTGCTGTACTGGAAAACGTAAATTCACCGAAAGTGGTAGTCAATAAGAACTGGAACGCGCTTTATTTTAGCCGCTCCATTATTCCTTATCAGCGTAATGCCGAGAAACAGGACTGGCTGAAGGGACATACCTACTACAAGCATATCGGACTGTATGCCTATCGTACAGATGTGCTGAAAGAGATAACCATGCTTCCGCAGTCTTCTCTGGAACTGGCTGAATCTTTGGAGCAGCTCCGTTGGCTGGAGAACGGATATAAGATAAAGGTAGGCATTAGTGAAGTAGAAACCATCGGAATCGATACCCCGCAAGATTTGGAACGGGCAGAAGAGTTTTTGAAGAATAGAATCTAATCGTATGGATCGTAAAATACAACCTGAAATACAAACCCTGAAAAATTTTCGTATACTTCCTCCCGTCCGAATGACATTGCCAAATGGTATTCCATTGACTGTTATTAATGCGGGTGAACAGGAAGTAGTACGCATGGATGTGCTTTTCGCTGGAGCCCGTTGGCAGCAGTCGCAGAAACTGCAAGCCTTGTTTACAAACCGGATGTTGCGCGAAGGTACGACAAAATATACGGCTGCCACCATTGCCGAGAAACTGGATTACTATGGTTCGTGGCTCGAACTGTCCAGCTCGTCGGAGTATGCATACATCACTGTTTATTCGTTGAATAAGTATTTGGCGAAAACATTGGAGGTGGTAGAATCCATGATTAAAGAACCGCTTTTCCCGGAGAAAGAATTGCATACTATCCTCGATACCAATATCCAACAATATCTGGTCAATACTTCCAAAGTTGATTTCCTGGCACATCGCAGCCTGTTGAAGTCGCTTTATGGCGAACAGCATCCATGTGGTAAAATAGTGGTGGAGGAAGATTATCATGCTATCACTCCGGAAGTGCTTCGTGAATTTTATGAACGGTATTACCATTCGGGCAATTGCTCTATATTCTTGTCCGGCAAGGTGACGGAGGATATTATCAGCCGGGTGACGGATACATTCGGCACTTCTTTTGGTCAACATCAACAGCCGGCATTGAAATTAAGTTTTCCTTTTACTGCCGTTTCCGAAAAGAGAATTTTTATAGAACGTGAGGATGCTATGCAGAGTGCTGTAAAGATGGGATATACAACCATCACTCGTAACCATCCTGATTATCTGAAACTCCGGGTATTGATGACTTTATTCGGAGGCTATTTCGGCAGTCGGCTGATGTCTAATATCCGTGAAGAAAAGGGGTATACTTATGGCATTTCAGCGGGGATCATGTTTTATCCGGATAGCGGATTGCTGGCTATCTCGACAGAAACGGATAATGAATATGTGGAACCGTTGATACAGGAAGTATATCATGAAATTGACCGTCTGCATCAGGAACCTGTGTCGATGGAAGAACTGACTATCGTACGCAACTATATGTTGGGCGAAATGTGCCGTAGTTATGAGTCTCCTTTCTCACTTTCGGATGCATGGATCTTTATTGCTACTTCCGGTCTGGATGATGACTACTTTTCACGTTCTCTGCTGGCTGTAAACGAGGTTACTCCTGCAGAAATACAAGATTTGGCACAACGCTATTTGTGCAAAGAGACATTAAAAGAGGTCATTGCAGGTAAAAAGTTGTCATAAATTGCTTTCCGAAAGTGGGCTGTTTGGGATAGAAATTGTATCTTTGTCCAAATTGTAATTCTAAAATGAGTAACGACTAAAACCAATGAGGAAATATCTATATACTACACTTTTATTGGCTCTCCTTGCACAAGAGGGAGTAATGGCACAAGAAAATGAAGGAAAGAAAGGCGGATTTTTCGGAAAAATTAAAGATACATTCTCCACTGAAATAAAGATTGGCAACTATACTTTTAAGGATGGCAGTGTCTATACGGGAGAAATGAAAGGCCGAAAACCGAACGGAAAAGGAAAAACGGTTTTTAAAAACGGTGATGTCTTTGAAGGTGAATATGTGAAAGGGAAACGTGAAGGATATGGAATTTATATGTTCCCTGACGGAGAAAAGTACGAAGGACAGTGGTTCCAGGACCAGCAGCACGGAAAAGGTATCTATTATTTTATGAATAACAACCGTTACGACGGTATGTGGTATCAGGATTATCAGCATGGTGAAGGAACTATGTATTATCATAACGGTGATTTGTATGTAGGTCATTGGGTGAATGATAAACGTGAAGGCGAAGGTACATATACTTGGGCAAACGGTGCCAAATATACCGGTCACTGGAAAAATGATAAGAAGAACGGCAAAGGTACCATGAACTGGGATGACGGCTCTAAATACGATGGAGACTGGAAGGATGATGTTCGTCACGGAAAAGGGGTCTTTGAATATACCAATGGAGATAAATATGATGGTGACTGGGCGGATGATATTCAACATGGAAAAGGTACTTATTACTTTCACACGGGCGACCGTTATGAGGGCTCGTATCTCTTAGGTGAGCGAACCGGTCCAGGAGTTTATTACCATGCTAACGGTGATAAATATGTAGGTAATTTCAAGAACGGCATGCAAGACGGAAAAGGTACTTTTACCTGGGCGAATGGTGCTGTGTATGAAGGAAGCTGGAAAAATAATAAACGTGATGGTAAAGGAGTTTATAAATGGAGCAATGGCGATGTTTATGACGGTGACTGGAAAGATAACCGTCCCAATGGACAAGGCACTCTGAAAACTGTTGCTGGTATGCAATATAAAGGTGGGTTCGTTGATGGATTGGAAGAGGGTCAAGGCGTACAAATCGACAAAGATGGTAATCGCTTCGATGGCTTTTTCAAACAAGGAAAGAAGGATGGTCCTTTTGTCGAAACAGATAAAGATGGAAAAGTGATTAAAAAAGGAACCTATAAATTCGGAAGACTCCAATAAAATGATGAATGAGGGATATTCCTAAAATAATAAAATTTAAGGCAACTAATTCATTGCGAGTTAGTTGCCTTTTTTGTATCTTTAAGCATTCCCCCCAAAAAACGGTTTGACGGCCAAAACGGGGGTAATTAAAAATAAAAACACATGGTAAAGATACAAAAAATCTCAGAAATCGAACCTTGTTTAGGTTTTACCGAGTTCGATATGCTTAAAAAATATCGTCAAAGTTTTGCAACGAGTGAATTAGGTCGCCTCCATTCTCTGTTCCCTTTCTCGGAACTGGCCCGACAAATGCATTTGAAGTCCTCTCCTTTTGGG
>NZ_JH114342.1:225764-234096 GCF_000157095.2 Bacteroides sp. D1
GGGATACATACAGCCAATGCGGTATGTATGATAGAAAAGGTCGAAAAGAAAAAAAGAAAAGGCAGCATAATCTAACTAAAATAACAGGAAAAACAGGAGAGGTTTTAACTTCCCCTAAAAAAGACATGTACATAATGCATGGGTGGGAAGGAAAAAATAAGAATATGTAAACAATATTCTACAAAAAAGATAGAAGACTGGGAGAGTTGAACGAAAAAATCAAGAGAAAAGCTCACGTAAAGCAAAGCTTTTCTCTTGATTTTTTAGAAAGAGGAACATTTACTGAATATCCCGAATGATGAATGAAAAATTGGTTGCTTACTATCACCAATTCAAATTCTTAGTATGTTGAGACAAATAAGAAAGCCGGCTAAACTTGAAATAGCGCTTTCTTATTCTTCATTCTTCATTTATCATTCTTCATTTAAATGATATATTGTGAACTGATAGATTCGTTATTCATTACTCGTTTGATTGTTTCAGCAAACATGTCGGCAATGCTTAACTGTTTCACTTTCGGGCATTTCTTAGCATAAGGGATGCTGTCAGTAAATACCATTTCTGTCAGGGCAGACTCTTGCACACGGAAAGAAGCCGGATCAGACATTACGCAATGACTGGCGATAGCGCGTACAGATTGGGCACCGGCTTCCAACATGATGTTGGCTGCTTTGGTGATTGTTCCTGCTGTGTCTACGATATCATCAATCAAGACAACGTTTTTACCTTCCACGTCACCGATGATTTGCATAGATGCTACTTCATTGGCTTTTTCACGTGATTTGTTGCAGAGTACCAATGGTACGCCGAGGTATTTGGAGAAAGTGCTGGCACGTTTTGAACCTCCTACGTCCGGTGTAGCAATAACCAGATTTTCCAATTGCAATGACTGGATGTAAGGGAGGAATACAGCTGATGCGTATAAGTGATCTACCGGGATATTGAAGAATCCCTGGATCTGGTCAGCATGCAAATCCATCGTAATCAGTCGGTCGATACCTGCAACAGACAGCAGATCAGCTACCAACTTAGCCCCGATAGATACACGAGGTTTGTCTTTTCTATCCTGACGAGCCCATCCAAAATAGGGGATTACAGCCACAACGCTCTTTGCTGATGCACGTTTAGCAGCATCAATCATCAGGAGAAGTTCCATTAAGTTGTCTGAGTTAGGGAAAGTGGATTGAACCAGGAATACATGTGCGCCACGAATTGACTCCTCGTATGAAACCGCAAATTCGCCATCGGCAAAATGGGTAATGTTCATATTTCCCAGAGGACAATCCAGGCTCGCGCAGATTTTTTCTGCAAGATATCTCGAGTTCGTTCCCGAGAATACCATAAAGGGTGCTTTTTCGCTCATTTTGTAATAGATGTTACCTATTTGTTAATTTGCCTGCAAAGGTAGGAATTTCTCTTATTATTTAGAAGGACTTATTGTATAAAAAATATTTTTCTCTCCAACTTATCGGAAATATTTGTAGATTTGCTTTCTGAAAACAGTTAATAGTCAAAAATGAGTTCACGTTTTCCTTTATATATAATAGGTATAGTGTTGTTTACCTCTTTTTTTTCGTGCACTGATATGGTGCCGACCAAAGAGGTGCGCCTGATTGATTCTTTAAACGGGAAAGCGTATACTTATCGTTATCGAAGCCTGGATTCTTCTTATAAGTATGCCAATGAAGCTTATCAACAGGTAAATTTTTATAAGTCGGGGAAAGCGGAGGCATCTAATAATCTCGGATTCTGTGCTTTTATGGCGATGGATTTTGACCGGGCGGAAGCGTTACATAAGGAAGTATATAAACTGACTAAAAATGAGCTTGAACTGTTGATTGCTGATATCGGACTGATGAAGATTTGTCAGCGGACAGCTATGAACAAAGAATTTTATGATTATCGTAATAGTGCGCTTCGGCGTATGAAACGTATTCGGGAAGAGAGTGATTTGTTTGCCGACCGCCACGAGGCACTTCGACTGGATTATGCTTTCACCGAATTTTTCATTGTTTCTTCTATTTATTACTATTATCTTCAGCAAAGGCAGGAAGCCATCGCATCTCTCAATCAGATCCCGGAAGATGAAGTATTGGCAGATACGAATCAGTTGCTTTATTATCATTATATCAAAGGATCGGCTTCATTGGTGGAAGCCACCAAGCCGGAGGACAGGAAAATGCGTGAGTTTGACCAACTATATATAACCTGGAGGACTGCGGTTCAGACTAATCATCCTTATTTCGAAGGAAATGGTCTGCAAGGGCTGGCTAATCTGATGGTTTCTTCCAACAACTTCGAACTCTTTCGAACAAGGAGGGGATACGCGCTGGATCAGTTTGGTTTTCCTGTAGATTCGCTTTTGCCTTTGCGAATGGCACAGCTTGCGCTTGAAAAATTCCGGGAGTATAATGATTTGTATCAGATTGCCGGTGCGTATGTGTCTATCGGTAAGTATATGAATGAGCACGGACGTTATTCGGAAGCATTGGATACGCTTACAAAAGCGTTAGATTGTGTGAACCAACACCATATGCTTTATTATCATCATGCAGTGGATACGTTGGACAAGCTGCGTATTTATGCGGAAGGAGATACGACATATACTGGAGTACCGTGGATTATGGAGGAAGACGTAAGGACGGTGCCCGAATGGATTTCGAGGATTCGGGAACAATTGAGTGTATCGTATGCCGGGCTTGGAATGAAGTATGCTTCTGATTACAACCGAAATATATACCTGGATATTCTGAATTATACTCGTCAGGATAAAGAGTTGGAGAGTCGTTATCTTTCGTTGGAATCCGATTCACGACAAATGACGCTTGTACTTTCTTTGGTTATTGCCGGACTTGTACTGGTGGTTATTCTTTGGTGGTTCTTCAATAAGCGATCTAAAATAAGGAATCAAGTAGATGTGGAACGTCTGCAACGGATACTGGCTCTTTGCCGGGACATCACTTCTTCTATACCAATGAATGTTCCGTTAATTCAACAAGGCATTGACCAGCTGTTCGGAAAAGGGCGTCTTCAACTGGAAATTCCGGAGGAAGGAAAAGCGGCACTGGTTCCTTTGCATCGGTTGAACCGTGATGAAAAAGCGTTGGTGCACGTGCTCGAACCGTATATCGTTTGGGCTGCGGACAATGAGCAGATGGTAGAAGCGTTGAGTGACGAACGGATGCAATTGGAAAAGCAACGATATGTTTACGAACAACATATCGCGGGAAATAAACGCCAGAATTTGATTAAGAAGGCTTGTCTGGCCATTGTAAATGGGATAAATCCTTATATCGACCGTATCTTGAATGAGGTGCATAAGTTGACGGAACGAGGATATATCGATCATGAAAAGATAAAGAAAGAGAAGTATCAATACATTGACGAGCTCGTAACTACGATTAATGAATACAATGATATTTTGGCGCTTTGGATTAAGATGAAGCAGGGGACGCTTAGCCTGAATATTGAAACGTTCGATCTTAATGAACTCTTTGAACTGTTAGGCAAAGGGAGACGTGCTTTTGAAATGAAAAATCAGAAGTTGGAAATAGAACCGACCACGGTTATGGTGAAAGCTGACCGGGCATTGACTTTGTTTATGATTAACACGCTGGCGGAAAACGCCCGAAAATATACCCCGGAAGGAGGAACAATCAAAGTGTATGCCCGTACTACGGATGCGTATGTCGAGATTTCCGTAGAAGACAACGGAAGGGGGATTTCCGAAGAAGATATGGCTCGTATTATCGGTGAGAAAGTATATGATTCCCGTGTCATCGGAATGAAGAATGCAGCCAACCCGGAAGTTCTGAAAGAAAATAAGGGCAGTGGTTTCGGACTGATGAATTGTAAGGGAATCATTGAGAAATATAAGAAAACGAATGAATTGTTCCGGGGATGTGTCTTTGATGTAGAGAGTGAATTGGGGAAAGGGAGTCGTTTCTATTTCCGTTTGCCTTCGGGAGTGCGCAAAACGATGGGAGTCTTGTTGCTTTGCCTGTTGCTTCCGTTTGGGGTGAGTTCTTGTCTGCATGATCCGATTCCTCCCATGTTGCAGGAGGGCGATTCGATAGTGGTGGTTACGGATTCTGCCTATGAGGATTTGCTGGATGCAGCGTCGGATTATGCGAATGCCGCCTATTTTGCTAATGTGGATGAAAATTATGAATTTGCTTTGCAATATATAGATTCTGCTATACTCTTGTTGAACGAGCATTATGAGAAATATGCGCGTCCGGATCGTCCGCATCGGTATATGAAGCTGGTGGGGGAAGGAACGCCTGCCGAAATCAGTTGGTGGAACGAATTGTTTGATTCGGATTATCATGTGATTCTGGATATCAGGAATGAGGCGGCAGTTGCTTTTTTGGCTTTGAAACAGTTGGATGCATACAGTTACAATAATTCGGCATTTACGGATTTGTATAAGTTGCAGGGAGAAGATCAGACTCTTGAAGCGTATTGCCGACAGTTGGAACGGTCGAATACGAATAAGACAGTAGGAATTATTTTATGTTTTGTTCTACTGATTGTTTCTTTGGTCGGATACTATTTCCTGTATATGAGAAAACGTTTGCAGAATCGTTTGAATCTCGAACAGGTACTTGAGATTAATCAAAAGGTATTTGCAGCATCTTTGGTCAGACCGCAGGAACAAGAAAATGCAGAGGCACTCCAACGGGAGGAAAGTACGCTTAAAGAAATCCCGCAACGTATTGTGGATGAAGCATTCGGTCCGGTGAATGAACTACTGACAATTGACCGGATGGGAATTGCCGTTTATAACGAAACGACACATCGGCTGGAATACGCTTCTCGCCCCGGGCAGGAAATGCCGGAGATGGTAGAACAGTGTTTTAGTTCCGGAGAATATCTTTCTGAACAGCATCTTCAGGCAATTCCGCTGATGGTGGAAGCAGGAGGTGAACATCAATGTGTCGGTGTGCTTTATCTGGAACGCAGAGAAGGAACGGAACAGGAGACGGATCGACTGCTTTTTGAACTGGTAGCTCGTTATGTGGCTATTGTCGTGTTTAACGCAGTGGTGAAGCTGGCTACAAAATACCGGGATATTGAGTCGGCACATGAAGAAACACGTCGGGCTTCCTGGGAAGATAGCATGTTGCATGTTCAGAATATGGTACTTGACAACTGTCTGTCGACGATTAAACATGAGACGATCTATTATCCGAATAAAATCAAACAGATTGTAGGGCGGTTGAATACGCAGAAGCTTTCGGAAACGGAGGAGCGTGAAGCGGTGGAGACTATGACGGAATTGATTGAATATTATAAGGGAATCTTTACGATTTTGAGCTCGTGTGCTTCCCGTCAATTGGAGGAAGTCACTTTCCGGCGTACTGTGATTCCGGTGCAGGAACTTTTGGACGCTGCCGGAAAATACTTCAAGAAATCAATGAAGAACCGTTCGGAGAGGATAGAACTGGAGATAGAACCAATGGAAGCGAAAGTGATAGGAGACGTGAACCAGTTGCGTTTTCTATTGGAAAATTTGATTGATGAAGCATTGACTGTGCGTGAAGATGGATTGATACGTCTGCAAGCACGTCAGGATAATGAATATATTCGTTTTCTCTTTACGGATACGAGACGTGAAAAGAGTGTGGAAGAATTGAACCAATTATTTTATCCGAATCTGGCACGTATGACTTCCGGTGAGAAAGGGGAGTTGAGAGGAACGGAATATCTGATATGCAAGCAGATTATCCGCGACCATGACGAATTTGCGGGACGCAGAGGGTGTCGTATCAATGCTGAGCCGGCTGAAGGCGGAGGATTTACGGTTTATTTCACCATTCCGCGCCGATAAAAGGAGAACACATAAAAGTTATTAGATAAGAAACATGGAAGAACAGAAGTTTAAAGTTATTATCGTAGAGGATGTAAAACTGGAGTTGAAAGGGACAGAAGAAATATTCCGTCATGAAATACCGAATGCGGAAGTGATCGGTACGGCAATGACGGAAAGTGAGTTCTGGCCGTTGATGGAGGCGCAACTCCCCGATTTGGTATTGTTGGACTTAGGACTGGGAGGTTCTACGACCATTGGTGTTGACATTTGCCGGAATATATTCAAACGCTACAAAGGAGTCCGGGTACTGATCTTCACAGGTGAGATTCTGAATGAAAAGTTGTGGGTGGATGTATTGAATGCCGGTGCCGACGGAATTATCCTCAAAACAGGAGAATTACTGACGAAAACAGATGTACAGGCTGTGATGGACGGAAAGAAGCTGGTATTCAACTATCCGATTTTGGAAAAGATTGTAGATCGTTTCAAGAAATCGGTAGCCAACGATGCCAAGCGTCAGGAAGCAGTCATCAGTTATGATATTGATGAATACGATGAACGTTTTCTCCGCCATTTGGCCTTAGGATATACGAAGGAGATGATTGCCAATTTGAAAGGGATGCCTTTCGGCGTAAAATCATTGGAGAAACGACAGAATGATCTTATCGGACGCCTTTTCCCGAATGGAGAACGGGTGGGAGTGAATGCTACCCGATTGGCAGTACGTGCACTGGAATTGCGTATTATCGATTTGGATAATCTGGAGCCTGACGAAGAATAAGTAATGGCAAGTAATACCTCTGGAAAGTAATGAAGAATAAATGGCGTATGCCCCATCCCGCTACGATGTTCCTTCTGCTGACAATGGCAGTGGTCTTTCTTTCATGGATATGTGATATCTATGGGTTGAAAGTGACATTGCCGCAGACAGGTGAGGACATCCGTGTACAAAGCCTGTTGAGTCCGGAAGGGATCCGTTGGTGGTTGCGGAACGCTATTAAGAATTTCACGGGCTTTGCTCCGTTGGGCATGGTGATTATCGCTATGTTCGGACTGGGAGTAGCACAACATTCCGGTTTTATTGATGCGTGCATCCGCATGGGAGTAGGGAACCGGCAGGAAAAGAGGAAAATCATCTTGTGGGTGATTGTGCTCGGTTTGTTGTCGAATGCCATTGGGGATGGTGGATATATTATTTTATTGCCTATTGCCGCTATGCTGTTCCAGTGGGTGGGACTTCACCCGATTGCAGGGATTGTTACAGCTTATGTCTCTGTTGCGTGCGGGTATAGTGCCAATATTGTATTGAGTACGATGGACCCGTTATTGGCACATACCACCCAAGAGGCGGCACTGGCGCAAACGGGTTATCAGGGGAACACGGAACCTCTTTGTAACTACTTCTTTATGAGTGCTTCAACAGTAGTCATTACAGCTATTGTGTATTGGATTACTCAAAAATGGCTTCTTCCCACATTAGGAAAGTATGAAGGCAGTGTGAAAGTGGTGGCTTATCATCCTTTGTCTCGCAAAGAGCGGCGTGCCATTATGATTTCCATTGTTGTAGCAGCTGTTTATGTCGCTCTTATCTTGTGGCTTACTTTTTCTTCTTATGGAATTTTGCGAGGGGTGAACGGAGGTTTGATGCATTCGCCTTTTATTGCCGGTATTTTGTTCTTACTTTCTTTGGGAGCAGGTATTACAGGGATGGCTTATGGATTCAGTTCCGGACGGTATCGCACTGATAATGATGTGATTGAAGGACTTACGCAGCCAATGAAACTTCTTGGAGTGTATTTCGTTATCGCTTTCTTTGCTGCACAGATGTTTGCCTGTTTTGAATATTCCCATCTGGATAAATGTTTAGCTATCATGGGAGCTGATTTGCTCTCTTCGTTTGAGCCGGCTCCTTTGTCTGCTCTCATCCTGTTTATTCTATTTACGGCATTGATAAACCTGATTATGGTATCTGCTACCTCCAAATGGGCTTTTATGTCTTTTATCTTTATTCCGATGTTTGCACAGATGGGAATTGCTCCGGATGTAGCACAATGTGCTTTCCGTATCGGAGATAGTTCGACGAATGCCATTACTCCTTTCTTATTCTATATGCCTTTGGTACTGACTTATATGCGGCAGTATGATAAACAGATTACGTATGGCTCATTGCTTAAATATACCTGGAGATATTCATTAGGTATCCTGGTTACCTGGACATTGATGTTTATTGTCTGGTATTTGTTGAAAATACCGATGGGATTGTAGCCGGTACGTGGGCTCAGTTGTAATTCTTGGGGGATTAAGTTTAGTCAATTCCCTTCATGCATATACCTTTGCTAGCCTAAAAAGGAAGAAGCTCATATCCACTACTCCTCTAAATGATGCCCTAAATGCTTTGATTTTAGCATTAAATGCTTCCGCTGCTGCATTTGTACTCCTGTTCACAAAGAAGTTCAAAATCCTTTCATAATGGTTCTCAATAGAGTTTGCTACTGTTGTGAATGTATCGTATCCATA
>NZ_JH114342.1:234196-248006 GCF_000157095.2 Bacteroides sp. D1
ACGCTTGATACGTAAATAAACGGCTTTACCACGGATAGGGAAGTCCTGAACTTCAATCTCAGGGAGGAAACCTTTTGAGTGAAGATGTAGATCTGAGTACTCAGAAGGAATAGTGGCTTTCTCCTCTAAATAAAGAATAAAGCAAGTATCCTGAGAAACATGATTGACTAGGGTAAAGTAATCAAGGATTCCTGAAGGCAAGAACAAGCTTAAAGAAGCAACAGGATCAATCGTTTGGGAAGAGGATGTTTTCATGATGCAAAAATAAGAATTTTAACGCAATCTCCCAAGGTTTCAGACTGAGCCGGTACGTGAAAAAATATCAAGTAGGCAACATGTGGACGATTCTATTAAATGAAAAAATCGCAAACGCTATTTTAATAGCTGTTTGCGATTTCTCTAAGTGATTCCGAAGCGATTCGAACGCTTGACCCACGCCTTAGAAGGGCGTTGCTCTATCCAGCTGAGCTACGGAACCAGCCTTATTTTCGGATGCAAAGGTAGTGCTTTTTATGAAAATTCAAAAACTTTCCGGCACTTTTTTATTCATATTTTTCTTTATGGCTATGAATCAGTAATTTATAAAAGAGAAATATTTTGTTTAGTTATATGGTTTGGGATGAATAAATAGGAAAACGTCATTTTTACGAAGAATAACGAAAGTTATATAGGTTTCAAAAAGGTCAAAAAAATAAAATACGGTTGTGTTTTTCTATTATAACTTCTACTTTTGGACGATAAACAACTAAAAAACACATAAAGTTATGAAGAAATTGATTTTTTTATTTGCATTTTGTATTGTAGTGACTAATGTTTTTGCACAAACCGCCCCAGAGCAATTGAAAAAAGAAGGAAATGATGCATTTAATGCTAAAAATTATCCAGTAGCGTATGCGAAGTTCAGCGAATATCTGAAACAGACTAATAATCAAGATTCTGCAACAGCTTACTATTGTGGTATAGCAGCAGACGAAGTGAAAAAGTATGCGGAAGCCGTGACCTTTTTCGATATTGCTATTCAGAAAAAATTTAATATAGGAAATGCGTATGCTCGTAAAGCTTTGGCTTTAGATGCACAAAAGAAGACTGCTGAATATGTAGCTACATTAGAAGAAGGGTTGAAAGTCGATCCTAAGAATAAGACAATGGTGAAGAATTATGGTCTTCATTATCTAAAAGCAGGACTTGCAGCACAGAAAGCAGGAAAAGCAGAAGAAGCTGAAGATTGTTTTAAGAAAGTAATTCCTTTGGATCACAAGCAATATAAAACAAATGCATTGTACAGTTTAGGAGTTCTGTGCTATAATGATGGCGCTAATATCCTGAAGAAAGCTGCTCCTTTGGCAAATTCTGATGCAGATAAATATGCTGCAGAAAAAGAAAAAGCCGATGGTAGATTTAAAGAAGCATTAGACTATCTGGAAGAAGCTGCTAAGATCTCTCCGGAAAATGAAAATGTGAAGAAGATGCTTCCTCAAGTAAAAGCTGTTATGAAGTAATTTGACCAATCTTATAAATGATAAAGGGTTGCCGATATGACACATCGGGCAACCCTTTTTTATTGCTATCTTTTTCTAATCTATACTTTTTGCGTACATTTGCCTTCCCTAAACGTAGAAGTATTTTATGCACTTATATAATAAGGAACAGGCTATCAAACGAATGAATCAGTTTGGACAACACCATCGTCCTTTTGTTTTTATTATCAATTATCTGCAGGATGCATCTTATATAGAAGAGGTTGCTGCTGTTGATTCTACTGAACTTTTGTATAATTTGAATGGATTTACCAATCAAGCTACGTCAACTGAAAAGTATACACCTTCTTTTTCTGCTAAACCAGCGAACTCTATCCATTGGCAGCCTTCTGCAGAATCTTTCTATTCCTATCAACGCTCGTTTAATATTGTCCGACAGAATATCTTGGCTGGAAATAGTTTTCTCACAAATCTGACTTGTCGCACTCCGGTAGATACCAATCTCACTCTGAAAGATATTTATTATCACTCTAAAGCGATTTATAAGCTATGGGTTAAAGACACTTTTACTGTTTTTTCTCCAGAAATATTTGTGAGAATTCATCAGGGAAAAATTAGCTCATACCCGATGAAAGGGACTATTGACGCTTCCATTCCTTCTGCTGCCCAATTATTGATGAACGATCCTAAAGAGGCGGCAGAACACGCTACTATCGTAGACTTGATTCGTAATGATTTAAGCATGGTTGCCAATCAAGTGTCCGTTTCCCGGTATCGGTATATCGATACATTGCAGACTAATCAGGGGGCGATTCTTCAGACAAGCTCTGAAATCCAAGGCATATTGCCGGAAAACTATCCGGAACATTTGGGAGAACTTATTTTCCGACTTTTGCCAGCCGGTTCCATTACCGGTGCCCCCAAGAAAAAAACGATGCAGATTATTCGGGAAGCTGAAACTTACGACAGAGGATTTTATACAGGAATTATGGGCTATTCGGATGGAATTAATCTGGATAGTGCCGTTATGATACGTTTTGTAGAACAGGAAGGAGAAAAAATGTATTTTAAAAGTGGAGGTGGAATCACCTGTCAGAGCGATGCGGAAAGTGAGTATAACGAAATGAAACAAAAAGTATATGTACCCATTTATTGAGACTATCCGGATAGAGGATGGACAGATTTATAATCTTGATTATCACACAGAGCGTTTCAATAGAACCCGTGCGGTCTTTTGGAAAGATAGTGTTCCGCTTGATTTGCGTGAGTATATATCGCCACCAGTTTTAAACGGGATTCATAAATGCCGGATTGTGTATGGAAAAGAAGTAGAAGAAGTCACGTATGCTCCTTATCAGATGCGGAAAGTGGCCTCTTTGCATCTGATAGAATCCGATACCATTAATTACACTTACAAAAGCACACATCGAGAAGAACTGAACGCTTTGTATGCCCAAAGAGGAATGGCAGATGATATTTTAATCGTGAAAGACGGCTATCTGACAGATACTTCTATTGCCAATATCGCCCTCTACGATGGGTACACATGGTTTACTCCGGCTCATCCGTTACTCCGGGGAACGAAACGGGCGGAACTTCTGAATAAGCAATTCATTGTTGAGAAAGACATTGCGCAAGTGCATTTAAACGACTATTCACATATCATGTTATTCAACGCCATGATTGACTGGGAACGTATTGTATTGCCTATAAATGAGGAACATTTCATTCTATAAACGATAATTAACTGAAATATACAGAGTATTGCTGAACAAATGTCACTTTTGTACTGTTATATTTATGTGTTTTTCATAGTATTAGATATAAGATTAATTAAAGAGATTGTACTCCACTTGTGAAAGCTAAAGTACGTCAGAGACAGAAGAGTCTGTTTTTTTGATAAATGTGTTAAAGCATCGGTTTTACCAGGCCGATGCTTTTTTTATGTCCTTTTACCCCCTTTTGTAGTTTATATGAAATAAAATTTGTACGTTTGTAGAGTAATAATAGAAAATGATAAAGATGAACATACCCGTTATCTTTCAGTTTTTAAAAGATCTTTCCGCGAATAATAATCGTGAGTGGTTTAATGAGCACAAGGCAGAATATGAAACAGCCCGTGCCGAGTTCGACAACTTTTTGGCAACAGTGATTGCCCGTATTTCCCTGTTTGATGAAACTATCCGGGGAATTCAACCCAAAGACTGTACTTATCGCATTTACCGGGATACCCGCTTCTCTGCGGATAAAACACCTTATAAAATACATTTCGGCGGCTATATCAATGCCAAAGGAAAGAAATCCGACCATTGTGGATATTATGTCCACTTGCAGCCGGATGGTTCGATGCTTGCCGGAGGAAGCTTGTGTCTGCCTTCCAATATCCTGAAAGCAGTGCGTCAGTCTATTTATGACAATATCGAAGAATTTGTTGCGATCGTAGAAGATCCGGAGTTTAAGAAATACTTTCCGGTGATAGGGGAGGATTTTCTGAAAACAGCTCCGAAAGGCTTCCCGAAAGACTTCAAGTATGTCGATTATTTGAAATGTAAAGAGTATGTTTGCTCTTATAATGTTCCTGATGACTTCTTTACCCGGCCGGATATGTTGGAACAGATGGACAAAGCGTTCCGCCAGTTCAAGCGGTTTGCTGATTTTATAAATTATACGATTGATGATTTTGAATAAATAATGCCTAGAATATAAACTTTAAAATTTAACTTATATGGTAGTAGATACTTTAGAAAATCTGGAGAAATATGCGTCTTTAAATCCTTTGTTTGCACAAGCCATTGACTTCTTGAAGTCTCATGACCTCCAAGCCATGGAAATTGGTAAGACAGAACTGAAAGGGAAAGATCTGTTCGTGAATATCGCACAAACCAAGCCTAAAACAAAAGAGGAAGCCAAACTGGAAACTCATAACGAATTTATTGACATTCAAATCCCGTTGTCGGGAACAGAAATTATGGGGTATACCGCTGCTAAAGATTGTGTTCCGGCAGATGCACCTTATAACGCAGAAAAAGACATTACTTTCTTTGAAGGATTGGCAGAAACATACGTTACCGTAAAACCGGGAATGTTTGCTATCTTCTTCCCGCAAGACGGTCATGCTCCCGGCATCACTCCGGATGGTGTGAAAAAAGTAATCGTAAAAGTAAAAGCATAATCCTAATTCAATTCTGATATGGAAAAGACACTTAATCTCATAAAAAATGATCCCTGGCTGGAACCTTTTGCTGGTGCTATCACCGGGCGTCATCAGCATGTATTAGACAAGGAAGCTGAATTGACGAATAAAGGCAAACAAACCCTTTCAGATTTTGCATCGGGGTATCTTTATTTTGGATTGCATCGCACCGATAAGGGATGGACTTTCCGTGAATGGGCGCCCAATGCTACTCATATTTATATGGTGGGTACATTTAATAATTGGGAGGAAAAAGCAGCCTATAAGCTGAAAAAACTAAAGAATGGCAATTGGGAAATTAACCTGCCGGCGGATGCCATTCATCATGGCGATCTCTACAAATTGAATGTATACTGGGAAGGCGGACAAGGCGAGCGTATTCCTGCATGGGCTACTCGTGTGGTGCAGGATGAACAGACCAAGATATTCAGTGCACAAGTCTGGGCTCCGGAGAAACCCTATAAATTCAAAAAGAAAACATTTAAGCCCGACACGAATCCACTGTTGATTTATGAATGTCATATCGGAATGGCACAACGGGAGGAAAAAGTGGGCACTTATAACGAATTCCGCGAGAAAATACTTCCCCGTATTGCTGAAGAAGGGTATAATTGTATCCAGATTATGGCCATTCAGGAACATCCTTATTATGGAAGTTTCGGCTATCATGTATCCAGCTTTTTTGCTGCCTCTTCCCGTTTTGGTACTCCCGACGAATTGAAAGCATTAATTGATGCCGCTCATGAGATGGGAATTGCTGTGATTATGGACATTGTTCATTCACATGCAGTGAAGAATGAAGTAGAAGGATTAGGAAACTTTGCCGGTGATCCGAATCAGTATTTCTATCCGGGCGTTCGTCGCGAACATCCGGCTTGGGATTCTCTATGCTTCGATTATGGCAAGAACGAAGTGATTCATTTCCTGTTGTCTAACTGCAAGTACTGGCTGGAAGAATATAAATTTGACGGCTTCCGTTTTGACGGAGTCACTTCTATGCTATATTATAGTCATGGTTTGGGTGAAGCCTTCTGTAACTATGGAGATTATTTCAACGGTCATCAGGATGATAATGCGATTTGTTACCTGACATTGGCTAATGAAGTGATTCATCAGGTAAATCCGAAAGCGATAACCATTGCGGAAGAAGTTTCCGGTATGCCGGGGCTGGCTGCAAAAATAGAAGATGGCGGTTACGGCTTCGATTATCGTATGGCCATGAACATTCCGGACTATTGGATCAAGACAATCAAAGAAAAGATTGATGAAGACTGGAAACCTTCCAGCATGTTCTGGGAAGTAACCAACCGTCGTCAGGATGAGAAGACCATTTCGTATGCAGAAAGCCACGACCAGGCATTAGTGGGAGACAAGACAATTATCTTCCGTCTGATTGATGCCGATATGTACTGGCACATGCAAAAGGGAGATGAAAATTATGTTGTCAACCGAGGTATCGCTTTGCACAAGATGATTCGTTTATTGACCTCTTCAACCATCAACGGAGGTTATCTGAACTTCATGGGAAATGAATTCGGGCATCCCGAATGGATTGACTTCCCGCGTGAAGGTAACGGATGGTCATGTAAATATGCCCGTCGTCAATGGGATTTGGTAGACAACAAGAATCTGACCTATCATTATATGGGTGATTTTGATAAGGATATGCTGAAAGTTCTGAAGAGCGTGAAAGACTTCCAGGCAACACCTGTTCAGGAAATATGGCATAATGATGGCGATCAGGTATTGGCATACGGACGTAAAGACCTTATATTTGTCTTTAACTTTAATCCGAAACAGTCATTTACCGACTATGGATTCCTGGTAACTCCGGGAGCTTATGAAGTAATATTGAATACGGACGACGTTGCATTTGGAGGAAACGGTTTGGCAGATGATTCTGTAGTGCACTTCACTATTGCCGATCCGCTGTACAGTAAGGAAAAGAAAGAGTGGTTGAAACTCTACATTCCTGCCCGTACCGCCGTAGTGCTTAGAAAGAAGAAATAATTTTATCTTTAAATAAGAAGCCCCTGCAACTATCATTGTATATCTGCAGGGGTTTTCTCGTATATTGCGCTATTGAATGATTTAGTTCTAGTTTACCAAAAAGGTACTTGGGCCGAGAATATCATACATATCACTCACATTGCGTGTTTTCAGTAATACTCCTTGTGGAGTATAGAATAACTGATATTTGATGTCAACGTTATCTTGGCCTACTTTAATTACAATAATAGCTTGCCATTTAGGAAACTCTACCATCGTCACATTATCTACCACCCAACTTGCGTATGGCCCGGATACAAAAGCATTATAGACTGCCGGTGACAGACGATCAAGGCTAACAAGATCAGTCTGTGTCATCACCCATTGCCCCCGGACGTTAAACCACACATTTTTAGTAAATCCGTTCATTACAAAGTTGGCGCAATAATATCCGTCATCTTGTGACCAGGCGATACCATTTGCTTTGGGATACATTTTCTTGAAAGTTGCCTGTACATTGCCGGGAGGGGTATCTCCAAAAACAGATGTAGATAATAGCAAAAACAGTGTGATCGCACAAATCATAAATTTCTTCATAAGCTTTGAGTTTAGAGAATTAGTTATAACTAAACAGCCTTTGCGAATATTTGTTTGAGCGATGTACATAAAATAATCCTCCGGGCATTTATAAGTGAAATGCCCGGAGGATAAGGAGTATGCGGTTCTTACTCTTTTTACTTAAAAAGTAATCTTTAAAATTTTTCCGTTATAACCTCCGACTGAAACGTCTGTCGGTTTATAAGGTAATAAGCAGATTTCTTCTTTAGCACCGGTCATCAAATCAATGGCCTGATAAGACTCCATTTGAGGAATCTGCAAAAAGTCGAAGGCATGTGAAGGCACGTTGATGGCAACATCTACCAGTTGACTATCGAAATTAATAACGAAAAACAGAATTTCGTTTTTGTATTTTCGCATAAAAGTATATTGTTTATGCTCATTGAAACGCCATCCGTTTATATTGGCATACATCAAGTCAAAGAATACCCCCTTTTTGATTGCCTGCTCTTCGTTGCAAAGCGTCAGTACTTTTTGATAGATAGAGTAGAGGTGCTTATGTTCTTCAGTAAGCATTTTCCCGTCAAACTTTCCTCCGTTACGCCAACGACGTATAGTATCTACGCTCCAATAATCAAATATGGTAGTCCGTCCGTCTCTTCCGCTGAATCCTTCGCTATCCATGCCCAGCTCTCCGAACTCCTGACCGAAATAGATCATCATAGGATTGGTGTTCATACAAGCAGAAACAATTAGTGCGGGAATCCCTTTACGCGGATTACCGGCAAAGAAATCAGATGCGATACGTTGCTCATCGTGGTTCTCCAGGAAGTTGAGCATTTTTTTCTCGATTCCATTCAGACTTTGCCAGCAATGAGTGATTGCAGTGGCAGATTCATATCCGCAGGCTACGTTCCGTAATGTATCGTACAATCCTACCTTATCATATAGATAATCAAACTTGCCACGGAACAGATAGTTACGATATTCACTGGGATTATAGACTTCTGCGATAAAAAGTATTTCAGGATAAACCTCTTTTACTTGAGGAATAGCCCATTCCCAAAATTCAACGGGAACCATTTCTACCATGTCACAACGGAAACCGTCAATGTTCTTTGACGCCCAGAAAAGAAGAATGTCCAGCATCTTTATCCAAGTGTCCGGAGTCGGGGAGAAGTGGCAGGTACCGCCATTCTGATAATCCACTCCATAGTTTAATTTCACCGTTTCATACCAGTCGGTGATATTAGGCGTAGCATCAAAACGATTGTTACCGGTAGCTTTAGCCGGAAATTCCCGGTAAGGCTCTGCTGCACCGTCTTTCATATCGAACTGGGCACGAAGTTCCGCTTGCGGGATATAATAGAAATTATTGTATGGACTGAAAGATTGGCTGGGGTCATCGTTAGCCCCCAATTCCGTCGTACCGTCGGGCTGTGCGTCCGAATGGTACTGGCGTGCTACGTGATTAGGTACAAAATCTATAATCACTTTCAAACCTGTGCGATGTGTACGGTGTACCAGGTTCTCAAATTCTTTCATACGTCCCTGTACATCGTTGGCCAGGTCAGGATCTACATCATAATAATCCTTGATGGCATAGGGAGAGCCAGCTTTTCCTTTCACAATGGCAGGATGATCCGGACTGATGTTATAACGACGATAATCCGTTTGAGTGGCATGTTCGATGATGCCTGTATACCATATATGTGTAGTACCTAATTTTTTGATTTCACCAAGTGCCTTGAGCGTGAAATCAGCCATTTTTCCACACCCGTTGGTGGTAATGTCTCCATTGTAGACACAGTGGTTGTTGTTATTTCCAAACAGACGGGTGAACACTTGATAGATAATTATTTTATTTTCGTCATTCATATAGAGTAGATTATTAATATTCGTATTCATTCTTTTTTCCGATGGATAGGAGGTTACTTCCATATTTTCCCTTTTTCTTCCAACAGTTGATTAAGCACTTCATTGGCTGTATTATATCCCTGTCCGAAGATTTCTTCTGCTTTCTCCAGTTCGGTATTGCTATATCCGTATAAATTGTATGGTTCGATTAATAAATCACACTTTTCCCTTTCTGGAAAAGTATTGGCGCGGAACATAAAATGGAATGAACGCATAGCAATGCTTACAATATTCATTTTGTAGTCCTGTGCCATGATGGGGCTTACGTTGACAGCCACCACCTTGTCGCACACTCTACGCAGGGTAGAGACAGGAAGATTCATCATCAATCCTCCGTCTACATAGTTAGTGCCATCTATATTGACTGGTGCGAACATAACAGGCATACAACAAGAAGCAGCAACCCGTTCAGCAATACTGCCGCGGTGAAAATGAACCATGCGTCCATGATCGAGGTCGGTTGCTGTGATAATCAGAGGAAGTTGTAAATCTTCCAAGTTTTTTGCTTTAACGTTGGTTCGGAGAAAGTCTATAAATTCACAAAGGTCAAATAATCCTTTTTTAGGAATTACCAGTTTGGTTAAATCCTGGAATTTATGTCCGGAGAAATAATCAAGAACTTTGTGGGGTTCGTTGCCATCAGCATAAAAGACACCGGCAAGTGCTCCTGCGCTTACTCCGGAGATGATTTCCGGCTTAATATCATGCTCTAAAAGAGCTTGCATAACTCCCAAATGGGCAAATCCTTTAATAAATCCTCCGCTTAGTGCATAGCCAATCTGATATTTCCGGCTATTCCTGTTATTTGTGAATACCTCCATGAGTTGCTTTCTTTAGTTCGCCACGAATTTAGTGAATTTATTGAAAGTAGGAGGAATATAATGAATAGTTTTTTTAAGAGAACGTTATAAGTAGTTTTTTGTTATCCATAGAACACAATAAATGCGGATAACATGGAACTTTAATTGCGTAAATATAAAGTTTTGTTATCCGCATTTAAATATATCACAATAGAGCACAAATATACGGATGGAATCTTTTACACCGGCACTGTGTGCTGATTAGAATCCGAAATCGTCTATCTCCACTTTATGTTCTTCGTTTTCTTTAAAAGGTTTTGCTTCTTTTTGTACTGGATTTCCTTCGATATAGATAGCGCGGAATGGACGGGCAGGACAAACATATTCGCATCCTCCACAACCTACGCATATTTCTTTGTTTACATGAGGGATCGTTAATCCGTCTTTATATGGTACCATTGCCACAGCCTGTGTAGGACAGTGCTCGGAACACGCTCCGCAACTGGTTCCATCAGTATAAACGATGCAATTTTCTTCGATAAAAACAACATATCCCATTTGTGTAAGATGTTTTTGCTCTACACTTATGGGAAGAATTGCTCCATTGGGACAAACGTCTCCGCAAACAGTACAGTCAAAATTACAAAATCCTTTCTCAAAACTAACGGTCGGCTGCATTATGCCTGCCAAACCATACTCCATAAAAGCAGGTTTCAGGACATGAGAAGGGCATTTGCTGACACAAAGATGACAGGATGTACATTGCTGTTGAAAGTGTTCCCGACTGATAGATCCCGGAGGAGTGATTGGATTCTCCTTTTTGTATGCCTTTTTGCCTTCCAGTCTAGCAACGGATTCTTTGGCTTGGGATAGGAGTTTGGGTGCAGCCCCGGCAGTAACAAGACCGGCAACCAAAAAGCAGCGTTTGGATGAATCCGTGTCCGGTGATGATGGCACAGGGGCTTCTACGTTTGCTTGTTGTTTCTTTAAAGAAGGGTTGTAGACCAATGCCTTTTGCTTGCATGCTCCCAGGCAGTCGAAACAATCTACGCAGCGGCTATAATCAATGGCATGTTCTTTACTATTGATGCAGGAGGCTTTGCATTTGGTAGCACAAAGCCCGCATCCATTACATTTCGCAGTATCGATACGGATCTTAAATAATGAAAAGCGGCTCAATAATCCCAATACTGTTCCTACGGGACAAACCGTATTGCACCATGTCCGCCCGTGTTTCCATGCCATTACAAAAATAACTGCCAGAGTGATAATAGCAATGAGAAGAGAAGAAATGCTTAAAACAGAGGTATCTACCTGATAAAATGTAT
Source organism: Bacteroides sp. D1 (assembly GCF_000157095.2). Lineage (NCBI taxonomy): Bacteria > Pseudomonadati > Bacteroidota > Bacteroidia > Bacteroidales > Bacteroidaceae > Bacteroides > Bacteroides sp. D1. The sequence continues at coordinate 245,460 of NZ_JH114342.1, forward strand.
AATTGTCGAACCTGGAAAAGACGGATTCCAACAGATTATTCCCCAACATGTAGATAGGTTTGAATATATGCACTACCACACGTCCATACGCGCTGTATGGATCGAGTAGGCCTACAATAAATGTAAATCCGCATAGAAATCCGATTACTGTCAGTCCGAGTATGCCCCAACGCAATTTGTTTTTCGCGGGACTGTAACTATATCTTTTTTTCTTTTTCCCTGTTGATTTTGAAATGCGTGCAATGACATCCTGCAAAATACCCATAGGGCAAATTGTAGAACAATAAACGCGTCCAAACAAGAGCGTTAACACAGTGAGAAATAATAAGATACCTATACTTAGTGAAAGGACAGCTGGAACAAACTGCAAATGTGCCAGCCGATGAAAACTGTTCGGTAATATTTCTGCGAAATCGAGAAAAAAGAAAGAAATCAGCACAAATAAAAGTGCTGATATTCCAATACGTAGCCTTCTTAACATTGTTATTTTACATCTTAATTCGCTTGACATTCAGCTTGTCAATGTTCATGGTTCCTATTTTCAGTGCTTCTCCTTTAGCGAGGTGTCCCACAGTATCTAGTGGCATCTCACGTACTTGATTGAAGAATTTGGCGGCAGCCGTGTCCACTGCTACAATATCCGGTGAAATGAACAGTCCTTTTGCTAATACGACATCCGAGGCAGAACGTCCTCGCGGGCCATTGGTTTTCATGATACGATAAGCGTCCACTACGTTAAGCACAGCTTTCTTTTGCAGTGTGCAGATATCGGCAATACATTGCTGCAAGTCATTCTGGTGGAAAAATCCACGGTCCCAGACAATTCCCATGTGATTTTTCATTGAGATAGTCAGATTGGCGCCCCCGTGATTTTTCAGGATGGGAACATTGATCCATACATCGCAATTCAGGATGGCTTCATGTATCTTTGCTTTCTTCATCTTCTGACCGTTGGGTAAGTTTACCGGCTTGTAATAAGACTCCAAATGAGCAGGCATTACTTTTGCTCCGGCAGCTTTTGCCGCCGCTTCGATGCCGCTGTTTTTGTAACACTTCTGCCAATCGTCACAAGTATGATCGAATACGGTCACTTCTTTAGCTCCGGCAGCAAAGCATTGTTTCACGATTTCAGCAATCAGTTGCGGGTTGGTGTTTCCTGCCAGTTCCGGCACTTTATCCCAACCGATATTAGGTTTTACGACCACCTTCTGTCCCGGTTTGACGAATTGTTTCATACCGCCCAGTTCGCTGATAGCACGGCGGAACATAGCTTCCGGCTCTCCACCCATAACGGCTACTAAGTCCGGATTGCCTCCGTTCGTATTATTAATAGTCTGGGTTAATATCTCCATTGCCTCCGAATGCTGAATACTCAATGCGGCACCGGTTATGGCTACTGTTTTTAAAAAGTCCCTTCTGTCCATTTTTGTTTTTACTTTAGAGTTTTGCAATCGCTTTCAGTAGGGCGTAGCCACCAAACCATTGAATTAACATACCGGGAATACCAATGCGGAAATCTTGCACTGCTGCATGGAAATTTCCGATGAATGCCCATTCAAAAGCAGTTCCTATAATCTGATAGGAGAGAACGACACCGAGAATAGCCCATAAAGAAACGGATTTCAGTGTTCGTGCAGCCAAGGCGGAAGTACCGGCAAGTAAAGCGGATTTTATCAATATAATGGGGAGTGCAGCTCCCGAAGGCATTGCAAATAACAGGTGATTGATGACAGGAGAAAGAATTGCTGTCAGTAATCCCACACGAAAGCCATATTTATAAGCTGCGATCAACGTGAAAAAATAGATCGGCAATAAAGTAGGGCCACCGTATGGTACAAGATGACAGATTTGTGGAAGTGCAATGTTGCCTGTCACAAATAGCAGGGCAAAGAGGTAAGTTCTTACATTGCTGTAATTCAGTGAATAGAGTTTAGCAGATGTTTCCATTTTCGTTGATAACTTTAAAGTTTAATAGAACGATAATATATAAAAAATTAGACTTCTTTCCGCAGAAAAGGTTTAATCCGGACAAAGAACTATTTGCTAAAGTAACTGTCTAAAATTAGTTAATAGAAAAAAGGAGACTTCGTTGCGTTTTGAATAACAACTTATAATACGAACTAATTTAAGCATTTACTTTATGATATTAAAAATGGGACAGAAAAGTTTCAAGCCTATTTGAAACACTTTGTTTCACTACGGGAAACTGTTTGTTTCACCGCTTGAAACCATTCGTTTCACACCGAGAAACAAACAGTTTCAAGGCTTGAAACATATTTTGAAACTATTTGGTTTGTACTTTAGCCTTATTCGGCGCCCATTCTTTCGTAAGCACTCATTGTATGGCTCTTGTTTATCCTATCAGTCAGCTTTACCTTTGCACAGAACTTAAAATTTTATTCTTATGGACTCTACTGATTGTTTTTTAGAGATTCTTTCTGCTTATCAGTCATCCGACAGTGGTTGCCAAGTCTCTCTTTTGGAGTATTGCCATCGTTTTGGCGTTGATTATTATAAATTCCTTGGCTGGTATCGTCATTACAAGTG
>NZ_JH114342.1:248106-248969 GCF_000157095.2 Bacteroides sp. D1
TATTAGCCATAAATGGATAAGTTGTTCATTTTATTACCCCCGTACTTATGAATTGTGTCCTACTTTGAAACCAACAGTTTCAAGGTGCGAAACTGTTGGTTCTGCGGTTTGAAACTTTAGTTTCATACGCTTGAAACTCTAGTTCTAATTACTTGAAACCATTGGTTTCTCACCGATGAAACTATAGTTTCCTTTAGCTGGAACTGTAGTTTCAAGCGGAGAAAACTAATTTGCCCCGTAATAGAGTGGTGGCAATCCCGTTTCTTTCGTAAGCACTCATTGTATGGCTCTTGTTTATCCTATCAGTCAGCTTTACCTTTGCACAGAACTTAAAATTTTATTCTTATGGACTCTACTGATTGTTTTTTAGAGATTCTTTCTGCTTATCAGTCATCCGACAGTGGTTGCCAAGTCTCTCTTTTGGAGTATTGCCATCGTTTTGGCGTTGATTATTATAAATTCCTTGGCTGGTATCGTCATTACAAGTGCCAACTGGGTAACTCAACTTCCCCTTCCGATGTGCAACTGGCCCCTATTCATGTGAACGGTTCCCCCTCCGGTCATTCACGTTGTACATCATCTCCCAAATCTGTCAAATCGGACAACTTTGAGATTGTTTCGTTTCGTCTAAAACTGGGCAATGGAGTTGAGATCCGAAAATGTAACACTAATCTTGAGAGCATAACAGCTCTGCTTCAAAACCTGGGAACATTATGTTAGGGCTGAATCCCAGCATGCGCTTCTACCTGTGCGAAGGTCCGGTAGATATGCGAAAAGGTATTTTCACCCTTGCCGAACTGGTACGCAAGATAATGGGTAAAGAGCCCTCCACAGGGGACATTTTCATCTTTTTGAGTAAGGAC
>NZ_JH114343.1:0-546 GCF_000157095.2 Bacteroides sp. D1
TCCTTTATTATTTATCACACTCATCTTTAACAGTCTCTTGCCAATAGTCTTTCCCCCATTAGTCGTTTCCAATCCAAAGAAGTAGAGAAAGTAAAAAGCGGAATAAGACAATCTTATTTCAAGTTCACTCATAGAAGTACTTTCAATGAGCATAGCGATTATTATAACAAGAAAAGTTATGATTGTAATAAATGCAATGTCTATGATATGTCCAAACAATCTTTTCTCACTACTGGCACGTATCTTTTCAATAAATGGTCTATTATCTTTTTCCTCAAACTTCTCATTTTGAATTTTGGTGAAACTAACCCCACGTTCTATTAATACTTCTTCGGCTGCGGTTATGGCGTCTGCTACATAATCCTTTCTTTTGACATTCAGGATTTCTAATAACTTCTCATCTGAATGTTTCCTCATTACTTCTATAAATTGGTTTTCTTCCATAATTTAAAACTTTAGTTTTACTCTTTAGTATATAATTAAAACCTATCTATATATTATTTACCACTAACTCATTCTAATGAACTTATAAAACAGTCCTCTCAC
>NZ_JH114343.1:646-1264 GCF_000157095.2 Bacteroides sp. D1
GAGAAGGAAGTGAACTAAACAGGCAGCATTTGAAGTAACATTTCATTTGCTGCCTTTTCATTATCTTCTAATTTAAGGTTTCATGTTCTTTTAAAGTCATTTCCACATTGATTACAATGATATATATCTTCCTTATAACCTTTAAGCCAAATAAACAATAATATTATAGGAATTATGGTTGGTATATATACTATTGTACATTTATTCAATATGGTGAAAATGATACAAAATACAACAATGACAAAGCTTACTAGAACCATCCATTTGGGACCATGCTTGTGTTGAACAATTGTATGTGCAGTATTTTCGCTACCACATTTAGGGCACCATGGAAGATTTGAATCCCTTTCGAGTTTAAGACCATTTATCAAGTCTATAGCTTCTTGGTAATGTTCATCTTCAACGAAGACTGCAATTTGCGGCTGACTTCCACCTGCATATGCACCTATTCCAACTTCTTCTTTTTGAATATAACACAAAATACCTTTAGCTTCAAGATTTGCTTTATATTCATCTGCCAAGATAGAATTTTCACAATGTACTAATAATTTCATAAGCACTAATTATTGATGTTATAAATTTATTGCTGTTTCATTTTCTTATCATCTACAACGTAAG
>NZ_JH114343.1:1364-11853 GCF_000157095.2 Bacteroides sp. D1
TCACAAATCTTTGAATCCCATAAATGATAGCTCCACAAAATAAGAATCCAATACCTATAGAATCACTTAAAAGCAAAGATAAGCATGTTAATGTAATACCACCAATACACCATATTCCACCATATAAAATATCACTAGGAGCATTTGCGATACGCTGTTTTCTTTTAGCTTTCTTGTCATTTGTAATTTGTAGTAATGATACTATAATTGAATTTCTTTGGGATTCATCAAGTCCTTTTGATTCTAATATATGGTCTACTTCGTTTACGTCTTTTTTTTGTTTTATAACTAGCTTATATGCTTCTGTATAGGCTGAATCAATAACATCTTCTGTTGTTTGCTCACTAATTTCATTCTTTCCCTTTCTTATAAAAAAACAGAAAAGGATTGCAGTGATTATTATTGCTAAAATTGCTTCCATGATATTCTAATTACTAAGAATTATACAATCTATTACTTCCATCTTAATAAAAGAAAGCTAACAACGAATGAACTCCAAATGCTGCCTTTCTTATTATTCATTATCATGTTTGGCATTAAAACCTTTTATAATGATTCGTCCTTTTGAACTCTGCATTGTAGGATTCTCTTTTAAAGAATTTAGTTTATCCACTAAATATTGATGTGTCCAAAAGAAATTGTCCAAATTACTTCGTAGATATTCTTGAATTGAAGGTATTTCATGTACAAATGGTAGATAATGCTTACAATATACAGTTATAGTATTCTCTTCATTATTAATAAAATATGCTAAAGTAACACGTCCGTCCATATTAGTTTGATTTATAGCATCTTTCAGGATATTTATATCAGGGTCATTTAAAGAAAGACTTCCAAAGTTAGACCAGATTATGATAAAAGCGGTTCGATTATCTGCGTTAATAAAAAAGTACCTCATTTTGATATTTAAAACAAGATGTCATCATCATCATCAACTTCTGGTTGACAACCAATTTCTTTTAAAGTATTGATAACCAAATCTCTTGTTCTGTTATTTGATGTGTTCATAACCGTATCTACAATCTTACTTATTTCAGAATGATTAGCTTGTTTTTGGTCATTTCTAGTGGCAAATTCAATATTCCTTGTTTCATGATGTTTTATCTTTCTATTCCAAAATTTCTCCTTAACCAATTGTAATATTCTATCAAAGTGCGCAATCACTAAATAGAGAGAAACCAAAAAACTTAGATAAGGAATAATAGATACATAATCCCAAAAAGTGACTGCTCCAATAAAAGAAAGAAGTATAAGGACTATAATAATTAGCACGATATATCGATATAAAGCTTTCTTAACTTCATATTTAATAGTACCTTGTTCCGTACTTGAAGTATCAAATATATAATTAGGACAAGGACTATCATCGGTTGGTCGATAATGTTCACAATGAACTCCATCTCCAATACATGTACTACATTGAGACATTTTTGTCATTTCAATTCTGTTTTAAATTTACTATTATTTTCTTAAACACATCACCTGCCATTAGTCCACCACTTGCAGGCAATCCAGTCTTATTAATAGATACAATGATACTATACTTGGGATTATTGGCAGGGAAGTAACCACAGAACTCAACTGAATACACTGTATTACCATTATCTGTAGAAACTACGATAGTGCCTTGTTGTCCTGCTACGGTAATCATATCTGATTTGGCTGGTTGACCTAATCCGTCAGTAACATTAAATACTAGAGCTTTCTTCAAACTATCAATACTAGCCCTACTTGCTATTTGAGGATTAATAACTACTACACTATCCTTGTATAGTTGAGGCTGTATCATCTTCCCATTATTGGCGATAGCATTATAGAAGGTAAGGACTTGAATAGGTGAAATAAGCTGTTCATATCCTATACAGTTCCAAGTGATATTTTTTTCTGTAATCTTGTAAGGTTGCAGACTGGCAATTCCATTGATGCTATCTGGCTTACCATAGCTCATATTAGCAAGTAAATCGAAAAAGGTTTGAGGATTATCACCAAAAGCTTTCTCCATTGTCTTATAAGTAGCGATATTGGAACCAACTGCCAATCCTTCTTGTACTGTAAGCTCACCATACCCACCTCTATGCCAATTATGGTCTTTAAGCTCTCTGCCATGAACTTGATAGATACCATCTCCTGTATCAACCTTATCACTCAATTTCACCTTACCTGTTTCTAAAGCTGCCAATAGTGATATTGGGCGCATCAGACCAGTAGACTGCCATACAGAGAAGTTCTCACATGATTGGTAGTTCGTACTATCTTTTTTAGTAAGTCCAACTAAAGCCTTAATTTGCCCTGATTGAACTTCCATTACTATAACCTGCCCAGATTGGGCATTTATCTCTGATAATTTTTCTTCCAGAATAGAGGTCGCATTAACCTGTAAGGTGCTGTCTATAGTGGATATAATCTCTGTCCGTTGCTTAGGTTGGCATGACAAAAGGAAACAGTGAAAACAAATTCCTACTTTTATTAAATTCTTGTTCATCGCTATGTGCGAATTATTTACCGGTATTATTAAAACTCATCAGTAGACATTCCAACTTGATATGTAATGGCTAATTTACCATCAAAATATATTATATTTGAGCCATTACGACTTTCAATAGAAGAATTTATCTTTATAGAATTTAATTTATTATCTCTCCAAATGGCAGTTCCCTCACTGGGAAATTGAGGTTTACCATATTTGATTACAAAAGTATTACCTATATCATTAAATAATTGGGTGTATTTATTGACAATATATTCTTGTTTGTTTTTGATTGTAGCTTGTGTTTGTTCTTGGGTTCTAAATGGATATTCATTAAGTAATGCGCTTGTCGTTTCAGATAATGAAAATGTTCCCTCTACTAATTTACCTTCCTTAAATGTAATAACAAGACTATCAAAGGTTGTTCCTAAAAAAGAAATTTGAGGAATGTTTATATATGGAAAGTTATACTCTAATTGAGGAAATTTCTTTTTTAATATGTCTATTGCAACATAATTGGTATCACCAAATTTAACTCCAAGAAAACCTGTAATTTCATTTTGAGCATACGTGCTTTTCACAATAAATAATATTACAACAATAATAAACAATCTAAGTTTCTTCATAATAAACAGTATTTAAAATTTAAATATTTATTCTCAAAATATAGAAATGGAATCAAGGGAAAGAACCTCTTTGTTGTACATATTCTTTTATTTTATCAATCAATTTGTTTTTAAACTCTTGATACATAGGTTGATTACTCAATTTATAAGCTTCTTCGTAGTCAAGAATAGCTTTTGCAGCTAGGTCACCAGCATTAGCCCCTAGCTCTTGAAAGGCTTTTCTTTCATACGCTGTCGCTCTAAGTCCTAATATATCCGCTTTTTCTTTAGGGTCAAGAACAAAAAATAATGCTCTTTCTAAGTCTACTATCCCCTCATAGCTTCCTATATCAAATATCTTAATGTCACCTCTTGTGAAATATCCACGGTAATAATCTGGAGCTAATTCAATGGCTTTGTCACAGTCTAAAATGGTACTACCATAATTTCTAATCATTTTTTTTACGTCAGCTCGTGCTGTATATGCTTCCGCTGTTGGATATATCTTTATCGAATAATCTAGGGCTTCTTGCGCTTTTAAATATAATTGTTTGTTATTATCAGAATACGGATTTTCAGTACTTTTTAATGCGTATTGGTAAAATAGAATTCCAATATGATAAAAGAGTTCTGCATCTTCAGTCGTAAGTTGTAATCCTTTTGAATATGCGTTGAGAGCATATTCGGCGTATGAAGTATCATGGGTATAAATATACAATTGAAAGTAACACTTTCCTAATTGCTTATAGTAGAATGATATATCCTTTCCAATCTCGCATGCTTTAATTAAATTACTTAATGCAGACTCTACATTTTTTATACTAAACTCTATCATACCTTTCATATAGAAAGCTAAATGATTTGAAGGATTTGTTTTCAACTCATTATCAAGCAAGGATAATGCCTTATTGGTATCTCCCATAAAATAAGCATCATTGGCTGATTTTACCATTTTCGTTTCTAAAGGATTGGTATTCATTTGAGAAACGCTAATATTCCGTTTATGACTTAGTTTTGAAATTTGAGTGGCATTTACTGCAAAGTTTAAACTCTGTCCTCCCTCTCTACAAAATGTAGCAATTCCAACTACATTTCCTTTCATATCCATAACTGGTGACCCACTGCTTCCATGAGAAATAGGTGCAGTAATCTGCAATATTGAACCATGCATCTCATCTGTGCGAATGGATGATATTATTCCAGTTGAAACTGTTTGCTCAAGTCCTAATGGCGAACTGATATTTATGATTTGCTCCCCTTTTACTTGTGTTCTATATGAAATATGAAGATAATTGAAACTTTTTAAGTTGGTGTTTTCCACTTGGAATTTAACAAGGTCAGTATTAGGATTATAATCAAGAATAGATTTTATCTTATATTTATTTCCGTTTTTATCTTTAATATAGCCACTATGCGCCCCATCTAAAACATGGTAATTGGTAATTCCTACACCTTGTGCAGATATGAAGAAACCACTTCCTTGTGAGAAAGTATTTCCTTGTTCATCTGCAGCAAAAACTGTAAAGATAGCATTTTCGGCTTTGGTGATAAGCTGTTTTATTGTCAAATCCTGTGCAAAAAGATTTGTATTTCCTAAATAAAATAATAATATTAATAATTGTCGTTTCATTAAATTACCTCCTTTAATTGTAGAATTTGTATTCTGATGTTTTTTTACTTTTTAAAATATCCAAAGTAACTATTATAGCATTATTGGCTATTGAGAAGTAGGAACAGGTTGTAGAGATGGCTGTTTCATAGTTTTATTATTTGTTGTATCCAGTTCCCAATAGATACAATTCTACATACAAAAAAGGTGTGGGAACTTACTGTCTTATCCTACTGACTGGCTTCTCGCATCGCCTTTGGAGTGGATAAAACAATAGCCTACACCAATTTGACAATATCTAATAACCTTACAGGATATATATAAGGTAGGTATATATCAAATGATGTGGTGCTATTGCTACCATCTTCACTCCATTTCAAATTTTGCGAGAATTTGTCAGTAGAAGATAATTTCAATAACACCTTTCGTTAATATGTCCTTCCAACAACTTAACTCTCTAAGTTTTTGGAATTGGCACAAAGATAATGAAAGGTATTTATTTTGCAATTAAATCTGCCTGTTAAAATAATAGTTGAGAGCTATTTCTACTTCATATTTTTTTGATTGGAGACAGAACTATTCAGAGCATAAATAAGTAAAGTCCGATTCATTCTGTCTCAAATCTCAATTATCAGAAGCTAAGACAATCATAAGTATTTAATAATTCCTCTTGCCTTAATCCCAAGTATCTTTTAGTAATTGATACACTGGAATGATTGAATAGCTCCATGAGCTTAACAAGTGCAAGCTCTGAATTATCGTTATTCATGTTGTAGACCTGTCTGCCAAAAGTCTTTCTAAGAGAATGACACGAAAAATTGCCTATTTGTAGTCTATATTTTTTCTTAATCTCTTTCAGCATGACATTGATTCTCTGAACTGTGTACACTGTCCCCTTCTGACTTATCAATACAGGTGCATTTATGCCAACTGGACTTATATGCTCATAACAATCTCTGATATGTTGCTGTAGCTGCATATTAATCCTAATTGTCCTTTGCTTTCCTGTTTTAATCTCTGTAATGGTAAATTCTTCTGCATCTAATATCTGATTCCACCTTAAAGCAAGAATATCAGAAATTCTTAGACCTGTGAAGCAACCTAAAGCAATAAGAAGTGACATCTTATAATTACTATCCCTTGCCAATTTTCTTATTAAGTTCATTGCTTCATTCCATTGCAGATAATCTGCTGTTGTACTTGAATATTTAAGTGACATAACGTTCTGTTTTATAGTGAAACTAATAAAAGTGAATATTAATTTTGAGTTGGAATATCTAACTTACTGATTACTAGCTAAACATTCACTAATCATCAAAGTGAACATTTTTATAAAGCAAGGACACTAAGTAAATAATGTCCTTACTTCATTCAACCTATATAAAAGGTAGGTGGGCTTCATCCAACACGCCACTGTCAACTATCCGTTTGCAAAGTTCGTGCGATGCCTGATTTCTAAGGTCTGTGCCATAGTTTTTATTACCAACCATGCGAATAATCTCCACTATGGTTTTCATTAATTCCTGCTGTAGTGTACGGTGATAATACCTTGTACTTTCAGCAAACTTTTTAGGATTCCAACTATAATCGTTCAAGGCTCTTTCAAGTTCTTGCGCTGCCTTGTATTCGCGACTGCCTTCTATTACCATATTCCAAATATTTAAGAGGTTTATAAATAAAAAGAGCACCTGTATGGATGCTCTTTGTTTTTTCTGTATTTTAATGTACTACTTCATTGTAATAATCTTATATATAGTCCAGATAATCATCAAGAAGAATACAATAGGTGAGATTGCACACATAACAAGTAACAAGATAATCCAAGATATAACGACTAATAACGCTTGTAACATAATCTTTTGAGTATTAATAGGTAATGAATAATAAAGGGACACCCTTATTATATGGATGCCCCTTTTAAGTACTCTGTAATACCACTAACTAAGAAACCATTGATACTTGTCATCACCATGTAAAGCGGAACATATACCCGTTGCAAGTTCTGTAGCATTATAGGCTCTATCCAAAAATGAATCTATATAGCTACTCTTATTTGCACCTGTGAGCAAGTTGTAAAGTTTCCACATAGACAAATCATTTCCTAAGCTCCCAAAGTTCTCATCATTGATATAAGCCCTAGCCACATTGTTAACTTGTGTATCAGTAAATAACATACGTGGAATTTCTTTTTGATACCCCTGTGGTAGGCATTGATAAAGTCTCATTCTGCCAAGCAAGGTCACAAATTGGTGCTCATTCAAGTAAGAATCGCCAAGCGTTTGCAACAAATGTATGTTTTTGGCTGCATTGAAATTATTAAGTAGTTCCAATGTAGCCCTAAACAGTTCCTTTGTGCTCATTACTTTTATGTCGTCCTTATATCCGTCTGTGAAAACGCACATGTTACAGCATACGGTATTCTTGAATGAAACTGCCAATCTGAATAACTCTGGGCTTTTCTTAGTTGCTAGATTCTCTCTATTCAAGGCACGAACGCCAACTATAGAAAGATTAAGCCTGTTGCCAGATACATCTTCATAGATAGATGGAATATCTATGGCAAAAGCGCACCTTTCGTAATATTGGGTAGTGTCAGCTTCCGTTAACAGGTTCTTTGGCTTGTTAACGGCTTCTGGTTTTCTTCCTTTTATCACATGGCTGCACCTTATATCTGGCTGCTCGATTTGTTCACCACTATAGAATGAGTTGGCAGCTTCCCAGACCGTTTCAATGAATTGCGGATGCGAAATAGTCAGTTCATTATCCTTGCTGAAAACTGGTATCACATTCTCATTCTTTAAATGGTCTAAAGTGACCTCTACAGAATTTGCTTCTATAAAGTGGTTTACTTTCTTGGGCTTTACTGGCTCTTCAATTATTACCGCTTCTTCTGCATATTCACCAAAGTTTCTACTAGTTCTCTGTACTGGCATAATCTGTAATGTTGATTCCATAATCTGTAATTTATTTAGTTAATATTAGAAATTTCTCTGTCTGAAAGCTAAGCAAGCCACAATCAGTATTAATAATCCAATAAAGAACTGTGGCATTAAGACTACTGGCACAATTAGAATTATTCCAAACGTCAATAAAATCTTTAAATTCTCCATACGCATAATAATAGATTAGTAAATAGTGTATTTAAGGACAAAATGAGGGCTTAACATGAAGTACTATTCATTCACTTTCCTTTGTGCATCTTTATATGTAGACATATACAAATCGTTGATAAGTCCGCACATTTCAGAAGTTCAAAAGATTTGTGGGCCGAATAGCAATTCATGTAATCCTTTCATTTTTCCTAATGATTGGTGAGGGGTATTTTGGGTAACAGAAGGGGCTTATGCACGATATACATCTGATACGCTCACTGACAAATCAAATATGTCACTCTATCACTGCATAAAGTTCAAATAGAAATATAGCTTAAATCTAAAAGGGGGGGATTTTAAAGTACTTATCTAGTTTGTCATTTTAATATACTAATTTATGCTTTTGTAGAATTGTAATCCCAAGTAATTATGTATCTTTGACTATAAAATTATATAGGAAATGAAAAAGAGTACAGGTCGCCAATATATTGAACTGTTTTATAGTTTGCAAATAATAAATGACAGTTTATCTCTCATATCATTAGGTAAGAAATATCATGTTATACCTATTGCAGGACAATTGAGAGCAATTTTAATAAAAGACAAACAAACCCCTGTTCCATTATATTATGCTATTCAGAAAATCTTAGAAGTGAAGCAATATATCTATCTTTCTACTATTCCTGAAAAGATTAAGATAAGCAAAGATTGTGAATGCTATTTTAATGTAATGAATGTTAGTTTAGAGAGAGACAAATTACATTATCAAAAAGAGGATATAGGAAAGTGGCTTCAATATTGCATTGTTGAAACTCCCCAAAAAAGTTTCACTATAGAAGAAGTTATAAAAATTGTAGCTAATAAAAACGGAGGGGCGCATTATAACGAAGAAATATCTAATGATGCAGTATTATTATATACAGCAACAGATGAAAAGCATATTTCTATTATTGATAAAATAATTGTAAATATAGCTTTAATAATTAAAGCTTTGGGATTACTATTAATAAAGAAAGCATTTGATTTTCATTATCTTGCCAACATCGCTATCAAATTTGATGAATTATCATCCCATAAGAACATAATATCTTATCATGACGAAGACTATTATCTACCAGTCGCTATTCTTTTAACCTCAAAACGACAACTAATATTAAAAATAACAGACCCTGATAGAAGATTATTTATTGTTCCACTCAAAGAAAATATAGAAAAGAAAGGAATCTATACAATTTGTTTTAGCTATGAGATTAATTCTAATTTTGAATCAGAGTTAAAAATATACTCATTATTCGACCAAACTACAAAATATGTATTAACTACCCCAATATATGTACATAATCATTTTACTAGTTTTCCTCATCAATGGTGGGGGGATGAACATATTGAAATGGGCTTCTATAATCTTCAATTATATACTTCTGTTCTACCAGAAATCATTATAATAAAGAAAATGAAAGATATGGAAGTTGATGAAAATACTCCAATGGTAATATTAAAGGGACGAAATTATGCATACGTAGATAAAAAAAATAATCTTTGTTTTGGTTCTATTAAATGTTCAACATTCAACGATTTATAGGGAGTTTCAACGTTACTTAGTCTCTTAATTATAGAAAATAATTATCTTTTTATTATGTTACTAGTTTCACTCTATCAAAGCATAAAGTCTAAATAAAAAACACTTCCTCAATAAAAGGGGCGGGGGTATGAATTTAGAGTACTTATATTTTTGAGTTGGGGATATAAAAGAATCGCATTAGAATATAAGTAATAATTCTTATGAATGTTTTTGAACGCATTTGCATAAATAAAAGGACAAAATATGTATTGTAATTATTATTTATATTTAATATATTTGCAACATAAATGTCAATAACTAATAAAGCTAATAAATTATGAAAAGGAATCTATTTTTATTATTGTTTGCAATTGTGACTTTATCTACATTCGCTCAAACAACATCTGAACATCTAACATTTAAAGGTGTGCCCATTGATGGAACCTTAACTGAATTTGTGTCAAAGTTAAAACAGAAAGGACTTACTCACATTGGCACAGAAGATGGAACTGCCATATTAAAAGGAGATTTTGCAGCATACAAAAACTGTACAGTAGCTGCTATAGCTTTAAAACAAAAGAATTTAGTTGCTAAGGTCGGAGTAATGTTTCCTTCTTTAGAAACATGGTCATCACTCTCAAATAATTACTTCTCCCTAAAAGAAATGCTGACTAAAAAGTATGGTGAGCCAGAAGTTTGTATTGAAGAATTTCAGACTAAAATTATGCAAAATGACGATAATTCTAAAATACATGAAGTAAGAATGAATAGGTGCAAATATGTTACAGGATATACCACAGAGAAAGGAGACATTGAATTACAGATTAAAGGTAGTTTTACGGATGGCTGCTATGTAACACTTATTTATTTTGATAAAATTAATGGCGAAGTAATCGAAGCGGAAGCTATGGAAGATTTATAAATTGTGCCGTATGAGAAAAATTATCATTTTATTGTTTGTATTTATTTGTTGTTTGACATCATGCTCAAATCAATCAATAGCTACAGATAAAACGGAGAAAGCAAATAGTCCAGAACCCGTATGTAATGCAACTTATCAATTATTTCCCACACAAAACATGTGGACTTTCATTAAGTTGAATACTAGGGATGGACGAATGTGGCAAGTTCAATATGATATTAAAGGCAGTGAAC
>NZ_JH114343.1:11953-377030 GCF_000157095.2 Bacteroides sp. D1
AAAGGGATGGTAGATTTACTCTTTATCCCACCCAGAATATGTGGACTTTTATTCTACTAGACCAAATTGATGGTAGAATGTGGCAGGTTCAATGGTCAATGAAGGAAGATTCTCGATTTGTCATTCAGATATAAAATAAAAGCTCCAGACCACTAATAAGTTTGGAGCTTTATTCTTGTCCTGTTCTGTCATATTGGTAGATTCTTATTCAAAGGTAAATACCATCTTGCCAAGTTCATACCCACTAACAGTTTTTCCATCTATCTTCCTGCTTGCCTTCTCCACATTGTAAAGAGTACAATTCTCTATCAGAGTAGCTTTGGGGGATAATTTGATTCCCAATCTGCCAAATTCATCCTTCAACTTGCCTTTCAAGTCCTGATTGCTGATAAAGCCAGGCTGATATATAGCCAAGAAAACTTTATCAACTTGTTTCTTGTCCTCTACAGCTTTTAGCATCTTCTCCCTGTTCCATCTAAGAGTATTCATTTCAGATTCCTTCAAATACCTTTTGATTAGTGGAAATTCTGGATATTCCTGTTCATAAGATTCAGAAGGGGAATCCAGATAATCTTTTAGTAATTGCTCATAACTGACAGTCATAGCCTTTGCCAGTTTTATGTTGAAATCCTTCCATTTATTCTGGTTGGTAAGCTCAAATTTTTCTGATTGCATAAAACTGTCCCTGATGCTGATTCCATCCTTGTATGTCTTCCTTAGTGCCTGCTTATAAATGAAGGATTGTTTTTTCAGATTGTTATATACCATCCTGCCATTAATGATGGAGACTAGTTCAGTGTCTAAGTTCATCCTCTTAATATAGGTCTGTCTCTCTTCCTTATCCAACTTGCTCCATCCGCTTAGCAACTTGTCAGCTTCCTTCTCTTTATCCTGCATCACCATTTCAAACTCTTCATCGCTCATAACATTCTTATTGGTGGAGAACAGATGGACTATCACATTCCTAAAGATATTCTGGTATTCGTCATTGATTCTGATTCTGCCTGCTATCTGTTCCATAGTAGTACTTATATCCACCAAAGTCTGTGTTCTGTATGCGTCACTGGCTACTATTATCAGCCCGTTATTGGTGAAAAGGTTGCATCCCTGAAAGCATTTCTTTGTAAAGAAATTAATCTTCTTATTGGGACTACTGACTGATTCAATCTGGTATTCGCCCAACAGTTTGTTATTTCTAATCCTGTCAGCACAGCATATCTTCACATCATCTGGATTCAGCTTCAACGTATCTGCTATCTGCTTGATACTAGTCACAGAATTGATGAAAATATATAGTTCTTCCACTTTGCTGACATTGCCGTTTATGTCTGGGAGTGATATGCCTTCATCCAAAAATATCTGTATGAATCTAGCCAGTCCTTTGGTTAATTGCGTGACCTTATATCTGATAGGGGTTATTTTCGTCACTCCATTCCATTGGACTTTGTAATGTGGAAGCCGTTTCAGGAAATCTATCTCAAAGTCAAGGTCAATTGGAGTGGCAGACAAAAAAGAATAATACTTGAACTTCTGTATTTCTTCCATCAAGCCATTAATTGCATCATATCTGAAATCCATGTCTTCCAAGATTAAATGGTATTCATCTATCAATACCTTCCACCCTTCTGTACCGCTCAACCATCCAATTAATTTGGGCAGACTGTCATAGGTCACGGCTATCTTATATGTGGTATTGTTTTTGATATATTTCCTGAACTGGTATTCTCTTATACCACCATAACATTTGAATACTTCATACCTGTTATTCTTATCTGCTGCTATGCTATCTACCAAGTCTTTGAACGGACATACGATAATATAGTTACTACTGCAATTTGCAGCCACATAAGTACCACCTACATCTGTCTTTGTCTTGTTTACGATTCCAAAAGGAATACCGTCTTTAAATCTTTCTAATTCACCCAAATATCGGGCATTGCCACCATTAATGATTTCTTGTTTCATTGTGTTTAGATTAGCTTTGATTTATAAAATTGCAATCTGTGTATTTAAAATATCTGACTTTAGATTAAGTTTAAGTAGGGTTATTTTTTTCTTCCTATATAGGGACGCTTTGAAGAAAAACTCGTCCATAAGAATAAAATAATAAGCGTATTACTACGCCTATTACTTTACAGTTGACTTAGCATAGTCAAGCAATCTAAATGTTATGTCTTGTATTATATAGTTTATGGCGGAAGCGTCTTTTAAAACTTTAGTTTAAAAGTTTTATGAAGAAAATACCTCTTATTATGTTAGCTTGGCGACAGGTTTGGAACTAAAAAATCATTCCTGTTCTGATTTATGATGCGGCAGGTAGATTGTGTATGTCTTGCCTTGAACCATTTTGCGCTTTTTGATGTATCGGTCAGTAGCCCAAAGCCCGACGTGAAGCCTTGTGTCCTTAATACCGTGCTCCAGTGCTATTTTACGAATGTCTGCGTAGGTCAGTTCTTTCATTTGAAGTAGATTTAGGTTTGTAGTGGTGAATCTGGGGGATGAGAAACTCGGTCATTTCTGACTTTCAATCACGTTGCAAAGGTATAAAGTCCCGACAGCATCACCAAACAACAAGTCGAAATTGTGGAATATTTGAGTTGAGGATGCGATAAAGCAAAAATTCTCCCCTTAACCGTAGCTGTTCGGGGAGAATATGATGTTCAGGCTTACCAGAAGCCTTGATTTCCTAAAAAGCTCGTCAGCCCTGATTCCTTTTATCCAATAAGGCTGTAGTGATTTCTTTTATATTGGTGAATCTTTCCTTATCCAACAAGCCTATTTCCAATGCCTTATTGATAAACTGCATAATTGCATCCTTACTGATACCAATCTTGACACACTTGATAATCATTTCTCTAAAACTGTCATACAAATCAGACTGCTTCCAGACAGATAACTGTTTCACATATTGTTTTGCCACATCTGAATCAGAAGTGGAAGATTGGGAGAATTTTTCTATCTCGCTTATAAGAGACGTGATTTCATTGTCATAACTACACAGTTTCCCATTTTTCAAATGACCTACCTGTGATTGTAGTTCAGCAGCCTTATTGATTTTAGACGCAAAAAATTGAGTGTCCAACAGAGTATCGAAGGTGATATTATTAGTCACATCATTCATAGGCTTCGCTTCATTGAGAGAATATGTTTCCACCTTGCCCATATTGAAAATGCCATTATTTAAACTTTTGAAAGCATTAGAGACTTTCTTTGCTTTATCTTTACTGTTTAAATGAGAATAAACTTTGTCTATCATTTTTGTATCTTCATGTCCTGTCGCTATAATAACAGTTTCCTTGGGGATGCCTTTTCTACACAATATTGTGATAAAAGTATGCCTTGCTGTATGTGTATGCAGTAATTTATAAAGAGGTTGGGTTTGTTTAATCCCGTTTTCTTCATAAGTGATAGGCTCATCTAATCCTGCTTGTTCTGCTACTTCTTTTAAGGCTTCATTGACAATGGACTTTCTTTCTTTATAATATAATAATTCTTTATTCTCATATTTGGATATAATTTCTTTGGCTAATGGCAATAGTGGAATTATAGCTCTGGCTTTTGTCTTTTGTTGTATAATGGAGATGGTTCCTGCTTCTTCGTCCATTTCATTATCTCCATTAAAGAATTTTTGCATATCTCCAATTCGTTGCCCAACTAAACATTGTAGTATGAATAAGTCTCTGATTTCTGTGTATTTCTTTATTTGTCTTTCTGTTCCTGTTATGATATGCTTGTAGAATTTATTCAGTTGCTCTTCTGTTAATGAAACTTTTTTGTTGTCTGCTAATTCTTTGTTGGATTTATCTTTCACGAACTCAAAACTGTTTAAATTGCTGTCAGACCATTTGAAAGGAATATCCAGTCTTTTATCTGCTATTCCTAGTAAATTAAAAATAGTTCCTTTAATTATGTTACGCAAAGTGTTATGAGGATGTAATGGATTTTCTTTTATGATTTGCTTTTGGTAGCGATTAATGGTATCTAAATTCATGCTCTCCCATGTATTGGGGATTTCATTCTCTTTGAGAAAACGCTCGAATTTGTCTATGTTAGAACGATATTGTTTCTTGCTGCTTTCTGCACAAGTCTTTGCTTCTATAATTTGTTTCATTATAAAAGTTGCGGGTTTCTGTAATTCTTTCTTCATCCTATCTTTATATATGTGTTGTTTTAATAGTTTCATACTTTCTCCAATCTCGTCTGGATGCATACAAAGATAATGCTTAAATTCGATGAAATATTCTTTTAGTTTTGTGATTTTCTTGTTCACTATAGTGTTATTTATATTATCTAACTCTGATAGGCGTACGCTGATATATGCTTCTTGTCTTTTTTCATTCCAGTGGTCTGGATATATCTTTACCCCTGTAGATAGTTTAACCTGTTTGTTGTTTATTCTGCATACTAAATAGAGATTGGTTGGCTTCTCGCTACGTGGTTTTCTTAAATTGAAACGAGCTTGCATCTCATTAATAAAAATCTGCCTTTCCATAATCTTGTTCTTTAAAGTTGTTCTTTAATTCGGTTCTTTGAATGTGTTCTTTTAAGGCAATTCTTTCTGATAAGTATTAATTAGTCCCCCTTCATTAAATATTCTGGTACACAGTTTGCGCATTTTGAATAAAAACCGTATATTTGCACGCAATAATTTTTAAACGCATAGCCCTATGTCATTTATTGCTGATAAGATTGTAATGGATGGGTTAACTTACGACGACGTATTGTTGATCCCCGCTTATTCTGAAGTTTTACCGCGCACTGTCGATCTCTCGACTAAGTTTTCAAAAAACATTGAGTTAAAAATTCCTTTTGTGACGGCTGCCATGGATACGGTTACCGAAGCGAAAATGGCTATTGCCATTGCTCGTGAGGGTGGTATCGGCGTGATTCACAAAAATATGTCTATCGAAGAACAGGCAAGACAAGTTGCTATTGTAAAACGTGCCGAAAATGGTATGATTTATGATCCCGTAACTATTAAAAGAGGTTCTACTGTGCAGGATGCACTGGACATCATGGCGGAATACAAAATCGGTGGTATCCCTGTGGTAGATGATGAAGGTTATTTGGTGGGTATTGTTACTAACAGAGATTTGCGTTTCGAAAGAGACATGGCTAAACATATTGATCTTGTCATGACTCCGAAAGAAAGATTGGTAACTACAAACCAGTCTACTGATCTGGAATCTGCTGCACAGATTCTTCAGAAACATAAGATCGAGAAACTTCCGATTGTCGGAATGGACGGAAAGTTGATCGGTCTTGTTACTTATAAAGATATTACAAAAGCAAAAGATAAACCGATGGCTTGTAAAGATGCCAAAGGTCGTTTGCGTGTAGCTGCCGGTGTAGGTGTGACTGCCGATACGCTGGATCGTATGCAGGCATTGGTAGATGCCGGTGCGGATGCAATTGTGATTGATACGGCTCACGGACACTCTATGTTTGTGATTGAAAAACTGAAAGAAGCTAAGCAACGCTTCCCGAACATTGATATCGTAGTGGGTAATATTGCTACCGGAGAAGCTGCAAAAGCGTTGGTAGAAGCAGGAGCGGATGCAGTGAAAGTCGGTATCGGTCCGGGTTCTATCTGTACCACTCGTGTGGTTGCCGGTGTAGGTGTTCCACAGTTGTCTGCTGTCTATGATGTAGCAAAAGCCTTGAAGGGTACAGGTATTCCTTTGATTGCCGATGGTGGTTTGCGCTATTCGGGCGATGTAGTGAAAGCGTTGGCTGCCGGTGGATATTGTGTAATGATCGGATCGTTGGTTGCCGGAACAGAAGAGTCTCCGGGCGACACAATCATTTTCAATGGACGTAAATTTAAATCCTATCGTGGTATGGGATCGTTGGAAGCGATGGAGAACGGTTCGAAAGACCGTTACTTCCAGAGCGGAACTGCTGATGTGAAGAAGCTGGTTCCGGAAGGAATTGCTGCCCGTGTTCCTTATAAAGGTACACTTTTCGAGGTTGTCTATCAGTTGTCAGGTGGTTTGCGTGCAGGTATGGGATACTGCGGTGCTGCCAATATTGATAAACTTCATGATGCTAAGTTTACCCGCATTACCAATGCAGGTGTAATGGAAAGCCATCCGCACGACGTGACGATTACTAGTGAATCGCCTAACTATAGCCGTCCGGAATAATAGATAGATACGGTGAACTATTAACGGTGAACGGTGAACAGGCTGTGTTGTCAGCAAGGTGTTCACTGCTCACCGTTTGTTGTTTATCTGTTATTGCCTCTGTGATGTTTGTTGTTTATTGTTTGGAAAATAAAAAATGATGATGAAAAGAAGCCTGTTGTTGGGATGTATTTCTCTCTTTGTTGTCGCGGTCTTTGCGCAAGAAGATCCGGTATTGATGCGTGTTAACGGAAGAGAGGTACTCCGTTCGGAATTTGAAAATGCATACCGCCGTTATGCAGAACGCTCAAATGCCCGGCTTTCACCAAAAGAGTATGCGGCACTTTTCGCTCAATCAAAGTTGAAGGTGGAAGCAGCCAGGGCTGCCGGGCTTGATACGACTACAGTTTTCCGTAAACAACACGAGAAATGTTGGACAGAATTGGTAGAATCTTATCTGATTGACAAACAAGTGATGGATAGTTGTGCCCGTGTCTTGTATCAGAAGATGGGACTGAAAGCACGTAGCGGCCGGGTGCAAGTCATGCAAATATTTAAACGTTTACCGCAGACGGTGACTTCCCGTCATTTGGAAGAAGAAAAAGCCCGGATGGATTCTATATACCGGGTGATACAGAATCAGCCGGATTTGAATTTTAACCGTTTGGTGGAAATCTATTCGGATGATAAGCAGAGTAGATGGATAGAAGGTCTGGAGACAACGAGTGAATTTGAGGATGTCGCTTTCTCTTTGGCGAAAGGTACGGTATCACAGCCATTCTTCACTCCTGAAGGGATTCATATCTTGAAAGTGATTGACCGGGAGGAAGCATTTGCTTATGAAGATGTCAGTGGTAGGTTGATAGAGCGGTTACGGCGTAAGGAAATTTTAGACAAAGGCACGGCAGCGATGCTCGACCGATTAAAAAGGTCATGGCAGTATACCCCGAATCAGGCAGCAATGGAAGAACTGTTAACGAAAGGCCGGACAGAACAAAATCTCTTTACGATTGATGGACAGGCATATACCGGAGCTATGTTCACGCAGTTTGCCTCTTCTCATCCTCAAGCTGCCAAACGCCAGTTGGAAGGGTTTATAGCTAAATCATTATTGGATTATGAAAGTCGGAATATAGATAAAAAGCATCCGGAAATTCGTATTGCCTTGCGGGAATCTGACGAAAACTATTTGGTAAAAGAGATCACACGGCAGAAAATAGAGTTGCCTGCCATTAATGACCGGGCCGGATTGGCTACCTATTTTAAATTTCATTCGTCGGATTATCGGTGGGAGAGTCCCCGGTATAGAGGAGTCGTGCTTCATTGCGTTGATAAAAAGACGGCAAAGCAAGCTAAAAAAATGCTGAAGAAAGTGCCGGAAAAAGAGTGGGTGGACCAGCTTCGGCAAACTTTTAATACATCCGGGACGGAAAAGATACAGGTTGAACAAGGTATTTTTGCCGACGGAGACAATAAATATATAGATAAACTGGTCTTTAAGAAGGGTGGTTTCGAACCCGTGATGTCTTATCCTTTTACCATTGTGGTAGGCGAAAAAATGAAAGGACCGGATGATTATCGGGAAGTAATTGAACAGGTGCGAAAGGATTATCGAAGCTATCTTGACACGTGCTGGGCGCGGGAATTGAGGGAGTTTGGTAAGGTTGAAATAAACCAAGAGGTTTTAAAAACAGTTAATAATAACTGATGTAACCGATTATTCACTATCTTCGTACCTTAAATAAGTAGATTTTAGTTGCCAATGCGAATATTAGTCCTCTTACTGATTACCCTTCTTGGTTGTGGAGCGTGCAAGGAACAGCGCGACCACAAAGGAAAGACTCCTTTGGTAGAGGTGGACGGTAACTTTTTATATAAAGAAGATTTGATGTCCGTGCTTCCGGTCGGATTGTCAGAAGATGATAGTATTCTCTTCACCGAACATTATATTCGTAGTTGGGCGGAAGAGATTTTATTATATGAGAAAGCTGCGAACAATATTCCCGATAATGTGGATGTAGACAAACTAGTGGAGAATTATCGGAAAGCGTTGATTATGCATACTTATCAGCAGGAGTTGATAAACCAGAAGCTGTCGAATGATATTTCCGAACAAGAGATCGCAGAATATTACGGAAAAAACAAAGAACTGTTTAAGCTGGAAACCCCGTTGATTAAGGGATTGTTTATCAAAGTGCCGTTGACGGCTCCCCAGCTGAACAATGTGCGCAGGTGGTATAAGTCGGAAAAACAGGATGCTGTCGAGAGCCTGGAAAAATATAGCTTGCAGAATGCAGTGAAATACGAATACTTCTATGACAAATGGGTGTCCGTGACTGATGTACTGGATATGATTCCATTAAAAGTAGAGGCACCGGAAGAGTACGTAGACAAACACCGTCAGGTAGAATTGAAAGATACGGCCTATTATTATTTCCTGAATGTGAGCGATTATCGCGGAATTGGTGAAGAGAAACCGTATGAGTTTGCCCGTTCGGAAGTGAAAGACTTACTGGTTAATCAGAAACGGGTGAGCTTTATGGAACAGGTAAAGAACGACTTGTATCAGCAGGCAGTAAGTAAGAAGAAGATTATATATAATTATTAAATACAAAGAATGAAGAAGTTTGTGAACTTTAGATTTGTTGTTACCCTTGTCCTGGCAATATTTGCTAATGTGGCAACCTATGCACAAGATAATGTGGTTGATGAAGTAGTTTGGGTAGTAGGTGACGAAGCTATTTTGAAATCAGATGTAGAAGAGGCCCGTATGGATGCCTTGTATAATGGACGCAGATTTGACGGCGATCCTTATTGTGTAATTCCTGAAGAGATTGCTGTGCAGAAGTTGTTCCTGCATCAGGCAAAGTTGGACAGTATCGAGGTTTCCGAAGCGGAAATCATCCAGCGTGTGGATATGATGACCAACATGTACATCCAGCAGATCGGTTCCAGAGAGAAGATGGAGGAGTATTTCAATAAAACTTCCACCCAGATTCGTGAGACGCTGCGTGATAATGCACGTGACGGATTGACCGTTCAGAAGATGCAGCAGAAACTGGTAGGAGAAATCAAAGTGACTCCGGCAGAAGTACGCCGTTACTTCAAAGACCTTCCACAAGATAGTATTCCTTACATTCCGACACAGGTAGAAGTGCAGATCATTACTTTACAACCGAAAATTCCTATCTCGGAGATTGAGGATGTAAAAAAGACGTTGCGTGATTATACGGATCGTGTGACAAAAGGAGAAATTGACTTCTCTACATTGGCGCGTTTGTATTCGGAAGACAAGGCATCTGCTATTAAAGGTGGTGAATGTGGATTCATGGGACGTGGTATGATGGACCCTGCTTATGCGAATGTAGCGTTCAGTTTGCAAGATCCGAAGAAAGTTTCTAAGATTGTGGAGTCGGAATTTGGTTTCCACATTATCCAGTTGATTGAAAAACGTGGTGACCGTGTCAACACTCGCCATATTTTGTTACGTCCGAAAGTATCGGAAAAAGAACTGACCGAGGCTTGTGCCCGTCTGGATTCTATTGCCGATGATATTCGTGCCAACAAATTTACATTTGATGATGCGGCTGCCGTTATCTCACAGGATAAAGATACTCGTAACAACCATGGTATTATGGTGAACATCAATGAAAATTCAGGTGTGACTACTTCTAAGTTCCAGATGCAGGATCTTCCTCAAGACGTTGCTAAGGTAGTGGATAAGATGAATGTAGGCGAAATTTCCAAAGCCTTTACAATGATTAATGAGAAGGATGGAAAAGAAGTATGTGCTATCGTGAAGTTGAAAGCAAAAATCAACGGTCATAAAGCAACCATTGCAGAAGACTATCAGGACTTGAAAGAAATTGTGATGGACAAACGCCGTGAAGAGATGTTGCAGAAATGGATTCTGGACAAACAGAAACATACTTATGTACGCATCAACGAAAACTGGCAGAAGTGTGACTTCAAGTATCCGGGTTGGGTCAAGAAGGACTGATGTAACCTTGCTTTGATTTTATATGCTGAAAACAAATAAGAAAAATAAACAACAAGACAGGCATAGATGGCTCCTTATAGGCTTTCTATGCCTGTTTGGTGTATGTCTTGTAGCACAAGTGAGGCCAACGGGACAGAAACCTGTGACAGGGGATTCAATTAAATCGGCTGCGGATACGTCTAAGTCGGCTTCAAAAGCCAAAACACCGGCAGGCAATAAGAAACAATCGGACAATAAGAAACAACCGGAGAATAAAAAGACCAAAGTTTATCTGCTTCATGCTGATGAAGGTCAGGCGGATAAGTTGGCGCGTCCGGATGTGCAGGTGTTGATTGGTAACGTGAAATTGCGGCATGACAGTATGTATATGTACTGTGACAGTGCACTGATTTTTGAGAAAACCAACTCTGTGGAGGCCTTCAGTAATGTGCGTATGGAACAGGGAGACACTTTGTTCATTTACGGTGATTATCTTTATTATGACGGAATGACGCAAATAGCGCAGCTTCGTGAAAATGTGAAGATGATTAATCGGAACACCACCCTGTTGACAGATAGCTTGAACTACGACCGTCTCTACGACCTCGGATATTATTTCGAGGGAGGAACCTTGATGGATGAAGAGAATGTATTGACTTCCGATTGGGGAGAATACAGTCCTGCAACAAAACAGTCGGTATTCAACCATGATGTGAAGTTGGTAAACCCTAAGTTTGTGTTGACTTCCGATACATTAAGGTATAATACGGAAAGCAAAATCGCAGTTATTCTCGGACCTTCCAATATCGTCAGTGATAATAATCATATCTATTCGGAACGGGGATTTTATAACACAATGACCGAACAAGCCGAACTGTTGGACCGTTCGGTACTGACCAATCAGGGAAAGAAACTGGTAGGCGACAGTCTGTTCTATGACCGTATCATCGGTTATGGCGAGGCGTTCGATAATGTGAAGATGACAGATTCCATTAATAAGAATATGCTGACGGGTGATTATTGTTTCTATAATGAATTGACAGACTCCGCGTTTGCGACGAAACGTGCGGTGGCAATCGACTACTCGCAAGGGCCTGACAGTCTTTTTATGCATGGCGATACATTGCAGTTGGTGTCTTACAACCTGAATACCGATTCCGTTTTCCGGTTGATGAAAGCTTATCACAAGGTACGTATGTATCGTACGGATGTTCAGGGAGTATGTGACTCACTGGTCTATAATTCGAAGGATTCCTGTATGACCATGTATACCGACCCTATTCTTTGGAATGAAGGGCAGCAACTACTTGGCGAGCAGATCAAGATTTATATGAATGACAGCACGATTGATTGGGCGCACATCATCAACCAGGCGTTGACGGTGGAAATGAAAGATTCTATTCATTATAACCAAGTGTCCGGCAAAGAGATGAAAGCCTATTTCATTAATGGAGATATGCGTCATATTGAAGTGATTGGTAATGTGTTGACCGCTTTCTATCCGGAAGAAAAAGACAGTACGATGACCGGATTTAATTGTCTGGAAGGTAGTGTGCTTCATCTTTATATGAAGGATAAGAAGATGGAAAAAGGACTGTTTATCGGTAAATCCAACGGAACGATGTATCCGATGGACCAGATACCGCCTGATAAATTACGTCTTCCCACTTTTGCCTGGTTCGACTATGTCCGTCCGCTGAATAAGGATGATATCTTTAACTGGCGTGGTAAGCGTGCGGGTGATACACTGAAACCGACCACCGACCGGCGACCCAAAACAGAAAAGCGAAACTTAATAAATATGAAGTAGTATGGGAATGTTTAACTCAATGAGAAAGCCCCGTGGCTTTAATCATCAATACATTTATGTAGACGAGCGGAAAGAAAAGCTCGCAAAGATGGAGGAGAACGCCAAACGTGACTTGGGGATGCTTCCGGAAAAGGAATTTAATCCGGAGGATATTCGCGGTAAGTTCATCGAAGGTACTACGCATTTGAAAAGAAGAAAAGCGAGTGGCCGCAAACCGGTCTCTTTCGGAATCATACTGATAATCATTGCTTTCCTTCTTTATCTGTGGCATTATTTGGCGACAGGAAGCTGGAACTTTTAATTATTAATTTACGAAGAATGAGCGATATAATTCATTTGTTACCTGATTCGGTAGCTAACCAGATTGCTGCCGGTGAAGTGATACAACGTCCCGCGTCTGTCATCAAGGAGCTAGTGGAGAATGCGATTGATGCAGATGCACAAAATATACATGTATTGGTGACTGATGCAGGTAAAACCAGCATTCAGGTGATTGATGATGGAAAAGGAATGTCCGAAACGGATGCCCGTCTTTCTTTTGAGCGACATGCCACTTCCAAGATACGTCAAGCGGCGGATCTGTTTGCTTTGCGTACAATGGGATTTCGCGGAGAGGCATTGGCTTCCATCGCTGCTGTGGCACAGGTAGAGTTAAAGACACGTCCGGAATCGGAAGAGTTGGGCACGAGGCTGGTGATTGCAGGTTCTCAAGTGGAAAGTCAGGAAGCTGTGTCCTGTTCTAAAGGAAGTAACTTCTCTGTAAAGAACCTATTCTTTAATGTACCTGCCCGTCGTAAATTTCTAAAGGCTAATTCAACGGAATTGAGTAACATCCTTGCCGAATTTGAACGGATCGCTTTGGTGCATCCGGAGGTTGCCTTTTCGCTTTATAGTAATGATTCGGAGTTATTTAATCTTCCGGTATCACAATTACGTCAACGTATCCTTGCTATTTTCGGTAAGAAGCTCAATCAGCAGTTACTGAATATAGAGGTCAATACTACCATGGTGAAAATCTCCGGATACGTAGCCAAGCCGGAGACTGCCCGTAAGAAAGGGGCACATCAGTATTTCTTTGTCAACGGGCGTTATATGCGTCATCCTTATTTTCATAAGGCAGTCATGGAGGCTTATGAACAGTTGATTCCCACTGGTGAACAGATTTCCTACTTTATCTATTTTGATGTAGATCCGGCTAATATTGACGTGAATATCCATCCGACAAAGACTGAAATCAAGTTTGAAAATGAACAGGCCATCTGGCAGATACTTTCAGCATCCGTGAAGGAGTCGTTGGGTAAATTCAGTGCGATCCCTTCTATTGATTTTGATACGGAAGACATGCCTGACATTCCGGCATTTGAGGAGAAAATGTCTTCCGAGCCTCCGAAGATACATTATAATACAGATTATAATCCGTTTAAAGTTTCTGCCGGTGGCGGTGGTGGCGGATCGTACAGCCGTTCGAAAGTGGAATGGGAAGATTTGTACGGAGGGCTGACGAAAGCCAGTAAGATGAATAACCCGCAACCGGAACCAGAAATGGATTGGGAAGACTCTTCTATTGGCGGCCAACCCACTTTCGTTGAAGAAAAGATGGAGACGGTCACCTCTGCCGCTTCTTCTACTTTGTATGCCAGTGAACCGGTGATAGAGAAAGGAAATCAGCATTTGCAGTTTAAAGGGCGGTTTATCCTGACTTCAGTTAAATCCGGTTTGATGCTAATCGATCAGCACCGGGCACACATACGGGTGCTTTTTGATCGTTATATGGTACAGATCCAACAGAAACAGGGGGTATCACAAGGCGTCCTGTTCCCGGAAATCTTACAGTTGCCGGCTTCGGAAGCTGCTGTACTGCAAAGTATTATGGATGATTTGTCTGCAGTCGGTTTCGATTTGAGTAATCTGGGAGGCGGTAGCTATGCCATTAATGGTATTCCTTCGGGGATTGAAGGTCTGAATCCGGTGGAACTGGTGCGTAATATGCTGCATACGGCGATGGAAAAAGGAAGTGACGTCAAGGAAGAAATCCAAAGTATTCTGGCATTAACATTGGCTCGCGCGGCGGCTATTGTTTACGGACAGGTGTTGAGTAATGAAGAAATGGTAAGCCTTGTAGACAACCTTTTTGCCTGTCCCTCACCGAATTACACCCCTGATGGGAAAACTGTTTTGACAACAATCAAGGAGGAAGACATCGAAAGATTATTCAAATAAAACAAATAATTTCATCTTTTTCTAAAACCTTTTAGTTCGGTTCGTGTTATTTAAATAGTTCAACAAAGAAAAAGATTTAAATAACCACTTAACTATTAGGTATATGAAAAAGATTCTGATGTTGCTGGCATTTGCCGGCGTTGCGTCTGTCGCTTCTGCGCAGCAGACAATGACTGTAACTGAATACGAAGTGATTCAGGTACAAGATAAATATCAAGTAATAACTAATCCTTTCTGGAGTAACTGGTTCTTCTCTGTAGGAGGCGGCGCCCAGGTGCTATATGGAAACAATGACCATATCGGCAAATTCAGAGACCGTGTTGCTCCTACATTTAACGTGTCTGTCGGCAAATGGGTAACTCCTGGATTCGGACTGCGTTTGCAATACAGCGGATTGCAGGCAAAAGGATTCACTACCAGCGAAACTGCTAATTATGTAGTGGGTGGTCCGAGAGAAGACGGTTCTTACAAACAAAGATGGGACTACATGAACTTGCATGGTGATTTGATGATTAACCTGAACGCACTTTTCGGTGGATATAATCCGAACCGCGTATATGAAATTATCCCTTATATAGGTGCCGGTTGGGCTCATGCTTATTCTCGTCCTCACACTAACTCCGCTACTTTCAATGCAGGTATTATCAACCGCTTCCGTTTGTCGAATGCTGTTGACTTGAATCTGGAGTTGAGTGCAACAGGTCTGGAAGGCAAGTTTGACGGAGAACATGGAGGTAGACCCGATTATGATGGTATCTTAGGTGCTACCCTCGGTGTGACTTATTACTTCCCTACCCGCGGATTCCAACGTCCTACTCCACAGATTATCTCTGAACTCGAATTGAACCAGATGCGTAATCAGATGAATGCAATGGCAGCAGCTAATATGCAATTGCAACAACAGTTGGCAAATGCACAACAACCGGTAGAAGTAGAAGATACTGAAGAAGTTGTTATCACAGATACTAACATTGCTCCGCGTACCGTATTCTTCAAGATCGGTTCTGATAAATTATCTCCGCAAGAAGAAATGAACTTGTCATATCTTGCCAGCAAGATAAAAGAATCTCCGAATGCTACATACACAATCAACGGATATGCTGACTCTGCAACCGGTACTCCTGCTTTCAATCAGAAGTTAAGTTTGGAACGTGCACAGGTTGTTAAAGACTTGTTGGTTAAGAAGTATGGCATCTCTGCCGATAGACTGAAAGTTGCAGCCGGTGGTGGCGTTGACAAATTCGGTCAACCGATTCTGAACCGTGTAGTATTGGTAGAATCTGCACAGTAATAAAAAGTAAAAAAAGCGATTTCAGCATTCAGCGATTCTCTGTAATCGCTTGCTGGAAAGAGATAGCGGCTGAAAGCGAACCTTGAAAAGAGAGGTTCATGCTTTCAGCCGCCTTTTTTATATCTGTTATTTGGGGGTATCTCCTCTGGTATTTTATTTTGTTTTAGTTTATTTGACAGGCTGATAATCTCTGGACTTTCCATAAAATCCTGGGGCCGGCACATAAATAGGTTGACTGGGAATGCCGATATTCTGCGGCTTGCCTTCCTGACGGAGTCGGCGAATATGAATCATGGCTGTGGAACGTACCATCCCCGTGATGCCTTGAAAGTCGGAACGTTGCATAATCTGATGATCGCTGAAATACTCTTTTAGCCGCATGTCTATCTCTATTTCCGATAATTTGGCAGAGTGCTTGACCCGCTTCATTTGCTTTATTTTTATATATCCGACAGATTGTTTCAACTTCTTGTCCGAACGAAACTGTATCGCTTTTAATTTTACTTTTGAATTTCTGCGGGGAGTATCTGCAGAGATCTGTTCTCTGTTCAATCGGATTTGTAATCCGATTGCTTTGAGCATCAGGATTTTCAATCCGAACTATATAAAGTATAGGTGTATTGCGGATTATAAATCCTGATACTCGGAGAACGGCGGATTGCAAATCCGCCGGGACGCCGGGACGCATAATGTTTGGTAACTAGCTAACCTTCCGCTGTTATTTTTTCTAAGTATATGTCCTTCTTTAGCTAAATATCGGCAATGAGACTTTCAAATTAGGATATTTGTCACCCAATTGTTTCAAGAAGTCATTGCCAATGATAATATCCTGTATTGTTTCTTGTGGATCTGTCGGAATCTCCGGGATATTTGTAAATATCAGACAGGAGTAGATAATGAGTTCAACAGGTTTCTCGTCGGTTTGCAATGAAAGTTTGTATGCTTTCACGTTGTTTCCTCTGGCTTGTGCCTGTGCTTGTACTTGTCCCTCCATAGGAATTGCGATGAGACGGGAATTTTCAAGACGCGCCTGATTGAATACAAAATGATTGTCGATTTCTCCATCTGTGTCTGTATCGAATAGGTGCAGATTGTCTCCGCTCAATACCAGATATTTGGGAGTTTGTACGGTATTGAAACGTACAGTTCCTAAAGTGGCCATTCCTTTCAGCTTATCTTTCATCCCGTCTTTGAGTGCGGATGCTACACCATACTCATTGCTGGCATAATTGAAAGCGTCAATTTTTTCTTCTCCCATAGCTTCTTTCAGGAAAGATAAATCAGAGTTTAAGCAGAGTTTTTTATACTGTTCTGCATTTGCAAATTCAGCTTTGAAATCGGTGTTGTTCACTACTTGTGCCTGTTGCGAGTTTTTGTTTTTCATGTAAAACCAGTATCCTAGATATAGAACAATGAAAATGACCGGAATAAAGGTGTAAATAGACATAGTTTGTACTTTTTAATGTTATTAATAATGGTTTGTTTTATACTTCCACGGGTTTCACTTCTTTCTTTTTTCCAGGAATACATCCCCAAATGATAAGGGCAATTATAAGAAGTCCGACAGCTTTACCGCCATAACGGGAATAGAAGCTGACCTTGTTCAACTTCTCTCCATCCAAATTATTTTCTTTTAGGATGGTAGCCAGTTGTTCTTCCGTCAGTTCATAGTAAGTGTCTTCCTTTTCGCAATAGCCGACCAGGCGAGGCTCTTTCTCTATGTATAGAGGGAGAAGGTAAGCGATGTTGAACTCCTGATGGAAAGTTGCCAGATCAATGTAGTTTCCATCGTCTGTTTGGTACTCTTCGGTATCAGGCAAATCTGCTACTTTGGTTAATACTTCGCGGTCGCCGAAAGGGATTTTTAAACCACGTGCGGATACTGTTTGGCAAGATAAGAAAAGAATGCCGCCAAGTGCAAATAGAAATTTAAGGTGCTTCATGCTTCTTGTGTTTAAGTGAATAATTTGTGTGATTTTTATTGATATTGTGGCAAAGATAGGAAAAAGAAGAATAAAAGCCGTATAATTGTTTGAAATTTGTAAGCTCTATTCTTTTTTATAAAATGAGGAGATTTTTTTCCTGATTTAGAGGATTTGTATCCTGATTTATGCAATTGATGTAAAATTGCATTGTTGGGATAATCCAAATAATTTAATAACAATTGATTGGAGCTATTAATAATTATCTATATTTGTGCTATAGAACTCAAATCTGGAATATTATGGACGACTTTAATACCGTATATGCACTACTCGTTTTAGTTATGTTATTTATTTTATTGAGTAGGTTGGACAATCGCTTCGGAAAAATAGAGAAAGAGTTGAATGAGATAAAGAAACGGATGGAAGATTATCTCAAGGTTCAGCAAAATTCTGTTGCTGAAGCCTCCAAGCCGAAAGAGGAAATATCAGAAAAAGAAACAAAAGATATTCCTGTGATGCCTCAAGCGGTAGAGCATGTTAAGGCAGTAAAGACCGGACAACGAGAAGAGGCTGTTCAGGAAAAACACGAACCGGTTGTTGAAGCAGTTGTCCGTGAGACATTGGAAAAGACGCCTGAAAAGACGCTTGAAACAAGAATGGAGGAAGTTTGTGTAGAGGCTGTTCGGAAGGAATCCGCTGAATCTTCGACTGTGCCAGTTGTACCGGTTACTCCGGCTACTCCGGTTGTTCCGGTTGCCCCGACTGTTCCGAAACAAAAGAAGCAGGTGAACTATGAAAAATTCATCGGTGAGAATCTTTTCGGGAAGATTGGTATCCTTATATTTGTAATCGGTGTAGGTTTCTTTGTAAAGTATGCCATTGATAAAAACTGGATTAATGAAACCTTCCGTACCGTGCTTGGTTTCTTGACGGGAGCTGTATTGCTGGCTGTTGCCGAACGGTTGCAAAAGAAATACCGAACCTTCAGTTCGCTGCTTGCGGGTGGTGCTTTCGCTGTGTTCTATCTTACAGTTGCCATTGCTTTCCATTATTATCATATTTTCTCGCAGACTATGGCATTTATCATTCTGATTGGTGTCACAGTGTTTATGTCTATTCTGTCTGTGGTATATAATCGGCGTGAGTTGGCTATCATTTCTCTTGTAGGAGGATTCCTTGCGCCATTCATAGTGAGTAGCGGGGAAGGAAGTTATTTGGTACTGTTCACTTACGTGAGCATATTAAACCTGGGTATGTTCGGACTTTCCATTTATAAAAAGTGGAGTGAACTTCCAATGATTTCATTTGTCTTTACTTGCCTGATAATGGGAATCTTTCTTTTGTTTAACTATACCTCTAGTTCTACGGTTATTTCGAGCCATCTGTTTTGGTTTGCTACTCTGTTCTATTTTATCTTTCTACTTCCGGTGTTCTCTATCCTTCGTGGAGAGAATATGCGGACGATGAGCCGGGGATTAGTATTCGTCATTATAACGAATAATTTTATCTATTTACTTTCAGGAGCCTTATTCTTGCGGAATATGGGATTATCTTTCAAAGCAAGCGGCTTGTTGAGCCTGTTTATCGCACTCGTTAATTTAGGACTGGTGCTTTGGCTCTGGAAGAACCGCAAAGAGTATAAATTTCTGGTTCATACCACACTGGGACTTGTATTGACATTTGTCTCTATCACTATTCCGATTCAACTGGACGGAAACTATATAACCTTGCTTTGGGCATCGGAAATGGTATTGCTGTTGTGGCTCTATGTTAAGTCGAAACTTAGAGTATATGAGTATGCGGCTAAAGTTCTGGTAGGACTCACTTTCGTTTCTTACTTGATGGATGTGTATAGTGTGATGTTTGAACATCATTCCTTAGATACAATTTTTCTGAATAGTTCATTTGCCACCTCTTTGTTTGTGGGATTAGCGACAGGAGCATTTGCTTTATTAATGGAATATTATCATTCCTTCTTCTCTACGGCACGCCGGTTGAAATACAGCTTCTGGAATCCTTTTATGCTTATCGTCTCCGTAATCATACTTTATTATACATTTATGATGGAATTCAATTTGTATTTTGAAGGGGCGACGAGAAGCGGAGCTATGTTCTTGTTTACAGCCATATCCATTTCGAGTGTTTGCTATGCTTTCAGAAAACGATTCCCGATAACGAAACATCTCACTTCTTATATCTTGACTATCGGGGCAAACGTACTTGTATATATTATAAATATATGGGGCGACCAGAGAATATGGACTTCCCCTCCTGTTGTACTACCATGGCTGACAGCTGTGTTCGTAATAGCGAATTTGTATTATGTAGCACGTATGTACTATACATCAATCGGCATAAAATCCCGTTTCACCGTATATCTGAATATTCTTGCCACGCTCCTTTGGCTGACAATGGTACGCTCTTTCCTTTGGCAAGTAGGAGTGGACGATTTCAGTGCCGGGCTGTCACTCTCATTAAGCATTGCCGGGTTCGTCCAAATGGGGTTGGGCATGCGCCTGCATCAGAAACTACTCCGCATGGTGAGCCTTGCGACTTTCGGATTAGTCCTGCTCAAACTCGTCTTTGATGATTTATGGGCTATGCCGACCATTGGCAAGATTATTGTATTTATCATTCTGGGATTGATATTGCTGATACTTTCATTCCTTTATCAGAAATTAAAGGATGTGTTGTTCAAGAATGACGAGGAAGAAACAAACTGAATCTTTGAAAAATATCCGATAAGAAAGGCTGCCTGTTCTACAAAAGAAGGGCAGCCTTTACCTTATAATTATGTTTATTCCCAGACGAAATCTTTTACTCTTGCGAGAAACGTTTCACCTGCTCTTCGATTAATTCCTTATCATCAAAATAATTAATCTTCATCGCCTTCTTCACGTCAGCCAAAGTCTCGGCAGCCGCAGCCCTTGCCACTTCGCAGCCTTGCTGAAGCATCTCGTAGATAGCAGGGATATCCTTGCTGAACTCCTTGCGACGATTGCGAATCGGTTCCAAAGTCTCCTGCATGATGGAATTTAGGAAACGTTTTACTTTCACGTCACCCAATCCGCCGCGTTGATAATGCGCTTTCAGTTCTGCCAGATTCGGATAATCCGGTAAATAACGTTCGAAATGTTCGGGGAGGCAGAAAGCATCTAGGTAAGTAAATACCGTATTACCTTCAATTTTTCCCGGATCTTGTACGCGGAGATGTCCCGGGTCGGTATACATACTCATAATTTTCTTTTGGATTTCTTCCGGTTCTTCCGAAAGGTAGATGCAGTTTCCGAGCGATTTACTCATTTTAGCTTTACCGTCAGTTCCCGGAAGACGCAGACAAGCTGCATTGTCCGGCAACAGGATTTCCGGTTCTACCAATGTCTCACCATATATATAGTTGAAACGGCGAACGATTTCGCGAGCCTGTTCGAGCATCGGTTCCTGGTCTTCACCCACAGGGACAGTTGTTGCGCGGAATGCTGTAATGTCTGCTGCCTGGCTGATAGGATAAGTGAAGAAACCTACGGGAATACTTGCTTCAAAGTTACGCATCTGGATTTCCGATTTCACAGTCGGGTTACGTTGCAGGCGGGATACGCTGACAAGGTCCATATAATAGAAACTAAGTTCGCATAGTTCCGGTATTTGCGACTGGATGAAAATCGTAGCTTTAGTCGGATCAATACCACAAGCCAGATAATCAAGAGCAACTTCGATTACATTCTGACGCACCTTTTCCGGATTGTCTATATTGTCTGTCAATGCCTGTGAATCGGCAATGAAGATAAACATCTTACTATAATCACCTGCGTTTTGCAGGTCAACTCTGCGTTTCAACGAACCTACATAGTGACCGATATGAAGTCTTCCGGTAGGACGGTCGCCCGTCAATATGATTTTTTCTTTTCCCATATTTATTACCTTATTATATAATGGCGACAAAGATAAGGATAAAAACTGAAAGAAACATCAAAATGCAGTTACTTCATGATTTGTGCCTGCTTAAGATAAGAATGTAATCATTAAAAGCCAATGGAAAAACGACTGTTTCATTAACGCGGTAAATTATTTCAGTAAAAAAGTGAACATATCTTTTTGTCATGTGCAAAATATGTCGTTACTTTGCACAAATTTTGAAGTCAACAATGAATCAACAGGAAATTAGAAGCAAGTATTATTTACATTCGGATGTTTTGCACCCGGAAACGGCAGGCTTCTTCTTTTATTTCCAAAAACGATATTTTAGTTCTTTGGTAATGCGTTAATCCTTTTTTGAGGGTAACGCATTTTTTTTATGAACGAACTTAGAAATAACAACTTATTATAACAACAAAAGAAATGGAAAAGGAAATCAAGAAAGTTCTCGTTTTGGGTTCTGGAGCACTCA
The DNA here is from genome assembly GCF_000157095.2 of Bacteroides sp. D1. NCBI lineage: Bacteria > Pseudomonadati > Bacteroidota > Bacteroidia > Bacteroidales > Bacteroidaceae > Bacteroides > Bacteroides sp. D1. The sequence continues at coordinate 33,691 of NZ_JH114343.1, forward strand.
AAATCGGACAAGCCGGAGAGTTCGACTACTCAGGCTCACAAGCACTGAAAGCTTTGAAAGAAGAAGGTATCAGCTCAGTATTGGTAAACCCGAACATCGCAACCATTCAGACTTCTGAAGGTATTGCCGATAAAGTGTATTTCCTTCCCGTGAATACTTATTTCGTAGAAGAAATTATCAAGAAAGAACGTCCCGATGGTATCCTTTTGGCATTCGGCGGACAGACTGCATTGAACTGTGGTGCTGAACTTTACACACAAGGTGTTCTTGATAAGTATGGAGTAAAGGTACTTGGAACTTCGGTAGAAGCTATCATGTATACAGAAGACCGTGACTTGTTTGTGAAGAAACTGGACGAGATAGAAATGAAGACTCCGGTCAGCCAGGCAGTAGAAAACATGGAAGATGCCATTGCTGCTGCACGCAGAATTGGTTATCCTGTCATGGTGCGTTCTGCTTATGCACTGGGTGGTCTTGGTAGCGGTATCTGTGCCAATGAGGAAGAATTCCTGAAATTGGCAGAGAGCTCATTTGCTTTCTCCAAACAAATTCTGGTAGAAGAGTCTTTGAAAGGCTGGAAAGAAATCGAATTTGAAGTGATCCGTGACGCTAACGACCATTGCTTTACAGTAGCCAGCATGGAAAACTTCGATCCGCTGGGTATTCATACCGGCGAATCAATTGTAGTAGCTCCCACCTGCTCGCTGGATGATAAAGAACTGGCTTTGTTGAAAGAACTTTCTACCAAATGTATCCGTCACCTCGGTATCGTGGGTGAATGTAACATTCAGTATGCTTTCAACTCTGAAACGGATGACTACCGTGTGATTGAAGTAAATGCCCGTTTGAGCCGTTCTTCTGCATTGGCTTCTAAGGCTACCGGTTATCCGTTGGCATTCGTGGCTGCTAAAGTGGCACTTGGTTACACACTCGACCAGATTGGTGAGATGGGAACCCCGAACTCTGCATACGTAGCTCCGCAACTTGACTACTATATCTGTAAAATCCCTCGTTGGGACTTGACGAAGTTTGCCGGTGTATCCCGTGAAATCGGTTCAAGCATGAAATCAGTAGGTGAAATCATGTCTATCGGTCGCTCTTTCGAAGAAATCATCCAGAAAGGCCTTCGTATGATCGGTCAGGGAATGCACGGTTTCGTAGGTAATGACGAACTGCACTTTGATGATCTTGATAAAGAGCTTTCTCGCCCGACTGACTTGCGTGTTTTCGCCATTGCACAAGCAATGGAAGAAGGTTACACCATCGAACGTATCCATGACCTGACAAAGATCGACCCATGGTTCCTTGGCAAACTGAAAAATATCGTAGACTACAAAGCGAAACTGTCTACCTATAATAAGGTGGAAGATATACCTGCCGATGTAATGCGTGAAGCTAAAGTGTTAGGTTTTTCTGACTTCCAGATTGCCCGTTTCGTACTGAATCCAACCGGAAACATGGAGAAAGAAAACCTGGCAGTGCGTGCTCATCGTAAGTCTATGGGTATCCTCCCGGCTGTAAAACGTATTAATACAGTTGCTTCCGAACATCCGGAACTGACTAACTATCTGTATATGACTTATGCAGTGGAAGGCTACGATGTAAACTATTATAAGAATGAAAAATCAGTAGTCGTACTGGGTTCGGGTGCTTACCGTATCGGTAGCTCTGTAGAATTTGACTGGTGCTCGGTGAATGCAGTTCAGACTGCCCGCAAACTGGGTTACAAGTCTATCATGATTAACTACAACCCTGAAACGGTTTCTACTGACTATGATATGTGCGACCGTCTCTACTTCGACGAACTTTCGTTCGAACGTGTACTTGATGTAATCGACCTCGAACAACCTCGTGGTGTGATCGTCTCGGTAGGCGGACAAATCCCGAACAACTTGGCTATGAAACTTTACCGTCAGTCGGTTCCTGTATTGGGTACTTCTCCGATTTCTATCGACCGTGCTGAAAACCGTAACAAGTTCTCTGCTATGCTCGACCAACTGGGTATCGACCAACCGGCTTGGATGGAACTGACCAGTCTTGAAGAAGTGAAGGGATTTGTAGAAAAAGTAGGCTACCCGGTATTGGTTCGTCCTTCTTACGTCCTTTCAGGAGCAGCAATGAATGTTTGCTATGACGATGAAGAATTGGAAAACTTCCTGAAGATGGCTGCCGAAGTTTCTAAAGAATATCCGGTTGTTGTTTCCCAGTTCCTTGAAAATACGAAAGAAATTGAATTTGATGCCGTTGCGCAGAATGGTGAAGTGGTAGAATACGCAATCTCCGAACATGTAGAGTTTGCCGGTGTTCACTCCGGTGATGCTACTTTGGTATTCCCGGCACAGAAGATTTACTTTGCAACAGCTCGTCGCATCAAGAAGATCAGCCGTCAGATTGCTAAAGAACTCAATATCTCCGGTCCGTTCAATATCCAGTTCCTGGCTCGTAACAACGAAGTGAAAGTAATCGAATGTAACTTGCGTGCTTCTCGTAGCTTCCCGTTTGTTTCTAAAGTTCTGAAACGTAACTTTATCGAAACTGCTACCCGCATCATGCTGGATGCTCCATACTCACGTCCGGATAAGTCAGCATTCGATATCGACTGGATTGGTGTAAAAGCTTCTCAATTCTCTTTCTCTCGTCTGCACAAGGCTGACCCGGTATTGGGCGTAGACATGTCTTCTACTGGTGAAGTGGGATGTATCGGTGACGATTTCTCTGAAGCATTGCTGAATTCAATGATTGCTACCGGATTCAAGATTCCTGAAAAAGCTGTGATGTTCTCTTCCGGTGCAATGAAGTCGAAAGTAGATTTGCTGGATGCCAGCCGTATGCTGTTTGCTAAGGGATATCAAATTTACGCAACTGCCGGAACTGCTGCCTTCCTGAACGCTCACGGTGTAGAAACGACTCCAGTTTACTGGCCGGATGAAAAGCCGGGTGCAGAGAACAACGTCATGAAGATGATTGCTGACCATAAGTTTGATTTGATCGTTAACATTCCGAAGAATCACAGCAAGCGTGAGTTGACGAACGGTTATCGTATCCGTCGCGGTGCAATCGATCATAACATTCCGTTGATTACCAATGCTCGTTTGGCAAGCGCCTTTATCGAAGCATTCTGCGAATTGAAACTGAATGATATTCAGATTAAGAGCTGGCAGGAATATAAATAAAAACAGCTTTAGCTGTCTATTAGATAAGGAGAACTCTCTCTTTGGCTTGTCCAAAGGGGGAGTTTCTTTTTTTATTAGTAAATATAGCACATCAGAGTGTGGTCTATATAGGGAGTGTTTTGTTATTAATAAATGATTAAAGTTAATTATTGGTTGAAACTAAGTAGAATCTGTCTATCCATCAGCAAGAGAAGCGATTTATTTTTTATTTTTGTTTCTTGAAAAGATAAAATCAGATAAAACAATGTTAGTACTTCTATCTTGTGCCAAGACTATGAGTGAGACTTCAAAGGTGAAAGTACCTTTGAAGACAGTTCCACAATTTCAAAAAGAAGCTTCCGGGATTGCTTTGCAGATGTCACAGTTTTCGGTGGATGAACTGGAACGCCTGTTGCGTATAAATGCCAGGATGGCGGTGGAGAATTATAAGCGTTATCAGGCTTTTCATGCAGAAGACACATCGGAACTGCCCGCTTTGCTGGCTTATACCGGAATTGTATTCAAGCGACTGAATGCAAAGGATTTCTCGAAAGAAGAATTTGAATATGCGCAGGAACATCTGCGGTTGACTTCTTTCTGTTATGGGTTGTTGAGGCCTTTAGATGTCATTCGTTCCTACCGCTTGGAAGGAGATGTAGTGTTGCCGGAACCGGGTAATCAGACCATGTTCTCTTATTGGAAATCCCGTCTGACGGATGTCTTCATCGAAGATATAAAGAAAGCGGGAGGCATACTCTGCAATCTGGCTAGCGATGAGATGAAAAGTTTGTTCGATTGGAAGCGTGTGGAGAGAGAAGTACGTGTCGTTACTCCCGAATTTCAGGTGTGGAAGAACGGGAAATTAGCTTCGATAGTGATCTATATCAAGATGTCCCGTGGTGAAATGACGCGGTTTATTCTGAAGAACAGAATCGAAAATCCGGAGGATTTGAAAAGCTTCTCCTGGGAAGGATTCGAATTTAACGAATCTCTTTCGGATGAAAAGAAGTTTGTATTTACTAACGGTAAAGAAATATAAAGTATGACGGAAGTAGAAAAGATGCGTAGTAGCCAGTTGGCTGATATGGCTGCGCCGGAATTGCAGGTGCGTTTTGAACATGCCAAGAAGCTGCTGGCGCGTATGCGGGGAATGAGTACTTATGATGAGGGGTATCGGGAATTATTGGAAGAACTGGTACCGGAGATTCCTGAAACTTCAATAATCTGCCCGCCTTTCCATTGCGATCATGGAGACGGAATCAAATTGGGTGAACATGTATTTGTGAATGCCAATTGCACTTTCCTGGATGGAGGATATATCACGATAGGCGCCCATACGCTGGTTGGACCTTGTGTGCAGATTTATACGCCGCATCATCCGATGGATTATCTGGAAAGAAGAGGCTCTAAGGAATATGCTTATCCGGTGACGATTGGCGAAGACTGCTGGATTGGTGGCGGTGCTATTATCTGTCCCGGCGTGACGATTGGCAATCGCTGTGTGATAGGGGCGGGGAGCGTTGTGACGAAAGATATTCCCGACGACAGTGTGGCAGTCGGGAATCCGGCACGTGTTGTTCGCAAACAGGTTGTTTAACGTTTGACCGGAAAAGTTATTTCCCGGATTTAAGCGTTCCTGCGTTACTATCTTTGTTGGGAATTCGTTTTCCTGCAGATTTTATTTTAATTATTAATGATAGAAAAAGAGGCGCGACTATCTTTATTTTGTTCTGTTTATTAGATGAACCGGAAGAAGTGAAAGTGGCAAGAAAAAAGTTTTTATTATTATTTGCTGATAATCAGAGTGTTTCTTTATTTGATAAAAACTTTCTTGAAAAATAATACATGAAATGTTTGCAGAATTCAAAAAATGCCGTACCTTTGCATCGCTTTTGAAACGGAAGTGTACGGGCGTTTAGCTCAGCTGGTTCAGAGCATCTGCCTTACAAGCAGAGGGTCGGCGGTTCGAATCCGTCAACGCCCACACAAAAAACGAAACACTTCCGGCTCATTAACAAGGGCGTTTAGCTCAGCTGGTTCAGAGCATCTGCCTTACAAGCAGAGGGTCGGCGGTTCGAATCCGTCAACGCCCACACCAAAAAGGAAGTCTTACGAAGAAATTCGTGAGACTTTTTTTATTTCTTACCTCTTTTATACAAACTTTCTTTCTCCTTTTATCTTATAACTCAGGAAAAAGAGTTAATTTTGCAGTCTGATAATTATCTAAGAAAACGTATGGAACTTGATGTATTAACGGCCATATCCCCGATTGATGGTCGATATAGAGGCAAAACTAAAGCTTTGGCAGCTTATTTCTCTGAATTTGCACTGATTAAATACCGTGTACAGGTAGAGGTGGAGTATTTTATCACCTTGTGCGAACTTCCTTTGCCGCAATTGAAAGGAATCGATAGTAGCGTGTTTGAAACTTTACGGAATATCTACCGTAACTTCTCCGAAGCAGACGCACAACGCATTAAAGATATCGAAAGTGTAACTAACCACGATGTGAAAGCCGTAGAATACTTCCTGAAAGAAGAGTTTGACAAGATGGGCGGAATGGATGACTATAAAGAGTTTATCCACTTCGGACTGACTTCTCAGGATATTAACAATACGTCTGTTCCTCTTTCTATCAAAGAGGCATTGGAGCAGGTTTATTACCCGTTGATTGAAGAGCTGATTGCACAGTTGAACACCTATGCGACAGAATGGGCTAACATTCCGATGCTTGCCAAAACTCACGGTCAGCCGGCTTCTCCTACCCGTCTGGGTAAAGAAGTGATGGTATTTGTTTACCGTCTCGAACGTCAGTTGGCTATGTTGAAAGCATGTCCGCTTACCGCTAAGTTTGGCGGTGCTACCGGAAACTACAATGCGCATCACGTGGCTTATCCTCAATATGACTGGAAACAATTCGGCAATCGGTTTGTTGCAGAAAAACTGGGACTGGAACGCGAAGAATATACAACGCAGATTTCGAACTATGATAACCTCTCTGCTGTTTTTGATGCTATGAAGCGTATCAATACCATCATGGTGGATATGAATCGTGACTTCTGGCAGTACATCTCTATGGAGTACTTCAAGCAGAAGATCAAAGCCGGAGAAGTGGGCTCGAGCGCTATGCCGCATAAAGTGAATCCGATTGACTTTGAAAATGCAGAAGGTAACCTGGGCATAGCAACGTCTATTCTGGAACATTTGGCTGTGAAGCTTCCTGTTTCCCGTTTGCAGCGTGACTTGACAGACTCAACAGTGTTGCGTAATGTCGGTGTACCTTTCGGTCATATCGTGATTGCCATCCAGAGCTCTTTGAAGGGATTGCGCAAACTGTTATTGAACGAACCGGCTATTTATCGTGATTTGGATAATTGTTGGAGTGTAGTGGCAGAAGCTATTCAGACCATCCTGCGCCGTGAGGCTTATCCGCATCCGTATGAAGCTTTGAAAGCGTTAACCCGCACCAACCAAGCTATTACAGAAAGTTCTATTAAAGAGTTTATCGAAGAATTGAATGTAAGCGAAGATATTAAAAAAGAGTTAAGAGCAATCACTCCCCATACATATACGGGGCTTTAATTGTTTACTTATATAATAAACGTGTTTTTTAAATAGGCCGTGAGGCCAAAGTCTAATTTTATTCGAATAAAAAAATGAGCACAGAAAACGAAGAATGGCGCGAAAATTCTTTCAATGAAGAGAATACAGGTGCCGGCCGTGATGGTAACAGGTCTTACAACAGAGAAGGTGGAGAACGTCCGTATCGCCCTTCTTACAACCGTGAAGGCGGGGATCGTCCGTATCGCCCGCGATTTAATGCCAACAATGAAGGAGGCGAACGCCCGCAGCGTTCGTACGGTGACCGCTCTTATGGCGACCGTCCCCAACGTCCTTCTTACAATCGTGAAGGTGGAGATCGTCCGTATCGTCCTCGCTTCAATAACAATAATGAAGGAGGTGAACGCCCGCAACGTCCTTACAACCGCGAAGGTGGTTCTTATGACCGTCCTCAACGTCCTTCTTACAACCGTGAAGGTGGTGACCGTCCTTACCGTCCCCGCTTCAATAGCGGCGAAGGTGGTGAGCGTCCGTCTTATGGCGACCGTCCTCAACGTCCTTCTTACAACCGTGAAGGTGGCGACCGTCCTTACCGTCCCCGCTTTAATAACGGCGAAGGTGGCGACCGTCCTCAACGTCCTTCTTACAACCGTGAAGGTGGTGACCGTCCGTATCGTCCCCGTTTCAATAACGGCGAAGGTGGCGGCTATCGCAGCAACAACGGCGGTGGAGGTTATCGTCCGAGATATAATAACGACCGTCAAGGAGGATATCGTCCTCGTCCGCGTACCGGCGATTATGATCCGAACGCTAAGTATAGCGTAAAGAAACAGATCGAGTACAAGGAACAGTTCGTTGATCCGAATGAACCGATTCGTCTGAATAAGTTCCTGGCTAACGCAGGTGTTTGCTCCCGTCGTGAGGCTGATGAATTTATCACAGCAGGTGTGGTTTCTGTAAACGGTGAAGTGGTAACGGAATTGGGTACGAAGATCAAACGTTCGGATGTGGTTAAGTTCCACGACGAACCGGTAAGCATCGAACGCAAGGTATACGTATTGCTGAATAAACCGAAAGATACCGTTACTACATCGGACGATCCGCAGGAACGCCGTACAGTAATGGATTTGGTGAAAGGCGCTTGCAACGAACGTATTTATCCGGTAGGACGTCTGGACCGTAACACGACTGGTGTACTGTTACTGACGAATGACGGTGATCTGGCTTCCAAGCTGACACACCCGAAATTCCTGAAGAAGAAAATTTATCATGTTCATCTGGACAAGAACCTGACTAAAGCAGATATGGAGCAGATTGCAGCTGGTATCCAGTTGGAAGATGGCGAAATCCATGCAGATGCGATCAGCTATACAGATGATTTCAAGAAAGACCAGGTAGGTATCGAAATTCACTCCGGTAAGAACCGTATTGTTCGTCGTATTTTCGAATCACTGGGTTATAAAGTAGTAAAACTCGACCGTGTGTTCTTCGCCGGACTGACCAAAAAAGGTCTGCGTCGCGGAGACTGGCGTTACCTGTCGGAAGCAGAAGTAAACTACCTCCGCATGGGTTCGTTTGAGTAATAAGTCAATAAATAACAACTTGACAGAGGACGGGGAAAGAAAGCAGGAAAGAATTCATCCTGCATTTGAAACCTCGTCTTCTTGTATCTAAAAAGAAAAAGTTAAATGGAAAAGATTGGTAGAACAAAAATTGTTGACCTGTTGAAGCGCACAGACATTGGCGCTATGGTCAATGTGAAAGGATGGGTTCGCACCCGTAGAGGTAGCAAACAAGTAAACTTTATCGCACTGAATGACGGTTCTACAATAAATAATTTGCAGATCGTAGTAGATTTGGCTAATTTCGATGAAGAGATGCTGAAATTGATTACTACCGGCGCTTGTATCAGCGTGAACGGAGAAATGGTAGAATCAGTGGGTTCCGGACAGAAAGTGGAAGTACAGGCTCGTGAAATCGAAGTGCTGGGTACTTGCGATAATACATATCCATTACAGAAGAAAGGCCACTCTATGGAATTCTTGCGCGAGATTGCTCACTTGCGTCCGCGTACCAATACATTCGGTGCTGTGTTCCGCATCCGTCACAACATGGCGATTGCTATTCACAAGTTCTTCCATGAAAAGGGCTTCTTCTATTTCCATACGCCGATCATTACGGCTTCCGATTGTGAAGGTGCCGGACAGATGTTCCAAGTGACTACCATGAACCTGTATGACTTGAAGAAAGACGAGAGAGGTTCTATCTCTTATGAAGATGATTTCTTCGGTAAGCAGGCAAGTCTGACTGTTTCCGGTCAGCTGGAAGGTGAGTTGGCGGCTACTGCTTTGGGAGCTATCTACACATTCGGTCCTACGTTCCGTGCCGAAAACTCCAACACTCCCCGCCACTTGGCAGAGTTCTGGATGATTGAGCCGGAAGTGGCTTTCAACGACATTACAGACAACATGGACTTGGCAGAAGAGTTCATCAAATATTGTGTGAAATGGGCGTTGGATAACTGTGCGGATGATGTGAAGTTCCTGAACGATATGTTCGACAAAGGCTTGATTGAACGTCTGCAAGGTGTATTGAAAGATGATTTCGTACGTTTGCCTTATACAGACGGTATCAAGATTCTTGAAGAAGCTGTTGCGAAAGGACATAAGTTCGAATTCCCGGTTTACTGGGGCGTGGACCTGGCTTCCGAACACGAACGTTTCTTAGTGGAAGAACACTTCAAACGTCCGGTGATTCTGACTGACTATCCGAAGGAAATCAAGGCCTTCTATATGAAGCAGAACGAAGACGGTAAGACAGTACGTGCCATGGACGTTCTTTTCCCGAAAATTGGTGAAATTATCGGTGGTTCCGAACGTGAAGCCGACTATAACAAGCTGATGACCCGTATTGAAGAAATGCACATCCCGATGAAGGATATGTGGTGGTATCTGGATACCCGTAAGTTCGGTACTTGTCCTCACTCCGGTTTCGGATTAGGGTTCGAACGTCTGTTATTGTTTGTAACAGGTATGGCGAATATCCGTGACGTGATACCGTTCCCGCGTACACCAAGAAATGCTGATTTCTAATATTTCGGTATATTTATGTAAAACTCGCATAATCTTCAGGTTATGCGAGTTTTTTTATGCTCTGAATTGCTGTATTCTCAAAATAAATCTTTATATTTGGAAATACGCATTCGAGAGTGTTAACTAAAATAATACAACAATGAAAAAGCTCTATTTCTTTACCATGCTTTCAATAATGTTGTTAGCGGTAACAGGTGCGACGGCCCAGAAGAAAACCAAATTCAAAGCGGCCGATTTGAAAGGTATTTGGCAGCTCTGCCATTATGTATCCGAGTCTCCCGATGTTCCGGGAGCGTTGAAACCCAGTAATACATTTAAAGTATTGAGTGATGACGGACAAATTGTTAACTTTACCATTATTCCCGGTGCGGATGCGATTATTACTGGATATGGTACTTATAAACAACTCACGGACGATTCTTATAAGGAAAGTATCGAGAAGAACATTCATCTCCCGATGCTGGATAATCAGGACAATATTTTGGAGTTTGAGATTAAAGACAATGATTATCTCCATCTGAAATATTTTATCAAGAATGATTTGAATGGAAATGAGTTGAACACCTGGTATTATGAAACCTGGAAGAGGGTGGAGATGCCGGCTAAATTTCCGGAAGATATTGTGAGATAGAAGAGCGCGTACTTTTTGGTGGAGGCACGGATTTTGCAAAAGGCTGCATAGTTGTTTGGTTATGCCTGACAACAGCTTATTTGGTAAAATCCGTGCCTGTTTTTCTATAAAAGATAAAAACAAAGCACTTTTGGACAAAATCAAAGTCCGTAGAAATAGAAACAAAAATGAAAAAATAGATTTGCAAAGGGGCTGTCCGCGACTTGCTCTAACTTTGTTGCCAGTAATAGAATACAGTAACAAAATAAAGTGGAACAATGAAAAACAAACTTTTACTGGCGGTAGGGAGTATGGCGCTCCTGACTGCTTGCGATGCTTCAAAAGGAAATGAGATGGCATGGTTTGACCATGCAGTGAAAACATCGGGACATCAGTTGCTCTATATGGCAGAACAATTGAAGAATGAACCGGATACCGCCTGTTTTCCCCGTTCTATTAAAGAAGGAAAGTACAGACTGGAGCACCCCACAGATTGGACGAGTGGTTTCTATCCCGGTTCCATGTGGCTGGCATACGAGTTGACTGGTGATGAGGCTCTCGCAAAAGAGGCGCGTAAATATACGGACCGTCTGCAGGATATGCAATATTATACGGGTAATCATGATTTGGGCTTTATGATGTTTTGCAGTTATGGGCAGGGCATCCGTTTGAAACCGGAGCCAACGGACAGTTTGATTTTGATTCATTCTTCTGAAAGCTTGTGCTCCCGTTTTCGTCCGGAAGTCGGACTGATTCGTTCGTGGGATTTCGGTGAGTGGAGCTATCCGGTGATTATTGATAATATGATGAATCTTGAAATGCTCTTCTGGGCTTCGGAGCAAACCAATAATCCGAAATATCGTGAAATAGCCATCTCTCATGCCGACAAAACGTTGAAGAATCACTTTCGGGAGGACATGACCTCCTACCATGTGGTGAGCTATCTGGCAGATAGCGGTGAGGTAGAGTCGAAAGGAACTTTTCAGGGATATGCCGATTCTTCCGCTTGGGCGCGTGGACAGGCTTGGGGAGTGTATGGTTATACCATGTGTTATCGCTTCACCAAGCAACAGAGCTATCTGGATGCCGCTCATAAAATAGCGCGGTTCATTATCGATCACCGTCCGTCCGAAAATGACTATGTACCTTATTGGGATTATGATGCTCCCAATATTCCGAATGAACCGCGGGATGCTTCTGCAGCTGCCGTAACAGCTTCTGCATTGCTGGAGTTGAGTGGTTATGGCGACAAGAAACAAGGGGAAGAATATTTCCGTTATGCGGAGCATATCCTGAAACAGTTATCCTCTGATGATTATTTGGCCAAGGAAGGAGAAAATCATGGCTTCATCCTGTTACATTCGGTTGGCAGTTTCCCGCACGACAGTGAAATTGATACTCCGCTCAATTATGCTGATTATTATTATCTGGAAGCCTTGAAACGTTATAAAGATCTGAAAGAAAAATCAGAAAATCCGTCTTACTAACTTGAAGAGAAACCGTAAAAAATTTAAAGTTCAGGGCAACCGCATCTAAAATATGAATTTATAACTGTCGGACTTTGGCGCAGTTGTCCTGTTTTGAGCCGATGCCGGTCCTTTATATGAGTTAAAAAACGGGATTCATTTATCAGATTGAATTGAAAATACTTATCTTTACGATAAATTCTTCAATATTAGCTCATGAAAGACCGACATTTGCTATTTAGATACCTATTCGGATTAACCGTTTGCATTTTATTTTTTCCTTTGGCTGTATCGGCCGCCGACAGCTTCATCCATTTTAAGCGATTATCCGTGGATGACGGGTTGTCGCAAAATACTGTGCTCGCTCTGACACAAGATCATAATAATAAGCTTTGGGTAGGCACCATAGACGGGTTGAACTGGTATGAAGGTTCCCGTTTCGTTTCGTATTATAAAGCGCCGGATGATACGACCAGTCTGGCAAACAATCATGTCTATTCACTTCATACCGATTCGAAAGGTACGGTATGGGTAGGCACACAGGTCGGTTTATCCCGTTATAATATAGTAGGGAATAATTTTACCAATTATTCGTCACCGGACAATCAGCCGATGCAAGTATTGGCTATCGGAGAACCGGAGGAAGGCGACCGGCTTTTGCTTGCTACCAATATCGGTCTGCTGGTTTTTGATAAAAAGACCGGGCGGATGAAAGTGCAGCCGGAACTTGCCGGAAAAACGATCTATTCTGTTTGCCGGATGAATGACGGTTTCCTGTTGGGTACTTCGGAAGGTGTTTATTTCTATTATGTACGCAACGAAAACGTGACCCGGCTTCTTCTCCAGTTGAAAGGAGAAACCATCTCCGATATGCTCTATGACGACAAAACCGGCAACTGTTGGCTGGCTTCATTGACAAACGGGGTGTATTGTGTGGATAACAACTTTCAAATAAAACATCATTATAACAAGCAAAATACTCCTGCTTATTTCCTTACGAACTCGGTCAGGACATTGTCCGGAGATGATAAAGGAAGGGTTTGGATAGGAACCATGGAAGGTTTGCTTATCCTTGAACCGGAGACGGGAACTTTCCGTATCTGCCGTTTTTCTCCTGAAGATCCGACTACCTTGGGGCATAATTCCATCCGCTCTATCTTGAAAGATAATCAAGGGGGAATGTGGATCGGTACATTTTATGGCGGGCTTAATTATTATCATCCTCTCGCTCCGTCATTCGGGCGCTTGCAACATTCCGCCTGGAGGAATTCGTTAAGTGATAACACGGTGAGCTGTATTGCCGAAGACCCGGATAATGGCAATCTCTGGATTGGCACGAACGACGGCGGATTAAATTATTATAACCGGAAAACCGGAGTCTTTTCATATTACCGGACGGGTACTTCCACCAATGCTTTAAAGTCGGACAATATAAAATGTATATGGACGGACAAGGATGGAAGTGTCTATATCGGCACTCATGGAGGGGGAATGAGTCGTCTGTATCACCGGAGTGGCAGGATAGAAACATATTCCTTTCCCCATTCTACTTCCCTGACTAACAGTTGTTATTCCTTATTGGACGGAACGGATGGAACGCTTTGGGTAGGCGGCATGAGCGGGCTTTACCTTTTCGACAAACAGACCGGCGAACTTTCACAGCATCCGTTGGCTAAAAAGCATAAAAAGTTGGAGAATGTATTGATATATACCTTGTTTCGCGATTCAAAAGGAAGAATCTGGATTGGTACGGAAGAGAGCTTGTTTTTGTATGCCGGCGGGAAACTGGAAGAACTGCATCTTTCCTCTTCGGCTTATCTGCATGGGTTGATACAGGCTTTCTGTGTACAGGAGGATAGCCGTCATGAAATCTGGATCGGTTCTTCCACAGGATTATATTGCTATAAGGAAGGAGCACCGACTGCCTGGAAACACTATACGATGAAAGACGGTTTGCCAAACGATTTTATTTATAATATACTGGAAGATGAACGGGGGCGTTTATGGTTGACAACTAACAAGGGACTGGCTTGCTTCAATACGGAGGAGGGTACTTTCCTCAACTATACGAAGCAGGACGGATTGCCTCACGATCAGTTTAACTATTTCGGAGCTTGCAAAGCGCACGATGGTACATTCTTTCTGGGGTCTCTTGGGGGCGTTGCCTATTTCAAGCCATACGAATTGGGTGATAATCCATATTCCCCGGATGCGGTAGTGACAGGAGCCGTTGTCTTAAATCAGGTGATTACGGATATGAAAAGTGAACGGGTACGTTATTATCAGGACGAGCAAGGGCGGATGCTGGGTATGTCGTTCCCTTCCGATCAGAAACTTTTTAATATCCGGTTTGCCGTTATCAACTATTTGGCTGGCAAACGGAACCAGTTCGTTTACAAATTGGAAGGCTTTGAAACCGAGTGGAACTACTCCCGTCATGTTTCCTTTGCACGGGCAAGTTATTCCAATCTCCCGCCCGGTGAGTATGTATTCAAGGTGAAGGCATGTAACAACAATGGAAAGTGGAGCGAGGCGACCACTGAATTTTTTGTGCATATCATTCCGATGTGGTATCAGACCTGGTGGGCAAAGACACTTTTCATCTTCTTTTCTGTAGGGCTTCTCGTCTTTGTGATCTATTTTTTTATTGCCCGTGCCAAAATGAAGATGCAAGTCCGGATCGAACAGATAGAACGAAACAAGATAGAAGAAATCAGTCAGGAGAAAGTACGTTTTTACATGAATATGTCTCATGAGTTGCGTACTCCGTTGAGTCTGATACTGGCTCCGTTGGAGGAACTCTTGGGGCAGAGCAATCTGAAAGGAACTCCGGTACAGCAGAAGCTGGATTACGTTTATAAGAACGGTCGTAAGTTGTTGCACATTGTCAACCAGTTGCTGGATTTCCGTAAAGCCGAAGCAGGTGCAATGCCTATTCATGTTGCGCAGGTGGATGTAGAAGAACTGTTGCAAGATGCTTTTGCCCTGTTTAAAGAAAATGCGCAGAAGCGTGCTATCAGCTTTCATATAAAATCCGATCTGGAAGGACGATTGTTTCCGGCGGACCGGACGTATGTAGAGACTATCTTGATGAACCTGTTGTCTAACGCCTTTAAGTTTACACCGGACGGTGGAAGTATTTCGCTTTCCTTATGGACAGAGGGAGATACCTATGGCTTCACGGTAAGAGATAGCGGAATCGGTATGTCTCCGGAACAGCTAACCCACATTTTCGAACGTTTCTATCAGGTAGACGGTCAGCGAAAAGGGACGGGTATCGGGCTGTCATTGGTGAAGATGCTGGTAGAAAAGCATCACGGCACTATTACGGTAGCAAGCGAACCTGCTCAATATACCGAATTTAAAGTCACGCTACCTGCTGATATGGCTGCCTTCACGGAGAAAGAGCGTGAATTGCCGGCACATGAAGTCGAAACATCTGCTTCTCTCCGGGAGCTTCCGGTGGCTGATGAATATTTCTCTGGTGATGCGTCGGCTATAGTTGCAGAAGAACTATCGGACGGTGATCAGATAGAAGCCGGCAGTGAGGAAGAGCGTCCTACTATCTTGTTGGTAGATGACAATAAAGAGATGGTGGATTACCTGAAAGATAATTTCCGGCAGAACTATGTGACGCTGACCGCCGGAAACGGCGAAGAAGCATTGGCTATTATGAAAGAGCATCGTGTGGATATTGTCCTTTCCGACGTGATGATGCCGGGTATTGACGGTATCAAACTTTGCCAGCTTATTAAACGAAATCTGCAAACCTGCCATATTCCCGTCCTGCTGTTGTCTGCCAAAGGAAGTGTCGATGCACAGACGGAAGGCATTCAGGCTGGGGCGGATGATTACATTGCCAAACCGTTCTCGATTCATTTATTGAAAGGAAAAATCGCTAATCAACTGAAATCACGCCAGCGGTTGAAACACTATTATTCGAATACGATTGATATAGATACTGCTAAAATGACTTCGAATAATCTGGATGAAGAATTCATGAGCAAAGCTATTCAGGTGGTAGAAGAAAATATCAGTAATGAAGACTTCACCTCTGATGAGTTGGCAAGCCAGCTTTGTATGAGCCGTTCATCACTGTATCTCAAGATGAATTCCATATCCGGTGAACCGCCTGCCAACTTTATCCGGCGCATCCGTTTTAATAAAGCGTGTAAATTGTTGCTTGAAGGGCGCTACTCCATTTCGGAGATTAGCGGAATGGTAGGGTTCGGATCTTCTTCTTACTTCTCTACCAGTTTCAAGAAGTATGTCGGTTGTCTGCCATCGGAGTATGTGAAGCAGCATACAAAGTAATTGTTTTGCGGTTATGCATTTGTTCACCACAGAGGACGCGGAGGAAACAGAGGTGAATCTTGTTCATGCGGGTGCAGAAATGAATGAGAGTTTTTTGTCTACTATAAAGTTGAAAAACATAAAAAAATCTGCCACCTGCAACCAAACGCGTGTAATACACTAGTTAATAAATAGTTGGAACGTGGCAGATACTGTGGCAGATAGGTTGCAGATAAAGTATCTGCAACGCGTTATATAATCAAAGAAAAAGCCTTGATTCCTTTATGCAAAGCTATGGGATAATTGGGGTGACTCTATGGATAATTTGTGGTGTCTCTACGGGGAAACGACAGTATCCTTACGTAGAAACTGTAGTGTCCCGCCTTAGAAACTCTCGTTTCCTGCCGTGGAAACTGTAATTTCTAATGCCGGAAACGACAGTTCCCCGCCTGGAAACGGGAAGTTAATGCATACAATAAACTTTTGCCCTCCTGGAGAATTGGCTTATGCAAGGCTTATACTGTGTTGCAGATACTTTGATCTGCAACCTATCTGCAACAGTATCTGCCACGCTCCAACTGCTTATCAGCTAGCGCATTACACGCGTTTGGTTGCAGGTGGCAGATGTTTTTATGTTTTTTCAACTTTATAGAGGAAGGATTACGCATCAAAATTAGGGTCACCACCGTAAGTCATAAACCAAATTCACCTCTGTGTCCTCCGCGTCCTCTGTGGTGAAAACCTAAACAAGAACTAATAACCTTCATCTTTCTATCAATTCCAGTCATTCCGTTTTGGGGGCTATTTTACCCTTTTACCCTCTTTGTAGCTTCCTGTAACGCTTGTTTTGGACGAATTTTAAGTTGAAATGAACGAAAACAAAGTCCTGTTAGACAGTATCAGAGAAGGAAGAAATGAATTGAAAGTTCCGTTTCGGACAGTTTATCTACATTTGCCTACAGAAAAACCAATCATTTGATATCATGAAAAAAGTATTATTGATTTCATTCGTAATCTTGTCTGTGGCTGCACAGATGACACATGCGCAAAAACAAGCAGTCATCAAGTTGACGGAAACAACGTTGATGCATGAAATGCGTGCCACTCCTTATCCTCTTGATAAAGCGGTGGTAAATGATCGTGCGGTTTCTTTTCAATGGCCGCTCCGTTCGGACATGAACTCGCAGGACAGTCCGTTGGATGGATTCGAACACAAAGTAAAGAAGGTAGATAAAACGAAGATTACCTATCGGTTACGTTATTCGCAGGATGCCGGATTGAAGTCCGGAGTTGTTCAGGTGGAAACTCGTTGGCCGTTCTATAATCCGGAACAACCGCTTGCGCCGGGGGTATGGTACTGGCAGTTCGGTTATGTAGAAAACGGACAAGTGACTTGGGGAAGCACACAGCAAGTCACCGTAGAAGATCGTTCGGGCAAATTCTGTCCGCCTTCATTGAAAACAGTGTTGGCAAAACTACCTGCCGACCATCCGCGTGTGTGGATCATGAAGAACGAATGGAAGGACTTTATAAATCACAGCAAACAAAAGGCAGAAAGGCAATGGTATCTTGAACGTGCAGATCAGGTACTTCAGACTCCAATGAAATCAGTGAAAGATATTAATGTCTCGCAGGTGAAGAATCTGAAGAACGAGATGCAGATAAATTCATACCTCACTCGTGAAAGCCGTCGCATCATCGATGCGGAAGAGGGAAATACCGAAGCATTGATACGGGCCTGGTTGCTGACGCAGGATACTAAATATGCTGACGAAGCCATCAAACGGGTATTTATCATGGCCGACTGGGATAAAGATAAGAATGTGAAAGGAGATTTTAATGCTTCTAGCTTATTGTCTCTCTGCTCTATGGCTTATGATTCTTTTTACGACCGGTTGAATACATCACAAAAGAAAGCATTGCTGGAAGCCATCAAAAATAAAGGTGGTGAAATGTATGAGAACTTTAATAACCGGATGGAGAACCACATCGCCGACAATCATGTGTGGCAGATGACACTTCGCATTCTTACAATGGCGGCATTCAGTGTATATGGCGATCTGCCCGAAGCCGATACATGGGTGGATTACTGTTATAACGTCTGGTTGGCACGTTTCCCCGGATTGAACAAAGACGGTGGCTGGCACAATGGCGATTCTTACTTTACGGTCAACACCCGTACATTAGTCGAAGTGCCTTACTATTATAGCAAACTGACTGGTTACGACTTCTTTTCCGATCCTTGGTATCAGGGAAATATCATGTATACCATCTTCCAGCAACCTCCTTTTTCCAAATCCGGAGGAAACGGAAGTTCACATCAGAATGTGGCACGTCCCAACAGCATCCGTATAGGCTATTTGGATGCGCTGGCACGCCTTACCGGAAACACTTATGCCGCTGATTTCGTACGCCGCACATTGAAAGTGGAACCGGATTATATGAAGAAAGCCTTATTGAGTAAGCCCGGTGATCTTGCCTGGTTCCGCCTGCAATGTGATAAACCTCTGCCGGAAGGTGAAGGATTGACAGCACTCCCTGCAGGATACGTCTTCCCCGCAACAGGACTTGCCTCTTTCCAGACGAACTGGGACAGAGTAGGTGGAAATGCGATGTGGAGTTTCCGGTCAAGCCCTTATGGTTCTACCTCTCATGCACTTGCCAATCAGAATGCTTTCAATACGTTCTATGGTGGAAAACCATTATTTTACAGTAGCGGACACCATATTGAGTTTACCGACGTACATAGTATGTTGTGCCACCGTGCCACGCGTGCTCACAATACAATTCTGGTGAACGGTATGGGACAACGTATCGGTACGGAAGGATATGGATGGATTCCCCGTTATTATGCCAGCGAGAAGATTGGTTATGTGCTAGGCGATGCTTCCAATGCTTACGGAAAAGTGATTTCACCGCTTTGGCTGACACGCGGCGAACAGTCGGAGGTGCATTATACGCCCGAAAATGGCTGGGATGAGAATCATGTGAAAACGTTCCGCCGTCACATTGTCAATTTGGGAAAGACTGGACTCATCTTTATCTATGACGAACTCGTGGCAGACGAACCTGTAAACTGGAGTTATTTGCTGCATACCACAGAAAATCCCATGACAGTGGATCAATCGAATCATCGCTTCGTGCATATTCAAGCCACGAACCGCGGAGGAGCATCAGACGCTTATCTTTTCTCCACCGGAACATTGCAGACAGATACGACGAGCCGTTTTTTCTATCCGGCAGTCAACTGGCTACGTGCTGATGACAAAGGGGTGTTCAAGAAGTATCCTAATCACTGGCATTTCACCGCTACATCGGAAAAGGCACAAGTATATCGTTTTGCCACTGTCATCAATACACATGCACTGAAATATCCTGCCAAAGATCCCGAAATCTTGTCCGACGGACGTATCAAAGTGGGCGGATGGCTGATCAGTGTTAACCTGAAATCCGACGGTGCTCCTTCATTCTTTATCCGCAGCACTCAAGAGAAGGTGAATATCACTTATAAAGGTGAAGCTACTGTCATCAATGAGGATGGGTACGAAACGGTAATGAGGGATACAGTGCCCGAACTGGAAATCTGATCAATGAACATGAAAGATACGAATATATGAGACACTCTACTTTTAATATGAGAACTATATGTCTGTTGGCTGCATTATCGGGCATAACCGTCTTGTCGGCACAGACTCCCGGTAAACCCCGTGTACAGACTTCGGCAGCTCCGGAGGAAACTACGGTTTACAAGCCCGGCGGGAAAAAACAGGAAACAGCAGTTGCGACTTCTTCAAAAAAGGAGGAGGATAAACGCCAATCCGGCAAAGAGAATGCAGGAAAGAAAGCGGCTGCCTTTGATGGTCAACGCTATCTGGCATTGAAAACGAATGTAATATATGATGCTTGTGCTTTGCTGAACCTTGCCGTGGAAATGCAGGTGCATAAAAAGATCACGGTAGAGTTGCCGTTGACTTGCAGTTTGTGGGACTTGGGGGATAAGCACGGCGTGCGTACGGTAGCATTGCAACCTGAAGCCCGCTGGTGGATAGGAAATGAAACAGGACGGGGACACTTTGTCGGACTGCACGCCCACGTGGCATGGTTTAACGTGAAGTGGAACGATGACCGTTATCAAGATACTGATCGTCCGCTGTTGGGAGCCGGAATAAGCTACGGTTACAAACTCCCTCTTTCCAGACACTGGGGAGCGGAATTTAATCTGGGAGTGGGATATGCCAACATGAAGTATAACACCTATTATAATGTAGACAACGGCGCACAGCTGGATACGCGTGTCCGTCATTACTGGGGGATAACCCGTGTGGGAGCATCGTTAGTCTACCGCTTCTAACCTTAGATAGGAACATACATATAAATAAGATAACAATATGAGAAGAAATTTATATATACTGGCACAGTGCACTTTCTTGTTGTTCATCACCTTGCTGGTGAATGGATGCAGCCTGCACGAAGAACCGGAAATGACTCCCGAAGGAGAACTGGGAGTGGACCCGACAGCTGTAACACTCAACCTTAATCTGGCAATGAATCTAAGTTTGGCAGAAAGAGCACCGGTGACCATCACCCGTGCGTCGGAAACCAACTATCTGCGTCGTTTCATCGTAGAAGCCTATCTGGATAGACAGGTGGCGGCACGGCAAACGGTATATGAAGAGGATTTTAACCGTGCCAGTCTGTCTGTTAGTATGAAGCTGCACGCCCGTAATTACCGCATCCTGGTGTGGGCCGATTATGTGAATGCGGAGACACCGGAACAGGGACTTGTTTACGATGCCAAGAATCTGGCTTTTATCCTTCCTGCCGGAAAGTATATAGGGAATAGCCGCTATAAAGATGTTTTTGCTGCTTCTGCTATGGCAGACCTGACTTCTTTCCGCAATCATTGGGGAGCTGAAACAAGTCTTGACGTTGAACTGTATCGCCCCGTCGCACGCTATGAACTGGTGGCTAAAGATGTGGCAACGTTTCTCAATAAACTGTCCACAGGCGGACTGAAAGGTGAAAGTTTTACCGCTCGTGTGAAGTACAGTGATTATTTGCCTACCGGCTACAATTTGTGGGACGATGTACCCAAGAACTCGCTCATGTACATGGAATATAAAGTGGCCTTTGAACGCCCTGCCGATGGTACGAAAGAACTGAAACTGGGATTCGACTATGTGTTGACCGATGCCGGAGAAACCGTTTCCATCCCTGTAGAGCTCGAAATCTTGAATGAGAAGAATGAAGTGCTGGCACGTACTGCTTTCCGTATTCCTTGTGAACGGGGCAAAAACACAACGGTACGCGGTAACTTCCTGACTTCCGATGCCAATGGAGGAATAGGGATCGACCCCGATTATGACGGTGATCTGGAAGTAGACCTTGGAGAATTATAAAATAGACAAATCAATTAAGAATTGCTTAACCATAAAACAATTAAGATCATGAAAAAGAACTTATTTTATTCGCTAATGGCTTTGTTCGTAGTGCTTTTCGCATCCTGTGGACAAGAAGAAATCGTTTCGGACAACGGAACAGAAATCAATGCTCCTGTTACTATCTCTGTACAGGCTCCTGTAAATAACGTCTTTAGCCGTGCGGTTACCATTCCTGACGGTTATACGATGCAATGTATCATGCAATTACTGAATGCTGATGGCAATAAGATAGGCGATCAGGTAACTAAACCGATTACGGATGGTAAGGTATCTTTCACCATTTCCGTAGATGAACAAAAAGAAGTGTCGAAAGCATTGTTTTGGGCTGAATACGTACCGGAAAGTGGTGCTGCTAATAAAGTATATAACACTGCTGATTTGAGAGCAGTAGGATATAATACTGTATCATTCGATCTGACAAATGATGCGTTGATGGCAGCCAGCGACGCTTTCTGCGGAAAATTGGAAACGATTGGCAATGCCAGTGTGACATTGAAGCGCCCGTTTGCTAATGTGAGCGTAAAACCGAAGAATCCGGAAGTAGCTGCGGCAGCTAATAAACTGGAAATAACATACAACGCTTTGAGTGGATATGATATTTTAGAGGGTAAATGTACTGCTACGACTCCTGTGACTTATACAAATGCAAGTTTTGCTTCTGCGGATGGCAATTGGTTCGCTAATTTCTTTTTTGCTCCTTCAAATGTAGGTAAATTTACAGAAGAAATAACCATGGCATTGAGTGGCGGATATAGTAAAGAGATTAAAATACCGGCAAATACATTACCTTTGGATGCTAATATGCAGATTATGGCTAAATTTGAAATCGGAGATGGAAACTTTGACATTGAAGTAGGAGTGGATCCGGATTATGAAGCATTGGAAATGAAAGTTGGTAGTTATATCAATGCAGAAGGTAAAGTGGTACGTGATGCAGCGGATGCTGTCGGTATTGTTTTCAAGATGGAGGCTATTGGTGATGATGTGCCAGCTAATTATCCTGTAGCACTTCAGAGCAAGACAATTGTCGGATATGCGGTAGCGATTGAGAATGTAGCGACTGGTCGTCAGGTTCTTAATAATGCCGCAATGAGCTCTTTAGTTACAACAGATGCAACTGTAACTAATGGAACACAGGCTACAGAGGCTTTACTTACAGGTATTGGAGAAGTTGCATTTATGACAACTTATAATAGCTGGGTGAATGAACATCCGCTTGATGGTGAAAGTTTGAGTTCATGGTATATTCCTACAGTGGATCAATTGGGTGAATTCGTGGGAATGTTATTTAAAATAGGAGAGGTAGAGCCCACTGGTGGACAAGCTTTCAGAGAAATGCCGGAATTTGCATTTGAAAATGGTGTAATGTTTGATCGGGATCCTATTGAGTCCGTATATTATGCCTCTTGTACGGTTAATGGAAGTAAAGATATTTCCGGTGTAATCATTAATGTGGATAAAACAACTAAGCAGGTGCTGGATGCAAAAGCAAGTAGTCTGAAAGTTACTGGTAGTTCGCAGAAAGCTCTTTGCCGCCCAATGATTACAATCTTTAAATAGTCATTGAATATTCGACCTTACTCAATAGAAATTCAAGGAAAGTGGGATCCCCCCGTCCCGCTTTACCTTCTTCTTACATTGAAACTTTTGAAAATAGCCCTCTAATCTTATACCAAGAAAAGAAAATAATATGCACACCACATTTCGCCTATCGGTTTTTCTTTTGTTCATGGTACAGCTGTTCTGTAACTGTACATCTGACTCGCTGCCCGAACCGGACGGTACGCAGCCAGAGACGCCTGCCGGAATTCCCGATGCCTATCAGGATAAAATACGAACGCAACCTTATCCCAAAGCAGATAATGAATTGTATTTGAATCCTGCTTCTCTTATTGTTCCTCAAGCCATGAAGACGGGCGAAAGACTACAATTTTCCCTTTCACGTACTGAAGATTTCAGCAGTTCCGAAACGCTACTTTCCGAACCGCAGGAATGGTGTATGTATAATCTTCATCGTCGTTTGGAGGTCGGCACATGGTATTGGCGCTTTCGTTCCACTAATCTTAATGGAACTACGCCCGGTGAATGGAGCTCTACCTATCGTTTTGAAGTAAAGAATGATACACCGAAATTCATAACACCTCCTTTTCAAACATTCTTAGCCAATGCTCCCCGCCAGCATCCCCGTATTTACTGTTTTTGGGACGAACGTATCGGGGAAGCTCGTAACCGTGTCACTTCACACCCTGAATATGCAGAACTACAAAGTCGTGCTTCTCAGGCATTGAAAGCAGAATACACCGGAATGACTGATTTATATAGCCGTGCAGAAGAACTCCGGCAACATGCCACTTATCTTTATCAGGCCTATCATCTAACCCAAAAAGAAATTTATGCCGAAAAGTTACGTCAGCTTCTCGAAGCGTTGATTGTCGCTCCCCCTGCTGACGGACAACTTTTTGCATCTAACTTTACTGCCAGCAACATCGCATGGTGTCTTGTTGCAGCCTACGATCTGCTTTATAATAATTTGTCTGCTTCCGATCGTACTGCTGCCGAAGAACTGATGATGCGTGTGGCGCGTTACTATTACAAGGTAAATTGCGGTTTTCAGGAAAACCATCTCTTTGATAATCATTTTTGGCAGCAGAATATGCGTGTCCTCTTTCAAGTGGCTTTGTCGCTTTACGACAAACCGGCCTATTCTTTCGAAGTGCTGCCCATGATGGAGTATTATTATGAATTGTGGACAGCCCGTGCTCCTGCTTCCGGTTTCAATCGCGACGGTATATGGCACAATGGTACCGGTTATTTCAGTGCCAATATCTTGACTTTGGCGTATATGCCGTCTCTTCTTTCATTCATCAGTCGGTACGATTTTCTATCACATCCGTGGTATCAGAATGCCGGACGTTCGTTGGTTTATACTTGCCCGCCGGGATCGAAAAGCAACGGCTTTGGTGACAGTAGTGAAAAGGGGAGTGAACCCAACCGTCTGATTGCCGCCTTTGCTGACTATCTGGCATGTGAAACGGGTAATTCCTATGCCGGATGGTATGCCGGAGAGTGTCGGGACCTGTTGCGTCGAGATTATGAATTGCGTCTTTACCGGATGTGTACCGATCAGGATTACAATACAACTTTTCCTGCCGGGGCTGATAAAATGGTATGGTATAAAGACGCTGGTGAAGTAGCCATGCACAGTGCTCCGGAAGATGCGGGAAAGGATCTTGCGCTCTCGTTCCGTTCCAGTACATTCGGGTCCGGCAGTCACACTACTGCCAGTCAGAATGCTTTTAACCTGTTGTATAAAGGTGTCGATGTGTATCGCAGTACGGGCTATTATCAGAATTTCAGCGATGCTCATAATCTGATGTCCTATCGCCATACGCGGGCACATAATTCTCTGTTGGTAAACGGCATCGGGCAACCTTATTCTACCGAAGGTTATGGCAGTGTGATGCGTGCTATGGGCGGACAGCATATCAGTTACTGTTTGGGAGATGCTTCACATGCTTACAGAGGTATCAGCAATGACCCGATGTGGGTTGGCTACTTCAAGCAGGCAGGTATTGAGCAGACGCCTGAAAATGGATTCGGTGCCACTCCGTTGACTAAATACCGCCGACATGTGTTGATGCTTCATCCTCATACGGTGATTGTGTATGATGAACTGGAAGCGTCAGAGGCTGTCCGCTGGGAGTGGCTGTTGCATAGTCCTACGGAATTTAAGATCGATACGGTAAAGAAAACGTTGTCTACAGATAATAAGACCAAAGGATGGATGGCTGTGACGCAGCTTTTTGGAGGACATGTTTTTACGCTGTCCCAAACGGACCGTTTTGTAGTGCCGCCCGCCATCACCGGAGCGGAGTATCCCAACCAGTGGCATTTGACTGCACGGGTTGACGGTTGTTCTGCCACCCGTTTCCTGGCTATTATTCAGGTAGGAGATGAGGCTGTTTCTATTATTAACCGTGACGGTGATACCTTTAACGTAGGCGACTGGACGATCAAAGCGGTTTTGGATGCTTCCAAGGCACCGGAACTGACAGTGAGTCATCGCACCGAACAAGCAGTATTTAGTTATGGAACAGACAATCCTGCGTTGAATGGCAATTTTTACTCTCGACAATATACGGGTTCCTCGTTGCTTTACGACGAGATAGACGGGGCTTATCAGGTGGTAGAAATGACCGACCGGAGTCCTATATCTACCCGGGTAGTAAATCAATGATAAACAATGAAACATAGTGAATATAAATAACAAACAGAATATGATGAAAAGTAGAATTATTTGCATTTTGTTGCTTCTTGTCGGTGTATCCGGCATTTATGCCCAGAGTTTGACCGTTACCGGTAAGGTGGTGGACAACGAAGGCTTGGAAGTGATTGGAGGAAATGTAACCGTGAAAGGAAAACAAAACACGGGTACCATTACTGATATCAATGGTAAATACACCATTACCGTTAGTGATCCGCAGAAAGATGTCTTGGTTTTCTCTTTTATCGGATTGGAAAATATGGAAGTACCCGTGAAAGGAAGAAAACAGATTGATGTGACCATGAAAGCAGCGTCGGTATTGTTGGATGAGGTGGTAGCTATCGGTTATGCAACAGTAAAGCGTAAAGACCTGACCGGTTCTGTGGCTTCTGTGAGAAGCGACGATTTGCTCAAAGTTCCTTCGTCTGATGTAACCCAAGCTTTAGCGGGACGTATGGCGGGTGTGCAGATTATACAAACAGACGGTCAGCCCGGTGCTACGATGTCAGTGCGTGTTCGTGGCGGTATATCAATTACGCAAAGCAACGAACCGCTTTATATTATCGACGGATTTCCGACGGAAGATGGCATGTCCAGCCTTGATCCTGCCGATATTGAAAGTATCGACGTGTTGAAAGATGCTTCGGCAACAGCCATCTACGGCGCCCGGGGAGCGAATGGCGTAGTGGTAATCACCACCAAAAGCGGTGCGAAAAGTGAAGGGAAAGCGACTCTTACTTTCGATTCTTATGTCGGTGTGCGTACGCTTGCCAAGCGGTTAGATGTATTAAGTGTGGAGGAATTTGTGTTGGCGGATTATGAAAGAACATTAGGAGATGCTACTGATCCCGAGGAAAGTATGCGGTCATGGCAGAATCGTTACGGTGGTTTTGTCGATCTTCATGAGAACTATGGCAATCGTAAAGGTATCGACTGGCTGGACCGTACGATGGGACGCACTACCGTTACGCAAAATTACCGGGTAGGCGTCAACGGTGGCAATGATAAGTTGAACTACAATATGTCTTATGGTTACTTCAAGGATGAAGGTGCGATGGTATATAGCGGCAGCGACAAACATAACATTGCGCTTAGCGTGAAAAGCGAAGTGAATAAGCGGCTCTCCGTTACAGGACGTATCAACTTCGATTATCTGAAAGTGTATGGAGCAGGTGTTGCCGGAAATGGTACGAATGAAGGCGGAAGCAATGTAGATGCAAAGTTTAATAAAATGGTTCAGATTTTGCAATACCGTCCTACCATTGGTATACGTGGTAATGACTCGGATTTGTTGGCAGGAGAAGACCCTGTATTAAGCGATGCAGACGGAAACGTGATGCAGAATCCGTTGATTGCCGCCGCTGAAGAAAAAGATAATAAGGAAACACGTACTTTGCAAGCCAATGGCGGACTGACTTTCAAAATCATCAAAGGATTGACTTTCCGCAACAATACGGGTATGCGTTATCAGCTTTACCGCCGGGAGCTTTTCTATGGCGACCAATCTATTATGGGAAGACGCAGCGGTATTTACGGCTCTATCAGGAATACGGAGACCGGAAGTTTTCAGACCTCTAACGTCTTGACTTATGATAAACGTTTTCAGAAGAAGCATAAAGTGGTAGTACAATTGGGACAGGAATTTGTAAAACGCTGGACTCGTGTGCTCGAATCCGGTGTCAGTGGGTTGCCTACCGATGAGTTCATTTTGGGAGATATGAGTCTGGGTACTCCATCCGTTGCTTCGTCCGATGAAAACTATGATGATAATCTGCTCTCTTTCTTCGCTCGTCTCAACTATGACTTTACCGATAAGTATTTGTTTTCCGCAACTTTCCGTGCGGATGGCTCTTCTAAATTCGGTAAGAATAATAAATGGGGATATTTTCCTGCCGTATCAGCAGCATGGCGTGTGGGTGAAGAGGATTTTATAAAGAAACTGAATGTTTTCTCCGACTTGAAATTCCGTATCGGATACGGTTTGGCGGGTAACAACAGAATCGGTAGTTATAACAGCCTTGCTTTGATGTCTTCCATCATCACAGCTATGGGAGATCAGCTTACTCCCGGTTATGCTTCCAAGCAGATACCGAATCCCGATCTGAAGTGGGAAGCGAACAAGACTTTTAATATGGGGGTCGATTTAGGATTTCTGAATCAACGTATTACCATTTCACCCGAATTCTATATAAATAGGAGTAGTAACTTGCTGCTTAACGCCCAGTTGCCTTATTCTTCCGGTTATCAGAGTATGTTGATTAATGCCGGAGAAACGAAGAATGTAGGTGTGGAACTGACTGTGAATACTGTGAATTTCTCTACAAAGAAGTTTAGTTGGAACACTACACTGACGCTGTCGCACAATAAAAATTCCGTGAAAGCATTGACCGGTGAGGCGGTGCAACTCTATGAAGCTAGGTTCGGCTTTAACCAAAACACTCATCGTATTGCTGTCGGAGAACCATTAGGACAGTTCTATGGTTACATCACCGAAGGGCTGTATCAGGTAGATGATTTCAATTATGATGCTTCTACGCAGACCTATACCCTGAAAGATGGGATACCTTATCATGGTGATAAAAGCCGGATTCGTCCGGGTATGTGGAAGTTTAAGAACTTGACCGGAGACGATAATGTGATTGATGAAAATGATAAAACGGTCATTGGTAACGCTCAACCGAAATTCTACGGAGGATTGAACAACTCTTTTACTTACAAAGGATTTGATTTAAGTATATTCCTGACTTTCAGCTATGGCAACGAAGTGCTGAATGCGACCAAACTGGTTACCAGTAAGGTGGGTAGCTTGAACTACAACGCATTGGACGTGATGAATAGCTCTAATCGCTGGATGACCATCAATTCGGATGGACAGAAAGTGACAGATCCCGGAGAACTGGCTGCTTTGAATGCTGGTAAAACCGTAGCCGCTTATCATGATGCTCAACAAGGAGACAATTATATTCATTCATGGGCAGTGGAGGATGCTTCCTATTTGAAACTAAGTAATGTGACTTTGGGATATACATTCCCTAAAAACCTGATTGCAAGGGTAGGATTGAAGAACTTGCGTTTGTATGCCACCGGTAATAATCTCTTGACTTGGACTAAGTATTCAGGTTTCGATCCGGAAGTCTCTACGATGAAAAGCGGTTTGACACCGGGTGTTGACTTTGGGGCATATCCGCTTAGCCGTTCTTTTATTTTTGGTCTCAACGTAGCATTTTAATTCTTTAAATACATAGTAATCATGAAAAAGATACATCTATTATATGCCGTATTCGCCCTATTGGCAACAGGATTTTCTTCTTGTGAGGATTTGCTGACGGAAGAACCTAACTCAAAATATGACCGGGACCGCTATTTCGATTCGGAAGATAAAGCGGAAATGGCAGTGATGGGAATATATAGTTCATTGTCGGACTTTAATCATTATGGTTGGTACGAAATGGCTTCTCCTGCATCAGACGATACCTATTATACGGCTCGTACGCAGTCTGACAATCAGGTTCACGATATTGCACATTATCAGCTAAACTCCACGAATACGTGGATTGAAAGTATCTGGAAACTGAAATATGAGGGAATCGACCGGGCTAACCTCACCATTGACGGAATCTGTGGCATGACAGGATACGCAGAAAATACCCGTCTGAAAGCATTGGAAGCGGAAGCTCGTTTTCTGCGTGCTTTCCTCGCATTTGATTTGGTGAGATATTGGGGAGATGTGCCTTTCAAAACATCTTATTCATCATCCTACGAATCTGCTTTTGGTGAACGTGTGGACAGGGAAGTGATTTATGATGAGATTATATCTGACCTTACTTTCGCTAAAAACAATCTGGATTGGGCAACTGCTTCTTCCAGTCCCGAACGGGTGACGCAAGGGGCTGCCCGTGCATTGCTGATGCGTGTATATTTGCAACGTGCAGGATATAGCCTTCAATCGAATGGACAGTTGAAACGTCCGGAGGACAGTAAGCGGATGGAATATTTCGATGCAGTGATAAAAGAGTGGGAGGCTTTTGAAAAGAAAGGGTACCATGATTTTTATGATGGTGGTTATGAGGCACTCTTTAAAAGCTACTCGCAGGGGGTACTGAATAATAAGGAGAGTCTTTGGGAGATTGCTTTCTATCATTCACAAGGACGTCGTAACGGTGGAGCATGGGGGATTTATAACGGTCCGCAGGTGGCGGAACCTACCGGAATTTCTGCATCTGAATCTAGTCAGTATATGGGACGTGCCAATGGTTTCTTTATAGTCGTTCCCGAATGGCGTAACTTCTTCGAAGCGAGCGATAAACGCCGTGATGTGGCGATTTGCACCTATCGTTATACCTGGAATGGTACTAAAAAAGAGCATGTAAAAGAAGAAAGAAGTGCAGGTAGCTGGTATGTAGGAAAATGGCGCCGGGAATGGATGCCGAAAGAGTCATGGAACAAGAATATCAATTATGCGGATGTGAACTATTGCCCTTTGCGTTATGCTGATGTGGTATTGATGGCTGCCGAAGCGTATAATGAAACAGGAACAGATAGACAAAAAGCATGGGATTTGTTGAATAGCGTACGTACACGTGCTGAAGCAACTTCTATTACAGAAGCGAATTATGATGAAATGATGAGCGCACGGAAAAAGACACATAACCTGACTTTCATTGACGACTCTACACCGGAAGGAAAGTTCCGTACGGCTCTCTACTGGGAACGTGGCTTTGAACTGGCTTTTGAAGGACAACGCAAATATGATCTGATACGTTGGGGAGTGTTGGGAAAGGCTCTGAAACTGTTTGGTGAGATCAGTTCCGTCAATCAGAAAGAGAACAAACCATATCCGGCTTACCGGAATTTTATGGAGGGTAAACATGAACTTTTCCCTATCCCTCTGAAAGAGATACAAAGTAATCCGAAACTCAATGGAATGAATAATAACGGGTATTGAGAAGACTCTCAATAGAATAGGCGACTGGAAAAATATACAAAAATAGTTTGCCAATTCAAAGAAAAGCCGTACTTTTGCAAGCCGATTATTATCACAAAATGATAAGAGATTAATTCATAGCAAGTTAGTATTCCTTTGTCCGGGGAAGACTAATGAGTGGTGAAGAAATTTTTAGTAGTAACATTTAAAAAACAAAATTAGAGTGGATACTTTAAGTTACAAGACCATTTCTGCAAACAAAGCGACTGTAACCAAAGAATGGGTTATCGTTGACGCTACAGACCAAACATTAGGCCGTCTGGGAGCAAAAGTTGCAAAATTGCTGAGAGGAAAGTACAAACCAAACTTTACTCCTCACGTAGACTGCGGTGATAACGTTATCATCATCAATGCAGACAAAGTAAAACTGACTGGTAACAAATGGAATGACAGAGTTTATTTGTCATATACAGGTTATCCTGGTGGTCAGAGAGAAATGACTCCTGCCCGTTTGATTGCAAAACCGAACGGTGAAGAGAGATTACTGAAAAAAGTAGTGAAGGGCATGCTTCCTAAGAATATCCTGGGAGCTAAATTGCTGAATAACTTGTATGTTTACGCTGGTAGCGAACACAAACAAGCTGCTCAGAACCCGAAAATGATTGATATTAATTCATATAAATAAGATATAATGGAAGTAGTAAATGCATTAGGCAGACGTAAACGTGCTATTGCACGCATATTCGTAAGCGAAGGTACAGGAAAGATTACTATTAACAAGAGAGACCTTGCAGAGTACTTTCCATCAACTATTCTTCAGTATGTTGTAAAACAACCATTGAACAAGCTGGGTGCTGCTGAGAAGTATGACATCAAGGTGAACTTGTGTGGTGGTGGTTTCACTGGTCAGTCTCAGGCATTGCGTTTGGCAATTGCTCGTGCACTGGTTAAGATGAACGCTGAAGATAAAGCTGCTCTTCGTGCAGAAGGCTTCATGACTCGTGACCCTCGTTCTGTTGAACGTAAGAAACCGGGACAGCCGAAAGCTCGTAGAAGATTCCAGTTCAGCAAGCGTTAATGTGCTGCCTGATAGAGGAATATGTTTAGTATCTAAACTACTGGGACTCTGCTCATAGACTACCCAGCGGTTGGTTTAAGAAAAAACAAAAAAGAAAGTAAACGATTTAAAGAAAAAACAAGATGTCAAGAACAAATTTTGATACATTATTGGAGGCTGGTTGCCACTTCGGACACCTTAAGAGAAAGTGGAACCCTGCAATGGCTCCTTATATTTTCATGGAACGCAATGGTATTCATATCATTGACCTCCACAAAACAGTTGCAAAAGTAGACGAAGCTGCTGAAGCTTTGAAACAGATTGCCAAATCTGGCAAGAAAGTTCTTTTTGTTGCTACTAAAAAACAAGCTAAACAAGTTGTAGCTGAGAAAGCTCAATCTGTTAATATGCCTTATGTAATCGAACGCTGGCCGGGTGGTATGTTGACTAACTTCCCGACTATCCGTAAGGCTGTGAAGAAAATGGCTACTATCGATAAATTGACTAACGATGGTACTTACTCTAACCTTTCTAAGAGAGAAGTTCTTCAGATTTCTCGTCAACGTGCAAAATTGGACAAGACTTTGGGATCTATCGCTGACCTGACTCGTCTGCCGTCTGCATTGTTCGTTATCGACGTAATGAAAGAAAACATCGCAGTTCGCGAAGCTAACCGTCTGGGTATCCCTGTATTTGGTATCGTTGATACTAACTCTGATCCTTCAAACGTTGATTTCGTAATTCCTGCTAACGATGACGCTACTAAATCAGTAGAAGTTATCTTGGATGCTTGCTGCGCTGCAATGATCGAAGGTTTGGAAGAAAGAAAAGCTGAAAAGATCGATATGGAAGCTGCTGGTGAAGCTCCTGCTAACAAAGGCAAGAAGAAATCAGTGAAAGCTAGACTCGACAAGTCTGACGAAGAAGCTATCAACGCAGCTAAAGCTGCTGCTTTCATCAAGGAAGACGAAGAGGCTTAATATATAAAATGTGCCAATTTGCTAATGTGCAAGAGTATATTTATACGCTTGTATCTTGATTGGCAGATTGGCACATTTTTTGTTTCGAAAATTATTATTCATTTAAATAAAGGAAATTATTATGGCTGTAAGTATGGCTGATATTACCAAGCTGCGCAAAATGACCGGAGCTGGTATGATGGATTGCAAAAACGCGTTGACTGAAGCTGAAGGCGATTTCGACAAGGCAATGGAAATTATCCGTAAGAAAGGACAAGCTGTTGCTGCTAAGCGTTCGGAACGTGAAGCTTCTGAAGGTTGCGTTTTGGCTAAAACTACCGGTGACCGTGCTGTTATCGTTGCTTTGAAGTGTGAAACTGACTTTGTGGCTCAGAATGCTGATTTCGTGAAACTGACTCAGGATATTCTTGATCTTGCTGTGGCTAATAAATGCGCTACTTTGGACGAAGTAAAAGCATTGCCGATGGGTAACGGTACTGTACAGGATGCAGTGACTGACCGTAGCGGTATCACAGGTGAGAAAATGGAACTGGATGGTTACATGACTGTAGAAGGTGTATGCACTGCTGTTTATAATCACATGAACAGAAATGGTCTTTGCACGATTGTTGCTTTCAACAAGGAAGTGAACGAGCAGTTGGCTAAGCAAATAGCTATGCAGATTGCTGCCATGAACCCGATTGCTATTGATGAAGATGGCGTTTCTGAAGAAGTAAAACAGAAAGAAATTGAAGTTGCTATTGAGAAGACAAAAGCAGAACAGGTACAGAAAGCTGTAGAAGCTGCTCTGAAGAAAGCTAACATCAACCCGGCTCATGTGGACAGCGAAGAACACATGGATAGCAACATGGCTAAAGGATGGATTACAGCTGAAGATGTAGCTAAAGCAAAAGAAATTATTGCTACTGTTTCTGCAGAGAAGGCTGCACACCTGCCTGAACAAATGATTCAGAACATCGCGAAAGGTCGTCTGGGCAAGTTCTTGAAAGAAGTTTGCTTATTGAACCAGGAAGATATCATGGACGGTAAGAAAACTGTAAGAGAAGTGTTGGCTGCTGCTGACCCTGAACTGAAGATTGTTGATTTCAAGCGTTTCACTTTGAAAGCTGAATAATCAATCAGATTCAAATTCTATGATGTGTCCTTAAAAACGGAACACGTTAACTTAATAGAGGTATTCATTAAGACTCTCTATTTGAAGATACAAGAATGGCAACTAATTCATAACGAGTTAGTTGCCTTTTCTTTTGATTTGATCTTATCATTCCTTTCCTCAAGAAACTGCCATGTATAACATGAGGCACATTCTTGGGGAGGATTATTTCAATGCTTTGTCTATTTCCTTCATCAGCTTGTCCATTTCTTCTTTTTTATAACCGACAGTGGCGGATATCACTTTCCCGTCTTTGTCGATTAAGTAACTTCTGGGAATGTATTGACTGGCAAACTTACCTGTGACTTCCCGTTTCGGGTCCGGGTAGAGAGGAAATGTAAACCCTTTGCGCTTGTTGTATTCCGTTAATTGATTGTCGGTATGTTCGCGTCCGATTACTAACATGCAGAAATCTTTGTTGTCCTTATATTTAGGCCAGAGTGTTTTTTGAACTTCAGCCAGTTCGCTTTGGCAAGGACCACACCAAGTAGCGAAAATATTGATTAATACAACTTTTCCTTTCAGGTCCTCGGAGTTTACAGTACCGTTCACTGTTGAATGAAGGGTGAAAGCAGGCATACTATCGCCTACCTTGACGATATCAGCATTGTTGTCTTGTGCAAATGACAACAGTGAGAATAACGCTGCTGCACAGAATAATGTTACTTTTCTCATATCTTTAAAATTTCTAGTTACAAAATGCTATTTAGTTTAACCTCCTATACCTTTTGTTTTAGAGTATCCTTCTTTAATGAGCAGCTCTATGATTTTGGTTTTGAAATCTCCTTGTACCATAATCTCTCCGTCTTTAGCCGATCCGCCTACTCCGCATTTGCTTTTCAGTAGCTTACCCAGCTCTTTCAAGTCGTTTTCTGTACCTATAAATCCGGTAATTAATGTGACCACTTTACCGCCCCGGTTCTTTTTGTCAATGGAAACTCGCAGGCTTTGTTTGTTTTTGTCGAGAGTAACTTGCTCTTCATCGTTATCCATTTCATAGCCGAAGTCCGGATTCGTGGAATACACTACGTTTAATCTATCTTTCCAATCATTATTTTTCATACTCGTCATTTTTAATCCTTTTCAAAAGTATTAAACTTATGGAAAAGAGCAAAATTTGAACCTCTTTTCATTGTTTTGTTTAATCTCTATTAAGGTTTTCTGTTATAGGGTTGTCAGTCTCAAAAAAGATTGTACTTTTGCAAAATACCAAATTTAGTAAGAAGTATGAGCACATCTATACGAAAAGAGGCGGATAAAGTGCCGGAGCCTACCTTGCGCAGACTTCCCTGGTATCTGTCCAACATAAAACTAATGAAAGAAAAAGGAGAACAGTACGTCTCTTCTACACAAATCTCTAAGGAAATAAATATTGATGCTTCTCAAATCGCCAAGGATTTATCCTACGTCAATATCTCCGGGCGCACGAGAGTAGGGTATAACATTGATGCGCTGATTGAAGTGTTGGAGAGTTTTCTTGGATTTACCAATATGCACAAAGCCTTCTTGTTTGGTGTAGGTAGCCTGGGGGCTGCTTTGCTTCGGGATTCAGGTTTGCATCATTTCGGGCTGGAGATTGTGGCAGCTTTTGATGTGAATCCGGAATTGGTGGGAAAAGACCTGAATGGTATTCCTATTTTTCACTCCGATGATTTTGAGGCAAAGATGAAAGAATACGATGTAAATATCGGTGTGTTGACCGTGCCTATTAATATTGCTCAGGAAATTACAGATAAGATGGTAGACGGAGGTATAAAAGCCGTATGGAACTTTACTCCTTTCCGAATCCGTGTACCCGAGAATATTGTGGTGCAGAATACGTCTTTATATGCTCATTTGGCTGTTATGTTTAACCGATTGAATTTTAACGAGAAATAATGAAGATTATTGCAGTAGGCATGAACTACGCCCAGCATAACAAAGAACTGGGACATACACAAGTAAATACGGAGCCGGTGATTTTTATGAAGCCTGATTCTGCTATTCTGAAAGATGGCAAACCGTTTTTCATCCCCGACTTTTCCAACGAGATACATTATGAAACGGAATTGGTAGTCCGTATCAACCGATTGGGGAAAAATATCGCTCCCCGTTTTGCTAACCGCTATTATGATGCTGTGACAGTCGGTATCGACTTTACAGCCCGTGACCTTCAACGAAAGTTCCGTGAACAGGGGAATCCCTGGGAGCTTTGTAAAGGTTTTGACTCATCGGCTGCTATTGGGACTTTTGTTCCGGTAGAGCATTATAAAGATATTCAAAATTTGAACTTCAATCTGTTGATCGACAGTAAAGAAGTACAGCGTGGCTGTACAGCAGATATGCTTTTCAAGATAGATGATATTATCGCTTATGTCAGTCGGTTTGTAACGTTGAAAATCGGTGATCTACTCTTTACGGGGACTCCTGTCGGTGTAGGTCCTGTTAGTATCGGACAGCGTTTGCAAGGTTATCTGGAAGAGGAAAAACTGCTGGATTTCTATATCCGTTGATCTTTTTTATTCATTAGTGCTCATTTGTTATACGAAATATGAAGATAAGAGTAGGCTTTGGCTTCGACGTACATCAGCTGGTCGAAGGGCGTGAATTGTGGCTGGGCGGTATTCTTTTGGAACATACCAAAGGATTGTTGGGACATTCGGATGCTGATGTATTGTTGCATGCGGTTTGCGATGCTTTGTTAGGGGCAGCGAATATGCGTGATATCGGCTATCACTTTCCCGATACGGCTGGAGAATTTAAAAACATAGATAGCAAAATACTGCTGAAGAAAACAGTGGAATTGATTGCTACCAAAGGATATAAAGTGGGTAATATCGATGCAACCATTTGTGCCGAACGCCCGAAGTTAAAGGCACATATTCCTTTGATGCAAGAGACGATGGCAACTGTCATGGGAATTGATGCGGATGATATTTCCATTAAGGCGACTACTACCGAGAAACTCGGTTTTACGGGTCGTGAAGAAGGTATATCAGCCTATGCTACCGTATTGATAGAGAAGATTTCTTAACCCCTAAAACAAATAAATATGATTCGGCTCTTAAAAATTTACTTAACACTTACCTTTTTGTTGGTAACAACTTTTGGTATGGCTCAAAAGAGTGAACTGAAATTTAGTAAAGATGGTAAATTCAAAATTGTGCAATTTACCGATGTGCATTTTAAATACGGCAACCGGGCTTCTGATATCGCTTTGGAACGCATAAATCAGGTGCTTGATGATGAACGCCCGGATTTGGTGATTTTTACCGGCGATGTTGTTTATTCTGCTCCGGCAGATTCCGGAATGTTGCAGGTATTGGAACCGGTAGTTAAACGCAAACTGCCTTTCGTGGTCACTTTTGGTAATCATGACAATGAACAGGGAATGACACGGGAACAGTTATATGATATTATCCGTAAAGTTCCCGGAAATTTATTGCCAGACCGGGGAACAGTCTTATCGCCGGACTATGTATTAACCGTGAAATCGTCTTCTAATGTAAAGAAGGATGCAGCTTTGCTTTATTGCATGGATTCTCATTCCTATTCTCCTTT
The DNA here is from genome assembly GCF_000157095.2 of Bacteroides sp. D1. Taxonomy (NCBI): domain Bacteria; kingdom Pseudomonadati; phylum Bacteroidota; class Bacteroidia; order Bacteroidales; family Bacteroidaceae; genus Bacteroides; species Bacteroides sp. D1. The sequence goes on from NZ_JH114343.1 coordinate 71,224, forward strand.
GAAAGATGTGAAGGGATATGCATGGCTTACATTCGATCAGATAAACTGGTATCGCCAGCAGAGTGCAGCTTATAAAGCGCAAAATGGTGGACAGCCTTTGCCGGCTCTTGCCTTTTTCCATATTCCTCTTCCTGAATACAATGAAGCTGCCCGTACCGAAAACGCGATTCTTCGCGGAACTCGTATGGAGGAAGCTTGTGCACCTAAATTGAATACGGGAATGTTTGCGGCAATGAAAGAAGCGGGTGATGTGATGGGTATGTTTGTAGGACACGATCATGATAATGATTATGCAGTGATGTGGAAAGGTATTCTTCTGGCTTATGGACGCTTCACCGGTGGAAATACGGAATATAATCATTTGCCTAACGGGGCCCGTATCATCGTATTAGATGAGGGTGCTCGTACATTTACGTCCTGGATTCGTCAGAAAGACGGAGTGGTGGATAAAATTTCCTATCCGGCAAGTTTTGTCAAGGACGATTGGACTAAACGTTGAGGCTTGCGAACTTCACATGGCTAAGGCGCGTGTATTTTGAACCATAACTTTCGTATTGGCGTGATACTTTCGCCGATGCAATGTAGATAATATCTCCCAGTCGGTACTCATGTTCTATCCCTGATAGAGTGCATGAAACCGCACTGGGATTTTTTGATGGAATACTTATAATAACCAGGTTTCCACTGGCATCGGTTAAAGTCAGTATCTGCTTGACAAAAAACTGTGGGGTAGTGCCGTTCACTCTTGTTTTGTACGGATCGTCTTCCAGTCGTACGCGTGTGACTTTTAATTTTAAGTCAGTCAGTTTTTCCCCTAATTCTCCTAGATAGCGGCTTGATGAACGTTTCTCTCTCGACTTTCTGATCATGATATCCAAATGTATGGAATGATAAGCCTGTGCTATTTGGACGAAGCGTTCCTGTTTAGGTATTTTTGGGGTGAACTTGTAAGCTACCCAACTTAAATAGGCAGGATCTATCTTCAAAATTTCATGAAGAAAATGTCCCCGGTATTTTCCGAAGAAGATGAGGTCGTCACCGTTACTCTGCATTCTTTTTTCATTGTAATCCATGAGAATAAGACAACGCCTTGAATAGTAAAACATTGTACTGGCCATCCGGAGAGATTCGTTAATGTCCGGTGACAGGTCATGTATATAAAGAATAGATTGCTTTTCGGGCAGGGGAGAGTACAGCCAAAGGGAATAGTTTGGTTTCCCCGGTCGGGGCAACACCACCAAGTAGACTCCTGCCTCTTTAAAAGAGGCTCTGCCTCGGTTGTACTCATTCAATTTGGCATACAATAAGGCTTCTTCGTTTTCGGAAATGCCCGGTAATCTAGGGTTAGCCATAATTGTTCTCGCTTTTGGTATATTTCAAATATAAGGATTTTCTTTCAGAAAAGCAACTTTTCTCTTTGAAATCTCGTACATTTGTAACCATGTAAATTTTCAAAATTCGAATGGAAGAACGAAACAAGAGAGTATTGGTAGGTATGAGCGGTGGCATAGACAGCACCGCTACTTGCTTGATGCTGCAAGAACAAGGATATGAGATTGTAGGAGTTACCATGCGTGTGTGGGGAGATGAACCGCAGGACGCCAGGGAGTTAGCTGAACGAATGGGGATTGAACATTATGTGGCAGATGAGCGTATTCCTTTTAAAGAGACCATCGTAAAAAACTTCATAGATGAATATAAGCAGGGGCGTACACCGAATCCGTGTGTGATGTGCAATCCGTTGTTTAAGTTCCGTGTTCTGACGGAGTGGGCGGATAAGTTGAATTGTGCATGGGTAGCTACCGGACATTATTCGCGATTGGAAGAGAAAAACGGAAACATTTATATAGTAGCCGGAGACGATGATAAGAAAGACCAGTCGTATTTTCTCTGGAGATTGGGGCAGGATGTGCTGAAACGTTGCATTTTCCCGTTGGGAGATTATACGAAAGTAAAGGTTCGTGAGTATCTTGCGGAGAAAGGGTATGAAGCAAAGTCGAAAGAAGGAGAAAGTATGGAAGTCTGCTTTATTAAAGGAGATTATCGTGATTTTCTTCGTGAACAGTGCCCCGAACTGGATAGTGAAATCGGATCGGGATGGTTTGTTAACTCTGAAGGAGTAAAACTGGGGAAACATAAAGGAGCACCTTATTATACGATTGGCCAACGAAAAGGACTGGAGATCGCTTTAGGAAAGCCTGCTTATGTGTTGAAAATCAATCCGCAGAAAAATACAGTGATGCTTGGAGATGCCGACCAATTGGAAACTGAATACATGTTGGCGGAGCAGGATAAGATTGTAGATGAACGGGAACTGTTCGGGTGTGAGAATCTGACAGTGCGGATTCGTTATCGCAGTCGTCCGATTCCCTGCCGGGTGAAAAGATTGGAAGACGGACGTTTGTTGGTCCGTTTCCTCGAAACGGCTTCAGCCATTGCTCCCGGACAATCTGCTGTGTTTTATGATGGAAGACGGGTGCTGGGAGGAGCTTTTATCGCTTCCCAAAGAGGAATCGGGCTGGTGATTATAGAAAATGAAGAATTATGATTGATTAAAATAGAAAGATAACTTATGAAGAAGTTTATAGTATTGATTCTCGCTCTAAATATGTATCTGGGGGTATCTGCCCAATTTACTCCGGGAGATACCTTAAAATACCGGATTAGTCTGAAAGACAAAGCGGCTACGGACTATTCTTTGCAGAAACCGGAAAAGTATTTGTCTAAGAAATCTATTGAGCGGAGAAAAAAACAGGGATTGCCCATTGATTCTACCGATTTACCGGTTTGCAGGACGTATGTAGATGCCATACGAAAAACTGGTGTTCATGTACTTGTGACCGGGAAATGGGATAATTTCGTTACTGTTTCTTGTAATGACAGTACCTTAATCAGCGAAATAGCTCAACTGCCTTTTGTACGTTCTACAGAAAGAGTGTGGAAAGGTATCACGCAAAAAGCATTTCAAAGAGACTCATTGATAAATAAACCGTTGCGCACTGATAGTCTTTACGGTCCTGCAATCACGCAAGCGGCTATGAGCCGCGTCGATCTCCTGCATGATGCAGGCTTTAAGGGACAGGGAATGACCATTGCCGTGATTGATGCCGGCTTCCATAATGTGGATAAGATTGATGCCATGAAAAATATCCGTATTCTCGGTGTGCGTGACTTTGTGAATCCGGAGGCAGATATTTATGCAGAAAGCAGTCATGGAATGTCTGTATTGTCCTGTATGGCTATGAACCAGCCGCATGTGATGATTGGCACTGCTCCTGAAGCTTCTTATTGGTTGCTGCGTAGTGAAGACGAATATTCGGAAAATTTGGTAGAGCAGGATTATTGGGCGGCAGCCATCGAGTTTGCCGATAGTGTAGGAGTGGATTTAGTGAATACATCGCTTGGTTACTACTCATTTGATGATCCTACGAAGAATTATAGATACCGTGACTTGAATGGGCATTATGCATTGATGTCCCGTGAAGCTGCGAAGGCTGCCGATAAAGGAATGGTAGTTGTGTGCAGTGCCGGAAATTCGGGCGCGGGTTCGTGGAAGAAGATTACTCCTCCGGGAGATGCGGAGAATATCATAACTGTAGGAGCTGTAACAAAAAGAGGAGAACTGGCGCCGTTTTCTTCTGTAGGAAATACGGCTGACGGACGTGTGAAGCCGGACGTAGTGGCTGTCGGTTTAAATTCGGATGTGATGGGAACGGATGGAAATCTTCGTCGCGCCAATGGAACCTCTTTTGCTTCTCCGATTATGTGCGGTATGGTAGCTTGCTTGTGGCAGGCTTGTCCGAAGCTGACGGCAAAACAGATTATTGATTTGGTGCGTCAGTCAGGTGACAGAGCTGATTTCCCGGATAATATATATGGATATGGTATTCCCGATTTGTGGAAGGCATATCAATCAACTCAACGTTAACTGTTCTTTTTTATGGATTCTCTTTCCCTTTTAGAACTGAATTCACTTGTCCGCCGTAGTCTGGAGCAATGCCTGCCCGATGAATATTGGATACAGGCAGAGTTGAGCGATGTCCGTTCCAATACGACAGGGCATTGTTATCTGGAATTTGTGCAGAAAGATCCTCGTAGTAATAATCTCGTAGCCAAAGCACGGGGGATGATTTGGAATAATATCTACCGTTTGCTGAAACCCTATTTTGAGGAAAGCACCGGACAACTATTTACCTCCGGTATTAAAGTGCTGGTGAAAGTAACTGTTCAGTTTCATGAGTTATACGGTTACAGTCTGACGGTGCTTGATATTGATCCAGCTTACACGTTGGGAGATATGGCTCTCCGTCGTCGGGAAATATTATTGCAGTTGGAAGAGGAGGGAGTCTTGACGTTGAATAAAGAACTTGAAATGCCGGTTCTTCCCCAACGTGTTGCCGTCATTTCTTCGGCTACCGCAGCTGGATATGGAGATTTCTGCCATCAGTTACAGCACAATCCGGGGGGATTCTATTTTTATACAGAACTTTTTCCGGCTTTAATGCAGGGCAATCAAGTTGAAGAGTCTGTATTGGCGGCTTTAGACCGTATCAATGCCCGCATCAATGAATTTGACGTAGTGGTCATTATTCGTGGCGGTGGGGCTACTTCCGATTTATCCGGTTTTGATACTTATCTACTAGCAGCTGCATGTGCGCAATTTCCATTACCTATCATTACCGGTATTGGTCATGAACGCGATGATACAGTCCTTGACTCTGTAGCTCATACCCGGGTAAAGACTCCTACGGCTGCTGCCGAACTTCTGATTCATCAGGTAACGGAAGTCGCAGAGCATCTGGAAGAATTATCTGTACGTCTTCAACAGGGAGCTTATATGCTTCTTGAGCAGGAACAACGAAGGTTGGAGGCGCTCCAAATCCGTATTCCCAATCTTGTTCACCGCAAACTTGCGGATGCTCGTTTTTCTTTGCTGGCAGCAAAGAAGGATTTATCACAAGTGGCGAAAGCATTGTTGGCCCGTCAGTCTCACCGGTTGGAACTTTTGCAACAGCGGATAGCAGACGCCTCTCCGGATAAACTCTTGAGCCGGGGATACAGTATTACAATCAAAGACGGGAAAGCGGTGACGGACGCATCTTCGCTGAAACCGGGAGATCGCTTGACAACCCGGTTGCTGAAAGGAGAAGTGCAATCTGTGGTGGAAAAGTAACTATCCGTCGACTGTGTATTTGTAAGAACATTCATCATTAACCATTAAATATCAATCATCGTGGCAGCAAAAAAAGAAACATATTCCCAAGCAATGGAACGTCTCGAAAAGATCGTTCGCCAGATAGATAATAACGAACTGGATATCGACATTTTGAGTGAGAAAATAAAAGAAGCCAATGAGATTATTGCTTTTTGCAAGGATAAACTGACAAAAGCCGACCGGGAAGTCGAAAAATTATTGCAAGAAAAGAGGCTATCTGAAGAATAAAAGTTATTTTTGCGTTTCAATGCAATAGAAAATAAACTAATACATAACAATATGAAAGAAATAGACTGGGCGAATCTGTCATTCGGATACATGAAGACAGATTACAATGTGAGAATCAACTTCCGTAATGGTGCATGGGGAGAATTAGAGGTTAGTAGTGACGAACACCTCAATTTGCACATGGCGGCAACCTGTTTGCACTATGGTCAGGAAGCCTTTGAAGGGCTGAAAGCATTTCGTGGAAAGGATGGTAAAGTACGTATTTTCCGTTTGGAAGAAAACGCTGCCCGTCTGCAATCTACTTGCCAGGGAATTCTGATGGCAGAACTTCCGACAGAACGGTTTAAAGAAGCAATTTTGAAAGTCGTAAAACTGAATGAACGTTTTATCCCTCCTTATGAAACCGGTGCTTCTCTTTACATTCGTCCGCTGTTGATCGGAACAAGTGCCCAAGTAGGTGTACATCCTGCTGAAGAGTATATGTTTGTAGTGTTCGTAACTCCGGTAGGTCCATATTTCAAAGGTGGTTTCTCTACCAATCCGTACGTTATCATTCGTGAGTTCGATCGTGCCGCTCCTCATGGAACAGGTATTTATAAAGTAGGTGGCAACTATGCAGCCAGCCTTCGTGCTAACAAGAAAGCACACGATCTGGGTTATTCCTGCGAGTTCTATCTTGATGCGAAAGAAAAGAAATATATCGATGAATGTGGTGCTGCCAATTTCTTCGGTATTAAAGATAATACTTATATCACTCCGAAATCATCTTCTATCCTGCCTTCTATTACCAATAAGAGTTTGATGCAGTTGGCAGAAGATATGGGTATCAAGGTGGAACGCCGTCCGATACCGGAAGAAGAACTGGAAACGTTTGAAGAAGCAGGTGCTTGTGGTACTGCCGCAGTAATCAGCCCGATTCAGCGTATCGATGATTTGGAAAACGGAAAATCATACGTTATCTCTAAAGACGGTAAGCCGGGACCTATCTGTACAAAATTGTACAATAAGCTGCGTGGAATTCAGTATGGCGATGAGCCGGATACACATGGCTGGGTGACAATTGTGGAATAACTGTATATAATGAAATAACACATTTATCAATTAATATTATTCACTATGTTAAAACTAAACTCAGAACTGCGTGCTCAGGCGCGTGAGGCACTTCGAGGAAAGTGGCCTATGGCAGCCGTTGCTGCACTTATTTATTCAGTTATTGCCGGTGGATTATCTGCTATTCCTGTGATTGGCGGATTATGTTCATTGTTTGTCGGACTTCCGGTTGCATACGGTTTTACTATTGTAATGCTTGGTGTATGTAGAGGCAAAGACATTGACTTTGGTGTTTTGTTCGAAGGTTTCCAGGATTATGGGCGTATTTTTGTAACTATGTTGCTTCAGACTGTCTATACAGTTTTGTGGTCATTATTGCTGGTTATACCGGGTATCATTAAGTCTTATTCTTATGCAATGACATCTTTTATCTTGAAAGATGAACCGGAAATGAAAAACAATGCAGCTATTGAGAAAAGTATGGCTATGATGGAAGGGAACAAGATGAAGTTGTTCATGCTTGATTTAAGCTTCATTGGTTGGGCTATCCTTTGTATTTTTACTTTTGGTATCGGATTTCTTTTCCTGCAACCGTATGTTGCTATTTCCCGTGCAGCTTTCTATGAAGATTTGAAAGCACAACAAGGTGGAAATGTAGAAGTAAACGTTGAAGTGAATGTTGAGATTTAATAACACGAATCATTCAATATTATAGAAGAATGGAGCATAGAGAAATCTGTGCTCCATTTCTTTTTGTCGGTTGCGTCAAAATCAGTACCTTTGCGGCCTAATCAGGATTGATATGGGAAAGAATAAATTAGAAAAGTTTGCCGATATGGCGAGTTATCCACACGTGTTCGAATATCCTTATTCGGCGGTAGATAACGTGCCTTTTGACATGAAGGGAAAATGGCATGAGGAGTTTTTTAAAAACGATCATCCGATTGTGCTCGAACTAGGCTGCGGACGTGGTGAGTACACCGTCGGCTTGGGTAAAATGTTTCCCGAAAAGAACTTTATAGCAGTTGATATAAAAGGTGCCCGTATGTGGACGGGAGCAACGGAATCATTACAGGCCGGAATGAAGAATGTCGCTTTTCTGCGTACCAATATTGAAATCATTGAACGTTTTTTTGCCGAAGGCGAAGTAAGTGAAATATGGCTTACCTTCTCTGACCCGCAAATGAAGAAAGCAACCAAGCGGTTGACTTCTACCTATTTTATGGAACGGTATCGTAAATTCTTGCAGCCGAATGGTATTATCCACCTGAAAACGGACAGCAACTTCATGTTTACCTATACAAAATACATGATTGAAGCAAATCGTCTTCCCGTTGAGTTTATGACCGAAGATTTATATCATTCCGATTTGGTAGATGATATTCTCGGTATCAAGACTTATTATGAACAACAATGGCTCGATCGTGGTTTAGCTATTAAGTATATCAAATTCCGGCTTCCGCAGGAAGGTCAATTGCAAGAACCGGATGTAGAAATAGAACTTGATCCTTATCGTAGTTATAATCGTAGCAAACGTAGCGGATTAAGTACAAGTAAATAGTTTTGTGCAGTAACAATCGCCCTAAAAGTGAACAGACACTTAATCGAATGGTGATTTTAAATTGTAAATAGTAAATCGTCAAATAGTAAATAAAATGACTCTCTATCCTAAATTGATATTAGATGCATTGGCAACGGTGCGTTATCCCGGTACGGGAAAGAATCTGGTGGAAGCGGAGATGGTTGCCGATAATCTCCGTATTGATGGCATGACTGTCAGCTTCTCATTGATCTTTGAGAAACCAACTGATCCGTTTATGAAATCAATGTTGAAGGCTGCGGAAACAGCTATTCATACGTATGTTTCTCCTGATGTGCAGGTAACGATCACAGCGGAAAGTAAACAAGCTGCCCGCCCGGAAGTTGGCAAGCTCCTTCCGCAGGTGAAGAATATAGTCGGCATATCTTCCGGTAAAGGTGGAGTAGGCAAGTCTACGGTGTCTGCGAATCTGGCTGTTGCTTTGGCTAAATTAGGTTATAAAGTCGGTTTGCTTGATGCTGATATTTTTGGTCCTTCTATGCCGAAGATGTTTCAGGTGGAAGATGCACGCCCTTATGCTGAACGTATCGACGGTCGTGACATGATTATTCCGGTAGAAAAATATGGAGTGAAATTATTATCTATCGGCTTCTTTGTCGATCCGGATCAGGCAACTTTGTGGCGTGGTGGAATGGCTAGTAATGCGTTGAAACAGTTGATTGCTGATGCAGCTTGGGGAGAGTTGGATTATTTTCTGATAGACCTTCCTCCCGGAACCAGTGATATTCATTTGACAGTTGTTCAAACGCTGGCCATGACAGGGGCGATTGTTGTCAGCACTCCGCAGGCAGTGGCTTTGGCAGATGCCCGTAAGGGAATCAATATGTTTACCAATGATAAGGTAAATGTACCTATCCTTGGTTTGGTTGAAAATATGGCTTGGTTTACTCCTGCCGAACTTCCCGAAAATAAATACTATATCTTCGGAAAAGAAGGCGCAAAGAAACTGGCTGAAGAGATGAATGTTCCTTTGTTGGGACAGATACCTATCGTACAAAGCATTTGCGAAGGGGGAGATAATGGTACACCTGTTGCGTTGGATGAAGATTCCGTAACCGGACGTGCTTTCTTATCCCTGGCTGCCAGTGTCGTTCGCCAAGTAGATCGACGGAATGTAGAGATGGCTCCGACTCAAATCGTGGAAATGCATAAATAAGTGGAATCTGGAGTTGGATAGCTTTGTAGTAAGTTATCCATAGGATATAAAACGAGCCTCTGTAGTCTTTTCAAAGACTATGGAGGCTCGTTTATTTATTGATTTTTAGGATTGCGTATTCTTGCAAAATAATCTTATATTATAATCCGCGTAATCCATGCCTAAATATATTATATAAACTAATTATGATGACATACTTATATAGCAATTGTTGTTGGCGGATTTTCCTCTACAAGATAGTGACGCTATCCGATAGAAATAGTGACGGTATCATTATCATATACCGTCACTATCCTAAGCATATACCGTCACTATCTTTTTAACGTTCGAATTACTTATTCAAAGCTTTCATAAGCTCTTTTTTCATGGTGTCTACTCCGGGAAATCCAGTTTGCTTGAAAGTAATATTACCCTCCGGATCAACAACAAAATAAGTGGGAACTCCCCGGATATTGAAGCTGGACATCAGAAAACTCCATTGTTCATTTGTCACACGGAAATGCTCACCATGAATGTCGGTAATCATATTTTCCCAAGTGCCTTTGGGTGAAGTTTCGCCTGTGATGTAGAGGTAGATAATATCCTTGTCTTTTAATTCCTCTTTCATTGGAGTAATGGCTTTATTGGCTGTGCGACAAGGGCCACACCAAGTTGCCCAAAAATCGACTAACAACGTGTGTCCACGGAATTTAGAGATAATGGATGGGAATAAGTCCTCATTGGAGACTTGTCCCGTCTCGTTTACAGTGAAGCCTGTCTTTCTTTTGTTTAATTCTATTTTCTTTATTATTTCTTTGTTCGTTTGAGTAAGCATCTCTGCGTATGCCGGGGAAGAAAAAGTTTTTAGTTCGGCATTCTGCTCTGCTGTTAACGGGGTAAAATCCTTTATGGATTGATACAGTTTATTAAATTTAATGTTATCGAATAAGGGGCCCTGTCCCGTTCCCAGTGTCTCTTTAAGTACATCTAAAGAATTTGGCAGAAAACTTATCAAGTATATTGTTGATGCGTAATATTTACCGTATAGCGCTTTCAGAGTGTTGATAGAAGTGAACTCTTTCAATATGTCATAGTATCCTGTAGGAATGTCAATGCGGGTATTGTAGAAATAGTCGTCGGTCTGTTCTTTATTCAGTTTATTAACAGCGATATATGCTGATTTTAGTTCTCTCTCCGTCATGGCGATTTTACCAGTCGCTGCCAGATCTACCTGAATATTTAATAGCTCTTTACACGCATTGCTGTATGGGGATTGTGCAATTTCTTTTCGAATGGATGGAAGACGCTCCAATACATAAGCCTTGTATTCATCTGCGCTTTTCCCGGCAATGTCGTTATACATATCCATGTAATAAACGCTTTTCAATACAATATCTATATCTACGGAAGCTAATTCTTGTTGCAAGCTGGCCAGATAACCATTAAAGTATACAGGCTCTCCATACGTTTTATCCTTTCTTTGCAGATGCGCCTGTCTACGGCATAGTTCCTTTGTATTGATGATGAGCGATGTCTCTTCGTTGGGGGCTATCAGACACTCGATCCAACCAAAAGGTAGTTCTAATGCTACACTTGTAACGGACGCTACTTTGACCTCCGCCTGAAAAGTGCCGTCTTCTTTGATCTTTATGATATTCTGTTCATTGTGGATATTCAATGCAGGACTTTCTATATGCATCTTCATTTGTTGCATCATCTCTTTTTGATAGTCCAGTATTTTTCCTTTGAGTGTAGCGGTTCCAAAAGCCAACTGAGGAGTAGGCAATATCGCTTTCTTATTTATTTTGTGTATGACTGCTTCTTTGGGAAGTTTTTGTTTATAGGATGTCTCTTTGTCTAATTGTATTCCCCATATCTTATAGGCCCCGTCGAAGTCTCCTTCCGAGAAATCCAGACTGGTTACATTTTCAGGTATTGGGGGAAATAAGAGTTGAAACTCCGCTTCTCCCGATTCCGGCATCCAGAATTCCTTATCCAATGTGATTCCAACTCCCTTTCGGATAGGATAAAGCATTCCGTTATTATCTTTCAGAAAACTGCCCGTTGCTATTTTAATCCAGTATTTCGGGCGATAAAAAGCTTTTATATACACTGTTGTCACGGTATCACTCATGACAATTTTATCAATCTCAATACTATTGGAGCTCCATGCTAGAAAAGGAGGCCGTTCGATAACTCTGTCTTTGGCTTGTATGGTGCAGATTGTGCAGAATATTAAACCGATAATCCATGCGAATCTTTTCATGTGAATAATGTTTTATTACACGAACAAATATAAGGATCTTTTTATAACTATCCTTGTAAAAAACGGAAAAAGAAATGACTTTTTTCAGCACCGGGGAAAGATACGTCCGGCACCGGGAGGAGAGAGTTCCCCACCGATGAGCGCCCCTTTCCTCACCGATGAGGAAAGGGAGCGGTATCGGGGAAGTTATTTATTGTAACCGGAACGTGATAGGGAGGGTATACTTAACAGGAACAGCCTGTCCTTTTTGCATTCCCGGTTCCCATTTAGGCATGTTGCCCACTACACGGATGGCTTCTGCATCCAGTGACGGAGATACGCTACGTAATACTTTTACGTTTGACAAACTACCGTCGGTTCCGATAATCATTTGTATGATTACCCTGCCTTGTTCTTTGTTTTTTTGAGCAATGACAGGATATTTGATACTTCTAGCAAGATAACGCATCAACCCGGCTTGTCCCTCCGGGAATTTGGGCATTGTTTCTACTACAGTGAAAGCCTGAACTGCGTTTTCTCCTTTCACACCTACTGCACCGGGAGTTGAATCTTCCTGTGGACCGTATCCCACTACAACTACTTCGTCCAGATCAGACTGCTTGATCTCTTCCGCTTTGGGGGTGGGGGGATCGGATAGTCTGAAAGCAACGGGAACTGTAAATTTTACATTTACTGCTTCCCCTCTTTGTTTGCCAGGTTGCCATTTAGGCATGGCAGCAATGACACGCATGGCTTCTTTGTCGAGATACGGATTGACACTTCGTTCTACTTTTGTGTCGGCTATACTTCCGTCCTTTTTAACAGTAAAGCTTACAATTACACGTCCTTGTGCACCGATTGCATGTGCTTCAGCCGGATATTTGACATTTTTCGACAAGTAATCCATCAATGCCTTCATCCCTCCCGGAAAATCCGGCATTTCTTCTACAACCTGAAAAACAACAGAATCCGGTACACTCTTGATTTGTGTTTCCGTTACTTCCTTTTCTTTTGTACCTTGCGGAAGGCTGATTTCTTGAATTTCTCTTGTAGAAAGTTCGGGAATATTTGTGGTTTCAGCTTGCATGGCAACTTCTTCCGTTACTTGTCCCATCATTTCTTTTGCAAATTTTTCAGTAGTACGTGCTACCATTTCGATGTTACTGACAATCATCAAGATGCCAGCTAAGGGAAGAAACATCAGATATTTGGTTCTTCCTATTTCTTTCGTTCTTCGTTTATTCATCATTTTAATACGATTTTTGAGTGGTAAAACATTGAAACTATTTGATAAATTTGCTGCAGCCTTGTGATGTGCCAGTCCCAATAAGTGGTACTGGTATGATTTACTATCATGTCCCGTTTCTAATACACGATGGTCTGCCATGTATTCGAGGTTTCCTCTGACCTCCCGTTTCATTAACCAGATAAATGGGTTGAACCAGCAGAATATACACATTATTTCGCTGAAAAGCACATCCACCGAGTGGTATTGTCGGGCATGGGTCTCTTCATGCGTAATGATTTCACTGATTTCAGATTCCGTATGTGATTGCGGGTGTATGAATATCCAGTGGAAGAAAGAAAAAGGACCTGTTTCTTTTTTTAATAGATGTACGCGTACTCCTTGTATATTGCTTTTTGAGCATTGGAAATGCAATCGGATGATGCTACCCAGTTGTACGAAGAAACGTGCGGTAAGTAATAACATTCCGCTCCAATAAATAATTTTAGCGAACTGCGTGATAACCTCTTGCCAATTTATGACAGTCGCTTGTGTAGGAGTCACAACTTGCTCCGGAAGCAGGATGGTTGCATAAAGATCTGCCATTGCCACCATCGGTTCGTGAGCTTTTATCCATCCCTGAATATTCAATAGGGGATAAAGCATGGAGATGGCAAAGAAACATAGCAAAGCCATCCTACGCCAATGGAAGAAGGTGTCTTTATGGAAAAACAACCGATAGAATGCATAGAACAGAGCTATCGCTACATTTATCTTTAGAAAATAAGCTAGTTCCGGAGTCATGGTGATGAATGTTTTCTATTAATTTTCTTTTCCTTTTTCAATGAGTTCGATAATATCTTTGAGATCATCGGTCGAAATTTTCTGGTCTTTGGCAAAGAAAGAAACCATTTCTTTGTAAGAGTTCTCAAAGTAGTTACGAACTACGCCACTCATAAAATGGCGTTTATATTCATTTTCGCGAATGGCAGGAGTATATTGGTAGGTATTACCCACACGTTTCGGTGTGACATATCCTTTCCGCTCGAGGTTCTTTACGATAGATGCTACTGTGGTATAAGGAGGTGCCGGTTGCGTATACTTTGCAACAATGTCTTTTACGAAACAGCATTGTAACTCCCAAATGTAGATCATTACTTCTTCTTCTTGTATAGTTAACTTTTCCATGGAGATGTTGTTTAATTACGAATACTTCGCAAATCTACGAATATTTCGTAAACAAGCAATAGCTAGTCGGTTAATAATTGTAAATGTATAAATCTTGCAAGAATATTTTAATTGCATTGTTATTCGGAAATTATTTAAGCATAAAAAAAGACCGGATGAACATTATTTTTTTCTATATAGTCACTCTTTAATAACCTTTATGCAAAAAATAGACTATCAAGGATTTTTTTATATAAAATAAATGAAATATATTTGCGGCTACAAAACATACGTTAAATACGGAAGGGTGTGTTTCAATACTTTAACCGGTTGCGAATAATTCCCCACACTTCAAACAGAACTATTAACTAACAATGCCAACCAAAGGGAAGAGGAAGGCAAACTAAAAAATGAATGATATGAAAAAAGGTTTGATTTTTGTGCTATTTGCACTTGTTTCTATCGTTTCTTATTCTCAGATTTCTTGGAATGCCAAAGTTGGTATGAACATGAGTAACTTTACTGGGGATATGGATACTGACATGAGGATTGGATTCAATGTAGGCGTTGGCATGGAATATCAGTTCTCTGATATGTGGTCTATTCAACCTTCGTTGATGTTCACTCAAAAAGGTGCTAAACAGGATGAAGTGAAAATGAATCCAATGTATTTGGAGATTCCGGTATTGGCTGCTGCAAGATTTGCAATTGCTGATAACCAGAATATTGTAGTGAAAGCTGGTCCTTATTTTGCATTTGGTATTGCTGGTAAGTGTAAAATTGGTGATGAAAAAATTGATTTCTTTGGTGACGGTGATGATCAATTTGGAGCAAAAAGATTTGATGCAGGTCTCGGTGTAGGCGTTGCTTATGAAATTAATAAATTCTTTATTGACTTATCAGGAGAATTTGGTTTGGCTAAATTGGCTGATGGTGACGGTGCACCGAAGAACATGAACTTCTCTATCGGTGTAGGTTACAAGTTCTAAACTTATTATACTCTCTTTATAATATCTCTAAAATCCCTCGTTCTATACTCTCTTGGAACGGGGGATTTTCATGTTCTTATTTGAAAAAAACGGCATATCCCATTGAAAGGATACACCGTTAATTCTCTCTCTTGTAATTCTTACTCATTAATCACTTATCTGCTTGGATAAGTTTGCTTTCTCTTTTAATTCTTTGTATCTCTCTATTGCATGTTTGCGACTCATCAGTATTTGCCAGCGGTATACCCAACAGGTGGTCAGGAAATAAATGCCGGCTTGCAACCACAAAGCCTTATATTCAAAAGCTACTTCACTAAGAGTGGCTCCCATATTGTTGATTTTTACAAAGCCGTTAATTCCAAACGTTGAGGGGAAGATGTAGGATACATACTTCCAAAACGGAGGAATAGCTGCTCCCGGCCAGGAAATTCCTGAAATAAATAACAGGGGGACTGATGTGAATACAAAAATCAGCATACACGTTTCCCGATTGCGAATGGCAATAGAAGCTGTCATCGCAAAGAAGATACAAGCCGCAAGATAGGGGACAACGAATAATATTAATGAACTGGGTTGCCCAATTTGGTTGAGGCTAAACAATCTTGGAACGACATAAAGTACGTAGAAAGCTACCAATATATAAACTAGGAAATAACTCAATCCTTTTCCTAATACAATTCGTAACGTCCCGTTATAGTGACGATTAATAGGTACAAGATCCTTAAATCTGTTGTTCTCACGAGCAGTTCCTGCAGCGAGACCGATGCCGAGCAATAATGTCTGTTGGATAATCAATACCAATACAGCAGGAATCAGGAAAGCGGCGAATCCGGCAGTCGGGTTGAAAATGGAAATCTCTTCATATTCGATCGGATAAGCGGTGATTTCATCTTGACGGTCGGTCGTGTTTCCGCTACGTGCAATCTTGATATCCTTATTCATATTCAGAGAAACCGCTGTGTTGGCAAGAAGCATCGATTTATAATACAACAATCCGCTCATGTCGCAATAGATGCTCACTTGTGTCTGTTTTCCTTTGGCAATATTGTCACTAAAATCCGAAGGGATATAAATGATACCGTATGCACGCCGGTTTTTCAGCATTTGTTTGGCCTCTTCCATATCGGCACAGTAAGAGACGATTTTAATATCGGGCGTAGCATCTACCTTGCGGAGATATTCGCGGCTAAGAGATGAATGTGAATCATCTACAACAACAGCAGGAACTTCACGCACTACTTCGTTATCATAGATGAAACTATATAGCAACGGATAACCTAACGGGACGAGTATAAAGAATATTAGTACCCCCTGGTCGCGGAAAGTTGTCTGAAACTCCCGTTTCCAGATATAAAACAGGTCATTGATGCCTTGAGCTATCTTATCTTTTAATTTTATATCTTTCATTTAGGGTATATATTTATAGTAAACCAATGCTTCCTTCAGGCGGTGAACCACGAAGAAGGGGAGCATCATAAATATTAATAGTGCCATATAGTTGGTCCATGAGTAAGCCATACTATATCCGTTGAGCGCCTGATCCACGTAAATAAGGAAATAGTGCCGCAAAGGAAATAGATTGCTCAAAGCCTGTAAAACAGGATGCATAGCCATGACCGGGAATGAAAAACCGGAAATGGAGAACGATATGACTCCCCACAGGGAAGCAAAACTTAATCCGAGTCGTAGAGTCGGCAGGGTTCCTATCATAACAATACCACAACATTGGGATGCCAGTACAAGACAGAGTGTGGCAAATATCATCGGAAATATACCGCTGTTGCAAGGAAAATGCAGGAATCCATACAGGTATACATTATAAAATATACCCATGGTGAAAAAGACTACAGTGTGGGGAAGCAACTTCCCGGCCAATGCAATATAAATGGAGTTGTTACTCATTCGTAACCATTCGCGAGCCGTACGATCTTTGATTTCTACACCGATTGAATAGACAGTAACCATAAATATTAATAGCATGAGTACTCCCGGTATCAGTGTATTGCATAAGTATACCGAATAGTTCAGCCACGGATTATTCAGTGGGTGTGTATCGATAACAATCGGTTGCAGATATGCCATAGCCTGATCCTCTGTTGCACCTTTGGCATATAACATAGTCCTTGCAGCGGCTCCTGAAGTGAGTTCTCCCATCATTTTCATATCTCTGAACAATAGGGAGCCTGCAATCAGGTAGGAGTAATTGGTGTAGAAGGAGATTGTCGGTTGTCGTTGGCTCTGTGCCTCTGCCGATAAACCTTTGGGAAGGTAAAAGAATCCATAGATTTTTCCTTCTTGCATGGCAATGCGTGCATCTGTCACATTACTGTAATGAGCTACAACCCCTGTCTGTGAGAAAGCATCCAGGTTGCGGACAATATTACGGGAAGTAGACGAATCATCCATATCTACTACTCCCGCAGGAAGATCCTTGGGAAGTCCCGAATCCATTAAGGTGGTGAAGAATATATAGCAAAACAGTGGGGCAATGACCATACAGAAGAGGTAGAGCGGGCGTGAAACCAACCGCCGGCACTCTCTTTGCATGACCTGCCACAGGGCTATATATTTCTTTTCTCTCTCTCTCATGATTACTTGTCAATGATGACAGACATACCCGGACGGAGGTTTTCCACTTTCTCTATCGGAGAAGCTTTCACTTCGAATGTTTTCAGGTCGAACTGTCCGGTTGTTTTGGTTGCTTTCCAAGCGGCATAAGTCCCTAAGTCTTTCAGATAATATACTTTGAGTTTGATCTTTTTATTATCCAGAGCAGGAATGACTGCTTCGAATTCCGAACCCATCGTCAGGTTCTTGAGCAGATCCTCGCGTACGTTGAATGTTACCCACATATCGTTGAGTTCGGCGATATTCATGATGGGGGCACCAGTACCTACCAATTCGCCTACCTTCGGGAAAATCTCTGAAACTTCTCCGGCAGCCGGAGCTATGAGATAAGTCTCCTTTATGTACGATTCTACTTCGGCAACAGCACCTTTAGCCCGGTTTACCAAAGCTTCCGCGGCCATCTTGTCTTCACGTTCCGCTCCGTTCTTTGCCATGGTATATTGTGCTTTGGCTGCTTTCTCCGTAGCAATACTTGCATCCCGTTGCGCAGTGACTTCATCCAATTTCTGTGCAGGCATTACTCCCTGCTCATAGAGGTTCTTTACACGTTGATATGATTTTTCGGCAATGGTGACGCCTGCTTGGGCTTTTTGCCACATTTCGTATGCTGCCTGGATTTGTTCCTCACGCGCGCCTTTGATTGCTTTTGCGTTTTGTGCCTGTGCGGCAGCTTCGGCAGCACGTGCCTGTTCCATTTTTGCCACTACGTCAGGAGCTTCCAAAATAGCCAGCGTATCTCCGGCATTGACACTTTGTCCTTCTTTCACGCGAAATTCCAATATACGTCCCGGAACTTTGCTCGAAACGCGATACTCGGTAACTTCAGCCTGTCCCTGTATGATTTCAGGACCTTTGCGAAGCATGAAGAAGCCAACGACTGCAACGATTGCAATAACTCCCAGTAGAGTAAGGAATGCAAGCAGCATATTGCTGTTTTGTGATTTTATAGGTGCCATATGATTTATGAATTATGATTTATTATTTATGTTTTATGGATTGTGAGTTGGTTAGGGATTGGGTTGTTTCTGATTGGGTTCTTTACTTTATTTTTCTGCTTTTTATTTATTTCAGTGTTCCCAGAGATTTCTTCAGATAGATTTCTGTTAACTTCACATCTATTTGTGCGTCAATCTTTTCTGAATGAGCGGACAGCCATGCCGTTTGTGCTTCAAGAACATTACTGGTGGCAATCACTCCCTCTTTAAAACCAAGCGTTGCATAGCGCAGATTCTCTTCCGCTTTTTCCATGTTTTTGGAAGACATAACCAGTTTTTTACCTGCTTCTTTTACCTTGAAAGCGGCTTGATTGACTTGCAACTCTATTTTTTCGCGTGCGTCCTGAAGCTGGTATTGTGCAATGCGGGCTTCGGCTTTTGCCGCTTTCGTTTTATAAATACCTTCTCCCCAGTGCCATATAGGTATCTGTACCATCACTCCCACATTCCACATGCCTTTGAATTTGTTTTCAAAGCTGTTGAAGACAGAAGGGTTGGTTACCATATAATTCCCCATCAATGCGATAGAAGGAAGATGTTCGGCACGGGTTACGTTTACTTTCTGTTTATAAATCTGTGTCGCTAATTCGAGACTACGTATTTCCGGACGATTCTCATAAGCGGTAGATAAATCGAAATGAGGGTCTGTTGTCAGTAATGGAATATCTTCCATATTTTCATCTGCTAGCGTGATGGGGGAGCTAAGATCAATACCGCATAGTTGGCACAGCAACATTCGGGCAAGGCTCAATCCATCTTCCACTTTGGTGAGTGTCATTTCTGCTTCATTCACCTTGACGCGTACAGACAAGCCATCCGCTTTGGTGGCTACTCCTTCATTAATCATTTTTTCCACATCACCGTCCAGCTGTTGCAAGAGCTTTAAATAACCTTCCGCCAACTTCTTCTTATTAACCAGCGAAATAACTTGCCAATAAGCCTGGTCTGTACTCATGATTACTTCCTGCATGCCACCGTGGTGTTGTTCTTGAGCCAACTCTTCGGCATACTTTGTTATTTTGTTGTACGCCCGGATTTTTCCACCCATATATAAAGGCTGTGTCAATGTAAGAGCACCTGCATAGACATTCCTGGTGTCTGTGCGGAGCGCATCCACTAAAGAGTTTCCCGCTTGGTCGAGAGCAGGCAGAGCCGCTCCTAGTTTTCCGCTTAAGGAAGCAATAAGTGGTTTTAATTCAGGATGTGCTGTTGCAATCTCGGTTGCAGCCTGTTGGATAGGGCCTGCCAGATTAGTTCCTAGTCCTGAAAGCGCAGCTTTCTGGTCGTTGTTTAATAATGAAAACTCTTTCTGGTTTCTCATGTAAGCTCCGGTTGCCGAGAAATTGGGAAGATAATTCGTAAATGCAGCTTTCCGTTGATAATGAGCAGCATTTATCTTCTCATTGCTTATCAACAAATCTTTGTTGTTGGCAAGAGCTAATGCGCGGCAACTATCCAGACTTAGAAAGTTCTGCGCTTTTCCTATGAAAGTGAGACTTAGCAGAATTGTCAGAAGAAATACTTTTTTCATCGCATCTTGCATATTAATAAGGTGATACTTCTATATTTAATAACCCGGTTCTTATGTAATTTGTTTATTGAAGTAGTCTGTTTTTTTGAACTTGTTTACTTAAACAATAATTGCATAAACAACGATGCAAATGTATGAGCTTTACTTGAAAGTGCAAAATGAATTAGCTTTTTTTAAAATATAGTGGGGTAGGATTCTGTAGAAAAGAAAGAAGGCTGTTCCTCGTAGTGAAGAACAGCCTTTCTTGATATATAAAGTAAGGGGATTAATTACAGAGCACCTACTTCTTTCAAAGCAGCGTTCGTTCCGTGAACAGCTTTTGCGCTAGCTGCGAACTTAGCTTTTTCGTCTTCGTTCAGGTTCAGTTCAACGATCTTTTCGATACCGTTCTTGCCAAGGATTACAGGAACGCCGATGCAAAGATCTGATTCACCATATTCACCTTCCAATAATACAGAACAAGGAACCATCTTCTTTTGGTCGTGAAGGATAGATTCAACTACGAATGCTCCTGCTGCACCTGGTGCATACCATGCAGAAGTACCCAGCAATTTAGTCAGTGTAGCACCACCTACCATTGTAGCAGCGGCTACTTCTTCCAGTTTTTCGGCAGAGATGAAATTTGCTACAGGCATACCTTTGTAAGTAGCGAAACGAGTCAAAGGAATCATAGTAGTATCACCGTGACCACCGATAACCATACCTTCTACTTCGTTAGCGTTGCAACCGATAGCTTGAGACAAGAAATATTTGAAACGAGAGCTATCCAAAGCACCACCCATACCGATCACACGGTTTTTCGGCAAGCCCAAAGCTTTCAATGCCAAATAAGTCATTGTATCCATCGGGTTAGAGATAACAACGATGATAGCGTTAGGAGAATATTTCAACAGGTTTTCTGCTACCGATTTAACGATACCAGCGTTTACACCGATCAGTTCTTCACGAGTCATACCCGGTTTACGAGGAATACCTGAAGTAATCACAACAACGTCAGAGTTAGCAGTTTGAGCATAGTCGTTAGTGCAGCCTACCAATGTAGTGTCGAAACCCAGCAATTGAGCTGTCTGCATCATATCCATTGCTTTACCTTCTGAAACGCCTTCTTTAACGTCCAGCATTACTACTTCGTCTGCTACTTCATTAAAAGCAAGTACATTTGCACATGTAGCACCTACGTTACCTGCGCCTACTACGGTTACTTTTGACATAATACTATATATTTAAAAAGTTGATAATTTGTTTTATCTTTTAGCGCGACAAAATTACAACGATAATCCTGATTAAAGAAATTTTTCCGTAATAATTTTAGTTAAAGGTCTAAGTTCTCCGGAATGGATAGCTATCATGAAAAAAAAGTGGTCGAACAAGCCGTTGGCAAGCGTGGAAGAGAAGCGGAGAATAAACAACGAAAACGATACAAAAACGAGGGTGTTCGGAGAGGGTGTTACAAAGCGTTGAAACGCCCGCCAGTAAAGGGGAAAAACCCAATGAAAACCAGTAGAGTAGAGAAGAGTAAAGTAAAGAAGAGTAAGTAAAAGTATTATTTCTGTTATAAACAATAGCAATAATACTGGGCAGAGAAGATGGCTTTGGCTGCTGCCGTTGTCGGTTTGGATCACTTCGTCGGTGTCGTTTCTGTTCCCGTGTCCCTCATGAACTGTTCGTTCGGCAGATGACCGCCTTTTGTCTGGTAGGTTGTTGATGCTCGTCCGGTGGGTAACGGACATTCACACGGTAGATAACATACGTTTGTACGTTAGGTGAATTCTATATTATTTCTTGGGCTACCGCTTCACTAAAAAATAATTTCAATACTTGTTTGCTAAAGTACCATTTGCTTCAAAACTAGTACGTAAACAAGGTAAAAGTCGCAAATAAGGATGCTTCGATCAGGTAATGTCAGTGGCCGCTTAGGATCATAAAGGAGAATCAGTCGGGGTACTTTGCGTCTGTCGGTTCGGCCTAGTTGACTGGTTAATAAATTAAAATTGCATAGATTAGTCGGGAGTTTTTCAAAAACTCTCACTTTTTATACTTGACTTCTGTTGCGAAATGATTACTTTTGCGCACGTTATCAATTCACAACTGAAACTATGAGTAAAAAAAGCCTTCTTATTGCGGCCGTGGCTATCTTGGTGATAGCTATTATTGGTATTACTTATTTATTGTTTACCGAAAAAAAAGCTAATCGGGAGTTAGTGCAGGAATTCCAATTGGATAAGGAAGATCTGGAAAACGAATATAGTCGTTTTGTGCAAGAATATGATGAATTGAAGTTTAAGGTTACTAATGACTCATTAGGAGTATTGTTAGAACAGGAACAGTTAAAGACCCAACGTCTATTAGAAGAACTTCGTACTGTGAAGAGTTCGAATGCAACAGAGATTCGTCGTTTAAAGAAAGAATTGGCTACCTTACGTAAAGTAATGGTTGGTTATATTAATCAGATTGATTCACTAAATAAACTGGCTGCACAGCAGAAACAGGTCATTGCAGAAGTAACACAAAAATATAATCAGGCTTCACAACAAATCAGTAACCTTTCCGAAGAAAAGAAAAATCTGGATAAGAAGGTGACGTTAGCCGCACAACTCGATGCAACTAATATTCGTATCGAACCACGCAATAAACGCGGTAAAGTGGCGAAGAAAGTGAAAGACGTGGTGAAATTGGCTATTAGTTTCACAATCGTGAAGAATATAACTGCTGAAAACGGTGAACGTACCATCTATATACGTATTACCAAACCCGATAATGATGTACTGACCAAGAGTGCATCCAATACTTTCCCTTATGAAAACCGTACATTGGTTTATTCAATTAAGAAGTATATTGAGTATAACGGAGAAGAACAGAATATCAATGTGTTTTGGGATGTAGAAGAGTTTTTATATGCCGGAAATTACCGGGTAGATATTTTTGAAGGCGGGAACCTGATTGGTTCGCAGTCGTTTACATTAAATTAATATCGGGGTATTATTTTTCTCTACCGATATTTTAATTTTCTTCTATATTAACTAACCCGATGGTCTGTTTTTAATATTTCTTCGGGTAACAGCTGTTTTTTTATGGATGAACTGGGGAAAGAACTGCATAAATAATTGCAATAATATACAAAAAATAGGGTGAACGTAGCATGAATTTGCATGCAATATGCGGCTTTTTAATCGTAGAAGCCTTCGTTGGATTAAAATCAACGAGATGTCCCTCACCGAGGAAGGATAAGTTCTTCGGTGAGGGACATCTCGTTTCTCGGTGAGGAACTCATATGGGAATGATTGGAAGCAGTTTTTCTCTCTAGTTTGTATGCGAATAAAGATAAGGAAAAATTGATAAAATGAAGGACTGTTGTCTATAAAAGAATGATTTGCAAATGCAATCAGTATAATTTTAATCTTATTGAGTAAATATAGGGAGAAATCATGTTAATCTGATTTCTGAAGATAGTAAATCCCGGCCCTTTTTCTCTTTAGTTGGAATCTATACCCAATTTGTTGCATTCCCAACAACTTGAATGTCCCTTTTTTTAGAAGTTCTATTTTTAAGTATCGTATAGTTGAATCGTGTGATGAGGAATAACGGTGCATAATGTGAACTGCTTACCGTCTTCCGTCAGCTCCCCACATCATCTTGCTGCGGAGTGTATCGAAAAAAATGTGATTAAAACGTTTCACTACCTTTACGCTGTAATCTGCCCGGCGAATGGTTAGTTGAGTCGTTTCTTTGCAAGTTTCGCTCCTCCCGTCAATGGCGACGAGGAAGTTGTGACTTCTGCTTTCTACATCTAATGTAATCTCCCAATCATCCCGAATAACGATAGGGCGGACGTTGAGACTATGTGGAGCCACCGGAGTGATGGCAATAGTGTTGGAATGAGGAACGATGATCGGGCCTCCTACACTCAAAGAGTAGGCTGTGGAACCTGTTGGAGTGGCAATTACTAACCCGTCAGCTTGATAAGTATTCAGATACGCGCCATTAATTGCTGTCCGGATACTGATCATAGAGGAGCTGTCCCGTTTGAGAATAGCTATTTCGTTGAGGGCATAAGGAGAATCTTGGAGATGTTTGTCGTTGCAGATTAACTGAAGTACGCTCCGTTCCTCCACACTATATCTGCCGTTTTGGATTTCATCAAATGTTTCCTCCATTTCTTCCGGTGAAATATCTGCCAGAAATCCTAAACGTCCTGTGTTAATTCCCAAAATAGGGATCCCTTTTCTTCCTACGCGGCGGGCAGCTTTCAGAAACGTTCCGTCGCCTCCGATGCTGATTACCATATCGGCAGTAAAATCATCACCATCAAATAATTGATCTGCTTCAATATCCATATTTTCAGAAACTAGGAATTGATAAAATTCCCTGCACATACCAATCTCTGCTCCTTGTTTCTTTAAAAGTTTAAACAAGGTGACAGCATGAGAAGACTTTTTAGCCTGATAAGTATTTCCAAAAATGGCAAATTTCATAAGCAACATCATTAGTTCAGGATGCAAATTTGGCATTTTTTCTTGGATTTCTACTTTAAATAACCAAAAAAGAGTAGAGAATGCGTTTCGTATTATTAGGCAACTAATAATAATATTTGTATTTTTGCGGCAAATATAACGTAGAACTATGACTAAATTAAGTGTAAACATAAACAAGATTGCTACACTAAGAAATGCTCGCGGGGGAAATGTGCCCGATGTAGTAAAGGTAGCGCTTGATTGTGAATCTTTTGGGGCTGATGGTATCACCGTTCATCCCCGTCCTGACGAGCGTCACATTCGTCGTTCTGATGTATATGACTTGCGTCCTCTGTTGCGGACTGAATTTAATATTGAAGGTTATCCGTCTCCGGAATTTATTGACTTGGTGTTGAAAGTTAAACCTCATCAAGTAACTTTGGTTCCCGACGATCCTTCACAAATTACTTCCAATTCCGGTTGGGATACGAAAGCAAATCAGGAATTCCTGACGGAAGTTCTCGATCAGTTTAACAGTGCCGGCATTCGTACTTCCGTTTTTGTGGCAGCCGATCCTGAAATGGTGGAATATGCGGCAAAAGCAGGGGCGGATCGCGTCGAACTGTATACTGAACCTTATGCGACGGACTATCCGAAGAATCCGGAAGCAGCTATCGCTCCTTTTATCGAAGCTGCAAAGACTGCTCGTAAACTGGGTATCGGATTGAACGCCGGTCATGATTTAAGTCTGGTGAATTTAAATTATTTCTATAAAAACATTCCTTGGGTGGATGAAGTGTCTATCGGACATGCGTTGATTAGCGACGCACTGTATCTGGGACTCGAACGTACCATTCAGGAATATAAAAACTGTTTACGCTCATGAATGCAATGATCTTGTTAGCCCAAGAGGCTATGAATATGGCCGACTCACTGGCTACTGCCAACCCCGTGCTGACGGAGGTAAACGCTCCGGAAATGAACATGCTTGATATGGCTGTCAAGGGTGGATGGATTATGATTGTATTGGGCGTACTGTCGGTTATCTGTTTCTATATCCTGTTTGAACGTAACTACATGATTCGCAAAGCAGGAAAAGAGGACCCTATGTTTATGGAACGGATTAAAGACTATATTCATAGTGGAGAGATCAAAGCGGCTATTAACTATTGCCGTACGATGAATACCCCTTCGGCACGTATGATAGAAAAAGGAATCAGCCGTCTGGGACGTCCTATTAACGATGTGCAGGTAGCTATTGAGAATGTGGGTAACATTGAAGTTGCAAAATTGGAAAAAGGACTGACTGTGATGGCAACTATTTCCGGAGGTGCTCCAATGCTCGGATTTCTCGGTACGGTGACCGGTATGGTACGCGCATTCTACGAAATGGCGAATGCCGGAAGTGGAAACATTGATATCACTTTGCTTTCGGGAGGTATCTATGAAGCTATGATTACAACGGTCGGTGGTCTGATTGTCGGTATCATCGCTATGTTTGCCTATAATTATCTGGTGATGCTGGTAGACCGTGTGGTAAATAAAATGGAATCTCGTACAATGGAGTTCATGGACCTGTTGAACGAGCCTGCAAAATAATTGGCAGATGGGATTAAAAAGAAGAAATAGAGTATCGCCCAATTTCAGCATGGCCTCCATGACGGACGTCATCTTCCTGTTGCTGATATTCTTTATGATAACCTCTACGGTGGTGTCGCCCAATGCCATAAAGGTATTGTTGCCTCAAGGCAAGCAGCAGACTTCGGCCAAGCCGCTGACAAGAGTGGTTATCGATAAGGACTTGAATTTCTATGCCGCTTTCGGCAATGAAAAAGAGCAGCCGGTGGCGCTGAACGATCTGACTTCATTTTTGCAGAGTTGTGCAGAGAAGGAACCGGAAATGTATGTGGCATTGTATGCAGATGAATCGGTACCTTATCGTGAGATCGTAAGGGTATTGAACATTGCAAACGAGAATCATTTTAAGATGGTGCTGGCTACCCGCCCGCCTGAAAATAAATAAGAAACAATGGACAGAAGAAAAAAGGGTGAATACATAGGAGCGCTCGGTGCACTGTTGGTGCATGTGGCAGTGATTGCTCTTTTGATTCTGGTGAGCTTTACTGTCCCCCAACCGGATGAAGATGCAGGCGGAGTGCCTGTGATGATGGGAAATGTAGACGCAGCAAGTGGTTTCGATGATCCCTCTCTGGTAGACGTGGATATTATGGATGAAGATGCGGCAGCACCGCCTGCGGAAACAGAACCGCAACTCCCTTCTGAACAGGATTTACTGACACAGACTGAAGAGGAAACGGTCACTTTGAAGCCTAAGACGGAAGAACCGAAAAAAGAGACGGTGAAACCTAAAGAGATGGTCAAGCCGAAAGAACCGGTGAAGAAGCCGGAAAAAACGGAAGCGGAAAAAGCTGCAGAAGCGAAACGACTGGCAGAAGAAAAAGCGGAACGTGAACGTAAGGCTGCCGAAGAAGCTGCCAGAAAGAGGGTGTCCGGTGCGTTTGGAAAAGGAGCGCAAATGACAGGAAATAAAGGAACAGCGGCTAGTGGCACGGGAACCGAAGGTAGCAAGGAGGGTAACTCTTCTACCGGAGCGAAGACCGGAACCGGAGGTTATGGAACATTTGACCTTGGCGGACGTTCTTTAGGTACGGGCAGTTTGCCGAAGCCTGTATATAATGTGCAGGAAGAAGGACGTGTAGTGGTGAATATCACCGTGAATCCTGCAGGGCAAGTGATATCGACCAGCATTAGCCCTCAAACGAACACTGTAAATTCCGCTTTGCGTAAGGCGGCGGAGGATGCAGCTAAGAAAGCCCGTTTTAATACGATCGATGGAGTGAATAACCAGACAGGGACAATCACCTATTATTTTAACTTGAGATAGTATCATTAACCAAATATATTAAGCATTATGGGAACTGTATACGCTTTTTTTGCAGATGGTTTTGAAGAAATTGAAGCCTTTACTGCTATTGACACGTTGAGACGTGCCGGACTGAATGTAGAAATCGTATCCGTTACACCGGATGAAATTGTAGTAGGAGCACATGATGTATCCGTTCTTTGCGATATTAATTTCGAGAATTGTGATTTCTTTGATGCTGAACTTTTGTTGTTGCCGGGAGGAATGCCGGGAGCTGCTACACTTGACAAGCACGAAGGATTGCGCAAATTGATCCTTGATTTTGCTGCAAAAGGTAAACCTATTGCTGCCATTTGTGCTGCTCCGATGGTGTTGGGTAAACTGGGACTGCTGAAAGGAAAGAAGGCTACCTGTTATCCGAGTTTCGAACAATATCTGGATGGTGCCGAATGTGTAAATGCACATGTCGTACGTGATGGAAACATCATTACGGGTATGGGACCGGGTGCTGCTATGGAATTTGCCTTGACAATCGTTGACCTGTTGGTAGGTAAAGAAAAAGTAGACGAACTGGTAGAAGCGATGTGCGTTAAACGCTAAACCGTCCATGAAGAAATATGTAATCATTGTCGCCGGTGGAAAGGGCTTGCGAATGGGAAGTGATCTTCCCAAACAATTCCTTCCCATGGGTGATAAACCTGTGTTGATGCATACCCTGGAAGTCTTCAGGAGATATGACGAGGCGCTTCAAATCATATTGGTGCTTCCGCAGGAGCAACAAAGTTTCTGGAAGCAACTTTGCGATGAACATCATTTTACGGTAAAACATGTCCTTGCAGAAGGAGGTGAAACACGTTTCCATTCCGTAAAGAACGGGCTGGCACTGGTGCAAGAGCCGGGATTGGTGGGAGTGCATGATGGAGTACGCCCGTTTGTATCAGTAGAAGTGATTCGCCGTTGTTATGAGTTGGCAGAGGTGCAAAAAGCAGTGATTCCTGTGGTGGATGTAGTAGAGACGCTTCGCCATTTGACAGATGCCGGAAGTGAAACAGTCAGCCGGATTGATTATAAACTGGTGCAAACGCCGCAAGTGTTTGATGTAGAGTTGCTGCAACAAGCCTATGCCCAGGAATTTACCCCCTTCTTTACAGATGATGCTTCCGTTGTGGAAGCGATGGGAATGCCCGTTTATCTGGCAGAAGGCAACCGTGAAAATATAAAAATAACAACTCCTTTCGATTTAAAAGTAGGGAGTGCTCTTTTATAAATGTTCGATTTAGCCACACGCGACATAAAATTTATCTCCGGTGTAGGCCCTCAAAAAGCCGCTGTATTAAATAAGGAGTTGGAAATCTATTCCTTGCACGATTTAATTTATTATTTCCCTTATAAATATATTGACCGGAGCCGCATCTATTACATTCATGAAATAGATGGCAATATGCCGTATATCCAGTTGAAAGGAGAAATCCTCGGTTTCGAGACCATTGGTGAAGGACGGCAGCGCCGTTTGACAGCGCATTTTTCGGATGGTACAGGAGTCGTGGATTTGGTGTGGTTTCAAGGTATAAAGTACATCTTGGGAAAGTATAAACTTCACGAGGAATATATCATTTTCGGCAAACCTACTGTTTTCAACGGACGTATCAATGTGGCGCATCCTGATGTAGACAAACCGGATGATTTGAAACTTTCCTCGGTGGGGCTGCAACCTTATTATAGTACGACGGAGAAGATGAAACGCAGTTTCCTCAACTCTCACGCGATTGAGAAGATGATGGCAACGGTGATTCAGCAGATACAGGAGCCTCTACCTGAAACACTTTCTCCCAAGTTGCTGACGGAGCATCATTTGATGCCTTTGACGGAAGCGCTCCGGAATATCCACTTCCCAACCAATCCTGACGTCCTCCGTCGGGCACAATACCGTCTTAAATTTGAAGAACTGTTTTATGTTCAGTTAAACATTCTCCGATATGCCAAAGACAGGCAGAAAAGGTATCGTGGATACATCTTTGAAAAAGTGGGAGATGTGTTCAATACATTTTATGCAAAGAATCTTCCTTTCCAACTGACGGGTGCGCAGAAACGGGTGTTGAAAGAGATACGGAACGATGTCGGCAGTGGCAGACAGATGAATCGCCTTTTGCAGGGAGATGTAGGAAGTGGAAAAACACTGGTTGCCTTGATGAGTATGTTGCTGGCATTGGATAATGGCTATCAGGCTTGTATGATGGCACCTACCGAAATCCTGGCAAACCAGCACTACGAAACCATCAAGGAATTGCTTTTTGGCATGGACATTCGTGTTGAGCTACTGACAGGTTCTATTAAAGGAAAAAGGAGAGAAGCAATTCTGGCCGGATTGCTGACAGGAGATGTGCAGATATTAATAGGAACACATGCCGTTATTGAAGATACTGTCAATTTCTCTTCTTTAGGCTTCGTTGTGATTGACGAACAACATCGTTTTGGCGTGGCGCAACGTGCCCGTCTTTGGAGTAAGAATGTTCAACCTCCGCATGTGCTTGTAATGACTGCCACTCCCATTCCCCGTACGTTGGCGATGACTTTGTACGGTGACTTGGACGTGTCTGTTATCGATGAACTTCCACCCGGAAGAAAACCGATTACTACCATCCATCAATTCGACAATCGCCGGGAAAGCATGTATCGTTCGGTACGTAAGCAGATCGACGAAGGACGCCAGGTTTATATTGTCTATCCGCTGATTAAAGAGAGCGAAAAGATTGATTTGAAGAATCTTGAAGAAGGGTATCAGCATATTCTGGAAGAGTTTCCGAAGTGTACGGTTTGTAAAGTGCATGGCAAAATGAAACCTGCCGAGAAAGATGAACAAATGCAGCTTTTTGTCTCGGGGAAAGCGCAGATCATGGTAGCTACCACCGTCATTGAAGTGGGAGTGAACGTTCCGAATGCTTCGGTTATGATTATTGAAAATGCAGAACGTTTCGGGTTATCACAGTTACATCAGTTGCGCGGTCGAGTAGGGCGTGGAGCAGAACAGTCTTATTGTATTCTGGTGACGAATTACAAGTTGACGGAGGATACCCGGAAACGATTGGAAATCATGGTGCGCACCAATGATGGCTTTGAAATAGCAGAAGCCGATTTGAAATTGCGTGGTCCCGGTGATCTTGAAGGTACACAGCAAAGCGGTATCGCTTTCGATTTGAAGATCGCGGATATTGTCCGCGACGGTCAACTGTTGCAATACGTTCGTGCTATAGCTGAAAGTATTGTAGAACAAGACCCTGCAGCACAAAGTCCGGAGAACGAAATCTTATGGCGACAGCTTAAAGCCTTACGGAAAACGAATGTTAACTGGGCTGCCATAAGCTGAAAAACGGTTAAACATGCAGTTTATTTGCGTAAATGTGTTGCAAAACATATTTCGGCTCTATTCTCCCTATTTATAGGAGTTTAACGACCTGATTCCTCTTCCTTTTCGTTCTAAGCTTCTGAAAAATAGTTAATAACTTCCTTGCCATTTCGTAGGAAAACACTATCTTTGGAAGAATTTTTTTAGTAAATGTATTGTTTAACCATTTGCAAAGTCGAGTATTATGCTTGAAAAAACGCTGGTCATTTTAAAACCGTGTACCCTTCAACGGGGATTGGTTGGTGAGATTACTCATCGCTTTGAGCGTAAAGGATTACGGTTGGCTGGCATGAAGATGATGCAACTGACTGATGAATTGTTGAGCGAACATTATGCCCACCTTAGCGGCAAATCCTTCTTTCAGCGTGTGAAAGATTCGATGATGACAGCTCCTGTCATTGTTTGTTGTTTCGAAGGTGTGGATGCTATTCAAACAGTCCGTACGTTGGCGGGACCAACTAATGGACGTCTGGCTGCCCCGGGTACCATTCGTGGGGATTACAGCATGAGCTTTCAGGAAAATATAGTTCATGCTTCTGATTCTCCGGAGACTGCGGCTATTGAATTAAAGAGATTTTTTAAACCGGAAGAAATATTCGATTACAAGCAGGCGACATTTAACTACCTGTATGCAAATGACGAATATTAAATAGAATTGATAAAAAAGGAATGAATTTCAATTGCATTATTAAAACAGGATTGGTCGCTGTTGCGGCTATGGTCAGCTTGAGCTCTTTCTCACAAGACCTGATTGCCCGCCAGGCACCGATAGACAAAAAATTAAAATCAGTAGATTCTTTGGCATTGCAGAAGCAAATCCGTGCCGAACAATCCGAATATCCCGCTTTAAGTCTTTATCCGAATTGGAATAATCAATATGCGCATTCTTATGGAAATGCGATTATTCCGGAAACATATACAATTGACCTGACGGGTTTTCGTATGCCGACTCCGAGTACAAAAATAACTTCGCCTTTTGGCCCGCGTTGGAGAAGAATGCATAATGGCCTTGATTTAAAAGTTAATATCGGTGATACGATTGTTTCTGCTTTTGATGGTAAGGTACGTATTGTGAAATATGAACGCAGAGGGTACGGTAAATATGTAGTCATTCGTCACGATAATGGATTGGAAACTATATATGGACACTTGTCTAAGCAGTTGGTTGAAGAAAATCAGTTGGTAAAAGCTGGTGAACCGATCGGGTTGGGTGGTAACACCGGACGTTCTACAGGTTCGCATCTTCATTTCGAAACCCGCTTCCTGGGAATTGCAATTAATCCGATTTATATGTTTGACTTTCCAAAACAGGATATCGTTGCCGATACTTATACGTTCCGCAAAACAAAAGGTGTGAAACGTGCAGGCTCTCATGATACCCAAGTGGCTGACGGTACTATCCGTTATCATAAGGTGAAGAGTGGCGATACATTGTCCCGCATTGCTAAATTGCGTGGCGTATCAGTCAGCACGCTTTGCAAACTGAACCGTATCAAACCGACCACTACTTTGCGTATCGGACAGGTTTTGCGTTGTTCATAAAAAATATAGCTTATAAAACAGTAATACAATATCTTTAGGAGAGGGCACTTTAATATAATTTAGAGTGCCCTCTTTCTGTTTTTACTTAATTATTGTTACCTTTGCGCACTATTTGGAAGAAGATGAAAGATACCAAGCAACAATTTGAACATGTCATCGCTTTGTGCCGTGACTTATTTTCCAAGAAGCTGCACGATTACGGGCCTGCATGGCGTATCCTGCGTCCGGCTTCGGTGACTGACCAGATTTTTATTAAAGCCAATCGGATTCGTAGTATTGAAACCAAAGGAGTGACCTTGATTGATGAGGGAATCCGTGCTGAATTTATTGCGATTGTCAATTATGGCATTGTCGGGCTCATCCAGTTGGAACTGGGTTATGCCGAGTCTGCCGACATCAGCAATGAAGAAGCGATGGCTTTATACGATAAGTATGCAAAAGAGGCATTAGACCTGATGCTTGCCAAAAACCATGATTATGATGAAGCCTGGCGGAGCATGCGTGTCAGCTCTTACACAGACTTGATCTTGATGAAGATTTACCGTACCAAGCAGATTGAGAGCCTGGCCGGCAACACATTGGTGTCAGAGGGAATTGATGCCAATTATATGGATATGATTAATTACTCTGTTTTCGGACTGATTAAGATAGAATTTGAAGGATAAGAACTTACATATCATTCAGGAGGTAGTGGCGAATACGTGTCGCTTTCTTTTGGCGGCATCGTTCATCTTTTCCGGATTTGTAAAGGCAGTTGATCCACTGGGGTTCCAGTATAAGATCCAGGATTATCTGACCGCATTCGGAATGGCTTCCTGGTTCCCTTCATTCTTCCCTTTATTGGGAGGCATCATCTTGTCAGCCGTTGAGTTTTTTATCGGTATCTCCTTATTTTTTGCTACCAGAAGAACATTGGCTACTTCGTTGGCTTTGATGCTGATGATTTTCATGACACCACTGACCTTGTATCTTGCCATCTTTGATCCGGTTTCGGACTGTGGCTGTTTTGGAGATGCCTGGGTGTTGACGAACTGGGAGACAT
The DNA here is from genome assembly GCF_000157095.2 of Bacteroides sp. D1. NCBI lineage: Bacteria > Pseudomonadati > Bacteroidota > Bacteroidia > Bacteroidales > Bacteroidaceae > Bacteroides > Bacteroides sp. D1. The sequence goes on from NZ_JH114343.1 coordinate 104,554, forward strand.
TCGGTAAGAATATAGTTCTGCTGTTTGCAGCAATGATGGCTTTCCGTCACAGAAGGATGCTGGTTCGTTTTATCAGTGTGAAAATGGAGTGGCTGGTTTCTCTCTATACGTTGTTCTTTGTATTTACTTTGTCGTTCTATTGTCTGGACCGTCTGCCTGTTTTAGACTTTCGTCCTTACAAGATCGGAAAGAATATTCTGGAAGGAATGACAATGCCCGAAGGAGCGAAACCGAGTGTATATGAAAGCATCTTTATCTTGGAAAAGAACGGAGAGAAGAAAGAATTTACGTTGGATAACTATCCGGATAGTACCTGGACATTTGTCGACACACGGACAATCCTGAAGGAAAAAGGATATGAACCGGCTATTCACGATTTCTCTATGATTGATCTGAATACGGGCGAGGATATAACAGACGATGTATTGACGGATATAGGATACACCTTCCTGTTGGTTGCCCATCGGATTGAAGAGGCGGATGATAGTAACATTGATTTGATTAATGAGATATATGACTATTCGGTGGAGCATGGCTATAAGTTTTATTGCCTCACTTCTTCACCGGAAGAACAGATCGAATTGTGGAAGGACAAGACGGGAGCCGAATATCCTTTCTGTCAGATGGATGATATTACATTAAAGACGATGGTTCGTTCCAATCCGGGATTGATACTGATTAAGAACGGAACAATTTTGAATAAATGGAGCGATGAGGATATACCGGATGAATATGTGCTGACGGACAAACTGGAAAATCTGCCGTTAGGAAAGCAGAAGGTGAGCAGTGACACTCATACGGTAGGATATGTATTCTTATGGTTTGTTATTCCATTGTTGTTAGTGCTTGGGGTGGATGTTTTGGTCGTTCGCCGCAGAGAACGGAAAAACGCGAAGCGGAAGCAACAAGAGGAAGAGATGAAAAGCAAAGAATTAAAAACGGAGAATCCGAAAATAGAAGAACAAGAATAAAAAAAATAAATGATAACGAGCGGCCTCTGTAACGAACGCTAATTCCGATCGTTCAATTGTCAATCGTGAAATCGTAAATTTATTAACCCTTTAAAATAAAAAACAAAATGAGAAAGAACATTGTTGCAGGAAACTGGAAAATGAACAAAACCCTTCAAGAGGGTATCGCTTTGGCTAAAGAATTGAACGAAGCATTGGCTAACGAAAAGCCTAACTGTGATGTAATCATCTGTACTCCGTTTATCCACCTGGCTTCTGTTACTCCGTTGGTAGACGCTGCAAAGATCGGTGTAGGTGCTGAAAACTGTGCAGACAAAGCTTCAGGTGCATATACAGGTGAAGTTTCAGCTGAAATGGTTGCTTCTACAGGTGCAAAATATGTAATTCTGGGACACTCTGAACGTCGTGCATACTACGGTGAAACAGTTGCTATCCTGGAAGAAAAAGTAAAATTGGCTTTGGCTAACGGTCTGACTCCGATTTTCTGTATCGGTGAAGTGTTGGAAGAACGCGAAGCTAACAAGCAGAACGAAGTGGTAGCTGCACAGATGGAATCTGTATTCTCTCTGTCTGCTGAAGACTTCTCTAAGATTGTATTGGCTTACGAACCGGTTTGGGCTATCGGTACAGGTAAAACTGCTTCTCCTGAACAAGCACAGGAAATCCATGCTTTCATCCGTTCTATCGTAGCTAACAAGTATGGTAAAGAAATCGCAGACAATACTTCTATCCTTTACGGTGGTAGTTGCAAACCTTCTAACGCTAAAGAACTGTTCGCTAACCCGGACGTTGATGGTGGTTTGATTGGTGGTGCTGCTTTGAAAGTATCTGATTTCAAAGGTATCATTGATGCCTTCAATTAAATGATGGTTGATAAATGATAGTTGATAAATGATAGTTGATAGTTGCTATGTACTATAGCCTGCTATCGACTATCGTTTATCTTTTCAACTATCATTTTCCGACTGTCATTCTCTAACTGTCATTTATCATTTATCAACAATCAACTGTTTAATAATGAAAGTTTTACTTACCCTATTGTTTGTTTTGACAGCTACTTTTGCGCAAGCGCAAAGTATTATCAAGAGTCTGGAACGTAACATTCCGGGGCAAGGAAAGGTGACTATCCATCAAGATCCCCGCATCGAGGCTCTGATAGGTATGGAACGTCCTGCAACAGGTGAACAGAAAGTAATAAAGACTTCCGGATTCAGAATCCAGGCGTATGCCGGTAACAATACTCGTCAGGCGAAGAATGATGCTTATCATGTAGCATCGCGTGTGAAAGAGTATTTTCCTGAATTGACGGTATATACTTCGTTCAATCCGCCTCGTTGGCTTTGTCGTGTAGGTGATTTCCGTAGCATTGAAGAAGCGGACGCAATGATGCGTCGGTTGAAAGCTACCGGTGTGTTTAAAGAGGTTTCTATTGTAAGAGACCAGATCAATATTCCTTTATAATTGTATCATGTTAGAAAAAGAAGAAATTGTTTCTCCGAATCTGGAGGAGTTAAAGAGTCATTATCGTAGTATTATAACTTTGTTGGGTGAAGATGCCGAAAGGGAAGGGTTATTGAAAACTCCGGAACGGGTGGCTAAGGCGATGTTAAGCTTGACGAAAGGGTATCACATGGACCCTCACGAAGTGCTTCGCTCCGCTAAATTCCAGGAAGAATATAGCCAGATGGTGATTGTGAAAGATATCGATTTCTTCTCTCTTTGTGAACATCACATGTTGCCGTTCTACGGAAAGGCGCACGTGGCTTATATTCCTAATGGCTATATCACAGGGTTGAGTAAGATTGCCCGTGTAGTCGATATATTCTCTCATCGTCTGCAAGTGCAGGAACGCATGACACTGCAAATCAAAGAGTGCATTCAGGAAACGCTGAATCCACTGGGAGTAATGGTGGTGGTGGAAGCCAAACACATGTGTATGCAGATGCGTGGTGTAGAAAAACAAAACTCTATTACTACTACTTCTGACTTTACCGGAGCTTTCAATCAGGCAAAGACTCGTGAAGAGTTTATGAATCTGATTCAACACGGAAGAGTATAATCTATTTTCTGCTCACTAAACAAATAAGTTTATCGTAAAACGACGCGATCTCCCAACCGCTTTGCCATGATGCTTTGTACGGTTCTCAACTCATTATAGCGTTGCATAAGTGAGTCGCATTTCTCATTATCATGGGCAAGAGCAGGATCTTGGAGGGCATAAAGCATGTGCTTCAATTCCTCTGTTACGATTGCATACTTGAAGTTAATCATTAACATCGGAACCATTTCATAGAGCCGCTCTTCATCCGTCACAATCTTTTGGGACTTGGAGTGATACTTACTAAGCTGATAACGCACATTAATCAAGTCTACACTCAATTTACTGATTACCGGATCAGGATGTGCCAGGAAATAACGTTCGGCAATGAAGTTGGAATCGTGCATGTGTGCAGCAGCTTCCGATAACATTTGGCGGTGCAGCGGATTATGGAAGGCTAACTCGTCCTCTTTCAAATCATTAACCACATACTCTATGACGGTTACCGGAATTTCGTTTCCTTCTTCATCGGTCAGGTTACACATGATTTTCTCTCCATAACGAACTACCGCCTGTAATATCAGTCGCTCGAATTTGTAGAATTCCTGCCCTTCCTTTCCTTCCTGTGGAATAAAGGAGGCATAACTGTCTTCCTGCAGAGCAGGAGGAACATCTGTATATCCGCCATCCACTTCAGGAGGTAACGGAATATCTCCATTAGGTATTGGAACATCTTCAGGAGATGTGCTGCCCTGTGACATCATAGCCGTTCTTTCAGCCATCCGGCGTTCCCGTTCCGTTTGTTCAGCTCGCTTCTCTGCTTGAGTTTCTCGCCTTTTGGCAACTTCTGATACTAGCAGCTTATCTTCTACATGAAGTAGCTGTGCGCATTCTTTGATATAGACGTCTCTGACAATTGCTTCAGGGATGACAGAAATACTTTGCACCAGATTACCAATCAGTTCCGCACGCTTGATGGGATCTTTTCCTGCATCCTCCAGTAGCAAGTTCGTTTTGAAGCGGATAAAGTCCGTTTCATGTTCCGAGATAAAAGTCTGAAATTCCGTTGAGTTGTGCTTGCGGGCAAAAGAGTCCGGGTCGTCCCCATCGGGAAGAAGACAGACTTTGATATTCATACCTTCCTCCAATAACATGTCAATTCCCCGGATAGAAGCCTTGATACCTGCTGCGTCGCCGTCGTAAAGCACAGTCATGTTGTTGGTAAACCGGTGAATCATACGGATTTGTCCCGGTGTAAGGGCTGTTCCCGAGGAAGCAACCACATTCTCTATGCCGGATTGATGCATGGAGATTACGTCCGTGTAGCCTTCAACCAAAAAGCAACGGTCTTGTTTTACAATAGCCTGTTTGGCAAAATATATACCGTATAACTCGTTACTTTTGTGGTAAATTTCCGATTCGGGCGAATTGACGTATTTGACTTTAACCCCTTTCGTTGCACTGGCAAGTACACGTCCGCCAAAAGCCACCACTTTGCCGGAAAGCGTATGTACAGGGAAAATAACACGTCCCCAAAAACGATCCCGTAACCGGTGGTCGTCCGTTTCGTAGCAAAGTCCTGTTTTTACCAAGTACTCTTTCTTATATCCTTTTTGGATTGCTTCTTTGGCGAATGCATCGTGGGCTTCAGTGCAGTAACCTAATTGGAATTTCTCAATGATGTCGTCGCGAAAGCCACGGTTGCGGAAATAGGCCATACCGATGCTACGCCCGTCTACATGATTTTTTAGTATATTCTGGAAATAGTCGCGTGCAAAGTTATTAACGATAAACAGACTTTCGCGTTCGCTTTGCACAAACTTCTCTTCATCGCTTAATTCCCGCTCCTTGATTTCAATATTATATTTCTTGGCAAGGTACTTCAATGCTTCCGGATAAGACATCTGCTCGTGTTCCATAATGAAATGCACGGCATTTCCACCTTTTCCACAAGCAAAACATTTGCATAATCCTTTAGCAGGAGAGACATAAAAAGAAGGGGTTTTATCACTGTGGAACGGACATAAACCGACATAATTGACACCACGTTTGCGCAGGGTGACAAAATCCGAAACGACATCCATAATTTGTGCCGCGTCCAATATCCGGTCTATGGTAATTTGATCTATCATTCTTTCTCCTGTGAATCCGTTTTTGCGGATACAAAGGTACACATAAAAAAATCCCCTGCAAAGAACTTTTTTGCAGGGGATCGTTAAATCTTGGCACCGGTATTGATTATTTAATCTTTTCCCGGATCTTCGTCAGATACTTTTTCATACCTTCCGCATCCTTGTTTTCGATGATTTCGAGAAGGTTTTTCAACTCTGTCCGGATATTAGTCACTTGTCCCGGAGTGCGTGGGTTGAACAGTATTTCCTGAAGCAGGTAATCATCTTCGCTTAGCAGCCCTTTGGCGATTGCCATGTGCTTTTTGAACGTAGTTCCCGGGGCTTCCTGATGTTTCATTACGGCAGCAAATACGAACGTCGATACGAACGGAATAGAAAGCGAGTAGGCTACTGTTTCGTCGTGCTCATCAAATGTATATTCGAAGATGTTCAACCGTAATGTCTGGTAGAGGTCTTTGAAGAATATTTTTCCCAGGTGGTCGCCTTCACTGATGATGATGGCATTTTCGCTGCTTAGATTGCTAAGACTTGCGAAAGTCGGGCCAAACATAGGGTGACTGGAAACGTAGCGGAAACCACTTTCTTCATAGAACTTCTTCAATCCTGTTTTTACAGAGGCAATGTCACTAATGATACAGTCTTTCGGTAATACAGGCAGTATTTTGCGAAAGGCATCCAACGTGTACTTCACTGTAACAGCATTAATAACCAGTTCCGGTTCAAATTCCTTAATCTCCTCCAATGTAGTGAAACGATACGTGTTATAGACGAAACGCAACTGGTGCGGGTTGACGTCGAACACGGCCGTCTCGTGTTGAAAGCTCAAAATATCAGTAAAGAAGGAGCCCATTTTACCAGCTCCAAGGATTAATATTCTCATAATGTTTATTATTTAGTAGTCAAGTAGTAAGTAGTAGATACTACTTGACTACTCTAACTACTTATTAATAATTTCCATCTGTTGACGAACTGATTCTTCGTGGATGGCCTCGAAAATCTTCTTCATAAACTCGCTGTCCATACCGCATTGTTCGCCCTGCGCGCCACGTTTTTCCAGAATCTCATTGTAACGTCCGGCTTGAAGGACTGTGATTCCGTGCTCTTTTTTGTAAGTACCGATTTCACGTGCCACACGCATTCTTTTTGCTAATTCCTGAATGATATTGTCGTCACATTCGTCAATCTGTTTACGGAGCTGTGCCAGACTTTCGGTAGACTGTGTTTCCGTACGGATTACCAACAGATTGAGGATATAGTCGAGTACGTCCGGAGTAACTTGTTGAGAAGCATCGCTCCATGCGCAATCCGGGTTGCAGTGGCTTTCTACAATCAGACCGTCGAAATTCAAGTCCATAGCCTGTTGGCAAAGCGGTGCTACCAACTCACGTTTTCCACCGATATGGCTCGGATCACAGAAAATCGGAAGATTAGGGATACGGCGGCGTAGTTCGATAGGAATATGCCATTGGGGAAGATTTCGATAGATCTTTTTGTCATAACTGCTGAAACCTCGGTGGATAGCACCCAGACGCTTCAAACCAGCGTTGTTGATACGTTCCAGTGCTCCGATCCATAATTCGAGATCCGGGTTCACCGGGTTCTTAACCAATACAGGGATATCAACCCCTTTCAGTGCGTCAGCGATTTCCTGTACGGCGAAAGGATTGGCAGTGGTGCGTGCACCTACCCAAAGAATATCGATTCCCGCTTTCAGACATTCGTAAACGTGTTTGGCTGTTGCTACCTCCGTAGAAACATACATTCCAGTTTCTTTCTTCACCTCTTTCAACCAGGCAAGACCTTCTACACCGATACCTTCGAAACCTCCCGGTTTGGTACGCGGCTTCCAGATTCCGGCACGATATATTTTTTGTCCTTTAGCAGCCAGTTGTTTGGCTGTATCCATTACTTGTTCTTCCGTTTCTGCGCTACACGGGCCGGCAATGACAATCGGTCTTTTAGCTTCAACGCCCGGTAATAAAATTGATTCGAGTTCCATATTCTTATTTGTTTTTATTCTTTTAATAACTTGTTTTCATTGAAATTGTTCTGTCTCATTCTACTGTCGTTCTCTCTTTGGGAGAGGTTAGATTCTTTTAATTCTTTCCAGAGCTTCTGCCAGCTTATTGTCCTTGCAACAAAGTGAGATACGGATATACCTTGCTCCGTTACTGCCGAAGATAAATCCCGGAGTGATAAACACTCTTGCTTCATGCAGCACCTTTTCTGTCAGTTCCTCTACATCTTTGCAGGAAGCGGGAATCTTTCCCCAAAGGAACATTCCTACTTGTTTTTCGTCGTAGGTGCATCCCAATGTTTTCATAATCTCACCGGCGAGGTGACGACGGTTGCGGTAATTCTCGTTATTGCCTTCATACCAGTCCGCTTCGGCTTCAAGAGCAGTTGCTGCAGCCAGTTGCATAGCACGGAACATACCACTGTCGATATTACTTTTCACTTTCAGTATCCATTGCACGAATTCCGCGTTTGACGCCAGCATGCCGATACGCCAGCCGGGCATATTGTGGCTCTTGCTCATAGAGTTAAACTCGATGCAACAGTCTTTGGCTCCCGGTACACTTAGGATACTGATAGGCTTATCGTTCAGGATAAAGCTGTACGGATTATCATTCACAATTACGATATTCTTACGACGGGCAAAGTCAACGAGACGTTCATAGATTTCCGGAGTTGCATTGGCTCCCGTCGGCATGTTGGGATAATTGGTCCACATCAGTTTTACACGGCTAAGATCCATTTTTTCCAGTGCCTCGAAGTCAGGCATCCAGCCATCCTCTTCTTTCAGGTCGTAGTTGATAACTTCCGCTCCGAGTATTTTACTCAAAGAAGTATAGGTAGGGTATCCCGGATTCGGGACTAGCACCTGCTCACCCGGATTGACGAATGCCAGCGTAACATGGAGAATTCCTTCTTTAGAGCCGATTAAAGGCTGTATCTCCGTATTCGGATTCAGTTCCACTCCGTACCAGCGTTGATACCAATTGGCGAAACCTTTGCGCAGTTCGGGGATACCTACATACGGTTGATAACCGTGTCCGTTAGGATCATGAGCATTGTTGCACAATGTTTCGATGGTTTCCCTTGAAGGAGGCATATCGGGGCTTCCGATACCGAGGCTGATGACATCTTTTCCTTCAGCATTCATCTGTGCTACCTCTTTAAGTTTCTTTGAGAAGTAGTATTCGCTAACACTTGCCAATCTGTCGGCAGGAGCGATTTTATACGTTTGACTTTCCTTCTGCATATTCGCCTAATAATTTAAGTTCTTTGGTTAATGGAGTGATTGCGGCAATAGATTGCTTGTATCTTAGATAATCGTTGAAAGCCACATCTACATAAAATTGGTATTCCCATTCCCGTCCGATGATTGGCAACGATTGGATTTTTGTCAGATTGATATTATAGAACGATAGAATAGACAAAACCTGCGACAGACTGCCTTCCGTGTGCGGAAGAGTGAATACCATACTTGCCTTGTTGGTTGCGTTGACATGATGTTGGCGGAGTTCGTCCACTTGCCAGGGATCGGCAACTACCAGAAAACGGGTGAAGTTGTGTTTGTTTGTTTCAATGCCTTCCTGAAGGATTTTCATGCCATAACGTTCGGCTGCTGCTTTGGAGCAGATAGCGGCATGGCCTTTCAGGTTTTCATTCTTGATGATTTCCGCGCTACGGGCGGTATCTTCACCTTCCACTACTTTCAACTGTGGATGTTGGTTCAGAAATTCGCGACACTGCATCAGGGCGATAGGGTGGGAGTTGACTTCAGTCAGATCTTCCCAACTCTCATCAGGGAGACAGACGAAGCTGTGCGAGATACGCAGTTTGTATTCACCAATGATCTGTGTGCCGCTTTGTCGCAGCAACTCATTGTTGTGCAGCAAGCTTCCTGCAATCGTATTCTCGATGGCTAGCATTCCGATAACCTGGCTGTCTTTTCGTATCGAAGTAAACACGTCTTCGAAGTTGGCACAACAGATTAACTCTATTTCTTCTCCCTCGAAGTACTTGTGTGCGGCGATATCATGATATGAGCCGAGTGTTCCTTGAATTGCTATCTTTTTCATTGTTCTAATGTATTATATAAAAAAAATCCCGCGTCCATATTGGAGCGGGATTCATATGATTGATTTCTCTATTCAGTCCTTAAGCATCACTGTCACTTGATACATACAAACTCCCGCTCTACTTTGTTGCTAAAGTAAAAGTAAAAAAAGAAGTAATATGCATAAGTAAATGATTTCATTCGAATCTTTGTTTTTTGCTTTGGTTTCTAATTCTGGGGCAAAAGTAATAATTTTCTGTTAGATGCAAACAAAAAACGATATTTTTTTTGTTTTTTCATCAAAAACAAATGAAAAGGTCATTCTGTTTTGAGCTTTACATGTCGTCTTTCTCTGGTTTGCGTGTAGCCTTTTCTTTCATTAAGGCTGAAAGCCTTCTATTATATAGCGTAGGGCATCGCCCTACGTAAAAGCATACACCTAACATAAGCCCTGAAAGGGCGGAACTGCTTGGACGTTTACGTCTTTCATGGTATGATTCTATATAAACTCTTCATTATATTCAACCTGATATTCTTTTAGAAACATTTTCAGTTCATCTTGGAAGGTCATTTTTTTGTGATGCTCTTTTTGTCCCAGAATATATCGAGTTACAGTCTCAACTTTTGATTGACTGACTGAGAAAGCTCCATATCCTTCTTGCCAGGAGAAATCATGATATGAGGGTCCTAAACTTTTTATCCATTTTGACGAACTACGTTTTACTTCTTCTACCATTTTGGATAATGCGATGTTTTTGTTGAGAATACATAGGATATGTATATGATTGGTAAATCCGCCTACTATGATAGGTGGGCAGTCTATGTTTTTCAGAATGCCGGAGATGTATTTGGATATTTCTGATAATTTATCCTCGTTTATACTGTCCTTTCTGTATTTAGTGCTGAAAGTCAGATGAATATAGTTCTTTGATAGGGATTGTGGCATATAGTTAGTTCATGTTCCGCCCTTTCAGGGCTTGTATTTGGGTTTTATAAATACGTAGGGCGATGCCCTACGCTATATAATGGAAGGCTTTCAGCCTTATCAATGTTGATGTCAATCCGTCCTGATGGTTTCTACGCTATATAATGGAAGGCTTTCAGCCTTATCAATGTTGATGTCAATCCGTCCTGATGGTTTCTACGCTATATAATGGAAGGCTTTCAGCCTTATCAATGTTGATGTCAATCCGTCCTGATGGTTTCTACGCTATATAATGGAAGGCTTTCAGCCTTATCAATGTTGATGTCAATCCGTCCTGATGGTTTCTACGCTATATAATGGAAGGCTTTCAGCCTTATCAATGTTGATGTCAATCCGTCCTGATAGTTTTTACGCTATATAATGGAAGGCTTTCAGCTTATCAAGCTGATATCAATCCGTCGTTTCTGATAGTTCCTACACTATATAATGATAGGCTTTCGGTCTTATTTTAAAAGATTCCCGGCAGTGCCTCCGGTTTCGGTCCCAAGTTTTTGAATTCTCCATTCAGACCAGCTTCCTCCTTCGGATTCAGTTCCAAAGATTTCTTCATGTCCTCTACAGAACCATCCTTATCACCATTCAGTAATTTAGCACGTCCGCGTTCTTTGTAGGCCTCTGCAAAGTTCGGATTCAGTTCGATGGCTTCATCAAACAGTCCGATGGCTTCCGTCAGCTTCTTCTGATTGATATAAAGTTGTCCTAAGTAAAGGTAAGCCTGTTCGTTGAACGGGTTTATTTCCGTCACCAGTTTGTAATCCTCTTCCGCTTCTTCGCCCTGACCGTTGGATTCTTTCACTTTTCCACGCAGGAGCATGGCAGTTTCTTCCTCCGGATTTTGAGCAAGTACAGCGTCTATATCCTCCATCATTTCTTTATACTGTTTCAGGTTCAGCAAAGCTTCTGCACGTAGCAGGCGGGCTTCGATGAAATCGTCTTTCAAAGTGATCGCTTTGGTGAGATGGGCAATGGTCATTAGGTCGTCGTTTTGTCCCTTACGGGCTTTTCCTAGCAGATAATGAGCTACGGCATTTCCTTCCTCAATGGCAATTGCTTTATTGGCAGCCTCTTCCATGGCCTGATAATCTTCCTGGATGAAGCATACATTTGCCAGTGTCAGGAAAGTACTCGTGAGATGAGGTTCCATGGCAGCCATTTTTTCCAACAGTTCGCGGGCTTTTGCCGTTTCTCCCATTTGAATGTAGAGTTGGCTAAGATAACCCATTGTTTCAAACTCTTTCTGGATGGCAAGAGCTTCTGTAAAACATTTTACTGCATAATCCGGACGTCCCATGCGTTGCGCACGTAAACCGTCGTATTTGAAAATCTCGAAATTTTTCTGATCGTTTTTCTGTTTTTCACTTTCCGGAGTTTCCGACTTACCGGAGAAGAAAGATTTAAAAAAGTTCGGCATGACTGTGTTATTTTTGAGTTACCTTGCAAAGGTAGTAACTTATTTTGAAATATGTATCATTCCATCCTGCATCTTCCATTCACCTTCCTCCAATAAATACTGGATGACTTCACTGACTCTCTCTTTCTCCGCTTCTATTTTCTCGGCTATTTCTGCCGGCGTATGCGGTTTTTGGGCAAGTAATTCTGTTATTTTCTTTTTCAGCTCTTCAAGAGACTTCCCGGTCAGCGTATCTGTTGCACGGTGACTAAGGCAAACATCACATTGTCCGCAGTTATGCTCGTTTTTCTCTCCGAAGTAGCGGAGCAGCATCCGGCTTCGGCACACATTCTCCGAAATGACATATTCTTCCATCGCCTTGATGCGAGCTTCATACCGAGCTTTACGCTCTTCGTAGACAGCAGGGGGGATGTGCACAAAACGAAGTTCCTGCCGTTCGCGCGTATATATAATATAAGGAGTCTTTTTGTGCGGAATATAATCCACGATGCGACGTTTGGTAAGCGTGACCAATATGTTATAAATCTGTTCACGGGTCAGTCCGGTACGTACGGACAGGGTGGCTTCGCTGATATAGGCATAATCGGTAAACACTCCGGTGTACGAACGGAGAATCATCTGTATCAGAGCTTCCGCTTCCGTTCCCATTTCCCGCAGTTTGTACAGTTCGTCCCGGCGAATCGTAAAAAGGATGCGTGAGGCGTTGTCCTGTTCGTCCGTATATTCCAGATAACCGGCTTGAGTCAGTATCTTCAGCGCACTGTCTACCGGAACCGGGAAGTATTTGAACTTCCGGCAAAACTCTTCCAGGTTAAATTCACGTACACATTGGAAACCGTCGCCCATTGCCATCTGATAGTAATATTGCAGATGCTCGTACACATTGAGGATATATTCTTTATCGGGAAAAGTATCCACTACACGCCTGTGTAACGTTGTTCTGTCCGTTTTAGTATATAAGATTACGGCATACGCTTTTTCACCGTCTCTTCCTGCACGTCCGGCTTCCTGGAAGTAGGCCTCGAGAGAATCGGGGAGGTCAAGATGTAATACGATACGCACATCGGGCTTATCGATCCCCATGCCAAAGGCATTGGTAGCTACCATCACGCGAACTTCTCCGCTTTGCCAACGTTTTTGACGGAGGTCCTTTACGGCATTATCCAGTCCGGCGTGATAAAAGTCGGCGGTGATATCTTCATTTACCAGTAATTCGGTGATTTCTTTGGTCCGTCGTCTGTTGCGGACATAGATAATGGCGCTGCCCGGTACCTTTCGTAAGATATGCAACAGTTCTTGAGTCTTGTTATCTGTTTGCCGTACCATATACGCCAAGTTTTTCCGCTCGAAACTCATGCGGAAAACATTCTCTTCACGGAAATCCAAGCGGGCTTGAATATCTTTCACCACTTCCGGAGTGGCGGTAGCGGTCAGTGCCAGTACCGGAATTCCCGGTAACAGCGCCCGTATCTCGGCAATTTTCAGGTAAGCGGGGCGGAAGTCATATCCCCATTGTGAGATACAGTGACTTTCGTCAACCGTAATCATAGAGACTTTCATTGACCGCAGTTTGGTGCGGAATATGTCCGTGTCCAGACGTTCCGGAGAAATATAGAGGAATTTGTAATCACCGAAGATGCAGTTTTCAAGTGCAGTGAGAATTTCCTGCCGCGTCATGCCGGAATATACGGCAAGAGCTTTGATACCGCGTTTGCGGAGGTTCTGCACCTGGTCTTTCATCAGGGCGATGAGTGGAGTAATGACAATGCAAATCCCTTCCTGGGCGAGAGCAGGCACTTGAAAGGTGATGGACTTACCGCCTCCGGTAGGCATGAGCCCCAGTGTATCTTTGCCTTCGCCGATACTGGTGATGATCTCCTCCTGCAAGTCGCGGAAGGAGTCATATCCCCAATATTGTTTTAATATCTCCTGATACTTATTCAATCGGCTTTATATCCTCGATTTGAAGTTGAACTTCGCCACGCTTATGCGTGTTTTCTTCAATGGTGTAACAGATGTCGAACGAACGTTTTGTTTTGATATAGCGCACGTGCGAACTCTGTCCGAACGCGATACCGTTCATTACATTATTCGATTTATTATCAACCAGTTCGAGCTTGATATGTTCCTGGTCGCGTCCCACTACTTTACTCGTTCCATAATCATAGACGTGATGAGTGCAGAAAATGGGTTTCGTGTTGTCGGGGCCGAAAGGATTAAATTTCTTCAGGTCGTTGAAGAACTTGGACGAAATATCCCTGAAGTCGATTTCAGCATCAATCTCGATGACGGCACTGGTTTGTTCCGGTAGGATATGCCGTGAAACGTAGTCTTCGAACCGTTTGGTAAAAGCATCCACATTCTCCACTTTCATTGATAGTCCGGCGGCGTATGTATGTCCTCCGAAGTTTTCCAGCAGGTCGCGGCAATGCTCGATTGCTTTATATACATCGAAGCCGGAAACAGAACGTGCGGAGCCTGTCGCCATGTCATCCGTTCGTGTCAGTACCACGGCAGGGCGGTAATACACTTCCGTCAGACGGGAAGCTACGATACCGATCACTCCTTTGTGCCATTCTTCGTTGTAGAGCACAATAGAGCGGCGGTCGGCTAATCCTTCCAGATTGGCAACGATGTTGTTTGCTTCCTCCGTCATACTCTTGTCGAGGTCTTTCCGGGTTTCGTTGTACTGGTTGATTTGTCCGGCTTTCTCAAGTGCCGCCGAGAAATCTTTTTCCGTTAGCAAGTCTACAGCTTCTTTCCCATTCTGAATACGTCCCGATGCATTGATGCGCGGTCCGATTTTAAACACAATATCGCTGACAGTAATTTCTTTTTCAGAAAGTCCGCATACATCGATAATGGCCTTCATGCCGATACTCGGGTTACTGTTCAGTTGTTTCAGACCGTGGTAGGCGAGAATACGGTTTTCACCCATAATCGGAACGATGTCCGATGCGATACTCACGGCTACGATGTCGAGCAACGGAATCAGATGATGGAATTCGATACCGTTACTAATGGCGAACGCCTGCATAAACTTGAAACCGACTCCACAACCGGAAAGGTGGGTGTACGGGTACGTGTTGTCCAGGCGTTTGGCGTTCAATATAGCTACGGCAGGCGGGAGAATATCATCCGGTACGTGATGGTCGCAGATGATAAAGTCAATCCCTTTTTCTTTGGCATACGTGATTTCCTCTACTGCTTTTATTCCGCAATCGAGTACAATAATCAGTCCCACACCGGTTTCAGCGGCGTAGTCCACTCCTTTTTTAGAAATGCCATACCCTTCGTTGTAGCGGTCGGGTATGTAATAATCAAGGTTCGAATAGAACTGTTGAATAAACTTGTAGACCAATGCCACGGCAGTAGTACCGTCTACGTCATAATCTCCATAAATTAGAATACGTTCTTTCTTTCCCATCGCCCTGTTCAGACGTTCTACTGCAATATCCATATCCTTCATCAGGAACGGATCGTGCAGGTCGGGCAACTGCGGGCGGAAAAACTTCTTGGCATCTGCTGCCTTCGTAATTCCCCGCTGTACCAAAAGTTGTCCAAGAATCGGGCTAATCCCTAATTCCTGGGCCAATGTCTGGCTTGTCTCTGCCTGTTCGGGTGTAATGGGTCGATAATTCCATTTGTGATTCATTTTATATATTGTTTTTTCTTTTTCTGTTCTCAAGGGTTGGAAAGGAACTTCTTCCCAACAAGGGGTAAAAGTACGAAAAAAAGCGGAAGTGAAAGGCAGATATTACGAAAATATTTCAGTGAAGTATGGATGAGGACTTTTTTGCAATAGAAATGTAGTGGCATCCGGACTTTTTTTTCTTTATGGTTTTACTTTTCTATACTGCTTTTTGGCAGCTAACTTCTTTTGGTTATCTTTGCTTCACCAACCAATATAAAAACTAGGAGAGAAATCCACAAAAATGGGAAGACTGGATGATACTATAAACACTGGAATGACATTTGATAATATCTATATGGAGTATTATCAACGCTGCTTCTTATTTGCTAAGTCTTATCTTCATGACGAAATGTTATCCAAAGATATAGCTTCCGAAGCCATGATAACTTTATGGACTACGATGAAAACCGAAGATGTGAAAAATATCCATGCTTTCCTGATGACCGTAGTAAAGAACCAGGCATTGAATCATATGCGAAATGAACATCTGCGAATGGAAGCCCGTGAAAGTATATTGGCTGATGAACTCTACGAACTTGATTTTCGCATCGCTTCTTTGGACTCTTCCGACCCGAACCGACTTTTCTCTGAAGAAATAACCGATATTGTGAACCGTACTTTGAACGGATTACCGGAAAAGACAAGAAAAGCATTTATGATGAGCCGGTATGAGAACAAATCGGTGAAGGAGATTGCCGAAGCGCTGAATGTCACAGTGAAAGGAGCCGATTATCATATCAGTAAAGCGCTGCAACAATTGAGAAAGAACCTGAAAGATTATCTTTATACCTTATTATTTTTCTAATAAAGTTATCCACCGGTGAAGCACTCCTTCGGCACCGAGGAACACACCTTCCGGTACCGGGGAACAAATAAACGGTTAATAACGCACTTTTTTTATTTTTTCCACTAGTGAACTTTGCAAGTGGCGTGTCTTATATATGTAAGCCCACAAAGAGTTTATATATAAACCTAAGAAAAGGTATGGACGCGAAACTATTGAATAAATATATTGCAGGTGACGCACTTCCCGAAGAAAAAAAGGAAGTGATACGCTGGATGAAGGAGAGCGAAGAAAATCGGGAACAGTTGATGCAGTTGCACCGTGTTTACAATGCCACTATATGGAATGGAAACTTACAGGCAGAAAAAACAGAGAACAAGAAACCTGTGATGCGTTACCTTTGGGCGTCTATAAAGATAGCGGCGGTCGTTGCCATGGTTGCTTTTATTATCCATAAGGAATATCAGGAATACCGGATAGAACATTCTGCCGAAATGCAAATTATGACCGTCCCGGCAGGACAAAGGGCTAGTCTGGTCTTGGCTGACGGAACAATTGTTTGGCTGAACTCCAACTCTACCTTGAAATATCCGGCAACCGGATTTCATTCCAAAGAGAGGAAAGTGATTCTGGAAGGAGAGGGATATTTCGAAGTGGCACATAACGAGAAGCATCCTTTCATTGTAGAAACGGAGAAATACGATATCAGAGTATTGGGAACCACCTTCAATGTCTCTGCCTACCCAAACTCCGGTTTATTCGAGACATCTTTGATTGAAGGTAAAGTTACCGTGTATCAGCCCGATACACAACATGAAATGACCTTGAAACCTCATGAAAAGGTAGAAGTTAAAGATGGCAAACTCTATAAGGAGACTTTCTCATCGGACAATGATTTCTTGTGGAGAATGGGTATCTATTCTTTCAAGGATGAACCGCTGGAAACTGTCTTCAGGAAATTGGAGCAATATTATGAAGTGAAGATTATTAATAAGAACGAGGAAATCGCTTCCCGCCCGTGTACCGGTAAGTTCCGTCAGAAAGAAGGAATCGAGCACGTGATGAAGGTATTGCAGAAGTACGTCAAATTCAACTATATACAGGACGATGAGAAAAATCAGATAATTATCTATTAAATCAACCCTAGTATTTAATCTAAAAAAGAAACACCCGGAATGAGAGCAAGAGAACCAGCCCTTTCAAAACAGAAATATCGGTAAATGCTGCAACACTTACCGATATGTGAGAAGTCAATAAAAAAGACTCGACATCTGTTACAAATCTTTATGTATTAACTTAATAACTCTAGGCAAAGATATGAAAAATAATCTTTGGTGTGGGCGTATTGTCCATAGAAAAACACACTGTACTCAAATTTTAAGAATTATGAGGTTAACTGTCTTTTTCCTGTTATTCATTATTCTTGAGACATATGCCCTGAACGGCTATTCGCAAAATCAGAAAGTTTCGATGAATAAAGGAACCGCAACATTGGCTGAAATCATCAGGCAGATTGAAAAGCAAACAGACTATTTGTTTATTTACAATGAACGTGAGGTTAGTCTGAAACGGAAAGTATCTATTTTCACTCAGAATGGGACAGTGGCAAGTCTGCTGCTGGATGCACTGAAGGGTACGGAGTTCTCCTATACAATGGAAGGGAAACACATCATCCTTACGAAAAAACAAGCTGAAGCGCTAAGTCCTGTGCAACACAAGAAAAGAATAACCGGTCTGGTGAAGGAATATTCGGGCGAAGCCATCGTAGGATGCAATGTGTCGGTTAAGGGCACTACCATCGGTACAATCACTGATATAAATGGCAAGTATAGCCTTGAAGTTCCCGATAATGCAACCTTGGTCTTTTCATTCCTCGGATATAAGAGTATGGAATATCCGGTGAAAGCACAGCAGACTATCAATGTGACCTTGGGCGAAGATTCAAAAGCACTTAATGAAGTGGTGGTTGTAGGATACGGCACACAACGTAAGGCGTTGGTGACTAATGCAATCAGTTCTTTTAAGCCCAGCGAATCGAATATGCGTCCGGTGTTGACTCCGAGCGAATTACTACAAGGACGAGTGGCGGGTGTTACGGTATCGACCGGCTCCGGCAATTTGGGAAGTTCCGAACGAATGAGTATCCGCGGTGCGGCTTCTTTGAGTGCCAGTAACGAACCTCTGTACGTGGTGGACGGAATTCCCATCCTTAACAGTAACGCTTCCTTATTCAATATGGGGGAAGATTTGAGCTCGATGGCAGTATTGAATCTGACGGACATCGAATCTATTGAAGTATTGAAAGATGCCGCTTCGGCAGCTATCTACGGTTCGCGGGCAACGAATGGCGTGGTGGTGATTACAACCAAATCCGGTAAGGAAGGCCGTTCGGATATTCGTTTGAATGTCAGTACGGGAATCTCCAAATTCGCCAATAAAGGACGCATTAAATATGCGGATTCTGACTTGTATGTGGAAACTTATAACGACGGAGTCGAACGTTATAACCGTCAGAATGGCTATACCGTAGGTTCTGCAGGGTATGTAGTGCCTATCTCCAACCCATTCCAGGGATTACCCGATACGGATTGGCTGGATTTGATTACTCAAGTGGGACATTCTTACAATGTAGACCTCTCCTTCTCCGGCGGAAGCAAGAAAACAAAATTCTATGTGGGAGCCAACTACAATTATCAGGAAGGTATAATCAAGACCAATGACATAACCAAAATCAATCTGAAAGCCAAGATTAGCCACGAAATGACTTCCTGGTTGGAAGTCGGCGCCAATGTCAGCGGTAATTATCTGAAAAACAACCGTGTTCCGGGAGCCAATATCGGTTCTACCATCGTAGCCCGTGCCGTTGAACAACGTCCTTTCGACCGTCCGTACAAACCGAACGGTGACTATTATTTAGGTGGAACCGACGAGTTGGCACGTCATAATCCACTTCAGATTCTGAATGAAGAAGTATCCTATATTGATACCTACCGTTATTTAGGAACGTTCAATGCAGACTTAAAATACAAGAAGTTCAGTCTGAAAAACTCTGTCAGCACCGACATCGGATATACGTATGACTATGTGTACTACAATGAGAATCATCCTTATGGAGCAGGCGGCGGACGTATTGTGGAGTACAACCGCCTGGTGAAGAACTTATTGATAGAGAATGTATTCAACTATAATGATAAGTTCGGTGATTTTGAAGCGGGTTTGATGCTAGGACATTCTTTCCAGAAGATGTCCACCCGTACATCTTCTATCGACGGACGCGGTTTTCCGTCTCCGGTATTCGATACGGTCGGCACGGCTTCCGAAATTTATAATGCTTCGGGCGGCATCTCCGAGTTTGCCATGGAGTCCTACTTCGGACGTATCAACCTGTCTTATTTAGACCGTTACATTCTGAATGTGACTATGCGTTCGGACGGTTCATCCCGTTTTGCCCCTTCCGACCGCTACGGATATTTCCCCTCTGTCTCTTTAGGTTGGAATGTTTCGAAAGAATCTTTCTGGAAATTCCCTCAGACAGACTTGAAGTTCCGCCTGAGTTATGGTAAGACCGGAAATCAGGATGGAATCGGCAATTATGCCTGGCAACCGTTAATGTCCGGCGGCATTAACTACGGCAATAATAGCGGTATGGCTGTCACCAGCATGGGAAACAACAAACTGACATGGGAAACTGCCGACCAGTATGACTTCGGCTTCGACCTGGGCTTTTGGAACGGCAAACTGAATATGATAGCCGATATTTATCTGAAGAATACGAACAACCTGCTTTATTCAATGCCCTTGCATGGAACAAGTGGTTTCACCAGTATCACCAGCAACATCGGTTCCATGCGGAACTACGGTGTGGAATTCTCCATCAACGGCCATTTGAATATAGGGAAAGTCAACTGGACTTCCTCTTTCAACATCTCCCACAACAAAAACAAATTGACTAAACTGCTGGGAGACGACTTGCTTCCGATAGGTTCTAACCGCGCCTTGAAAGTAGGTGAGGAACTGGGAGCTTTCTACCTGTTCCAGATGGACGGGCTCTACCAATATGACGGTGAAGTGCCGCAACCATTGTACGACCTGGGTGTACGTGCCGGTGACGTGAAATATCATGACGCGGATAATAATGGCATTATCAATGATAACGACCGTGTACTGACCGGTTCTTCCAATCCCGATTTCTTCGGTGGATGGAACAATACTTTCAAATACAAAGGTTTCCAACTGGATGTGTTCTTTACGTATATGTACGGAAATGATGTGTATGCCGAATGGGCGGTGACCGCTACCCGTCCCGGATACCGCATGGCCATTACGGAAGATGTCGCCAAGAATCGTTGGACGGCTCCGGGAAGTTCTGATAAATATCCGCGTGCGGTCAATACGCTGTGTGGGCATAACAGCAAGAACTCCACCCGTTTCCTTGAAGACGGCTCTTTCATTCGCTTGCGTTCTCTTACATTCAGTTATACATTCCCGCAAGTAATGTTACAAAAGATTTGTTTGAAAGGTCTGCGTCTCTATGTGCAAGGGGACAACCTGTTGCTGTTCTCCAAATACTCCGGCTGGGACCCTGAAGTGAGTAAGAACATGGACCCGCAGTACTTTGGCGTCGATTTGTATGGAGTGCCGCCTTCCCGTTCGGTCAATTTCGGAATAAACCTTAGTTTCTAATCATAAACGCTCACAATGATGAAAAAGATTATTACTATATTTCTGGGATGCCTGTTGCTGGCTTCATGCAGTGGCATGCTTGATATCGAATCCCACTCCGCCGTATCGCCGGGAAGTGTGACGCCCAAAGACTTATCGGCTTTACGCATGGGAATGTACAATAAGGTACAGAACTCTCCGGCGCGTGAGTCATATATTACATTCGATATATTGGGCGGAGACTTGACTCAAAGTACAGGGAATGCAAGGGACTTGATAAACTCTGTACTTTCCTCACTGAATTCGATCGTAGCCAACAGTTGGAACGGCTATTACAATGCTTTATATCAAGTAAATAATGTTATCTCCATTGTAGAAGACCTTCCCGAATCCGACCTGCGGAATCTGATTATCGGAGAAGCGCATTATTTCAGGGCATATATCTATCATTCACTGGTGACACGCTGGGGTGGTGTGCCTATCCAAAGAGTGAATACGATGGACAAGCCTTTCCGTGATTCGGAAGAAGCAGTGTGGGCATTTATTGAGGAAGAACTCGAAACAGCCCTTGCTTTCTTGGGGACTTCTTCCAGTTGTTACTATGTATCCCGCGATGCCGCCCTTGCACTGAAAGCCCGTGTGATGCTCGAACGTGGCAAAAAGACGGAAGCGGCTGCACTGGCGGAAGGTCTGATAAAGGATGGAAAATACAAACTGGATAGCTTCGACAAGATATTCCGTGGAAAGACCAACACGGAAGTTATCTTTTCCTTCCAATGTCTGGCGGAAGAATCGAATATCACCATTTCCACCTTATTCTATACATATGCTCATCCCAATCACGGCAGCTATGTGTATCGTCCCACGAACGACGTGATGAATATGTATGACGACAAGGATAAACGGAAAGAAGTTTCCATTATCAATGTAGGTGCCGAACCTTGTATCAATAAATATCCGAGCGGACAAACCGGTACCGACCCGGTAGTGATGAGCCGTCTGGCTGAAATGTACCTGATAAGTGCGGAAGCGCAAGGACTCTCCAAAGGTCTGGGACGGCTGAACGACTTGCGGAAAGAACGCGGGCTGGATGCCGTAAATCCGAAGGATGAAGACGAATTTATAGAATATATCCTGGACGAACGCCGGAAGGAACTGCTCGCCGAAGGTTTCAGATATTATGACCTCATACGTACGAATAAGGCAAAGACAATGCTTGGACTGAAAGATTACCAGTTGGTATTGCCTATACCGGGCAAGGAAATGATTTCGAATCCGAACCTGGAGCCGAATCCCGGATATTGATAATGATTGTATTTATACTTATTAAAGAGACAAAATGATGAAAAAACTGATATATGATTCCGCTCTTCTTCTTTTAGGGTGTCTGCTATGGACGGGATGCAATAATGATGAAGACCTGACCGTCTATTCCACCGAGGGCGCGAAAACGGAGTTGGGACAGAAGATAATTGTCGGAAGTGACGGATACGTCGGACAATATTTCTCGGACACTACTTACACGTTGGCTCCGGGTGTAAAGGCTTTGGAGATGGAAATCCTTTCTGCCACAGGTATGGCGGTAAAGATGTTTGTCCTGGAAGTCGATTTGAAAGACACGCATCTGACGATGAAGGCTTCGTCTCCCAAAGACGAAGGCAAGCTCAAGACGAAACAACAAATGACGTTGCAGGCATTGGCACACGACAAACAGGGCAGCCGTGTTCTGGCTGCCGTGAATGGTGATTTCTTTGCTACGGACGGAACACCGCAAGGCATTTACTACCGGAACGGGGTATGCTTGAAGAATACGATGACCGATAATGTATGTACTTTCTTTGCCGTCACGAAGGGTAAGAAGGCGGTGATTGGCTCGTATGACGAATATGATACTTATAAGGATGAGATTCAGGAAGCGGTGGGCGGTCGCGTGCGTTTGATGACGAACGGGAATGTGCTTCCTCAGACATTGACAGCACTGGAACCCCGGACGGCTATCGGCGTGACGGACAATAATGTCGTTTATATTTTGGTTGCCGACGGACGTAACTTTTGGTACTCCAATGGCATGAGGTATGCTGAAATGGGAGCTGTCATGAAAGCGTTGGGAGCGAAGGATGCTATCAATCTGGATGGCGGTGGTTCGTCTACGTTCATTATCCGCTCGAAGGCGGGATTTGAAGAGAACCGTTTTGCTATCCGCAATTGGCCTTATGATAATGGCGGTGTCGAAAGAGCAGTTGCCAACGGACTGTTGGTGGTGACCGATAATTAATAGTTTGAATCTTAATAGTTGAATCATTATGATACGAAATAATAGAATGTATAGTTGCTGGCAAGGTCTATGGGGAATCATCTGTTGTCTGTCCTTGCTGCTGGGTATGGCAAGCTGTCAGGACTTTACGGATGATACGGGACGCACAATGCCCGAACCGGATTTGAAGTTTGCGGACGGAACGCTGAATCTTCCGTTGGAAGAAAAGGAATATACGGTGGATATCGAATCCAATCTGCCTTGGCGTGTGAAGACTTCCGCCACTTGGATTGACTTGCTTTCATCGAACGGGATGGGTACGGGAAGTTTCAGAATATCGGTATCCAAGAATGCGAATGTAGCTCCCCGCGAAGCGGAAATTGCAGGCTGGATTATCGAAGGTGCCGAAACAAAGCTGAAAGTGGTACAGGAAGGAGTGGGCATCGCTTTAAAAAAACGTGCGGTGAAAGTAGGTGCGGAAGGCAGTGCGGAAGAGGTGATACCTTTTTCGACAATGGTTACTTACACATACGAACTATCCGAAGGATGCGACTGGATACACGTTACCGACGGGGCGGCAATTACTCCGGGCGTCATCAATGAATCGGAACTGAAATTGGCGATTGACCCTTATACGGATATAGACGAGGGACGTACCGCCTCATTGTACCTGAAAGGTTCGAATGGGATTACCGACGTACTGACAATAACGCAGGATAAGAAACCTTTGGGAGACATCGATTACCTGAGAATGTTCTACGAAAGTGCGAACGGAGATAACTGGACGAAGAAATGGAACTTTGACGCTCCACTGGAAACTAACCCGACAAACTGGTTCGGATTGAAGTTTGAGAATAAGAGGGTGGTTGAGATTGATATTCAGTCCCCGAATAATATCGAAGGAGATATTATCCCCTTATGCAACTTGTCGGAACTGAGAAGCATAAAGTTCAAACATCAGAAGTTAGCAGGTATTCCCGAGGAAATAGGACAACTGTCCCAATTGACCACTTTATGGATAATAGAATCTGCTGCAAGCGGAAACTTGCCGGAATCTTTGGGAGAATGTGAATTATTGACTAGCTTTAACATCTCAAATCATCCAACTTCCACTCCGGCCGGATTTAACAACACGTTTACTGGTAATCTGGATATGTTGATAAATATCCCCGGTATGGTGACAATAAAGGCATATTGTAATAATTTGAGCGGGCCGCTTCCGGTTATTCCGTTAGACGGAAACAATAAACCGACCACTTGGAAGAGCCTGAAAGAGTTTATGATTTATACCAACGGATTCAGTGGAAGTATCCCTTACGGATATGGAACGGTAATCGAGAAGAGTGGTTCGAGTGGTATATTCAGAGTGAATGATAATCAGTTGAGTGGACAGATACCTGCGGATATCAAGGCATGGTCGCAATATGCAACCCGGAAAGCTGCGTGGATATTGCAAGGGAATAGTCTTACTGAATAAGATAACTTAATTAATTTATTAACTTAACACATTTATCTGTCTGTTTACAATGAGAAAATACTTCGTTATCCTTGTCTTAGCTCTCTGTTCCGTCGGAACATTGAAAGGGCAGACCGCATCAGATTCTTTGGCAATCGTTTCTGCACAATGGGAGATAATACATGCTCAAAAGGGAATTATCCACAAGAGTGCGTCTATACCTCAGCTTTATCAGTGCCCCCAAGTTATCAACCTGATAGAGATTGACCCCGGCAAAGGGATGAAAGCGGGTATTGCCATATCGGACGGTATGAAAAAGACAAGCCGGATAGCTTCCGAACATCATGCGCTTGCGGCAATCAATGGTTCTTATTTTGATATGAAGCATGGGAATTCTGTCTGTTTCCTGAAAACAGACAGGCAAGTGATTGATACGACAACGATAAACGAGTTTAAACTACGTGTCACGGGAGCCGTTTACGAACGGAAAGGAAAGATGAAGCTGATTCCCTGGAACAGACAGATAGAAAAAAAATATAAGCGAAAGGTGGGTACAATATTGGCATCCGGACCGTTATTATTAAAAGACGGTCGGGTATGCGACTGGAGCTTGTGTGGAAAGGACTTTGTCCAGAATAAGCATCCCCGTAGTGCTGTTTGCATGACGAAGGATGGAAAAATACTGCTTGTCACGGTGAACGGACGTTTTCCGGGGCGTGCCGAAGGGGTGAATATCCCCGAACTGGCACACTTGCTTCGGATATTAGGCGGTAAGGATGCGTTGAACCTGGACGGTGGCGGTTCCACAACATTATGGCTGTCGGGGGCACCGGAGAATGGTGTCGTCAATTATCCTTGTGATAATAAACGTTTCGACCATGCCGGAGAACGCGGAGTGCCCAACATCATTTATGTTTATGAATAACCTTATTGTTTATCAGCTATCGCACGACTTGAAGTTGCGAATAAAATGGAAAATGAAATGAAGAAACTTTTAAGATGCTCCCTGTTGGGGCTATTATTATTGTGCAGTGTCGTTGTAAACGGAGCGCAAGTCCCCAAATATATCTTCTTGTTTATCGGTGACGGCATGGGATTCAACCATGTGGAAGCAACCCAAATTTATGCGGAGAAAGTAGGAACAGATACGGGCGAATGTTCACTGTTATTCCCCACTTTCCCTGTGATGACTTAAGTATGCACGCGCTCGGCTTCTCACTTGATTACGTGTTCATCCGCCGCAGCTACCGCTTTGGCTACCGGAGAAAAAACGACGAACTATGTAATCGGAATGGATGCGGAAAAGAATCACGGGTTAAAATCCCTGGCACGCCAACTGAAAGATAAAGGTTATAAAATAGGAATAATCACTTCTGCTTCTATCGACCACGCTACCCCCGGTGGATTTTATGCTTCACAACCCGACCGTTTTATGTATTACGAAATAGGAGTGGATGCCGCCAATTCCGGTTTCGATTTCTTCGGTGGGGCGGGATTGCTCGAACCTCGCAGCAAGCGTAACCTTTCGGCGCCTTGCCTTTATGACCTGTTCAATCAGAAAGGCTATACGATGTTTCGTGGAATGGACGCTTATAACCGTGCTGCTGCAAAGGATAAAATTCTCCTCTTCCCAACCGATACAGTGAGCAAAAGCCTGAAATATGCGATGGACCGTTCCGCCAAAGACTTGAGTTTGCCTGACTTGACAAAAGCCTGCCTTGCTAATTTTCAGGAAACCGCGAAGAAGGGTTTCTTTATGATGGTAGAAGGCGGAAAAATAGATTGGGCGGCCCATGCCCACGACGGTGGCGCTGTTGTGAAAGAAACCATTGACTTCGACCAATGTATCCGCTTGGCTTATGATTTCTACAAAAAGCATCCGAACGAGACATTGATATTAGTGACTGCCGACCACGAAACGGGCGGTCTTGGACTGGGCAACTCCGATATGAACCTGAATATCGACTTGCTTCAATATCAGAAGTGTTCACAAGAAGCCTTGACTGCTGCTATGCGTGAAATGAAAAGCGGAAAGATGATTCCTTCGTGGGAAGACATGAAAGCGTTTCTGAAAAAGAACCTGGGCTTTTGGGAACAAATTAAGATTACTCCGCGTGAAGAACTTGAATTATTGGTTTGCTACGAAGAGTCTTTCTTGAAGAAGAAGTCGAAAGATGTGGTCAGCCTTTACGCGAAAGATGAACCTTTAGCGGTGGCTGCTATTGCCTTGTTGGATAAGAAGGCGTCATTGGGATGGACAACTAAAACGCATACGGGAGCACCCGTGCCATTGTATGCGATAGGCAAGCAGGCTGTTCTTTATTCGGGCAGGAGAGACAATACGGATATGGCTAATGTTTTGCGGAAATTATTCCTTATCAAATAGGGAGAGGTTTATCAATCAAGAATGTGAGTCAGTATTTGAGTTAGAGGAATCCCGTATGAAAATGAACTAAGCCAATACTGAACATAAATATATGGCTGGATACTACATAATGTCGGCTCTATATGGCGATTTTGACGTTGATTTATTAATCGACAACTGGAGTCGGCCACTTAGCTGACTGAAGTCGGCTGCTTAGTCAACTGGAGTCGGCTATATAGCCGACTTTAGTCGACTGATACGATGTCGGCTGTTTCAATCCGGTATCCGGTCATATTCTTCTTACGTTCTTCCACATAAGAAAACACCTGAGTTTTTGTTTGAACTAGAGCTTCTTTTCTTAAAAGTGTGAACAGTGTGAAGGATGTGAGGAGTTTAAAATGGGGTTGTGAAATCACAGCAAACATCTGTTATTCTACAGTTTATGAGACTGTGAAAAGCGTGAAAGATAAAAGATGAACTTTTATTATAAAGGGTATCTAAATTTATACTTTTGTCAGCTATCATTTTCTGTACTAGATATTTTATGCCTTATTAATTAAGGTACAAAAATAGGCAATTTCTGTTATATAGCGGACATGAATCAGAATAAAACTTTTTCCGGAGAATTGGTTTTGCTTGTTTTGTTTCTCATTCGTGAGGGGGCTTTTTCAAAAAAAACTATCTATGCTTTTTGCAAGTCCCGTTCTTCATATTTGCAGATCGCCTCTATCCATTCTTCTGTCAGTGGCATGGATTCATGTCTTTCAAGATCGAAAGTAACCATAACAGACTTGCAGATACATTTTACTTCATTCGTTTCTGTGTCGATAACCCGCTGGATCAGGTGAAAGCTTTTGGTGCCTATCTTAGAAACAGCAGTCTGTACGGCGATATGATCGGATGCGAATATCTGTTTGACGAAATCCGCTTCGATGTGGACAACGACAATCCCGATCTTTTCCCAATCTACTCCGGGGCATACTGAAGCGAAGTATTCAGTCTTTCCTAAGTCGTAAAAGGAGAAGTAAACTGTGTTGTTGACGTGACCAAATTTGTCTACATCATTGAATCGCAATTGGATAGGTAATGTGTGATGAAATACGATTTCTTCCATTGTTTTCTCTTAAACGTTTTAAATTCGACACAAAAATGGCACTTTTGCTTTCTTGCTTGAAATTGAGGCAAAGATAGAGATTTCTAATGATTCTGCTTTCGGAGATAAGGAAGATTTTCGTTAATAATCGTTTAAAACGAAGTTTTGGGATGTTTGTTCTGTTAGGGAAACACGCTTGTAATAATGTAATAGTTAAATTGTTGTCTGCCAATAGTTGATTTTAAAGGGTGATTTAAAAACGTCAGGATAGATTTCACTAAATGGAATAAATGTGTTATTTTTGCGTCTTGTTCTTAACGGAAATTAATCAAGAAATGATAGAAGATATTAAAAAAGCCTGTCAGGTGATGAATGAAGGAGGAGTGATCCTTTATCCCACTGATACCGTATGGGGTATAGGCTGTGACGCGACTAATGAGGAGGCTGTACGCCGGGTGTATGAGATTAAGAAACGTGCTGATAGCAAAGCTATGTTGGTGTTGGTGGATTCTCCGGTTAAAGTGGATTTTTATGTACAGGATGTACCTGATGTAGCATGGGATTTGATTGAAGTTGCCGACAAGCCGTTGACGATTATTTATTCCGGAGCACGAAATTTAGCACCTAATCTGCTGGCCGAAGATGGCAGTGTAGGGATTCGTGTGACGAATGAAGATTTTTCCAGAAGACTCTGTCAGCAGTTCCGTAAAGCAATTGTTTCTACTTCGGCTAATGTCAGCGGGCAGCCGGGTGCTGCTAATTTTAGTGAAATTAGTGATGAAATCAAATCGGCGGTAGATTATATCGTTGGCTTTCGTCAGGATGATATGAATAAGCCGAAACCCTCAAGTATTATTAAGTTGGAAAAAGGTGGAGTGATAAAGATAATTCGCGAATAAATGAAAGGAGAAAAACTTAGTTTATTGCAGCGTTGTATCAAATGGCGGGAAGCGAACATAAAGGAGAAGCAATTTATCCTGATATTAAGTTTTCTGGTCGGAATCTTCACTGCGTTTGCTGCGTTAATATTGAAATTTTTTATCCATCAGATACAGAATTTCCTGACTAATAATTTCAATGCAACAGAAGCTAACTATTTGTATTTGGTATATCCGGTAGTCGGTATTTTCCTTGCAGGTTGGTTTGTGCGTAATATTGTAAAGGATGATATCAGTCATGGGGTCACCAAAATTCTATATGCCATCTCCCGTAGGCAGGGACGTATCAAGCGACACAATATCTGGTCGTCTACTATCGCCAGTGCCATAACCATCGGATTTGGTGGATCAGTCGGAGCAGAGGCACCAATTGTACTGACAGGTTCGGCAATCGGTTCCAATCTCGGGAGCGTGTTTAAGATGGAGCATCGCACGTTGATGCTGCTCGTAGGTTGTGGTGCGGCAGGTGCCATTGCCGGTATTTTTAAAGCTCCGATTGCGGGACTGGTATTTACCTTGGAAGTGTTGATGATTGACTTAACCATGTCTTCTTTGCTTCCCCTGCTGATTTCTGCCGTGACAGCAGCAACTGTTTCGTACATAGTCACTGGTACGGAGGCTATGTTTAAGTTCCACCTCGATCAGGCATTTGAACTGGAACGTATTCCTTTCGTTATCTTGCTGGGAATTTTTTGTGGGCTGATTTCGTTGTACTTCACACGTGCCATGAATTCGGTAGAAGGTGTATTTGGCAAACTCAATAACCCTTACAAGAAACTGGCTTTTGGTGGTGTGATGTTGAGTGTATTGATTTTCCTTTTCCCACCTCTTTATGGTGAAGGATATGATACGATTAATCTTTTGTTGAATGGAACGTCTGCCGAAGAGTGGGATACGGTCATGAACAACTCTATGTTTTATGGCTATGGTAATTTGTTGCTGGTTTATCTGATGCTGATTATCTTATTGAAAGTATTTGCTTCCAGTGCAACAAACGGTGGAGGTGGTTGTGGTGGTATCTTTGCTCCTTCGCTTTATCTGGGATGTATTGCCGGTTTTGTTTTCTCTCATTTTAGCAATGACTTTGCTTTCTCCGCTTATTTGCCGGAGAAGAATTTCGCATTGATGGGAATGGCGGGAGTAATGAGTGGTGTCATGCATGCTCCATTGACAGGGGTGTTCCTGATAGCCGAGCTGACAGGTGGATATGATTTATTTCTTCCGTTGATGATTGTATCTGTAAGTTCATATCTGACAATTATTGCTTTCGAACCTCATAGTATCTATTCGATGCGTTTGGCTAAGAAGGGACAATTGCTGACACATCACAAGGATAAAGCTGTGTTGACGCTGATGAAAATGGAAAACGTGGTGGAGAAAGATTTCGTTGTCGTACACCCGGAAATGGACTTGGGCGAACTGGTGAAAGCAATTGCAGCTTCCCATAGAAATGTCTTTCCGGTGACAGATAAGAAAACGGGTGAATTGTTGGGAATTGTATTGCTCGACGATATTCGCAACATCATGTTCCGACAAGAACTTTATCATCGTTTCACTGTTAATAAATTGATGATATCTGCTCCTGCCAAAATCTTCGATACGGATGGAATGGAGCAGGTTATGCAAACATTTGACGATACGAAAGCCTGGAATCTTCCGGTCGTAGATGAGGAAGGCCGCTATCAGGGATTTGTCTCTAAATCAAAGATATTTAATTCGTATCGGCAAGTGCTGGTACATTTTTCTGAAGACTAATCCGTGCCTAAGTAATGATAACATATTTAAAATGATGAAGAAAGAGGACTTAAGAATAGTATATATGGGGACTCCCGATTTTGCAGTAGAGGCCCTGCGTCAATTGGTAGAAGGCGGTTATAATGTAGTGGGTGTGATTACGATGCCCGATAAACCTGCCGGACGCGGACATAAGATTCAATATTCTCCTGTCAAACAATATGCGCTCGAACAGAATTTACCGTTG
Source organism: Bacteroides sp. D1 (assembly GCF_000157095.2). Classification (NCBI taxonomy): domain Bacteria; kingdom Pseudomonadati; phylum Bacteroidota; class Bacteroidia; order Bacteroidales; family Bacteroidaceae; genus Bacteroides; species Bacteroides sp. D1. The sequence goes on from NZ_JH114343.1 coordinate 135,384, forward strand.
CTTCAACCGGAAAAGTTGAAAGATGAAGCTTTTGTGGAAGCGTTGCGTGAATGGAAAGCGGATTTGCAGATTGTAGTTGCTTTCCGTATGTTGCCGGAAGTGGTATGGAATATGCCGCGACTGGGTACATTTAATCTTCATGCTTCTTTACTTCCTCAATATCGTGGAGCTGCTCCTATCAACTGGGCGGTTATCAACGGTGATACGGAAACCGGGATTACGACTTTCTTTTTGAAGCATGAGATAGATACCGGAGAGGTCATTCAACAGGTACGTGTGCCTATTGCAGATACGGATAATGTAGAAGTGGTACATGATAAATTGATGATGTTGGGAGGAAAGCTGGTTCTTGAAACAGTAGATGCTATACTGAATGGAACGGTCAAACCAATTCCTCAAGAAGATATGGCAGTTGTTGGTGAACTCCGTCCTGCTCCGAAGATATTTAAAGAAACTTGCCGGATTGACTGGAACCAGCCGGTGAAGAAGATCTACGATTTTATCCGTGGATTATCACCTTACCCCGCTGCCTGGAGTGAACTGATTGCTTCCGAAAAAGCAGAAAGTGTGGTCGTGAAAATATTTGAAAGTGAGAAAGTTTATGAATCACATCAATTGGTTGCTGGAACAATCGTGACTGATGGCAAGAAATTTATGAAAGTAGCTGTACCGGATGGATTTGTATCTATTCTTTCTTTACAACTACCCGGTAAGAAACGACTGAAAATCGATGAGTTGCTTCGTGGTTATCACCTGGAAGATGGGTGTAAGATGAAGTGATCTGACAATAAGATAGAATAAAAACCGTCCCGAACACGAGACAATTAGAACCTAAAATAAAAGAATTATGAAACCGATTATCGCTCCTTCTATTCTTTCTGCCGATTTTGGATATTTGGCAAAGGATATTGAAATGGTAAACCGCAGTGAAGCGGAGTGGGTACATATTGATATTATGGACGGAGTATTTGTTCCGAATATTTCATTTGGCTTTCCGGTACTGAAATATGTAGCGAAGTTAAGTAAGAAGCCGTTGGATGTGCATTTGATGATTGTGAATCCGGAGAAATTCATTCCGGAAGTAAAAGCATTGGGTGCTCATACGATGAATGTGCATTATGAAGCTTGTCCACATCTGCATCGGGTGATTCAACAAATCAGAGAAGCCGGGATGCAGCCTGCTGTAACGATCAATCCTGCTACTCCTGTAGCTCTTTTACAAGATATTATCCGGGACGTGTATATGGTGCTTATCATGAGCGTGAATCCAGGATTTGGCGGGCAGAAGTTTATCGAACATTCGGTAGAAAAAGTTCGTGAACTGCGTGCCCTGATTGAACGGACAGGTTCGAAAGCCCTGATTGAAGTAGACGGTGGCGTGAACCTGGAAACAGGAGCCCGTCTGGTTGAGGCGGGAGCCGATGCGCTGGTGGCTGGAAATGCTGTCTTTGGTGCACAGGATCCGGTAGAAATGATTCGTCAGTTGCACGAACTGTAACTAATCTATTGAATTCCTTTTATATCCATCGATATCCATTTATACGCCTGCTTATCCCTTGGATAGCAGGCATTTTTTGTGGAGATCATTTTTTTGACCGTTCATGGGATCCCCTTTGTGGTATTCTCTTCTTTGGCTTTTTTGCTGTATTGTCTTTTGCTCTTTATTTTCTGAAACGCTATTCGCTGCGATGGTGTTTTGGGATAGCTATCTCCGCTCTTTGTTTTACGGGAGGATGGCTTGGGATGACTGGACAATTGCAACAGGCTGTCTGCTCTTTTCCGAAAGAAGAAACTGTGTACCGGGTTTTGATAACGGATGCAGCTCAACCAAAAGAACATACTTACCTCTGTCAGGCATTATTAAAAGAACGTCGTGATACTGCGGGCATATATCCGATAGGACATACTGCGGTTCTTTATCTACAGCAAGATTCGTCTGCCTCCCGTTTGAAGAGTGGAGATGAACTGCTGATTTCTGCCCGCATTTCTCCTCCTCTTAACAATCGAAACTTTGATGAATTTGATTATGCCCGCTTCCTGATGCGGAAAGGTATTAGCGGAACAGGATATGTTGCATCCGGGAAATGGATAAAATGCGACGGAATGAATAACTTTGACCTCAAAAGTGTAGCCAGCTCTTGTAGAAGAAACGTGGTTTCACTTTATCAGGAACTGGGATTCAACGGGGATGAACTGGCAGTACTTTCAGCACTAACAATAGGAGATAAGACAGAATTAAGTGATTCGGTTCGTGAAAGTTATTCGGTAGCAGGTGCAAGCCATATTCTTGCTTTATCCGGTTTGCATATCGGACTTTTATATACAATGCTTTTTTTCATTCTGAAACCTATTGCCCGAAGAGGAAATATAGGTAGATGTGTGCGTTCTGTTTTTCTTCTTGTCTTATTGTGGACCTTTGCTTTTTTTACAGGGCTTTCTCCGTCGGTAGTACGTTCGGTCAGTATGTTTTCGATTTTAGCTATGGCGGATATGGTTGGTCGTGAACCTTTATCTTTAAATACATTGGCAGTAGCTGCGTGGTTGATGTTATTCTGCAATCCTGCATGGCTGTTCGATGTTGGTTTTCAGCTCTCTTTCCTTGCTGTTGCTTCTATTTTGCTTATCCAAAAGCCGATCTACCATTTGATTACCGTGAAAAGTAGAATAGGAAAGCATGTTTGGGGACTGATGAGTGTATCTGTTGCCGCACAAATAGGAACAGCTCCGCTTGTTCTGTTTTATTTCTCCCGATTTTCCGTGCATTTTCTGTTGACGAATTTAGTTGTTATTCCTTTGATTACGATTATCTTATATGCTGCTGTCGTAATGCTTCTTCTGACTCCTTTCTCCTGGCTTCAGATAGGAGTGGCCGGAGGTGTTAAGAAGCTGTTGGAAGGACTTAATTTCTTTGTCCGATGGGTAGAACGGCTTCCTTGCGCTTCTATAGATGGAATTTGGCTTTATCAGTCAGAAGTGCTAGGTATCTATATTGTTATCGCTCTGCTAACCTATTATTTCATGAATCGCCGATACCGGAATCTGCAAATCTGTCTTTTTTCTATCTTGTTGATGGGGACTTATCATGCAACACTGTATTGGCTGGATTGTCCTCAAACGAGTTTAGTCTTTTACAATGTGCGTGGTTGTCCGGCAGTACATTGCATAAAAAGTGACGGGCAATCCTGGATAAACTATATGGATACTCTCTCCAATGAAAAACGTCTGAAACACATGACAGCTAACTATTGGAAGCGTCATCACCTTCTTCCTCCCCAAGAAATAACGGCTGATTGCCGGCACGCTGAACTTAACCGTCAACAGCAGATTATATCCTATCATGGTTGTCGTGTATGTGTCATAAACGATAACCGTTGGCGAAACAAATCCACCGTTTCTCCGTTATATATTCAGTATCTTTACTTATGCAAAGGATATGACGGTCATCTGGAAGAACTCGCCCAGGTCTTTTCTTTCTCTTACGTCATATTGGACGCGTCCCTCTCGGAATACCGCAAACACCTACTTGAAAGCGAATGCAAGAAATCCGGTCTGCGATTTATCTCTTTGTCCGACGAAGGTTCTGTCCGCTTTTTGCTCTAAGTACAAAGATTTATCGTACATTTGCACCTTGATAAAGTTTAAGAGTATGTTGACGAAAGTAATTGAACAAGCCAAAATAGACCATTTTACCAAATGGTTTGAACGAGCTGACAAAATAGTAATTGTATCCCATGTTTCTCCTGACGGCGACGCTATTGGCTCATCATTGGGATTATATCATTTCCTGGATTCACAGGAAAAAACAGTAAACGTAATTGTGCCGAATGCCTTTCCCGATTTCCTGCGATGGATGCCGGGCAGTAAGGATATTCTTTTGTATGACCGTTACAAAGATTTTGCCGATAAGTTGATAGCCGAAGCTGACGTAATCTGTTGTCTCGACTTCAATGCATTGAAGCGTATTGACGATATGGCAGATGCTGTGGCTGCATCTCCTGCACGTAAAATCATGATCGATCATCACCTGTATCCCGAAGATTTCTGTAAGATTGTAATGTCCTATCCTAAGATTTCTTCTACTTCCGAATTGATATTCCGGCTGATTTGTCGTATGGGATATTTCAGTGATATCACGAAGGAAGGTGCAGAATGTATCTACACAGGCATGATGACAGATACAGGAGGATTCACTTATAATTCAAATAACCGGGAAATTTATTTTATCATCAGCGAGCTGCTTTCCAAAGGAATCGATAAGGATGATATTTACCGTAAGGTGTACAATACCTATTCGGAGAGCCGTTTGCGTTTGATGGGCTATGTATTGTCGAACATGACTGTTTATCCGGATTGTAATTCGGCATTAATCACATTGACAAAAGCCGAGCAAAGTAAGTTTAACTATATAAAAGGTGATAGCGAAGGCTTCGTAAACATCCCCCTTTCCATCAAGAATGTTTGTTTCTCCTGCTTCTTGCGGGAAGATACAGAGAAGCCGATGATTAAAATCTCCCTTCGTTCGGTAGGAACCTTTCCATGTAATCAGTTAGCCGCTGAATTTTTCAACGGTGGCGGACATTTGAACGCTTCGGGCGGTGAGTTTTTCGGAACGATGGAAGAGGCAAAAGCGGTCTTTGAGAAAGCGCTTGAGAAGTATAAACCTTTGTTAACAGCAAAAAGCTAAAGATGGAAGGTTAAAAGTGAATATGGAAAGGTTAAAAGATACGAACTTTCAACTTCCCCCTTTCAACTTTTAATGATTTTGAGATACATTTGTGCGGAATATAGCTAAATAACAGATAATGAAGAAACTTGTATTTTTATTTCTCTCTTTGTTAACCGCCGGAAGTCTGTTCCAGGCATGCGACAATTCGAAGACTTATGCAGAAATGCTGGAAGACGAGAAAAATGCGGTGAATAAGTTCATCAAAGATAATGATATTCGTGTCATTTCACTGGAAGAGTTCGAAAGAGACACTGTTACGGCTTCAAAAGAAGCTGGGGATGGATATGACGAATATGTTGCTTTTTCCAACGGCGTATATATGCAGATCGTAGATCGTGGCGGGAAAGAGGAAGGTGAGAATGGGGTTGAGTTTATTAATGAAGTAGACACTTTTGCTAATAATAATGTCATTTGTACTCGTTATGTAGAAAAGGATATGATGACAGGAGAGGTTACTTGTTTCAATGTACCTTTAGAAGAATGGATGGATGCTCCTGATTATTATAAGTTTCCATTAACATTCCGTTATGTACAAAACGCGTCTACTGTTTATGGAATCGTTTTATCCGGTAGTTTGGAATATGATTTATTATGGAATAGTAATGGCTATGGAACTGCAATTCCATCCGGATGGTTGATTGCCTTACCTTATTTGCGTAATAATGCCCATGTACGTCTGATCGTACCTTCTAAGATGGGGCATACAACTGCACAACAATATGTCAATCCTTATTTCTATGATATCTGGAAGTTTGAGAAAGCAAAAAGCTAAAGCACTAACATTAGATAAATCTTTTAGTTAAAAACCTATGACTCTAATCAAATCTATCTCTGGAATCCGCGGAACCATCGGCGGAGGAGCGGGAGAAGGACTGAACCCGCTTGACATTGTAAAATTCACCTCGGCTTATGCTACGTTAATTCGTAAGACCTGCAAAGCGAAGAGCAACAAGATTGTTGTGGGACGCGATGCCCGCATCTCGGGTGAAATGGTAAAAAACGTAGTAGTCGGCACATTAATGGGAATGGGCTGGGATGTAGTAGATATTGATCTTGCTTCTACTCCGACCACAGAACTTGCTGTGACAATGGAAGGCGCTTGTGGCGGTATCATCCTGACAGCTTCTCATAACCCTAAGCAGTGGAACGCACTGAAGTTACTGAATGAACATGGCGAATTTCTGAATGCAGCCGAAGGCAACGAAGTGCTTCGTATTGCTGAAGCAGAAGAATTTGACTATGCCGACGTAGATCACTTGGGTTCTTACCGCAAAGACCTGACTTATAACCAGAAACATATCGACAGTGTATTGGCTCTTGACTTGGTAGATGTAGAAGCTATCAAAAAAGCAGATTTCCGTGTAGCCATTGACTGTGTAAACTCGGTAGGCGGTATCATTCTTCCCGAACTTCTTGAACGTTTAGGTGTGAAACATGTAGAAAAACTCTACTGTGAACCTACCGGAAACTTCCAGCACAACCCCGAACCGCTTGAAAAGAACCTCGGTGACATCATGAACTTAATGAAAGGTGGAAAGGCCGATGTAGCTTTTGTTGTAGACCCCGATGTTGACCGTCTGGCAATGATCTGCGAGAATGGCGTAATGTACGGTGAAGAATATACACTGGTTACTGTTGCCGACTATGTACTGAAACATACCCCCGGTAACACTGTTTCTAATTTGAGCTCTACCCGTGCTTTGCGTGATGTAACTCGCAAGTATGGAATGGAATACAGCGCTTCTGCCGTAGGCGAAGTAAATGTTGTAACGAAGATGAAAGCAACCAATGCCGTTATCGGCGGTGAGGGAAATGGTGGAGTAATTTATCCTGCCAGTCACTACGGACGTGATGCATTGGTAGGTATCGCATTATTCCTTAGCCATCTGGCTCACGAAGGAAAGAAGGTTAGCGAGCTCCGTGCTACTTATCCTCCTTACTTCATTGCTAAAAACCGTGTAGACCTGACTCCGGAAATTGATGTAGATGCTATCCTTGCCAAAGTAAAGGAAATCTATAAGAACGAAGAAATCAATGATATCGACGGTGTGAAAATAGACTTTGCCGACAAATGGGTGCATTTGCGCAAGAGTAATACAGAACCGATCATCCGTGTGTATAGTGAAGCTTCTACTATGGAAGCTGCCGAGGAAATCGGTCAGAAGATAATGGATGTGATTAATGAATTAGCAAAATAATATCCTGCAAAATAGGATTTTATTTATAACATTTGAGTCTCGTATATCATAAAGATAACTGAATAAGTTGTCTCATTGATATACGAGACTTTTTATTAGGATGATATCCACTGAATGATAATAGTTACTCTTCTCCTTGAGTATTAACAATAAAGTTTCTTTTGATTAAGTCTAAACTTCCTTTCGTCTAATAGTAAACTTCTCTTTTGTTATTTACAAACTTAAAATGAAAGCTTCATTTTTATAAATGCAAGCTTTGTTTTTAAAAACGGAACCTTTGTTTTTATAAATGAAGCTTGCATTTATAGATTGGAAGGGATGAAAAGCAACTTTACTGTTAATAAAAAGAAAGTTTGGACTTAATCAAGAGCAACTTTTCTATTAATAGATTACATGAGAAGTAAGCAGTGTTGAGAGAGAAGTAATCAACAAAGCTTACTTCTCTGCGTCGTTAGCATAGATACACCACAAGAATATCAATTGGTATACAACTTTATAGGTCTTATATCAATGATAAACACATGGCTTAAATATGCATATTGATAAACGTACGGCATGAAAATAAAACTGATTGCATTATTTATAATGATGAGATCATTGAAAAATGGAAGAGGCAGACTCTTAGATTGTGTGAACTTAGTAGTGAAGTAATTGTTGAAAAATAGAGGTACTTGATAAAATAGAGTTGCATTTTCCGTATAAAAACGTATCTTTGTGTAAAGAGAATCAAAGACATCGATTATTAATGGCTATTTTCTTTCGCACTGCGAAACAAAACATATAAGCGATTGCCTGATATTTAATAGATGATATTAATGATTAACACAATGAAAATGCGCTTGATTTTTCCTTTTGTTCTATTGATTTATTCATTGATCTGTCAGGCAGATGGTGGTAAAGATTCATATATCTTCCGGAAAGTAGATTATCAGCAAGGATTATCTAATAGCGCTGTGCTTTGTCTTTTTCAAGACAATACAGGGTTGATGTGGTTCGGTACTTACGATGGAGTCAATTGTTATGACGGCAGAAGCATGGAAGTTTTCCGTTCCGATTTTTCAGCTCCCAAGGCTTTGAGTAACAACGTAATCCATTCTATTCAGCAGGCGGATAATAATTGTTTGTGGATTTCTACTCATTTGGGGATTAATCGTCTTTCACAGAATTCACGGCAAGTTGTCGGATATTATGACTTTACAGATGATTATTATCTACATTCCAATTCTAAAGGAAACACATGGGTGGTGAGTCATGGTGGAATTTTCTACTATAATACATCTTATAAACGATTTGTACAGATTAAGAATCTGAAAGTACCCGTAGAAGATATGGATAAACGGGCATTCGTAACGGATGATGGTGTTTTGTGGATTTTCACTCAACAAACAGGGGAGCTGTTACAGGTTTCGCAGGATGCTTTTGATTGTGACACATTATCAATTCATTCAACTGTTTCATCTACTGATTTTCATGCGAAACCTATTGAAGATGTCTTTTATCAGAATGGCGTTCTTTGTTTTATCGATAGTGAGCATGATCTTTATGTTTATGATATTTCCCGACAATCTAAAATTTATATTCGTAACCTTTCTTCATTAGTGCAGAAGAATGGAACTATTGCAGGAATAGCCCTTTTCTATGAAGATATTATTATTGGTTTTCGAACGAATGGGTTAGTCCGTCTCCGTACTTCACAAAAATATAAAGAAGAAGTGGTCGACCGGAATGTACGTATATATAGTATTTATCGAGATCCTCATCAGAATGTCTTATGGGTTGCTTCGGACGGACAAGGAACGATTATGTATGCTAAGAAATATTCTATTGCCACCAATTTGATGCTCAATCAACTGTCATCTAACTTAAGCAGGCAGGTACGTTCTGTTATGACAGACGATAGTGGTGGACTATGGTTCGGGACGAAAGGTGATGGACTGCTGCATATACCGGATTATCGTGAGAATGAGGAGGCTTCTGCCGTTACAGTTTACTCTCCTGAAGGAAAGCAAAATGTTGTGTCTTATATACGATGGAATAAAGAATTTCCTGTTTATAAATTGGTTCAAAGCCGTTATATGGATGGCTTTTGGATAGGATCTGGAGATCCGGGACTATTTTACTATTCTTTTGAAGACAAAGCTTTGCATTCTGTGGAGAATCTGCCGGCACAACCCACCGAGATACATGGCATTTATGAGGAAAATGATAGTGTACTTTATGTGGTGACAGCCGGTTCCGGTTTTCATAAATTAATACTTGAGAAGCAGGCAGGTACCATTCGTTTCAAGTCGCAGAAAAGTTATCATTTTTTTCACGGTCAGCGAGAAATTACGATGTTCTATCCAATGTTGCCCGAAGGGGATTCTATTTTGTGGCTTGGCAGTCGGGAGAAAGGACTCGTACGGTTTGATAAGCGGACTGAAGAATATAAAGTGATTTCTTTGAAAGAAATGCTTCATAAGTCGGTAGACGATGTGCTCAGCCTGTATCGGACCAAAGAAGGGTTGTTATATGTAGGGACAACATCAGGATTGGTATGTTTGAATTCTAATGGCAAACAGATGAAAGCTACCTATATCGGACGGGAGCAAGGTTTGCTCAATGATATGATTCATGGTGTACTTGAAGATGAGAACGGACTCTTATGGCTTGGTACGAATCGGGGGCTGATTAAATATAATCCGATAAATGGCTCATCACATGCCTACTTTTACAGTGCAGGTGTTCAAATCGGTGAGTTTAGTGATGATGCTTATTACATGTGTCCATATACACAGGAGCTTTTTTTCGGTGGGATTGACGGGTTGCTTTATTTGGATAAAGAGGTGCAGGCTGCTCCGGAATTTTATCCGGATATTTTGTTACGTAAGTTGACTGTTGGACATACGCAAGTGGTTCAGGGGGATGGAGATTACTATACAGACGATGGTAAGGCATTACAGTTGAAGGGGACGGAGGTTTCATTTGCACTTTCTTTTGTTGTTCCGGATTTTTTATCAGGAGAAGATATAGAATATTCTTACCAGTTGGAAGGATATGATAAGGATTGGACCTCTTTTAGTAGTATTAATGAAGCCTCATATACAGGAGTGCCGGCAGGTGATTATATCTTTAAGGTACGCTATAAGAGGGATGTATTTGATACAGAATATCGGCATTTTTCTATTCCGGTATATATCCTTTCTCCCTGGTATCGATCGGTGGCGGCTTATTTTGTTTATTTGATCATTTTTTTGTTGTTGTTAGGGTACGTGATATATTTGCTACGTAAAAACTACCTTCAGGAACGGATGATGAAAACACTGATGGGGACAGAAAGTTGCCGGAAATCCGAGACTGTATATACAAACCGTAGGATGCTTGAAGATTTTACTCTTATTTATAATTATTGTGACCAATTGCGTGCAGAGAATCTTTCTTATGAGCAATGTCTTGAGAAAGTGTCACTGATACGCGAAACTGTGATGAGCGCACTTCTTAATCCTGACGCTCTGTTTTTGGAAGAACTTAAACAATTCTTTCCGGATCGGTTTATTGTTTCTGCGCGTATGAGTATACAGGGAGTTTCTCAAGAGGTGTTGCGTACGTTGGAAGAACAAGGGATTGATCATTCTTCTATATCGTCAATGATTCCGGAACACTTAACATTTCCAGTTTACAAGAATGCGTTATACAGTATTCTTTATTGCTGCTATCTCCGGATTACTGAAATGAAGGGTACTCATGGCGTAATAGTAGAAATGTCAGAACAGGATGGTAAGATGCAGCTACATTTTTCTTCTAAAGATGCTACTGCGAAAGCGTTGTATGAATATCTTTCAGATAAAGCTTCTTCGGTGACGGAGAAAGATTCCGATCATGTGTTTGTTGTGCATTTACTTTTAGGTTTTGTACGGTCGGCTTTGGAACGTATTCATGCCGTTCTTCGTTATGATGATGATGAGAGTGGTAGTCGGTTGACGATTATCTTTGAACCGGCGGTCTTGACAGTAGCAGGTGAACAAGGGAAAAAAACTGTGCTTTTGTTGGAAGACAGAGATGAAATGACTTGGTTGATTAGTAATTTCCTGGCTGATGAATACGTGGTTCATCAAGTAAAGAGTGTGCAGCTTGCTTTTGACGAAATTCGTCGGTCGGCTCCGGCTCTATTATTAGTGGATATGACAATGTATGCCAATGCTGAAAGTACTTTTATGGAGTATGTTAGCCGGAATCGTACTCTGCTTTCAAAGACAGCTTTTATTCCATTGTTAACCTGGAAAGTTGGTTCGGCCATTCAGCGGGAACTGATCTTGTGGTCTGATTCTTATATTGTACTTCCTTATGATATATTATTCTTGCGGGAAGTTGTCCATAATGCTATTTATGGAAAGCGGGAAGCGAAGCAGATATATATGGAGGAACTGGGAGATTTGGCGGGACAGATTGTCTGTACAACTACCGAACAAGCTGATTTTATTCGTAAATTGTTAAAGGTGATTGAAGAAAACCTGGACAAGGAAGAACTGGGCTCAACGTTGATCGCTGATCGTATGGCAATGAGTTCCCGTCAGTTCTATCGTAAATTCAAGGAAATTTCCAATACTGCTCCCGGTGATTTAATAAAGAGTTACCGTATGGAAAAGGCAGCCCGCCTGTTACTTGATGAAGAACTTTCTATTCAAGATGTTATTATGGAGGTCGGTATTTCCAGCCGGTCTTATTTTTATAAAGAGTTTACCCGTCGGTTCGGGATGACACCGAAAGATTATCGGGAACAGCGAAAGGTATGCTGATTGTCAGGTTAAATTCTTTCGTATAGGTGATTAGTTGGGAAACATTATTATTTATTTGTTTGTCACAACCTTGTGCTCTAAATTCCTTTTGTCGATTTTATTGTATTGATTATTAGTGTGTTAATCTGTGCTCTAATTTACCATTCTGTGCTTTAGATATGTGTCTTTATTTTGCCGTTTTTTTGGCAAGGTAGAGCATTGGACTTTTATTCGAATAGCCTTTATTTGCAACAATCTTTTTAAAGGGAATTAACCTTATTACTAATCAAATTTAAAGGAATTATGAATGAAAAACTAAAGTATCTTACCTTATTTGTAATAGGTATGATGTTGAGTTTGGGCATGAATGCTCAATCTGTAAAATCAATCTCCGGTACGGTAACCGATGATCAGGGAGAGGCGGTTATCAGTGGTACGGTGAAAGTTAAAAACGGTAGTACAGGAACAATCACTGACATTAACGGTAAATACACTCTCTCTGTTCCTTCCAATGCCACCTTGGTGTTTTCGTATATTGGTTATATCACACAAGAATTTAAAGTCTCGGAATTAAAGAGTAATGTTCTGAACGTAGTTCTGCAATCGGATACGAAAGCACTGGACGAAGTAGTCGTTGTAGGTTATGGTACCATGCGCAAATCAGACTTGACGGGTTCCATTTCCACAGCCAAAGGTAAAGACATGCTGAAAGCACAATCATTCAATGCGCTTGACGGATTGAAGGGTAAAGTGGCCGGTGTGAATATCTTCTCTAATACCGGTCAGCCGGGTGGAGAATCACGTGTCATCATTCGTGGTATTTCTACTATCAACGCATCAGCATCACCGCTGTACGTAGTCGATGGAGTGGTGATGTCAAACTTCGAATTGCTTAATCCGAATGATATCGAATCTATCGAAGTATTGAAAGATGCTTCCTCTGCTGCCATCTATGGTGCCCGTGGTGCAAATGGTGTTATCATGGTGACTACCAAGCGCGGTAATGCAGGAAAAGGAGTCCATGTTTCCTATGATGGTTCATTGTCTATCGGTAAGATGGCTAGAAAAATAGATGTAATGGATGCTAACGAATGGATGTCTACCTTCAAGCAGGGATTGGAAAATGCCAACGAATTTCAAGGCAAGAACTTCACAACTGATCTGTCACAGATATTCACAGACGAACGTTTGTTCAATGCAGACGGTTCTCCGAAATATAATACCAACTGGCAGGATGAAGCATCCCGCACTGCCATCTCTCATAACCATCAGATCAGTATCCAACGTACAGGAGAAGGATCTTCTATCGGAGCATTCATCAATTATACCGATCAACAGGGTATTTTGTTGAATTCTTACTTCAAACGTATCAATGCAAAATTGGCGTATGATGACAAACCGACTGATTGGCTGTCTACTTCCGCTAATTTATTAGTAAATCATACTTGGGGTAATAGAACTTCTGATAACCCTTACGGACAAGGCGCATTGCGTACGATGATCGAACAGTTGCCTTTCTTACCGGTTAAGCTGGATGGTGAATATACGCAGACGAACATTATTAATACAAGCTCTATTCTCAATAATCAGACTGATCCTAATAGCGGAAAACAAGGATTCAGCCCGGAAGGTGTAGGTAATCCCGTTGAGTTGCTCGAACGGATGCAGGCTATGCAATATCGTACGCAGATTTTTGGTAATGCTGCTTTGACTTTCCATCTCATGAAAGGATTGGATTTGAAGACCCAGTTCGGTATCGACTACCACAATAATCGTGATGCTAACTATACGCCGTTCACTCCGCGTCCGATGATTAATCAAAGTTCCGAGGGAGCAGCTTCTGCAAATAACTCCAACTCTTTGTATTGGCAGGAAGAAACCTATTTGACTTATGTGAAAGATATAAACAAACATCACATTAATGCAATGGCGGGTATGTCTTGGCAAGAGTATAATTATACCAAATTCGAAGCTTCCGACAGTAAGTATATTGATGACTTCTACGGATATTATAATTTAGGTTCCGGAACGAACCGTCCTTCTGTAGGCAATGATTACGACAAGTGGGCGATGAACTCTTATTTCTTGCGTCTGGCATATTCTTATGACAACAAGTATATGGCTACCGTAACCGGTCGTTATGATGGCTCTTCCAAATTCGGACAGAACAATAAATATGCATTTTTCCCGTCAGTCGGCTTGGGTTGGATGATTTCTAATGAAGACTTTTTGAAAGATAACTCATTGATCAGCAAGCTGAAATTACATACTTCTTACGGTCTGACAGGTAATTCGGAAATTGGTACATATAAATCATTGGCTACGGTGAGCCAGTCGAATACGATCATTGGTGATGCTCTGCATGTAGTGTCTTATCTGGACAATATGCCTAATCCGGACCTGAAATGGGAAAAGACAGGACAGTGGGACTTAGGATTCGAGTTGGGTTTATTCAATAACAGACTGAATTTCGATATTTCCTATTATTATAAGTATACTTCGGATTTGTTGCTCGACCGTCCGGTTCCTGAATCAACAGGTTACTCTTCCATTATGGATAATATTGGAGCCGTTTCCAATCGTGGTGTAGATATTCTGGTTACAGCATATCCTATTCAGACACATGATTTCCAGTGGACTTCCACTCTTAATTTAGGTTTCAACAAAAACCGTGTAGAGAAGTTGGATGAAAGTGCATCTGTTGATCCTGTCACCGGTAAGCGTCAGATTACGACCGACGGTTTTGTGGGTTACGATATGTTGATTCGTGAAGGTGAAGAGCTTTCCTCTTTCTATGGTTATAAGCGTGCCGGTATTTACGATGGTATTCCGTCTAACTGGGATCCGGAGACAATGAACATACCTTCCACTATTGGTGAAAAGGTAACTTATAAGAAACGCGAAATTATCGGTAACGGATTACCTGACTGGATGGGCTCATTCATCAATACCTTCAATTATAAAGGATTTGATTTGACTTTAGACTTCCAGTTTACATGGGGGGTGGACGTGATGCAAGAATATTATCACTCTACTGTAGCCCGTTTCCTAACTAACGGTATAGACCGTCTTTATAAGGAAGCATGGCATCCAACTCTCAATCCGTCGGGTAAAGAACAGGCAATTCGTCTGAATAACTTTGGTCAGGGAGCTAATAACCAGGCAGATGATGACTGGGTTTGCAATGGTTCTTATTTGCGTTGTAACATGATTCAGCTCGGATATACCTTCAATCCGACACTGATTAAGAAGATCGGTCTGTCTTCATTGCGTTTGTATGCGAATGTGAATAACGCATTCCTGATTACTTCTAAGGACTATAACGGATATGATCCGGATAACTCATCTCGTTTAGGTGACAACAAATGGGGGGCTAACCGCCAATTCTTCACCTATCCGCGTCCGAGAACGTTTACGTTCGGTCTTAATGTAGCATTTTAATTCACCGTTATAAAAACTATAAGAATTATGAAACTATTAAAAGTATATATATCTGCATTTTGTATGTGTTCACTTTCTGTGTTGCTGAATTCATGCGACGATTTCCTGAAAGAAGAACCATTGGATATGAAGTCATCTGACCAATTCTGGAAGACGAAAGCTGATGCGGAGTCGGGTGTGAACGCATTGTATTTCGGTGGTGTACCTTATTTACACAACACTGATGTAGGCGGTGGCTGGACTCCTAAAGCGACAATGTGGGGTGGTATTGTGTCCGGATTGTACGTTGATAAGCGTAAGGATAGAACATTTACTACGGCATCCGAAGGGTGTAATTTCAATATTGAATCTTTTGATGATATTGCAATGAAATACTGGCATGAGTTTTATAAAGGTATTTCACGTGCCAACTTTGTTATTGCCAATATTCCGACAATGACCGGTGTGCTGGATGAAGCTACTATTAATAATTATGTGGCTCAAGGTAAATTCTTCCGTGCATATGGATATTTCTGGCTGGTCAAAGAATTTGGTGGTGTTCCTTATATTTCAGAACCTTACACATCTACAGAAGGTATGTACAAAGAACGTCTTTCTGCTGAAGAGGTTTATAAGAAAATTGAAGCCGACTTGCTGGATATTGTCAACGGGGATGCATTGCCGAATAAAACGTTTTATGATAATGGCTGTTATGTCACTAGGGCAATGGCGCAGACTTTGCTGGCACAAGTTTATTTGCAATGGGCTGGTGCACCGTTAAACGGTGGAACAGACTATTATGGAAAAGCAGCACAGATGGCTTTGAAAGTGATCAATGATAGTCCTCACGAACTTATTCATCCGAATGGAACGACTGATGATTTGAGCTCGGCATATAATGTAATCAAGACTACGAAAAGTTCTGCAGAAATCATTTATGCTAAAGAATATAATTATAGTGATTATAGTGTAGGTAACTCTTATGCTTGTCGTTCTATTGGTACAGATGCTTTCCAATGGGGAGTGTTCCATCCGGGAGGAGACGTGCTGTATAATGCATACCTTCCCTGTGATATGTTGCTTAACAGCTATGCCTCTAATGATATTCGAGGACATGAGAAACAGTTCTTCTTTAAGAAATATACCGATGCTGCAGGAAAGACTTATACTTTGAACAATGCAGGCAACTGGGCGTGGTTTGATGAAAATGCTTTGATTAGCGGTCACGACGGTGATTATAATATGCCGGTATTCCGTTTTGCGGAAGTCTTGCTGATTGCGGCCGAAGGTCTGGCACGTACAAATCATGAAGATAATGCTGTCGGTGGAGCTAAATATTATCTCAATCAAGTGCGTAAACGTGCTGGATTGGCAGATGAGACGGCTACAGGAAATGATTTAATACAATCGATTTTGACTGAACGTTTACATGAGTTACCATTGGAATTTAAGATTTGGGACGACATTCGCCGTACTCGTTTGTATCCGGAAGCATCTACAGAATCAGGAAAATTGAAATGGACTGCTCTTGCATCGGCTCAAATCCAAAACAAGCCAGATGGAAGCACAAGAGCCGGTGCCATTCCTGAATATGCTTTGTTATGGCCTATCCCGTTAGATGAAATTCAGGCTAATCCTGCGTTGGAAGGACATCAGAACCCGGGATGGAATTAATTAGGTAATAATAAATATTTGTTTCTGATAGAATTGGAGAGAGGGTAAAGGCTAATTATCCTCTCTCTATTGCTTAAACGGTTAGTCTTTCGGTTGTACTCTCATTGTATACACATAAATATTATGTTTTGATTCTCAGTTATTTAACTTGTACTCTCGTTGACACTCGTTTCCTTTGGTTGACTATACTGCTATTTTTTCTTATTTTGGCGTATCAGAGGACTGATAATTGCTGAAAGATGCTTTAATTTGTAACATAAATAAAAAAGACTTGATAATCTAGTATTAATAGTTTAATTCGTAGACCATGAACAAAAAGAAACTACTATCTTTCGCAATAGCCCTGCTATTGGGAGTTTCCTCTACCTTTGCGCAAAAGCAACCGGTAGACTATGTGAATCCTTTAATGGGAACTGATTCGAAAATATCACTATCTAATGGGAATACATATCCTGCCATCGCGTTGCCTTGGGGAATGAACTTCTGGATGCCACAAACCGGAAAGATGGGTGACGGTTGGGCTTACACTTATGCATCCGACAAAATCAGAGGTTTCAAGCAAACGCATCAGCCCAGTCCGTGGATCAATGACTACGGTCAGTTCTCAATCATGCCGATGACTAAACAGTTGAAGATCGATCAGGATAGTCGTGCTTCCTGGTTCTCTCATAAGGCAGAGAAAGCCACTCCTTATTATTACAGTGTTTATTTGTCAGAGTATGACATGACAACTGAAATAGCTCCGACGGAACGTTGCGCATATTTCCGTTTCACTTTCCCTGAAACCTCTGATGCCTATGTGGTGGTAGATGCTTTCGACCGCGGTTCGTATGTGAAGGTGATTCCCGAAGAAAATAAAATAGTTGGTTATACGACACGCAATAGTGGCGGTGTTCCTCAAAACTTTAAGAATTACTTTGTGATAGAGTTCGACAAGCCTTTTACTTTCAATAAAGTATGGGCAGACTATCATTTGGTTGAAACACATCTCGAACTGCAATCCAATCACGTGGGTGCTGCTATCGGATTTTCGACGAAAAAAGGAGAACAAGTGCATGCAAAAGTGGCATCCTCATTCATCAGCCCCGAACAGGCGGAACTGAACTTGAAGGAAATTGGTAATAAGACCTTTGAACAGACAAAAGAGGCCGGTCGTAAGGCATGGAACAATGTCTTGGGGCGTATCAAGGTTGAAGACAGCGATGAGAACCGTATGCGTACGTTCTACTCTTGCTTGTATCGTTCGGTGTTGTTTCCCCGTATGTTTTACGAGGTAAACGGTAAGGGGGAGACTATACATTACAGTCCCTATAATGGTGAAATCCGTTCGGGATATATGTTTACCGACACTGGATTCTGGGATACTTTCCGTTGCTTGTTTCCATTTGTTAATTTGATATATCCTTCAATGGGTGAGAAGATGCAGGAAGGCCTGTTGAATACCTATCTTGAAAGTGGATTCTTTCCAGAATGGGCAAGCCCGGGCCATCGTGGTTGTATGGTTGGGAACAATTCAGCTTCTGTAGTGGCGGATGCCTTCATGAAGAATGTAACCAAAGCGGATGCAGAAAAAATGTACGAAGGCCTACTGAAAGGGGCCAATAGCGTACATCCGAAAGTTTCTACTACCGGACGCCGTGGATATGAATATTATAACAAACTGGGCTATGTGCCATACGATGTGAAAATTAATGAGAATGCGGCACGCACATTGGAATATGCATACGATGACTGGTGCATTTACCGTATGGGTGAAAAATTAGGCCGTCCGGCAGAAGAACTGGATGTTTATAAGAAAAGGAGTCAGAACTACCGTAATCTGTTCGATCCGGAAACTAAGTTGATGCGGGGAAAGAATTCTGACGGAACTTTCCAGACTCCTTTCAACCCTTTTAAATGGGGAGATGCCTTTACGGAAGGAAATAGTTGGCATTATACATGGTCGGTATTCCACGATGTACAAGGACTGGTTGATCTGATGGGCGGCAAGAAGATGTTTGTCAGTATGCTTGATTCTGTGTTCAATCTTCCTCCTGTATTTGATGATAGCTATTATGGAGGAGTGATTCACGAGATTCGTGAAATGGAAATTGCTAACATGGGTAACTATGCACATGGCAACCAACCTATCCAGCACATGATCTACTTGTATAACTATGCCGGCGAACCGTGGAAAGCCCAATATTGGTTGCGTGAGACGATGAACCGCCTCTATCTTCCTACTCCGGACGGTTATTGTGGAGATGAAGATAATGGACAGACTTCGGCTTGGTATGTATTTACTGCATTGGGATTTTATCCGGTATGTCCCGGCAGCAATGAATATGTAATGGGAGCTCCTTACTTCAAGAAAGCAACGATTACACTGGAGAACGGCAAGAAACTGGAAATCTCCGCCCCGAAGAATAACGATGATAATCGTTATATTCGTTCATTGAATTATAATGGCAAGAATTATACAAAGAATTATCTGAACCATTTCGATCTGTTGAAAGGCGGTCGTCTGGTGTTTGATATGGATAACAAACCGAATAAGGGAAGAGGTATCAACGAATCAGACTTCCCGTATTCATTCTCTCGTGACGCAAAGTAAGCTGATATGAATAATTTGAGAAAGAAAGTATTGATGATGACTATGGCGGCAGCAACTTTGTCCGCCATAGCTCAACAGCCGGTAGACTATGTGAATCCGATTATCGGGACCAATGGAATGGGGCATACTTTTCCCGGTGCTTGTACTCCTTTCGGATGGGTACAGTTGAGTCCGGACACAGACACAATTCCGCATAATGTAAATGGAGCTTATCAGAAAAATGCCTACGAGTATTGTGCCGGTTACCAATATAGGGACAAGACCATTGTTGGCTTCAGTCACACTCATCTTAGTGGTACGGGACATTCTGACTTGGGAGACATCTTGTTGATGCCTGCTGTTGGCGATGTGAAGTTAAATCCCGGTCGGGCGGATTATCCGGAAGAGGGATACCGTTCACGTTTTGACCATGCTACAGAAAAAGCTGTTCCCGGATATTATGAAGTGATACTGGACGATTATGGCATTAAGGCCCAACTGACAGCAACACAACGGACGGGTATACATAAATATACCTTCCCGAAAGGAAAAGATGGTCATTTGATTTTGGATCTGGTGCATGGTATTTATAATTATGACGGCAAAGTTCTATGGGCCAATTTGAGAGTCGAAAACGATACTCTGTTGACCGGATATCGTATCACCAATGGATGGGCGCGTACGAATTATACCTATTTTGCTATCTCTTTGTCACAGCCGATTAAAGACTACGGATATAAGGATAAGGAGAAAGTATTGTACAATGGCTTTTGGCGTCGTTTCAAGATGGAAAAGAACTTCCCTGAAATCACAGGTCGAAAAATTGTGGCTTACTTTAATTTCGATACGGCTAACAATTCGGAACTGGTCGTAAAAGTGGCATTGTCGGCAGTCAGTACGGAAGGGGCCATTAAGAATCTGCGTGCCGAGGCTTCCGGAAAGAGTTTCGAACAGTTGGCGGAAGCTGCTCGTACAGATTGGAATAGCGAACTGGAGCATTTCGAGATCGAAGGTACGCCCGATCAGAAAGCAATGTTCTATACTTCCCTTTACCACACCATGATTAATCCGTCTGTGTATATGGATGTAGACGGTTCCTATCGTGGGCTGGATCATAACATACACCGGGCGGAAGGATTTACCAACTACACTATATTTTCCCTTTGGGATACCTATCGTGCGGAACATCCTTTCTTGAATCTGGTGAAACCGGGACGCAATGCGGATATGGTGGAATCCATGATTAAACATGAGCAACAAAGCGTGCACGGAATGTTGCCGATATGGAGTCTGATGGGAAATGAAAACTGGTGTATGAGCGGTTATCATGCTGTGTCTGTACTGGCGGATGCAATAACCAAAGGCGTCTTTTCGAATGTGGATGAGGCATTGGCGGCAATGGTCAGTACATCCACCGTTCCGTATTATGAAGGTATAGCTGATTATATGAAGCTGGGATATATTCCGCTTGACAAAAGTGGTACAGCAGCTTCTTCTACTTTGGAGTATGCATACGACGATTGGACTATCTATCAGACAGCTTTGAAGGCAGGTAACAAGGAAATAGCGGAGACTTACCGAAAGCGTGCCCTCAATTATCGTACTATCTATGATACAAGTATTGGTTTTGCACGTCCCCGTTATAGTGACGGTTCTTTCAAGAAAGAGTTTGATGTATTACAAACCTATGGTGAAGGTTTTATCGAAGGCAATTCATGGAATTTCTCTTTTCATGTGCCGCACGATGTATTTGGCATGATCGATTTGATGGGAGGAGAAGGGACGTTCGTGCAGAAATTGGATGAACTGTTCTCCATGCATCTGCCGGAGAAGTACTATGAACATAATGAGGATATTACGGAAGACTGTTTGGTCGGCGGATATGTGCATGGTAATGAACCGAGCCACCATGTTCCTTATCTATATGCGTGGACTTCCCAGCCGTGGAAATCACAGTACTGGCTGCGTGAGATTCTGAATAAGATGTATAAGAATGATATTAACGGATTGGGTGGAAATGATGATTGCGGACAGATGTCAGCATGGTACCTTTTCTCCGTGATGGGCTTCTATCCGGTTTGTCCTGGTACAGACCAGTATGTATTGGGAGCGCCCTACCTACCTTATCTGAAGATGACGCTTCCTAATGGAAAAACATTAGAGATCAAAGCGCCGGGTGTCAGCGATAAGAAACGTTACGTGCAGTCGCTGAAATTGGACGGCAAAGTATACGACAAGATGTATATTACACATGAAGACATTTTGAAAGGAGGCGTGCTTGAATTCAAGATGGGTGCGTCACCTAACAAACGCCGCGGATTATCACCGGAGGATAAACCTTATTCATTAACTAACGGAATCAATCAATAATCAATAAAGAAATATGAAAAAGATACATTTAATCTATGCTGCTTGCCTGCTGGTAGGTATGGGGGCTTGTGCTGCAAGTGTGCAAAAGCAGGTGAAGGATAATTTTGATGTATGGAAAGAGTACAATACAGGTGCTATATTGTTTGAGGATAAAGCACCGGAAACGTTGGGATCGGACATTTATCACCGGATTATTCCCGATGCTGAATCGTACATCAAGGAACAGGCACGTACTGTATTAGCTACTCTTTACAATTCTCCGGAAGATAGTATTCCCGCAGTGCACAAGATACATTATACTTTGGAAGATATCAACGGTATTTCTGCTAAAGGCGGTGGCAATGGTGATGTGACGATTTTCTACAGTACACGTCATATTGAAAAATCTTTTGCAGCGAATGATACGGCAAAGTTGTTTTTCGAAACGCGCGGGGTATTGTTGCATGAACTGACACATGCTTATCAGCTGGAACCGCAAGGAATCGGTTCTTATGGAACCAATCGTGTGTTCTGGGCATTTATCGAGGGAATGGCAGATGCTGTGCGGGTTGCCAATGGAGGATTTGACGGACCGAATGCCCGTCCGAAAGGCGGGAACTATATGGACGGTTATCGTACAGCCGGTTATTTCTTTGTCTGGTTGCGTGATAACAAAGATCCTGAATTCCTGCGTAAGTTCAATCGCAGTACGTTGGAGGTGGTGCCTTGGTCGTTCGATGGTGCTATCAAACATATTTTAGGGAATGAATATAGTATTGACGAATTATGGCATGAGTATCAGGTCGCTGTAGGTGATATACAAGCATAATAATGTAAATATGGTGAGTGTTATGGGTAAAAGAGGATTGTTTTTAGTATGGCTGTGCCTGGTGAATATTTTGCCGGGCATGGCTCAAACCGAGAAACTGATTGATTATGTGAATCCATTTGTGGGAACAGATGGTTATGGTAATGTGTATCCGGGTGCGCAGATTCCTTTCGGAGGAATTCAGATGAGTCCGGACACGGATAGTAAATACTATGATGCGGCTTCCGGTTATAAATATAATCATTCCACCTTGTTGGGGTTCAGTCTGACTCATTTAAGCGGGACTGGTATACCTGATTTGGGAGACTTCTTGTTTATTCCCGGAACAGGAGAGATGAAACTGGATCCGGGGACACGTGAGGAGCCGGAAAAGGGATACCGTTCACGTTATTCTCATGAAAAGGAATGGGCATCACCTAATTATTATGCGGTGGAACTGTCAGATTATGGAGTAAAGGCTGAAATGACGTCAGGGGTACGTAGTGGTATGTTTCGCTTCACCTATCCTCAATCGGATAAAGCTTTTATAATGATTGATATGAACCATACTTTATGGCAATCTTGTGAATGGGCGAATCTGCGCATGGAAAATGATTCTACCATCACCGGATATAAACTGGTAAAAGGCTGGGGACCGGAACGGCATATCTATTTCACGGCTACTTTCTCTAAAAAGTTGACCGGCTTGCGCTTTATGCAGAATAAGAAACCGGTGATTTACAATACCTCCCGGTTTCGTAGCAGCTATGAGGCTTGGGGAAAGAATCTGATGGCTTGCATCTCTTTTGATACAAAAGCCGGAGAGGAAGTGATTGTAAAAACTGCTATTTCATCGGTCAGCACAAACGGAGCAAAGAACAATATGGCGGAACTTGCCGAACTCGCTTTCGATGATCTGAAAGCTAAAGGAGAAGCACTATGGGAAAAAGAACTTGGAAAATATACCCTTACTGCCGACCGTAAAACGAAAAGAACTTTCTATACATCGGCTTACCATGCGGCTTTGCATCCGTTCATCTTTCAGGATGCAGACGGGCAGTTTCGAGGATTAGATAAAAATATAGAGAAAGCCGAAGGATTTACCAACTATACGGTATTCTCTCTTTGGGATACCTACCGGGCTTTGCATCCCTGGTTCAATCTGGTGCAGCAGGAAGTGAATGCCGATATTGCCAATTCCATGTTGGCTCATTATGATAAGAGTGTGGAGAAAATGCTGCCTATCTGGTCGTTTTATGGAAATGAGACTTGGTGTATGATTGGTTATCATGCAGTTTCCGTATTGGCTGACATGATTGTGAAGGGAGTAAAAGGGTTCGATTACGAACGTGCGTATGAGGCTATGAAGACCACGGCGATGAATCCGAATTATGACTGTTTGCCGGAATATCGTATGATGGGATATGTGCCTTTCGATAAAGAGGCGGAATCAGTATCTAAAACATTGGAATATGCGTATGATGATTATTGCATGGCACAGGCTGCCAAGGCTTTGGGTAAAGAGGATGATTATCGTTATTTCTTGAATCGTGCACTCTCTTATCAGACTTTGATTGATCCGGAAACGAAGTATATGCGTGGCAAGGACAGTCAGGGAAACTGGCGTACACCGTTTACTCCGGTAGCTTATCAGGGACCCGGATCTGTAAATGGATGGGGGGATATTACGGAAGGCTTTACTGTACAATATACCTGGTACGTACCACAAGATGTACAAGGATATATGAACGAAGCTGGCGAAGATTGGTTCCGCAACCGGTTGGATGAACTGTTCACAGTAGAGTTGCCGGATGACATTCCGGGAGCACATGATATTCAAGGCCGTATCGGAGCCTATTGGCATGGAAATGAACCTTGCCATCATGTAGCGTATCTTTATAATTACTTGAAAGAACCTTGGAAATGTCAGAAGTGGGTACGGACGATTGCTGAACGTTTCTATGGCGATACTCCGGATGCATTAAGTGGCAATGACGATTGCGGACAGATGTCGGCTTGGTATATGTTCAATTGCATTGGCTTTTACCCGGTGGCTCCTTCAAGCAATATGTATAACATCGGTTCTCCTTGCGTTGAGGCAATAACAGTTCGGATGAGCAACGGAAAAGTGATTGAAATGGTAGCAGATAATTGGTCGCCGAAGAATGTGTATGTAAAGGAATTGTATGTGAATGGCAAGAAGTATGACAAATCTTATTTGAAATATGAGGATATACGTGATGGCGTGAAACTACGTTTTGTCATGAGCAATAAACCGAACTATAAGCGTGCGGTATCGGATGAAGCGGTAGCTCCTTCTTTGTCGTTGCCTGGAAAGACAATGAAATATCAGGCTAATTTGATGAAAACGTGTATATCAAACCAGTGAAAATGACTTTTGAAGGAGTATTACCCAGTCCGTTTGATAGTACGAAGTGATGTTTTTATTACATTTGCCATTGTAAAACGATTATTAATTAAATATCTAAATCATGAGAAGATATTTCCTGTTAGTTGTGTGTTTGTGCTTGGCATCACTACTTCGTGCACAGAATAAGTTAGAGTTAATTTCTCCCAATGGAGAGCTGAAAGTGTCCTTGAATCTCTCGGATAAAATCTATTATAGTATAGATTATAACGGAGATGTATTGTTGAAAGACAATTCCCTTCAGTTGACATTGAGGAATCAGGTGTTGGGACAAAATCCCAAACTGCGCCGTCAGAAACGTACGAGTGTCGACGAGCAATTAACTCCTATTGTTCCTTTGAAATATGCGAAAGTCAATAATCGTTATAATCAATTGCTACTGACCTTTAAAGATTATTCAGTAGAATTCCGTGCTTTTGACGATGGAGTTGCTTACCGGTTTATTACCTCACAAAAAGGTGATGTTGAAGTAATGAACGAAGAGTGTGCTATCAACTTCCCGTCGGATTATCTTCTTCACTTGCAACAACCGGGAGGCTTCCATACAGCTTATGAGGAACCTTACACACATGTTCAAAGTAATGCGTGGAAGCCTGAAGAACGGATAGCTGTTTTGCCAGTATTGATTGACACACAAAAAGACTATAAAATATTAATCAGCGAGTCGGATCTGGCTGATTATCCATGTATGTTTCTCAAAGGAACGGGGACGAACGGAGCAATCTCTGTTTTTCCTAAAGCTCCGCTTGCGTTTGCCGAAAACAGTGATCGAAGCGTGAAGATTACTCAAGAAGCTGATTACATTGCTAAAACAAAAGGTACGAGAAATTATCCTTGGCGTTACTTTGTGATAAGTAAAAATGATAAGCAGTTGATTGAGAATACAATGACTTATAAACTGGCTGAAAAGAATCAACTTCAGAATGTTTCATGGATTAAGCCGGGACAGGTGAGCTGGGAATGGTGGAATGACGCTTCTCCTTACGGACCGGATGTGAATTTTGTTTCCGGTTATAACTTGGATACTTATAAGTATTACATTGATTTTGCTTCTAAATTTGGTATTCCATATATTATTATGGATGAAGGTTGGGCTAAAAGTACACGTGATCCTTATACACCTAATCCCAAAGTAGACTTGCACGAGTTGATTCGTTATGGCAAAGAAAAAAATGTAGAGATTGTGCTTTGGTTGACATGGTTGACGGTAGAAAACAATTTTGATCTCTTCAAGACTTTCAATGAATGGGGAGTAAAAGGACTTAAGATTGATTTTATGGACAGAAGCGATCAGTGGATGGTCAACTTTTACGAACGGGTAGCCCGAGAAGCAGCCAAACATCATTTGTTTGTCGATTTTCATGGCTCTTTCAAACCTGCCGGACTGGAATATAAATATCCGAATGTATTGTCTTACGAAGGAGTGCGTGGAATGGAACAAATGGGCGGTTGTTATCCGGATAATAGTCTGTATTTACCGTTTATGCGTAATGCTGTCGGTCCGATGGATTATACTCCCGGAGCGATGATTAGTATGCAGCCTAATGTATATCGGTCGGAACGTCCTAATGCTGCAAGTATCGGAACACGTGCTTATCAGTTGGCACTCTTTGTGGTTTTTGAAAGTGGCCTGCAGATGTTGGCGGATAATCCTACTCTTTATTATCGTAATGAAGATTGTACCCGTTTCATCACACAAGTTCCCGTAACGTGGGACGAGACTGTGGCACTGGAAGCTAAAGCGGGTGAATATGTCGTTGTAGCAAAACGGAAAGGCGATAAGTGGTTTATAGGAGGAATGACTAACAATGGTGAAAAGGAACGTGAGTTTACCATAAAGTTAGATTTCTTGAATAAAGATCGCTCTTATCAAATGATATCTTTTGAGGATGGTATCAACGCAGGACGTCAGGCGATGGATTATCGTTGCAAGTCAGCCCAAGTGAAAGCCGGAGAACAGCTAACTATAAAGATGGTTAGAAATGGCGGCTTTGCAGCTGTCATTGAATGATGGCACATATTCTAACTTTCCATACGTAAAAATGGGAATCATCTTTCAATCTATCACCATTCTTCTGAAACGCATTGTTCATCGAGCTTTCAGGGTGGTGATAGATTGTTCTCCACCTATCATCTAATCATTCATCTATCACCGTTTGAAATGAACATGCCTGCATATAAATATAAGCTTGTATGTAAATAGAAGTTTCAACAGGGGATACCTTTGGTTTCAAGGCGGGAAACTTTAGTTTCCATTAGGGGAAACTGCAGTTTCAGAGGCTTGAAACTAAAGTTTCCAAGGCTTGAAACAAAGTGTTTTGCGGCTTGAAACTGTTTGTTTCAAGCGTTGAAACCAATCGTTTCACGGCACGAAACACTTTGTTTTGCTATTTGTTCTAAGAAGGCAATGCCTCGGAATTAACGTTTTCTCTTAGAGAACCACTCTTTAAACTCTGCTACTCGGGCTTTGCTGACAAGTATTTTTTCTTTGATTCCTGAATAATACAAGTTGATGGACAGGCGGCTGTTGAACCATAAGTCAATATCTTTAATAGCTTCTCGCGAAATAAGATATTGGCGGTTAGCCCGAAAGAAAAGAGAAGGATTGAGACACTCCGTAAGTTCATCTAATGTTTGAGAAAAACAGTATTCGGTTTCATCGGTTAAGACTACTTTGACCTGACAGTCCTTAATATAAAACAATTGTATCATATCTACAGAAACGGGCAATAGTTTGTCTCCTTTGGTAGGAATAAGGAAATGACTTTTATAGTTTTCCTGCTTTTGGAGTGAATGTATCAGTTTCAGTAGCTCATTCTCCTGTTGTGGAAAGGGGAACTGGTGTTTGTCAGCAGCATCTTGTAAACCTTGGAGCTTATCGAAAGCGTGTTCTATGTCTTCCTTACCGATGGGTTTTAATAAGTAGTCGATGCTGTTTACTTTGAATGCACGTAACGCATATTCATCATAGGCAGTTGTAAAGATAATCGGACAAGTAATATTGATATGATTGAATATCTCGAAGGCGGAACCATCTGCCAGGTGAATATCCATGAATACCAGTTCCGGCATCGGATGAGAACTGAACCATTCGATAGTGGAACTGATACTATCCAGTATGGTCACGATTTCTCCATTCGGTTTTATCTCATTAAGCAGTGAAGTCAGGTTTCGTACTGCTGCTTTTTCGTCTTCTATAATGACAATCTTCATGGTGATTATTGTTCTAGTTGTGATTTTTCAATCAAAGGAATACAAACTGTAAACTCTCTGTCCTCCGTTATTTGTATATCCCGTTTAAACAAAAGCCTGTATCGCTTGGCAAGGTTGGCAAGTCCGATACCGGTTCCGGAAGTTGCAGTCCATTTGGGCTGAATGTCGTTGCTGATAGACAAATTGCCGTTATCGTCCGTCGTGATATGAATGGTCAACGGCTTCCGGTTGCTGATTTCGTTGTGCTTTACTGCATTCTCAATCAACACTTGCACCGCCATTGGAGGGAGGAGATATTCTTCGTAGGCATTGCTTATCTGTATGTCGAATTGTAGATTGTTCTCAAAACGCATCTTTAATAGAAATATATAAGCGGAAACAAATTCCATTTCTTCCCGGAGACTGACACATTGTGACTCATTACTTTGCAAAGTATACCTTAGTACCCGGGAGAGTTCCTGAATGTAATCCTGCGCTTTATCTTGATTTTCGCGTACCAGCGAACGCAGGGTATTCAGCGAGTTGAACAGCATGTGTGGGTTCAGCTGATTCTTCAGTACTTCATACTGATTGCGGAGATTCTCTGCCTGAAGCTGTTCGTTTTCAATAAGTACCAGTTGCTGCTTGAATATAAGATGAATGATGCAGCAACTACTGGTGACGAGACATGCCACAATGAAATCCCGCAATGGATGCAAATAATGATGTACCATGGCATCGATGGCCGGAATATCAAACGTTCTGTGAAGGAAAACAAAAAACTGTCCTGACAAGTTACTCAATATCCATGTCACGATAAAGGAAAGCAAAATCTTTGTCCCTGTAATTTTAATGGACGCCTGATTGAAATGAAACAAACGGGTATTGATGGCAAAAAGTAACAATAGCGACAGAAAGGTAAAAAGTATTTCGTTTGCCACATCTATAAACTTCATCCCCGGGAATAAGGAATGACTTTCGAAACGGTCGAAAAGAGATACTGATTCAGGAAAATGAATCAGTACAGCAACCGCTAAGGAGATGATGACTGTGGAAAGTATATATTTATCTTTTTTTATTGCTTTGGCTATCATACAACAAAGATAGTGGTAAATTATGAGTTACCGGTTATAAAATGTCAATGCTGTTGTCACAGTTGGTCAATTATTGTTTCTGAATGTGTGCCGTGACATACATACCGGGGCGGAATTGTACATTTTCCTCCTTGATGGAAGCATACACTTCGAGCGAACGATTGGTTTCGTCTACTTTTTGTCCGATGGAAATCACGATACCGTGAAAGGTTTGTGTCCCCATTCCGTTTACACGAAACTGTACCGGGCTGCCGACTTGTATGTCTGCAAGATCTTTCTCGTAAGTAGTCAGGCAAAGCATCGGGCTGCTTTTATCGATAAGTTCGCAAAGTGCTTCTCCCGGATTGATATATTTGCCGATATTCATCTCTACATTAGCGGCATAACCACTAATAGGGGCTTTGACTTCCAGTAGCGGTTGTATTCCGTTCTTAAGTAATGCCTCCGTTTGAACGCCTAAAAGAGAAAGTTGTGCAGCAGCGGCGTCCTGGCGACTCTTCATGGAGAGAAAGTCCGCTTTACTTTGCTGGAATTTCTTTTGAGAAGCTGCTTGTTCGGCAGACAGATTTTTTTGCCGTTCGTATTCAGCTAAGAGATATTCGGTCTGTGCGTGACTGTCCAGATAAGTTTGTTGCAGGGTGATGAACTCCGGATTCTCTAACGTGGCGATTACACTGTTTGCAGCCACCCATTGCCCTGGAAGCAGAGAAGCTTTTTTTACAATGCCTCCCATGGTTAAAGCAATGGTTGCCTGACGTTGAGGAGGAAGAACGATTCGTCCGTTGAACGAAACCTGATTAGGCTTTGAGGTAGCTGAAGTGATGGCATCCACTTCGGGTTGTGCGATGGTATCTGCTATCGTTTCGGCAACGGGAATTGCGGCGGATTCGTTATTTGTAGTTTGCTGGTTTCCTTTGCAAGCCGTTAGAACTAGTAAAAGGATGGGATAAACTATTTTTTTCATATCTTATGTTTTATAATAATTATTCAGGGTGATGTATCTCATTCAATGTCTCGATTTTCCACCTACTTGAAAAGTTCATATTCCAGTGCAGCAATATTGTATTGGTAGACTGTTTCAATATAGCCTCTGCGTATCTCTCTGGCGGTGGTAATCGACTGTATATATTCGGCAATGCCTGTTTCGCTCTGCTGCAATTGCAGGTTGGCTGCCTTTGTCAGTTCATCCGCTTCTTTCAAGGCAGAAGAGGTATAATATCGTAAACTCTCATTATATCTGCGAAGGGATGCTTCCAGTTCGAGTGTCTTATTTCTTAACTCCCGGATGTTGGCATCTGCCTGTATTTGCGCTGAAGTAGCAGTTAGCCGTGCCTGCTTCACTTTGCTCTTTTGTGGTAGGAAGTAGATGGGGAAAGAAACCCCGATCATCCAGGCATTCAGATTCTTAAGTGGGAGAATGTCCTGACGGGTATACCCCACACTGATTTCAGGAAAGAAATGGCTCTGCTCTACACGGAGCATTGCTTTCGCTTCATCTGCCTGGCTTTGAAAGTAGGCAGTATGTGCTCCCGACAGGTTTCCATCCGAAATGCCGGTATAGAATAAGGATAAAGTGGAATCCACCGGAACAATGGGATCGTTGGAGTAGCAACTCCATTGGAAACGTGCCAATGCCATTTTCTCTTCTTCTTTTGCTTGGAACCAGCGGTTATGCAGATCGGCAGCTATGGTGGTCATCATATTTTTCTCTAGTAAGGTAATCTCTCCTTGTTGGTATCGTAATTCTCCGATGCGCTGCAGTTCTTCTGCCATTTTATCCTGATCCCGATACATTGAACAGAGGTTAGTGGCATATTGGTAGTAGGCCCACGCCCTTTTCACTTCTGCTGTGATTTCTTTCTCTACCATCTGCCGATAATAGGTGTTCGTTTTTACCTGACGGTTGACTAACGCATTCTTGTAGAATGGCGTTAGAAGGGAGCCCAGGCTTTGCTCGAAAGTCAGTTCCTTGTCTTTTTTGTTTTCTCCGTTAAGTTGACCCCAGGAATAGCTGAACGAGGTAGGCGTTGCTTCTATCACTTCTCCGCGAGTGGCTTTGGCTTGTTGAATAGCATTATTGGCTATTTTCAGGCGAGGATGATTTTGTTTGGCTATTTCTATGGCCTGTTCGAGACTGACTGTTTGTGTCTGTTGAGCGGAAACGAACGCGGGAAGAAACAAGAACAGGAGACACAATCCCCCGAAAGGCCGGCGCAGTTTGATTCCCGGACGTCTCCAGGTAGCAAATGAATTTACAATTTTGTAAAACACTGGAATGATGAGTAAAGTCAGTACGGTAGAAATAATCAAGCCACCGATGACCACTGTTGCCAACGGACGTTGTACTTCTGCGCCGGCTGAAGTGGCTATTGCCATCGGGACGAATCCCAAAGATGCAACCAGTCCTGTCAGGAATACAGGACGGAGCAAGTGTGGAGTCCCTCTTTTGATAATCTGGTTTGTAGTCATGGAATAGGTATTTTGTTTACGAAGTTCGTTGAAGTGATTTACCATCAGGATACCATTCAATACTGCTACCCCGAACAAGGCGATGAATCCTACTCCGGCCGATATGCTAAACGGGAGCCCGCGTAGCCAAAGTGCGGCGATACCACCGATGAGCGATAGGGGGACGGTTGAGAATACCATCAGGGTATAGGTGATGTTCTTGAATGCGAAGAACAGAATCAATAGAATGAGCATTAATGCTACGGGGATGACCACCAGTAAGGTATTGATGGCATTTTGCAAGTTTTCGAACTGGCCGCCGTATTCGAAGTAATATCCCGGTTTCAGTTTTATGTTCTTGTTCAGTGTCTCTTGAATATTGGAGACAACTTGCTGGATGTCTGCGTCACGCACATTGACCCCGATGACGATGCGCCGTTTGGTTGCATCCCGGTTGATTTGCAGTGGCCCACTGACAAGGTCGATGCTTGCTACCTCTCCAACAGGAATTTGAATTCCTTCCGAAGTGCGTACAAACAACTTATCAAGATTCAAGTCGGCCACTTTCTCCTGGTCAAGCCGGACCACGAGATCGAATCTCCGTTCGTTTTCAAAGATTACACCTGTTGACTCTCCGGCATAGGCAGTTCGGATAATGGTGTTAAGCTCTTGTATGTTGATGCCGTAACGGGCTATTTTGCCACGGTTGTATTTCACTACTAATTGGGGTAATCCCATCGTCTGCTCAACGATGACATCTGCTGCTCCCGGCACTTTCTCTACAAAGGTAGCTGCTTCTTTGGCTCTTTCATATAATTCGTGCGTATCTTCTCCATATAATTTGATGGCAATATCTGCTTTTGCTCCCGTCATCAGTTCGTTGAAGCGAAGCTGTATCGGTTGCGAGAAGTTGAATTCGGCAGGTTCGGAGAGCGGAGCAAGTGCATCTTTCATTTTATCCACCATTTCTGCACGGCTTCCGGCACTTGTCCATTCTTTAAATGGTTTCATGATAATCATCACATCGGCATCTTCCACTGCCATCGGGTCGGTGGGAACTTCCGCCGTTCCTATTTTGGCTACAACATGTTTGATTTCAGGGAATTTGTCCATTAATGCTTTCTCTGCCAAGCGGGATACTTCGATACTTTCGGTCAGCGAACTTCCTGCGGGTAGTGTCATTTGCATGGCAAAATCTCCTTCGTCCAAAGTAGGAATGAATTCTGCTCCCAGGCGGGTAAAGAGAAAAAGTGAACCAATCAGCGCGGAGAAGGCTACGATGACGGTACGCCATTTGTGACGAAGACAGGCTCGCAGGGTGTGCTGGTAGGTCTTGTTCAGTTTCTCGAAGAAGCGGTCGGCAAGGGTGGGTTTCACAACAATGGTATGCTTCAGAAAGAGGGAGGCCATCATGGGAACATAAGTCAGTGAAAGAATTAAGGCTCCGATAATGCAGAACACAAGTGTTTTAGCCATAGGAGTGAAATATTTCCCTTCAATCCCGTTCAATGTAAGGATGGGGAAGAAGACGATAAGGATAATCAACACTGCAAAAGTGGCCGAACGTGCAACGCCGGAAGCTCCTTTTTCCACTTCTTTGTCCATCTCTTTGCGGGTCAGTGTGCGGCCTCGGAATTGTTTTCCGTAAATGTGGGCGAGGATACCTTCCAAGATAACGATAGAGCCATCTACTACAATACCAAAGTCAATGGCACCGAGACTCATTAGATTGGCGGTGACATTGAATACACGCATCATGATAAAAGCGAAGAGCATTGCCAGCGGGATGACGGATGCGACAATCAGTCCGGCACGGAGGTTGCCGAGGAAGAGGATGAGTACAAGGAAGACGATAACCGCTCCTTCAATCAGGTTGTTGACAACTGTAGAGATGTTCCGGTTTACCAGTTCCGAACGGTTCAAGTAAGGTTCTATACTGACTCCTTCGGGTAATAGCTGCTGTATTTTTTCTACCCGTTTTTCGAGTTCTTGAGTCACTACATTTGCGTTGGCACCTTTTAGCATCATGGCAATTCCGCCGACACACTCGCCCTCACCATCCTTTGTCATGGCACCGAAACGCTTTGGGGAACCGAAGCGGACAACTCCTACATCACTGATATGTACCGGAATCCCATTCCGGTTGGTCACTACAATCTGTTCAATATCCTTGATGCGGGTAATCATACCTTCCGACCGGATATAGTAGGCATTCTTTATCTTCTCAATGTAGCTTCCTCCGGTATTTTGGTTGTTGCTGCTAAGTGCTTCGAACACCTCGCCGATAGTGATATTCAAAGAAAACAGGGCGTCCGGGTCGACGGCTACTTCATATTGTTTCAGGTAACCGCCGAAACTATTGATTTCTACTATACCGGGGATACCGGACAACTGACGTTTCACCATCCAGTCTTGAATGGTGCGGAGTTCCATTGCGTCATATTTCTTCTCATATCCGGGAGCTACCTTTAATATATACTGGTAAATCTCTCCCAAACCGGTGGTGATGGGCATCATCTCCGGTGTTCCGAGTTCGGAGGGAATCTCGCTTGTTACGCTTTGTATTTGTTCATTTATCAACTGCCGTGCATCGAGTGTGGGGACACTTTCTTTAAAAACGACCGTTACGACCGATAACCCGAAGCGGCTGACAGAACGGATATCTTCGACATTCATAATATTGCTCATCGCTATTTCGATAGGCATAGTGATGAGTTGTTCCACCTCTTGTGGCGCGAGTGTAGGAGATACGGTCACTATTTGTACCTGATTATTGGTAATGTCGGGCACGGCATCAATAGGTAGTGTCAGCATCGCATAGATACCTCCGATAAACAGGAAGAGAGTAGTGAGTCCTACAAACAGCTTCTTCTTGATTGAAAAACGTACAATAGCTGTAAACATGATTTTTGTTGTATTATTATTTCACGGTACAAAATTACTACCTATCTTCATCCGTTATCACTAAGAATAAATGAAGCGGAAAGATTGTGGGGTGAAGTGACGGATTTGGGAATTGAAAGATGTAAAATCATAGTTCTTGTTTCACTGCTGAACAAACATTTCTTTCAGTTTACTCGTTTAATATAAAAACAAACTAAATGTATATTCAGCATGAAAACATTCGTCTTGATGATGGTAAGCCTGTTGTTTGCAATTTCTTCGGAAGCGCAAAACAAGTCTTTTTATGATTTTACAGTGAAAACTATTGATGGTAAGGACTTTCCTCTTTCTTCACTGAAAGGTAAGAAAGTGCTGGTAGTCAACGTGGCATCTAAGTGTGGGCTGACGCCCCAGTATGCTCAACTGGAGAAACTATATGAGAAATATAAAGAAAAAGACTTTGTTGTTATCGGTTTTCCGGCGAATAACTTTATGGGACAAGAACCGGGTAGTAATGAGGAAATAGCCAAGTTCTGTTCTTTGAACTATGATGTTACTTTTCCGATGATGGCTAAGATTCCCGTTAAAGGAAAAGATATGGCTCCTCTTTATCAATGGTTGACGGAGAAAAAACAGAATGGAAAAGAAAACGCACCGGTTCAGTGGAATTTTCAGAAGTTTATGATTGATGAGAACGGACATTGGGCGGGAGTTGTGTCTCCGAAAGAAAGTCCGTTCTCTGAAAAGATTATTACTTGGATAGAGAAGGAATAAGAGAGACTTTTTTCAGCTCTTCTTCGAAGTTGGGAGTGAAGATTCCTTTACCCAGATTTTCTTTTATTTCTTCGATCTTCCAAAATCGTCCACCGTCCAGTTCGTCGCTGGGATGGATTTCTTCCTCATAAACGGTTTTGTGGACAAAAACAAGCTCTTTTTCACGGCTGGATTCAAAAACATAACTGGTGAGAAGCTCGGGAGTGAAGTCTGTGATGCCCAATTCTTCACGGACTTCTCTCTTTAGGGCGATTTCTACGCTTTCGCCCAAATCAATATGTCCACCCACAGCTGTATCCCATTTCCCCGGTTGAATGTCTTTCCATTCGGGGCGTTTCTGTAAGTAGATGTCTCCTTGGGCATTGAATACGTGAAGGTGAACCACCGGATGAAGCAGTTTGCTACCGCTGTGGCATTCTCCGCGAGTGGCGGCTCCGATGATATTTCCCTGTTCGTCTACGATAGGGAACATTTCCTGGTTATTATCGCTTGGCATAGTGTCTCTTATATTGCGTAAAATCTTTCGGAGAGGAGGATTTCTTATGGTATTAATAAAGAAGAATCTCCATAACTTAGGAATCGGAAATCATGCGCCAGTGCATAATCATAAATAGTGCGCCAATTCCCTTTTACAAAAGCTGAAACTAAAAGCAGCAAGGTACTTTGCGGCTGATGGAAATTAGTAACCATCGCTTTCACTATTTTATAATTGTATCCCGGTGCTATGATAATCTGTGTACTGGTGTGAAGGGTTTCCAAACCATTCCTGTCGAGATATCCTAATATCTTTTGCAGCGCAACAACGGGAGGAATTTGGTCGTACTTTTCATAAGGCTGCCATTGTTTGACACGTAGTTCTTCTTCCGTAGCATACGGATTTTCAGCCAATGTGACTCCAATGTGATACAGGCTTTCCAGAGTCCGTACAGAAGTAGTTCCTACTGCAATAGCACAACCGTCATGGTCAATCAGTTTTTTGATGGTACTCCGGTTGACCGATATATATTCCGTGTGCATCTCATGACCTTCGATTTCTTCACTTTTTACAGGTTTGAATGTGCCTGCTCCTACATGTAGAGTTAATTCTTCAAGATCAATCCCTTTTTCTTGAAGAGCATCCAATACTCGTGGAGTAAAATGTAATCCCGCCGTAGGCGCAGCTACCGAACCTTTAATCTTAGAATAAACAGTCTGATAAGTCTCCTTGTCACTTTCTTCCGTATCCCGGTTTAAGTAAGGAGGAATAGGAAGTTCTCCGAATACTTCAAGGATATCGGCAAACGTCACTTCCGGATTATCCCATGCAAAATCTACCCAATGGCTGGTTCCTTTACATTCTCCTCGGGTAGCGGTCAGAGTAATAGGGAATCCTTTGACGGTCATTTCCCGTTTCAACTGTCCGTCTTTCCATTTCTTCAGATTGCCGATCATGCAAAGCCAGGCGGCATGTGCTGTCTGTTGGAAATTCAAGACATAATCGTTTGGCTGGATCGGTTCAAGACAAAACACTTCGATCAGTGCTCCCGTCTCTTTTCGAAAATGGAGGCGCGCCTGAATGACTTTTGTATTATTGAATATCATCAGACTGCCTTGCAGCAGATATTCCGGCAAAGAAGTGAAAACATCTTCACTGATTTCTCCACGACGGTATATTAAGAGTTTGGACTGGTCGCGGGTAGGCAACGGGAATTTAGCAATACGTTCATCCGGAAGAGGATAACTGTATTCACTGATATGGATATGTCTAGGATCTTCTTTCATTGTTTTCTAAAATAAAAAGAGGTTAGAACCCATTCGGTTTCTAACCTCTTTAACCAGTCGGGGTGACTGGATTCGAACCAGCGACCACACGCCCCCCAGACGCGTACTCTAACCGGGCTGAGCTACACCCCGAATTGCGGATGCAAAAGTACAGATTAATTTTTAATTAGCAAATAATCCGTTGATTTTTCTAGTATGAATTGTGCCGATTTATAGCTATTATTCTGATTATTAGTCTTTCTTGTGGTCATGCAAATCTTTATCTCAATGAGTTAGTAGTTCTTTTGATTGCCTCTTATGTGATATAAAAGTACATTTCTTTAATTTTGCTTGAATTAGAAAACAATCTACTTATTTTTCATTTGAAAGCATTAATCCTTTTCTTGTCCTAAAAACACTATAAAAACCAGGTCAGTCTATAATAAAACGAAATAGGAAAATGATAAATGAACTAACAATCAGAGAGTTTGTTTATAAATTAATGTAAATAAAAGGTGTTTGACTTCCTTAGTATGATACTATATTTCCATTTTTGGTGCGTGGTAAATTAGGAAGTTATACATTTGTAAAAAGACTTAGTTTAGAAAGGTGTTAAATGTTAGACATTAAAAATAGAGAGACATTAGAGATATACGTCCTGGGTGACGATTTTAAATTTTATCAAAATCTGAAGTATCTTCCTTTGACTTCTTATCCTTCTAATAATCAATCAGCTTTGATTATATATTGTTTAGGTGGAAAGGCCAAAATTACAGTGCATGAAGATGTACATTGGATACAACCGGAGGAATTGATTATATTATTACCCGGACAATTTGTCTCATTTAGTGAGCCAAGTGAAGATTTCTCGACCGTTACGATGGTTATATCTACTTCACTGTTTAGTGATGCGTTAAGTGGTGTGCCCAGATTTTCTCCGCATTTCTTTTTCTATATGCGGACTCATTACTGGTATCCGCAGACGGAACGCGATATTCCCCGGATGTATAATTATCTGGGTATGATAAAAGATAAAGTTACCTCTCAAGATATATATAGGCGTGAGCTGATTATTCATTTGTTGAGGTATCTGTATCTGGAACTGTTCAATGCTTATCAAAAGGAATCGACCTTGATGACTGCCCGCAGGGATACCCGTAAAGAAGAGTTGGCTAATAAATTCTTTGGGCTTATCATGAAGCATTTTAAGGAGAATAAGGATGTGGCTTTTTATGCGGATAAACTGTGTATTACTTCCAAATACCTGACTATGGTAATTAAGGAGACAAGCGGGAAGTCTGCTAAAGACTGGATTGTTGAATACATCATATTAGAAATCAAGGCTTTGTTGAAAAACACAAGCCTGAACATTCAGGAAATAGCGATTAAAACGAACTTTGCGAATCAATCGTCGCTTGGACGTTTTTTTAGAAAGCATACAGGAATGTCGCTTTCACAATATCGAATGAGTAACTTAGAACAATAGTGCGGACAATTGCCTCACAATAGGCAATAATATCTATAGGGATTGGGAAGAGAAAGGGAATGAAGTCTATTTCATTCCCTTTTACTATGTGGTATATCTGATGTAGGATGGATTAAATTCCCATACATTCGCGATAGAAGTCGAGCATTTCGAAGATAGTGTCCTTATCGGCAGTCTGATTGATGCAAATGTCTCCAATATCTTTTAGTAAGGTGAAATTGATAGTACCTGAAGTATTCTTTTTATCATGCGTCATAAATGCATACAGTTGGTCATATTTCTTGCAGTCGAAAGTAAATACACCATAATTATCCTTGATAAACTGGATCGTTTGCCGCATTTTCTCTTTCGGGAAACCTACTTTGAGATGAGAAAGATACAGTTCGCACACAATTCCCCAAGCTACTGCATATCCATGTAATACAGGACGGTTTTCTGCCAGTGCCATACTTTCGAACGCATGTCCTACGGTGTGTCCCAGATTTAATGCTTTGCGGATTCCATGTTCGAAGGGATCCTGTTCTACAATATCTTCTTTCACTTGTACCGATTGGCCTACCAATTGTTTGAGAGCTGCATAATCAATACTAGAGGAATCGAAATTGAGCAATTCTGCCCAATGTGCCGTATTGCTAATCAAACCATGCTTCAACATTTCAGCATATCCGGAGAAGAAATTGTGTGTGTCCAATGTGCGTAGGAATTCAGTTTCAATCAATACACTGTTTGCCGGAGCGAAAGCACCGATTTCATTTTTCAGTCCGTTGAAGTTGATTCCTGTTTTACCCCCCACTGATGCGTCCACCATGGCGAGCAGGGTGGTTGGTATATTGATATAGGAAATGCCCCGTTTGAATGTAGCTGCGGCAAAACCTCCGAGATCTGTCACCATCCCTCCTCCAAGATTGATAAGTAAAGAGTGGCGGGTAGCCCCTTGAGTGCTTAATGCCATCCAGACGGAAGCGAGTGTTTCCAGAGTTTTATGCACATCTTCTGCTCCGATACAGATTTCTACAGCATCTTTCAACAGCCCCGATTCCTTTAGAGAGGGGAGACAAAGACGCTGGGTATGCTCGTCTGTGAGGACGAATAATTTGTCATGCGGACATAGCTCAATGGCACGACCGAGGCTCGTTTCCAAGCTTTCGCAGAGAATAACTTCTTGTTTACTCATGATTCTTTTGCTTTTTTACTCTGCAAATGTATATAAAATATCTTTTTTTACTTACTTTTGTCTCATTAAAACGTTTAATCATGAAAGCATTATTACCTGTATATTGTCGTCCTTTAGGATATGTTGTCTTGTTGGTAGCTCTGTTTATCCCTTTTATTTTGGTGATGCAGGGAGTAGTAACTGATACTAATTTGCTGTTTTATAAAGAATGTACAAAGTTGTTGATGATGGCAGGATGCTTGTTGATAATCTTTGCATTGAGTAAGAATGAAAGCCGTGAAACGGAGCAAATCCGGAATTCGGCTGTTCGTAATGCTATCTTTTTGACATTCTTGTTCGTCTTT
Organism: Bacteroides sp. D1; assembly: GCF_000157095.2. Classification (NCBI taxonomy): domain Bacteria; kingdom Pseudomonadati; phylum Bacteroidota; class Bacteroidia; order Bacteroidales; family Bacteroidaceae; genus Bacteroides; species Bacteroides sp. D1. Next base: position 175,448 of record NZ_JH114343.1, read on the forward strand.
GGTGGTATGTTGTGGCGTGTTATGCAAGGAGATGTGATAAACGTCGATACTTCCTCTTTCCTTACTTTTCTGGTTTTTAATGTGCTTTGTCTGGAGTTTGGTCTGAAAAAAGCGCTTGTTGATCGATTCTTTAAAAGATAATTTTCTTTTCAATTAAACCTTTTGCGATTCGATTTGTCAAAAAGACATTGTTATTGCTACTAATATAATCGTAAATAAGGTAAATGAAAAGATTTTCAGCAGGGTTGGTGCTGATGTTGCTATGCACCTTCTCAATTTTTGCACAGAATAAGGTTATTACCGTTTCGGGACGTGTGGTGGAATCCGATACTAAAGAGCCCGCAGCGCAGGCTACAGTTCAATTGCTATCATTACCTGATAGTGCTTATGCCGCCGGTATAGCCAGTAGTAACCAGGGATGGTTTACTCTCCCCAAAGTAAAAGCCGGAAAATATGTGTTGAAAGTTTCCTATATTGGATTCCGAACCAAGCTCGTACCGGTACAATTATCTGCTAACGCCACTGATAAAAAATTGGGAACCATTACATTGGACCCTGATGCTGTCATGCTGAAGGAAGCGGTGATTACTGCCGAAGCTCCGCAGGTGGTCGTGAAAGAAGATACGCTGGAATATAACTCAACAGCTTACCGTACTCCCGAAGGGGCGATGCTCGAAGAGTTGGTGAAGAAACTTCCGGGAGCAGAAATAGACGATGACGGTAACGTCAAAATCAATGGTAAAGAAGTAAAGAAGATTATGGTGGATGGTAAAGAGTTCTTTGGCGGTGATGTGAAAACCGGATTGAAGAACTTACCGGTCAACATGATCGACAAACTGAAGACGTACGATAAAAAGTCTGATTTGGCACGTGTTACCGGAATAGATGACGGAGAAGAAGAAACTGTTCTTGACCTGAAAGTGAAGAAAGGTATGAATCAAGGTTGGTTTGGTAATGCAAGTGTTGCCGGTGGTACAGAAGATCGTTACGGAAGCAACTTGATGTTGAATCGTTTTGTCGATAATAGCCAATTCTCTTTAATCGGTTCTGCTAATAATGTGAACGATCAGGGATTCTCCGGTGGAGGTGGCGGACCTCGTTTCCGGAACAGCAATGGTTTGACTGCTACCAAGATGTTAGGGGCTAACTTTGCTACCCAGACTGAAAAATTGGAACTGGGAGGTAGTGCCCGTTATAATTTCAGTGATCGGGATGCAACATCTACAAACTACTCGGAACGTTTCCTGCAAAATGGAAATTCTTATTCAAATTCGAACAGTAAAGGCCGCAATAAGAATACGAACTTTAATGCAGACTTTCGGTTGGAGTGGAAACCGGACACATTGACAAATATCATTTTCCGTCCGAACGTTTCTTATGGAAAGTCTAATAGTTATTCTATTTCCGAATCGGGAACTTTTAATGGAGATCCATTTAATTTGGTGTCTAATCCTAATGAGTTTTTGAATAAGATTTTCTGGGGAAGTACGGATGATCCTTTAGAAGCTATTCGTGTCAACGCCAGTAATAGTGAATCAAAATCTGAAGGGCAGAATCTCTCTGCAAATGCTTCTTTGCAAGTGAATCGTAGATTGAATAATCAGGGACGAAACATCACTTTCCGTGGTACATTTAGTTATGGAGATAATGACAGCGAACAGTTTAGTGAATCATTGACGCGTTATTTTGATGATAATGCAAAAAAAGAAGATGATGAGCGTAAACAATATACTACTTCTCCAACCAAAAATTATGATTATACTGCCGAACTGACCTATAGCGAACCGATAGCGAGAGCTACCTTCTTACAGTTCCGCTATAAATTTCAATATAAATATAGTGAAAGTGACAGAAGTACATACAGCTTGATTCCTGATGCCGATAAAGGACAGGATTGGTTTTGGAATTTTGGTGATGGCCTGCCTGTAGGATATGAAGAGAATAAAGATAGAGATTTGAGTAAGTATGCTCAATATAAATATTATAACCATGATATTAATGCAGGACTAAATATTATCCGCGAGAAATATAGATTGAACTTTGGAGTATCTTTGCAACCGCAGAACACCAGATTGGATTATAAGAAAGCCGAAGTAGATACTGTAGTAAAAAGAAATGTGTTCAATTTTGCTCCTAACGTTGATTTTCGTTACAGATTTTCTAAAGTCAGCCAGTTGCGCTTTACCTATCGGGGACGTGCAAGCCAGCCGAGTATGGAAAATTTGCTTGATGTAACTGATGACTCTAATCCGTTGAATATCCGTAAGGGTAATCCGGGATTGAAACCTTCTTTCTCTCATTCTATGCGTTTGTTTTATAATACTTATAATGCAGATAAACAGCGTGGCATGATGGCTCATGTAAACTTGAATATGACTCAAAATAGCATTACTAATGCCACTACTTATAATCAGAGTACTGGTGGAGTGACTGTTAAACCGGAGAATATCAACGGAAACTGGAATGCGATGGGAATGTTTGGATTCAATACAGCATTGAGAGACAAGCGGTTTACCATAAATTCTTTCTCCCGTGCTAATTATACCAATGCAGTTTCTTATCTTTTTAATGACGATACTAAAATAAATGACAAGAACACTAGTACGACACTGACTTTCGGAGAGAATCTGAATGGAACTTTCCGTAACGACTGGTTTGAATTTACCTTGAATGGTTCAATCAACTATAACTTTGAGCGAAATCAACTGCGTCCGGAAAACAATCAAGAACCCTATACATTTGGTTATGGTGCAAGTACTAATATCTCTTTACCTTGGAGTATGACGTTGTCTACCAATATCACTAATAACGCTCGTCGTGGTTATCGTGATGCCAGTATGAATAAGAATGAACTTATTTGGAATGCACAGATTGCCCAAAACTTCCTGAAAGGCAATGCCGCAACCATCAGTTTTGAAGTATATGATATTCTGCGGCAGCAATCTAATATCAGCCGTTCGTTAACAGCCGATATGCGTTCTGTTTCTGAATATAACGGAATTAATAGCTACTGCATGCTTCGTTTCTCTTATCGTCTGAATGTTTTTGGAAATAAAGAAGCTCGCGGCAATATGCGTCATGGCGGTTTTGATGGTGGTGGACCTCGTGGCCCGCGTGGTGGCTTTGGAGGTGGCAGACCACACTAAAGCAGAGTAATAGGTTTAAATAAAAACAGGAAGTCCCGGCACAACGATTCAATGTTGTTGCCGGGACTTCTTTGTTAATCCGAGAATTTACTCTATATTTGTTGTTTAGTATCCGTATGAAAGGAGATTCCTATGATTGATTGGAACTATATGCTTAGCCAGATAGCAACAGTGGCTTTTGATATTCTTTATTTTGGAGCCATTATCGGTACGATTGTCATCATCATTCTTGACAACCGGAATCCGGTTAAAACCATGGCATGGATACTCATATTACTTTTCCTTCCTATTGTCGGACTTGTCTTTTATTTTTTCTTTGGGCGGAGTCAACGTCGCGAACGTATCATTGGGCAAAAAAGCTACGACCGCTTATTGAAGAAACCAATGGCCGAATATCTCGCACAGGATTGTTCGGACGTTCCTTATGAATACTCCCGTCTTATTCAGCTTTTCCAGCAAACGAATCAAGCGTTTCCATTTGAGGGGAACCGTGTGGCAGTCTATACCGAAGGATATACCAAACTTCAATCATTGTTGCGTGAACTGCAAAAAGCGAAGCAGCATATCCACATGGAATATTACATCTTTGAAGATGACGCTATCGGGCGTATGGTCAGGGATGTGCTGATAGAAAAAGCTTCTCACGGGGTTGAAGTACGGGTTATCTATGATGATGTAGGTTGCTGGCATGTGCCTAACCGTTTTTTTGAAGAAATGCGCAATGCCGGTATTGAAGTCAGGAGCTTTTTGAAAGTACGTTTTCCCTTATTTACCAGTAGGGTGAATTACCGCAACCATAGAAAGATTGTCGTTATTGACGGACGCGTGGGCTTCGTTGGGGGAATGAACCTGGCAGAACGTTATATGCGTGGCTTTTCTTGGGGGATTTGGCGAGATACGCATATCATGTTGGAAGGCAAGGCAGTGCATGGTTTACAAACGGCTTTTTTGCTTGATTGGTATTTTGTAGACCGTACGTTGATAACCGCTTCCCGTTATTTTCCGAAGATTGACTCTTGCGGAAGTTCTTTAGTGCAAATTGTCACGAGTGAGCCTATCGGGCCATGGAAAGAAATCATGCAGGGATTGACTGTTGCCATTACCGGTGCAAAAAAATATTTCTATATGCAAACACCTTATTTTTTGCCTACAGAACCAATATTAGCAGCTATGCAAACAGCAGCATTGTCTGGGGTGGATATACGCTTGATGTTACCGGAACGTGCAGATAACTGGATAACTCATCTTGGATCGCGTTCTTATTTGGCAGATGTGATGCAGGCAGGTGTTAAGGTCTATTTTTATAAGAAAGGTTTTCTACATTCTAAGCTGATGGTTTCAGATGATATGCTTTCCACTGTAGGCTCTACCAATGTTGACTTCCGTAGCTTTGAGCATAACTTTGAGGTGAATGCTTTTATGTATGACGTAGAAACTGCCCTTGAAATGAAAGAAATATTTCTTCAGGACCAGCGCGAAAGTACACAGATCTTTTTGAAGAATTGGGGCAGACGTTCGTGGAGACAAAAAGCTGCGGAGTCTATCGTGCGTTTATTGGCTCCGCTACTTTAATAAGGATGAAATTGTATTTGGATCTTATCTGAATAGTGAGAAGTTCACACTTCCATACACCCTTCTCTCAAGGAAATGTGGATTTTCTTCGAAATTATTATCTTTTCCATGCTCCAGTACCAATAATCCTCCTTCTTTGAGAAGATTATTCTGAAAGATTAATTCGGGTATTGTTTCCAACTCTTTTAAAGCGTAGGGAGGATCGGCAAAGATGAAGTCGAACTGTTCGCGGCCATTTTTGATAAACTTGAATACATCTCCGCGTATCGGCAGACATTTGTCTGTCTGCACCTCTTTCATAATTTTGCAGATGAATGAGTGATGTGCAGGATCTTTCTCAATGCTGATAACACGGTCGCATCCGCGGGATACCAATTCGATACTGATGCTTCCCGTTCCGGCAAACAAATCAAGAGCTGTTATTCCTTCTTCAAAATCGATATAGTTATTGAGTACATTAAACAGATTTTCTTTGGCGAAATCTGTCGTAGGGCGTGCTTTAAATGTCCGAGGCACGTCAAATCTTCTTCGTTTGTAAATACCGCTGATTACTCGCATGTTAATAAGGCTTGCATGTCAATATTAGTTGCAGGATTCATGATGAATACCTGTAGGATAAACTTTTTCAATTCACTCATTAAAACGTCTTTCTCCGGAAGTATTCCGGTTAGGTGTAACTCATCCCGTTCCTGATTAAACTCCAGTTGTTTCCAGGCGTACAATAAATAGTAAATACGGTCTTCTGTGTGCGTACATTCAAAGGAATTAGCCAGAAGCAGATGTCCTCGTTCAAAACAATAGATGTCAATGCCGTCTTTGCGTATAGAAGCATACATCTTCTTACTGTTTCCCAATCTGCTTTTTACAGAAAAATAATCGATGAATGGAGTAGATTGAGAATAGAAACGAGCTTCGGGATATTGTTCATTCAAAAAGGTCTGTGCGCTTTTGTCTATGCCGAAGATGACAGCTACATTATTCTTTCTTAGAATATTATAGAGCACCGTTTCGTTTTCTTTTTTCTGATGATTATGATAAAACAGAAGTTCCGCCTGTTCCTCTTCAAACAATTCTAATGGCGCAATCGTAAAACGCTTGCCTGCCATCATAATGTTTACTCGTTTGTAAGGATGATTGAGGAAATCCGATTCGTGAAAGAGTGTTTTTAGATTTGCTGTAAGGGATGAAGACGCATTTATCTCTTTCTCTATTATTGAAAGCGAATCGTCATGAATCGGGTTATAGATAGAAAAAGAAAATCCATCCGTACTAAGACGGATGGATAAAGTATATTGTTTTGATTTAGTAAAATCAATCATTATTCCCAGTTACCAGCACCATTGTTTGGAGTATCGATAGAACCTACCATCAAGCCGCTATATTTGCCTAGTTTAGAATCCAGGTCTTTTAGGTTGATGATTTCTTGTTTGTCAAGTCCGCTCAAATAAGTTTCGTATGGAGCTTTCACTTCGAACAAATATACCGGAGCACCAGACTTGGCAGTGTCATTTTTCACGTTCATTTCGAATTGAGCACCATTTCCGTGAGGAATATATTTCATAGAGTCGGCATTGAATCCTTTGGGATAGATAGTATCCAATACAGCTACCCACATAGTGTCACGTTTGAAGTTTTCAAGTCCCCATTTCTTAACTTCATCGTATCTGCCGGTTTTCTTTGCTTTTTCGATGATAGCCATGGCTTTCTTTTCAGTCAGTCCATCTTCCAATTGCTTGTCAGTTAACATTCCCATCTTCATAACGAACGGCAATTTTTGATTTTTAACGAAATCAATCAGTGTGTCTAATTTGGGTGCATACATTCCGCGGTGCAGCGAACGGTATTCCTGCTGTGCCTTACGGATGTCGATCAAACGGGCAATGACTGCTTTTTCTCTTTCTTTTTTTGCGTTTTCAAAATTGATAGGACCCATAATGCTGGTGTAACAGATGTAAATCAGTGCAGCAGCACAAAGCACCAATACAATATTAAATACTGTTTTCATGATAAATTATGTTTTTAGTTGTTATATTCGCATCGCAAAAATAGAATAAATAAATTTAAATACGATAGTTCCTCGAACTTTTTTCTCGTACAAAAATGATAAATAACTATTTAGAAAGGCAAATTAAGGAAAATTTTCCTTATCAGCCAACTTTAGAGCAGGAAATTGCTGTAAAATCTCTTTCAGAGTTTCTGCTGTCCACACTGGCAGATGAAGTCTTTATCTTAAGAGGCTATGCTGGTACTGGTAAAACATCGTTGGTAGGGGCATTGGTGAAAACGATGGATCAGCTGCTGCAGAAATCTGTATTGTTGGCTCCTACAGGACGTGCGGCAAAAGTTTTTTCAGCGTATGCAGGACATCCGGCTTTTACTATTCATAAAAAAATATATAGACAACAATCTTTTTCTAATGAGCTTAGTAATTTTTCGATCAATGATAATTTAGCTACCAATACATTGTTTATTGTCGACGAGGCTTCCATGATTTCAAACGAAGGACTGTCGGGCAGTATGTTTGGAACAGGACGTTTATTGGATGATTTGGTGCAATTTGTGTATTCGGGACAAGGTTGCCGACTTTTGTTGATGGGAGATACAGCACAGCTTCCCCCGGTAGGTGAGGAGTTGAGTCCTGCGCTTTTTGCTGATGCATTGAAAGGTTATGGACTTGAAGTACGTGAGATTGATCTTACCCAAGTGGTTCGCCAGGTGCAAGAATCCGGAATATTGTGGAATGCCACGCAGTTGAGGCAACTGATAGCGGAGGATGATTGTTATTCTTTACCTAAGATAAAAATAACAGGTTTTCCTGATATTAAACTGGTACCCGGAATTGAACTGATAGAAGAACTGACTAATTGTTACGATCATGATGGTATGGATGAAACGATTGTTGTCTGTCGATCTAATAAACGTGCGAACTTATATAATAATGGAATACGTGCACAAATTCTTTGGCGTGAAGATGAATTGAACACAGGAGATATGTTGATGATAGCCAAAAATAATTACTATTGGACAGAGAAATATAAGGAGATGGATTTTATCGCTAATGGAGAAATTGCAGTTGTCCGACGTGTTCGTCGAACTCGTGAAATATACGGTTTTCGTTTTGCCGAAGTTACTCTCCGCTTTCCTGACCAGAATGATTTTGAATTGGATGCGAATCTATTATTGGATACTTTGCATTCGGACTCACCCGCATTGCCGAAAGAAGACAATGACCGATTGTTCTATACGGTACTTGAGGATTATATAGATATTCCAAACAAAAGAGACCGGATGAAAAAGATGAAAGCCGATCCGCATTACAATGCTTTGCAGGTGAAATATGCATATGCAATAACCTGTCATAAAGCGCAAGGCGGACAGTGGCAGAATGTATTTTTAGATCAGGGGTATATGACGGATGAGTATTTGACTCCGGATTATTTCCGGTGGTTGTATACAGCTTTTACTCGGGCGACGAAGACATTGTATTTGGTGAATTATCCGAAAGAGCAGGTGGAATAGATGGTTGGAATATAAAGTATGAAATCAGTAAGTTTGAAATCAATTGATTTCATATTTGTTGATTTCATACTTTATTCCTATTTTTGCATCAAAACAGATGAATATGGAAACTCCTTTCTTATATGGGCGAATAGCTGAAAACGAGAATTTTACGAATCGTAGGAATGAAACAGAGTTCTTAAAGAAAAACTTTAAAGGGCTGATAAATACTGTTATTATATCTCCTCGCCGTTGGGGAAAGACGTCTTTGGTGCATAAAGTCGCTAAATTGATATCTGAGGAAGAAAAGAATGTCATCATTTGTCAGGTTGATATTTTTAATTGTCGTACAGAAGAAGAGTTTTATACTGTTTTTGCAAATTCTTTATTAAAATCTACCACTACTGTTTGGGAAGAATTTGTCGGTGGGGTAAAGAAATACTTGGGACGACTGGCTCCTATAGTTTCTATATCTGATGCAACTCAAACTTATGAACTTTCGTTTGGTATTGATTTTAAGGACAGTCGTTTGTCTTATGATGAAATTTTGGATTTGCCTCAGGTGATTGCTAATGATACGAAAAAAAGGATTGTTGTTTGTATTGACGAGTTTCAAAATATCAATGAGTATGAAGAGCCATTGGCTTTTCAACGTAAACTGCGTTCCCATTGGCAAAAGCATACTTCAGTTTGTTATTGTTTGTATGGTAGTAAGCGGCATATGTTGCTGAATATATTTAATAACTATGGTATGCCATTTTATAAATTTGGTGATATTCTTTTTCTTTCAAAGATAGAACATGCGGAGTGGGTTACTTTTATTTCTGAACGTTTCGCTGATACGGGAAAACAGATCTCAACAGAATTGGCAGGACTTATTGCCGATAAGATGAAAAATCATCCTTACTATACTCAACAATTAAGTCAACAAGTTTGGTTTCGTACGCCGGATAATGGTTGTACGAAAGAAATTGTTGAAGAGGCTTTTAATAGCTTGATTGCTCAATTGAGTCTGTTATTTGCTAATGTTGTTGATTCATTGACACCCAAACAAATTAATTTTTTGCTTGCAGTAGCCGACAGCGTTTCTAATTTTTCATCAAAAGAAGTATTGACTAAATATAAATTGGGTACATCTGCCAATATTAAAAATTTGCGTAAGGCAACATTGGAAAAGGATTTAATTGATGTATTGTCTGGAAATATCATTGAAATTCAAGATCCTGCATTTGAATACTGGTTGAAATATGTGTATAGATAGTAAGATTTATTATCACGTCAATTAAAAAATGAAAACCGCAATATTAATGTCTGCTTACTTTAATATTGCGGTTTTTCCTTATATTCATAAGGATTGGCATGGATGTCTTTATTGGCAGCCTTTATGATTTATACCTATTGAAAACTGTTCGTTAAATCATTTACGTTCAATTTTGTATTTGGTAGCAAGTTCCAAGTTTGGGATAGTTTGGTCAGGCTTTAGGTAAAGAGTCTCTACATATTCTCCATTAAATTTGAAAGTATGCAATACCGGACATTGAGTCAGGTCAATACGTTCGACATAATCGCTACCTGGACGTTGTACTTTCATGTTGATTGCTTGGAGGTTGTCACTGATAAACACTAAATCTTCACAACCGGAACCGAAATATCTGGCGGATAATAAATCAAATGAAGTGATCGGATTATCTCCAAAATTGAATTCTTTTATATAAATAGTGGCAGTATTTGTAATTGTCAGTGACGTTACTTTATGCAACTTGGATATGTCTACTTTTTCTAAATCACTGCTACCTTTTATCTGTATGGTAGTCAGGTTGGGGAAATATTCCAATCCGTTGAGGTCATTTACCGTTTTTGTACAGGCAAATTCGGTTGCCTTCATTCCGTCTTCTGTAATGATGTATTCATTGCCGGCTAATCTCACCAGCCATCCGTTTGTTTCGGCATATTCTGCGATAACCCAGTTTGAAATAGATGCAACTGGTGTATTCGGATCTGCTTGGATGATACTGATTTCTGCATTTTTCAAACTGTTTTCCACACGGACAGAACCGACTCTTGCATTTGAAGCAGCCAAAAGTTTGTAGGATAATGTGCTGGTTGTTATACCTCTGTCATCTGTTTGCTGCTTGGAAATCGTTTGATTGGTAATCCATTCTGCGCCGCTTACAACTGAAGGCGTATACTCAAGATTGCTTTCTACCGTGAAGGAAATAGTTTGTTCCGATAAATCATATTTCTGCGATGTCTCTGACGGGGTGATTGTAAAGTAAGGTACACAGGCTTGTGTGATATTTACTACTATCGGTTCGTCAAGAAGCGGACTTTCCAAAGTAACGTCGGCTGAACGAATTTTGTATGTTTCGTTTTCGGCAACGGAGAACAATAGTGTTGTTTTACCGATAAATTCGCTTTGTTTTTCTAATGTCAGCCACTCCTTGCTGTCATCGCTGTAAGTAATGGTAAGATCGGAAACATTACTTTCAAACTTGATAGACACATCACTTTTCTTTCGGGGCAAATCGATTTTTTGTTCGGTTAGTAAGTCTACAGCATATACTGGGGAACATTCCACTTGTAGGGGGACTACTGTAGAACCAACGAAGAATTTGAAAGTTGCAGTGCGGATTTCATCCAACGAGTTGGGATCAATGGTGAATGTAACTTCGTCTCCACTTTTTCCTGATGTAGCTGATGGGTGTGCCCAGTCGTATGTGCCTGCTAATCTCCAGTCGTCCGAACTTGTGACGGTTACGGCAACTTCGCCTCCTAAACCGTTTATTTTTATTTCATTTGTTGATAATGAAAGCGAGTCATTCATTTCATTTACCGGTTCGTCGCTATCAGAGCAACCCCACAGAAAGAGGGTTGCTGACAATACTATCGATATTCTTTTTAATAGATTCATTTTATGTATTTTATTTAAGCGTTAAAAGAGTAATATATTAGCGTGCCGTACGAACAGTACTGTTTTTGGGATAATAATAACTTGGACGTATAAGGCTCTCATCATACAATCCTAAGCAAACATTTTCGCAATATTTTAGCTGGTCTTTTTTCTCTTCGTCCGAAATGTATTTAGGAGGAGTGGGAGAGAAAAACATATAGTAACCATATCCTTTATTCTTTTTGGAACGTGCAGTGCTGGTACTTGTATCTCCTCTATCCCGAAAGAGCTCAATAGACATACCTGCACATTGTTTCAATGTCATGCCTATGCCCGGATCTTCTGATCTTCCATAATCTGCTACGGAATAGTCGCAATATTGTCCGGGTTCTACTCCATCGATAATTTTTAGTTCATCGGCATATAAACTTCCCAAACTATATAATGATACAATCTTTTCCGGCATAGCTTTCTTACATTCATACATTAAGCGGGAACCAGCTTCTACAGACTGTTCCGCCAGCCAAGGATTGGAAAGCACCGGATCATTCGAATATTCATCGTCAAAAGCTACACCGTCCAAGTTATATCCACGACAATAAGCGGCTATTTCACGGGCAAACTCTTTGGCTCCCATTTCAGAAAGTTGGGCTACGCCTGCTTGATCATGATTTCCCAGGATGCTGATGATAACCCTCATGCCAGCTTTGCGGAGTGGTTGGAGATACTCATCATTGTGGTCGAGTAGGAATTGTACATTATCGTTGTTAGATATATATACTCGTTGTTTTTTTGCATCCCAGTTTATATTGGCTGCAAAAAGAACTACGTCATCAAAGAAATATTTGCCACTGGCTGTTTTGAATTCTAATGCATTAAGAGGATTTGCATCATTCACTTCAAAGTAAATTACAGTTTTTACAGCATCTTCTCCTTTGTCATGATTGGCTTTATGACGACAATCCTGTACTAACAATACCATATGTTTGGACATTTCGGAAAATGAGATACTTTTGGTCGGTGAAGTTGCAGACAATGGGACGATGTACGTTTTATCTTCTTCCATGCCTTCAAAAGCAGTAAGTGTTACTTTCAGACCGGGAATTGTCGTGTCATCCGGTGCGAGCAGATAAGCACCGTTGTTGGTGATTGTTACATTTTCTGCAGGAAACATTTCGAAATCCGTATTGTGAATGGCATTGTAGGTGGTTACATAGGATTCGTCTACGGTAATCGTTACATCTACTCCCGTTTTCGGTTGTTTAGAAAGACGGAATACAATATCAGTTGATTGTTCGTCATTGCGCAGTTCCACTATTGAGTTATTCTTGTTAGTGGCTGCATCAAGCAACATGCCGTTGATTTGTGTGGCAGAAAGATAAGCGCTTTCATCTGCTGTAAATTCAAGTTCTTCATCACAGGATGTAAAAAGCCCTGCGGTAAATACTGCCAATGGCAAAAAAGCATATTTAATGTGGTTTATCATATTCATATTCTGTTAAAAGATTATTTGTAAAGAGGTAACAGGTTATTTTTCGGGTAAGGTAACGAATTCCCATTTTGGAAGATTCTCGATGGTCAAGTTATACCCGCTTGCGCTGTGGTCTTTCACTGTTTGTCCTTCGCCTTCATCAAATTTCCAGTATGCTATCAAGCCTTCCGAGGCAGGATCTGCTGTATAGAAATGATTGACAGCTTGAATTTCTTCGGCTGTAAGAGCACGGTTCCAAATACGCACTTCGGCTACTGAACCGTTGAAGAAACGTTGTTCATTGTAAGAATATCCAATCCAGAAACAGCGTGCTTGTCCACCGCTTTCGTCCGAATGTTTGGTTCCTAAGCTGACTGTCTTCAATCTTGAGAAATTTTTTGAGGCTTTTTCTATTCCGTCAATATATATCTTTGCCTCTCCTTCCTTGAAGGTGACAGCCACGTGATACCATTTGTTGCCGTCAAACTGTAGGTCGGAATTGGTAAGATTGCCGTTAGAGGTAGCGAGTTGAAGCTGGTTGGAAGGTACGCCTGCATCGCCGATACGAAGTAGATACTTGCCTTCGATACCCATCAGTGTGCTTATCTCATTTTTGAGCTGAGAGGCTTTAAAGAGTAGCTCCAGTGTATTTTCTTTCATATTATTGAATCTTGCATCATTGTTGAAGTCCGGATAGGCACGATTTTCGTTTAGGTTGCACACTACGTTGATAAGTGAGGCTCCATGAAACACATAGTAATAATTCTTAGCGCTTTGCAGTACTTCGATTCCTTCGGCAGACTGGATGGTGACAGGCAATACATAAGTAAGGTCTGCGTCCAGTTCTCCTGTATTGATAAATTGAATAGGTAGTATGTTGCTGGAAACAGCACCGGCTTTAATGGTCACTTTGTTCTCTTCCATTACATAATGTGTTTCGGGAAGTAGTATGGCTGCGTCGTCGTAATATGCACTCCGGTAGGTATCCAGTAATTCCGGTGCCGGTGCCATTGTTACTTTGATATCATGTGCTTCCGGTTTGGCTATTTCCACCGAAAGTCCTTTTACTATATTGGTGTCTCCTGCCTTGAACAGGATTTCCTGAGTGAAGGCTGTTGTGGAAAGGAAAAGTTTATTGTCGTAATGCTGTTCGTCTTCATTACTCTGACATCCGGTCAAGGTGATGGAGAAAGCGATGAACATCATCATTATTAATTTATTCAGTTTCATAACTTGTTTTTTATTTAGCGGTTGGACTAAGGATATTAATTGCTTCTCTGACGTTGGGGTATATTTTTGCGGGATTGAAATAATCCTGCTCTACTCCATCCACAGAGATTCCGGCTTTTATATAATCGGGTACTTCTTGCAGCGTCCATTCGGCAGCGGCAACGATGGCAGATCTCCCATCCACCACACCATATTGGTCACCCATGTTGCTGAGATATGGAGTGGTTACTCCTATAATAAAGCGGTCGGTCGGTACGCCTTTGGCGGATGCCATCAGTACGAGATAAGACATTTCGTAGAAATTTTTGGCACTGTGGGCGTTGACAATGATATACTTGCTTTCTACCAATATCTCTTTACCGATGACGTTCTGCGGACTTCCTTTGAAGACAATCTCTTTTCCTGCATGGGCGGCTTTCCATTCTGTCAATAAGTTGAAGAATGCGCCTTGGCGTGCTGTTTCGGCAGCTGTCTTTTCTTCATCCTGTAACAGGGAGTTGAGGTCGAAGCCGGTGAAGTTAATCACTATACCGTCTGTTCCCAGTGCATTGATGGCATCCAATTGCCGGGCTGTTTCTTCTTTACAGTATTCGATGAAACGCCGTGCGTTGACAATAGCCGGATCTTCATCTGGTGTTTCATTTTCGCTCTCTAGTTCGTTTTCCTTCTCTGAAGTTTCTGTGTTGGAGGCATCTTCCGCCTCTTTTTCAAGAATGGCTTGCCATGCACTTTCAATGGCGTCAAAGTTGATCAGCCCTAATACTTTTGTTCCTTTTTTGCGGACTTCATCCATTTCGGTGATATGCATCTCGTTCACGTCGAAGATGTTGTTTAGGCAGATATAATCTATACTGTCAGGCAGTGCCGTGAGATGTTGGCTCTGATTAGCAGGAGCAGTGCTAAGATTATTCATGGAAACAATGACAATAGCATGCTCACTAGACTTGAAGTCGTTGAGTGACTTCAAGTATTGGGTATATAGTGCTGGATTCTGCTCTTGGATGGAAGGGTAACGAAGAGTGATACTTTCCGGTTCAGTCCAATCCGAACAGGCAGCCAGCATCATCAGGCATGCGATGAGTGCAGGAAGAGTATGTTTGAATATCTTTTTCATATAACTACGGTCATTACTGTCCCGTAAAAGTGGATAAATAGTTCTTTGAAATAATTGAAATATAGTCTATTAGATACTACTTTTTAGGCGCGACGATTTGAAATCATACCTTTGAGTTCAATTAAGGTGACCTCAAATGAACCAAGATAAATATGTTTTCGCTCAGTTAGTAGAATTCTTGAACAATGATAAGTTCAGAAGACTTGTAGACAAGTATGATGGCAATCGTTATGTGAAACATTTCACTTGCTGGAGTCAGTTACTTGCAATGATGTTCGGTCAACTCAGTAATCGTGAAAGTCTTCGTGACTTGATTGTAGCTTTGGAAGCACATCAAGGAAAGCGTTATCATTTGGGATTGGGTCGTGAGCCCATTGCCAAAACTACGCTTGCATCTGCCAATCAGAATCGGGATTACAGAATCTTCGAAGATTTTGCTTTCTATATGATGAAGGAAGCATGTGAAAAACGATCGACTCACATCTTGGATATTCCAGGAAGGAAGTATGCGTTTGATTCCACTACGATTCCTTTATGTTTGGCTACATTCCCTTGGGCGAAGTTCCGTAAGAAAAAAGGTGGAGTTAAGGCTCATGTCCTTTATGACATAGAAGCACAACTTCCAGCCTTTTATACAGTAACTACAGCATCCAGGCATGATTCAACAGAAATGTCCGCAATTAATTATGAGCCAAATGCTTATTATATATTTGATAGAGCGTATGACTCGTTTAAAGAACTTTATCGGATTCATCTTACAGGTTCTTTCTTTGTAGTCAGAGCGAAGTCTAATCTGAAATGCAAGTTCTGTAAATGGAAGCGTAGAATGCCGAAGAATATCCTTTCAGATGCGGAAGTGAAACTGATAGGGTACACTTCTGAAAAGAAGTATCCTGAATCATTCAGAGTCATCCGTTTCTATGATAAAGAGGATGATCGTGAATTCACATTCCTGACGAATGCCAAACACATATCTGCACTTGATATTGCCAATCTTTATAAGAAAAGATGGTTCGTGGAACTTTTCTTCAAATGGCTGAAACAACACCTTAAGATAAAAAGGTTCTGGGGTACTACCGAGAATGCGGTTCGAATACAGATTAGTGTTGCTATCATCACCTATTGTTTAGTAGCTATTGTACAATATGATATGCAACTGAATCGTTCAACTTATGAGGTCTTGCAGATTCTTAGCATCTCATTAACAGATAAAACGCCTTTACAAGAGCTGTTTAATAAGACTAATTTCAATGATGTCAAAGAACAATTTAATCCCCTTATTCCGGGATTATTTGATTAATTAATAACTCGTCCCGATTTTAACGGGACACTAGTGACTGTATTTTTTAATTTAATAATTAAGTATTATGAAAAACTAAATACAGTATTAAAACAGGTTATCTATTACTGGCTATTGGAAGCTACTGTTTAGTTTAGTTCATTAGAGCACCGGAATGAATCTATTTTTAAAGGTGGGGCTGCTCTGAACCGAATCTCTAGGATTTCAGGTTGGCCAAAAGAATCTGATGATTGAAAAAGAGAGAGTTCTGCTGGTTTATATCAAATAGGGACGAAGCGTATAGGCATAAAAAAAGGAGCAACGCCTTGCTCCAACCTTTGTTAACCTTAAATCTAATACTATGAAAAACACATTGCAAAGATACGGACTCTTGGGAAATTAGCAAATTATCCAAGAAAAATAGCATGTTTTATAACACGTTTTAATAGTTTTTCCCTACTTGTTAAGAAATCAGTCCTCCTTATTTCAAGGTATGTAACATTAATTTTGAAAATTGAATCGGAGCATACCGTTGATTCTCTGCCGAAAAACCGTTATCTTTGCAAGGATAATCACATTATGCACTCAATAAAGAAGAAAAGGAGACACCCGTGAACGAAGAAGAGATCGTCCTCACCCCGATGATGAAACAGTTTCTGGATTTGAAGGCAAAACATCCGGATGCAGTGATGCTGTTTCGTTGCGGTGACTTTTATGAAACATATTCTACGGATGCCATCGTTGCAGCCGAAATTTTAGGGATCACACTGACAAAACGTGCCAATGGGAAAGGAAAAACTATTGAGATGGCAGGTTTTCCTCATCATGCCCTTGATACCTATCTTCCGAAACTGGTTCGCGCTGGAAAACGTGTCGCTATCTGCGACCAGCTCGAAGACCCCAAAATGACGAAGAAGCTGGTGAAGCGTGGTATTACCGAATTGGTTACTCCCGGTGTTTCTATCAATGATAATGTTCTGAACTATAAAGAGAATAACTTCCTGGCTGCCGTTCATTTCGGAAAGGCTTCCTGTGGAGTTGCTTTTCTCGATATTTCTACCGGTGAATTCCTTACCGCAGAAGGACCTTTTGATTATATAGATAAGCTGTTGAATAACTTTGCCCCTAAAGAGATTCTTTTTGAACGTGGCAAACGCCTGATGTTTGAAGGTAATTTCGGTAACAAGTTCTTCACATTCGAGCTGGACGACTGGGTATTTACAGAAACGACTGCCCGTGAGAAACTGCTGAAACACTTTGAAACGAAGAATCTGAAAGGTTTCGGAGTGGAGCACTTGAAAAACGGTATCATTGCTTCCGGTGCTATCCTGCAGTATTTGACGATGACGCAGCATACGCAGATTGGTCACATCACTTCATTGGCACGTATTGAAGAAGATAAATACGTCCGTCTGGATAAGTTCACGGTGCGTAGCCTTGAGTTGATTGGTAATATGAATGATGGCGGAAGTAGCCTGCTCAATGTGATCGACAGAACGATCAGCCCAATGGGAGCTCGTCTGTTGAAACGCTGGATGGTTTTTCCCTTAAAGGATGAGAAACCGATCAATGAACGCTTGAATGTAGTGGAATATTTCTTCCGCCAACCTGATTTTAAGGAACTGATTGAAGAACAGTTGCATTTAATAGGAGATTTGGAACGTATTATTTCCAAAGTGGCTGTAGGACGTGTGTCGCCTCGTGAAGTCGTTCAGTTGAAAGTTGCCTTGCAAGCAATTGAGCCGATAAAACAGGCATGTATGGAAGCTGATAATGCGAGCTTGAATCGCATTGGCGAACAGTTGAATCTTTGTATTTCTATTCGTGACCGGATTGCCAAAGAGATTAAAAATGATCCTCCTTTACTGATAAATAAAGGTGGAGTGATTCAGGACGGTGTGAACGCAGACTTGGATGAATTGCGGCAAATCTCCTATTCAGGAAAAGATTATCTGCTAAAGATACAACAGCGGGAGAGCGAAGAGACGGGTATTCCGAGCTTGAAAGTAGCTTATAATAATGTATTCGGTTATTATATCGAAGTCCGTAATGTGCATAAGGATAAGGTTCCACCCGAATGGATTCGCAAACAGACGTTGGTCAACGCAGAGCGTTATATCACGCAGGAACTGAAAGAATACGAAGAGAAGATTTTGGGAGCGGAGGATAAGATTCTGGTTCTGGAAACGCAGCTATATACAGACTTAGTACAGGCATTGATGGAATTTATTCCACAGATACAGATTAATGCGAATCAGATTGCACGTTTGGACTGTCTGTTGTCATTTGCCAATGTGGCTCGTGAGAATCGTTATATCCGTCCGATTATTGAAGATAATGACGTATTGGATATTCGTCAGGGACGTCACCCAGTAATAGAAAAACAACTTCCGATAGGTGAGAAGTATATTGCCAATGATGTAATGCTGGACAGCGATACACAGCAGATTATTATTATTACAGGTCCGAACATGGCCGGTAAGTCGGCACTCTTGCGTCAGACGGCGTTGATTACGCTATTGGCTCAAATCGGCTCGTTTGTTCCTGCGGAAAGTGCGCATATCGGTTTAGTTGATAAGATATTTACCCGTGTAGGAGCGAGCGATAATATATCAGTCGGTGAATCTACATTTATGGTAGAGATGAATGAAGCGGCTGATATCCTGAATAATGTTTCTTCCCGGAGTCTGGTATTATTTGACGAATTGGGTCGTGGTACTTCTACTTATGATGGTATTTCCATTGCCTGGGCAATTGTAGAGTATATCCATGAACATCCGAAAGCAAAAGCACGTACATTATTTGCTACGCATTATCATGAATTGAATGAGATGGAGAAATCTTTCAAGCGCATCAAGAATTATAATGTATCGGTGAAAGAAGTTGATAATAAAGTAATCTTCCTTCGTAAACTGGAACGTGGCGGTAGTGAACACTCTTTCGGTATTCATGTGGCAAAGATGGCCGGTATGCCGAAAAGCATTGTGAAACGTGCAAATGAGATATTGAAACAGCTTGAATCTGATAATCGCCAACAGGGCATAGCAGGTAAACCGTTGGCAGAAGTGAGCGAGAATCGTGGAGGTATGCAGTTAAGCTTCTTCCAGTTGGACGATCCGATTCTCTGTCAGATTCGTGATGAGATATTGAATCTTGATGTGAATAATCTTACTCCTATTGAAGCGCTGAATAAACTGAATGATATAAAGAAGATAGTCAGGGGGAAATAAGCTGAAAATGTATATAATGTCTTAGGATATGTTTTCGATTGTTGTCCTGACATTAGGGAAATGGCATTTGTTTTATTGATAAAAAAGAGGGATTAGTGATGTTTGAACCGCTAATCCCTCTTTTTTTGATTTAGGCTATTTTATTTTTCTTCTTGTCATAGAAGAACATGAAATAGACGCCTATTATGATAAACGGAACGCTTAACCATTGTCCCATATTGAACATCATGCTGTTTTCAAAATCTTCCTGATTTTCTTTTAGGAATTCGATGAAAAAGCGGAAGGTGAAGATGTAAGTCAGGCAGAGCCCGAAGAAGAAGCCACGGTGCAGTTTCTTGCTGTAATTCTTATACAGGTAAATCATGATGAAGAACAGGATAAGATAAGCAATGGCTTCGTAGAGCTGTCCCGGATGACGGGGGAGCATATCTACACGTTCGAAAACGAATGCCCAGGGCACATCAGACGGTTTGCCGATGATTTCGGAGTTCATCAGGTTGGCAAGGCGGATGAAGCAGGCGGTGATTGGAGTAGCTACGGCAATCATATCCAGCACGTCCATATAATGGAGCTTCGTCTTGCGGCAATACAGCCAAAGGGCGATTATCAGTCCTAATGTACCGCCGTGGCTGGCAAGTCCTTCATATCCGGTAAATTTCCAGTTTCCGTCCGGCATGAACTTGATAGGAAGAATCATTTCCCAAAAATGAGACAGGTAGTATCCCGGGTCATAGAACAGGCAGTGTCCTAGGCGGGCACCGATTAGAATACCAAAGAAACAGTAAAAGAAAAGAGGGTCAAACTTCTTTTCCTCTATCTTTTTATCCCGGTACTGGTAGTGAACAACCACATAAGCAAAGAATATTCCTACTGCCCACAGTAATCCGTAATAACGGATAGAAATGCCGAACAGGTTGAATAGTTCGGGATTCGGGTTCCAGTTGATGGATAATAGCATGGTATTCATTCTATATTGGATTAATGTTAATGATTAGATTCTTTGAATTTCTCCGCAACCATCCGGTAGGTCGGTATATCTATTCCCTGTTCTTCGGCTGCTGCAATCATGTCGAAGAGCAATCCTTGTATTTCCGAGTCGTGTCCGCGTGCCAGGTCTTTTTGCATAGAAGCGGTACTTTCGGGATCGAGCTTGTCAATCACTTTCAGGTTGTAGCTGACTGGGTCTTCGGGAAATTCGACGCCCAGTTTCTTTCCTAAGGCAGCGCTTTCCGTAGAAAGTCCGATAAATGTATCCCGTATCTTTCCCGGTTTCTGCACTTCTCCCATCGGAACGTCGTAGTAAGCACCCGTCACAGCCATTGCGGAGATAAACGACCATTTGATAAACGTATCCCGGTTGATGTCCGGTGAGAGGTCTACCTTTATGCCTGCTTCCTGCAAGTCTTGTTGGATAGCTTCCAGTAATCCGGGTTTTACAACTGTGCCGCGATGAGCGCCGTATACCAACCGGAATATCTTTCCCATTTGGGTGATTTCTCCGGTGCCGGATACGAAGCCTACGATATAGATGCAGCCGTCGAGAACGGTGACTTCCGGAACTAACTTCTGTATGCGCGGCCCTGTGCCATATACATTCAGAATAGGGATGACAACCGTGTCTTTGTGTGCTGCTCTTTTTATCAGTTCTACGATAGAATCGACCGAATAACCTTTTACGCATACAAATATCACATCTGCTTTTCCATTGAATTCTTCAGCGGTAGTAGCCGGAATCCGGAGCGTATGTTCGCCCTTCAAATCCGATTTCAGTTTCAAACCGTTCGTTTGAATCGACTGCAAATGAGCTCCACGGGCAATACAGGTTACATCTTTGCCTGCCAGCGACAAGAATCCTGCGATACTGCCGCCTACACCTCCCGTTCCTGCAATGAGATATTTCATATTGTTAGCGAATTAGTAATTAATAAGTCGTCGGTGGTAACCGATAATCACACGTTGAAACGGAAATGCATGATGTCGCCATCCTGCACCACATATTCTTTTCCTTCCACACCCAGTTTTCCGGCTTCTTTCACAGCTGCTTCCGAGCCGTATTTGATATAATCATCGTATTTGATAACTTCGGCACGGATAAAGCCTTTTTCAAAATCGGTGTGGATCACTCCGGCACATTGAGGAGCTTTCCATCCTTTTTCGTATGTCCAGGCACGTACTTCTTGTACACCGGCAGTGAAATATGTTTCGAGATTCAGGAGTTTATAAGCAGATTTGATAAGACGTGCTACGCCCGATTCTTCCAAGCCTACTTCGGCAAGGAACATTTGACGGTCTTCGTACGTTTCCAGTTCGGCGATGTCCGCTTCTGTTTTGGCTGCGACAATCAGGATTTGAGCATTCTCGTCTTTTACGGCTTCGCGTACCATATCTACGTATTTATTTCCGTTTACTGCGCTTGCTTCATCAACATTGCAAACATACATTACCGGTTTGCTGGTCAATAAGAACAGTTCGTGAGCTATCTTTTGTTCGTCTTTTGTTTCAAAAGTCACTGTACGTGCAGATTTTCCCTGTTCCAGTGCGTCTTTATATTGAACGAGTACATCGTAAGCTAACTTTGCAGCTTTGTCTCCGCCCGTCTGTGCTTGTTTCTGTACTTTCTGGATACGGCTTTCGATGGTTTCCAGGTCTTTCAATTGAAGTTCGTAGTCAATGATTTCTTTGTCGCGGATGGGATTTACGCTTCCGTCTACGTGTGTCACATTGTCGTCATCGAAGCAACGGAGTACGTGGATAATTGCGTCTGTTTCACGGATATTGGCAAGGAACTTGTTTCCTAGTCCTTCACCTTTGCTTGCGCCTTTCACCAGTCCGGCGATATCTACGATTTCTACAGTTGTAGGAACAATTCGTTGGGGGTGCACCAATTCAGCGAGTGCGTTCAGACGTTCGTCAGGAACAGTGATTACACCTACATTGGGTTCAATTGTACAAAAAGGGAAATTTGCCGCCTGTGCTTTCGCATTCGACAAACAGTTGAAAAGTGTCGACTTACCCACGTTCGGTAGTCCTACAATACCACATTGCAATGCCATTTATCTATTTCGTTTTTATTTAGTTATCGATAATCTGACTGCAAAGATAGGCATTTTTAGATTATATACATTGGTTGGAAAACAAATACTTCTTTCTTATATCTATTTAATGAGTGAGGGATGCCGTTTTCAGGCATCCCTATAAATGTAAAGTAAACTTTAGAACGTCATAGGTACGCCTACCATGACACCAAGTGTCTTATCTTCTGCAGGAATTAGCGAGGACATCACATATTGGCTGGAATTGTTGTACAAAGCCGGCCAGCTTTTAATGAAGAATTTGTGTTTTTTAAAGTAACCATCTAAAATAGGTGACAGACATTTGTCGAACTCTTCGTGATTAGGATTGCTTGTATCGAACGGTGTATAATCTCCAAAAGTGATAGAACCATCTGAATTCTTCTGATAGTTGAATGTATAATAGAATCCGTAAGTATCGGCTCCTAATGAACCGTTTTGATATATTTTATAACCAATCTCCACTATACTTCCGTCTGTGTACATGTGTATGGCAACATACACAATATAGAATTGAGTTTGAGTGAATGCAAATAAATTCGAAACAGCAGCTTTATGTTTATCAAAATATTCGGATGACCATTGATTTTGTATATCGTTGTACACTACCATTGTCTGATGAATTGCTCCTGGAGGTGCATTGAATAGAGGAACAATTGGTGTAGTACCTCCTTTAATTTCAAGTATATCATTGCCTACTTGTGTAGTGTATCCGGTGGATGTCTTGTTGAACTGATAAATTTCGTAACCATTAAGGATTAACGGGTTCATCATTACGATATTTCCGTTCAGGTCTATTTTAGAACCTTCTATTTGTAGGGTCGGATTTCCATTGTTAGCGGATAAGAAACCTGTTTTTCTACCATTAGATACAAAATCATACGCTTGTCCTTTATAACTGAAAGTGAAGTATTTTTTTTGATAGATAGGAGCCTGATCCTGATTTTCCATTAAGGCGCCATTTTTGATGGCCTCTCTTTCCTCATTGGTAGCTTTAGTCAGTGTAGCTTCCATTTTGTTTTTTCTTCCTTTTAGGAGAAACTGATCGTTTTTGTAGGATATAATCTCGTATTCGTAGTCTGCTCCTAATCCGGTTCCTGCTTGTCCTGCACCATTCATCAGCTGGTTGGGATCTGCAAAGATAGATAAGAAAGAGTACGTATCAAATGATATAGTTGGTCCTTGTAGTGGCTTGAGTATATAGCTACTTTCAAACGGACTTGCTTTCAAGTCGCGGTAATATTCTACATAATCGAACATCATAGATACTCGATTGTCTGCAGTGAATTGCATCCATAAGGTGTGAATACCTCCTAATTGGGTATTTATTTCTGCAATCCATCCATCGGGAGCTCCTGTGAGTATATCAGTATATTCCTGCATTTTAGTTTGAATCCGTTTATCCGGGTTTTCCATATAAATGTCGGTTTCATTATTGCAAGATGAAAATATACTGCACAATGCTACACAGGTTAGAAGATAATATGTATAAACTATTTTCATAATTATTTATTCTGGAGTGTTTTCATTTACAATTTGATTAATAGCATCTTGTACTAAAGATACTAATCCTTTATTTCCCATTGCGTCGTCATAAAACTGTACGTTCCATACATTTTTAAAGTAATTGATCACAATTTCTTCTTTAGCCAGTAATCTGGTTAAAGCCGTTTGTGCCTGATTGGCAAGGGCTATACGCTGTGCTGTTTCTTCTGCTGTTTCTCCCTCTGAAGGAGGAGACGTTGTTAAACTTTTGAGCAAATTAATTCGATAGTCACGCCATTCTTTTCCATACACCATAATTAATGATGCCACTTCAACGAAATCTTCATCAACTCCCGACATTGCGTATGCGGAATAGAATCCGGCAAGTAATGCGCTTACTTCCGTTTCAGAAGTCCATCCTGTCGGATTATAATCTCCGGCGGATATATCTTTGAAACTGGAATCATACATTTTGGTTTGATGGAGAATATGAGCGAATTCGTGTTCAATGGTATGCATGATAGAACGTATCCAGTCTGCATCACTCGGATTGTAGCTATTACCATCAAATAGTGTAATTTTACGAGCGCCTTCAGCCTGTCCTAATACTTGACTGCCATCTGCATTATATTCCGGGCTACCTACCAAAATGATTTTCTTAGGTGTCATTTCTCTAAGAAATTTATCTCCTGCCAATTGTTTATAAGGCTCAAACCACACTCGTTGAATCATATCCATAGAAGGTTTTACGAAGCGTTCCATAATGGGGACTAGTTGGGCGGTAGTGTTCAGTTCATAACTGTTCCATTTATATTTCACTTCGATATTGTAAGCTTGGGTATAGTTTTCATATAACCATTTATCCAGTTCATTTTTTTGCTCGTCATTTCCACCCAATCCATAAATCTCTTGGTCAAGATTGAGTTTGTCCTCATTACAGGCAGTGAAAATAACAGTACTAATGCAGAATAGTAGCATGAAATATGCTTGTATCCATTTGGCAATGTGATTTGTTGTTTTCATTTTATTCCCATATATTATTTACGTTATTTCTTGGATTAAGTTTTATTCCCGAAATAGTTGCCATTTCCGGAATTTGTAGTACCCTTCGGTCGTCGTCCGGCATTAAGCTGGACTTGCTGCCGTTAGCCTGGGTATGGGTGACGGGGATATTCCAGCGTACAATATCATACCATCTAAGTCCTTCATTATAAAACTCTATACTTCTGAAATCAAGTATTGCAAGTAGGATACCTTTTTTCAAATCACTCCAAGAGTCTGTCTGATTGTACTTATTGATGAAGTGATCAGTATTATTAAGTTTGGTTTTATAGAAATTGAGTATCTTATCGCGTGTAATACATAATTCTTTAGAATCATAATATCTGCTTGATGCCGGGCTTCTTGCTATAACAAAACGTTGGCTGGCATATAAATTTAGATCAGCGATAGCTTTGTCATATTGGTTAAGCATTAGGTGGGCTTCTGCACGGTTTAATAACACTTCTTCCATTCTCAAAACAGGAATATTGGCATACGGCAAAAAGTTGGATGCGTCTAAAGATTCTTGTTTAGTAAATTGGGTAAATTTAGGTATGAAGTAGAAATTGGATGTACCGTAATAGGGAATAGCCCACATACCATTTGTAACATTATCTGCATTGATTGTCTTGCCAATGTCAGTAGAAGATAAACCATATCTTGAATAGAAGGGTAATTCTCCCCAGGCGATTGAAGACAATGCTTCTGTAATCAATAAATTGGCATTGGTGGAAGAACTGCAGAAATACGAACGCATTTCAATATATCCACTTGCATCCATGTAAGTTGTTGCAAAAGGATGAAAGTTGTTGCTTACAAACGAAAATGCAGGATCATCTTTTGAGATATATTGTTGCGGTGTACCATCTTGATTTTTAAGAGGTTCTCCTTTACTATCCGTCAATGTTTCAAATTGTGACGGTATGGAAATGAGTTGATTGGCATATTCAAGTACCTTATCATATTGTTTCATTAATAGATAAAGACGGGTACCAAAGGCGGCAGCTGATTTCTTATTGAAATGATATTTGGGAGCTGTATAAATGCTTCCATCCGTCATAAGAGGATAGCTGTCCTCAAAATCTTGTGTGATTTTTCTATAAGTGTCTGCCACTGTCTCCCGGTCATATTGTTCTACTGGCTGTGTTTCTGGTTTCTCTACATAAGGAATACCCGGATATAACGATGCAGTCGATTCGTCATATTGTTGGGCAAAGAGTGAAGCAAGACAAAAATGTGAGAAGGCTCTGGTCATGAGTGCTTCTCCCTTTTGATTGATTGTGCTTGAAGGTGTTCCTAACTCGTCGATAGAAACAAGCGCTTGGTTAGATACTGCAATAGCTGCATAGCATCCTGTCCAGAAGTTTTCGAAGGAATCATTTCCATTTTCTATCACGTCTTTCCATAAAAAATTTTCACCCATAAAGTTGAATAATGCTCCTGGTTGCGCACCAGAGTAAACACTTCCGAAGTCGGTTATGTAATCACAACGGGTATTGACAATAGCCGCATAAGAAACTTTAGGATACGCATTTACTAGTAATGCGGATACTTTATCCGGAGAATCTATTTGAGTACGTTCGTCGGGTACTTTGTCCAGAAAGTCAGAGCAACTGGTACAAAAGGACATGATTCCAATATATAAGTATATTTTAATTCTCTTCATTGTATAAGGATGATTTAGAAACTGACATCTAATGAAAAAATAACTTGTTTTTGTATCGGTTGGGCTACGCCACCGGTATTGACAAATTCAGGGTCTTGTCCATTCAATTTTTTATCAGAGTATAGTAACCATAAGTTTTTGCCGGTTACTCGTAAACGAATATCAGAGAACAACTTCCATGATTTAAAAAGCTTCTGTGGAATGGTATATCCTACAGATAATGATTTAAGACGGATGAAATCTCCTTTTGCTACCCGTATATCTGAATAATTGTATGCTGAATAAGGATAAGTACTGCTCAAATCTGATATCAGATCTTTATCAGCTATTGCAGGGATATTAGTATGTTTCTCATCTCCTCTGAATTCCCATCTGTTAAAGAACTCTTTGGGGGTTGCTTGAGAATCATTATAACTGCTGTTAAATACAGGATTCAACCGGATTACATTTCCGGCTTGGAAAGTGAAGAAAATATCTAATGAGATACCTTTCCAAGTAAAGGAATTGTTAAACCCTCCTGTATATTTGGGATCTGTCGGTCCTTCGTATTTTAAGTAATCTGTTGAAGTACTTTGGAAATTGATATCACTGGTGATAGTACCATTCTCATCATAGAACATCGGTACACCATTTTCCGGATTCAGACCGGCAAATGGTATAGAGAAAAGCCCGTTCACCGGATACCCGTTTTTATTTCCTCCTGTGATTCCTACCAACGTGTTGATTTGTGGTTGTTGCATTGAATTCTTGATTTCATTTTTGGAATATCCCATAGTGAAAGAACTTGACCACATGAAATCTTTTGTTACAATAGGTTTTCCTGACAATGTTATATCGAAACCGGAGGCGCTTAAGTCGGCACTGTTGGCCCATTTATATCTTTCTCCTCCAATTCCGGAGACTTTTATTACACTTAACAAGTCGAAACTGTTTCGGATAAAATAGTCAAAAGAAAAGTCGAGCCTTCCTTTAAGGAAAGTGGCATCAAAACCAAAATTAGATTGATAACTCTTTTCCCATGTCAAATCAGAATTACCTAATGTGTAAATTTCAATGCCTGATTCGATGTCCGTACTTGGTCGCGTAGTATTGGAATTTATAAAAATGGGTGTTGCATTTGATAATGGAGGCATACTGGCTGTTAATCCAACGCCGGCACGTAGCGCTAATGCATCCAGCCAGACAAAATCTTTCATAAACGCTTCATTACCTATATTCCATTTCCCACTGATATTCCAGGTAGGCAGCCAGCGGGCTGAACTGGAATTTGCCATTGTGTTGGAGCCGTCATACCGTACTGTTCCGGAAATGGAATATCGTCTGTCATAGGTGTAATCAACATTTGCATAAAAAGCGGCAAAACGATCGTATGTCAAAGCTCTTGAATAATAATCAAAATTTTGCTCGATCATTTGTTTCATTATAAGATAGTTCATACTAACAGTGCCTCCCATGTCATATTGGAATCCGTAGCCGGTGTTGCTGTTCGTTTGTCTATCGGAATATTTGATTTGTTGTCCTAATAATGCGTTGAACTCATGTTTCTCATTCCATATTTTGCTGAAACTAACAGAGTTTCTTATATCATAATTTAATAATAAGTTTTCGGCAGTATTATAGAATCCCCCTTTAGGGAGAACAACAATCGGTTCGGCTGACGGATCACTAGGGTCCTTGTAGAGGTAGGGATTGTTTTCTCGAATGGTAGAATTGCCAGCTGCACGATAAGCATTTGCCATATTAGAATTTTCGTGTATTTCATGCTCTTGCTTTGAACGTACATAGCGGATAGCTCCGGTAAAATTGTATTTCAATCCTTTAATAATTTGCCAGTTAAATTCGGCTTGAGCTTTTAAATCTATCACATTCAATTTAATATAGTTATTATCGAGTTCTTCTAAAATATTGAATGGGGCAAAGTTGAGTGTATAATATTCCCGTTCTCCATTTGGGTCGTATGCTCGTAATGCACGGCTTGTGTTTAATGCATAATTGAACGGATTTATATCAAAATTACGTGAGGAAATACCACTTACAACGTCACTGGAACGACTTAATGAACCGGGAGCGTTCTGCATTCTGACAGAACCTACCGTTTGAAAACTAAATCCGATTTTGTCATTTAGCTGGTAGTCATTTCGGAAGTTCATTGTGATTCGATTCACTTTGTCGGCAACAGTCCATCCCGGATCGTTCAAAAAGCCTAATGAAATGTAGGATTTCGACTTTTGTGAACCACTTGATACACTTAATGTATGTTCATTCATTATGGAATTGGTAAATAGCATATCAAACCAATCTGTATTAGCTGCTGCGTGTTCCATTAAAAAGTTGTGACGGGCTGCATATGTATTCTCTAAAAGGTATTGTTGCTTTGATTCATCCCATGTGTTGATTCTATTATACATGATTCCATAAATACCGGAAGACTGGTTATTTACAATGTCCGAAGTTAATAAGCCTTTTCGTTCCATTTCTGCATACACAGACATTTGATCGGCTGAATTCATAATATTGAATTCAGAATAACGTGGTTTGGTCCGTACTGTGTAGTTTCCGCTATAATGAATACGTGGTTTTCCTTCTTTTCCTCTTTTAGTCGTAATTACAACTACTCCATTCATAGCTCTGGCTCCATATAATGCTGTTGCGGCAGCATCTTTTAATACGTCAATTGTTTCGATATCGTTAGTATTGATACCTGCTACGGAGGAGCCTAACAGGGTGGTAGGGTCACCGCTTGCTAGTTGGTCGTTGGATACATTTACCACATCTTCTAATACGATTCCATCTACTACCCACAAAGGTTTGTTTTCTCCATTGATAGACGTGGCACCACGTACACGTATTTTGGGGGCACTACCAAAGGTACTCGATACATTCTGAATAGATACTCCGGCTGCTTTGCCTTCCAGCATACGGCTTATGTCTGTTTCACCGGGCAAATTAATATCATCAGCTTTGATTTTAACGGAAGAGCCGGTAAAGGTTGTTTTTTTAAGATTCTGAAACCCGGTGACTACTACCGCATCCAATAAAACAGAAGATTCTGATAATAATATCGTTACTTTCTTTTGTGTTCCAATGTTAACCTCTTTAGTCTCGTATCCCATAAAACTGACGATAAGGATATCGTTATTATTGACCTTCAAGGTAAAATTACCATTATTGTCCGTAGTTGTTCCGCTCTTGACGTTCTTTATAGTAACACTGGCAAATGGGATAGGTTCTTGGTTAGTAGCATCTAGCACCTTACCAGTAATACTATGTTGTGCACTGGCCCTTGTAAGGCCAATGCACAATATGATAAATAATAGAATAATGTGTTTATTCATGTACCTGTTTTCTTTGGTGATTTATTCTTTTACACAACGTACGCTATAACCTAAGTATCTGCCGTCTGCATTGTTAGGCATGATGGGATAGAATGGTCCGTCATATTCGTCTACTAATGCTGCAGAGAATATATGATAACTATAGGCATTATTAGGATTGTCCGGATAACTGCCCAGCCAACCATTTTGTGCAGTTTTGTATTCAAACAAACTTCCTCCCGGATATTGACCGGTAATGGCATTTAAATGTCCGCCAAACGGGTAAAATATTTTTATGGAGCTATTAGGGCAAAGATAAATACCATTGTCAACATCTTCTCCGTTTATTTCACCATAAGTGTTCATCTTATAAGGCACTCTCCAGCCTGCCGGACATGGATCGTATAGTGTTTTGGTTTTTTCATCACTCTTTTTGTACCATAGTTCAGTACTACCGCTGCCTTCAATTAACCAATCTTTATAAGTAAAATGGTCTGCATCTCCCAAGAAATAGGTATCCGGGTTTTTCACAGCTGTTTCTTTAGATACGGGACCTTTTGCTGTTTTGATATGAATGGAGTAAACGTCTCCCCCTAAAGAGCTGGTTCCTAACTTAGTGATTTGGCTCCAATCAGTCATTATCGGATCCTTTCGACCGCATTGATAATACATACCGATCGTTTTCGCACCGTCAGTTGGTGTTGCACTTAGTGCGCCTAAGTTGCGATCCATCATTGCCTGTGTGGATCCATCTTTCGTTTGATTGTTATCAATTCCCCCAAAACGGTAGATAGCTCCTCCTGTAACATCTGCTTTTCCTGGGTTTTGAGAAATTGCAGGAATTATTCCATTAATATCTCCTCCCGGATTATAATCTGTAATCCAAATGTGCCAGCTCCATAATGGTTTAGCGTCTTGAGCAGGTTCTCCTGCTGTTGCGTCGTAGATTCCTATTAATACATTACCTTCGTTTCCTGTAGGTTTGATTCCTATATAATCATTGGCGGAGCTTCCTTGTTGGGTGGTGAATCTCAGTAATTCCTTAGAACTATCTTTTGTTATGATACGGGCAACCCATTTAGTTACTTTTCCTTGGTTGTTTCCGTCATTCAACATATGATCTGTTTTGAAGCCGCCTTCTTCTGTTCCCCAAAATGCATTTACTCGTTTCACAGGAACCAGTAGCTCATGTTCTGAATTTGGATTCAGTATATAGCAGTTAGCTTCAGCTGCAATGCCTTCTAATGGAATCTTTTCAATAGTGATGCGTTTATCACTGGCATCTGCCAGATTAAGATTAATATTGTAATTATATGCATTATTTCTTGTTACATTGAAATCTTTTTCATTTTCTCCAATGAACATTTTGAAAGTTGCTATTTCTTTATTGCCTTCACTCATTCTTTCACCAACAATTTCAATGAAAGTCGCTAGTTTATCTGTTACCTTGTCTTTGTCTGTTGTGATACTAGAATTTGTTCCCATCAGGTTCTCAGCTATGTAATGGGTATAATTTTCTTCACCGATAGTACATGGGATTTCACTATAGTCTGCAATATTACTTTGAGATATTGTTCCCTTACTAAAGTAATACATTTTATATATATTCTTTAATGCTATGGAAGTTAACTGGAAATCAGAAGAGGTATTATTGATAGTGAATTTTACTTCAGCTGCAATTCGTTCTAATGTGATAGCATCTAATGTCTGATTTTCTTTGGTAATAGAAACTACTTGCTCTCCTACTAGCGGAATTGCGTTAGATGAATTGACTGGTAATGTATAAATAGTATTCTTTAGTGCTTCATAGGTTTGTTTTCCTAATTGGAAAACAATGCTTTTATCTACATTAGCAATTACTACCAGTTTCATATTAGCCCCTGCTACTAATTCTACTGTTTCTGCAGAGTTGATACTGAATCGTAGTTCTTTTATAACTGCAACATTTTTACCTTGTTGATCGAATTCTAATAACCAAAAGTTTTCAATAGAAGTTCTGTTATCATTTATATTGGTTTCCATTGCGTTGATAGGAGCAATATTTAATGATACATTTACATTTGTTTTTTCTCCTTCCGGAATAATAGAGGTGTTTTCGTCGTCTTTTGAACAAGAACTGAAAATTGCGCTTATGATAAGATATGCGCTAAGCCAAATTAGGTTCTTCATAATTCTAGTTTTAAATAATTAATATTGATTTTTTGCTATATCACATTTTATATTATATATTAATAGTTTAATCAAGATGTTATTATAGAATCTGATTTTGCTTACGTTTGATATTGCAAAGTTATGGAATATGATTTATGAATACAAAAAAAGCATTGGACAATAGATATTATATAAATCGCTAATAATTAATGTGTTAATGTAAATAGGTATAGATTACCATTGGACAAATGGCAATTAAATCCTTTTATTATGAATAGATGTTAATGTAAGAAGGAATATTTCAGAATCTTTGAATAAAATCATCTAAAGAGATGTTTTTATCTGTAATGTTTAGTTTTTCTTGTTTGATTCTAAGTTTTCTTTTGCTAATTGCAGCTTTACTTCTGCAGTAGATATTGGCAAGGGTATTTAAATCTAATTGTATTTTTATTAAACAGCAGAACTGAATTTCATTTTTGTCGAGTAGTGGATATTCTTTCTTTAGTCTTACTGTAAATTGATCAAAAGTAGCATTAATATCTTTTTCCAGATTAGCAAAATCCTCATTAGAAAGTTTGATAACGAGATCGTTTGCTTTATTATTTAGAGATGGAATGTTGATAGCCACTAATCTGCGTAAAAAGTCTGCTTGTAGTGAAGATAGTTTTTCTTCTTTTTGAAGATTTTCTATAGCTTGCTGTTGTAGTTTATCTTTGGCTTGAGATATTTCTCTTTCTTGTTTTCGTATACGTTCACTCTTCTTTTTGTAGGTTATGAAGTAGCATAATCCTGTAATTAGTAACGCGAAAGCTGCAATTGCACTTATTTTATATACAAGAGAACTAATTTCTTCCATCTTTTTAGATAGTTCTTTGTTGTTTTTCTGCAGTTTTTCGTTTTGAAATAGATTCTGCATTCTAATAATTGCCACGCTTTGGTTTTGATCTTCTATCGAATCTCTTAATAGTTCATAGGTTTTGATAAATTCTAACGCTTTAAGAATGTTCCCTTTTTTTTCATAAATTTCTCCCAGATAGCTATAACTGAGTGCTTTTGCATATATATATTGGTTTTTACTACTTAGGGTAAAATAATGGATAGCAGAATCATATTGTTGTATATCTTGAAAGATTACTCCTTTGATAATGTAATTGTTATATCGGTCAATTGAATCCTTTTCACATGCAATGGCCTCATTGCAGATTTTTAGTGCGGAAATATAATCTTTTTTATTTATATATGCATAACATATATCGTTTAAAGCAGAAGAGGTGGCTTTGGGATGTACTTTTTGAGCAATAGGGAATGCCTTTTCGAAAAAATAAAGTGCGCTATCGATTTGCTCTTTGGTAGAATAAGCATGTCCCAGATCTGCCAATGCATAATAAATAGACAGACTATCTTTAGAAATCTGTGCATAATTATATCCTCTCCATGCCTCTGTTAACTTATAATCAAATAATCCTTGTTTAGAGTAGATGTCGCACAAGTCATGGGAAATTTTGAATGCTAGATTGTAGTCATTTGCTTTTTCCGCAAAATCTCTTGCTTTTAATAAGTATTGAGCAGCTTCTTCTATGTTTCTTATTTCTTTACTGATAAGTGCAGTATAAAAATATGTTCTTGCTGTTAGTATCGGGTCAGATGTGTCTTTGGAAAAATAATCAAAAGCTTTAAAAACAAATGAGTCCGGAACTAAACTTTGAGCATTGTTATATTTTGCTTGAGCTACTAATAGGCACCATTTTGCATAATCCTTTGGGGACATATTTTCAGGATGCTGGATAGCTTTCAAATATGTCAGGGAACTATCAGGATAAAAATTTATTAGTTGGTCAGCCTTTGATAGATTGGGATGCGGATTGCAAGAAGTAAATATACTAATTACTCCCATAATAATTGTGATAAGTGTATCTTTCCTCATTCCCATTTATCAAGACTTAACAGACCTTACAAAAGTATGAGTAAAAATATAATTCTACAAGACTTTAAAGTGAATTTTATCTTGCAGCAGAAAGTAGGGCAGCTTTTACTAGTTATTTAGTATTTTGCCTGATATTTCTTATAAAAAATCAAGAATAAAGTAAATCCAATTAGAGCAAATGGTACACCCGCCAGAGCCGGATAACGGTATCCACCACTAACAGCCAGTCCGCCTGCATAAGCACCGATGGCATTTCCGAGATTGAATGCAACCTGCACGCAGGCTGCTCCCAGCATTTCTCCTCCCTTTGATACGCGGATAATTAATATCTGCTCCGGACTGGATACTGCGAACAGTCCTGCCGTACAAAGACACATCAACAGGGCTGCTGCCCATTTATAGGGAGAAAGGAAGAAAATGAGCAATAACATAATACAGATAAGTGCTTGTGCGGCAGTCCCTACTTTTCCGGGGGTGTAGCGGTCGGAGAGACGTCCGCTAATCAGGTTTCCCATCACCATACCGAAGCCGGCAAGGATCATTAAAGGCGTAATGCTTTCTGCGGAGAAGCCGGACACATTGGTAAGCATCGGATTGATGTAGCTATACCAGCAGAATACACCGCCATTACCTAGTGCCGTAGCACCGAGAATCAGCCACGGAGCCGGAGTTCTAAGAAAGCGGAATTGTCCTTTAAAGCCGGTATCCTTTAAGCCTTCTACATGCGGAACCCATCGCCAGATGTAATATAGGATAACAATTCCCCAGATACCGACCAGCAGGAAAGTGGCACGCCAGGAAAGCATGGTACTTAGGGAAGTGCCCAAAGGTACACCAAACAGGTTGGCAATGGTCATTCCTGCAATCATGATGGAGACGGCTTCCGAACCTTTACCCTTGTCGGCTAGTTTCTCTGCAACAATAGAGCCTACTCCGAAGTATGCACCATGAGGCAAGCCGGAGATAAAACGGGCAGCGAGCAACACCCAGTAATTGGGAGCCATAGCCGCACAGATATTACCTATCATAATTAAGGTAACTAATACTAACAGAATATGTTTTAGCGGATATTTGCGAGCCAGTGTCAATACAGGTGCACCGACACAGACGCCTAATGCATAAGCAGAAATGAAATGCCCTGCGGTAGGAATACTAATACCTAAATCTTTTGCCACATCGGGCAAAATTCCCATCATTACAAATTCGGCAATACCTAATCCCAGTGTGCCGAACGCCAATGCAATAAGACTCTTCTTCATACAAAACTTTACCTTAATACCTGTTACCTTTTTACCTTACTATTATTTGCCGCTTATTTGTTTTGGCTGCAAAGGTAAAACAAAATCTTTCAGGGTGAGTTCGATGAGATGGATTTTGATTTAAATCAAATTAGACAATGTTGGTGTAAGCTGATGACGGGAGATTTATGTAGTATATGTAAATTGTAGCCATTTACTTTCTTTCCAATTCTTGCAAATATTTGAAGAATTTGCAAGAATTAGCAAGAAAAGAATGTGATATTGAGAAATGTGTACTTGCTAAGTAATATCATTAATAGACTTATTGTTTCCTTATCCATTCAATGATATCTTTCAATACTTCCGGATTGATTGTTTCTTCCAACTGCCCGTATTCGGCCAATGTTCCTTTTTTGCAAGTCTGAAACAGATGATTTAAGTTCGGATAGGCTTTGACTGTTACATTTTTGTTTCCATTTCCGGTGATTCTTTCCTGAATGGCAGCAAGATTCATGGCGGCGTCCACTTGAATATCCTTTTCTCCGTTCAGAGCCAGAACCGGACATTTTAGTTTCTTCAAATCCTGGGCAGGGTCGTATCTCATAAAATGAAGATACCACGGAGAAGTCATCGAACTGATTTGTGCGGATAGTTGCTGGATGGTATTCAGGTCTTTCAATTGTTCGGGCGACATTGTTTTTGTAACGTCTGCATACAGTTCTTTCTGCAACTCCTCGGGAGTTTTGTCTGTTTGTTGCAGTATGGCATATCTGTTCCGTATAGAAGGCTTCATCCCTTGCCAGACGGCATCCGGCATTCCCTGGGATTTAGAGATTAACTCAACCTGCTTCAGCATCAGACTGTCACCTCTCACGCCGGCTCCTGCCAATGAAACGACAAATGCAATGGAGGGGTCTTTGGCAGCGACGATGAATGCAATGATTCCGCCTGCGCTATGTCCGATAATTCCGATCTTCTTTGCATTTATTTCTTTTCTGCTGCGCAGGTAATTCACCATTGCTTCCGTATCTGTGGCAAAATCCTCATTTGTAGCTGTTGCGTGAGTACCTTGTGAAGCGGCAGTACCCCTGTCATCACATCTAAGCACGGCAATTCCGTTTCGGGTCAGATAATCGGCGATGACAAAGAAAGGTTTGTGTCCCATGATTTCTTCATCCCGGTTCTGCGCACCGCTTCCCGTCACCATTACTACTGCCGGAAATTTAGTTCCTTTTTCGGGAAGGGTCAATGTTCCGGCAAGGTTAATTCCATCCCGTTCATTCCTCACGGTGACTTCTTCACTTCTGTAAGGGAAAGGCGGTTGAGGCTCCTGCGGACGTTTGGGGCGGCTGGCTTCTCCCTTTTTCAAATTCAACGGAAGGGGCATCCCTTGCGTAAATGTTCCGTTGATTGTGTTATCACTGTTCAGCTTTCCTTTGTACGAAGCATGAATCACAGGTATCTGGATAATTAAAGTAGAATCATTGAAAGAAGTAGTCTGTGTCTTGATACCGTTGGCTCCCTGGTCGGGACTGTCTAGTGTGGTCACATAAGCGCCTTGTTCCGTTTGACTGATGTGGAATACAATAGTCAGCGAACTGGTGGGAAGGGAAAGTTTTCCGTGCCAGGCTCCCGAAATATCTTGGGCGGATAAGGAAGAGGATAAAGCCAGTCCTGCCAGTAAGAAGACGAGAGCTCTCATTTTTGTTTTAAATACTGCTGTTTTCATTTTATAGTGATGATGATTGGGGAATTAGAGTTCAGTCTTTACATAATATTCGAAATACTTACATTCGTGTACGGCCTCCTTGAAGAACTGTGTGTCGCTATATGATTTTTTCAATTGGCGGAAATAGCTGTCCACTTTCTTCTCGTCATCCGACCTGCTGAAATCAGGATTAAGGATATTGTTCCAGTTACTCCACCAGTTTTGGGCATAAAGATCCATTGTACAGGAAGAGGCCATGAACAGTGCGCGTGCTTTATATTCGCGGTCGGTGAAGTAGGTGGCAGCTTGTTCATACAGAGCGAGGGCGTTCTCCATATTATCGACTATCATATATTCCTGGGTGAAGTCTCTGTAATTATACTCTTTGCTGTAATCAGGAATGGAGTTTGGGCCTGTTGTGCCGTATGAGACGTATGCAGACCAATAGTAGGAGTTGTCTGTGAAGTATGCAGGAATATTTCTGTAATAACCGGTAGGAGATATGTTATAATAATAGTTGGCCAGCATATAGGCAGCCCGTGCGCCTTTTTCCGTCATCATCTGGCTTTCCTTTTCCAGTTGCATCAAGGCGGCGGTCAATGTAGCCTTATTGTGTTCTTTGTTCAGATAGAGATACTGTTCGTACATTACGTCCGTTAGTTGCGAAGCGGCAGGAACGCTGAATAGTCTTTTGAATCCATTGCTGAATATCAACGGGGAGATTTCCGAATAGCCGTTGAAGTCATCCGAGGAGATACCCGTAGGGATATATTTCTCTGTTTCATAATCGTATTTATAGTGAGTGAGGCTATAGGATTCCGGAACTTTGGCAAACCATTTGGCTGCTTCTGCAAAGTTATTCATGCGTAGGTAATAAGTTCCTTTCAGTTCGTAAAGCTGGGTCAATAGCGTCTGGTCATTCTCTTTCCCGGCATTTGCCAGAAGCGAATTGATAATATCCGGGTCCGGATTCTGCCGCAGGTTCTCTATGCGGTTGTGGGTAAGGAATGCTTTGCCGTAGTCTTTCTGCATTTTATAAAGATGACCGACAATTTCGTTGATAAAGTCCTCATCGGCATGGCTTGTTTGCAGGTATTGTCGGATGGCTTGTTCTTCATCTTCACCGATAATTTTGAGTTGTGCCAGGTAAAGACTGAATTGGGTACGGCTTTTTTGTTTCAGCAATTCGGGCTTCGTGGTCTGGAGGGAGTCGATGAATGTGGCTGCCTGTCGGTAATCTTTGCAGAGGAAAGACATATGTGCATGGTAGAGAGCCCAAAAGTCTTTGTCGCCCACTTTGGGGTGATTCATTACCGCTTTGATTATCTGCTGTGCACGCTCATATTCTGCAAGTACTTTTCCGGAAGGTTGCATGAATGAACTTGTGTCGTCGGTGGCATCCGAATGACTGTAGCGCGTCAGAATATCCCTTTCCATCTTGTTGATATAGCGGATGGCGAGCAGCTTGATATAGGGTGATTCAGGATATATATTCAGGATATTTTCCACTTCTTCCAGTTCATTGGAGAACGTATTATAACCCCGGAGTGCATACATGGCTGCTTTCTCCCGATTGTCTTTACACCAGGACATTGCTTCGTTCCAGTCTATTTCGTTTTGTATTTTGAAGCTGGTATAGGCTGTTTTTTTCCTGTTATCCGAATGGTCGAACACACGGGAGTAGAGGTAGTTGGCATTTGCCAGTTTACCTATGTTATAGAGGGCACCGGCTGTCTGTTCGAGGGCGGCGTAGTAGATGTAATGTTCCTGTTTGAGAGGTTTCACGTATAGGTTGTACATTCGGATAGCTTCGTTGTTTTTATTTCGCATATAGTGTGCCAGGCGTACGAGTTGGTAGCCGTACCTTAATTTCAGTTCATCGTATGGGCAGTTCCGGTAGAGTTCCAGTCCTTTGTCTTTGTAGTGGGTGTATGTTTCTTCAGAGGGGGAGGAGGTGCGTTTCATTTCCCACCAGTCGCCGTTATTCGATAGTTGGGCGTATGGCTCCAGTTCTTTCGCATATTGCAGGTAGGTAAGGGTATGCTTTCCTGCATCTGTCTTGTTCAGGGCGGTGACGTATGGGGAAGAAGGTTGCTTCAACGACTGGTAGGAAGCGGTGTAAAGCAATGCTTTGAACTGCTCTTCATTCATGTCCTGAAGGGTTTTGTTCTTCTTGAAAAATGTCATCCATGCGTTTATATTTTCGTCGGGCTGCTGTTGTTTCCCGTCCGGGTTCATGTCTTCTCCGTAGAATGCATCATCCGTCGTCAGGAGGAAAGGTTGCAGGCCTTTGTTCTCGAGAAGAAGCTGGTCGAAAAGGTTATAGTAGTTCATATAATCGTAAAAATCGCCTCCGCATCCGTTGACGTAGGAGTGGAAGGAGAGTACGGTTATGGCAAGTGTGGCGATAAAGCGTTTCAGATGTTTCATGAGAAAGTGTTTATGATGTTGATTAATTGTTCGGTAGAATATTGCTTGATAATCTCTTTGTCCAGGTGGTAGAAAATGATTTCCCTGTTTTCCTTTCGTAGTTTTTTGCGCAGGAGTTTGGCCGCTTCGAGCAGTGTTTCCGGGCTGACTTCTTCTACTTTAAGTTCGTAGTCTTTATTCACCCATACTCCGTTTATATAGTGTGATTGGAGTATGCAGTAAATACCGTCTTTCGTTGGTTGGTAATAGTCGGGACGTGCGTCGATGGTAGCTTTGCGGACTCCGTTTATCAGTTTAATCTGTCCGAACGGATTTCTCACGATTCCCCAGCTGTAGAGCGGCAGTGCGATGTCCAGATGCAGCGGATAGGAACCGATCTTTTCGATGTATGAAGCAGCGTCTTTATTGTTTAATATGGTATTTTCATTCTCGAAATCCGTAGGTTCGGATGAAGCGTAGTACATCAGTGTTCCCTTATCGACGGGAGGTATTCCGGTTTTGTCTTTGAACTTGATCTGATGGAGGCGGATGGTGCAGCTTATCGGGACTCCTTTCCTTAGCTTGCGGATGTGGTTCAGGAAGTTGAAATAGTTTTCTTTTGTCTTTTCCGTCCAGTCGCAGTCGAACTGATATTCGGTCGGGAGCTTGTTGAAATGCAAACGGTATAAGGTGTCTATCCGGTCGGCACAGTTGCGGGCAAGCTTCTCTATATCAGCGGCAGTGCATTGCCGGATTGCCTTGTTGGTGATAAATATAACGGGGACTATCTTTTGCTGAAAGCCGGGATTATCCAAAGAAAACGAAGGCGAATAGTCTGCCGTAGGGAATGCCCCGTTTCCTTTGTTGTCTACATCAAACATCCGGGCGTATATTTTTGGGGCTCCGAGTGTATTCAGGTAGGCAGTATCCGCATCTTGTACGCTTAATTTGCTTTTCCATATATAAAATGCGGGAGTATTGGTATGTTCATTGGTGCATCCGGACAGGCAGATGAGTAAAATAGCCAGTTGTAGTAGTCGAGTCTGCATATATTATCGGGTATCTTGGCTCATTAAATTGTATTCCGCAAGAGAGGTAACCAAGATATTGCGAACAAAGTTATGAAAAAAAATGCTTTTGCAATCGAAATATGGAAGTAATTTGTCTACTGTTTGTAAACTCACATAAGGCTCTTGATTGATATATATGCTACATCCGATTCATAAGAATAGTTGCAGGATGGACATTTCTCCCCATTATTAAACATTTGTTCTACATAAATAAATAAGTGGTGGCTAAATTTGCATCGTTATTAACTACATAATATTATGAAAAAGATAATCTATCTAGTTCCTACGTTGTCTTTAGTAGGTTGTACCTCACAGCACGTAGAAGAAAAGCCGAATGTGATTGTGATTCTTGCCGATGATCTGGGATTTGGTGATGTCAGCGCTTACGGCTCTACTACGATTCATACTCCGAATATCGACAGTCTGGCTCATGGCGGAGTTTGTTTCATGAACGGATATGCCACTTCGGCAACTTCCACTCCCAGCCGTTACGCTTTGATGACTGGAATGTATCCGTGGAAAAATAAAGATGCAAAAATCCTGCCGGGAGATGCTCCTCTTATCATTAATGAAAATCAGTTTACCTTGCCGAAGATGATGCAGCAATGCGGTTATGTGACCGGAGCTATCGGAAAGTGGCACTTGGGGATGGGAGAGGGCAATGTCAACTGGAACGAAACCGTCAAACCGGGTGCCAAAGAAATTGGTTTCGACTATTCTTGCCTGATTGCAGCAACCAACGACCGTGTCCCGACGGTTTACGTGGAAAACGGCGATGTAGTAGGACTCGATCCGGCCGATCCCATCGAAGTGAGTTACGAGCATAATTTTGAAGGCGAACCGACTGCCATTTCTCATCCGGAGATGTTGAAAATGCAGTGGGCACACGGACACAATAACTCTATAGTAAACGGAATTCCCCGTATCGGATATATGAAAGGCGGTCAGAAAGCCCGTTGGAAAGACGAGGATATGGCCGACTATTTTGTAGATAAGGTAAAGAACTTTGTGACTGAACACAAAAATACTCCTTTCTTCTTGTATTATGGCTTGCACGAACCTCACGTACCTCGTGCTCCCCACCAGCGCTTTGTGGGCAAAACAACGATGGGGCCTCGTGGCGATGCCATCGTTGAGGCAGACTGGTGTGTCGGCGAACTGCTTGCCCACTTGAAGAAAGAAGGATTGTTGGAAAAGACACTGATTATCTTCTCCAGTGATAACGGGCCGGTTCTGAATGACGGTTACAAAGACGGAGCTCCCGAATTGGCAGGCGATCACCTTCCTGCAGGAGGTCTGCGCGGAGGTAAATATAGTTTGTTCGACGGTGGTACGCATATTCCTTTGTTTGTTTATTGGAAAGGAAAGATTCAGCCGGTTGTGTCCGATGCACTGGTTTGCCAGGTAGATATTCTTGCTTCTCTGGGGTCGATGATACATGCCGATTTGCCGGAAGGTTTGGATAGTCGGAACTATCTGGATGCTTTCTTCGGAAAAGAGCAGACTGCCCGCAAGGATGTAGTGTTGGAAGCGCAGGGACGTATGGCTTATCGTTCAGGCGACTGGATTATGATGCCTCCTTATAAAGGTTCCGAACGAAACCTGACCGGAAATGAATTAGGCAACTTGGGTGAATACGGTTTATTCAATGTAAAAGCCGACCGAACTCAATACCAGAATATGGCGGCACAACAGCCCGAACTTCTGGACTCCCTGAAGCAGAATTTCTTTGCTGAAGTGGACGGTTATTATCGTAGTGAAGTAGAAGAAGAGCCATTAAAATAAGGTCAAATGTTTATTCTGAACATAAATCCCGTTGATAAAACAATCGTTCTATTCTACCGGAGTTTATTTCTCTACTTTTGTTCTGTTCGATGTCGGACAATTAACCTTGAAGTATGTATATGAAAATGAAAGCTTTTTTAATGTTTGTATTGCTGTTCTTATGTTCGATGGGAACAAAGGCGCAGGATTTGGGGGCGAACTATAATGAAAATATAGATTACCCGATTACGGAAATAGAGATGTTGAAGCAGTCGAAAGTGACTTGGGTGAGAGGATTTGTCAATATCCCCAATCTGTTTCTTCAGAATGAAAACGGGAAGATTGTTGGTGTGAAAGAAAATGCCATCAGGACACATATTCCTACATTGAAATTTATTCAGGCCAAGAAAGCCTTGGGCGACCGTGTGAAATTTATATTGAGCCTGAAAATACCTTTTGAATTATATACCGACACGGTTCCCAAAGTAGGAACTAAGGAGATGGAGTACATATTTCAGGCAACTGAAGTATTACTGAAAACCTATGATATGGCGAAGAATATTGAAATACTTGTCATGGGTAACGAACCGGAATGGGAGAATGCATTGGATACCGATCTCTGTCATGCGGACGGTGAGGATTATCGGGCATTTCTGAATGAGTTTGCCAATCGGCTGACTGCCTGGAAACAGGCTAATGGATGGACATTTGATATTTATGCCGGAGCATTGAACCGTGTATCCGAATTGCCGAAGAGCGAAACGGTACCTGCGGTAGTCTCTGTGGTTAATAACAATCCTAATGTTGTAGGGCTCGACTTACACGTTCACGCATTGAAAATCAACCAGGCGGAAGATGATTTCCGTATTATCCGCGATAAATATGGTGTAACAAAGAAACTGATTTGCACGGAATTCTCTATGGTACGTGCTTTAAATCCTCATGTAGCCGACGCACTGGGAGAATGGGGAACCAAGCATGGTTATACGGCC
The DNA here is from genome assembly GCF_000157095.2 of Bacteroides sp. D1. Lineage (NCBI taxonomy): Bacteria > Pseudomonadati > Bacteroidota > Bacteroidia > Bacteroidales > Bacteroidaceae > Bacteroides > Bacteroides sp. D1. The sequence continues at coordinate 218,711 of NZ_JH114343.1, forward strand.
GGGATGAAAATTTACGAATACCTTAATCTGATAGCTGAAAAAGCTAATGCCGGTACACCGGTCAGTGCAACCGAGTTCAAGAGCCTTTTTGAGAGTTATTCCTGGTATCCGAAGAATTGGTATAAAACTTTTTATGAGGTGTTCAAGAAATATGATACGTATGCCATTACCGGACGTTTTAGTGTGGTTCCCGGTGGAGCGAGAGCTGTTTACGATGCGAAGACTGAAATGTGGGAACTTGGAGGAATTTATTTTTCCCGTTATTTAGGACTGGATGCAGACGGATTCTACAATCCCAATCCATTGCTGTATCCCGATTTCATCGCTGCCCGGGATGGATTGGCAGTTTCCAGCCTTGTCGGAGGGCAACGGGAATTGTTCATTCGTTGGGGGAATGGAGCCGATAAAACAGGTATATTGTCAGTAACAGATGAAAATGGAACAGAGGTAGTACGTCGGTCGCTTGATTCGGAGAATGACTATACATTGGTTGAAAATCTTGTTCCCGGAACTGCCTACCATGTAGCATTGCTGAAATCGGATGATGCCGTGTTGTGGAAGGATGATGTTAAGACCAAGTCTGTAACAGGAAAGTTTCCTTTGTTGAAATATCAACAAGTGGATGAATATATGTTAGTACAACTATTAAATTTGCCGGCTGATGTCTCATCTTATAAAGTAAAGCTGGATGGACAGGAAATCAATATAGTGAATAAGAACCTGAACGGACAAATACTTACCGCCGAAGTGACTTATAAGGATGGATCGGTAGAAATATTGTCGACAACTGTTAGAAAGTAATTATCTTAAATTTATTCGCTTATGAAAGTAATATATGTAGTGTTGGTATGTTTGTTGGCTTTCACCTCTTGTGCGGAGACGGAATATGCCGAAAACGGGGTTGATAAGAAGAATATAACAGGATATACCGAAGTTGGGTTTTATAGTTTGGATGGAATTTGTACTTTTACAGAGCAGGAACAACTTCAGGCTGCAATTAATCCTAAACGGTTGACTTATCGCCTGCAAAATTCGGATCAAAGCAAATACATTCATGTGAAGTTTGACGGGAAGCCCACGGCTGTCGGTCAAAAGATAAAGGCTGAATTCTCATTCCAAGGAGTTTCTTTCCTCAAAGAAGGGATGGAGATGGAGGTAGTTCGTATAGACGGAGATAAAGTTTGGTTGTCAGGAGATAACGTCGGTATGGTAATCCCTGTTTTTAATAATTAAAAGAAAGATATTATGAAAAGATACATTCCTGTTGTAGCGTCATTAATGGCGTTTTCGTTGATAGCATGTGGTGAAGTCATGGATCTGACACAGCCGGAAAAGGCTGAAGTTACCTATTCCAATATTACCTTGTCGCTTTATCAGACAGGCAAATATGATTTATATCTGGATGAGCCGGAATACCAATATAACATTATGGTGGAGAAAAGCCATTGCGAAAAAGAAGCAAAGGCGGAATTGGCTGTTGTCGATGCCAAAGAGTTTGGTGAAGAATATCACCTCTTACCTGTGGAATATTATGATCTGGATGGAAGTAATTTTAATTTTAAGGGGGACGATGTCCTGCGTATGGTAAATTTGCGCTTCCATGATTTAGGTACGCTTGACGGATCAAAGAAATACGTTCTCGGTTTGAAACTGGTTTCCGACGATCTTGCAGTCAATCAAGAGAAAAGTACAATGACTTTCTTCCTGCAACAGAAACAGGGAGAAATCGACAACCCTTATACCGTGGCGACAACGAGCGACTTGATAACTCTCGGAGAGAAACTCAAAGATGGTAAGACGATCTATGCCAAGATAGAGAATGATATTGATTTGCAAGGTGTAGACTGGCAACCGATAGAGACTTCGGTTTCCAAACAACTTGTATTGGATGGAGGCGGACATACGATTCGTAATCTGAAAGTAAATACTTCCTCTTCTGTTAATCAGGGATTCTTTGGATTGTTGGTTGGTAAGTGTTCCAATATAAACTTTGAAAATGCGCAGATTACAGCCAATACAAAGATGGCAGGCATCCTTGCCGGACAGGTGGGAGCTGCTACTTCTCCGGGTATCGTGGAGAATGTTCGGGTATCCGGTACGATTTCTTTAACTTCGGGAACGGGAGCGGCTGCCTGGGATAACGGTCAGGCTGGTGGTATCTGTGCAAGACTTCATGGTGCAGATAGTAAAATTCATCAGTGTACATCGGCAACGGATATTACTGCCGTATGGTGCGCCGGCGGTATTTGTGGGGAAACGAGAGGCGGAGCAACGATCTCTCAATGCTCTTCCACTGGGGATATTGTGACTGAATCATGTGTAGGAGGCATCGTTGGACGTATGTTATATTCTATCGTTACGCAGTGTTATTCTTCAGGTCTCGCACAAGCTTTCCCGATGAAAGTGGCGAATCCTGCGGGTGGTATTGCCGGATTTGTAGATCCTAGTCCGACAGCTGTGATCTCTTATTGTTATTCCGATTGCGAGGTTTCCGCTCAAAACCAGGTAGGCGGTATTATGGGATTTGCTAACAAGGCGACAGGAATCACCGTAACACATTGTGTGGCTTGGAACCAGAAATTATTCTCTAACGGTGCACCCAAGTCGGGAAGAATTTGCGGACGCTTTAACAAGAATGAGGCTAATAATTGCTATGCGAATCCGAATATGGAATGTCGTTTTTCTGCCAATACGCCTGCTATCGTAGATGAACAAATACCCAACTACGCAGCACAAAACTTTGGTGCCGACCGTTACAATGGTCTTTCTACGATGAGCACCCCGATAGATGCTGCCAAGGCTCTTTCCTGGGATAAATCAATATGGAATCTCACAGGGGATAAACCCGGTTTGGTTTGGATGATAGATTGAAATTTTGTAGATGAGATAAAGATCAGATATAGAATAAAATAGGTATGAAGAAACATAAAATGACAAAAAGACTTATTCTCGCATTAGGAATCATTTGTTTGTCTGTCACCGGGGTGCGGGCTGATTCGGTTAATGAGAAGGAGATCACTTATGCCGATCCTACAATTTATGTGGAAAACGGCAAGTATTACCTCACCGGCACACGCAATCAGGAACCGCAGGGCTTTGCTATCCTCGAATCGACCGATCTGGAGCATTGGACAGTGCCTGATGGCAGTTCCCTGCAACTGATTCTGCGGAAAGGAGATCGAACGTATGGTGAAAAAGGCTTCTGGGCACCTCAATACTTTAAGGATAAAAGAACTTATTATTTCACTTATACCGCTAATGAGCAAACAGTAATTGCTTCCTCAAAATCGGTATTCGGCCCTTTTCGTCAGAAGGAAGTCAAGCCGATAGACGCTTCTGCTAAGAATATAGACTCTTTCCTATTTAAGGATGATGATGGGAAATACTACCTATATCATGTCCGCTTTAATAAAGGAAATTACCTTTGGGTAGCCGAGTTTGACATAAAGAAAGGAAGTATCAAACCGGAAACATTGAAACAATGTATGGACTGTACGGAGCCTTGGGAAAAGACTCCGAACTATAAGTCTGCACCGGTGATGGAAGGACCGACTGTTATGAAGTGGGACGGGGTATATTACCTCTTCTATTCTGCCAATCATTTTATGAATATCGACTATTCGGTAGGTTATGCCACTGCTTCTTCCCCTTTCGGTCCGTGGAAAAAGCATCCGAACAGTCCGATCATTCATCGCAGCCTCGTAGGAGAAAACGGATCAGGACATGGAGATGTATTTAAAGGTCTGGATGGAAAATATTACTATGTTTACCACGTTCATCGTTCGGATTCCACCGTGTCCCCTCGTAAAACACGTATTGTTCCGCTCATCCTGAAGAAAGGAAACGATGGCATATACAACATCACCGTAGACAAAGAGCACGTCATAAAGCCAATGTGGAAATGATTTGTTCAGAAATGTAGTAGAGAAATCTATTTTGCACATTTGTACGGGTTTTGAGGATAATCTTCCTTTTCATTTGAAGATTTTCCCGCTTAATTTGTGTCTTGAGATAAAGAATTTGTTAACAGTTAAAAATAATGTTTATGAAAAGGAACAGACTTTATTTTTCTTTCTTCTATCTTTGTTGCTTTTTGCTTTGTGCGCTGGACGTGCAGGCACAACAAATCTATTGGAAGGGACAAGTGAAGGATGCAGTATCCGGTGAACCGATGATTGGAGTCAGTGTTCGCGTGAAAGGTACGGGAAGCGGTACGATTACTGATTTTGACGGTAATTTTACTGTGAAGGCATCGAAAGGAGACATACTTGTCATTTCTTATGTGGGTTATAAAACTCTGGAACTGGATTTAAAGAATAAAACGACTTTAGGCGTAATCTCTTTGGGAGAAGATACGGAGACACTGGAGGAAGTGGTAGTGGTTGGATACGGCGTACAGAAAAAGGTATCCAGTGTCGGTTCCATTGCCACGGCAAAAGGAGATGATTTATTAAAGATAGGTAGTGTGAACTCCGTTTCCGAAGCTTTGCAAGGGCAGATGCCGGGCGTGGTTGCCATCAATTCCACCTCAAAGCCGGGAGCTGATAAGGCTTCTTTATTGATTCGTGGTAAGTCTACCTGGGGAGAAGCGGATCCACTGGTATTGGTGGACGGTATCGAACGTGACTTCAACGATGTAGATGTGAATGAAATCGAATCTATTTCCGTACTGAAAGATGCTTCGGCAACTGCGGTTTACGGTGTGAAAGGTGCGAATGGGGTGATCCTGCTGACTACCAAACGCGGACTCGAACAGAAACCGGAAATATCATTCACAGCTAACTTTGGTTTTAAACAACCTTCTGCCGCTCCTGAATGGTCTGACTATGTGACCTCTATGAAACAGTATAACAGAGCACAGGCCAATGATGGTAATTGGGGAGCAATGGTTCCCGAATCTACCATTGCCGCATGGGAGAATGCGTATGCTACCGGAAATTACGGCCCGTATAATGATGTCTTTCCTGAAGTGGACTGGTGGAAAGAACTGGTAAAGAATGTAGGTTATGAACAGGCTTATAATCTTAATGTACGCGGTGGTACGAAGAAAATGAGTTATTTCGTTTCTTTGGGTTATTTGCATGACGGAGATATTTTTAATACCACCAAACAAGAGGATTTCGATCCTTCTTTCTCCTACCGTCGTTATAACTGGCGTAGTAATTTCGACTTCAATATAACAAGTACCACCAAACTGTCGTTCAATGTGGCCGGTAAGATGGGGTATCAGAACCAACCGTCTTATTATGAGAATGTTGATTCTCCGGATGAGCGCTTTTTTAAAACGTTTTTCACGGCTCCAAGTAATGAATTTCCGATTAAATATAGCAATGGAATATGGGGGGACGGGTTAAGTTCCGATCAGAATATAGCCTGTCTGATGAACGAAGGAGGTAGTCGTAATATCAAACAGCATCAAGGTTTCTACGATGTAATCTTGAATCAGAAACTAGACTTTATTACAAAGGGGCTATCATTGAAAGCATCGTTGTCTTATACTACTTCTTCATCATGGACTACCCAGATCATGCCGGGTAAGGTTTTGGGTAAAGACGATTTGGTTGCCCAGCGTACGCATATTCGTATTAATCGTGTGTATGATTACACGAATCCTATTTATAATGCTGACGGAACAATTACTTATAATTATACCGAGAAACGCTATCCGGATGAAAATGCTCCCGGAGATTTACCTGTTGGTGGTGTTTATGACGGATTCAAGGCTTACGGACGTAAACTTTATTACGAATTAGCATTGAATTATAGTCGTCAATTTGGCGATCACGATGTAAGTGCCTTATTTGTGTTTAACCGTAAGATGAACGAATCGACCAATACTACTAATTCGGGTGTGATGAACTTCCCGGCTTACGAAGAAGACTGGGTAGGCCGTGTCACTTACAACTTCAAAGAGCGTTATCTTGCTGAATTTAACGGTGCCTACACTGGTTCGGAAAAATTTGCTCCGGGACGCCGTTTCGGTTTCTTCCCGTCCGCTTCTATCGGTTGGCGTATCAGTGAAGAACCATGGGTGAAGAAATTGACCAAAGGTGTACTGACCAACCTGAAAGTGCGTTATTCGTATGGAGTAGTTGGTAATGATAAAGGTGCTACACGTTTTAACTATATTCAGAAGTTTGAGCAACTATCTGCCAATGCACAGTTTGGTAAATATCAGACCAGTAACTGGGGACCTTTGTACAAAGAAGGAAAACTGGCCGACCCCGACGCTACTTGGGAAGAATCTATCAAGCAGAATATCGGTATCGAAATAGGTTTGTGGGGTAAACTAAACTTTACTGTGGATTTGTTCGACGAAAAGCGTAATAACATTCTGATGACACGTAATACGATTCCGTCATGGGCTGATAGTGGTATTGCTTTCCCGCAGGTAAATCTGGGTAAGACTAAAAATCACGGTCTTGAACTGGATATTGCTTGGAACGACCGTATCGGAAAGTTTAATTATTACGCGAAGTTTAATTTTGCAACCAGTGAGAATCGTATTGTCTTTATTGATGATCCGAAAAATCAGAGCGAATATCTGAAACAAGCCGGAAAATCAATCGGATACGTGAATAAATATCTGGCAACGGGAAACTTCCAGTCGTTGGATGATATTTATAACTCGGCACAGTCCACTATTGCCAATGGTGCACACAACACATTGATTCCGGGAGACTTGTACTACATCGATTATAATGGAGACGGTATGATTGATGCTAAGGATATGGTTCCGATGAAAAACCTGAACTATCCGACCACTACCCTCGGATTTACATTGGGAGGTTCTTACAAAGGAATCGGATTCAATATGTTGTGGTACAGTGCTATGGATGTTTATAAAGAAGCAATACCATCTTACTTATGGGATTTCCCGGAAGGTAATATCAAGGCTCAACCGAATACATTGAATACATGGACAGCCGATGCTCCGATTCAAAGCGGTCCGGTTCGCCCCAGTATTCATGTTCAGAGAAGTTATAATTCGGTGGCCAGTACATACACATATACCAACCATGCTTATCTTCGTTTGAAGAACCTGGAAGTGAATTATCAGATTCCGAAACGTTGGTTGCAGCCTTTACGTCTGACAAAACTGCAAGTATATGTCAACGGCAGCAATCTGCTGACGTTCTCGAAAGGTGATTCCCGCCGTGACCCCGAACATTCGGGACAGAATGTTTATCCGATGGTGAGACGTTATAACATTGGTTTTAGATTAGGATTATGAGACACTTTAAATTTACTGATATGAGAAGACATAAGTTGAATTGGATATGGATCATTCTATTGGGGCTGTTTATAGGAAGCTGTGAGGACTATCTGGACCGCTCTCCCGATGACGGACTTTCCGAAGATGATGTTTATAAAGATTATAGCAGTTTGTTAGGGTTCATGGACCGCATCTTTCAAAATGATGATATATTAATCTTTACACATGGTATCAACTCTTATTCGAATGCATACGTAACAGTAGGTAATTTATCGGACGAATATGCATCTGTTCGCGATAATGATCCGTCGAAGTTTGTCAATGCAGGTAACTGGCTGGAGAATGCCGGTACACGTTTCGAAATAGGAAGTAAAAGTGATGGGAAGAATTTCAAAAGTGCTATTTCTCGTGCTTATACCGGACTTCGTATCGTGAACCGTGTAATTAGCGGAGTAGATCAAGTGAAATCCATCACAGACGACCAAAGGAGAAAACTGTTGGGACAGGCTCATTTCCTGCGTGCCTACTTCTATTTTGAGATTATCAAACGATATGGCGGAATGCCCATCTTTGACCAGCTTTGGGGAGCATCGGACGACTTTGACTTTCCTCGTAAAACTTATCAGGAATCCAATGCTTGGATGCAGACTGACTTGGATAAAGCCATTGAATATTTACCTATAAGCTGGCCTGACGAGGAACATGGACGGCCTGACAGAGTAAGCGCCATGGCATTAAAAGCGATGACACAGCTGTATGCTGCCAGCCCTTTGATGCAGAATGACCTGAATTCTATTGAAAACAAAGGATATGGAAAAGAGATGGCTGCCGAAGCTGCCCGTAGTGCGCAAAAGGCGATCAATGCTATTGAAAGTCACGAATATTATCGCCTGATGAATCATGACGAATATCGTAGTATTCAATTAATGCCTAATTCCAATCAATTCGCACAACCGGAATATTTATGGTTCCTGCGTTGGCATCATGGCAACTGGTCTGCTTTCGTCAGAGCGCAGTGGCTGACACAACCATACGATAATAAAACCGGTGCCGAAGGTACTCCTTATAATGCTCCGACACAAAATGCGGTAGATATGTACGAACGTAAGGGAGCCGACGGCAACTACTATCCGATCACTGATCCGCGTTCCGGTTATGATGCGGTAAAGACTACCAATCCTTACTCGGATAGAGACCCTCGCTTCACTAATAATATCCTCGTGCCCGGTGAGCAATGGGGAAAGAATTTACAGGGTGTTCCTTATTATCTGACTACTTATTCGGGCGGTTACTCCGAGAACTTCATTTCTACCAATCAGTTTACGAGAGGCTCTCAACAGACCGGATATATGTGTAAGAAGTTCATTTGGCCGGAAGCAAGTGTGCCTTTGTTTGGCGAAGCTGGTTTCCAATTATATCGTTTGGTGGCTGTGTACATTCGTGTTTCGCAAGTTTATCTGGATATGGCAGAGGCTTCATACGAGGCGACAGGTGATCCGGATGCAGTCGTTACGGGTTGTACGATGTCGGCCCGTCAGGCTTTGAATAAAATCCGTGTAAGAGCCGGAATCGGCGAACTACCGGATGGAGTGGATTTTAGAGAAGCTTATCGTCGGGAACGTGGTGTGGAATTGATGTTCGAAGGACACCGCTGGTATGATATCCGCCGTTGGATGATTGCTGAAGACCTGTTTAAGGGTGAATATCCGATCATGGGTGTCAAAGCAACCCCGATCAATCATTCTTATACGGCCGACCAGTTGAAAGTGGAAAAAGCCTGCACTTATAAGTTGACCGACTTTACTTACGAGTATGTTCCGGTGAGGACAGCCGTGCGGACGTTTAACAAGCGTAATTATTGGTATCCGCTACCGATGGATGAAGTGGCGGCTTTGGATAATCTTCAACAGAACCCCGGATGGTGATACCTAAAATAAAGAAAAGTATATGAGAAACAAGATTAGATATATAAGACTGATAGGGCTCATATTTGTCCTTATCGTTGGCTCTAGCCTGACTTTCGCACAGAATAAATCAAAGAGAAAGTCGGCGAAGAAGCCTTTGGTGGAAGTAGTTTCTATTGTTACCGACGAGAAAGGTAGCCCGTTGAAGAATGTTTCTATCATTTGTGGAGAAGGCGCAGTCGTTCTATATACAGATGCAAAGGGACGTTTTCAGACGAAGGTCGAGAATGACGCAACCGTCATGGTGGAGGCTTTGGGATATGAAGATAAAGTGTATAAGCTGACAGGCAGCAATATCGTTCCTGAAAAGATTGTCCTGAAGAAAGAGCCTCTGTTCCTGACCGAAGAATCGTTGGTGAATAGAGCCGATGGTGGCAAGACGTATAAAGGGAATGAAGTAGGCGCAACGAGCGTACTGGAGAACGGACAGTTCGGAACGTTCCCTGATTTGACGCTGACTAATATGCTGCAAGGTAAAATGTTAGGTCTGCAAGTTCGCTCCACAGTCAGCGGATTGGGTAATAATACGCCTGATTTATTTATCCGTGGCCAGCATGGCATGTCGGAGAATACAGCTATTGTTATCATCGATGGTGTGGAACGTCCGGCAGCGGATTTGATTCCTGAAGAAATCGAACGTATCGAGTTGCTGAAAGATGCCACTGCCAAGATTCTTTATGGGGCGCGTGCTGCGAATGGCGTACTTTGGGTGACTACCCGCAGAGGAAAGGCCAACCGCCGCATTTATAACGCAACCGCCGAAGCAGGTGTGGTACAGATGACGCGTACTCCTGATTTTCTGAATTCTTATCAGTATGCTAATCTGTACAATGAAGCGCGTGCAAATGACGGATTGACTCCTTACTATAATCAGAAACAACTGGAAGGATATAAAAACTCCAAAGGAGCCAATGACCTATTGTATCCGAACGTCGATTTGTACGATCAGTTATTGAACAAAAATGCCAACTATCGGAAAGTATCGTTCGATATGACGGGAGGTACCGACAGAGTGCGTTATGCCCTGATTGCCGGATATGTAGGAGGTAGCGGATTTGAAGACGTTACCTATACTCCGCAACTGCACCGTCTGACTCTTCGCGGAAACCTCGACTTCAATGTAACGGATTTCCTGACTATATCCGCAGACGTTGCCGGACGTATGGAAATGCGTAAATGGGGGCAATTGGACTGTGGTCAGGTATTTACGGCCCTGTCTACGCATCGTCCGAATGAATACCCGCTGACTATGTCACCGGAAGAAACCGGACTAGCCAGCTCGGACGGAATTCCTTTGTTTGGCGCAAGTCTGCTGCGTCCGATGAATGCATACGCGGAAACAATGTACGGAGGATATACGGATGAGCGTTATACACGCAGCCAGACCAATATCGGTTTGAAATTCGATCTTGATATGCTGACAAAAGGGTTGAAAGCCGGTGCTTTCCTTTCTTTCGACAACTATGATTACCTGCAACTCTCTTTGAGCAAAGTCTATCCGACGTATGCCATCAAAACATATCGTAACTTTGCCGGTGAGGAACAGATCATGTACACCCAGATGAAGAAAACAGATGTAGCCACTTCACAGAGTCGGAAGTCGACTACCTTGCAACAGACATTGGGTTGGAATGCTTTTGCCGGTTATGAGAATACATTCAACCAAAAACACGATGTATCAGCACGCCTGACTTATATGTACTCGAAAACAACGAATCAGGGAGTGACCCAGGACATCATCAATGCAAACTACGCATTGCGTCTGAACTATATGTATGACCGCCGTTATGCTGTGGAAGCGGATATGGCATTGATGGGAAGCAACCGTTTCAAACCGGGAAATAAATACTTCTTCTCGACTGCGGGTGGCCTTGCCTGGATTCTAAGCAATGAAGATTTCCTGAAAGACAATGAATACGTGAACTTCCTGAAACTGAAAACCAGCGCCGGTATCCTGGGATATGACAGAAGCACTGAACATTTATTGTATGAACGTGCCTGGTCGCAAGACGGCAGTTTCCGGTTCGGAACAACGAACAACGGTGCTACGGCTTACTATTCCACTTTTGTCCGTGCGGGCAATCCGAACCTGAAATGGGAAAAGGCAGCAGAATGGAACATCGGTGTGGAAGGCCTGTTCCTGAATAATCGCTTATATACCGAAATAAACTATTTCCGTGAGAAACATACGGACATCATTGGTTCTGTTGATGCCTCTTACGGGGATTATACTGGCAACTTTACCTACCAGGATAACATGGGCTCCGTCTTGAATCATGGTATAGAAGGAATGTTCACCTGGAGCGACCGTATCAACGACTGGTCTTATTCGGTAGGAGCTAATTTCGTATGGTCTAAGAATAAAGTATTGAAATGGAACCAAGTGAAACATGGTGAAGAATACCGTTATACAGTGGGGCGTTCTACCGATGCTATGATGGGACTGGTTGCCGAAGGATTATTTGGCAAAGATGTAGCCATCAACGGACATGCCCCCCAGACGTTTGCCGATTATCAGGAAGGCGACATCGCCTACAAAGACCTGAACGGCGATAAGATCATTGACGGTCGTGACGTAAAGGAACTCGGAAACTCATTCCCACGTACTACATTGGGCATCGATTTCAATGTAAGTTACAAAGGCTGGGGATTGTATCTTCAGGGATATTCCGAACTGGGCGTTCACACTTGGGCAACAAATGCTTATTATTGGAACAATGGAGAAGGTAAATACTCTAAACTGGCATTAGATCGTTATCATCCAGCAAATAATCCGACCGGAAGTTATCCGCGCCTGACAACCACTGCCGGTGAGAACAATTTCCGCAATTCTTCTTTCTGGTTGAAGAATACAAGCTTCTTCCGTATGAAGAATGTTGAATTGAGCTACACGTTCAATCAGTTCTCCCCAAGTTCGGTAGTGAAGAAGATGAAGGTTTTCGCTCGTGGTGCAAACTTGTTTGTTCTTTCTTCCGTGAAAGATTTGGATCCTGAATTGCTGAATGCCGGTGTGACAAACTACCCGGTGACACGTACTTTTACAGGCGGAGTCTCTTTTGTATTTTAATTTTGAACAATTAATAGATGGCAATATGAAACATATATTAGGAAGTTGCGTTTTAGCAGGTCTGTTTTTCTTTTGTGCTTGTGACGACACATTGGATACAAAGGTGACGTGGCAGATCGGAGACTCTGATACCTGGAGAGTGCCGGAACTTGCTCAAGGCGTACTATATAAAGCTTATAATGGCATAGCCAACCGTCCGGATTGTTTTGAAGATAACTTTCTGGATTGTGCTACCGATAATGCAGTGACTAATCTGCGCAACTCTTCTGTCTATAAATTAAATATGGGTGGGATGACAGCGTTTAACAACCCGATCGGAAACTGGAGTAATGCGTACAACATGTTGAACTATGTAAACTCTTTCCTCGAAAACGGCTTGACCGACCAGGTGCAGTACAACCGTACCGACCCGGAAGTGGACAAGCAAATCAAGCTGCGTCTGGAAGGTGAATCGTATTTCCTGCGTGCATGGTGGCATTTTGAGCTATTGAAGATGTACGGCGGAAAGGCGAGGAATGGAAAAGCGTTGGGTATTCCGTTGGCAGATCATTTTATTTCGCAGGATGAGGCCGCGCAAAATGGTGAATTTCTTCGTCCTACTTATCAGGCAACAGTCGATTTTATCGTCAACGATTTGAATAATGCCATCGAGTTATTGCCGAACGTGTATCAGGGAGATGACTTGGAGTTTGGTAATACACAAATCGGTCGTGCCACGAAAGCGGCGGCAGCTGTTCTGAAAAGTCGTGCGCTTTTATATAGCGCAAGCCCTGCCATGCAGGATGATGACGTGACGAAGATCACCGGCATGGGACAATTCGAAATACTGAACCCTACGGTTTACCAGGCAAAATGGGAAGCGGTAGCCAAAGAGATCAATAAGATTTTGGGCATGGAAGGTTTCGGAACTTATGTTCCTGTTACGGCTTCTTCCATTGCCGATGTTCAGACGGAAAGTTCCGATTATGCTTTCCGCAGATATTTTAATAATAACCTGTTGGAAGGTTTCCATTTCCCGCCGTTCTACTACGGAAGTGCCCGTGCCACTCCTTCTCATAATCTGGTAAAGGCTTTTTATGCGAAGAATGGCTATCCGGCAACCGATGTCCGTTCCGGTGTCGATCTGTCTGATCCTGATTTCGATCTGACGCAGCTTTATGCCGTGCTGGACAATCGCTTTGCACTGAATGTCTACTATCATAGTGCTACATTTGGCGATTCCGGTCAGCCGTTGGATATGTCCGAGGGTGGAAAAGATTCTCCTTCGTTTAGTGAGAATGCTACACGTACGGGTTATTATCTGGCTAAATTCGTTTCCAAGAAATCGGCTATGCTGAATCCGATTCAGACCTTAAACTCGGTTCATTACAATCCTTTGTTACGAAAATCGGAAGTTCTTCTTAACTTTGCCGAAGCAGCCAATGAGGCTTGGGGCAACCCGACGGTGAAAGCCGAAGGATGCCTGTATTCTGCATACGAAATATTGAAAACAATCCGTTCGCAAGCCGGGGGTATCAACTTTGATCTTTATCTGGATGAAATGGCTCAAAGTAAAGACTCGTTCAGAAAGCTGATTCAGAACGAACGTCGCTTGGAATTTACTTTCGAGAATCATCGTTATTTTGATATGCGTCGTTGGGTATTACCGTTGAACGAAGAGGTGGAGGGTGTTGCCGTTACCCGCAATGAAGATGGCACATTCAGCTTCAAAGTACAGAAAGTGGAACAACGGAAATATGAAGTGAAAAACTATTTCATGCCATTACCGTATGCAGAGCTGGAAAAGAATAAGAATCTAATGAATAATCAGGGTTGGGAATAACGTGCTGTTGATATAAATACTTATTTACAATGAAAAGACTAAATATATTATGGATAGGGCTGATAAGCGTTCTGATGACTGCTTGTTATGACGATTATGAAAAGGACTACGATAAGAGTTCTGTGTACTTTGCTTCGCAAAAACCTTTGCGGACACTGGTAGCCGACACAGATATGTCGATAAAGGTAGGAGTGGCCATTGGCGGCAAAAGAGAAGTGCATACCGATGATTGGGCTACATTCGAGATCGATCCGTCTTTACTGGAGGGTACGGGCTTGACACTGATGCCGGAAAACTATTATCAGTTGGCTAATCCGAACAAGATGACAATTAGCAATCCGAATCTGGCAATAGCAGATGTGAAAGTGACTTTCTCCGATGCTTTCTATAATGACGATGCCGCTTTGGATAAGCATTATGCCATCCCTTTCCGGCTGGTCGATCATAATCAGGATGAAGTAAGTACCGACGTGAACGGTCAGTTGAAGGATTACAGCATTGTAGTTGTCAAGTTCGTCAGCCAGTATCATGGGACATACTTTGTGAAAGGGAAAGTTACTAACTTATCCACCCAGCAGGTGACTGAATACAATAACAAGGATTTGAGTCAGAATATGACCCGCGACTTTGTTTCGTTAGGTAGAAACAAATTACGCAGACCGGGTTTCGGAAACACATTGGAAAATAATGAGTCGGTAAATCTGACAGTCAATCCGGACGGAAGCGTTACTATCGAAGCCGGAGGAAGTGTTGCTATCATAGATGCGTCCGCCTCATTAGATCCTGCAGCCGAATCGTTGGAATTTGTAGGAAAGCAGCCAAAGTTTACGCTTTCTTATAAGTACACGAAAGGTGGCGTCACTTATCAGGTTGACGAGGAACTGATTCGTCGTCAGAATCCGGAAGCTGATTTACGCTTCCAGGAATGGTAGAATAGGTATTAGTCGATTATAGGTGTCTATCTGTCGCCGGTAATTAGCTGAATCAACGATGTTGCAGGCTGATTACCGGTGATGTTTTTTAGACATTCTGTTAGGTTTATATCGCTTAAATTAGCTTACGATCTACTTTAGAATAGATTTTCCTTTTTCTGTTATCATCCAATAACCTATCTTTTTCGAGCCTTTTCGAATAATGCAGCCATTCACTTTTAAGTTGCGAAATGCTCTCTTGATCGTAGCACTGGAAACAGATAAAGATATGGCTAGATTATCATATGTTGACTGATTATCTTTTACTATCAATTTTAATATGTCTTTTTCTAATGATGATAGTTTTAAAGGGTCATTTAAAGGGTCATTTAAAGGGTCATCATTCTTGGATTTCAATACTTCTATCACGCGATCGGTCATCTGAATGATATTTCCATCCACTACATCTTGAAACATCAGGTCGGCTTCATCACGACCAAACCTCCCAATACGAAATTGCACACTGGTGAAAAACTTTGCAGGATTTTTGCCGAATAGAAGTAAAGCAGCATTGCGCAACTTACCTTCCCCACCGATAAGATTCAGATTAGAGAGTACTTTTTCCGTAGTTTCATTCAATGAATCTACAGGCATACGTCCGGCATCGACGGCTTTACGCAAAAAGAAATCAATAGCTTGGCGGTCGATGTCATCCAATGTAGCTCTTTCGTTTTCAATATCATCCCACGAATGCCCCATTTTGCGAAGCAAAAACTGTTGCAAGGCTGCACCTTTCAACTCCTGTTTGGTAGAACCGCTACGATAATGATATATACCGTGATAAGCGATAGGCAAATTACACGGTTGCACGGCAATCTCGATGTAGTCTTTATCCTCTTTATGCAAAAGATTTACATCAGCTACAATGTCCAGGTAGTTAACAATCTTATTAGGAATGTCTTCCATCAGTCGTTTGGTGTCTGCTACACCAACCACTTGTTGGTTATCGTCTATACCGATATAGATACGTCCACCTTGTGCATTTGCAAAACCACAAATCCACTTTAGATATTCGTCTCTCCACGATTCCTTATATTCAATATTCTGACTTTCACTCATAATTACTACAAAGTTACGTATTCTTTTTCAAACTTTGTAGAGTATAAGGAGATTTACAAGTGCCAGTTCCGGCGAATTACTTCAATTGCTTGAGAAACTCTGTCGGAGTGATATTAAATTCCTTTTTGAAACATTTTGTAAAGTAATTCGGGTCTGATATACCGACAGCGAATGAGGCTTCGGAAACATTCATGCCGTTCAGTAAATGGGTTTTGGCTTCCTTCATCTTGATGGTCCGTATAAACTGTGTGATGGAGCATCCCGTGAGTGATTTCAGTTTCATGTGCAGCAGACTACGGCTGATGCGGAGATGGGCTGTGATTTCAGTTACTCCAAAATCTTCCTTGGTGAGGTTCGCCATAATCAGTTCTACCAGTTCTTTCATAAATACCTCATCCCGTGGATTGTTGGTGATTTGCTTGATGTTCAGTTCTTCCGCCTGTTTGAAGTGCTCGATATTCTGTTTCCGGCTCTTTTGGATATTCTGTACCAGCAACTCCAGGTTCTTGGCGTTGAAAGGTTTAGTGATATAGGCGTCCGCTCCCCGCAGATAGCCTTCTGTATGGTCGTTCTCATCTGTTTTGGCAGTCAGGAGGATAACGGGGATATGGCTGGTCGTTACATCTTGCTTGACGCGTTCCGTGAATTCCAGTCCGTCCATCACCGGCATCATTAAGTCCGATATAATCAGATTCGGCAGTTGTCTGGCTATCTTCTTGCAGGCTTCCGCTCCGTTGTAGGCACGTATGATGTCATATTTCTCACCGAATATACTGGCGAGGTAATCATTCATCTCTTTATTATCCTCCACAATCATGATAGATTCTCTGCCGGAGTCTTTCTCTTTGTTGGTCAGCTTTTCGGGGATGAGTTCGATTGTCTCTTTGATTCGCTGGTTGTATTTTTGTATTTCTTCTGTCGTGATGTTTTCGGAAGAGCGTTCGTCGGGTGCGTAGGCATCCTCCGATACGTTCAGGGTGACGATAAAGTCCGAACCTTTGTTGACCTCGCTCTCTACCCGTATTTCTCCTTTATGCATGTGGATGAGCGAACGGGTGAGCGAAAGTCCCAAGCCGAATCCCTCGCGGTGGTCGCGTTTTTCGACCTGGTAGTAGCTCTCGAATATTTGTTCCTGAACGTCTTTGGGAATTCCTCTGCCGCTGTCCTTGACGGAGATTTGAACCATGGTTTCTTTCTCCTCTTTAATCAGTTTGGCACTCAATCTGACGTATCCGCCGGGTTGTGTGTATTTAAATGCGTTCGAGAGCAAATTATAAAGAATCCGTTCCAGTTTGGAAGGCGAGAACCAGACTTCCTCTTTGGTATCTTCCAGACTGACGATAAAGTCGATTTCCCGTTCTCCGGCTACGATGTCGAAGATATGGGAGAGTTCCTCCAGAAAGTGCATGATATCTCCTTTACGGACGCTGATATGCATCTGTTTCATTTCGATTTTACTGAATGTCAATAGTTCGTTAATCAGATAATTCATCCGGTTGGCGTTGCGGTAGATAACTTCCAGTTTCTCCTTGTCGTTGTTACTAATCTGCGGCTGCTGGATCAATCGTTGTAGAGGTGATAAAATCAGGGTTAATGGTGTTTTCAGATCATGGGAGATGTATGTGAAGAAATTTATTTTCTGTTGATTCATGTTCTCCATGTTGACACGCTGTTCATGTTCCGTTTTCAGTCGCATGAGCAGGATAATACGCGTTTTGGTATATCGGTAGGCGGCGTAGATGATTAATAAGGAGAGCAATGCATATACAAAATACGCTCCCGGCGATAGCCACCAGGGTGGGAGGATTCTGATGGCAAGGTCCTTTTGTCCCGTTTCGTCCCAGTGAATACCGTCTTTGCTGGCTTTGATCTTTAAAATATACCTTCCTGAAGGCAGGTTTGAAAAGCGTACCTGATGCTGGTTGCCCACAAACTGCCAGTCCTTGTCGATACCTTCCATTTTCATGGCATATTGAGTGTTGTAGGTATATTGATAATTCAGTCCGGAATATTCGAGACGCAGGGATTGGGCCTGGTCGTGTGTCAGGGTAATCTCTGTCAGTTCGGAGATGGAGGAAGGAATGGACGCTTTCTCGTTGTTGGGCGACATATATTCGCTGTTGCTCCATATAGCAGTCAGGGCAATGTTGAAATGAGGATTGACGGAGCGTACCTGTTCCGGATAAAAAGAAATCATGCCGTTGATGGTTCCGAAATACAGCTCTCCGTCGGGCTTCTTACAGGCGGAGGAGTAGTTGAACTGGTTAATCGGCAGTCCGTCGGCTGTGGTATAACGGTCGATATTTTCCATCTGTGGATTGATGCAGCAGAGCCCGCTTCCGGTTCCTACCCAGATGTTGTTCATTTCATCTTCTATGATGCCTTTAATGGCATTCGAGCCCAGCTGCTCTTTGCTGTAAGAAGCGATGATGCTTCCGTTGCGGTCTGATACATAAAGCCCGTTGTTGTCTGTCCCTATCCATATCCGTTGGTGTGAATCGGGGTAGATATAGGTTACATAGAGATCGGTGTGCGGCAAGATAGGGAGTGAGGTAACTTTCAGCGTACGGGTATTTATCTGGAACATACTGCCTTTCCGGGTTCCTGCCCAAAGTATGCTGTCATTGAATTGTACCAGGTTGAAAATACGGAGCGGTGAAATCTTTTCCGGACGGGCATTGGCTTTTTTCTTGTCGATCAGGAATAAGCCTGAAGGCCCTCCGTACCAAACGTGGTCGTTCTTGTCTTCGATGATGCAGAAGCCGGACGAAACCTCTTCCGACAATAGATTATAGTCTACCGTACGGTTTAAATGCGGTATATAGTGAAGAGCTCCTTTCAGGAACAGTCCGAGCCATAGGCTGTTATCTTTGTCGAGCCATAGAGAGTGTATGTTCTTGGCGTAGATTTGCATCTGTTTGTGAAGCCGTTCGGCGCGGGTAATCTCTTTTTTACTGTTCAGGTAATTCAATCCGCCATCCTCCGTAGCGATGTACAATCCGTTGTCCGGCGCATTGATAATCTGGCGGACTGCTTTTCCGCTCAAATGATTGAAACTGCCTCCGTATGGATATATCCGGAACTGGTCGGAGCCGAATATATAATAGTTGACCCCTCCGAAATAGGTTCCCACCCACATGTTGTGGGCCTTATCCTGATAAAGACTGTAAATGGGCGAATCGTTCAGGGCACTTAAATCCCGTTCGGATTGTTCGTAGTGTGCAATCGGTTGGTAGAGTTTGTTGAACACGAAGATGCCATACTCCGTTCCTACCCATATATTCCCGGTATGGTCGGTTGACGCACACCGGAAATCTTTTACTTCCAGATCTTTGGAGAGATTGCACAGAGTATTGCTTTGTATGTGGTAAACGAAGAAATCATTATTGGTATTGAATAAAAGCTGGTTGGACGAGATCAACACGGCATTGTTACATTGCTGTGCAAAAGGCTGGATTAGGGTAGGGAGCGAAACGAACTGTTTCTTCTCCAGACTGTATCGCATCAGTCCTTTGTTGGTGTCAATCCATAGGGTTTTATCTCCGTCTTCTGCAAAATATCTCACATGCGGTTTCTCTTCATTGAGAAGGAAAGGAACGAACAGGCTGTCCTGTTCATTGTAGTGGTAGAGTCCGTTACTACAGGCCGCCAAGAGCATCCCGTCACTGGTGTTCAGGAAACAAACATCATCTTTGGTATTTCCTTTAATCCGGTAACGGGTAAAATCTTCCGTCCGGTAGTCGTAGCTGCAGATACCCTGATCGGTGGAGATCCATAGAACGTTGCGGAGTGAATCGTTATACAGACGGGTGATAAAGTCGTGGCAGAGCGAGGTGCTGTCGGCCTCATTGTGTGCAAACAGGTTAATATTATAACCGTCGAAGCGGCACAAGCCGTTGCGTGTGCCGAACCAGATGAATCCGTGATTGTCTTGGGTAATCGCATTGATAGTATTATGCGGGAGTCCTTCGGCTATGCTTAGTTGTTTGAAGCGTATATTATTATATTGTATCTGTCCTGTCGACAGGCTGGCGTTTAAGAGCACGAGACTAAAGGAGAGGACGATTTTAAGGGCAGTGGTTCTCATGGCTTTACGGATTTAATTTCATGACCAAAGATTACGTTTTTTTTTGTTTGGAACAGTCGTAGAATTGTTCAAACGGACAGCACTCATGTTCAGTTTGCTGTCCGGCAGCTGATTTTTATACATGATTGCAGGTATTAAGCATTATTTTTCTGTTTTTCTTGGATAGAAAAGACCACATTTGCAATGTGAAACTCTAAAAACACAATGCTATGAATCATCCGACATTAAAATCCCTTACGTTGGGTATCGGTCTGTTCTTCACATTACCTCTGGTATATGCGAATAGTTCTTTTCCGTCTTCATCCGATGGAACATTGTACATCAATAAATCGAAAACCCGCAAAGTGGCTCCCGTAAAGTACGGTTTCCATTATGAGGAAATAGGAATGATGGGTGAGGGCGCCCTGCACGCCGAACTGATACGTAACCGTTCGTTTGAAGAAGCAACACCGCCTGCCGGATTATCAGTAAAGAACGGGTTGTATGAAAATGTTCCGGCTCCCCGTGTTAAAGAGAAGAAAGTGTTTCAGGCCGATCCGTTGATTGGATGGACGACTTATCCGTTATCTTATGCACCTGTGTTTGTCAGTCGTACGGAAACAGATCCGATGAGTGAGGAAAACAAGTATTCGATGCTGGTGAATGTTACGGAAGATATTGCGAATCACCCGGATGCTCTGATTCTCAACCGTGGATATTATGGAATGAATCTGAAAACAGATACGTCTTATCGCCTTTCCCTGTTTCTGAAAAGCAGGAATTATTCCGCCCCGTTGCGTGTATTTCTAGTTGACGAACTGGGACAGCAGGTGAGCAATGTGATCGAAGTGAATATAGAGAATCGGGACTGGACAAAATATACGGGCGAACTGAAACCGGAAAAGAACGTCCAGCGCGGAATGCTTGCTATTCAGCCTATGTCGAAAGGACAATTTCAGATAGATGTCGTTTCCCTGTTTCCCTCTGATACCTGGAATGAGGGGAAATCCGTATTCCGTAAAGATATTGTTCAAAATCTGAAAGAGTTTGCTCCCAGTTTCATTCGTTTTCCGGGCGGATGCATCGTACACGGAGTCAATGAAGAAACGATGTATCACTGGAAGAAGACGCTCGGACCGATCGAAAACCGTCCGGGACAGTGGAGTAAATGGGCGCCTTATTACCGTACGGACGGAATCGGTTATCATGAGTTTTATGAATTGTGCGAATATGTGGGGGCCGATGCGATGTATGTCATGCCTACGGGCATGATTTGCAGCGGTTGGGTAAAGCAAAGTCCGCAATGGAACTTCAGGCATATTGACGTCGATTTGGATGCGTATATTCAGGATGCGTTGGATGCCATAGAGTATGCTATTGGCGATACGACTACGAAGTGGGGAGCCGAACGTGCAAAGAACGGTCATCCCGCCCCTTTCCCATTAAAATATATCGAGATTGGAAATGAAGATTTCGGACCTGTATATTGGGAACGTTATGAAAAGATCTATCAGGCATTGTCCACTAAATATCCCGATTTGATTTATATCGCTAATAGCGTTATCCGGGTAGTGGGGAGGGAGAATGACGACAAACGGAAAGATATTCCCAATTTTGTCAACCCGAAGAATGTCAAAGTGTTCGATGAACATTATTATAACTCGATTGAATGGGCTTGCGAACAGCATTATCGCTTTGATAATTACAAACGGGGTGTTGCCGATTTATTTATCGGCGAATTGGGAATCAGCGGAAAATATCCTTATAACTTGCTGGCTACCGGGGCAATCCGTATGTCAATAGAGCGTAACGGCGATTTGAATCCTCTGTTTGCCGAACGTCCGGTGATGAGGCATTGGGATTTCCTGGAACACCGTATTTTCCTGCCGATGTTGATTAACGGAGTGGACAGTAGCGTAAAGACTTCTTTCTTCTATCTGGCGAAGATGTTCAGGGATCACACGTTTGATGTGTGCCTGGATGCAGCGATTAAAGATATGGAAGGTATGCAGAATATCTTTGTAACAATGGGATATGATACGGGCAGTAAGCAATATATCCTGAAACTGATAAACCTGCAGGATAAGAAAGTCACTTTGCAGCCGGAAGTCTCCGGTTTCAAACGTCCGGTCAAGGCTCATAAGACAAGCCTGGTACTGGTTCCGGGAAAAGAAAACACACCGGCTACTCCGAATGAAGTCAAACCAGTGGAGACTGAAGTCGGACTAGACCTGAACAAACCGCTCGAACTGGAGGCCGCTTCTATGACTGTGTACCGTTTTAAATAGGAGAACCATAAGATTCAATAAGCAGATATGAGAGATTTAAACAAAAGAATATGAGGTTTACATAAATAGGAAATTAAAAGAAGCAAAAATGAAAAATACACTCTTTTGTATTACAGGACTTGCCATACAGGGGTTGGCTATGTCAGCCGCGGCACAAACCGACAAACCGAATATTGTGGTCATTATGACCGACCAGCAACGTGCCGACTTGTGCGGCAGGGAGGGTTTTCCTTTGGAAGTGACTCCTTATGTAGACCAACTAGCGCAGGAGAATGTATGGTTCAACAAGGCATATACTGTGATGCCGGCCAGTTCTCCGGCCCGTTGTTCCATGTTCACCGGACGTTTCCCTTCTGCCACTCACGTACGTACGAACCACAATATTCCCGACATCTTCTATCAACAGGATTTGGTAGGAGTATTGAAAGAAAACGGATATCAGACAGCATTGGTGGGCAAGAATCATGCTTACCTGAAACCTGCCGACTTGGACTTTTGGTCTGAATACGGACACTGGGGAAAGAACAAAAAGGCGACTCCCGCCGAGAAAGAAACTGCCCGTTTCCTGAATCAGCAAGCCAGAGGCCAATGGCTGGAACCCTCTCCAATCTTCCTGGAAGAGCAGCATCCCACCAAAATCGTGAACGAAGCACTGGCATGGATTGAGAAACAGAAAGAAAATCCTTTCTTCGTATGGGTATCCTTTCCGGAACCCCACAACCCTTATCAGGTATGCGAACCCTATTACTCCATGTTCTCGCCCGACAAACTTCCCGTATTGAAGACATCACGCAAGGACTTGGCAAAGAAAGGAGAGAAATACCGTATTCTGGCAGAACTGGAAGATGCATCCTGCCCCAACTTGGAACAGGACCTGCCCCGAATCCGTGCCAACTATATCGGAATGATCCGGTTGATAGACGATCAGATCAAAAGATTGATCGAATCATTGAAAGCCAGCGGACAATATGAAAATACCATCTTTGTTGTACTCTCCGACCACGGTGATTATTGGGGAGAATACGGATTAATCCGTAAAGGAGCCGGACTTTCCGAAAGCCTGGCACGTATTCCGATGGTATGGGCGGGCTATCAGATCAAGAATCAGCCTGCACCTATGGATGGCCACGTGTCGATAGCCGACCTTTTCCCTACATTCTGCTCTGCCATCGGTGCCGAAATACCGGCAGGCGTTCAGGGACGTAGCTTGTGGCCGATGTTGACCGGGAAGGCTTATCCCAAAGAAGAATTCTCCAGCATGGTGGTTCAACAAGGCTTCGGTGGAGCTGACGTCGGACTGGACGCTTCCCTGACTTTCGAACAGGAAGGAGCATTGACTCCCGGCAAAATAGCCCACTTTGACGAACTGAACACCTGGACACAAAGTGGCACTTCACGCATGATAAGAAAGGATGACTGGAAACTGGTAATGAATCATTATGGAAACGGTGAACTTTATAACTTGAAGAAAGACCCTTCGGAAGTTCATAATCTGTTTGGTGAGAAGAAATATAGCGAAATTCAAACGGAACTTCTGACCCGGTTGCTGGCATGGGAATTACGTTTGCAGGACCCACTACCTCTTCCGCAAAGACGCTATCATTTTAAACAGAATCCATTTAACTATCTTAAATAGGAAGAATACGTAAACATAAAACAGGAATATATGAAATTGATTGGACGATTAGGATTGATCTTGCTTACAGGATTTATTTCCATCTGTACAGCATCAGCGCAGTTATATGGAACGGCAAATACAAACGCTCCGGAGCTACGTGTTCCGAAATTCGTAAAGCCGGCATTTGATTATTGGATGAGGGACACTTGGGCTACGCTGGGTCCCGACGGTTATTATTATATCACAGGAACGACCTCTACCCCCGACCGTTACTTTCCGGGACAGAGACATTGCTGGGACTGGAACGACGGTTTGTACCTGTGGCGTTCCAAAGATATGAAGTCTTGGGAAGCCAGAGGACAAATATGGTCGATGGAAAAAGACGGAACCTGGCAAAAGAAGCCGAAAGTATATAAAGCAGGAGAGAAATATCAGAAGAAATCTATCAACGGTGATCCGATGGACAACCGCTTTCATGCAGTGTGGGCTCCGGAAATGCATTATATCAAAAGCGCGAAGAACTGGTTTATTGTTGCCTGCATGAATGAGTCGGCAGGTGGGAGAGGTTCTTTCATTTTGCGGAGCAAGACCGGAAAGCCGGAAGGCCCGTACGAGAATATCGAAGGAAATAAAGACAAAGCCATCTTCCCGAACATCGACGGAAGCTTGTTCGAAGATACGGACGGCACTGTCTACTTTGTCGGGCACAACCATTATATCGCCCGTATGAAACCGGATATGAGCGGATTTGCCGAGGAACTGAAAACATTGAAAGAGAAAAAATATAATCCGGAACCATATATTGAAGGAGCGTTTATCTTCAAATATGATAACAAATATCACCTCGTACAGGCTATATGGTCGCACCGTACGTCGGAGGGAGATACCTATATTGAGAAAAAGGGAGTAACCTCACCGAAGACACGTTATAGTTACGACTGCATCATCTCGACAGCCGATAATGTGTATGGTCCCTATAGCGAACGCTACAATGCCATCACGGGAGGAGGACACAACAATCTTTTCCAGGATAAGGATGGAAACTGGTGGGCTACCATGTTCTTCAATCCGCGTGGGGCACAGGCGGCGGAGTATAAAGTGACGTGCCGTCCCGGATTAATTCCGATGATCTATGAGAATGGTAAATTCAAACCCAACTTTAATTATAATACCAAATGAAAACTTCTTTATTGATAGCAGGCAGCCTGGCTCTGGTCCCGATGACGTATGCACAGGACAAACCGAATATTATTATCATACTGGCAGACGATTTGGGCTTCTCCGATCTCGGCTGCTTCGGTGGTGAGATTCATACACCGGTACTGGATAAACTGGCAAAGAATGGCATCCGTATGACGCAGATGTATAACAGTGCACGCAGTTGTCCGTCGCGTGCCAACCTGTTGACGGGACTTTATCCGCATCAGACGGGATTGGGACACATGGACGGCAGTCATCCTGCCTGGCCGAAAGGATATTCCGGTTTCCGTTCCAATTCGGACAACGTCACGATTGCAGAAGTCCTGAAAGATGCCGGATATTTTACGGCTATGTCAGGAAAGTGGCATCTGGGGAATAAGTCGAATCCTATTCTTCGTGGGTTTCAAGAGTATTACGGTTTATTGGGCGGATTCAATTCTTTCTGGAATCCGGAAGTATATACCCGTTTGCCGAAAGACCGTACCCCCAGACACTATGAAGAAGGAACTTTCTATGCAACGAATGTGATAACGGATTATGCGATTGACTTTATCGACCAGGCACATCAGGAAAAGAAACCGCTGTTCCTGTATCTGGCTTATAATGCTCCCCATTTTCCTTTGCACGCACCGAAAGAAGTGACCGATAAATATATGTCTCTCTATATGCAGGGATGGGACAAGATTCGTGACGCACGTTGGAAACGGATTGTTGACCTGAAACTGATGCAAGGCAAACCGGAACTTAGCCCGCGCGGCGTGGTTCCCGAAAGTCTGTTTGAAGATGAAACGCATCCGTTACCGGCATGGGACTCATTGACGAAAGATCAGCAGACCGACTTGGCACGTCGTATGTCCATTTTTGCAGCGATGGTGGATGTGATGGACGCGAATATCGGCCGGGTAGTGGATGAGTTGAAAAAGAACGGTGAGTTGGACAATACATTTATCATGTTTATGTCCGATAACGGAGCTTGTGCCGAATGGCACGAATTTGGTTTTGACAAACAGACCGGAGTCGAATATCATACGCATACGGGAGCCGAACTCGACCAGATGGGCTTACCCGGAACTTATCATCATTACGGCACAGGCTGGGCGAATGTTTGTTGCACACCGTTCACGCTGTATAAACATTATGCTCACGAAGGAGGTATCTCAACCCCATGTATCATTTCCTGGGGGAATCAGGTGAAGAACAAAGGCGGACTGGATCATCAGCCTGCACAATTCTCCGATATCATGTCTACCTGTGTGGAACTGGCAGGAGCCACTTATCCGAAAGAATATCAGGGAAGAGCGATTCTGCCTACGGCAGGTAAATCCATCTTCCCGATTGTGAAAGGGAAGAAGATGCCCGAAAGGTATATTTATGCAGAGCATGAAGGCAATCGCATGGTGCGTAAAGGTGACTGGAAGCTGGTTTCCGCCAACTTCAAAGGAGATGAATGGGAATTGTACAACATCAAGGAAGACCGTACCGAACAGCACAACCTGATCGGTAAATATCCTGAAATGGCAAAAGAATTGGAAACAGCCTATTTCGAATGGGCGGACAAGAGTGATGTTTTGTATTTCCAGAAAATGTGGAATACCTACAATAAGAATCGACGGAAAGATTTTAAAGAATATAAAACCCGCTAATGCTTATGGATAAGAGAATCTTACTAACTCTGGCTTTAGGAGCCATGTCGCAGGTGTTTACCCATGCATGGGAGCCTAAAGGAGATAAAATTAAAACAGTATGGGCTGAACAGGTGACGCCGGAAAATGTGTGGCAAAGTTATCCTAGACCACAGTTGCAACGGGCAGAATGGATCAATCTGAACGGATTGTGGAAGTATGCCGTAACGGATCAGAACACGCCTCGGAAGAATGTTTCCTTTGAAGGGGAAATCTTGGTCCCGTTTGCGATTGAATCATCTCTGTCCGGAGTGCAGAAAACATTTCTTCCTACGGATAAATTATGGTATCAACGTGAGTTCACCTTAGATCCTTCCTGGAAGAACAAATCTACTATCCTGCATTTCGGAGCAGTGGATTATGAATGTCAAGTATGGGTGAATAACCGGTTGGTCGGTACGCATAAAGGAGGAAATAACCCGTTCTCGTTTGATATTACTAAATACCTGAAGAAGAGTGGTCCTCAAAGCATTGAAGTAGCCGTCACCGACCCGACGGACACGGAGTCTATCTCCCGAGGAAAACAGCAACTTAACCAGGAAGGTATCTGGTACACGCCTGTATCGGGCATTTGGCAAACTGTGTGGCTGGAAGCGGTGAATAAAACCTATATTCGTCAGGTACTTCCTTCCACTGATATTGAGAGAAAATCCGTGAAGCTGGCTTTCGATATAATCGGAGCCAAAGGCAATGAAGAAGTGAAAATAGAAGTGTTGGATGATGGCAAAGTAATCAAGACGGTGGAACAGAAGTTGACTAATGCGATAGAAATAGACGTTCCGAACGCTGTCTTATGGTCTCCCGAATCTCCGAAACTGTATCATTTGAATATTGTCTTATCCAATGGAGGACGTGTTTTAGACCGGGTAAAGAGTTACTTTGCCTTGAGAAAAGTAGATGTCCGTAAAGATGAGTGCGGATATAACCGTATTTGCCTGAATAACCAACCCATCTTCCAATACGGTCCGCTCGATCAAGGCTGGTGGCCCGATGGATTGTTGACTCCTCCTTCCGAGGAAGCGATGTTGTGGGACATGGTGCAGTTGAAGAAGATGGGATTCAATATGATCCGTAAACATATCAAAGTAGAACCGGAGCAATATTATTATTACGCTGATTCTCTGGGATTGATGATGTGGCAAGACATGGTTTCCGGTTTTGCTACGTCAAGGAAGAAGGAGGAACACGTCAATCCGTTGGCTACTACTGATTGGAACGCTCCCGAAGAACACACCCGCCAATGGCAAAAAGAAATGTTCGAGATGATTGACCGTCTCCGTTTCTATCCCTGTATCACTACCTGGGTGGTTTTCAATGAAGGATGGGGACAGCATAACACGGTGGAAATCGTAAATAAAGTGATAAAATACGACGATACACGCCTGATAAACGGAGTGACCGGCTGGACGGACAGAGGCGTAGGCGATATGTACGACGTACATAATTATCCTGTCACTTCCATGATCCTGCCGGAGAACAACGGCAACCGCATTTCCGTACTGGGAGAATTTGGTGGCTATGGCTGGGCGATCAAAGAGCATATCTGGAATCCGAATATGAGGAACTGGGGGTATAAGAATATAGACGGAGCAATGGCTCTGATTGATAGTTACGGCCGTCTGGTATATGATTTGGAAACGCTGATTGCCCAAGGGTTGAGTGCGGCTGTTTATACACAAACCACAGATGTGGAGGGAGAAGTAAACGGCCTGATTACTTACGACCGGAAAGTAACTAAAATACCGGAAGGCTTGTTACACCTGATGCACAACCGTTTGTATGAAATCACCCCTGCGAAAGCTGTTACTTTGATTGCAGACAGTCAGAACGGAAGCAAGAATACCCGCCTTGTCAGTCTGAACGGTCAGGAGCTGAAAATGACTTCTTTGCCTTTCGACTGTCCCCCTCGTTCTACGGTAGTATCAGAAGCTACTTTTAAGGTGGATAAGGATTTCAGTCATCTGTCTTTATGGCTGAATGTTGCCGGAGAAGCAAAAGTATGGCTGAATGGAGTGGAAGTCTTTGCGCAGGAGGCAAAGCAGACCAGGCAATATAATCAATACAATATCAGCGATTACAGCCGTTACTTGCGAAAAGGAAGTAATTTGTTGAAAATTGAAGTGAAAGATAGCAAGAAGATGAGATTCGATTATGGGTTGAGGGCTTATTAATCAGATTCATATTCTACTTTGTGAGTTTCTTGCTATAAAGTTGAAAGGCAAGTGAATATCTGCAATATCAAGTTAATGTATGAGCCCCATAGCGATGTCACTATAGGGCTCATTAACTATCATTTTTCCGGCTCACTCGTATGGGCACATTTTTTTATAACAAACTTTCTTATTGAAATTTCTTATTTTCTTCGAGGAGCTCTTGGCTACATTGCTCCGGTGCCAGAGGGGTAAAGAGTTCTATCAGGTTTTCTTCGGGATCGCGCAGGTATAGGGTACGCATCCCCCAATCGGGCATATCCGTAGGTTCGGTGATAAACGTCACGCCTTTTGCTTTTAGATCGGCAAAAGTTTCGTCGAGGTTATCTACACTGAATGAAACCATTAATTTCTCACGCATCGCAACGGGCTGTTGCTTATCTGCATTGCCTACCGCAGGTGCCATCCAGTCGGATACAAAAAGGGTGAAGCCTTCTATCCCGTCAGCTACTTTAAAATTGGCATATCCGCTATTTTCATCTCCCCAGGATGGCTCTAATCCGAGTTGTTCGGTGTAGAACTTGAAGCATTTGGCGAAGTCTTTCACTAATAATCTTACGTTGCTGAATCTCATGGTTTACTGATTAATAGTTTGTAATTTGTTTCTTATATCAAAATGCAAATATAATCATTCTATTGGATAGCGTTTCAAAAAACTGTATTTACCTCATTAGTGCATAGAAACGAGTTAAACGGTGCGCTAATGAATGGGTCCAGGGTGAGGGGTGGTGAGGGTAGATTTATAACCTTTTATTTTATTATTTTCTATACTATCTCCTTTTTTATCCTCAAAAAAAAATACGAAAGTTATAAATCTACCCTCACCACCCCTCACCCTGGACCCATATCTTATAATAAAAAGATAACGGGGAATCTTAAAAACTCAATCATCTTTTTCAGATTTACCACAACGTTTCCAGAATACTCCATTATTTTATTCAAAACCGTACAGAGAATGAGCCAAACCCGTACGTAAATGAACTATTTCACCACAGAGGACAGTTAGAAGATCCATACTGAACAGATGAGATTATCTGAAATCCAGAATAAAGAATTACAGGATAAAATTGCTGTGATAAATAAGAATTCTGAAGAATAGATCAAAGCAATGCAGAAACAATATGAGACTACTAACAGGTAGCTGAAGATTTTCATATCGGCTCAAAAGAGTCCTATACACTGTAATTATTGGCTCATTTTGAGCCGATATATTAATAATATTATGTATTTTTGAGCCGATATAATCAATTAAATAGCAATGGAAGAAGAAATTCAACAATATCTTCGTTTTCATCCTCTATCTTCTAGGTCAGAATTAATGGAGGGAGTGAATACTAAAGTAAGTGTCGCCACATTCAAGCGTTTATTAGCTGCCATGATTTCCGCTGGAAGTATTGAAGTCATAGGGCAAGGACCTGCCACCTGTTATAAACTAACACCACAAACGTTTGTTACAAGTTATTTCGACTTAGAATCATACTTTCGGAAAGAAGTTGATGAGCGTGAAATTCAACAAGCTTTCAATTTCAGCCTTATTCCTGATATATTGCCTAATGTTGACCCTTTCACGATGGATGAACGGAAACATTTAACGGCTCTTCAAGAAACGTTTAGAAGAAATGTATTAGAAATGACAGACGGAGAGTACCGGAAAGAAATGGAAAGGTTAGGTGTGGATCTTAGTTGGAAGTCTTCTCAAATTGAAGGGAACACATATAATCTTCTTGAAACGGAAAGACTTTTGCTGGAAAAAGAAGAAGCAAAAGGTAAAACTAAAGAAGAAGCCATTATGCTACTAAATCACAAGGAAGCTCTTGATTTTATTTTAGATAATCCTGATTATCTTCAGTATTTATCAATAAGAAAGATTGAAGACATTCATAGTATCCTTATTAAAGAACTGGGAGTTGAGCGTCATATTCGTTCTCGGCGTGTTGGTATTACGGGTACGAATTATCGTCCACTTGATAATGAATATCAAATAAGAGAAGCTATGGAAGACACTTGTCAATTAATCAATAATAAGGAGAGTATCTTTGATAAAGCTTTCCTAGCTTTAGTTCTGTTATCTTACATTCAGCCATTTGCTGATGGTAATAAACGTACTGCCCGTATAACAAGTAATGCAATACTTATAGCCAACGGTTATTGTCCTTTATCATTTCGTTCAGTTGATTCTATCGACTATAAGAAAGCTATGTTAGTTTTCTATGAACAAAATAATATATATCCATTTAAGAAAATATTTATAGAACAGTTTGAATTTGCTGTGAATACATACTTTTGAATTTATCTGTATATTGATGGTTGTTCCAACGATGACATTATTATAAATATAATAATTATGTTCATAATAAATTTGTAATGCTTCCTGTTTTAATAAACATTGGTTTTCCGTCTGCAATAATTTTCTCCTGAAAGCCGGAAGTTTCTGAAAGACTTTTATCTTTGCAACTATAATACATACGGCACTATGAAAAAAGTGATTCTGATTTTTGTGACAATCGTCCTTTCCGGTCTGCTTTATGCAAAAGATAATAAGAGTACCGATGCGTTACTTCGTGAGATTGATGGTATCATTAAAAACCGTCAGACCTATGGAGCGGAAAAGGAGGCGCGTATCGCTGACCTGAAGAAATTGTTGGCGGAGGCTACTTCCGATGAACAACGATATGGTTTTTGCGGACGTCTTTTCGATGAATACCGGGCTTATAATCTGGATTCGTCTTTTGTCTATGCTCAACGGAAAGAGGAACTGGCGCATCGCATGGATAAACTGGATTATCTGGATGATGCTGCCATGAATATGGCGGAAGTGATGGGAACTACCGGAATGTATAAAGAAGCGTTGGAACTATTGGGGCAGATTGATAAGAAAACGTTGCCCGATTATCTCTATGGTTACTATTATCATCTGTATCGCACTATTTACGGATTGATGGGAGATTATGCCGTTACGGAGAAAGTCAAGAAAGAGTATTATCGAATGACGGATCTGTATCGTGACTCTCTGCTGCAGGTCAACGCTTCCGACTCTTTGGGGCACGTATTGGTGATGGCGGATAAGTGTATCGTACATGCTCAATACGATGAAGCCATCCGTATGCTGATGGAATATTACAACAAACCTTCTTTGGATGACCATTCAAAAGCAATGCTTACTTATACTCTCTCCGAAGGTTACCGGTTGAAAGGCGACAAACAAGGGCAAAAACATTACCTGGCCCTTTCGGCTATTGCCGACCTGAAATCGGCAGTAAAGGAATATGTATCTTTGCGCAAACTCGCTTCCCTTGTCTACGATGAAGGGGATATTGACCGTGCCTACAATTACCTGAAATGCTCCTTAGAGGATGCCACTCTTTGTAATGCCCGCCTTCGTACGTTAGAAATCTCGCAAGTCTTTCCTAT
Source organism: Bacteroides sp. D1 (assembly GCF_000157095.2). Classification (NCBI taxonomy): domain Bacteria; kingdom Pseudomonadati; phylum Bacteroidota; class Bacteroidia; order Bacteroidales; family Bacteroidaceae; genus Bacteroides; species Bacteroides sp. D1. Next base: position 251,285 of record NZ_JH114343.1, read on the forward strand.
CATTGACCAGGCTTACCAATTGAAAACCAAACGGCAGCAGCAGGAGATGAAAGTATCATTGATTTGTATCAGTTTGCTTTCCGTATTTTTGTTGGTTGCCATTTTCTTCGTTTACAAGCAGATGAAAAAGGTTGCTGCCGCACGTCGCGAAGTGGTCGATACCAATACGTTGTTGCAAGAACTGAACGAAGAACTTCACGACTCTAATTCGCAACTGAAAGAGATGAACCATACGCTTTCGGAAGCCAACTATATCAAGGAGGAATATATCGGCCGATATATGGACCAATGCTCCACTTATCTCGACAAGATGGATTTATACCGTCGTTCCCTGAATAAAATTGCCGCTGCCGGAAGAGTGGAAGAACTATATAAAGCCATTAAATCTTCTCAATTCCTTGACGAAGAACTGAAAGAGTTTTATGCAAACTTCGACATGACTTTCCTGCAACTCTTCCCCAATTTTGTGGAGGAATTTAATGCGCTGCTCACAGAACCCATGCAACCCAAACCGGGAGAACTGTTGAACACCGAACTCCGTATCTTTGCCCTTATCCGGCTGGGGATTACGGACAGTACCAAGATAGCGCAATTCCTCCGTTATTCCGTGACTACCATTTATAATTACCGGACCCGTGTCCGTAACAAAGCTTTGGGAGAAAGAGATGAATTTGAGACTAAAGTAATGCAAATAGGGAAGGTGGAAGAATAAGAAAACCACTACTTTTTTAGTCTGACTTCTATTTTATAACGTTCTTATATTTAGTGGTTTATGCTGTGAGACACTGTATAAATCACTATATTTTTGCTATCTGCTTTAAGAAGCAGTATGAAATGTGGATACTTTTGTTTCACGGTCATTTCAGCAATGACACAGAGAACGAAAACAAAAGTAACCCTAATATTAACTTTAAATTAATGTACATGAAACAGAGTATGAAGTCGAAAGGCTTTGAACGCCGCCTCTTATTAATAATGTGGGGCTTGTTCCTATCTCTTAGTGCATTCGCACAACAGATTTCAATAAAAGGACATGTAGTAGATGCCACGGGTGAACCGGTGATCGGTGCCAGTGTGGTGGAAGGACGTACAACGAATGGTACGATAACCGATGTAGACGGTAATTTCTCATTAAGCGTTCCGGCTAACAGCACGCTGACTATCTCTTTTGTCGGCTATAAAACGCAGACTGTTCCGGTGAACGGGAAAAACTCGTTGAAAGTAACCTTGCAGGAAGATACGGAAGTATTGGACGAAGTTGTTGTAGTAGGTTACGGAACGATGAAAAAGAGCGATTTGACTGGTGCCGTATCTTCTGTCGGAGTGAAGGACATCAAAGACTCTCCGGTAGCTAATATCGGTCAGGCAATGCAGGGAAAAGTATCCGGCGTGCAGATAATCGATGCCGGTAAGCCGGGTGATAATGTCACCATTAAAATCCGTGGTTTGGGTACGATCAATAACAGTAACCCGCTGATTGTCATTGACGGAATTCCTACCGACTTGGGATTGTCTTCCTTGAATATGGCTGATGTGGAACGGGTAGACGTATTGAAAGATGCTTCGGCAACAGCTATCTATGGTTCGCGTGGTGCCAACGGTGTGGTGATGATTACCAGCAAACGTGGTGCCGAAGGTGCCGGAAAAGTAACGGTAAACGCAAACTGGGCTATTCAGAACGCTACTAAAGTGCCCGATATGCTGAATGCTGCGCAATATGCCGCTTTGAGCAATGATATGCTGTCTAATAATGATGATAATACAAACCCTTATTGGGCAGACCCTTCTTTATTGGGAACAGGAACGAACTGGCTGGATGAGATGCTACGTACGGGAGTGAAACAAAGCTATTCGGTTAGCTATTCCGGTGGTACGGAAAAGGCACATTACTATGTATCCGGCGGTTTCCTCGACCAGTCCGGTATCGTGGAAAGCGTTAATTACCGTCGTTTCAACTTTCAGGCAAATAGTGATGCCCAGGTCAATAAATGGTTGAAGTTCACTACTAACCTGACATTCAGTACGGACGTGAAAGAAGGAGGAAGCTATAGCATCGGAGATGCGATGAAAGCACTTCCCATCCAGCCGGTGAAGAATGAAGACGGTAGCTGGAGCGGTCCCGGACAGGAAGCGCAATGGTATGGAAGTGTCCGCAATCCGATCGGTACGTTGTACATGATGACGAACGAGACGAAAGGATATAACTTTCTGGCAAATATCACCGGAGAGATTGCCTTTACCAAATGGTTGAAGTTGAAAAGCACCTTCGGTTATGACGCCAAATTCTGGTTTGTAGACAACTTTACTCCGGCTTACGACTGGAAACCGAATCCGGTAGAAGAATCTTCCCGCTATAAGAGTGACAACAAATCATTTACCTACCTGTGGGATAATTATTTTGTATTCGACCATACTTTCGCCCAAAAACATCGTGTAGGGGTGATGGCAGGTTCTTCCGCCCAGTGGAACAACTATGATTACCTGAATGCTCAAAAGAATATCTTCATGTTTGATAATATCCATGAGATGGACAACGGCGAGAAGATGTACAGCATCGGTGGCAGCCAGAGCGACTGGGCACTGCTCTCTCTGATGGCACGTCTCAACTATTCTTACGAAGATAAATACCTGCTTACAGCCACTGTGCGCCGTGACGGTTCCTCCCGCTTCGGTAAGAACAACCGTTGGGGAACATTCCCTTCCGTTTCTCTGGCATGGCGTATTTCGCAGGAAGAATGGTTCCCGAAAGACAACTCTCCGGTGAATGACCTCAAACTGCGTATCGGATACGGTGTGACCGGTAATCAGGAAATTGGTAACTACGGCTTTGTGGCTTCCTATAATACGGGAGTCTATCCTTTCGGCAACAACAACTCCACCGCTTTGGTATCTACCACCCTTTCCAATCCGAATATTCATTGGGAAGAGGTACGCCAAACCAACTTCGGTGTGGATATGAGCCTGTTCAATTCACGTGTCAACCTTTCGCTGGATGCCTACATCAAGAAGACGGCAGACATGTTGGTGAAAGCTTCCATCCCTATCACCTCCGGTTTTGAAGATACTACTGAAACCTTTACCAATGCCGGCAAGATGCGCAACAAAGGGGTGGAAATGACCCTGCGCACCATCAACCTGAAAGGTCTTTTCTCTTGGGAATCTGCTTTAACGGCTACCTATAACAAGAATGAAATTCTGGATCTGAACAGCGAAACTCCGATGTTTATCAATCAGATGGGTAACTCATACGTGACTATGCTTAGAGCCGGTTATCCGATCAATGTATTCTACGGATACGTGACCGACGGACTTTTCCAAAACTGGGAGGAAGTAAACCGCCACGCCACCCAACCGGGAGCAGCTCCGGGGGATATCCGTTTCCGGGATTTGAATAACGATGGAGTCATCAACGATGAAGACCGTACCGTTATCGGTAACCCGAATCCGAACTGGTTCTTCTCTTTAAGCAATAATTTCTCTTATAAGGGATGGGAACTCTCCGTTTTCCTGCAAGGCGTATCGGGAAACAAGATTTATAACGCCAACAATGTTGACAACGAAGGAATGGCAGCCGCTTACAACCAAACCACAGCCGTATTGAACCGCTGGACGGGTGAAGGTACCAGCAACTCTATGCCCCGCGCCATTTGGGGAGACCCGAACCAGAACTGCCGTGTATCCGACAGGTTTGTGGAAAACGGTTCCTATCTCCGTCTGAAGAACATCACGCTTTCGTATACACTGCCTAAAAAGTGGATGCAAAAGATTCAACTGGAAAATGCCCGCATCTCTTTCTCTTGCGAGAATGTGGCAACTATCACCGGATATTCCGGCTTCGACCCGGAAGTGGATATTAATGGCATCGACAGCAGCCGTTACCCGATTTCACGTACTTTCAGTATGGGCTTGAACTTTAACTTTTAAATCAGGAGAAAGAATATGAAAAAGATAATAACTTTGGTATTTATGTCTGCCGTGCTGGCATTGACATCGTGCAACGATTTCTTGGATAAATATCCCAAATATGGCGTCGATCCCGAATCGGAAGTGACGAATGAGATTGCTGTGGCACTGACTACTGCCTGCTACAAGACTCTTCAGTCATCTAATATGTATAACCAGCGTATTTGGAGCCTCGACATCATCGCAGGCAACAGTGAAGTAGGAGCCGGAGGAGGTACTGACGGTTTGGAGACTGTTCAGGCTTCCAATTTCATTGCCCAGAGCGATAACGGCTTTGCCTTGTATGTATGGCGTTCTCCGTGGGTTGGGATCGGACGTTGCAACATCGTGCTTTCCAATTTGCCTTCAGCATCTGTCTCCGATGAGATAAAGACCCGTTGCATGGGTGAGGCTTATTTCCTGCGTGCACATTATTATTATATTCTGGTTCGTTTGTACGGAGGGGTGCCTTTGCGCTTGGAGCCGTTTGAACCGGGAGAATCTGCGGATATTGCCCGTAATACGGTAGATGAGGTATATGCTCAAATTCTTTCCGACTGCAAAAATGCAGTGAATATGCTTCCTCCGAAAAGCAGTTATGGAGATGCTGACAGGGGACGTGCCTGCAAAGAGGCTGCAATGGCGATGCTGGCGGATATTTACCTGACACTGGCTCCCAACCATCGCGACTATTATAATGAAGTAGTGACCTTGTGCAATAACATTGCTGCAATGGGATATGATCTGACTCAATGCAATTATGCCGATAACTTTAATGCGACGATCAATAATGGTGCGGAATCTCTCTTCGAAGTGCAATACTCCGGTAGTACGGAATATGACTTTTGGGGCGGCGATAATCAAGCATCCTGGTTGTCTACTTTCATGGGACCACGTAATTCGGGTATGGTAGCCGGTGCTTATGGATGGAATCTGCCTACGGAAGAGTTTGTCAAGCAATACGAAGACGGTGATTTGCGGAAAGATATCACTGTGTTGTATCAGGGTTGTCCTGCTTTTGATGGTATGGAATACAAACGTTCCTGGTCCAATACGGGTTATAACGTACGTAAGTTCCTTGTGTCGAAAACCGTCTCTCCGGAGTATAATACCAACCCCAACAACTTTGTAGTATACCGTTATGCGGATGTCTTACTGAAGAAAGCGGAAGCTTTGAATGAGCAGGGACATCCGGATCAGGCTGCCGAACCATTGAATATCGTTCGTAAGCGTGCCGGACTGACAGAGCTGCCGACTACTCTGACGCAGACCGAAATGAGAGAAAAGATTATTCACGAACGTCGGATGGAACTTGCTTTTGAGGGACATCGCTGGTTCGATATGATCCGGGTTGATAATGGAAATTATGCATTGACATTCCTGAAATCTATCGGTAAGAATAATGTGACCAAAGAACGTCTCCTGTTGCCTATTCCGCAGACGGAGATGGACTCCAATCACCTGATGACTCAAAATCCCGGTTATTAATCCGTTTTATAATCATTCATTTAGACAAATAATATGATGAAGAAATATATATATCAGTTGTTATGCTCTCTTTTCATCGGTGGAACGATGGTTGCTTGTACCGAGGATTATATGGAGACAGATAAAGGACATGATACCCTCACCCTTTCGGTGAATCAGCAGGAGTTGGTGTTGAACGAAAAGAACCATAGTCAGGAGGCGCTGGCGCTTTCATGGACTACCGGAACGAATTATGGAAGCGGTAACCGTATCTCTTATACGCTGGAACTGGCGAAAGCCGGAACGGACTTTGCGAATCCTTATTCGGTAGATTTGGGTACGGGAACGTATCAATGGACTAAGAAAGTGGAAGAACTTAACCAATTTCTGCATACGCAGTTCGGTATCGGTTATGCCGTGAAAGCGGAGTTGGAAGCACGTATCACAGCGGTTGTTGCCGGAATGGAAGATCAGAAACAGATTGCGACGGCTGCCTTTACGGTGACTACTTACCAGCCGGTTACTACGACGCTTTACCTGATTGGTGATGCTACTCCGAACGGATGGAGCGCCGATAACGCAACGGCAATGGAACGTACGGATAACGGACAATTTACATGGACAGGAAAGCTGAATACCGGATCGTTTAAATTTATAACGACCTTAGGAGAATTCCTGCCGTCGTACAACCGTGATGCTACTGCCGAAGAAGGATTCAAACTGACCTACCGTACATCGGGTGACCAACCGGACGAACAGTTCACAATCAGTAAAGAAGCAACTTATATCGTAAAAGCAAACCTGCTCGACCTGACATTGACACTTACCGAAACGGAAGATATTGGCTGGAGATATGAGGAGTTTTTCATTGTCGGTTCGTTTACGGGTAACAATGGTTGGGGATTTGAAGCACTGTCTAAAGATGCTGTCCAAATGGATCTGTTCCATTATGGAGCCGTGATTCCCTGGAAGGCGGACGGAGAATTTAAATTCGCTTCTGTGACAGATTTCGGTCAGGCGGATGCTTTCTTCCATCCTACCATGGCTAATGCTCCGTACACTTCGACATCCGTAGTGCTTGGAGGTGACGATAATAAATGGCAGATGAAGGAAGCCGAATGTGGCAAGCCTTATAAAGTATGGTTCTATACAGGTAAAGGAAAAGAAAAGATGCTGATGCGTCCGTTCACTCCTTACGAAGGGCTGTATCTGGTGGGTGAGGCAACTCCGAACGGATGGGATTTAGGCAATGCTACTCCGATGACTAAGAGTGCCGACAGTCCTTATATCTTTACCTGGAGCGGCACGCTGAAGGCAGGTGAGATGAAGATATCCTGCGATAAGCAGTCAGACTGGAACGGGGATTGGTTTATGGCGGATAAGAGCAACAAGGCTCCGACGGGGGAAGTAGAGACGGCATTGTTCGTTGCTAAGTCGGATGCGGAGTTGAACAGTATGTATCCGGATACAGATTTGGGTAGTTTGGATTATAAATGGAATATTCAGGAAGCCGGTTCTTATCGGATTACGATTGACCAGTTGAAAGAGACGATTTCGATTGTGAAACAATAAAACAAGAATTCAAGATGAAGAAAATAATATATTTGGTGGCTGCTTTCCTGTGTATGGCTTGCAGTGACGATCATGGGTCGAACCAAGAGAATGGAGGAGCTTCGGGCAGTGTCACCGAAGTGACTCCGGTAACATCGGATTTAAGTGTGGACCTGTCTACGGATAAGGCTTTCTATAAACCGGGGGAGAAAGTGGTATTTACAGCAGAAGATGCGTTGCCTGCCGGAACTAAAGTTCGTTATCGTCTTTTAGGGGAGGTTGTCGGAGAAGAGTCGGTAAATGGTACCAGTTGGACATGGCAACCGCCTACTACTGATTTCAAAGGATATATGGCGGAACTGTACCGTCAGGAGAATGGTACAGATGTGATTCTCGGTACGATTGCGGTAGATGTATCCAGTGATCCGGCACGTTTTCCCCGTTATGGTTTTGTCGCTGATTTCAGTCGGGAGAAGACGGCTGAAAAGACGCAGGAAGAGATGGCGTATCTGAATCGTCATCACATCAATTGGGTACAGTTTCAGGACTGGCATAATAAACATCACTGGCCGTTGGGCGGTACACGTACGCAGTTGGACGAAGTATATATGGACATCGCTAACCGGGAGGTTTATACAAGTTCTGTGAAGAATTACATTGAAGCGCAGCATCGTTTCGGTATGAAGTCTATGTTTTACAATCTTTGTTTTGGGGCGTTGAAGGATGCCGCTGCGGACGGGGTGAAGGAGGAATGGTATTTGTTTAAGGATGCTTCTCACACTATTAAAGATAGTCATGATCTGCCGGGCGGATGGAAAAGTAATATTTATCTGGTAGATCCTTCTAATAAGGAATGGCAGAAATATTTGAACGAGAGGAATGATGATGTATATGCGAACTTTGCCTTCGACGGCTATCAGATAGACCAGTTGGGACGACGCAGCACGCTTTACAATTACAACGGTATTCCGGTCAATCTGCGTGAGGGATATGCTTCTTTTATTGAAGCGACGAAGCAGGCTCATCCGGACAAGAGTTTGGTGATGAATGCGGTCAGCCGTTACGGTGCCCGTCAGATAGGGGAGACAGGTAAAGTTGATTTCTTCTATAATGAGGTGTGGGCAGATGAGGCTGATTTTACCAATCTGAAAGCCATTCTTTATGAAAATGGAGTATATGGCAATTATCAGTTGAATACGGTTTTTGCAGCTTATATGAATTATAATAAAGCGGATAACCGGGGAGAATTTAATACGCCGGGTATCTTATTGACAGATGCTGTCATGTTTGCTTTGGGTGGTTCGCACCTTGAGTTGGGAGGCGATCACATGTTGTGCAAAGAGTACTTTCCGAATGAGAACCTGACAATGAGCGAAGAACTGAAAACAGCGATGGTTCGTTATTATGATTTCCTGACTTCTTATCAGAATCTGCTTCGTGACGGTGGTACGGAAAATAGTGTTTCCATGAATTGTACCAATGGCGAAATGAGATTGAATAGTTGGCCTCCTCAACAGGGATCGGTTACTACTTATGCCAAGCAGGTAGGTGGCAAGCAAGTGATACATCTTCTTAATTTCTCGCAAGCGAACAGTCTTAGTTGGAGAGATGTGGACGGTACGATGCCGGAACCGGCTTTGATTACAAAAGCGGCTTTGCAAATGAATCTGTCGGCAAAGGTGAATAAGCTGTGGGTAGCGTCGCCGGATGTACACGGAGGAGCTTTGCAGGAATTGGCCTTTACACAGGAGAACGGAGTTGTCTCTTTCACATTGCCTTCCCTGAAATATTGGACGATGATTGTGACTGAATAAAGCGGCTGCTACAGAATAACTAAAATGATAGGTATGATGATTAGATATAGATTATGGGTGTGGGTGTTGTGTCTGATGTTTCCAACATGGGTTTGGGCGGAAAATGAGATACGTACATGCACTTCTTTTACACAGCAGGGACGTCAGGTGACTTTTCACTTGGCGGACAGTGCCGCCTTGCAATTGCAACTTTGCAGCTCTTCCGTCGTGAAAATCTGGTTCTCACCCGATGGGCAATTGCAACGAAGAAATGCTTCGTTTGCAGTGATTAATGAAGAACTGGAAGAGGTAGGAACTATTCATGTGGATGAACAGGCGGCCTGTTACGAGATATTTACTCCGAAGTTGCGTATCCGGGTGAATAAATCTCCGATGAGTCTTCAGATATTCGATAAATATCAGAAACTTCTGTTTAGTGATTATGCCGATAAAGGCCATGTCAGTGAAGGAACGAAGAAGGTGGAATATAAAGTGCTTCGTCGTGACGAGCACTTCTTCGGACTTGGTGAGAAAGCGGGAAAGATGGATCGTCGTGGCGAGTCTTATAAGATGTGGAATAGTGACAAACCTTGTTATAGTGTGGTAGAAGATCCTCTTTACAAGAGTATTCCTTTCTTTATGAGCAATTATCGGTATGGTATTTTTCTTGATAACACCTATAAGACAGAATTCAAATTCGGAACGGAAAGCCGTGATTATTACAGTTTTGAAGCGCCGAACGGGGAAATGGTATATTACTTTATCTTCGGTAAAGACTATAAAGAAATCATCAGCCAATATGTCGGACTGACCGGAAAACCTATCATGCCGCCGAAATGGGCGTTGGGTTTTGCCCAATGCCGCGGTCTGTTGACAAGTGAAAAGTTAAGCCGTGAAATAGCCGAAGGCTACCGGAAACGGGGAATCCCTTGTGATATTATCTATCAGGATATCGGCTGGACAGAATACTTGCAGGATTTCGAATGGCGCAAAGGAAACTATGAAAACCCCAAAAAGATGCTTTCGGATTTGAAGGAGATGGGTTTTAAGGTAGTCGTATCTCAAGACCCGGTAATTGCACAAGCCAATAAAAAACAATGGGAAGAAGCTGACCGCTTAGGCTATTTTGTAAAGGACAATACGAACGGCAAAAGCTACGATATGCCCTGGCCGTGGGGTGGGAACTGCGGAGTGGTGGACTTCACCCTGCCTGCCGTAGCCGACTGGTGGGGGGCTTATCAGCAGAAACCTATTGATGATGGTATCTCCGGCTTCTGGACAGATATGGGCGAACCTGCCTGGAGTAACGAAGAGCAGACGGAACGCCTGGTGATGAAGCACCATTTGGGTATGCACGATGAAATCCATAACGTCTATGGCCTGACCTGGGACAAAGTGGTGAAGGAGCAATTTGAAAAGAGGAATCCGGACCGTCGTGTTTTTCAAATGACTCGTGCTGCTTATGCCGGATTGCAACGTTATACGTTCGGCTGGACGGGTGATAGCGGAAACGGAGACGACGTATTGCAAGGTTGGGGACAATTAGCCAATCAGATTCCTGTAATGCTTTCCGCAGGTTTGGGATTAATCCCATTTTCTTCCTGTGATATTACCGGTTACTGTGGGGATATTGAGGATTATCCGGCTATGGCGGAACTCTATACCCGTTGGATTCAATTCGGTGCATTCAATCCTTTGAGCCGTATTCATCATGAGGGAGATAATCCGGTGGAACCATGGCTTTTCGGACCGGAAGCGGAAAAGAACGCGAAAGCAGCTATCGAACTGAAATATCGTTTGTTACCGTATATCTACACTTACGCCCGCGAAGCGTATGATACAGGATTGCCTATCATGCGGCCTCTATTTCTGGAATATCCAATGGATATGGAAACTTTTTCTACGGATGCCCAATTCATGTTCGGCCGTGAATTACTGGTAGCCCCTGTGGTGAAGAAAGGTGCCCGCACAAAGAACGTGTATCTTCCCGAAGGTACATGGATAGACTACAACAACAAGCAGACAGTCTACACCGGAGAGCAATGGACTACCGTTGACGCTCCCTTGTCCTCTGTTCCTATATTTGTGAAGCAAGGTTCCATCATCCCCACCATGCCGGTGATGAACTACACCCATGAGAAACCGGTATATCCACTTACTTTTGAAATCTTCCCCGCACAGGAAGGTGCACAGGCTGCCTTTACTCTCTACGAAGATGAAGGAGAAGACTTAGGGTACCAGCGTGATGAATTTGTCAAAACACCGATTATTTGCAGCACTCTGGCAAATGGATATAAACTGACCGTCTCTGCCCGTGAAGGAAAAGGATACACTGTCCCCGGTCCGAGAAATCTGTTGTTCCGTATTTATTCTGCGAAAGCCCCGAAAGAGGTAACTGTCAAAGGAAAGAAGATAAAGAAAACTAAACCGGAACGTTTGGAAGAAAATCTGGAGAATGACACGGAATCTGTGGTGTGGAGTTGGGATAAAGAAACAGGTGTCTGTAGTGTGAGAATACCTGATAAAGGTGTTGATGAACAGTTGATGATTACTTTTAAATAAACAGGGAGCTGTTGGCAAGCTAATATTCAGAGTTTTTCTTTCGTTTTATATGGATAATGTGTAGATTCGCACGAAACTCATATCAGAAATGTGTAAGTTATCACATTTCTGATATCAAAAGTGTGATTCATTATGAGAAGCTTTTCCAACCCGCTTACCTGATTCGCTATTCAATGCTGAATTTGAAACAAGATGGTAATTTGATTAATATCCCCCTGTTTTTGGCGGATAAGACAAAAGAACTATTGAAGGATAAAAGTTGAAAGAGCCTTCTGAAGGAATCAATAACCTTCTTAAAAAAGGAATATTTAATCATTGGAAGAAGGACGTGAATTGCAGTTTGGTAAAGAAAAGCAGGAAAATGTCCTGCATTTGTAATTACACGATTCTCTATTTCTGCTGTTTCGAAAATATGCCAATCAAGCTGCGATAGATTTTTGATTATTTTTGTTATTTGGAGAACAGATGCCCGAATAACTAATCATTTTATTGTTTTTTCCTGTCCGATATATTATGGTAAACTAGAGAAAAAAATGTTTCTTAATAGTCCATTTTTATCTTCTTCACCGGGGAACGATAGCTTCCTCGGTGAGGAACAAGTCGATGCACACCGAGGAACACTTCGTTGGTTTTAAAGCAATGAGCGGTTTCTGAATAGAGAAAGATGCATATCCTGTTTGCTTTTATGCAATATTAGGCATCTTTTTGTATGCTCATGCATTTATTTATGCAGTTTATTTTCCGGTTCGTTATTTTCTAATTGGCCATTTCCTTGTATAATATTAAAAATAGAACATTGAAAGTATATATTATCAAGTCGATAAGCAGTTGTTTATTTAAATAAAATAAATTCCTATTACCCTTTTCAAGAAAGTATAATGATTAAGTAATATAGTATTAAAATATTGATTGACAATTGCCTATGTTTGCAACGTTATTTTAAATGGAAATCTAATACACAATAAAGTTGTTATGAGAAAATCAACAAGGATAATTTATTTAAAGATGGTTGCACTAGCTATGGTCACTACATTTTCCACTCTGAATGGTAACATATCTGCCAATACACTTCAGAAAGAACTCCATTCGGGATGGAGGTTTAAACAAGCTCGTCTTTCTAACTGGTATCCTGCTACAGTCCCGGGAGTAGTACACACTGACTTGATTGATAATAAAATCATTGAAGATCCTTTTTATCGCTTAAATGAAAGAGGTGTACAGTGGGTTGATAAGGAAGACTGGATTTATGAAACAACCTTCGATGTAGCACCCGAATTGATGGATAAAAACAATATACGGCTTTATTTTAAAGGGCTTGATACTTATGCGGATGTCTATTTGAATGGAGAAAAGATATTGGAGGCAGACAATATGTTTCGTGAATGGAAACTTCCCGTAAAAGATAAACTGAAAGCAAAGGATAATAAATTAAGGATATATTTCCATTCTCCTATTAAACGGGATATGCCTAAATGGGATGCGCTGCCTTTTCACTATGAGGCAATCAACGACCAGTCGGAGAATGGAGGAGTATTCAATAGAAAGGTTAGTGTTTTTGCCCGTAAGGCAGGCTATCATTATGGTTGGGACTGGGGACCTCGCCTGGTAACTTCTGGTATCTGGAGACCTGTTTTATTAGAAGCATGGGATGATTTGCGGATAGAAAATGTGTTTATCCGGCAAAAAGAGGTTTCTTATAAACATGCCGACATTAGTAATATTGTAGAAATACTAGCCGATAAAGATATTGAGAAGGCTGAAGTTACGGTCAGAGACAATAAGACTGGAAAGATTTATGGTGCTACTGCTACCTGCCTGACAAAAGGATTGAATAAGATTGCTGTAAACTTCTTTATAAAGAATCCTAATTTGTGGTGGAGCAATGGACTTGGAAAAGCCAATCTATATGAATTCCGGACCGAAGTAAAAACAAACGAGCAAAATAAGGACTGTCTTATAACTTCTACAGGAATACGTTCATTAAAAGTTATACGTAAGGAGGATAAAGAGGGAAGATCATTCTATTTTCAACTTAATGGAATACCTGTATTTTCCAAAGGGGCTAATTATATCCCTTGTGATAATTTTCTGCCTCGTGTGACGAAGGAACTGTATGAGAAAACGATCCTGGATGCTGTCAATGCTAATATGAATACTTTGCGTGTGTGGGGTGGAGGGACTTATGAAGATGATTATTTCTACGAATTATGCGATAAATATGGTATTCTTGTGTGGCAGGATTTTATGTTTGCCTGCAGCGTATATCCCTCCGAAGGTGAATTGCTGGAAAATATTCGTCAGGAAGCGATTGATAATGTTCGCCGTTTGCGCAATCACCCTTCTCTTGCTTTATGGTGTGGTAATAATGAATGCCTGGAAGCTTGGTTTGGTTGGAATTGGAAAGAAAACTATGCGAAGCAGAATCCGGAGTATGCCCGGATTATCTGGCAGCAGTATGAAGATCTGTTTCATAAAATGCTACCGGAAGTGGTGACAGAAAATAGCCCTGAAACATTTTATTGGCCTTCGTCGCCCTTCAGTCGTTATGACGGAGTTTCCGAGAATAATAAAGGGGATACGCATTATTGGGCTGTATGGCATGCAAAAAAGCCGATCTCCGAATATAATAAGGTGCGTAGTCGTTTCTTTAGTGAATATGGTTTTCAATCTTTTCCCGAATTTGAGTCGGTCAAAATGTATGCTCCGTACCCTGAAGACTGGGAAATAACTTCCGAGGTAATGATGTCTCATCAACGGGGAGGTGAGTTCGCGAACAAACTGATTGAAGACTATTTGCTGAACGAATATCGCAAACCTAAAGATTTCGAATCATTTCTGTATATGAACCTTGTACTGCAAGGGGATGCTATTAAGACGGCTATTGAAGCACATCGCAGGGATATGCCTTACTGTATGGGGACATTATTTTGGCAACATAATGATTGCTGGCCGGTTGCTTCGTGGTCGAGCCGTGATTACTACGGACGTTGGAAAGCGCAACATTATTTTGCCAAGGCAGCTTTTCGGGACGTGCTTGTATCTCCCATAGTTAATAATGACAGGCTTGATGTATATATTGTATCTGATAGATTAAGGAAAACGAGCGCTATACTGGAACTGGAAGTCTGTGACATGGAAGGAAAGCTTGTTAATTCAATCAGAAGATCGGTAACTATTCCTGCTAATGAAAGTAAAGTCGTTATGTCCCACAGATTGAATTCATTTATAAAATCACAACCGGAAAATCAGCTTGTTATCTCCGCAACCCTTACCGATCAACAAGGAACGATTTACACAAATAATTATTTCTTGACGAAGCAAAAGGAGATGTTATATCCGCAAGTGAATATATCATATCAATTAAAGTCACTGCCTGACGGATATGAATTGACTTTAAAAGCAGACCGTTTTGCAAGAGCTGTATACTTGTCTCTTGATGGAATTGATAATTTCTTTGAAGATAATTATTTCGATTTGATGCCGGGAAAAGATAAGATAGTGAAAGTTCGTACCGATATTTCATATACGGACTTTTCCCGACAGCTAAAAATCAAATCGTTGGTCGATGGATATTAAATAAATGCACTTAATATTTAATCAACATCTGTTGCAGGATTGTACGGTATTCGCTAGGTGTGTTTCCTTTCTTCTTTTTGAATATCCGAATAAAGTTCGATAGATTATTAAATCCGCACGAGTAGCAGATTTCTGCTACCGTGTGTGATGTTTCAGTCAGCATCTGGCAAGCACGGGCCACACGGAGGTTGTTGATATAGTCAATAAAGGTGCAATTTGTTTTCTTTCTGAAGAAATGGCTGAAAGCGGATTCTGACATATTTACCAGAGCTGCTACATCTCCCAGTTTGATAGGTTCTTCAAAATTCTTCTCTATATAGTCGCAGACTTTTGCAATGCGTCTACTTTTTGAGGTACGTATCGTGTCTTTTGTGTCATAGAGATTACTGACTAAAATATGTCTGTCGGCAGTGGAGAGATCATACAAGATAGAGAGAAACTCTAAAACGGTGTGGAAGCCTTGCATCCGGGTAAGCTGGAGAATTTTCTCTTTCATTGCCAGCATGGTGTTTTCAGAAAAGCTAATTCCTTTCTGTGAGTCGAGTAACAGTTGTTTAATCGGGCTGAATAGTCGTTTCTCCAATATTGGAAAATTGAGCAATTTGTCCGAGAACTGAATTGTCACCACATGATTGCCTTCTACAATCTCCCCTTTCCAGGCATGCGGAAGATTGGGGCCAGTCATTACCAAATCCAGATTGTCAAACTTTTCGACTGAATCGCCTACAATTCTTTCTCCATACGTATTCATCACAAGATTAATTTCATAGTCGGAGTGATAATGTACCGGATAATCAAATTTTGCATTGGGATGATTTAAAACGATGAATAAATCATCAGAAGAAATGGGAGTAATTTCCTTTTGAATGTCTTTCATAAGAACTGTATTTAACTTGATACAAATGTACGAATAATAATAATACAAAAACAGGCTATTCAAAAAAGTATAATTATTAAGCAATATAATATCAAAAAACTATCATTATATGCCTTACATTTGCAAAGTGAATCATACTTAATAACTAATTGAATGCTATGGAATCATTTTCTATCGGAACTATTGATATTATAATCGTAGTCGTATATTTGCTATTTATTATATGGTGGGGTGTAAAGAACGGAAAGAGTTCGGATGCTCAATCGTATTTTCTTGCCGGACGTTCCATGCCCTGGTGGGTTGTAGGGTTGTCTCTGTTTGCCGCCAGTATATCCAGTACTACGCTTATCGGGCAATCGGGTGATGCTTATGATACGGGGCTTGCCGTTTTCAATTATAACCTGACCGGTATTGTAGTTATGGTGTTTTTTGCTGTTTTCCTTCTACCTTTATATATAAGGTCGAAGGTTTTTACGATTCCGGAGTTTCTGGAGAAGAGATTTGATAAACGTTCCCGTTACTACTTTTCCGCTATTTGTATTATCGGAAATATTTTTCTGGATGCTGCCGGTGCGCTTTATGCAGCCGCATTAATTATCAAACTGGTATTACCTGAAGCTGATCTTCAGATGATTATTATAGTCTTTGCTATTATTGCAGCTTCATATACAATTCCGGGAGGACTTTCTTCTGCCATTAACGCGGAACTGATACAGGCGGTAGTTTTGATTTTGGGTTCGGTTTTGCTTACCTATTTCTGTTTTCAGCAGGGAGGAAGTTATTTCTATCATTTGTTTGAAAACGATGATATATTGGTGAAGCTGATTCGCCCGTTGTCCGATAATGCCACTCCTTGGTTGGGGCTGATCGTGGGGATGCCCATATTGGGTATTTACTTCTGGGCTAATAATCAGACTTTAGTACAACGTGTTTTGAGTGCCAGAACTATTGATGAAGGTCGGAGAGGTGTTATATTCACAGGTTTTCTCACGATGAGCACATTGTTTATTATCGCTATTCCCGGATTGATTGCCCGTGATTTATTTCCAGGTTTGGATAAACCCGATATGGTATATCCTAATATGGTGATGCAATTAATGCCTATGGGTTTGCTGGGTATTATGCTGGCTGCTCTGTTGTCTGCATTGACTTCTACGATTAGTGCTATCTTGAATTCTACTTCTACTTTGTTTACGATGGACTTTTATGCGAAGTTTAATAAACATGCTGATACAAAAAAGCTGGTATTGGTTGGTAAAATCGCTTCTTGTGTGATTATTCTGTTAGCTGCATTATGGGCGCCTCAAATTGGTAAATTCGGATCTCTTCTAAAATATTATCAGGAAATGCTTTCTTATATTTCTCCTCCTATCGTAGCGGCTTTCCTTCTTGGAATTTTTAATAAGAGAGTGAATGGTGGCGGAGCTTTTATGGGATTGATTCTCGGTCTGGTAGTAGCGGTTCTTTTACTTTTCTTTAAAAATACGGTTTTTGGTGATTTGCACTTTTTGTTGATGGTTCCTTTCTTATTGATATTCAGTATAATGGTGATTTATGTAAGCAGTTTCTTTTATGCGGCTCCGGGTAAAGATAAGCTTACTGACACCACCTTTTCTTTTAGCGATCTGAAAGAAGAATATGTAACCTTGAAAACAGTAGTCTGGTATAAGAACTATCAGGTATGGGCAGGGGTGTTACTTGCGTTAAGCGTATTGATTTGGATTATTTTTCAATAAAATAAATAGAATATATGAAATTAAAGAAATTTGAAGGAAACCCGATTCTTTCTCCGTCGGAAAAGAATGATTGGGAATCTTTGGTGACTTGTAATCCTGGCGTGTTCTATGATAACGGCATGTTTTATATGTTATATCGTGCTGCAGGTAATGATAGAGAACATGTTATCCGCTTGGGATTGGCTACGAGCAGGGATGGGTTTTATTTTGAAAGACACTCGGATCGGCCGGCTTTTTCTCCGAGTGTCGATGGGCCTGATTCCGGATGTGTGGAAGATCCTCGTATTGTGAAGTTTGATGGTGAGTATTATATTACTTATGCCTATCGGCCGGTACCACCCGGGCAGTATTGGAAGTTTGGGCATGATGAAGTTTTACTTCCTGAATGTGGTAAGTATGCTCCTGCAGCTATTGCTAAGAATTTAGGTAATACTGGGCTGGCTGTTACTACAGATTTTTGCCATTTTCGCCGTTTGGGACGTCTGACTTCGCCGGTGCTTGATGATCGCGATGTGATTCTTTTTCCCGAGAAGGTAAACGGACAATTTGTTATGTTACATCGCCCCAAGCAGTATATTGGCGAAAAATTTGGTGTAGAATACCCTTCTATCTGGATAAAGTTTTCGGATGATTTATTAGATTGGGAGGGTAAGGAAAGCCATCTTCTTCTGACAGGACGTGAAAATACTTGGGAGGAAAAGATTGGTGGAAGTACTCCTCCCTTGAAAACGGACAAGGGTTGGTTGATGCTCTATCATGGTGTGGAGCATGGCGGAAAAGGGTATTATAGGGTGGGGGCTTTATTGCTCGACTTGGATAACCCTCTGAAAATACTAGCCAAAACGCATGAATCAATTCTCGAACCGGAAGAGGACTTCGAGATAAACGGGTATTATAACGGTTGTGTATTCCCTACGGGAAATGTGATTGTGGATGATACGCTCTTTGTGTATTATGGTAGTGCGGATAAGTATGTCTGCGTGGCTACCTGCTCTGTAAATGAACTGCTCTCTTACTTGTTGACCGACTGCAAGGTGTAATTAACTGAATCTCCTTTATCTTTTAGTCTTTTAATGTGATGTGTATACACTGTTTATGTGTACATTGGGGAGGTTGCTATGCGAAAAATAGATAATCATAGATTAAATCGTTCAAAAAAGTATAATAATAGAGTAAATAGTGCGAATGAAAATGAAAGGTTATAGTCTATATTTGTATTATCAAATTATCAGTAAAGAATTCAACGCTTAAATTTTATATTATGATGAATAAACAGAAAAAACGGCTTGGTAGCATGTCACTCTGCAAAGTTGTGTTGATATGCCTTTTTTTGTCCGTATTTTCTACCGCATGGGCTGCGGTAGAGCAAACATCTTCCAAGATTACTGTGACTGGAGTGGTTAAAGATGTACAAGGTGAGCCTCTGATAGGAGCTACTATTAAAATTAAAGGTTCGGCTGTAGGAACAGTCAGTGATTTTGATGGGAATTACTCTCTGGCCAATGTGCCGGTGAATGGGGTTTTAGAGTTTTCTTATGTAGGTATGAATAGTATAGAAATATCGGTTTCCGGAAAAAAGGTGGTAAATGCGGTACTTAGTGATGCTACTCAATTACTTGATCAGGTGGTGGTCATTGGGTACGGGTCGGTGAAAAAGAGTGATTTGACGGGATCGGTTGCGACGGTAAAGCCGGAGGCATTAAGTGATATACCGGCTAATTCTGTTGAAGGATTGTTGCAGGGGCGTGCGGCTGGTGTACAAGTAATCAATTCGTCACAGGATCCGGGAGCCGGATCAACGGTTCGTATTCGTGGTAATAGTTCGCTGCGCGGATCCAATTCACCTTTGATTGTGGTAGATGGTTTTCCATTGGGAGATGCCGGTGATTTGAAACAGATTAATACCGATGATATTGTTTCAATGGAAGTATTAAAAGATGCTTCTGCTTCTGCAATTTATGGTTCCAGAGGTGCTAATGGAGTTATAATTGTAACCACTCGAAGGGCGAAAGAAGGAACTACGACGGTATCTGTCAAACAGCAGCTCACTTTCTCCGAATTTTCTTCCAAACTGGATTTGTGGAGAGACCCGGTGATGATGGCAATGTTGAACAATGAGGGACGTGTGAATGGTGGATTACAGCCGCTCTATATCGGTGCAAATAATTCTGCCGGTGTTTATTACCCGTCTATTGAGGAGCTTCAGACTACTTGGACAACCAATACCCGTTGGGATGAATTAGTGTTTAGAGATGCGCCTGTGTCTAATAATACAACAGTTTCTGTCTCCAGTGCTAACGAGAAGACGAGTTTTAACTTGAGTGCTAATTATTATACGGACCAGGGAATGTATATTGATGATGATTATAGTAAAGGGGGGTATAATCTGAATGTCAGTCATAAGATATATAAGAACTTTACGATTCGTGCATCCAATATTCTATATCTTGGCAACCGTAATAACAATGGCGGAATGGCGTATTGGAGAAATCCGATTTATCCTGTGTATAATGAAGACGGAACTTATTATCAGACTACTGCTCAAGATTATAGTCATCCTATCGCTATTCGCGAGCATAAAAAGGATAAAACCAAAATGCTGGATGTTATCTCATCCGGGGCTTTTGAATGGCAAGTGATACCGCAACTTCGTCTCACAAGCCAGTTGAATTATAAATATGGAAAATCTACCAACGACCAGTATCTGCCACAGAAATACACCCAAGTCGGTACGGAGAATCGTGGTAGGGGAGTCATTGGTAACACAGAGAATCAAAATTTTGTTTCCGAAACATTTGCCAATTACTTTCAAATGTTCGGCAAACATGAAGTGGGCGCCATGGTAGGTCATTCTTACGAGTGGTATCAATATCGTGATTCGTATCTGACTGCTAATGGTTTTGTGAATGAAGCATTGGGAAATGAGAATATGGGAGCCGGAGAGAAAGCGAACAATATTATTTCCAACGGGTTCTCGAAAAGTAAACTGGTTTCCGGAATGGCCCGTCTGAATTACACTTATGATAATAAGTATTTGCTTACTGCCACTTTTCGTGCCGACGGTTCTTCTAAATTCGGTAAGAATAACAAGTGGGGGTATTTCCCTTCCGGAGCTATCAGCTGGAAAGCTCACGAAGAGAAGTTTATAAAGAAACTAAATACATTTGATGAATTGAAGTTTCGTTTAAGTTACGGTATTTCGGGAAATCAGGGAATCAGTCCTTATCAGACTCTTAGCCGTTATGGAACGACTAAATATTACCATCAGGGACAATGGCTGACTGCTATCGGTCCCGGGTATGAGTCAGGGCAGTCCGGGCAAGACGGAATCTGGAAAATTTGGAGTGGAATTCCTAATCCGGATCTGAAATGGGAGACAACTGCGCAATGGGACTTTGGTATTGATATGGCTTTCTTTAACAGAAGACTTCGCGTCACTTTGGATATTTACAATAAAGAGACGTCTGATCTGTTGAGAGAAAGAAACCTAGCCCTTTCTTCCGGTTATGACCGCATGTGGGTGAATGATGGTAAGATTCGCAACCGGGGATTTGAAGTAACGATTGACGGAGTTATGGTAGATAAAAAAGATTGGAGCTTGAATGGAACTTTTATATTCTCTATGAACCGTAACAAGGTGCTTGATTTGGGAAGTAGTGTCGAATCAGGTTTATTGAAAGATGCCCGTACGGGAATGGAATATGAAGTTGTCGGTAACTTGAGTGAACAGTATCGCTCTTATACTAATATACTTGCTATTGGCCAACCGATCAATGTCTTTTATGGATATAAATGTGATGGAATTATTCAGACTTTGCCGGAAGGACTTAACGCAGGATTGTCGGGAGAAGATGCTATGCCGGGAGAATTCAAATATGTCAATACGTATGATGGGGACGGGACACAAGGTGTTGTGAATGAAAACGATAAATGTATTATCGGTGATCCTAATCCTGATTTTACGGCAAGTCTGAATCTTTCTTTCCGTTGGAAGAAACTGGATGCGAGTATTTTCCTGAATGGTGTGTTTGGGAATGATGTGTTGAACACCAAGACTTTTGGTGATCCGCATAATGCCGCACTCCGTTGGACACCTGACAACCCGACTAACAAATATCCCAGTCTGCGTGACGGACGTCAGACTCGCTTTTCTGACTATTGGATAGAAGACGGCTCTTTTGTGAGAATTCAGAATCTGACAGTAGGGTATACCTTTGATTTGCCTAAACAGAAAGTGTTTGCCTCGAAAATACGCCTATATATGAATGCTTCCAATTTATATACATTTACCAAGTTCGACGGGTATGATCCGGAAGTCGGGCAAAACGGAATTTATTCCGGTGGGTATCCTCGCTTGAGGAAATGGACAGTAGGTCTTGATATAACATTCTAAATTAAATGATATGAAAAAGAATATATACACTTTCATTTTAATAAGCTGTATCCTGGGCTTTTCCGGTTGCAGTCTTGATGAAGAGCCTTACGGATTCTATTCCGAAGATAACTTCTATAAAACAGAGGGGGATGCAATGGCAGCTATTCATTACGCTTATGCTACTCTTACCTATATCGAGTATTCACGTGCTCTTTATTTCATCGGTGATATGCCTACTGAAATTATGACTACTAAAGGAGATGCCTCCGTTGATAATCGTGCCTTGAATCTGTGGAGAATTGATAACTTTGATACCAATGCTACTTTGGTCAATTTCTTTAAATACTCATTCATCGCTATTAATCGGGCGAATGCTGTCATTAAGAAGATGCCGGGTACGGATATTGATTCCAAGCTAAAGGATCAGTATTTGGGTGAAGCTTATTTTTTACGTGCATACAATTACTTCTGTCTTTCACGTAACTTCGGTTTGGTACCGATGCATTATGGAGTAGTGGAGACACTGTCGCAAACGGGTACTCCTTTGGCAAATAATATGGATGAGATTTATGATTTGATGATTGACGATTGTAAAAAAGCGGAAGAATTGTTGCCTGTATACGCTGCCCCCATAATGGGACGTATCGATAGAGTCGGTGCACAGGCTTTGTTAGCTAAAATCTATTTATATGCAGCTTCTGCCAAAGCAAATAATGTGCCTTTATACAAGGAAATGGCGAAAGATGTCAATTCTCTCTATCAAGATGCTATGACTTATGCCGGAAGAGCATTAGGATTGGATCCGGATTATCCGCAGAATACGTATGGTTTTGAAAGTGATTTGCTCAAGATTTATGATGTAGAGAACTTTGCCGGTAAAGAAAATATTTTCTTGATGTCTATGGATAGAACGGGAGAGGCAGAAGGACAATATTCTAAGATATCCAAAATGTTCCTTCCTTATATTGAGGGTGCTACTATCTGGATCAAGCAAGGAGACAAGGATGAATATATAAAATCTCATGACGGTTGGGGAGAATATCGTACGGAAATGAATTTCTATAATGAGTTTGATGGAAACGATTTGCGTAAGAAAGATCTCATTGTGGACAAGGTGTATAATGAAGATGGAACGGTAAAAGCGGAATGGAAACCGGATGGCGGTGATTTTGAGTACCCCTTCTGCCGAAAATACATCGATCCCAAATTTGATGGGGATAAGACTAGTACACGCCCCTTTCTCATTCGTTTTACTGACATTGCTATGGTGTATGCCGAAGCTGCCGGCCCGACTACCAAAGCTTATGAACTGATAAACTTTATCAGACATAGGGCAGGATTGGGGGATTTGACTCCAGGATTGCCGATAGATGAATTCCGGGAGAAAGTATATGAAGAACGTAAGTTTGAAATGGCTTTTGAAGGAGATCGTATGTACGATATTCGTCGTTGGGGCAGGATTGGAGAAATCAAAGAAGTGAAGGATGCCGGACTAAATGAAAGTCAATATTCTTTCTATCCGTTGCCGCAAACCGAGATTAATCTTAATCCAAGTTTAAGAGAATAATAAAAAATCGTGAGCTATGAATAAACTATTAAAATACACACTGTTTATCCTTTGTATGGGGGTAATGCAATCTTGTGTGAAAGACATGCAGGATGATTTGAATGATGGAGGATGGAATAACGAGAGGTCTGTAACGAGTCTTAAATTCAAGAACCAGGTGGGACAGGCTGAAATTGAACGCATTGATGATACAACCGGGGAAGTTACCGTAACCCTTAATGTGGGGGCTATTCCTGATTTGTCGAAAGTTGAAATAGAATCTATCGAATTGTCGTATCAAGCCACAGCTTCTGCAGGTAAAGGCAGTACATTGGATTTTAGTAATCCGGAGCGAAAATCGGTTCTTACTGTAACTTCCGCAACTGGAAAAACACGTGAATATATGATCTATGTGAATGAATTCCGTGAAAGTCTGGAAGGTACATGGTCGATTAATAATTTGATTATTTATGGTGGTACAGGTCCGGAATGGGGTGGCGGAAGAGTTTATCCGTTTATGGACAAATCATGGTGCTGGTATGATGAATATTCCCCGGAAAAAGAGTATGACAATACACTGACCTTTATTATGGAGAATATCACAGATGATGGAAACACATCCGGGAAATGTATAAATGCTGCCGGGCCTGACGGGAAATATGCAGATTTTATATTTAAAGGTTCTTCTAATCCGGCAGATAAGACGGATATTGATCTGAAGAAGTATTATCGGAAAATCCCAGTAGGAGAGAGCCGTTGGATTCGTAATTACAGTTTAGGTACCATTACTTTTATTGATTCGGACGGAAATGAATCGACTGCCGTACTCGAAAATCCGGGAACTTATACATTATTCCAGGGGGGAGGTTATACCAATACGGTAACTTTGCCGAATAATGCTTTCTCTTTCCAAATCAATGGTGTGGATGAGTGGACTTATATTTATACTGATTATGATGTGTTTGCTAAACAGGCACGTAAGTTCTTTGTACTCGTGACAAAAAATGAGGATTAACTAATGGATGATAAAATATGAAGAAATACTTCTTTATTTTTATAGTTGCCTTTTTTGCATCCTGTTCTCCGGTAGAACAGGATGTAATAATCACCATAGATACGGAAACGGTGCTAAATGATTGCTATATAGGTAATGGGGCGCAATGGGATCCTTATCAACTGGATTATGGCAAAGGTAAACTAACTATTTCGGAAGCCGATTGGGAGAAACTGTATGACAGACTTGATTTTATGCGTCCGCAGTTTATTCGTATCATGATTAATACTTCTTCGTTTGTTGACCAGGGGAGATTGGTGCCGGAACGGGGGATGGAAGTATTATCCAAAATGTTAGACTACTGCCAGAGTCGTAATGTGACTGTCATGTTCGGAGATTGGGGATGGAGTGTCATTCGTGCCCGCGAAGCAGAGATTGACAGTCAAAGTCTTCGTCACGCAGCTGCCTTGGTTGATTATCTGGTTCATAATAAAGGATATTCTTGTATCCGCTATTACAATCTGGTGAATGAGCCGAATGGTTATTGGGCTGCCACTAATAAGAGTTTTCCTCTTTGGGCATCATCTGTCCGGCAGTTTTATCAATATATGAAAGAATTTGACCTGATCGGAGAAGTTGGTATCGTCGGTCCGGATATTGCCATCTGGGATAAAGCGGAGACAGGATGGATGGATAGCTGTGCAGTGCAGTTGAACGAACAAATAGAACTTTACGATATCCATACTTATCCGTCTAAAGTCACCGTTAATTCTGGAGAATATGCAGATATTATTGCTGCCTATAAAGAGAAGATTCCTGAAGGAAAGAAAATCGTGATGGGAGAAATTGGTTTTAAATTTGTGGAAAAGGCTGATTCTTTGTATCAGAAGGAGAATATTCGTAGAGCAGGGAGTAAAGTTAACGCCTCGTTGGAAGATTCGCAGATGTTTGTTTATGATTATATGTATGGAACAGATATGGCAGATGCTCTTATTCAAACTGTCAATACTGGTTTTTCAGGTTCCATTGCCTGGATGCTGGATGATGCCATGCACTCTAATGAAGCACCTGACAAACTGAAGATTTGGGGATTCTGGAATATATTCGGTGAAGAATGTTTCGGAGCAGAAGAGGAAAACGTCCGTCCGTGGTATTATGCCTGGTCGTTACTGACCAGGTATATGCCTGCCGGAACTGCGGTTTATAGAACAGACACCACCGGAGAGCCTTTCGTAAAGGCTGCCGTATCAGGAAAAGATGGGAAATATATGATTGCTTTGGTGAATGTTTCTGATAGTCCGAAAACGGTAAAACTAAAAAGTAATGTTCTTTCTTCTCTGTCAGGTTGTAAAAAGTTCATCTATTCGGACGGTACGTTGAAACAGAAAGGAGATTGTCTCCTTTTGCCGAATGATGAGAACTTGATTCTTCACCTTGAGAAAGGAGAAACAGTGACTATGCCGGCAGAATCACTGATAGTGTATACTAATTACGATTATTAAAAACAGAATGATGAATTTAAAAACAATAATAGGAACTTTTGTGGTGGGGATGTTGCTTGTTTCATGTACGCACTCTGACAACCGGCTGACAGTGAATGTATCTCAAGAGGTTGTTACTTCCGGTTACATAGGAAATGGTGTGGAGTGGGATCCTTACGATGAAGCCGAGTCATGGGGAGCCTCCGTTTCTGACGAAGACTGGCAGAAACTGTTTAAACGCCTTGACTTTATGCGTATGGGCTATGTGCGTTGTATGATTAACAGTCCTTTTCGTTATTATGATCCGCAGACGGGAAAGTATGATAAAACACGTAATATAGCGTCACTTTCCCGCTTGTTGCAGTATTGTACGGATCATAATATTGTGGTGATGTATGGTGAATATAATCCCCCTACTTGGGCTATGAAGGATGAACAATGTTGGGTGGATATGTCTGTCGATTACCTGAATTATCTGGTCAATGATCTTGGCTTTTCCTGTATCAAATATTTTGTGATCTTTAATGAACCTGATGGGAATTGGGCTTCAACTGACGGTGACTACGACCTGTGGAAATCCATGTTACTCCGTTTTGCGGATAAGATGAAAGAATATCCCGGACTAGACGGCAAAGTGAAGTTTGCCGGCCCTGATGCAGTCGTTGATTACAAGAATCCGTCTTCTCCATTTGACGCGGCAGGCTGGGTGAAACAGGCGGCCACCGACTTGGATTCGCACATCGGTATTTACGATATTCATGCCTATCCCGGACAACATGAAGTACGTTCTGGGCAATATGCGGAGATTCTGGCTCGCTATAAGGAATTTATTCCTGCTGGTAAAAAGATTGTGTTGGGAGAGGCCGGTTACAAATATTGGCGTGAAGCAGATTCGTTGTTAATGAAAGAGTATAACCGGCGTGTCGAAGGTCATCCGTTTACTAAAGGTACAGATTCTAATATGTTGGTATACGACTATTTTTATGGTCTTGATATGCCATTGCTCTGTATGGAGGTAATGAATGGAGGATATTCGGGAATAGCTGCCTGGATGTTGGATGACGCAATGCACAGTAGCGGTGATTCTGGTAAGACGGAAGATATTAAGTTGTGGGGAATGTGGAATATCTTAGGAGAAGAAGTCTTCGATGACCCTTCGCAGGAAGAAATCCGTCCGTGGTATTACACTTGGTCATTGATGTGCCGTTATTTTCCGACTGGTTCTAATATCCTTAAAACAACGCTTGATCGCACGAAAGGTGTTTATGCGGCTGCTGGAGAATATCAAGGAAAATATGTTTTTGCTGCCGTTAATATAGGAGACGAGGATCGATCTTTGGATATTTCTTTGCCTGCTGCTCTCGAGAATGTTTCTTTATATGTATATGAAGAAGGGAATAGGCAAACTAACAATGAAGGACACCCCGTTCCTGTCCAGACAGGATTAACTGTTGATGGAACTTATCAGACTATCCTCAAGGCTCAAAGTTTTATTTTATTAACGAATATAGATTAAAAGACAGATAATTATGAAAAAGCAAATCAATATACTTTTGGTCGGATTAGCATCCGTCTTTATGAGTTGTAGCGATGTGGAAGAGGTATCGGCGCTTTATCCGGAATATGAAGAAGTGAAAGAACTCTCCATTGTAGATAAAAATGCGACTTCCGAGACTAAAGCCTTGTATTCGAATCTTTGGGCTATTCAGTCAAAAGGTTTCATGTTCGGACATCATGATGATCTTTGGTATGGTCGTAAATGGTATAATGAGGAAGGACGCTCCGACACTCATGATGTTTGTGGTGACTATCCGGCAGTTTTCAGTTTTGATGTTGCTGAAATAATGGATGATCGTTATCAGAACCCGGAAAATGAAATCCGTAAAAGAGTCGCTTTAGAGGCTTATGAGCGTGGCGAGGTACTTATTGCATGTGCACATCTGAATAATCCGTTGACCGGAGGTGATTCATGGGATAATTCCAGTAATGAGGTTGTGAAGGAGATTCTTAAAGAGGGAAGTCCTACACATCTTAAATTTAAAACTTGGCTGGATCGTTTGGCGAATTTTGCACTGAATTTGAAAGGTAAGAATGGTGAATTGGTTCCGGTCATTTTCCGCCCTTATCATGAGCATACCCAAACATGGTCGTGGTGGGGGAGTTCATGTACGACTAGTGATGAATTTACTTCCTTTTGGAAATTTACAGTCAATTATTTGCGGGACACAAAAAATGTGCATAACCTTATTTATGCGATTTCCCCGCAAATAGATTCTGTGCAGGGACGTGAGAACTTTCTATTTAGATGGCCCGGTAATGACTATGTAGATTTTTTAGGAATGGATTCTTATCATGGTTTGAGTCCGGTTGTGCTGACTACCAATATGAATACCTTGTCTCGTCTGTCAAAAGAACTGAAAAAACCGTGTGGGGTTACAGAAACCGGAGTAGAGGGTATTCAACGTGATGGTGTTCCGGAGAAAAACTATTGGACACAGCAAATCCTTACCCCTGTTACAGGACAGTTTGTCAGCATGATTGTGATGTGGAGAAACAAATATGATCCTAGTGAAAGTGAGTCGCATTTCTACTCTGTTTTTAAAGGGCATGCCTCTGAAAAGAGTTTTATAAAGATGTATGAAAGTCCGGTTTCGCTTTTCTCTGCCGATTTGCCGGATATGTATACAATGGCTGAAGGAATGAATGTGAAATGATAAACGCGGGTGTTATCGCTTTTTATATAAGAATTAGTCTTATGTATACAGAAGACTAGTTTTCTAGCTGAATAACTTTATTCGTCTGACAACTGTATACTTTTTGTCTGACAGTTGTTAGACGAAAGTTCAACAGTCGTCAGACGAATAATTTTTTGCATGAACAGAATTAGCTGTATGTAGAAGGACTATTTCTTATTAGAATTTCGTAATATTGCATTTTATAAGAAACATGGATGCCATTTGGTTGTATGCTGCTTATTGGGAAAGAATACTAAAAAATACTGAAATAAATAAGATCATGAAAAAGATTTGCCTTCTTCTCTTTTTGCTTTGTGCTTGCATTGCTCAAGCACAAAATGCTTATCGCACAGACAAAGATATATCTTATGTCTCTGGTTCCGAAACAGACACCTATCGTCGGGAACGTTGTAAACTGGATATTTATTATCCTGAAAACAAGAAGGATTTCTCAACTATCGTCTGGTTTCATGGAGGTGGTATGGAAGGTGGAAATAAATTTATTCCCAAAGAATTGAGAGAACAAGGGTTTGCAGTAGTGGCGGTGAATTACCGTTTGAGTCCGAAAGCAAAGAATCCGGCTTACATCGAAGATGCGGCTGAAGCTGTGGCATGGGTTTTCAAGAATATTGAAAAGTATGGTGGTCGTAGGGATCATATTTTTGTTTCCGGTCATTCTGCGGGA
Source organism: Bacteroides sp. D1 (assembly GCF_000157095.2). Classification (NCBI taxonomy): domain Bacteria; kingdom Pseudomonadati; phylum Bacteroidota; class Bacteroidia; order Bacteroidales; family Bacteroidaceae; genus Bacteroides; species Bacteroides sp. D1. Next base: position 280,605 of record NZ_JH114343.1, read on the forward strand.
GGTTATCTTTCGTTGATTCTGGCAATGGATAAGAAATACATGGCAGCATACGGAGCAGATGCCGATAGTGTAGCTGCTTATCTTCCGGTGAGTGGTCAGACGGTGACACATTTCACTATTCGTAAGGAACGCGGTTTACCTGACGGTATTCCGGTGGTTGATGAGTATGCTCCGGTAAATAAGGCCCGCAAGGAAACTGCTCCTCTCGTGTTGATTACGGGGGACAAGCATCTGGAGATGGCGGCAAGGTATGAAGAAAATGCGTTGTTGGAAGCTGTCTTGAAAAGTATAGGTAACAAGAAGGTGACTTTGTATGAAATGCAAGGATTCGATCATGGTCAGGTGCTCGGCCCGGCATGTTATCTGATTGCAGATTATGTGAAGAGATTCAAATAATATAGTTATAAATAAGAATAGATTGGAAGATGAAAACACGCAGTGATGCTTTTCAGTTTGAGAAAGAATTGGATTGGGAGAAACCGGCTCCGGGAATCCGCCGCCAGATAATGGGGTATGACGGGCAACTGATGATGGTGAAAGTGGAATTTGAGAAAGGTGCCGTCGGTTCTATGCATCAACATTATCATAGCCAGGCTACTTATGTTGCAAGCGGCAAGTTTGAATTGACTATTGGCGATCGGAAAGAAATTCTTTCTACAGGTGACGGTTATTATGTGGAACCTGACCAGCCTCATGGATGTGTTTGTCTGGAAGCAGGTGTATTGATTGATACATTCAGCCCTATGAGAGCTGATTTCTTAATATAATATCTGGCAGGAAGTCAGATATATGTGGTATGAATTTACCACATATATGGTATTTACCCTGAACAGAATCCGCACTATCTTTGTCATATATTAAAACAAGAGGAATTTAAAACAGATATATATGGAAAAGATAGCAAGAAAATTGACGGATTTGGTAGGTAATACTCCGTTATTGGAACTTAGTAACTATAATACAAGTAACGACCTGAAAGCTCGTCTGATTGTAAAGATTGAATCTTTCAATCCGGCAGGAAGCGTGAAGGACCGCATAGCATTGGCTATGATTGAGGATGCAGAAACGAAAGGAATTTTGCATCCCGGAGCAACTATCATTGAACCGACCAGCGGGAATACCGGTGTGGGATTGGCTTTTGTTTCGGCAGCTAAAGGCTATAAACTGATTCTGACGATGCCCGATACCATGAGTATCGAACGGCGTAATCTTCTGAAAGCTTTAGGGGCGGAATTAGTATTGACTCCTGGTGCGGATGGTATGAAGGGAGCCATTGCCAAAGCTGAAGAACTGAAGGCGGTCACTCCGGGAGCTGTCATCTTGCAACAATTTGAGAATCCTGCTAACCCCGCCATGCATTTACGAACTACTGGTCTGGAAATATGGAGAGATACCGAGGGGAAAGTCGATATCTTTGTGGCCGGAGTAGGTACTGGCGGGACGGTTAGCGGTGTAGGTGAAGCGCTGAAGATGCGTGATCCGAGTATAAAGATCGTGGCAGTAGAACCTTCTGATTCTCCGGTACTATCGGGAGGAAAACCAGGTCCGCATAAGATTCAGGGAATCGGTGCAGGGTTTGTTCCTAAAACGTACAAGGCTTCTATCGTAGATGAGATTATTCAGGTGCAGAATGACGATGCCATTCGTACGAGTCGTGAATTAGCCAAACAGGAAGGTTTGTTGGTAGGCATATCTTCAGGAGCGGCTGTATATGCTGCTACGGAACTGGCGAAGCGACCGGAAAATGCCGGGAAAATGATTGTTGCATTATTACCCGATACAGGCGAACGTTATTTATCTACCATTTTGTATGCTTTTGAGGAATATCCTTTGTAATAATGCCGCTTTCCTCCAGATAAAAACAACCGCTCCTTTGGACTCAAACGATTGTCTTTTTGTTGTAGACATACGGTCGTTTGGAGCAAGAGGAGCGGTTGTTTAAGTTTGGTTGAACAGCCGTTTGAGGCTGTTCAGCCGGTTAGATGATAATTTGAGTTCACCACAAAGTAACGCAGTGTCTCATAGAGTTATTGTCGGGAGTGTATGCATTAATAATGCGCATTTATTTATAAATACCTACTTATAAATGCCTACTTATAAGTAATAGTCAATACTTGATTTCCGCATTGCATACGGAAATCTCCTTGTTCCAGTACCCATTGCCCGTCGGAATTGACAAAAGCCAAGTCGCTGCCTTTGATGGATAGAGTGACAGTTTGGGTTTCGCCCGGTTGCAGTTCCACCTTTTTGAAGGCTCGTAACCGGCGGTTTTCGGGAGTAAGCGAAGCCACAAGATCACTGCTGAATAGCATGACAACTTCTTTTCCGGTATATTTACCGGTATTGGTTACATCTATGGAAAAGTGCAAATCATCTCCTGTGGTAAACGAAGATTTGTCCGTTTGGAAGTTGCTGTATTCGAAAGTGGTGTAGCTCAATCCGTATCCGAAAGGCCATTGAACGGAGACTACTGCATTGTAGTCGTAAGCTCCTTCCATTTTGTCCATCTCTTCACTCACCCGATAATCGTAGGTAGTCAGTGCTGCTTCGTGTCGCGGATATGTGTAAGGCATCTTGGCACTGGGGTTCACGTCTCCTGCCAGAATGTTCGCTAATGCATCACCACCATAGTTTCCGGGTAATAGAATGTCAATAACAGCATCAGCTAATGGCTCCAGGTCGTTGATAATGCGGGGACGACCCTCATTAAGTATCAGGATGATCGGTTTTCCCGTAGCGGCAAGTGCCTTTACCAGTTTGCTTTGGTTGGCAGAGATGGCAAGCTCGGAAAGATTACCGGGTGTTTCGCAATATGAATTTTCACCGATGCAGGCGATAATAATATCCACGTTGCGGGCAGCGGCCACAGCTTTCTCAATTTCCGGTTCATTTTCTTCCATGTAAGCACCTTCGGGTTTGTAGGTTACGCCCTGTTCCAGACGGACATGATCGGCTCCGAATTTGTTGCAGATTGCTTCGTAAATGGTGTTATATTTGTCGGCAAATCTATCGGTCAGATGTCCTTGCCATGAATAGCTCCAACCACCGTTCAAGCAACGCATAGAGTTGGCGTTCGGACCGGTTACCAGTAGCTTTTTCCCTTGAGGAAGCGGAAGAATATTATCTTTATTTTTTAGCAATACTTCCGATTCTTCGGCTGCATGAAGTGCGATAAGCGCATGCTCCTTGCTGCCGAAGAGAGGATAATCTTTCAATAAAGTGTTCGGATGATCGAACAGACCCAAACGGAATTTAAGTCTAAGCACCCGGCGGACGGCATCGTCAATACGGCTCATGGGTATTTTCTTCTCTTGCACTAACTCTTTTAGTAGTGTACAATAATTGAGATCATACGGTTCCATAGCCATGTCTATACCTGCATTGATTGCCATTTCGATGGCTTCTTTTTTGTCCGCCGCCACATGTTCGCGGGTATAAAGATTGTTGATGTCCGCCCAGTCGGTGATTAACATTCCGTCCCATCCCAAGTCTTCTTTCAGCCATTGTGTAAGGAGTTCGCGGTCGGCGTGTACAGGCTTTCCGTTGATGGAACCACTGTTGACCATTATAGTCAGTGCACCAGCTTCCACACAAGCCTTGAACGGTGCAAAACATTTCTCACGTAGTTCGGAAACCGATATATAAGCCGGTGTGCGGTCTTTACCGGTACGTGGCATGCTGTATCCCATGTAATGTTTCACGGAGGTGGCGATTCGGTCGGCGGGAATATGGTTAGGATCATCTCCTTGGAAGCCTCGGACAGCAGTGCTGCCCATAATGGCATTGACTAAACAGTCTTCTCCATAATTTTCCCATACACGCGGCCAACGGGGATCACGTGCCATATCGACGGTGGGAGAGTATGTCCAGGGACAATTGCTAGCCCTTGTCTCATAAGCTGTTACACGTGCCGCTTCGTATGTCAAATCCGGATTGAAGGCAGCACCCATATTGATATTTTGAGGAAAGAGCGTGCCGCCCAATGTATAGGTAGTACCATGATTCTGATCCAGGCCGTAGATACATGGAATACCAATCTCCGTCATCGACAGTTCTTGTATTCGACCGATAATCTCGTTCCACTTTTCAGGGTTTTGTGCTACCGGGCCGGGAGCATTGAGAAACGAACCTACCTTGTATTCAGCAATCGCTTTGTGGAGTTTTGCCTCGTCCAATTGGAATTCTCCATTTATCGTCTCTCCTAATACATCAATAGCAAGCTCGGTCATTTGCCCTATCTTGGCGTCAAGATCCATTTTTGATAGAAGCTCTTCCACTTGTTGTTCTATTTTTGCGTCTTCAGGAATGGCAGTGGGAACTGCCTGTTTGGAACAGGCAGTCATTGCGATAGATGCGGTCATTAATATAATATTTCTTAGTTTCATTATGATTTGTTTTTAAGTAGCATCGTTTATGTAATCTGTCATTCAGATGGATTTAACCCGAAGAATGACAGATACTTATGGTATGAATGATTTTTAAACTTACTTAGGAACATTATTTCACGGTTACCAAATCTACATAATAGCCATGTCCTACACAGATGAATCCGTTTTCAGCTTGAATCATATTCAGCATGTCTTGGGTCAGTGTCAGTGCGTATTCACCGTTTTCCGAGAAGTTTATCGGGTCTGTGAAGTACGACCAATTGCCGGTAGCAAGTCGCATCTGATGATATTCGGCAGTAGGTTCTATGGAGTAGACAACTTTTAGTGTCGATCCGGCTGTAATACCGGTAAACGCATCCATCGGAATCAAATTAAAAGTTCTGTTGGGATCACCTTCCGGCATATCCCATGAAACGTAATGATGTCCTGACCAAAGCGTTATTTCAGTAGATATAATAACAGTCTGCTCGGTAGTCGTAGCATTATCGTTTAAGAACTGCACAGCCTCTCCGCTACGGGTTTTGCCTGTCAGCGTATAGCTTCCATCAGACAAATCCGGACAAGTCAGCGTAACTTCCGTAGAAGATTGATTGCTGAATTGAGACACCGTCTGTCCGCCGATAGTTAGAGAAGCGATGTTTTCAAGATTGATACCGGAAATGGTCCAGTCCACGTTGGCAGTAGCCCGGTTAGCCCCCGAAATGACAAGAGAAGCATTGGTCACTTTCACCATGTCGGCTCCATATTCATTGCCGGCGGCATCTTGCAGAACGATACGGTAATCGCCTTCGCTTACGCCTGTCGGAACGATGTATTCCAGATAGTTCTCGTCTTCCGATTCAACATAAGTAGGATCGGTGATTGTGTTTCCTCCCAAGAGGATGGCTGTTACGTTCTGTAAATTACTGCCATATAAACGGGCAGTCTTACCGGGAGATACAATTCTCTCAAAGGCTACTTCTTTAGATTGAGGGTCATCAGCCAACGGATTGACCACCACTAATCCTTCACGGGAAGTCTTCTTCCCTTTCACAGTTTCTACTTCTATTTTCAAATTATACGTACCGGCTTTCAGACTACGGTTGATTTCTTTGTCGGAGTCGGTACCCGATTCCACTTCCTGCCCATCAATGAACCAGGTTACTGTGGTGTAATCTTTCGGAGTCACGGTCAGCGCGATGGATAAGTTCGCATCCCGGCTGATGTTGGCGAATGTAGCCAATTGGCCGTTCGTTCTGTCAGGGAATACCGGGGCAAGGATATGCGGATCATCATTTTCCGTCACCGTAGCGAACGGCTCTTCCTCGGTGCATGCAGTAAATGTGGAGCCTACAGCGAGTAGGGCAAATAGTGCAATATATATCTTTTTCATAATGGATGATTGTTTAATAGTTAGTTTTCAGTATCCCACCACAGAAGGCTGTGCCAATTATCTGTTCCTCCCATGCGCTCGATGGCTTCATTGTAGCTTTTCTTATTATAGGAAGATTCCAATACAGGATAGCAGAGACGTACCGGAATTTCCGTTCCACCGGTGAGATATTGTCCGAACCCATATTCTGCCGGTGATTTCAACTTCGGATAACCGGAACGACGCACGTTTGCCCAACATTCGGCAGGATTGGTGAAGTGAAGAATCCAGGCCTGTGTATTGATAGCTTCAAGTTTCTGATTGTCCGTATGTCCGAACGTCCCTCTACCTTGAATGAATGCATCAAACTCTGCATCAGTAGTAGCCGTGCAACCGTAGTTGTCTGTCAGGAAATCCATAGCTGCACGCACTCCTTGCTTGTAAAGATCTTCTGCCGACACACTGCCGACATTCCATTTTTTCACAGTAGCTTCTGCCATCAGGAACTTCACTTCTGCAGAGGTCATCACTACGCCCGGATTGTCGCTTTTTAGGAAATTATTGGCAAGTTTGGGTTCCACTTCACGAGCCATGGTTGCTGTAACAGAAGGGTTGTTAACGGCTAATTCCTTACAAATATCGCTGTCGTATCCTGTAGGCCATGGCTCCCACGAGTAGGCACCCGGGTTGCGCGGACTGAAATCAATCCCTTTTTCAATCATCTCCTGGGTGATGTCGACACGATTGTCGGGACTGGTGGCACTCATCAGCCCGTCATAATAACAACGGGAAATTTTGAATGTACGAGGGTCACCGGATTGGCGTAGCTGATTAAAGAAAGTGGAGCAGAGGTAACTTGGATTATTAGCGGGGTCGTTGCCGAACAATAACTGTGACAATGAATTTCCGCGATAATCAGAGTAAGCTTCTTGTCCGAAACTAAATGCGATTGTCATGTATTTGATGAGCGCATCGCTTGAGGCGTCCGTTATCACACCCCCATTGGCAGCTAAAGCATTTTCAAATTCCGTTTGTGCCTTTGTAGGATTGACATTGGAGATTCGCATGGCAAAACGTAGGCGAAGCGAGTTTGCCAGTTGTTGCCATTTAGTTACATCACCGGCATAGATGAGGTCACCTGTCACTTTATCTTTGGTCGGATCGATTTTATTGACGGCATCTTCCAGCTCCAGAAAGAAAGCGTTGTAAATATCTTCCTGTTTGTCATACTTCGGATTGAACTTTCCTTCGAGGAATCCCAGGCCGGCTTCACTGAAAGGAGCGTCTCCGTAAGTGTCGGTGATGATAGACATAAGATAAACCCGATAAATGCGGAGCACAGAGTTGATGTTCACTTTCTCTGCATCTTCGGCTGTGCGATATTGAGCATCAATGATATTCTTCAGGGATTGAGTGTAGAACGATGTCCAGATACGGCTCATTTCATTATTGTCTAGCGTATGGCGTCCGCCGTAGTTGGTGGTGTTCCAACATCCCATCAGTTGTTGGGTGAATGCATAATGGTAGTTACGGTAGATTTCCATCATACTAAGGTCTCCGTACGTTTGCAGTTGGGCAGTGGTGAGCTGCGCATTCGGGTCGATGGTAGCGGCCTTGGAAGGGTCGGTATTCATGTTTTCCATGTATTCATCGCTGCAAGAAGCGAAAAACAGGGCACATGCCATCGTGATGATTGTGATGTATTTAGATTGTCTCATGATATATCTTTTTAGAATTTCACATTTACATTAAAACCATAGCTTCTGCGTGAAGGCAACGAACCGTATTCAAGTCCCATACCGGTGGTATTGTTGTAGTTGGAATCCGGGTCGATATTCGGGATATTCTTCCATACGATGAACGGATTGCGGGCAACGAACGAAACGGTCAGTCCGCTTATTACATTCTTCAGCCAGGATTTGGGTACATTGTAACTCAACGTTAGCTCACGGCATTTCACGTATGAGTTGTCGTAAATAAACATAGAAGGTGCATTACGGCAAACGCTCATCCAGTAGTCTTCCGGATTGATGTAGATGTCGTTGGGGCGATACGTTCCATCACCGTTGTCGATGACACCCGGAGCAACGAATCCGCCTGTCGGCTTCCAGTTATCGGCTCCTTTCGCAATGCCGGCTGCCAATCTTTCTTCTTCCGAGCGATACCAGGCGTCGCGTCCTGCCAATGTCTCCGGACTTTTACCCGATTCATAAGCAGCACGGGCAGACATCGAATAGAGGTCGGCACCTACTTTCACATCGAATACCGCTACCAGCGAAAGATTCTTGTAGGTAAAGTTGGTGAGTAATCCACCTGTCCAGTCCCAAGAGGCATTACCCAATACGTGGTTGCTCTTGTCATATTGCGGCAGACCGGTTTGCGGGTCAATCAGAATATCTCCCTTTTCGTTCCGTTGGAAGTCCGGGCCTACAATAGAACCAAAGTTCTCGCCTACCTTAGCGGCCACCTGAACGTCGAGCCAAGATGCTTTTTCCAGTTCAAACATATCCGATTCGCCATCCAGTTCTTTTACTTTGTTGCTGTTCTTGGAGAAGTTCAGATTAATGTCCCAGGAAAAATCGCGTGTTTGAATCGGTCGTGTGCTAAGGGCAATCTCAATACCTTTGTTTTCTATCTTGCCGGCATTAATCAAGCGATAGTTATAACCGGTTGTCCAGGAACTTGCCATTCCCATAATCTGGTTTTTACTGATTTGAGAATAGTAGGTGAAATCCAGTCCGATACGGTTCTTCAGGAATTTCAATTCCAATCCCATTTCCACGGAGTTTGTTTTGGTTGGTTTCAAGTCTTTGTTGGGGATGGTTCCGTTATCGATATATCCGATGGTATATCCGGGATAAGCATATTTGGATTTCGTATAGACGAGTCCCAATTGATAAGGATCGGTATCGCTACCTACTTGGGCCCATGACATACGCACCTTTCCGTAAGGCAGGAGGTCGCCCAGTTTTGTCAGCTCGGAGAATACAAAGCTACCGGAGAAAGAAGGATACACATACATGTTGTTGCCAGTGGGAAGGGTAGACGATTGGTCGCCACGCAACGTAGCATCGAGGTAAAGCATGTGTTTCCATCCCACGTTCACTGCTCCGTAAACCGAATTAATCTGCTTGCGGTAACTGCCGGGCACTACACTGATCTCGTTGAAGCTCGTCAATGAAGGGACATCGCGTATCTTCATGTCTTGAGCGGTGGTAACGGTGGTCTGGTTGTTTACCTTATATACATTGCCGCCTAACGTAGCGTTGAAATCGAAATCACCCCAATGGTTGTTGTAGAGAGCCAACACTTCAAAGTTGTACATGCGGTTGCGGAAAGCACTGTTTTGAAGTCTTCCGGCTTCGAATCCGGGAGTGGTAGGTGCTTTGTAATCATCGAACGTGAACCAGTTGAGTTCGGCACCCAGCGTTGCTTGAAGTTTCAGATGTGGGTCGATGTTCCATACGGCCTTGCCGTTCATGCGGAACAAGTCTTTCTTGGATTTATTGAAGTTCTTATAGATATCCCAGTACGGATTCACGTTGTAGGGATCCATGCCGTTCCAGTTGGAATATTCGCCGTCGGCAGTCTGATAGGTTTGCAACCATTCCTGGTCGTAGGTGGTGGCAAGGGTCATCAGGTTTTTACCGATATTGGACTTGCTGTCGCCCAATGCCGGACGGTTCTTCACGTCTTCCCGTGTATAGTTGACGCTGAAATCCAAGTCTACCTTTCCTGCAGACGTATTGGCGCGCAGGTTGAAAATGTCACGGCTCATGTGTGTCTGGGGAACAATGTCTTTATTGCGCATATCCGTATAGGTAAAGCGAATTCCGGTTTTTCCGCTGTTCACACCTATGATGGCGGAGTTGGTGGCGGTGATACCCGTGCGGAAGAAGTTGGACGTATTGTCGGGGACAATGAGGAAAGGGCGTTCCACGCCGTCGAAATACTTCAGCATGTTTGAACCGTCCGCTTTTGGGCCCCAACTTTTGTTTGTGTTGGATATGGCATCATAGCTATAAGTACCATTGCTTCCCATACCGTATATCTGTTGAACTTCGTCCCATTTGGCAAGTTGGGTATCGAAAGTCAGTGTTCCGTTATATTCCACGCTGATTTTATCCTTGTTGGCTCGCTTGGTTGTAATCAAGATAACACCGTGGCTGGCACGGCTACCATAAAGTGCGGATGCCGCAGGGCCTTTCAATACCGACATGTTTTCTACGTCATCGGCATTGATGCTCGAAATACCGTCGCCCAAGTCGAAGCCTCCGTTTGTGCCGGCACTGCCGAAATTAGTGTTGTCCAAAGGTACACCGTCCACTACATAAAGAGGCTGGTTATTGCCGGTCATTTCGGTACTGCCTCGCAGAATAACGCGCGTAGAACCGGAAGGACCACCGGCGGTCTGGCTGACTACCAAGCCCGGCACACGTCCTGCCATGGAGTTGATAAGATTCGTCTCTTTCGCTTTGGTCAAGGCTTCACCTTTCACTTCATCAATGCCGTAGCCCAACGCTTTGCGCTCTCTCTTGATGCCAAGGGCGGTGACTACCACTTCATCCAATGCTTTGGCATCCTCTTTCAAGGTGATGTTCAAAGGACCTCTTCCCGCTTTTACTTCTTCGGATTTATAACCCACGTAGCTGACAACGAGCGTAGCTCCCGCTTTTACATTCAAACTGAAATTTCCATCCAGATCGGTAATCGTTCCGTTGGCAGTTCCTTTCTCCACTACGGAAGCCCCAATGATAGGACCTGTGGCATCGCTCACTTTTCCGGTTACCTTGTTGCTTTGTTGTTGAATAGCCTGGGAACTTGGTTCCGTTGCTGCATACACTTGCTGGAAACTTCCCGCCATCCAAAGGGCGAGTGTTCCGCAAAACAGTAGATACTTACATTTTTCCATATTCATAGCATGTATATTTAAGATTCCTATAATATTTTCACCCAGTCGATGTACATATTCACTTTCTGACCGTCTTTCAGGCCCGTCAGTTTATTAATATCGGTAATTCCTGTAAACGCACCTCCCACGGCGAGGTTGAACAGGATGTAGAAGTTGTCATGAAAGTATGTGTTCGAGCTAATGTCGAATGTATGAAACTTGACGTTGTCGACGGATATTGTCAGGTTGTTTTCATCCCAATCCAGAGAGTAGGTGTGATAATTGCCGTCTTGCAGGCTGTTGGCCACATTGGCTTTGTAGTATTGCTGTTCGTGAGCCGCTGCGCTGGGGCCATAGTGAATGGCGGTGTTCACTTGTTTTTCCGAATCGCCCGCAGCCATTCCGCTCTGTTCTCCCATTTCCATAATATCAATCTCCCCGCATGCCGGCCACTGTTTGTCGTTGTCTCCCATCATCCAGAAAGCAGGCCATAGTCCGCCGTTAGTCTTGGGAAGCTTGATACTTGCTTCTATCTTGCGATACTTGAAACTCTTTTTCCCTTTTGAATTGATCCTGCCTGAATAGATTTTATTCCCTTTGCGTTCGGCGGTAAGAATCAGAACCGATTTATCCCCGTCTTTTCCTACCGATACATGAGCGGCATCGTATGCCTGTAGCTCTTGATTGGTCCAACCGGGTTCATGAGTTTCTTTCGTCCATACTTTTTCGTCGAAAAAGTTGAAATCGTCTTTAAAAAGAATGTCTTGTGGATTTTCTTCCGGTTCCGTTCCAACAGAATCCGATGAACAGGATTGTTGCGCGAAGCAAACGGATAAAAATAGGAATAGTGCTACTTTTTTCATCGTTTTAGCATTTTAAAGGTTAAACGTAATATGTGCTTTATACTTGTAGAGCTTGGTGCAAAGATGCTAATATCCGGCTAAAACGATGGTCAGATTGCTGACATATTAGGTTTGATTGCTGACAAATCTGCTGATTTTTATCGAACGGATGTTATCTTACCCATTCTTTTTCGAAGATTGTTGCTGTACAAGAATGAGGTAAATGATAATTTTGCGGAGTGCCCTGAAAGGGCTTAATTATATAGCGTAGGGCAACGCCCTACGTAAAAACGACAATCTGAATTTGCGCCCTGAAAGGGCATAATTGTATACGGTTCCGCCCTTTCAGGGCTTGTGGCTGGTGTGTTTTTTTCGTAGGGCGTTGCCCTACGCTATATAATTAAGCCCTTTCAGGGCACCCCAATAAATATATAATTGTAAGGCTTTCAGCCTAACCGATAAATTCTCATTTAACCGATAAATTCCCATTTAACTGCTAAATTCCCATTTAACCGCAAAATTCCCATTTAACCGATAAATTCTCATTTAACCGATAATTTCTCATTTAACTGCAAAATTCCCATTTAATTAAGAACGGTACGGAAATGAGGTAAACTCATACAATTATAATTCAAAAAGACTTCCGTAAACATTCTCAAGTATACTTATCACTATGAGAAAAAATACTCATAGGTATGAGAAGAAATACTCATTACAATGAGAACTTTTTCTCATTGCAGTGAGAATATACCCTTGTCAGAATAGGCTGAAACAGTTCATTACTGTACCGGAAACGAGCTAATTCTAATTCAAAACCGAACATGAATGCTTGTCTACTTCCCACTATATTTACTTGGCTGCATCCCGAATTGTTTCTTGAACAATGAACTGAAATACTTCGTGTTGACAAATCCGGTTTCGGCGGCGACATCGGTTACGCTTTTACCTTCTTTCAGCAGTTCGGCAGCTTTTTGTAGCCGGATGATACGGATAAACTCTTGCGGCCCTTTTCCCGTCAGTGATTTAAGGCGACTGTAGAATAGTGTCCGGCTCATTGCCATTTCATGGCACAAGAGATTGATGTTGAAATCGGGTTCATCCAAATGTTCAAGAACAAACCGGGTAGCTTGCATGATAAACCGACGGTCGCCCTCGGCCATTGTTTCGCTTGCTGTCGTTACGTTTTTGTTGTCGATACTTTCATTGTTTTCATTGCTTTCATTGTCGTCACGTTTGCCGCCCGCCTCTACTTGAGCGATGGCTTGCCGCATGAAAAACTGCCGTTGCCTGTTTCGATTGTCAATCAATCCTTGTACTTTCAATTTCAGTATCTCTGTACTGAATGGTTTGGGGATATAATCATCCGCGCCTTTCTTCAATCCTTCCACTATTGCTTCGTGGTTAGCCTTTGCCGTCAGCAGAACGACGGGAATACCTGATGTGTCAGGATTTTCCTTGACCATTCTGCAAAGCTCGTCACCCCGTATGCCGGGCATCATGACGTCGGAGAGGATGATGTCCGGATATTCATTGGCGAGACAGGCGATAGCTTCGTGTCCGTCGGCAACATCAATCACCCGATAGAGGTGTTCAAAGGTCTGGCGGAGGTAGTGACGGAGAGTTTCGTGGTCTTCTACAATGAGCAATGTATTCCGGTCGTCCGGATCTTTCATTTTATCCGTTTCGTGGCTATTATTATTCGATGTGCCGGCAAGGTGTTCGAGGGATGATTCGTGCGACACGGGTTCGGCTACGGTGGTGGTTCGTGGCAATGTTACGATGAAAGTAGTTCCCTTGCCCTCTTCGGAACAGAAAGTGATTTTTCCATGCAGCATCTTTACAATGCGTTGCACCTGCAACAGTCCGAATCCGGTTCCTTCTTCCTGTGACTGCCGGGCATTCTCGGCTCTGTAAATATCGGAGAAGATATGCTTCTTCGCTTTCTTCGGTATGCCTATTCCGTTATCTTTCAACGAAAGGATGGCTTTGCGTTTCGTGGCTTTCAAATCCAGACTGATTTCTCCCTGGGGCATGGTGTATTTGCAGGCATTGGAAAGAAGATTGTCGAGTAACATCTCTATCAGGTGTTTGTCTGCCGAAACGAAAACTGATTCGTCGGGTTGGGTCAGATTCAGTGTCAACTGCTTCTTCTCGCAAAAAGACCGGAAGACGGAGACTTCTTTCAGCAAAACTTCATTCAGACAAAGCGGAACCGATGAAGAGGAGGGCTTGTGGGCGTCTACCTTTTCAAATTCGAGCAACTGTGTGATGAGCGAATGGAGTTTCCGGGTACTTTCATGGGCCAGATTCAGGTAATAACGGGCTTTGTCCGAGAGATCTTGTTCTCGGTTCAAATCCTCCAGAGGTGCCATGATAAGCGTTACCGGCGTGCGAATGTCGTGTGCCGTGTCGATGAAGAAACGTATTTTGTCTTCGTCGTATTTCTTTTGGAGCTGGTTGCTCTTATAGCGCAGGATGAAATAGAAAACGAAGCTTATTATAAATAGGTAAATAGTCCAAGCCCACCACGAGTTCCACCATGGCTGGCTCACTTTCACTTCTAAGGTGCTTTCGGAGATAGTCTTTCCGTCGCTGCGTCGCAGGCTGCGCACCTTAAAAAGATAAGTGCCCGGCGATACCTTGGTGTAGGATGCCTTCCCCTCGGCAGACGGTTTGCTCCAATCATTGTCATACCCCTCTAAAATATGCTGATAGACAATATCGCGCTGGAAACGATAGTTGATAGATTCAAAAGAAACGGTAAACGAGTTGTATTTATAGCCGAGCCGTACCGCACGGTCGGCAAGCATATCATGGATGGCGGGTCTCAACGATTCTTCTTCTTGGACGTTTTGATAATCAACCGTCAGCCCTGTGAAACGCAGGAGCGTCCAGTAGTCTACGGTTGAGATGTCGAGTGGCATGATAAAGACAGCGCCATCCGTGCTGCCATACACAAACTCGCCGTTCATCAACCGGGCAAATGAGGATTTGTTATATTCCTTGTCTATATTGCCCGCATAGTTGAGGTTCGACACGCGCAGGCTGTCTATCAAGGCAATTCCTTTTCCGGTGCTGACCCACAAGCGTTTCTTGTCGTCTCGCTGCAAACTATATATATCGTTGGACGGCAATCCCTCTTGAACGGTGAAAGTCTTTACCGTCCGGTTTTTCATGTCATATAGATTCAATCCTCCCCCTTCGGTTCCCAGCCACACGGTTCCGTCGTCATTGAACAGCATAGAGATGATATAAGCACTGACATTCTGATTGTGAAATTCCTGGGAATTGGCATAGTGCTGTATATTCCCTGTATGTTTGTCCACCAGGAAAAAACCGTTGACGGTAGCCACCGCTACCCGGTTTCGGTCGATAGGTTCAATGGATTGTACCCAATTCACGTCGAAAGACTGTTTGCTGCCTTTTTCTTTTTCAAACATGATCAGGCATCCGTCCAGACCTCCTATCCATAAGTCTCCCTCCATGTCTTGTCTGACGGAGAAAATATAATTGGTGGTCAATTGCCCTTGTTGCTTGGTGAGATGGCGTAATACGCGTCCGTTGTTATCCAATAGATACACTCCGTCTCCGTACGTTCCTACCCATACGTTCCCATTTCCGGATGTGCAAAGAGAAATGGTTACGATTTCTTTCAGCACGTGTTTCCAAGTGCCTGACAGGGTGTTTCGGATGCTGATTCCATCATCGGTAGCGAACCATTGGTTGCCATCCGGGTTTTCTTCGATATCATTCACGTTGTTGCTGATGAGAGAATGGGTATTTCCCTTTTCGTGTGCTAATATCGAAATGGGATGTTTCAGCAGGATAGCCACGGATACGCCTCCCGTATAACTACCTATCCAGATGTTGCCCTGGTCGTCTCTGGTTACGGCATATACGCCGTTTCCGCGCAGGTAAGTATCTGTGTCATCTTTGGTATTCATCAGTAAATGGGCTTTCTTGGTGTCTTTGTCTATCGCATACACACCGCCACCGTCCACGCCTATGAGTATGGTATGCACATCATAGTCTGTAATTGCCCGTATCGGATGAAGGAACGTGCTTCCTTGTCCCTCCAGCGCAAGCACTTTGGAAGTGTCGAGGTTCATCACAGACAAACCGCTGCCAAATGTGCCTATCCAGAGTTCTTTTTTCGGTTTGTCGCAGAACAATGTTTGTACATTCCACCCTTCCAGCAGCTGGCGTTTCTTATCCGGCAGGGCGTGTGACAGTTGCCAGACTCCGTTAGAAGTGCCCACAAAAAGCGACTCGCCGGCAAATGCAATGTCGTTGACATATTGTCCTTTCAACACGGCAACTATACGATGGTCCGCTTCTTGCTTGTATAGTCCTTTATCCGCTCCCATCCACCAGGTTCCGTCACTATCCAAACAGAGTTTGTTCAAGATGACTTCTTCCTGAATCAATTGTCCCAGGTGGAGGACTTGTTCAAAATGATCCAGGATGGTGGAATATCGGTAAATTCGTCCGGTATGGTCGTAGGCAAACAGTCCTTGTTGTGCGTCGTACAATAAGTAAAGCCTGCGTCCGGCAAGATCACCATAATAGAAACTGCCCGGTAAATCATAGTTCTTTACCGTATGACCGTTGTATCTGTCTATTCCGGTTTTTGTAGCAATCCACATAGCACCGTCTCCATCCTCGACAATCGAAAAAACACGTTGACTACTAAGGCCTTCTGCATAGCCTACATGCCTGACATCGAACATCCGGTTGGTCAGTTCGGCTTTGACAGCCATATTTATCATTAGTAGTAAGGTGATAACAAGATTAAAACGAACCATATTCTTTTAATTGTTGACATTACAAAGATAAAGTTTCTTTAGAAAATCCCAACAGAATAGGGGTGTGAAATTAGAAGGAATATTCAGTAAATGTTCCTATGTAAAGTCAATTAGAAAATCAACAAGATTAATATTTCCGGGAATGGCAAGTTTCTTTCTTATTCGGTAACGGGCTGTTTCTACCCCACGAATAGTGAGATTGGTGAACTGCGCAATGTCTTTAGCTGACATCCTCCCCTTTTTACAGTGAACCGCCGAATACGCTCTGTATAAATAGGGCTATTGATAAGTTTCATCTTTTTATAGTTATAGTTGATATACAAAACAGATATGTCAGTTTTATTAAGCATAACTTATAAAGATGCCGGTTTTATTTGTTTTATTAAGTATAACTTATAACTCTATCCTAGTTGACGAAAGAGAAATAAAAAGAATGTGAGGTGGCCTAAATAATAAGAGGCTGCCTCACATTGCTTTTAGTGACTGTCTTGGATTTATTTATTGCACTTCAAAACTCCCCTTCAACCGTATGTCCTGTGAAGAAGCTCCCACCATCACCGAGAAACTTCCCGGCTCTACCGTAAACTGATTATTCTTGTCCCATAATCCCAAGTCTTGAGGCGTAAGGGTAAAGTTGACCGTTTGTTCTTCTCCCGGTTGTAAGTGAATACGTTCAAAACCACGCAATACTTTATCGTAGGTGGTAACGCTGCTGAAATCATCCCGGATATAAAGCTGGACTACTTCATCTCCTGCTTTCTTTCCTGTATTCTTCACAGTGCATGAAAGAGTGATATTTTCCTGCGGACCGATCACCGGTTTAGATATTTTCAAGTCTGAATATCCGAAGGTCGTATAGCTTAAACCATATCCGAAAGGATAAAGTACACCGTCTACACGGACTTTCCCTTTAGAGTCAGAACCCGGTTTGAATGGGAAAGCAAAAGGAATCTGTCCCACAGATTTCGGGAAAGTGACAGCCAGACGTCCTCCCGGATTATAGTCTCCGAAAAGAACTTTAGCGATGGCATCTCCCATAAATTCTCCGGGGAACCAGGCATGAATAATGGCAGGAACGTATTTGTTTGCCCAGTTGATGGTTGCTGCCCTTCCGTCCACCATCACTAGAACGACAGGTTTACCTGTTGCATAAACCGCTTCCAATAATTGTTGTTGCCGTCCGCAGAGGTCAAGATTGGTACGTGAAAACTCTTCCCGAACCGTTTTCTCATTTCCACCCAGTACAAGAATAGCGATATCCGAAGCTTTTGCTAATTCTACCGCTTCATGAATCATCGCCTGCTCTTGTGTATCTAATGGAACATTGTACAGTTCGCTCTCCGGGAAATATTTATCAATAATGTCACAGCCTTTTGCATAGCGAACTTCCGAGTTAGGCAGATATTCTTTGATTCCCTGATATACAGTCTTAATAGACGCATTGGCAGGACCATATCTGCAAGTCAGCTCCTTCACTTCTTCCGCATTCGGACCAATCACAGCTATTTTTTTGAAGTTCTTGGATAACGGAAGCATCTGATTCTTATTCTTCAAAAGAACGACAGACTCCAAAGCGGCTTTCATAGATACTGCTTTATGAGCGTCATTGTGTACGACTGTCTCCGGACGACGGTCATCACCGGGATACGGATTATCAAAAAGCCCCATCATAAACTTGACACGCAGAATCTCACTGACGCGTTGATCGAGCGTATGCAAAGAGACTTTACCTTCGTTGATAGCATGACGCAACGGGAGGATGAAATCTTGCGGGGGAGTAAAGTTGGTACGGATATTCAATCCTGCATTGACCACTTGTGCCGCCATCTCTTCTTCAGTCGGGGTGATACGATGTTTGGTGTGCAGAAACTCTACCGCCTCACTATCCGATACTACATATCCTTTGAATCCCCATTGCTGACGCAGAATCTCCGTGAGGAAATGATAGCTTCCGGAAACTGGCTCCCCGTCATAATCATTATACGAACTCATCACTCCTAGAGCACCCGCTTCCTGAATACCTTTGCGGAAAGGTTCCAGATAAAGAGTCTTCATCTCACGCGGGGCCACGTGCGGATCCGTACGCGTACCTCCGTCGCGTCCACCGACCGGGATGCTATACACGGCGAAATGCTTGGGAGTAGCAACGATACCTTCGCTTTGCAGACCGAGGATCATCTGTTTTCCCAATTCGCCCGCCAGATACGGATCTTCTCCGTAACTTTCTACCACACGTCCCCAGCGAGGATCTTGTGCAATATCCAGAATAGGAGAATAAATATTGGTATATCCCAATGCTTTTGCCTCATTTGCAGTGACTTTCGCAATTTCCCGGATCAGTTTTTTGTTCCACGTGGCACCTTGCCCGCATTGAGCGGGAAACATGGTAGCCCGGTCATGACATAATCCGCGTATTCCTTCATTGGTGAGGTCCACCGGAATACCCAGTCGTGTCTGTTCTACAAACCAGCGTTGAATGGTGTGTCGGTTCTTTACGCTGTTGGCATATGGATAGGAGATTTCAGAACCGAATTTGCCCAGTCCGTTCGCCTGCTCATCAATATTTCCGATGCCGTCCTTCCAAATTTCTGCTGACCATCCGGCAGTAGGCCACGCATCTTTCAATACCCGTCCCGAACCGTAGAGAGTAGCCATCTGAC
Source organism: Bacteroides sp. D1 (assembly GCF_000157095.2). Classification (NCBI taxonomy): domain Bacteria; kingdom Pseudomonadati; phylum Bacteroidota; class Bacteroidia; order Bacteroidales; family Bacteroidaceae; genus Bacteroides; species Bacteroides sp. D1. The sequence continues at coordinate 299,542 of NZ_JH114343.1, forward strand.
AGGTTTTCTCTTCCAGTGTCATTTGCGAAAGCAAATCCGCGATGCGGGCTTCGATAGGAGCGGAGGGATCTTCGTATACATCCTTTATACCGTTTTTATTGAAGTCGATCCAGGTCTTTTTGTATATGTCCTTTGAGTTGTTGCCGGATTTGTTATCAGTAGGTTTGTTGTTTGCCGAGATACTTCCGGAGTAGATACTTCCGGCAGATACTAACAGGGCGAGACATAGCAGTTTCTTCATAATCTATTTTTTTTGCAAGAGTACTTATCTATTTTATTTATGTTGCAAGTATACAAAAAGAATTTGATATGAGAGGATAGAATAGTCTTTATAATCATGTTATAAACGGCTGTCTTGGCACTGGTGTATAGGGAGAATGGATATTATGAAGCAGGGAAGAATACCTTATCTCCCCTTTATTATTGTATTAAGTTACCGCTCTTCTTGCATCAGACTACCGATATAGTTAGCTTCCCACGGCCGTGACGACTTCTCTTCACGGCCGTGAAGAGAAGTTACCACGGCTGTGGGAAGATCTCACCACGGCTGTGGTGAATTAACTATATCGGTGGTTTAACGGATGGATAATGAAGGGATAATAGATATATACCGGTTGCACTTCCTACGTAATACAAGGAAGTAGGACAACATTTAGAATGAAACAGGGTGAGGGTAACTGCCTACCCTCACTTACTATCACCTTTACCCTCACACCTGTAATGCCGATGGATAAAGAGATACAAGCAGAGGATGAGGGTGTGAGGGTAAAAGTGTTCTAAACTTTTGTTTAGAGAAATTTGCTTGGAGATACTCCGTCATGCTTCTTGAATGCTGAATTCGTTTCTTAAACGGGTGTGGCACATGAAGTTAAATTCATTAGCCGAAAGCCGGAAACTGTTTTATGGCTTTTCGTTGGCTCGCAGACCGAAGACTTTTCCTGTCATCTGCCGGACAGCTACTTTCCACACTTTTACGTTACGTACGGCAGGATCGGAATAGCTGAATGCGTTGTCTGTATAATGACGCATGATAATATCCAGTGCACGACGTTTATCGTCTATCTCTTCGATGAATTCTACTTGCCCCCGACACATCGCACTTTCGGAACGCATACTGTAACTGCAGGCTACCTTTTCGTGTTGGTAGACAAGTTTATGTCCAAGGCTGAAAGTGATGCATACATTATTATTATGTTCCAACATCTCTAACTTGCTGCCTTCGGGACCTGAATGCAGATATATGATACCATTTTCATAACCGAAGTTCATGGGAACTACATAGGGATTACCTTCTAAATCTGTAATGCCCACAAAACAGGCATCGCAATGCAGAATAATGGACTCGATTCGTTGTTTGTCTTCGATAATGACAGTCTTCATGGATATATGAATGTTATAATAGTAAGAATAATCAAAATGATACGCTAAAGTACAGACTTACGACTGATTACACAAATCTATGCGAACTTTTTTCTCGTTACTTTCACAGATTTATCTAATCAATCGTATTTCTGTACTAATGTTATCAGGGGTTGAATGAGCTTTTCTGTTTGTTTGAATATTCAAACTTTTACTTTTCTATTAATTCAAAATCCAATTGTTTCTTTTCCAGATTGGCACGAGCTACCCGAACAGTAATAGCGTCTCCCAAACTGTATATTTTGTTTTTGCGGCGTCCGCGAAGACAATAGTTCTTCTCGTCGAATTCGTAGTAGTCATCATCCAGATCACGAACAGGGACCAGACCTTCACATTTGTTTTCGTTCAGTTCTACATAAAGTCCCCACTCGGTTACGCCGGAGATTACACCGTCGTAAATCTGCCCCAGACGTTCGCTCATAAATTCCACCTGTTTATATTTGATGGAAGCACGCTCGGCATTGGCTGCAATTTGTTCCATGTTCGAGCTGTGGTCGCAGAGGTCTTCGTACTTAGCTTCGGATACGCTGCGTCCTCCGTCCATATATTTCGTCACCAAACGGTGTACCATCATGTCCGGGAAACGGCGGATGGGAGAAGTAAAGTGAGTGTAATATTCGAAAGCTAGTCCGTAGTGACCGATGTTATGGGTTGAGTAACGTGCTTTCTGCATGGCGCGGATGGATACGGTTTCTATCAGGTTCTCTTCTTTCTTTCCGTGTATGTCGTCCAATAAATGATTGATGGATTTTGAAATATCAGTCTTCGTTCCGCTTGTACGCACTTTGTAGCCGAAGCGGGCGATGAACTGTGACAAGTTCTCCAACTTCTCCGGATCGGGCAGGTCGTGGATACGGTAAGGAAGCACTTTGGCTTTCTTGTTCTTTGGCACACATCCTATCTTTTCTGCTACGGTCTTGTTAGCGAGCAACATGAATTCTTCCACCAGTTTATTGGCATCTTTTGACTCCTTGAAGTAAACGCTGATTGGTTTTCCTTTTTCGTCAATCTCGAACTTCACTTCGTAGCGGTCGAAGTTGATGGCTCCTGCAGAGAAACGTTTTTCGCGCAGTGCTTTGGCAATGGTATCTAATGTGAGCACTTCTTCTTTGAAGTCTCCTTCTTTTGTTTCTATGATTTGTTGTGCCTCTTCATAGGTGAAGCGACGGTCGGAGTTGATAACCGTATGTACGATGCGTGAGTCTTTAATTTCTCCTTTTTCCGTAATATCGAAGATAACGGAGAAAGCTAGTTTTTCTTCGTTCGGGCGGAGTGAACAAATGAAGTTACACAGCCGTTCGGGAAGCATCGGAATGGTACGGTCTACCAGGTAAACGGAGGTTGCTCGTTTTTCTGCTTCCTTGTCGATGATTCCTCCTTCTTTTACGTAATGTGTCACGTCGGCAATGTGTACACCCACTTCCCATAATCCGTCTTTCAGTTTGCGGATGGAAAGTGCGTCGTCAAAGTCTTTGGCATCTTTCGGGTCGATGGTGAAAGTTGTTACCTTACGGAAATCTTCGCGTTTGGCAATCTCTTCTGCTGAAATCTCGGCAGGAATCTTGTCTGCTGCTGTTTCTACTGCTTTCGGATATACATACGGCAGACCGAATTCCGCAAGAATAGCGTGCATCTCTGTGGTATTGTCACCAGCCTGACCTAATATATCTATTATTTGTCCGATAGGATTCTTAGCCTTGTCCGGCCATTCGGTTACTTTCACAATGGCTTTATCTCCGGTTTTACCGCCTTTCAGCTTATCTTTCGGAATGAAAATATCATTGGCAAGTGTACGGTTCTCTGTCACCAGGAATGCGTATGACTTGGCTACTTCCAGTGTGCCGACGAAAGTATCGTTTGCACGTTCCAGTATTTCTATTACTTCTCCTTCTGCTTCTCTGTTCTTCCGTTTGGCATAAAAAGCAATTTTTACTTTGTCATTGTTCATGGCATGTGCCGAATTGCGTTCGGCCACAAATATCGGTTCGCCTCCTCCTTCAGGAATAAATGAATTCTTACCATTGCTTTTCCGTTGGAAAGTGCCTGTCATCTCCGTTCCATGATTGTTGAGACGGAATTTTCCTTTTTCTATTTCGGAAATATAATCGTCAGCTAAAAGGTCATGTAATATATCGACGCATAGCATTTTCTGCGGATGGGTGGTGAGACGCAGTTCTGAAAATATATATTTCATACTCAAGGTCTCGCTGGATTTGGCATGGAAAAAGTCTATTAATAATGCTGCCAGCTCTTTCTTACTCATTCTTTTGCCGGCCTTTTTCTCTTTCTTTTCTTTCTTTTTTGCCATATTATATGGAATTTATTAGTAGTTCAATCTACAAAGTAAACAAATTTTTGGACTTGATAGTTCTGAATGAGGACAAAACTTTTTGTGTTACTTGATATTTCATAGATTTTGAAACAGAAAGCCTCCTTTTCTGAATCAATTCGGAAAAGGAGGCTGGTCGGGTTTATAAAGAGAGAGAGAATAAAATTAGAATACCTTCGTTATGGTCATAATTACATATTGCATTTTCACTATTTCCTGTGTAGAGAGGCACATAAAAAGGGAAGTATATCTCTTGACACGCTTCCCTTATCTTTAAGAGAGAATTTATTAATTCTGTAATGAACTAATTGATGAATACTTGTTTATAACTAATTTTTTACGCAACGTACCGAAAGACCGCGTTTTTCTTGTATTCCTCCTTTATCAGAAGAATAACCTAATCCATAGCTCATATTACTGAAATATACAGTTCCTGCTCCATAAGTAGCTTGGTCTGTACTCCAAAAATCTGTTCTACTCTTTGACTTAGGTGTTTCAAAACCTCCACTATGATAGCATTGTCCAGCAGGTATAACATTAAAGCCATAGGTATCACGCGGGCCATTAGCAAGGTCAGGATTTTCATCTATCATGCCAGATTCTCCCCAACCGTCAGTATCAAGTTTTCCTGTTAATGCTGACCAGACGTTTTTACAATCTTTATCAGAGTACTTATTTCCATCCTCATCTGTCCATACGTTACCTTCAACTGGTGCTAATTCACTAACAACAAAACTTTCTAGCTTTTTCCATTCTGCTTTACTTGGCAGGTGCCATCCGCTAGGACAGATTCCTTGGATACCACTTGGTATGGCTTCTGCATCTCCACCTGTTGCATTCTTTTGGTTCATAGCGGCATACCAATTATACAAGACTCCGTATGTTTTATATTCTTTCGTGGCTTTAGCTGCATTTACATCTTCGCCATCATAGTTGAAAACAAAATAGAGTGGATCTCCATCACTAGTAGCGGCAGCTTCCGGTTTGCTAACTGATGGTAAATAGGCCAAGTTCTCTGCCATCCATATTTGTTCACCAATCGTAACAATTTTGTATTCATGATTGTCTCGTGGGTCAATCATTTTTCCTTCTTCCGGTTCAGGAGTTGGTTTTGTTTTTTGTAATGTGACATTAACTTCACTTGTTGCCGTAGTGCCTTGATCACCTTTGACGGTTAATTCAATTTTTAATGCTCCTTCGGCTTGGTTAGCTTCAAATGTATAATCATAGCTAAAAGGCACAGCAGTAACTTCTGATATAGCTTTGTCTCCTACTTTTAATGTGACGTTTGAGATTTCACCAAAGTCAATCGTTGCTTCTCCTTTGATTGTCATTTTTTCTGCAATGTTTACCGTAGCTCCTTCAGCAGGTGCAGATATGGAGCATGTTACATGTTGCTCGGGAGTAGGGTCGTTGTTGTCGTCACCACAAGCAATTAGTCCTAAGACTGCGAATAAAAAGAATCCAAATTTTTTCATAAATGTATTTATATTTAGTGAGTAATAATATAATCGTTAGTCTTTGATACAACGGACAGGAAGACCTACTCCCGGATTGAATTCTGCATTGGTTACAAATGTGTGGAGGTCTGACCATAAACGTACGGTGATACCGAATTCAGGTCCCATTTGTACTCCGGCTGTCGAACTCCACCAGCCGGCACTGTAGCAGGTATGCATCCAATCTTCGTCACCTGCACATGCACGGAATCCGATGGGTAAACCGTTGAACAAGGTTGCATTATTCTTTTCCATTTCTACGCCAACCCAAGTTGGTTGAGGTTCTATTTCTGTATATTCTGGCAGCATCCACATTGTTGTTGAAGCTAAAGCTTTTGCTATGGCTGTTTCGTCTACTTGACCATCACTCATGATAGCGGCCATGCCGGAGTCTAAAACATATTTAGATAATGTCTGCCATTCTTTTTGCGACGGAATATGCCATCCGTCAGGACAAACACCTTTTATATTTCGTGTTTCATCTTCTCCTAATGCTGTTTCACCTTGAAGTGCTGCAGGTAAGTTATAGTAGGCTCCATAAGCTTTTAAATAAGCTTTTCCCAAGTCTGTTTTGATATCACTGTCGAACATGACATAATATTTGGGCGCTGTTGAAGATATATCAAAATTCTGTTCCGGTAAATAGCGTAAATTTTCTGCCATCCATAACTGGTCTGCAAGTTGTACCGTCTTGTATACATTTCCATCACGTGTATCTGTGAGGTCTTCTCCGATTTGAGGTGGTGCAGGTCTGTCACCGAGTTCTGTTGTGACAGTAATAGTTGCCAAAGCACTGCCTTCATGATCTCCTTTGACTGCTAATTCAATTTTCAACTCTCCTGGTTCAGCTTCCTTGGGGAAAGTGTATTCATAGTAGAATGGAACCGAACTTATGTCGGTAATAACTTCTCCTCCTACTTTAAGTTCAGCGGAGATAATTTTACCATAGTTAGTCGTTCCTTCTCCTCTGATAATCAGTTTGTCTGATATTATAACGGTTTCTCCGTTAGTCGGCATAAATATCTCACAGCTTACCTGTTGGTCCGGAAGTATTTCTCCTCCTCCGCTTGCGGTGCTGTTGTCATCTTTACAGCTTGCACCAAGTAATCCTAATGCCACGATAAAGCTAGTTAATAGTATCTTTTTCATATGTTATTGGATTATGTCTTCTTTAAATAGAATACAATTAATAAAAATGGACAGATTGTCTATAACTTTCTGTAGTTTTGCATCTTCATATACCCGGAAAACAAAACCGAAAGGATCACTTTCTTTTATTCCGGAAAAAGCGAAAACGAATGTTCCGTCTGTTAACATTACGGGGCCTAATGAGATTGTTACAGAAGGATCTTTTACATAATATAGGTCAGAGCTAAGAATTTCGAATGAGAGATATAAATTGTCCTCGAAGACTCCTAGGTTTTGACCGGCCCCAAAAGCCAGGCAATTGTCTATGGCTTTTGCTTTCAGTTTGTAAGGCAATCCGGTTAGAATGTTTGAAAGCAGGTATGTTCCGTCTTCCTGTTTCTCAATGGTGACATCTTTCAAACCGTAATTCATTTGCCCGTCTGAAAACATACCTTGCCATGTTCCGGTAAGCTCGTCAACATCATATTGTATTACCTGATAAGAAGCCGATCTGTCTTTTGCTGCCACATTGACAATAGCTCCTCTCATTTTTCCGGAGGTATTTTCTTTTACCTTGAAATTTATTCCCTTCGCATTCTGTTCAAATGACAACCATTCTTGAGCTTCTGCGGGTATGTCTATTGTATAATCGAAAGAACTTTGTAGTTTTATTGGCAGAGTAGCTGCTTTATTGTCGGTACGGAGCATCCATTCGTCTTTGCCGAAGATGAAAACAGCTCCGGATTGATTGATGTTGAATGCTTCTGTCTCTACTCCGTTACTGATTGTCAATAAAGCATTTCTACCGGAGTACCCGGTATTTTCTTTTACTTCGAATACCACTTCATTAGGATTTACTTCTTTCAGCACACACCAATCGACGTCAACATCTGCTGTTATATTTCCTGTTGACTGAAGTTGTATGTATCCTTTTCCGCCGGTAGCTTGGAAATTAGTATTTACAGCTTTGATTTCTAACTTGGATTCGCTGCTTTCCGTATCATTGCATCCCGCTATTGCTACGCTGCAAAGTACAAATAAGAATATATTAAAAAGCTTTCTCATAATCGTATTAATTACTTTCGTTTTCTTTTACCATTAAGATTGAGTTATACCAGCTCCAGTAACCCATTAGTCCGGAGGTTGAATATTCATCAGATGAATAAGCCCAGATTATCAATGATGTAATTTCCTGGCTTGCTTTATCCGCAAAGTAAAAAGTGAAAGGGTTGCTGTTTGTCGTCACATTTACCAATCCGTTGCGTAGGCGTGATGGCAGACTTAATTCTGTGTGGGCATAGCCTTCCACACCTGCCGCGCACGCAAAGTAATAAGACGATGAAGAAGTCGAACTTATACTTTGTGAATCTAAAACTAGTTTTCCGCTGGCTTTGTCATACTGGAGGGTGAAGTTGAATCCGCCAATACTTTTCAGTGTATAACTTTCTCCTCTGACTTTAGGAGAGATGGTTACAGATTGCGAAGTTGGCCCTTCGTCATAATCGTCAATCGTTGCAGTGTAGGTACCGATATAGTCTTCATATTGTAGATAGTTTTCGGGATAATATTCTTTAAGTACGATGTCAGTTGCTCCTGCGTCGGTACAAACAAATAGTCTGGACTTTCTATCCCATTTGAAGTTTTGGACTTCAAGTCCGTTGACATTGTACGGGGATTGTAACTTTAATCCTTTTTCTGTGTAGATATAGGGTAAACTTCTTGCACTACTATAATCGGCGCTGTAAGCGGAGAATGTAGCCATTGTGCCATTGTTGCGTATAAAGTAATTCAGTACTTGTCCGCCTTTCTCCATGCGGTATGTATTTAGAAAAGCATCTTTCTCAATGTTAATGATATCTTCAATCTGAATACGCCATGGTATATCTTTGGGCATAGGCGTCATCTCCATTATGTTTTTGTATTTTTTTCCTTGCAGAATTACTTTGTCGGGAGTTGCGCTCATTATAATAAACTCGTAATCCCCTCCTAGGTTCATGTTCAGGCCTAAAGGACCTGAAAACATATGGATCAGTGGGTTGTATGAATCGAAAGTGAGCATTGTGCTTTGTTCCGATTTTACTTGATACAGAGAGGTTATTATAGTTCCCGGTTTATAGCTTTCTGCGCCTGTTTCCGAAGCCATTTCTACCTGCTTCCCGTCAAATTTCATTAGTAAAGTGACTGCACCTGCAGAATAGTTGCTTCCTATGTAATATTCCAGTTTCCAGCCGTTCGGCACATCTTTAAGAATCTCCTGGCATTTGATTACATCGGCTGTGGCTCTATTGGCAGATGATTCGTCGAATATTTCTTCTTCGGAGAAAAGACAAGATTGCAAAACAATGCAGGCCAATGCCAGAAGTGTGTATATGGATAGATATTTCTTCATAATTTTCATATTTTATTCAATAATACTTAAGTCTACATAGCCGTTTGCTATGTCATCCTGGCGTCGTAGAACAATCTCGCGTAATTCGTCCAGATTGATTCCCCAGGTTTGTTCCATATAACTATAGACTATTTCGAATTTCTGCTTTATGAGTGCACGGCCGTTTTCACCGGCATTTTGCAGCATGTTATTCCAGTAGTCTTTGGTATTTGTGACATACACTGCGATGTTCTCCACAAAATCTTCACGTGATTCACTCATTGCATAAGGAGTGACAAATCCTTGTTGCCATGCATTGCGGTCGGCTCCCACCATATACCAGTCGCTACCGATGTAGGCATTTTCCGTAATACGGTCAAAGGCCGGATCGTAGTTTTTAGTTTGATGCAGAATATGTGCGAACTCATGGTGCATTGTCTGGAAATAGTAGTCGTTTAACAGGTTAATATCTATTTGGTCGGGATTGATGTCATTTACATTGTATAATGTAATTTTCATGCCGCCTTCAGCTGTTCCTAATACCATAGTTCCATTGTCTTCATAGGCGGGGGAACCGATAAAGTGGATTGTCTTAGGAATATATTGGCGTAAGAAGTTCGGATTACCTGTTGCTTCATCGTATGCTTCCAGCCACACATGTTTGATAATTTTAGCCAGTACCACAGACTTTTTGTATTCGGCAGGTGCTAATATGTGTGTCATGTCGCTCTCGTTATCTTCCATGCGATATTTTAATGCAATGTTGTATGGATGGGTATAATTGCCTAATATCCATTTGTCGAATGGGTTACGATCTACTTCTTCTGTGGAGAAAATGCTGTTTGCTTTGTCTACGTCTTCGTCATTGTTGCAAGCACCCAGTCCACAGGTCAATGTCATGATTAAACTGTATATGATATATTTCTTCATATTTTTTTCCTCCTAAAGTTATTTAGTCATTTCTTGGATTTGGTTGCATACCTGCTGTAATGACACTGGCCGGTAGCTGAATTGCACGTCTGGGGTCATTCGTGTCCATCTTGTCGGTGATATTCACCAAGGTATAACCTTCATAATAGCGGCGGTAGATTATAATGCCATAGCGTTTTATATCTTGCCATCTAAGCCCCTCTTCTAAGGTTAGCAGACGTCTTGCATGTAGAATACAATGTATTAGATTCTCCTGCATTCCTTTTTCTACTACAAAATCCGGATGCAATTCCTTTTTTACTGTCGGAGCTTCCGGTGTGTAATATTTTAGTCGGGCATAAAAATCATTGATTGTCTCCTTGGTCAAAGTTTGGGTGTTTTTTGTAAAGGCTTTCTGCCAGGCATCTATATCAGCGGCAGCTTCGTCATAACGTTTTAGTAACGTGTAGGCTTCAGCCCGGCAAAGCAATGCTTCGTCGGTGGTAAAAGCAGGATACAGCATATAGCCGATCCAACTGTTGCCCGACGTGAATTGCTGATAGATAACTAAGCGGCGGAATCCGTTCTTTATAGAGCCACCGGGTGAAAATGGGATCTGATGATAACTTGACTGATCTCCCCATGGACCTTCGGATTTACAACTTTCCGAAGCAGTAATATTGTTCATGCAATACCTTTCGCAGTTGGCATAACCCGGATCGGAAACCAATGGCCAATATGAAGCTGCTGATATTACCATTAGATTGGCACGGTTATCTGCATCTACATAAGCGTTCGGCTGTATATTCTTGTTGGGAGATAAAGCTCCTAATGCAGCCCAGTCACGTAAATATTGGGACGCATTATTACCGAGTACTATATTGGCATAATTGATAACTTTCTGACAGTTGGAAAAATCCGGTTGTGTATAATATAGATAAAAGCGGGCTGCAAATGCATAAGCGGCCTTCTTATTAAAATGATATTTTACCCGTGAGTAAATATTGTCATCAATTAAAGGCAGTCCTTCTTCTAAATCGGCTGCAATATTTTCGTATACTTCAGCAACTGTTCCGCGTGAGTATTGTGGATTTACAGATGTTTCCGGTTCTTTTATGTAAGGTATACCCAAGTCTTTGTCTCCATTTGTACCATACGCTTTGCAGAATGTGGTAGCTAATACAAAATGATTGTATGCACGGCATATCAAAGCTTCGCCTTTTTGGGCTGATAATGATTGAGGATTTCCCATCTGCTCAATAGCCGCCAAGGCTTGGTTGGCTGATGCAATCGAGTTATAACAGTCATTCCATAAAGCATGAGGAGAGTCCTGATTTTCTTCAGTCGTTTGTTGCCAACGGTACAAATGTTCGTTTAATCGGAAAAGGTAGCTGTATGCTCTGCTATTTTCATCGATATTGTCACTGTAAAATTCTCCTATGTGGCAGTTGGTAGTCATAGGATATGCAGATACCAGAACTTTAGTAATACTTTCTTCAGTAGTCAATTCGGTTCGGTTATCCGGCATTTCATCTAAAAAGTCACTACAGGAAGTTGTTCCCAAGCATAGAGCTGAAATGAGTGTTGTATATAAGACGTTTCTGTATTTCATCATTTTTATAATTATCTGAATGGTTAAAATCCTAATCTAAGAGTCAATGTAAACTGACGAGGTACAGGGGAAGCTACTCCACCGGTATTGAAGAATTCCGGGTCCTGTCCGTTGAGTTTTTTATCTGCATAAATCAGGAATAAATTGGTAGCCTGAAGTTTCAAAGATAAATTAGATATCTTTGCTGGTGCAATCCATGATTGGGGGAAGTCATAGGACAAGGATATTTCCTTCATACGGATAAAGTCTCCCTTGGCAATTCGTTCTGTAGAATAATTGTAGGCATTATATGCATACATTAAATCTTTATTATCTTCATATTGGCGTTTCGAGATAATAGCGGGGATATTCGTGCGTTTCTCATCACCCGGCACTGTCCAGCGATTCTTGAATTCGCGTGGCATAGAAGATAAGTCACTGTATTGATAGCTGAAACATGGATTCAAACGTACTACATTACCAAATGAATAGGTGATGAATACATTCAGTTTGAATGCTTTATAAGTGAAAATATTACCAAAACTTCCTGTTATGGTAGGATCAGTAGGACCTTCATATTTTAGGTAGTCTATGTTGTCACGTGTCTGAAAATCAATATCGGTACTGGTTATTTTTCCATTGATATTATACATCGGGATACCATTTGAATTTAGGCCGACAAATGGAATGGAAAACAAACCACGTACCGGGTAACCCTGACGGGCAAAACCGTAACCTGAAACTAAATCCATTACGCTGGAACGGGCATTCAGTTCTGTAACTTCATTTTTTGCTTTGGAAAAGATGAAGTCTGTATGCCATGAAAAGTTTTTCGACTGGATATTCTTACTTGAGATGGTGAACTCGATACCATGTGATTTCATGGAAGCTATATTGGCATATTTGTAGATAGAACCGCCTACTCCTTGTGTCGGGGTAATACCAATCAGGTCATAGTTGTTGCGTTTATACCAGTCGATCGAAAAATTGATCCGGTTGTCTAAGAATCCCATGTCGGCACCGATGTTCAACTCATGCTTTTTTTCGTAGGTTAATTCACTGTTTTCAGGATCAGATACATAAAGTCCTGTTTCCTGTCCGCTGGTGAAAGGACGAAATGGTGAATAACTAGTGATTATGGCATGTGAGTTGGTCACATATTCCGGTCCTCTATCGGCTGTTAAAGAGTAGGATGCTTTGAATGTTAAGTGTGACAGTACAGAGCTGAATGTCTTGAAGAAATTTTCTTCATGTACATTCCATGCTCCTGACATATTCCATGTAGGAAGCCAGCGGGAAGAACGGCTTTTTCCCATGCGATTGGTGCCTTCATAGCGGAATGTTCCGTTTACTGTATAACGTCCATCATAAGAATAAGTTGCGTTGGCAAAGCCTGCTACACTTCTTGTTGTTGTATGGTTTAATCCATAATAGCTTTCACCGGATTCAATGCCCTTCTTGAAGAATTCATATACATACGATGGTATTTCACCCATTGTATATTGCATTCCCCATCCTTGAAAATAATTTTGCATACGTTTCAAATCATTTACTTCCATACCGGCGAAAAGATTGGTTATATGCTTTTCTGCAAATAAATGATTCCAGGATGCTGTGGCACGGAAGTCTACCCCCAACATACGATAGTCCTTACGCTGGTAAATACCTCCTTCCGGTAGTATACTGATAGGCAAAGCATACGGATTATCCGGATTGGTATACAATAAGTTGTTTTCGTCACGAATGGTAGCGTCGTCCATTCCTGTGCGATAAGCGGTTGCCTGATTCGAGTGATCTTTGATGTTGTGTTCTTGTGAAGAAGCCTGATATCTGACTGCTCCTAATGCACTTAGCTCTAATTCCGGAAGGGCTTTCCATTTTATTTCTCCTTGAAATTTAACATCAGCTACATTCAAGTCCATATAATTGTTATCCAATTCATGGAGGATATTGAACGGTGCATAGTTGGCTGTATAGTCAACTGTTGGATCTAGTGCGCGTGATGTATTTAGTGCATACGAATAGGGATTGATGTCAAACTGACGGGTAACTTCTCCACTTGCTGCATTAACCTCTGAACTTAGTGTCCCGGGGGCTTTCTGTTTACGGTAGGAAGCACTGGAGATCAGGTTTATAGATAAATTCTTATATATATTATATGTTGTATTTAAATTAGCAGTATAACGTTTTACTTCACTTTGTTTATACCATCCCGGATCTGACATCGCACTTAATGAAGCATAGAATGAAGACTTTTCAGTTCCGGAAGTGATGCTGACCGAATGGTTTTGTGTAACGTTGTTGGAAAATAAGGTATTGAACCAGTCGGTATTTCTCATTTCCGCTTCGCGCAGGTAAGCATTACGTGCTTCCGGCGTGTTGGCAAGTCCGAATTGTCCTGTAACCGGGTTATATTGATTGATTAATTGATACATACGTCCATATACACCACTATCTTTGGCACGGTAAGTATCGCTGTTATTAAGCCATCCTTTCTGCTCCATCTCTTTGTAGATTCCCATTTGTTCCTGCGAATTCATAATGTTGAATTCTTTATAACTGGGAATCATACGGGTTGTAAATTCACCGGTATAGCTCATTTTGCTAACGCCGGCTTTTCCCTTCTTGGTTGTTACTACAATAACCCCTGCCATGGCTCGTGCGCCATAGATAGAGGTTGCTGATCCGTCTTTCAATATTTGAAAGCTCTCGATATCATCTGAATTCAACCCGGCAATGGCTGAACTGATTAGCGTCTCTGCATCACCGGAAGATAAGTCATCCGGACCTACGTCAATAGCATCCTCCATGATGACTCCATCTACTACCCATAATGGCTTTGAACTACCGAAAATAGATGTGGCACCGCGTACCCGAATTTTCGGGGCAGTACCAAACGTGCCGGAAACATTTTGTACAGATACGCCTGCGGCGCGTCCTTCAAGTCCACGGCTGATATCAGGCAAACCATCTAGTTTCACTTCATCTGCGGACAATTGTTTGGTTGCTCCTGTAAACAGGCGTTTATCCATTTTTTGCATACCTGTTACTACTACTTCTGATAAAGTTTGTACATCAGGCATTAATGTAACATTCATAGTTGGGGTAGGAGTCAGATCTTGTGGCTTCATTCCTATATAAGAAAATTGTAACAGGGATTTATTGGATACATTTTCTATCGAAAACTTTCCGTCTATGTCTGTTAATACACCGGACTTGCTTCCCTTGATGACAACAGTTGCACCGATGAGAGGCTGTCCGTCATCACCGGAAATTACCACTCCTTTTACATTGAATACTTTCGCTTGTTTGGAAGGACCTTTGGAAGTAATTGTGATAAATTGATCTTCAATATGGTATTCTAGTGGCTTATTGGCTAAGATAATATCGAGAGTCTGCTCTATACTCTTATCTTTGACAGAGCCGGAAACGGTGAATTTCTTGACATCGTCATACGTAAATAGGATTTTGTAGCCGGAGAGTTTTTCCAGACGTTTAAGTACGGACGGCAATCGTTCGTTGCTAATCTCAATCGTGATTTTCTTTTGTGATTGCGTTTGAGCATTAACTTGGTAAGGCTGGAAGCACAATACGCATAGAAAACACACAATAAATAAGTTCCAATTATTTCTCATACGTTTGTTTTTAATAACACTATTTGGATATGTTTATATAACTAATGCGTACGAGAAAAGAAAATGGATACCCCTTTTGCGATTTATTTTTTAATAAAAGTGATATTTTGTTGTTTCTTGCATAGATTTGTTATACTTATGCAATAAAAACCTAGTCTATGGTAAGCGTATTGCCTTGCAAGGTGACAGTGACTTTTTTCATTCTGTTAAGCAATGAGATTGTGTGCTCTAAATCTTTAGTGCGATCGGATATGAAGTGCATTTTATATGTCATTGCTTCTTTGTTTCTGAATTCTATGTTTACATTGTACCAGCGTCCTAAGTTTTGCATAATATCTTTCAATGTAATATTGTCAAAATAGAAATAGCCGTCTTTCCAATAGACGTAAGAGTCTAAGTCTACTTCTGTTAGAACGAAATTTCCATCAGATTGCAGGTGTGCGTCTTCTCCCGGATATAGTCGGGTATATGATCCTCCTTTTGTGTTACTTACTTCTACTTTCCCGTTAATAAGTACTACATGAGTATCTTCGGGAGTATAGCTACGTATATTGAATTCCGTGCCGAGAACGCGGGTTTGGACTGTCTTGGTTTTTACAATAAAGGGATGCTTGGCGTCTTTGGCCACCTTGAAATAAGCTTCGCCTTCTAAAGTAACGATACGCTCGTTGCCAATAAAGGCTGTAGGGTAAACAAAATTACTATTAGCATTCAGCCAGACTTCTGTGCCGTCACATAATACCACTTTGAAACTTTCACCTCGTGGCACGGTAAGTACGTGTGTCTGTGTAGTTGTTGAGATGACTTGCCTATAATCCAGCTCTTTCTTTTCAGACTTTGCGATGGCGGTTTTAGGCAGGACTTGATTGTTTGACTGCGGTTCGTCTAACACAATTTTTTCTCCGTCATCTTTTTGCAAAACAATATGTTGGGGAGTAGTATCAGCAGTGAATACAGTGATTGGTTCGAGTGCAGGGGTTGTCAGGCTATTAATTAAATAGTAACTCCCGAATAGAACGGTAATCATGGCGGCTATTCCGATAGTTATCTTCCAGAGATTGGAACGCATTCGTGTTGAATGTTGTTTTTTCTTAAATCGCTCCAATTCCATTTCTACATTAGGAAGTTCTATTCCTCCTTTTTGTTGCAGAAAAAGGCTACTATCCATGATGTCGCGACAAGCCTGCAGGGTTTCTTCATTTTTAAGCATTTCCTGCAGTTGTTCGACGTTTATTTCTGAAGAGCTCTCCATAATGTCGAGCGCCTTCTCTACAGATTCATCTGTATTATTTATATTGTCAATATCTTTATTCATCACTGTTTGACTGTATCATACTTATTTATATTACGTTTAATCATAAAATAAAGATACCTGATTTATGATTTTTTTGCACATTCTTCACGTATCACCTGTAATGCTTTCACAATATGCTTCCTGACTGCACTGACACTGATATTTAATTCTTCTGCCACTTCCTGATATTTCTTGCGTTGAATATAACATTCTTCTAAAATATGCCTGGTATGTGGAGTCAGTTTTTCCATTGCCTTGCTGATATGCATCATTCTTTCATCCTGCTCCAGATATTCCGTTTCAACATAACTTTTGGTCAGTTCGGAATAGATTTGTACATACTGTTCATGTATATTCTGATGTCGCAGGAAGTCAATGCTTTTGTTGCGAACGTAAATGTATAGATAAGATTTAGCCGTGGCTTTATCTATTTTTGCATAATTGGCCCAAATAAATTCGAAGGCGTCGCTTACGATATCCTTGCTAGCCTCCATATTATTAATCAGGTGAAATGCATAATAATAAAGTTGAGGATAGTACTCTTTAAAAAGAAAATCAAAATCGGCCTTATCTTCCACGTGCTTTAAAAGTGTTGAATAGTAAATAAATCGCGTTGCAAATAAACAAATAATAATTGAGAAAAGCAAAATGGCTTTTATTTTATATTTATCGTATCTTTGTGGCATCATATTTTTTCAATTAATATTCATGTAGGACCTGAAAAGTAATAATGGAGAGTATTTTAATTACAGGCGCGAGTGGTTTTATCGGCAGTTTCATCGTGGAGGAAGCGTTGAAGCGAAAGTTTGGTGTGTGGGCCGGGATTCGTTCTACGAGTAGCAAGCGGTATTTGAAAAACCGGAAAATCCACTTTCTGGAACTGGATTTTGCGCACCCTAATGAACTTCGTGCCCAACTCTCCGGGCATAAAGGCACTTACAACAAATTTGATTATATCATTCATTGTGCCGGTGTTACAAAGTGCCCCGACAAGCACTCTTTTGACTATGTAAATTATCTTCAGACCAAATATTTTATCGATACGTTGAAGGAGCTGAATATGGTTCCGAAACAGTTTATCTATATAAGTACATTGAGTGTGTTCGGACCTATACGTGAGAAGGACTATACTCCGATAAAAGCGGACGACCCTGCGGTACCCAATACTGCTTATGGATTGAGCAAGCTGAAAGCGGAGTTGTATATTCAGAGTATGCCCGGTTTCCCTTATGTCATTTATCGTCCTACAGGAGTCTATGGACCTCGTGAAGCTGATTACTATCTGATGGCAAAGTCTATCCGGAAACACGTTGATTTCTCGGTAGGTTTCCGTCGTCAGGACTTGACTTTTGTGTATGTGAAAGACATTGTGCAGGCTATTTTCCTGGGAATAGAGAAAAAAGTAGTTCGTAAGGCGTATTTCTTGACAGACGGGAAAGTTTATAAAAGCCGTGCCTTTTCGGATCTGATACAAAAAGAATTGGGTAATCCGTTTGTTCTTCACTTGAAATGTCCATTAATTGTGCTAAAAGTTATATCTTTGTTCGCTGAATTCATTGCTACACGTTCCGGGAGGAGCAGTACCCTGAATTCGGATAAATATAAGATAATGAAACAACGCAACTGGCAATGCGATATAACCCCGGTAATGGATGAACTGGGGTATGTGCCCGAATATGATTTGGAAAAGGGAGTTCGGGAAACCATTGCCTGGTATAAAAATGAAGGATGGCTTTAGACTTATTTAAGCGCATAGAAACCCGGAAAGGGTTGTTTGCTGTGGAAAAGATTACATTGATTTATAATCTGTTGACTTCCATATTGATTCTGTTCCTGTTTCAGCGGATGGATCATCCATGGCACATGTTGCTGGATAGGGCGATGATCGCGGCAATGACTTTTTTATTGATGTATCTTTATCGTCTTGCTCCCTGTAAATTTTCGGCGTTTGTGCGTATTGTTATTCAGATGAGTCTGCTGTCTTACTGGTATCCGGATACTTTCGAGTTCAATCGTTTCTTTCCGAATTTAGATCATGTATTTGCAACTGCCGAACAGTTTATTTTCAATGGTCAGCCTGCTATTTGGTTCTGCCATACGTTTCCACATCTTATAGTCAGCGAGGCATTCAATATGGGATATTTCTTTTATTATCCGATGATGCTGATTGTGGCTCTATTCTATTTCATTTATAAATTTGAGTGGTTCGAGAAGATGTCTTTTGTGCTTGTCACTTCTTTCTTTATTTACTATCTGATTTATATATTCGTTCCTGTTGCAGGCCCTCAATTCTATTTTCCTGCCATTGGTATTGATAATGTATCTAAAGGTATTTTTCCTGCTATCGGTGATTATTTCAATCATAATCAGGAGTTACTTCCCGGACCGGGCTATCAGCACGGATTTTTTTATAGTTTGGTGGAAGGCTCGCAGCAAGTGGGTGAACGTCCTACGGCGGCATTCCCCAGTTCGCATGTAGGCATTTCTACTATTCTGATGATTATGGCTTGGCGTGGCAGCAAGAAGTTGTTTGCCTGTCTTATACCTTTCTATATGTTGCTCTGTGGGGCTACCGTATATATTCAGGCGCATTATGTGATTGATGCCATTGTTGGTTTCTTCTCTGCATTCCTATTGTATGTAGTCGTAACCTGGATGTTCAAAAAGTGGTTTGCGCAGCCGATGTTTAAATAGAAACCAAAGACCTTGACGTTTTAATTAGATCATGTTATTCTTCAGGAACAAGTACAAGTTCCTGAAGAATAGATATAATAGGTGCTGATTTAAATTTCCGGATTTTCTTTGCGTTGGGAAGTGATTTCATCAAATATCCGGAAAAGCTCTTCTTTTGTTTCTGCCCGTAACATCGCAATACGTGTGTTGCGGAAGTTAGGGATTCCCTTGAATAGAGGGCTTGCGGCCAGATGACGGCGTACATGCAAAATACCTCTACGCTCATCGAGCAGATTAACGCTGTCTACCACTTCCTGACGAAGTACTTCCATACACCATTCAAAACTAAGTGGAGGTAATTCTTCACCTGTCTCTAAATAGTGTTTTACTTCCTTGAATATCCATGGACGACCGAAGCTGGCGCGACCGATCATCACAGCATCTACTCCATAACGGTCAAAACACTCCTTACAGCGTTGAGGACTGGTCACGTCTCCATTGCCGATAATGGGAATATGCATTCTCGGATTATTCTTCACTTCGCCTATCAGTGTCCAATCCGCCTCTCCGGTATACATTTGTGCGCGGGTACGGCCATGTATAGTCAATGCGGCTATGCCACAATCTTGCAATTGTTCCGCTAATTCTACAATTACTTTATTGTTTGCATCCCATCCCAAACGAGTCTTCACTGTTACGGGTATTTTCACCGCATCTACGACAGCACGGGTGATCTCCAGCATCTTGGGGATATTTTGTAGCATACCTGCTCCTGCACCTTTTCCGGCGACTCTTTTCACCGGACATCCGAAGTTTATATCCAGAATGTCAGGTTGTGCCTGCTCTACAATCTTGGCAGCTTCCACCATTGTCTCTGTATCTTTCCCGTATATCTGGATGGCGACAGGACGTTCTGCGTCACTGATACTTAGTTTCTGTGCAGTCTTGCTGACAGCACGTATCAGTGCATCACTCGATACAAACTCGGTGTACACCATGTCTGCTCCGAATTTCTTGCACATCAGGCGGAAAGCCGGATCGGTTACATCCTCCATCGGGGCAAGTAAGATGGGGTGTTTTCCTAAATCTATATGGGCTATTTTCATATATAATATTACTGCTTATTAAAGTTTTTATTGGTTGCTTTATATTTCTGTTTCGGATGGTTGGGAATTCCGGGGTATAGTCTCTCTATTGTACCGTTTTGAAACATTCTGGGGATAATAAAATTGATAAGATATTTAGGTGTTTTATGAACTTTTGTTGCTATTTCTTCAATACTAATATAGTCTTGTGATAGCGAAATGATGAGTGCTTGCAATTCTTCAAAAGTCATTCTTTGTTTATTTTGCTTTGAACTCTCCATGTTACTCTTCAGACTCTCCATATTACTTTCCGAGCTTTCCATATTACTTTCCGAGCTTTCCATATTACTTTCCGAGCTTTCCATATTATTCTCTGAACTTTCAACCTTATCTTCCAAAGTTTCAAACTTTCCCTCAGATTCATTAATATGGTATTTCGTTCCTCTGCCATTTCCTTCTGCAATCAAAAATCCTTCATTACAGAGTTTTTTTAGCATCTTTGTGATATCTGAACGATGTTGAGGAACAACGTATTGTAGTTGAGTGTTATTAATCTCATTTTCACTATAACAAGTAACCAAAGCCGTTAACTCATCTTGGGTTAGTTTTTCAATCTTTCCATCAAATAGTTCTTTTAGTTTGATTACAGCATCATCCGGTAATAAACTTATCATAGGTAAAGTTAGTTCCACCTTGTCCGGACGGTTCAATTCTTCAACATACGGTTTTTGCCAGTTAGCTTCTCTCCAACCTTTTATAATCTTATTTACACCGCTACCAGCTTTCTCCGAGAAACCGATTAGCATGAACATTTTTTGTAATGCTTTATTACGGCATATGCTGTCTCCCCCTGAATAATATTGTGTTTTGCTGACCAACATTGTTCCGGGATTCTTGAAGCGGTATTTATCTACCCACTGTTCAACAACAATGTTTCCTTCTTCCGAGAAATCACAATGAATAAGTGTGTTGATAAATGCTTCACGTATTGCAATATGTGTGGGAGTCTCATCAATTCGTATACCATTTCTTATTTGGAAAGGTTTAGGGAGTATGACAGTCAGTTTAGGGTATACTTTGCGATAAAATTGGAAGAGATTTGCTTCCCAAGTTCCGTCCGGGCAGATACGATCTGACCATCTGATAGAATCGTCTGCTCCTAAATGTTCCCTATAATCTGGAAAATAATTAGGAGCGCATTCAGGATCTGTGATACTTTCTGTTTTGCCGAACATAAGTATTCCGGCTAAAGTGAAACCTTCCTCTTTAGTATGCCGGTCTTTACGATACGCTTCCAATTTTGTCAGAAATTCCAGGTCATTCAGGCTAAGCCATGGATGAGATGGTTTCAGATTGGCAAATAGTTGCCTGTATTGTGTCAGGGTTTCCTTATCAATATCTTCTATGGAATAATTGCACAGGATTCTGGAATCACGTGGGTGGTTTTCGTCCGAATCTGCAATCAAGCGTTTCACTTCAGCATCTGTACATTTATAATCGCCTTCATGGTTACGTTTAAATGTATGTCCGCCAAAAGGATTTCTTGTTCTGTAGATAGGACGTTGTATACGGGTTGCACGAGGAACATAAATGAGGAGCAGATTTTTTCCTTTATAACAACCTTCATACAGGTCGTTATCAGAAAGCAGATTCTCATTTACACAATCCGGATTATTAATCTGATTCCAAAAGTCTTTTTTGTACTGGCTGATTTGTTCTTTTGTCAGTCCTTCAATAATGAATTGCTGTTTATACTCTTTCACACCAAGTATAATAACTCCTCCATCTGTATTGGCAAAAGAAGAATAAGTGTCCCATAAACTGTTGGGAAGACCATCTTTGGCAATCTTGAATTCCAAATCTACAGCTTCCTCTTTTTGTATCAACGAGTCTATATAGTCGGTGAAATCCCACTCTTCCAGATTGTTGAGTACGATTGGTTTCTTATTTTCCATTTCTTCTTTCTGCTTTATTCTCTGCAAAAATACGGATAAATTCGTACCTTTGCACACTTCTATCATATTAATGATTATTGGACAGTAAAATGAATATAAAAGATTTTGAAATAATGGCTCCTGTGGGTTCGCGCGAATCTCTTGCTGCGGCCATTCAGGCAGGTGCCGATTCTATCTATTTCGGTATAGAAAACCTGAATATGCGTGCCCGTTCGGCTAATACATTCACAATTGATGATTTGCGGGAAATAGCCCGTACGTGTGATGAGCACGGGATGAAGAGCTACCTGACGGTCAATACGATTATCTATGATAAAGATATCCCTCTGATGCATACCATTGTCGATGCGGCCAAGGAAGCAGGAATTTCTGCGGTAATTGCAGCTGATGTGGCAGTGATGAATTATGCCCGTCAGATAGGGCAGGAGGTGCATCTTTCCACCCAGTTGAATATCTCCAATGCGGAGGCTTTGAAATTCTACGCGCAATTTGCAGATGTGGTAGTATTGGCCCGTGAGTTGAATCTGGAACAGGTGGCCGAGATTTATCGTCAGATACAGGAAGAACATATTTGTGGTCCGAGCGGCGAACAACTTCGTATCGAAATGTTCTGCCACGGCGCGCTTTGTATGGCAGTATCGGGTAAATGCTATCTCTCTTTACATGAGATGAATCATTCGGCCAATCGCGGTGCTTGTATGCAGGTATGTCGTCGTTCTTACACGGTTCGTGATAAGGAAACGGATGTGGAACTGGATATTGATAACGAATATATCATGTCTCCCAAAGACTTGAAGACCATCCATTTTATGAATAAAATGTTGGATGCCGGTGTACGTGTATTCAAGATTGAAGGCCGTGCCCGTGGACCTGAATATGTACGTACGGTGGTTGAATGTTACAAAGAAGCTATCAAGGCTTATTTGGATGGAACATTCACCGATGAAAAGATTGCGGCTTGGGATGAACGCCTGAAAACCGTATTCAACCGTGGCTTCTGGGATGGATATTACTTGGGACAGCGTTTGGGCGAATGGACCAGGAATTATGGTTCGGCAGCTACGGAACGTAAGATTTATGTAGGTAAAGGTATCAAATACTTCTCCAATATCGGAGTTTCCGAATTCTTGGTAGAAGCTGCTGAAGTAAGTGTAGGCGATAAGCTTCTCATTACAGGGCCGACTACCGGTGCCCTATTTATGACTTTGGAAGAAGCCCGTGTTGACTTGGAATCTGTGCAAACAGTGAAAAAGGGACAGCATTTCTCCATGAAATCGGATAAGATACGTCCTAGTGACAAGCTGTATAAACTGGTATCGACCGAAGAATTGAAGAAGTTCAAAGGACTTGATATTGAGCAAAAAAGAGGCTAACTGTTATTTCTCAACTTTTAATTCTCAATTCTCAATTTAAATGAACTATATCTATGAATTGGACATGAAGGTTCGCGATTACGAATGTGACCTTCAAGGTATTGTCAATAATGCCAATTATCAGCACTATCTGGAACATACCCGTCACGAGTTTCTGACTTCGGTGGGTGTCAGTTTTGCTGCACTTCATGAGCAAGGAGTCGATCCGGTAGTGGCACGTATTAGTATGGCATTCAAGACTCCATTGAAAAGCGGAGATGAGTTTGTCTCGAAACTATATATGAAAAAGGAAGGTATCAAATATGTGTTTTATCAGGATATCTTCCGTAAGAATGATAATAAAGTAGTAGTGAAATCCACTGTTGAGACGGTATGTGTGGTAAACGGACGTTTAAGTGACAGCGAATTGTTCGATAATGTCTTTGCGCCCTACCTGAAATGAACAGCTCGGAAGAAGAACAAATTTATAGTATTGCTCTGACAATGGTGCCCGGTATCGGGCACATAGGAGCAAAACATTTGATAGATGGAATGGGTAATGCCGTTGATGTCTTCCGTCTGCGCAAAGAAATACCGGAACGTATTCCAGAAGTAAGTCAACGGGTGATAGAGGCATTGGATTGTCCGCAAGCTGTGCTCCGCGCCGAACAAGAATATGAATTTATCCGGAAGAATCGGATCTCTTGTCTGTCTTTTCATGATGAGGCTTATCCTTCCCGTTTGCGGGAATGTGAAGATGCCCCTGTCGTTCTTTTCTTTAAAGGAAATGCCGATCTAAATTCCCTTCATATCCTGAATATGGTAGGAACCCGTAATGCTACTGATTATGGGACACAAATCTGCGCCTCTTTTCTGCGGGATCTGAAAGCACTTTGTCCTGAAGTGCTTGTAGTCAGCGGTCTTGCTTATGGAATCGATATTCATGCGCATCGTGAAGCTTTGGCCAATGAATTACCTACAGTAGGTGTTTTAGCTCATGGGCTGGATCGTATTTATCCTCATGTCCACCGGAAAACAGCTGTTGACATGCTTGAAAAAGGGGGATTACTGACCGAATTTCTGTCCGGCACCAATCCCGACCGGCATAACTTTGTCAGCCGTAACCGTATTGTCGCCGGTGTGTGTGATGCTACAATTGTCATTGAATCAGCAGAGAAAGGCGGTTCACTGATTACAGCCGAACTTGCCGAAGGTTATCATCGCGACTGTTTCGCTTTCCCCGGTCGCGTGAATGATGAATATTCAAAAGGATGCAACCTGTTAATCAGAGAAAACAGAGCTTCTTTGTTATTATCAGCCGAAGATTTTGTGAAGGCTATGGGCTGGGAGGTTAGTGCTCATTCGGCAAAAGTGGCAAATGTGCAGCGTAGTCTTTTTCTTGATTTGTCTGAAGAGGAGCAAAAGGTTATTGAAATTCTTGAGAAACGAGGCGATTTACAGATTAATACATTAGTAGTTGAAGCGGATATTCCCGTGCAGAAAATGAATACGATTCTTTTCGAGCTTGAAATGAAAGGTGTAGTTCGTGTGTTGGTAGGGGGAATGTACCAGTTATTATAGTAATTTCCTGATAATTTGTATACTTTATATTGTGGAGAAACAGAAACCTTTTCGTATTTTTGGCAAAATTTCGAAGGTACAATGAGCATGGCAAAAAAGACAAAAGCAGATAAAAAGACGAAAAGCACAGTGAATAAAGTTTCTTATCATTATCGACCGGACAATATGACTTTGCAAGACTGGCAGATTGCTTTGCGGAGGCAGGCGGCAATGAAAGAGAAGTTTGTAATATTTGAGAGAGACAAAAAAGAATATCCCGGTTATTATACGGTGATAAATCCTACATCCGGCAATGAATATAATGTGGTATATAGAGGACATCAGAGTCCTTGGAATTATTGTTCGTGTATGGATTTTAAGGCAAGCCAATTGGGTACTTGCAAACATTTGGAAGGAGTCAAACTATGGATTAGAGAGAAAAGACGTAAAGTTTGCCGTGTCACGCCACCGTATTCTTCCGTATACCTGTCTTATCAGGGAGAGCGTAAAGTTTGCTTGCGAATCGGTACGGACAATGAGGAGGAGTTCCGCAAACTGGCAAGTCCTTATTTTACTCCCGACGGAGTGATGCGCCCTGCCGCCATTGACTCGATAACTGAATTCTTGAGGGCTGCTACCCGCCTGAATAACACATTCCGTTGGTATCCCGACGCACTGGGATTTATACTTGAACAGCGTGATTTGCGGCGGCGGTCGCAATTGCTACCGGACTATGCTTCGGACACAGCATTGGACACATTGCTGAAAACAAAACTTTACCCTTATCAGAAAGAAGGAATCCGTTTTGCTTTTCGTGCCGGAAAATCTATCATCGCGGATGAAATGGGACTGGGCAAAACTATCCAGGCTATTGGAACGGCTGAACTGATGAGGAAGCATCAGTTTATATCTTCCGCTCTGATTATATGCCCTACATCATTGAAATATCAATGGAAAAAGGAAATAGAGCGTTTTACCGATGCCAAGGCTATTGTGGTAGAAGGAAATCACCTGACCAGGAAAGTGCTATATGGAGCGGAAGAATTTTATAAGATAGTGTCTTACAACAGTGTGTGCAATGATATTAAAATCTTGAAGTCTCTTCATACTGATTTCCTTATCATGGATGAAGTGCAGCGTCTGAAGAACTGGAATACTCAAATATCCAAAGCAGCCCGTCATATTGAGTCGGATTATTCGGTTATTTTATCCGGTACTCCATTGGAGAATAAGTTGGAGGAACTTTATTCCATCATGCAGTTTGTCGACCAGTTTTGTTTGGGACCTTATTATCAGTTTCTTGACCAGACTGTTGTCCGGTCGGATACGGGTAAGGTGGTTTCTTACAAGAATCTGAATGCCATTGGCGAGCAGATGAAGAACGTACTGATTCGCCGCCGGAAAAAAGATGTAGCTCTCCAGTTGCCCGGGCGGATGGATAAAGTTCTGTTTGTGCCGATGACTGAGCAACAGAGGAATATGCATGATGAATATCAGTCTATCGTGTCGCAACTAGTATTCAAATGGACGAAAACCCGTTTCCTGAGTGAGAAAGACCGGAAGCGGCTATTGTTGATGCTTAGCCAGATGCGTATGCTTTGCGACAGCACTTATATTCTTGACCAGAAAACCCGTTATGATACGAAGGTGGAGGAAACGCTGAATATTCTCAGGAATGTCTTTGAGAGTGGAGATGAGAAGGTGGTTATTTTCAGCCAATGGGAGAGGATGACTCGTCTGATAGCGAAAGAACTGGACGTTTTAGGTGTCCGGTATGAGTATCTTCATGGGGGGATTCCTTCCGAAGCCCGTAAAAATCTGACGGATAACTTTACCGAACTGCCGGAAAGCCGCGTCTTTCTGTCAACTGATGCCGGAAGTACAGGGCTGAATCTGCAAGTTGCGTCTATACTTATCAATCTCGATTTGCCTTGGAATCCGGCCGTTCTCGAGCAGCGTATTGCCCGTATTTATCGTATCGGTCAGAAAAAGAATATCCAGGTTATCAATCTTGTTGCCAGCCAGACTATTGAAGAGAGGATGTTGTCTACCCTCAACTTCAAAACTTCTCTTTTTGAGGGTATCCTTGATAATGGTGAAGATACCATCTTCTTGGAAAACAGCAAGTTCGACAAGATGATGGATAGTCTCAAGGTGGTGGCCGAACCGTCTGAAGAAGTGGACGGAGCGCATAATCGTATGGCGGGCTGCAGTATTGATTTGAATGATAATGAAGAGAAAGTTGTGGAGGAAACGGCTGTTTTGCAAACGACGGACACGGATTCATTGGCATTGCTTGAGGAAGAAACACCTGAAGAAGGAGTAACAGAGGTGAGTACGGAAAAGAAGTCTTCTGTATCTGCGGCAGATAATAATCCGGAGCAATTGCTTCAGCAGGGATTTTCTTTCCTTAGCGGACTGGCACGTACGCTTAGTTCGCCAGAAGCTACTCAGAGATTGGTTGATTCTATTGTAGAGGAAGATAAGGAGACAGGTCGGACTAGTATTCGGATACCTGTATCTGATAAAGAGAGTGTAGTGGGGATTCTGAATTTGTTCGGGAAACTGTTGGCGGCAGGGAATAAGACATAAAAAAAGGAGCAACGCCTTGCTCCAACCTTTGTTAACCTTAAATCTAATACTATGAAAAAAATCACATGACAAATATAAGCCTTCTTCTTGCCCTTTCCAAATAATTTTGTTGTATTTGTTTCTCTTTTGAATTCTTTTACGGATTTTCACTGTTAACGGGCACAATATGCTTCCATTCCCAGTGATGTTCGAGATTCTGTATAGCTTTATTGCTGAGTTTGCTTTAAATTTCTTCACATACCGGCATATCCATTCCCTTATACACCACCACAATCTTATGAAGTTGTGTGGCATCGACCGCATTCTTCACCGTCTCGGTTTCTGCATAGCGGTTAGCTTGTGTAATCCCTTCCAGACGCAGTTCTTCCACACGGCTTTCGGGGTCTTTATATTTGGCGTATTTCAGTTCTACAATGTAGCTGTGCTTCATGCCAGAATAGATATCCAGTAGCGGACAGAGGAAAATATCGACATATCCTGCCTGTGTATCCTGTTCGGAAATGGGACGGTAGAAGCGGTTCTGTGCCGTCATGGCAAGCGTAAAGCCGTGGACAAAAAGTTCACCTTTCTGTTTGTCGCGTTGGGAAGTGTAACGTTTCAGGCAGTCGGCAATATAACCGAAATAGGCTTTCCAGTTAGCGTGGTAGGCAAGGGTGCTGGCAGTTCGTTCTTCTCGTAACCGCTGAAACTGAGATCGGCTTCGTCATAAGTACTCAGCAGATAGGTGTAGATTTGTTCGCGGACTACCTGATTGGGGATGGTAAGTTTAGTCTTTCCTTCATACATACCACTGATAGTAAGCATGCCGAAATAATAGAGCAGGCTCACAAAGTTGTCGGGGTTGGTGATCCCTGGGTGCTTTGCCTCGTTGAATATAATTCTTGACGAAGTAGAGCACCATATTTGAGTTGTGCATGGTGGTTTCGCCATAACATTCTTCCGTAAAGCAGTAGTTGTCATACCAGGGTTTTATTATTTCTATCAATTCGTCCACCGTATCTTGTGGCAGATAGTCGGCATATATTTTGCAGAAGTTCTCAAAGGTGGTGCCACAATGCGCATCCAGC
Organism: Bacteroides sp. D1; assembly: GCF_000157095.2. NCBI lineage: Bacteria > Pseudomonadati > Bacteroidota > Bacteroidia > Bacteroidales > Bacteroidaceae > Bacteroides > Bacteroides sp. D1. The sequence goes on from NZ_JH114343.1 coordinate 327,998, forward strand.
CTCTTTCGGTAGTTGTGCAGTTCACCGACTATTCCGGAGAAGTTGAGATACAGCACCAAATACCTGTTCCGGTCAGGGGGTAGGGTGTTTTCCGATGTAAAGGTCGTCAAACAGGGCATCGAACTTATTCTTGGCAAGTATATCATAATAATGTTGCAACATATTTACTGTAAGACTTTTGCCGAAACGGCACGGGCGAATAAAGAAGAAAAACTTGTCTGCCTCTTCTATCATGGGGATAAACCGGATTTTGTCCACATAGTAACAGTCGTCGCGGCGGATTACTGCGAAGTTCATCATGCCGTATGGGATACGTTTTCTGCGCGGTATTATATATTCTTCCATAATTTAGTTAGTTTTGTCTTAAAAGTGTCTTTAGAGTAGTAGTGATGCACAGAGAATCGATTTATGATCGGCAATCTGTGCATCTTTTATTGTATATATGTCAGTAAAGCATTTCTTTTTTAAACCATACTCCAAATACTGGATCTGCAAGAACTATCTCTTTTCCATTTGTCTCTATGAGCTCCTTTTGTAGTAATGCATTTTTTAAGCGGACAATATTGGCCGATGTTCCTAAATTGTATTTTGAAATGACTTCTTTGCTGCTGAATTTAGTGTGTATTCCATCAACAATTGCTTTTAGAAAATTCATTTGATAGGCAGAAAGGTTTTCTGTTTCACTTTGGAATAGAATATTGTTTTGGTCGAGTAGGTCTTCCAATGCATAAGAAAGTTGTTCTGTGGTTGCCGTATTAATGGTACGTATCCAAAGTAGCCAGGAAAGTTGCTGTACATAAGACGAATGGTTGTCTACAAGGCGGCAGATTTCTTCTGCAAGTTCGGGAGAAATGTGTTTTCCTGTATTTTCAAATCGTTTGCATATATATTCAATCCAGTATTTTGTTTCTATTTTTGCGAGATAGATAGCATCTCCAAATTTATAGAATGGTAAATTCTTCTTTTCAAAGAGTTCGTTCATTAAATGCTTTTTACTTCCGAAAAGACAATATGAGACATGTTGTTGTAATTGCCATACGCTACGTAGCTTTTTCTGAAACGTTTTGGAATCTTCGAAATCCGAAATTTGTTGGAACTCATCAATGCAAATGACTATCTGTATTCCTTTCTCTATTGCAATTTTTTCGGGTAACTGTAAGATGTCATTCTCCGTATTATTTTGCATGTTGTACTCGAATGATATAGAGAAATCGTTCATCGGATCTGCTCCGATAGAGATTTTGGGATTGATGTGTGAGAGGAATTGTTTAGTATTCTCTATCCATTCCTCCCATTTGGAAGAAGTTTGTTTTAAGATAGAAGTGGCAAAGAGACGATAAAACTCATTTTCGGTGCGACAGGAAAAAATGTCTATGTAGACCACTTTTCTCTTGCTATCTTGTGATAGCTGGGCTACTTTCTTAACTAGTGATGTTTTTCCCCATCTTCTAGGAGAAATAAGCACTGTATTTACACCATGTGCAAAGTTTAGGAGTAAACGTTGAGTCTCTTTTTCGCGATCTGTAAAGTTATCTCCGGAAGTGGCTACACCAAAAACAAACGGCTTTTCCATAACTATTCTTTATTATTCTTATTGGGCAAATATAGTGATTCTTTGAAATACTAACAAGTTTGTTACTAACAATGTTGTTACTAATAGACTTGTTAGTATTCTTAAAAGAATAAATGCGAACATAAAACAATTTGATTTGTTATTTATAGTAAATGGATCTATGTGGAGGTGGTTTTCTTGCATTATGATATTAAACATCTCTTTATATCTATTTTTTAAGGTGATTGTTTGACTATATGTCAGTTTAAACCTTTATATTTGTATATGTGAAGTTAACCGAAGAAAAAATCACTTATTATTGGCTATGATGAAAAAGGAAATTAAATTCAGTCTTGTTTATCGGGACATGTGGCAATCTTCCGGTAAATATCAACCTCGGGTTGATCAGCTTGTTCGTATCGCTCCTTTGATTATTGAGATGGGCTGTTTTGCCAGAGTTGAAACGAATGGCGGTGCTTTTGAGCAAGTGAATCTGTTGTACGGCGAAAATCCTAATAAGGCTGTCCGTGCTTTTACCGCACCTTTTAAAGAAGCGGGTATTCAAACGCATATGCTCGATCGCGGATTGAATGCGTTGCGCATGTATCCGGTTCCGGCAGATGTGCGTAAATTGATGTATAAAGTCAAGCATGCGCAAGGAGTGGACATCACACGCATTTTCTGTGGACTGAACGAAACAAGAAATATCATTCCTTCTATTAAATATGCTTTGGAAGCAGGTATGATTCCGCAGGCAACTCTTTGTATCACCTATTCTCCCGTACACACTGTTGAGTATTATGCCCGAATTGCCGATCAACTGATTGAGGCCGGTGCACCTGAAATATGCTTGAAGGATATGGCGGGTATCGGTCGTCCGGGTATGTTAGGAGAATTGGTCAGGACTATCAAGGAGAAACATCCGGATATATTGATTCAATATCATGGTCATAGCGGACCGGGATTGTCTATGGCTTCTATTCTTGAGGTTTGCGAAAATGGTGCGGACATCATTGATGTGGCTATGGAACCGATGTCTTGGGGCAAAGTGCATCCGGACGTAATCTCTGTGCAGGCTATGTTGAAAGATTTAGGCTTCCAGGTTCCCGACATAAATATGAAAGCATATATGAAAGCTCGCGCTATGACGCAAGAATTCATTGATGATTTTCTGGGTTATTTTATGGATCCTACCAATAAATACATGTCTTCACTTCTACTGAAGTGTGGTTTGCCGGGTGGTATGATGGGTTCCATGATGGCAGACTTGAAAGGAGTACATTCTGGTATCAATATGATATTAAGGAGTAAGAATGAGCCGGAACTTAGTCTGGATGATTTGCTTGTGATGCTTTTTGATGAAGTGGAATATGTATGGCCTAAGCTGGGGTATCCTCCTTTGGTGACTCCTTTCAGCCAGTATGTGAAGAATGTTGCATTAATGAATCTTATGCAGCAGGTAAAAGGGGAAGATCGCTGGACAATGATAGATAACCATACTTGGGATATGATTCTGGGTAAAAGTGGACGTCTTCCGGGTAAGCTCGCTCCGGAGATTATAGAGTTGGCGAAATCTAAAGGATATGAATTTGTTGATACCGACCCGCAGTTGAATTATCCGGATGCTTTGGATGAATATCGAAAGGAAATGGATGAAAATGGCTGGGAATATGGAGAGGATGACGAGGAGCTTTTCGAACTGGCCATGCACGATCGTCAGTACCGTGATTATAAGTCCGGGGTTGCCAAAAAGCGTTTTGAGGAAGAGTTACAACATGCTAAAGATGCGGCAATGGCAAAGAACGGATATTCGGAAGAGGAAATTAAGAAATTGAAGCGCGCCAAGGCAGACCCGGTCATTGCTCCTGATAACGGGCAGGTACTTTGGGAAGTTTCCGTAGAGGGACCATCCATTGCTCCATTCATCGGACGTAAATATCAGCATGACGAAGTTTTTTGTTATCTTTCTACCCCGTGGGGAGAATATGAAAAGATTCTGACCGGATTTACCGGAAGGGTTGTGGAGATATGTGCACAGCAAGGTGCCAATGTACATAAAGGAGATGTAATAGGTTATATTTTACGGAGTGATATTTTTGCGTAGACTCTTATAAGAGTTAGGGTATAGGTAACTCAATAAAGAATTTTAGGGACTGTCTAACAAGTCTTTTTTTAACGATTTCACCCTTGTCAGAGTTTGAACTCTAACAGGGGTGATTTCTAATTTTAGGGATTTGTTAGACAGCCCCTTTCTTTTGCATATAAATTCTGTAAAGACGATCATGGAAATTCTTATTTGTTGTAACTGAATGGATATTTATCGGTAGTAGAATGGAATGTTTAATATGGAATGAGCGTATTTTGTAAAAAATGCGATGATCAGAGCAAAAAAAACGGACTTATTTTGTTCTTTCTATAATTAAGTACAATTGCTTGAATTTCACGATTGGACGGCCAAGGTAGCTGGAGGTGCTGTAACCGTTCGCTTTTGCCCAATCTACGACTTTGTTACGCTGCTTTTCCGGATAGTAGATTGTAAGTAGTTTTTTCTCTATTTGCTCTCGCCATGATTCTGGTAAACTTATGTTGTTAAGGTGGCTAATTGAGGCAATGCCAAGAGCGAGAGCAACGACACTATGGGTGAAGTCTCCACTTTCGGGTGTGGGCTCTATCTGTAAATTTTGTTTCACTCCATCCACGAGGCTCTTGATAGCAAGAATATCTTGGGTGAGGTTGAGTTCTGAGATGAAATCAACCTCTACTTTTGCTAATTGATGAAATAGATCTCCTTTCTCTGCGCCAAGTAGTTTTAAACCCCAATCAATTTGGAAACACAGAGATTCTACAGCTCTCTTTATACTGAGAGCATCTTTTTTCTTTGGATTTTTTTTGTATGCCATGACGAATAGAATGTTAAAATGAGTGTGCAAAAATAATGGTGAAGTATGCAGAAACATTGCACACATAAAAAAAATTGCTATAAATTAATATATTTAGGTGGTATGCAGTATTTTTGCATACAAAAAAGTTAACTTTGTACTAAATAAGATTATGAATTCTACCCTATAAAACATGCTATCAAGATATCTAAAGTAGGAAAAACAATTAGATGAGATATACAAAAAGGGTTTAAGCAATTGAATAATAGAAAATAGTAATAATATTTTGAAAATCACGGAAGTTTAGAAAATGATAAGTAAAACCTTCAACCGCTATATCTGGTTGCTCAACACGCTGCTTCAGCATCGCAGATTAACTTTTGAGGAGATAAGCTGTCGATGGAAAGATAGTTGTCTCGGTGATGGTAGACCGCTTGCATTACGTACATTCCACATGCATAGAGAAGCTATTGCAGAACTTTTTGGTGTAGAGGTCGAATGTGATACATCCAGCTATGAGTATTATATTTCTTCTTCTAGTCAACTGAAAAATGACAAGACTCGTCAGTGGTTGCTTAACTCCTTCACTGTGTCTAACATGATAGAAGCAGGGCGCAACATGAAAGATCGAATTTTGTTTGAGGAAATTCCTGAAGGAACTGAATATCTCCAAACAGTCATAGATGCAATGCAACGAAAAAAGGAATTGAAGATTGATTATAAACCTTTCAATGGTCATCAGTCAATATTTCACTTGCAGCCATACGCTATGAAGGTTTACCATCAGCGTTGGTATGTAGTCGGCTATCTCAAAGAGCAGGAGGGAATAAGGAATATTGCCCTTGATCGTATTTTGGAAATGGAATTGACAGATGACTCATTTATACTTCCCAATGATTTTGATGCAGAAGAATATTATGCTCATACAGTTGGCATATTTGTCAATGGCAAATTGAAGCCACAGAAAGTAGTTGTTCGGGTATTCGGTGTTCATGTAGAGTATATGCGTTCTCTGCCACTGCATTTCTCTCAACAAGAGATAAAAACAGAACACAAAGAGTACAGCGACTTTGAATACCAACTTTGCTTAACTCCAGAGCTAACAAGTCAGCTACTTGCTATGGGTGAAAAGATCGAAGTTATGGAACCAATAGGGCTGCGTGAAGAAATTAGAAAACGACTTTTTGCTGCCATAAATAGATATAAATAGGAAAATAATGGCGTGCAGAGTCTTAGCAGAGATCAATAATACATAGTTATAAACTCTAAATGAAGAAATTGAAAATGGTTAATAATTACACAATAAAAACAACCTATTACGATAGGAAAATGGATGAAAAGTTGCTAACCCAAATAAACGAGCGGTTTCCTTGGATCATCAGTTATGTTAAATCACATAATTGTTTAGATTTCCAGACTGGAAATGATCCTAAAACTAATCGTTCTTGGTTTTCTATATATAGAGGTACTGGACGTATACTAACCTTTCGTAGTCATTCGGGTAAAGTTAATGAAATATGTGATGTAGCCGAGGCTTACAAAGAATTAATGCAACCAGATTTTTTTAGAAATCCAACACCGGATCAGTTTGACACATATTTAGCGAAAATCGCTTCCACGGAAAAGTTCAAAAGATACTATGAAGATACAAAAGAAGTTCGCAATGAAGGATATTATCAGACATTAATAGGACGTCGTTATACGTTCGAAGTTAAAGATTCTGATGATTTTATTCTTTTTGACAAGGAACTAGTTATCGGTTTTAAAACAAAAGACATAAAAGATGAATGGAATAAGGAAATCGTAGACCAACAAACATTGAAAATTGAACAATTAAGAAAGACGTACAATGGAACACTCCCTGAAGAAATAAAACCTGAGTATGGTGAATTTGACTTCCTTGGTCTAAATACTAATGGAGATATATTGATAATGGAACTTAAACAAAATGATCCTACTAAGACTGCATTGTCGCCCATTCAAACTTCATATTACTATCTACAGTTTCAAAAATTAGCTAGAGAAGATGATAAGTTGTACCAACGAATAAAAGCAATGATCGAGCAAAAAATAGATTATGGACTTATCGGTTCCAGTTACAAAAATAAAATACCATTAAAGCTTTCCGGAAGAATAATACCGTGTGTAATTGTGGGAGAAGACAGTAATTTGTCTAAAACAATCTGCGAAAGATATAGATTTATTCGTGATTTATTTTTGCCGGAAATGAAAGCATACACATACATACGCGAGGAGGGTACTCTCGTTACATCAGAAAAATTAGAAACAGAATGAATCTTATTATTCATCGTGGGGCTGACCAGATAGGTGGTTGTATTACAGAAATATCGACTGAGAATTGTAAAATTCTTATAGACTTCGGTAGCAATCTTCCTGGTTGCAAAAAAGAAGAACTGACAGAAGAACAAGTAAAATCAATCATAGGAAATGCTGATGCCGTATTCTATACACATTATCATAGTGATCATGTTGGTTTGCACCATCTGATACCAACAAATGTCCTTCAATATATAGGAGTAGGAGCAAAAGAAGTTATGCTCTGCAAATATGACGCTTTGAGGGTTCACGGAGATTACTCCAAACAGATTGAAGCAATAGAGCGTATGGAAACCTATTGTGCGGCAAAACGTATTGATGTCAGTAAGAAAGGGAAGATTTTCGTTACTCCGTATTTTGTTAGTCATTCTGCTTTTGATGCATATATGTTCTTAATAGAATGTGAGGGAAAGAAGATATTGCACACAGGAGATTTTCGCAGACATGGCTATATTGGCAAAGGTCTTTTTCCTACTTTGAAGAAGAATGTGGGAGAAGTTGACATACTTATAACAGAAGGAACAATGTTAGGAAGAAGTCAAGAATGTGTGATTTCAGAGAGCGAAATACAGAAGAATATTATAAAGGCATTGCGTGAACACAAGTATGTCTTTGCCTTGTGTTCGTCAACTGACCTTGACCGGCTTGCAACATTCCATGCGGCGTGTAAAAAGACTGGACGTATATTCTTAGTTGATGAGTATCAAAATAGGGTTCTTAATGTATTCACGAAATATGCAGGATGCAAATCTGATTTATTCCAGTTTAATGCTTTCAAGCTAATCAATTATAGAACTGTCAATGTTAGAAACAAGCTACAGAAGGAAGGGTTTTTAATGCCAATTCGAATGAGCAGTGGCTATTTGCTTAAGGGAATGCTCGATATATATAATGATGAAAAACCGTGGTTGATATATTCTATGTGGGGTGGCTATACAAAAGAGGGTAAAGACTACACAAATAGCGATGTTATAAATATCCGTAATCTGTTTGGCGATAGAATATTAGATGGAACAATGGATGGTGTTCACACAAGTGGACACGCTGATGTTGAAACATTAAAAGAAGTCTGTCAAACTGTTCATCCTCGTATTGGAGTCATACCTATACATAAAGATGAGAACTCACGATATGATAGCATTAGTGGAATTTCTTCATACTTTATATTCGACGAAGGTGATGTTGACATACATGACATTCATATTTCTATAAAATGAAAATACTTCAAATTTCTGATACACATAATCAGCATCGGCAGTTGACCGATCTTCCAGCTGCTGATGTCATTGTACACTGTGGCGATTTTACGGACAATGGTACAGAGGAAGAAGTGCTTAACTTTCTCAACTGGTTCATCGAATTACCCTATTCTCACAAAATCTTCATAACTGGTAATCATGACCTTTGCCTTTGGGAGGCTGAAGGCATTGAAGATTTGCCTAACAATGTATACTTCCTTCAAGATTGTGAATGTGAGATTGATGGTATTAAGTTCTTTGGTTTGGCATATAACCATCCTGAGACTTTGATACCAAATGATGTTGATGTGCTCATTACTCATGAACCTCCTATCATGATACTTGATGAATCAGCAGGAATTCACTGGGGAAATGCATTACTTCGAAACAAGGTTTATGAGGTAAAGCCACATTATCATTTGTTCGGTCACGCTCACGAAGGATATGGTACATTCAAGGATGAGCACATCATTTTCTCAAATGGGGCAATACTTGATGACCACTACAACTCTTGCCATAAACCTAAACTGATTATCTATAAATAGGCCAAATTATAGTTCTCCTGATGGTTATAAACAACAAAAAGTGTATATGCTAAGGTTAACTGGAAAGATGAAGTCGGATTATATTTTGATCGTATTGGCATTGACATATATTCTATTTGTATTTTATTGATAGTTAACTATATCTATTCCTGTTCTGGTATCATTCCTAAAATGATATGCCTTTCCTCTCCTGATTCTGGAAGACGGAAGGATAGGCGATACATCGTCTTAGGGATTTCTCTAGGCGTATAATCACTATAAGAGCACTTTATTTTCTAAAAGCTCTATACGTTTATATAACATGTCAAGGAGCCGACTGTTTGCTTTTATTAGCTCACGAAGATCATCTGCCGCTTCGATATGCACGCTACTACAGTCTTTAGCGACTCCAATATTAGTTCCGATAGTACCGGAATTATTGACATACACATTCCCGTCTATTTTATTAAATAGTTCTAATGCAGACATATTCAGTACTTCTGCTATTTTATTTAGCCTGGTTAACGTGAGGTCAGTTTCACCATATTCAATCTTACAATAGGCACTTGTTGATAAGTTCAACTTTTCTCCCATTTGTTCTTGTGTAAGATTCTTTTCCATACGAAGCATTTGCAGCCGATGTCCTACTATCTTCTTTAAATCTGTTTCCATGTATCTTGTTATTGGGAAGCAATTTATTATTGGACAAATGTAACAATTTTAGTGGATATAACAAATGCTATTTTATACTTATTCGAGAGAACTGTGGAAAATGCGATGGCGCAAATAGCTTGGAGATGGGAAAACGACCTCGTTTTATTGAACATACCACTCTTTTCCCTTTTCTCATTGATATTTGGAGATAACTATTCGTTTAACGGATGGTTGTAGTAAATATTGTGTATACAATGCACCTTAATGTGTGCTTAACTTTGCAGTCAGAGAAAACACAATCATTCATAACAGTAAATCATTATTGAAAAAAGAACATTCTATATTGTATTAAAAGAGCGAAATATTGCACTAAAAAACAAACATAGCATTAATAATAAATAATAAACAGACATGAAGAAGATTTTACTATTGTTCTCTATTTGCCTAATTCCAATGTTAGGCTATGCACAAACCGATGAAAACGGTAAAGAAAGAGTCTATATTGATTATTTCTCGCGTCCCGGTACTATCAGTAATATTTTGGCGGAAGCATTGCGTAATAAAGTAATAGAAGGTATCCAGAAGATGGATCGTGTAGAACTTATTGATGTTGATTCTAATGAAGCATTGAAGACTGAAGCGAAAAGACGCCAAGAGGCTTCTGCTATGGGAGATGCCGTTTGCAGAAGCGAGGTCATGACAACGTTAGGCGCCCAATATCTTATTCAGGGAAATATTACCAGTATGCAGGGAGTTAAAAAAACAGATAGTAAAGGGAAGACCTATTATCAGGGGAGTGTTTCTTACACGTTGAAAATAGTAGACCCTTCTAACGGTACACTCAAAGGAACCCAGACATTCACTCACGAGGGGCTGACCGGGAATATTGGCGATACTCCTGATGAAGCTATCATTAAGACTTTGGATTATGTAGTAATAAGCATGGACGATTTTGTTGACGAGTATTTCAAAATGAAAGGAACGATTGTACAGATTGAGAGTACCAAAAAAGATAAAGCACAAACTGTATATATCGATCTTGGAACCAAGAGAGGGGTACAAAAAGGCCAGAAATTTATCGTTTACATAGAGATGGATATTGCCGGAGAACTGTCATTGAAAGAAGTCGGACGCTTGAATGTGAAAGAAGTATTGAGCGGAACGCGTTCTTTATGTACCGTGAGCAAAGGCGGTGAGGAGATAATGAAAGCATCGAAAGAAGAAAAGAAATTGATTATTCTTTCTCGAAAAAATACCTTTTTAGGCGGACTTGGACTATGATGAAGTTACGAATACTGCTTTTGAACCTGCTAGTTGTATACACTATTCATTTCATGGCACAGGAGTCATATTCCAATGACGTAACTTGTGTGAAGGCAGATGATAACATAGCCGTTATCACCGCTTCCGGAACAGCCGAAAAAAAGAAGGATGTATATAATATGGCATTGAAGTCGATCTTTAATGCTATATTCCTCAACGGCATTGACGGAGTGGAAAACGGACAGCCGCTCGTCGGGAAAGAAGATTCTTACTATATGAATCAGTTTTTCAGTTCACGTTATATGCTCTTTGTGAAGAACTATGAAACGGTAGGAGACCCGGTACGGCAATCTTCCAATCTATACAAAGGTACAGTAACGGCTCAAATCTTATTAGGTGCGCTTAAAAAAGACTTGATACGGAATAAATTGATGACGAGACCCCAGGAAGAAATGTCGATGGAGGAAACTCGGCAACAAATGGCTTTGCCGACAATCATGGTAGTCCCCTATAAAAGCAATGACCGAAGCTCATACGCCGATATTCTGAAAAATGATTTTGATCTTCGTATAGCCGTAAGTACGGTAAAGGAGGGATTTGTTAAGCTTGGCGTGAAGACGGTGGCTGCCGAGGGAAAACAGTCAGGAACTTTGCGCGCTTCCGAATGGGAAAGTAAGAATGCTGATTCCAATGATAAGCAGTTGTTGATGAATTCGGGAGCGGACGTCTATGTGATTGTTGATTTACAAAAAGACATATCTGCAGCTTCGGGAAGTAGAGTCTCATTGATTATGACTGCTCGTGAAACGGCTACCGGAGTAGATTTGGCTAGCCGGAAAAGCTGGACGAACCGCTTTAGGACGACGGACGTGGATAAGTTATGCGCATACGCGGCACAAGATGTTCTGGATGGTTTTCTGAAAGATATCTCGAAAGAGTTTGCCCGGAAAGTTCAACAGGGGAATACGGTTGTTCTTCGGGTTAGTCTCGCAGATAATGCTATCAATACGATGAATAGCCGGATAAACGGTAGTACTACTCTTTCGGCGCATATACGCAATTGGGTACGAAAAAATGCCCAGGGAGGACGCTACCATATTCAAGGTGTTGTGGACGATAGTCTGATATTTGATTCGATACAGATTCCTGCAAAGGACAGCGACGGCTTGCCGATGGATTGCATCACGTTTGCGGATAATCTGGTTAATTATCTGAATGATTCCGGAATAGATAGTGAACATAGAGTGGATGGAAGTACCATCTATTTGACTATTCAATAAATCAAGGACGTATGAAACATTGGCTTTTATTTATTCTTGTGATTTCATGGTTTTGCTTTCCGCTTTCCGGTCAACAAACGAACCGTCCTGACTGGGTGAAACAGCATCCTGTTAGTGGTTTAAGTTACATCGGAATAGGAATGGCTGAAATATCGGAAGGAGATTATCAGCAAAAGGCAAAGCAAAACGCTTTGTCTGATCTTGTATCTGAAATTCAAGTGGTGATTGCCGCCAATTCTTTGTTGAATACGTTGGAGGACGATGGTAATGTGAAACAAACCTTCGCAGAAAGTATTCGTACAGAAGCCCGGGCGGAAATAGAGAACTTTCGTCTGGTGGATTCCTGGCGAAGTGACAATGAGTATTGGGTTTATTATGAACTGAATAAGGATGATTATGCGGCTTTGGTGGCAGCACGTCGTCAGAAGGCAATCCGTAACGGCTTCGATTTCTGGTATAAGGGACACATTACCTTACAACAGGGAGATTTAATGACTGCCATTGAATTATTCTCGAATGGAATGGAGGCTATACGCCCGGTACTTAATCAGGAATTGTTCTGCTCTTACGAAGGAAAGACAATTAATCTGGCGACTGAACTATATGCGGCTTTGGCTGGAGTATTTGATGGAATAACGATTGTTCTGAATCCGGTAACCGTTTCAGTCACGCCGTTTCAAGGTATAAGGGAGCCTATTGCTATAGGTGTTTACCGTAATGGAAATCCGTTAAGGAATATCCGGTTGAAAGCCGAGTTTGTTTCCGGGGCGGGAGATTTGTCTTCCATGTCTCCCACCAACGAATCGGGAGTTGCCGCTCTTTATGTGCGCAATATTACTTCTAAACAGGCACAGCAGGAAATTGGAATTTCATTAATTGATGATGTGTTCAGCTTGTTCCGGAAGGGAAGTTATGCAGCTTTATTCAAGCAAATGCTTTCTTCTCTTCCCGGAGCAACGTTGACTGTCAACACGGTGCAGACACAGACTTCAGCTTATGTTAGAAGTGCGCAGAGCGATATAGAGGCGGTGGAACGAACTGTGAAGAGTTTGCTGAACAATCATTTCTTTAACGTAGTTGCATCTCCTTCTGAAGCCGACATTATCGTTACATTGGATAATAAGTGTCGTAAAGGCAATACCGTTCCGGGTGAACTGTACAACTTCATCGAATTCTTTTCTACGTTGGGGATTAAAATAGAAAATAACCGGACGGGGCAAATCCTATTGAATTATTCTATTAATGATGAACGGACATTAGTACCTGAAAATAAGTCCGCTTCTCAAGGCAAGAATATGGCGGCGCGTGAATTGATAAAACGGTTGAACCGGGAGTTTGCACGTGAATTGAAGAAAATAACATTCGACAGAACCGGAAAGATTCCGGAAAGACAGAAGATGTTGCCGGATGTTCCTGTTCCGATAGTCGGTGCTTCCGTACCGGAAAAAGAAGCTGATCCGGTTATATCTGTCCCTGTTGTGGTGCCGGAAGTTATTCCTGCTCCTTTGGTTCCGGTTAAGTCCGCCAAACCAGAGAATCAAAAGGCAATTCGGGTTGAATGGTTGGATGGTGTCTTTGTTGAATTTGACAAACTTGCAACTTTAGGAGACAAATCGAGGATACATCTTAAGATTGTGAATACAAATGCTGACGATTGCGAAGTGGACTTATATAGTGGAAATCTGACGGTTATAAACGAAAAAGGTGAAGAATCTCCGATTGTCAGTGTCAAACTGGGTTCTAAGTTCAATGACCGCAGAGTCACTGCGCTCATTGTGCCTGATCTGCCTACGGAGATGGTTATTGAGGTAAGTAAGTTGCAATCTGTGGCACTGCTGCAATTGAAGGATTTCAAAAATAATATAGTGAAGTTGAGAGGCTTGAAATGAATCATATATTAACATTAAAAAAGACTTGAAATGAAAAGAATTAATTTATTGGGAACAGCATTGCTAACCATTGCTGTTATGACAAGTTGCGGTAGTTCAAAACCTGTAACACAAACAGTGCAGCAACCGGCAGTGCAACAGGACGTAGAAATTAATGTTCCTTGTTCGGGACCGGAATTTCAAACGAACAAAGAGTATTTTAGAGCTAGTTCGATGGGACTTTCTACGGATATGTCTATTGCAAAGAAAAAAGCGATGACGGAGGCCCGGGCTGAAATTGCTACTGCTATCAATGCAAAAGTGAAATCGGTAACCGATAGTTATGTTTCCTCTTATCAGCAAGGTGAAAATGATGAAAGCAAAAGTCGTTATCAATCATTGACCCGTACGGTAGTGGAACAGGAATTGAGCGGTACGCGTGTAATTTGTGAAAAAACCATGAAGACTCCTGATGGTAAATACAAAGTATATGTCTCTCTTGAACTGGCAGGAGAGGAAATCATGAATGCTATGGCAAATCGTATTAAGAATGATGACAAATTGCGCATTGACTTTGAATATGAAAAGTTCAAAAAGGTATTTGAAGAAGAAATGAGTAAAAACGCCCAATAATCAGCTTGTTTAGAACACAGAGGATAGTAATGATCTCTTTAATAACTACCCAACTATTTGAAGATTGAATGATGAAACTTAATTTGTCGGATATAAGATATAATTGGGTAGTTATTTTTATTATCCAGTTGCTTTTGTCTCCCGGTATTGATGTGTTTTCACAGGCAATGCCTGTTGATACAGTTTATAACCAATCTTATGACTGGAGACCGGGACAGCGGGAGACTTTGCCGGAATGGGTGTTTGCTTCTCAACGGAAAGGCCGGGTAGTTGGTATATCTGATCCTTGTATGAAATCCGAAGCTGCAAGGATGCTTGCTTTGCAAAGAGCGGCTTATCTGTATTCATTGCAGCAAGGGGTACAATTGAGACTTCTCTCGGACGTTTTTTCCACCATGGAGACTGCCAGTAATACATACGAAGACCAAAGAGACAAAATGCTTGTATTGGGAGTGATCGAACATCCCGTTCAACATGTTTCCTACCGGATTGAGCATGAATATACTTCTATATTTGGAGAGAAATTTCTGGAGGTATCTTTTACTCCATCGAATGATAGTTGCGATTTTTCTTATCATTCCATTAGTGAGTTGATGCTTTTGTTTACGAAAGAAAGGGTTGAGGAAGAAGAGGTGAAATTCAATTTATTGTTGGAATCGGATAGTTGTAGGGAGCAATCAGACCAGTCATGGTTTCAGCTTAAGGGAACACAGTCGTCTCCTCAAATAATTTCATATATGAACGGAGTTGAAATTTGTTCTTCACAAGAAGACTGTTGGTATGAAGATGTCGGTTTCGGAGGTCAGGGCGGACTGGAGAAGATGGATATGAGGAATGCCTTTTGGAATGCCTATATGTCTTCTTTAGTGAAGGCGTTGTTGTTATATCCGTTTTCTGATGTAAATGTCAAGCAGGTGGACGATCGTTTCAATGGCGGCACTGATTCCGGTTGTGGTTTGTATCGGGAGAAGGTTGTCGCTGTCTTGTCTATTTCCCCCTTTATCAAAGATATACGGAATAATAAGCTGTATGTGGATTGGCAGATAACAGAACAACAAAATATAATAAGGAAATGAGGAAAAATAGGATACGAATACTATCTATGGTAGTTTTTTCATTGTGTTTGCCGTTTAGTCTTTTTGCGCAAATAGATAAAGACATGAAGGAGTTTGACGATTTTGTGAAGCAGCAGCAAAAAGAGTTTGATGATTTTGTGAGCGAACAGAATAAGGAATTTGCCGAATTTCTGAAAGAAACCTGGAAAGAGTATGACTTGCAGAAGCCGGTGGCACGTCCTCAAAGGCCGGAGCCTGTAAAACCGGTCAGCTTTGACCATAAGAAGCCGGCAACAAAACCGCAAGAGGTTAAAGTAGGGGAGGTGACACGACTCCCCATTCCGACAGTGACTCCAAGTGCGACATTTTCTCCTTCAAAGGGGAAAACACAGGTTCCGGTTGTACCGGGAGGTAAAGATGTGGCTGTAGAACCGGAAAAGGATTTTGCGGTGCTCCCTGAAATAAAACCGGAAGTGAAGCCTGAAGAAACCGTTCCGGCCAAACGCTCACTTTCCGGTGTAGAGTTTTCGTTCTACAGTAAAGATTGTGTTGTCAATGCTTCATTGAAGAACCGGCTCACTTTAAAAGGGATTGCAGAGAAAGATATTTCTGCCGGATGGGAGACGTTATCGCGTAGCAACTATCAGCCTTTGATAGACGACTGTTTGGCTTTTAAAAAGGATAATGCCCTGAATGACTATGGTTATCTGCTGTTGACGAGGAAAGTGGCTACTGAACTATGTGGAAGTACTCATTCCGATGAAATAGCTCTTATGCAAATGTTTCTCCTTTCTCAATCGGGATATAGGGTTAAGGTGGCGCGTATGGATAACCGCCTTACTTTATTCTATGCTTCGGGTAACATGATTTATGCTACCTGTTTTATTACTTTGAATGGAGTAAACTATTACAGGTTTGATACTACCCCGAATAAAACTAATTCTATTTACACTTACAACCGTGATTTCGCCAATGCGAAGAACCCGGTAAATATGAATATCACTACTCCCCAACCCTTTTCAGGAACTTACGTGGAGAAAACGTTGCAAGCGAAAGCTTATCCATCCGTCAAAGTCTGCTCGAAAGTAAATTCGGGACTTATTTCTTTCTATAAGGATTATCCGCAATGTGACTTTTCTGTCTATGTGGGAGCTCCTGTCAGTCAGGAAGTACAACAGACGGTGCTTCCATCATTGCAAGCTGCCATACAAGGGAAAAAACAATCGGAAGCCGCTAATATACTGATTAATTTCGTGCAGACAGCTTTTGATTATAAGACAGATGGTGACCAGTTTGGTTATGAAAAGCCTTTCTTTGTGGATGAGCTGTTCTACTATCCTTATTCCGATTGCGAAGACCGTGCTGTGTTATACTCTTATTTGGTACGTACTCTTATGGGGCTTGATGTTGTATTGTTGGAATATCCCAATCACATGGCAACAGCGGTCTGTTTTGATGAAAACATTGACGGAGATTATATAACTGTAAGCGGAAAGAAGTACATTATTTGTGATCCTACTTATATCGGAGCTTCTATCGGGCTTGCCATGTCGCAATTTAAGAACGTGGCAGCCAAGGTGTTGAAATATTAATTTTATTATATTATGAAGAATATTAAAAAGTATTTGTGTGCCATTGTAATGATGGTTATTTCGATGACTGCATTTGCGCAGGAAGATGTTTTTAACGGTGACTGGCTAGGAGCAAATAAAGAAGGCGATTTAAAGGTTGCGTTCACATTGAATTGTGATGGTAATTGGCAATTGAATCCTTATAATGAGAATGCCAGATGCAATGGATTTATGGAAGTGAATATGCTGGAACCCGGTGGAAGGGAATCTTTGATGGCAACTTATGAGTTTTACGTCGAGAGTATGAACGGGAATGAACTGACTCTTTCTTTTGTAGGCGGACGTCCGGAGGTTGATGCCGGGATTTCCGGTCAATGCAAAGTCGTTTATAAGGATGATAAGTTGTCGTTTACCGGACTTGATAAAGGCGGAAAAGATGCTGCCTTTAATGGATTGACACTTGTAAAAAGCGGTAGTGGAGCTGATGCAATAGCTGATGCTGCGGCGGATGACGGAGTTCCTTTGGGAGTAAAGATATTGGCTGTTCTCCAACTGATTTTGTATATTGCCGTTGTTTTATTTATTGTGGGGCATATGTTTTTTGTATGGTATAAGGGCGCACGTTATAAAGAGGTTTTTACGGTAGAAGGAATGTTGAATAAACGCCTTGCAGCCGGAATGCCGGAGAAAATGACGGATGAAGAGATAACGGAGGCGTGGAAACTGATGGATGAGGCATTCGCTACTTGGACGGTGATTGAAAAAACAGATGATGATGAATTCAGAAAGCCGACAAAGATGAAGCAAATTAAGAAATCTGTTCTTTTGATTGATCAGGTTATCGGTATGTGTCCTACTGACGCTGATGTCATAGAACGCTTAAACTCATTGACTGATGTGATTAATAGTGGTGAAGAACGTCATTTTGATGGTTCCAGGAAATTAATCTGGTTAGGTGTCATTGTGGGTATCTTGATGTATTGGATGATGGGAGTCGGTATGATGTTTTCTACTTTAATAGCTACCGGTTTGTATGTGGTAGCGAGCAGGACGCCTCAATTCTTAATTGATAAGCGGGCACTTCGTGGCGGTGGAAACATTCATAATGGTATTTTTGCCGGAGTGTTCGGGTTATTGGCAGGAGCGCAGACAGTGCGGACAATATACAAGTTTAATGATGGTCATAAAGAATATTCTGATGATCATTCACAACATTGGATTGCTTTGGCAATCGGACTTGTCGTTTTGTTTGTATTGGCAATGATGATGGCGTTCTGGGCACTTCTGAACTATTTACGTAATTATGTTCTGTACTTTTGATGGATAAAACTAACATGATTGTTAATAATGGATTCGGCAGCATAATTAGGCTATTTATGTTTTGAAGTAGAATTTAGAGTAGTAGGTGTACAGGGGATCGATGAAAATTTGATGACCTGTGCATCTTTTTTTAATTAGTGATACCACAAAATATGATTAAGAATTTGCTAATTCCAATATTAATTTTAATATTTGCATTATAACAATAGTGTCAGTTGAAAACAAAAGATGAAATAATCGCTATTCTCCGGAATTTTAAGGAAGAATTTGGGGAGAGATATGGAATTGAAAAGTTAGGACTTTTTGGTTCTGTGGCTCGTGGTGAGCAGAAAGAGGATAGTGATATTGATATTTGTGTAAAGCTTCAAGATCCGGATTATTTTACTCGAATGGAAATAAAAGAGTCATTAGAAGAGCGTTTTAATGCAAAAGTGGATGTCGTGTCTTTAACCGCAATTATGCGTAGTTTATTTCGCAATCATATAGAGAAAGATGCAATCTATATCTAATGCTGACATATTGGATATGCTTCTTTTTGTAGAAGAGCGTATTAATACAACTATAGAAAGATGTGGTAGTGTCATTTCTGTAAATGATTTCTTAGCTTCTCCTGATAAGATGGATATTTTTGATGCAACTTGTATGCGTTTGCAAACCATAGGTGAGACTGTTAAGAATATAGATAATCTGACTAATCATGAATTATTGATAAATTATGCCGGTACTCCATGGAGGAGCATCATTGGACTGCGCAATATTATTTCTCATGAATATTTATCTATTGACCCCGAAGAAATTTTTAAAATAGTAAAAGTGCATCTGCCTGGATTGCTTCTTGCAATTCAGCAGATCAGGAATGATATTGCTGCTAGTATATGAGACCTTTGTAGCTTTCCTATTTTTTTATTATGCAAACGGTAGTCTTTAGGTGCCACTCCTATCCGCTTTGTAAACTTCTTATAGAAATGTGATCTATTCATAAACCCACTTTGATACATGATTTCTTCAATGGTGAGTGAAGTGGTCACAAGAAGTCTTGATGCAAAATTGATCCGTTGTTCTTTAATGAAGTTTTTGGGTGGGGATAAAATATCTCGTAGAAAATTCTTGGCGACTCCCGATCATAGCTATTTCCCGATTTGTATGGAGGCGATGAAGCTTGGCATCCATGTGTATGTGGAAAAGCCGCTTGTCAGAACTTCCTATGAATGTGAACTGCTGATGCAGGCGGAACAGAAGTACGGTGTTATCACGCAGATGAGTTACCAAGGACATTCTTTCTGTTTATTATTGACCTTAAACTCTCAAAACTTGCAAAATCGTTTCAATCGTTTCACAGAATCTTTCATGTCTTGATTTTTGTTTTAAAAGTATGATTCGGTTTGTTTTCTAACTTCTATATTTGTCAGCAGAAACGAACGACAATGAAACATGGTATCTATATATTGGCTATTCTTATGGTTTTATTAGGCCTTCCAGAAAGTGGGTATGCTTCGATTCCATTTTTCGCTGTTGCGAATGATACAATCCGGCGGGTAATGATATATTTTGATGCGAATGATGCGGGAGTGAATTCATGTTATAAAAGTAATAATCAGGCAATTGCAACTTTGGATTCTTTGCTTTCCGGGAATTTGGGTACGAAATATGTAACTGCGCTTAATGTGAAAACTTTTGTTTCTCCTGATGGTAATGAATCTTATAATAGAAGTTTGGCTGCTCGGAGAAATGATTCGATAAAGGAATTCTTACAACGGTATAATTCGGATGTTAGTGTTGATAAGATTCATTTTTCTTCAGAGGGAGAGGATTGGTCGGAGTTTCGTAAGTTGGTGGCATCCGACTCCA
Source organism: Bacteroides sp. D1 (assembly GCF_000157095.2). Classification (NCBI taxonomy): domain Bacteria; kingdom Pseudomonadati; phylum Bacteroidota; class Bacteroidia; order Bacteroidales; family Bacteroidaceae; genus Bacteroides; species Bacteroides sp. D1. The sequence continues at coordinate 348,020 of NZ_JH114343.1, forward strand.
ACTTGCCAGACCGGGAAGAAGTGCTGATATTGATTGATTATCATAAGAATGATGTCAATAAACGAAAGCAACTGTTGCGAAAATTGAATCGGGGAATTGCTTACCGATACATTGTTCACAATATCTTTCCAGAGCTGCGGCGATCGGTCATTACGATTGTTGGAGAAACTTCGAAATTAGGTAAAGAGGCTTTTGAACCGGTATCTTCTGTCTTCGGGTTGTTTGTTCCAAATCAGGAAGAGGCGCTTCCGAAAGATCAACCTGATAAGTCTGTGGGAGAAAGTGAAGAAAAACAGGCCTGTGAGGTCGATATATCGGAGACAGAAGGGCCGGTGAAAAGCCAAACTGTACTTGCAGTGAAGAATAATCTGTTATATGATTTGGCATTGGCACCGAATATAGAAGTAGAAATTCCGATAGGTAAGAGGTGGTCTTTGAATACTGAATATAAATGTCCGTGGTGGCTGAATAGTAAACACGATTTCTGCTATCAGCTCCTTTCTGGAGGGATGGAAGGACGTTGTTGGCTGGGAAACCGGCAGAAACGCAACCGACTGACCGGACATTTTATAGGACTTTATGCTGAAGGTGGAATATACGATTTCCAGTTACGTGGAGATGGGTATCAGGGTAAGTACTATGGAGCTGCCGGAGTGACTTATGGATATGCACGGCAATTGGCACGGCATTTTTCTCTAGAGTTCAGTCTTGGCATAGGGTATTTGACAACAGAATATAAGAAATATACTCCTTATGAGGGAGATATTATATGGACAAACAGTGGGCGTTATAACTTTATTGGCCCTACCAAGGCGAAAGTTTCTTTGGTATGGTTGATAACAACAAAGAGATAGGAGGGCGCAATGCGAAATACAAGATACAGGTTTCTTGTGCTTTTGTCCTCGCTGCTGATGCTGACCGGGTGTAGCCGTCGCGATATATTGGATGATTATCCCGTAAGTGGGGTAGATATAAAGCTGGATTGGGATGGAATGACAGATCAACTGCCGGAGGGAGTTCGGGTGATTTTTTATCCGAAGAACGGAGAAGGCAGGAAAGTAGATAAATACCTTTCGGTACGAGGTGGAGAAATGAAAGTTCCTCCGGGACGGTATTCGGTAGTAACTATGGGTTATAACTTTAACTCGGATCGTATACGAATTAGAGGAGAAGAGTCCTATGAATCTATAGAAGCTTATACAGAATATTGCAATGATTTGGGGATTGCAGGAATGGAAAAGATGGTTTGGTCACCCGATTCGTTGTATGTATTGAATATAGATGAGCTGAAAATAGAGAAGAGTGAAGAAGTGCTTCATTTAGACTGGAAGATGGAATCTGTAGTGAAGAAATATTTTTTTGCAGTAGAGGCTAAAGGTTTGGAGTATGTTGCAACAGTGGTAGGGAGCATTGATGGATTATCCGATTGTTACTGTATAGGCAAAGGTCGTGGAGTGTGTAGCTCACAACCTATCTACTTTGAGGTAAAGAAGGGAGACAATAAGGTAACGGCATCTTTCACCGCTTTCAAACAAGTAAAGGAAATGACAATGCCGACGCGAATGTCAATATCAGAGAGGGAAACTTCTAGTGAGAAAGATGCTATAATATTAATATTGAAATTTATCAAAACAGATAATACAGTTCAGGAAGCAACAATTGATGTTACTGAAATAATAGGTACACTTGAAAATGCTGGAACAGGGGAAGATGGAAAACCAACCCCACCACCGGAGATTGAGTTACCGCCTGATGATAAGATTGAAGTTGATAAGCCGGAAACACCACCGAATCCTGATGGAGGTGGAGGAATGGGTGGCAATGTTGATGGATGGGGACCCGAAGATAATGTTGAGTTACCCGTGAAATGAAATAGATGCTATAAACAAAATATAACAATATTATAAACTTAAAAAAATACAGTTATGAAGAAGATTTTATTGGCAGTAACAGCTGCTTTGGCAATTACGGGTTGCTCACAGAATGAAGAGTTTGAAGCCCCTTCACAGAAGGCCGAAATTAATTTTAATACGGCGGTAACTAGAGCTACTGAACTGGATATAGACGGTTTAAAGAGTTCTGGCTTTCAGGTTTACGCGTATAATACGAAGGCAGAGGAGATGAGTGCTACGGTGACTCTTTCGACACCATGGATAAATGGTTCTGCTACTTATTCGGATTCTAAATGGACGGTATCTGGAGGTCCATATTATTGGCCTCTTGCAGAAAATCTGCAATTCTTTGCATACTCTCCAAAAGACGGAGTTACATATACAGCTCCGAATGGTACTACTGATAAAGGATATCCTAAGTTTACTTATACAGTGGGAAATACAGCTGCCCTTCAAAAGGATTTAGTGATTGCATCTGTGGCAAATGCTCAAAAGAAGACAAATGAAGCAGCAACAGATGTTTCTTTAACTTTTAAACATGCATTGACTCAAGTAAATATCGAGGTGACAAAAGAGGCTGGTTATACCTATACTATATCTAAAGTGGAATTGACTGGAATTAAGGGAAGTGGAACATTTACATATGCAGGTGTTAACGCAGGGACTTGGACTGCAGGTACAGAGACAAGTGTCTCTTATGCATATGAACTTGGGGCTTTTTCAGATGATAAGACAGCTGTAAAAGCAGGTAATGCGTTGATGTTAATACCGCAAGCTCTTACTGATGCAAAAATATCTATAGAATATACCGTAGAGAAAGATGGAAGTAAGATTGCTGAAAATAGTAAGGAAGTATCTTTGACAAGTACTGCTGCATGGGCGTTTGGAAAGAAAATACTATATAAACTAACATTGCCTATTGGTGCTCAAGAAGTTGGTATCACTGCAACTGTTACTGGTTGGGATGCTGAAGATCCTGTAACTCCAACTGTTGACTAACACAAGATTAAATCTATGGAACCGATGTAATTTGTATGTTACATCGGTTCTTCTTGTGTTTTGGAATTATGATAGAAAATATAGCCTAGTTTCTCCAGAAAAAGACTGAGAATTTTAATTCTATATGTTACTTACATTTTTGTAGTGGATACCTTTTTTCTCTTACCTAACCTCTTTTTCACTTTTCTCTCTTTTTTTATGGCAATATGAAAGATTTCATATATTTTTGCTGGCAGCATAAACAAAAACAAACACAGTCAGCGTATGCCATCTATTTGTCAAGGAACCTGGGATTGTCAGATATGTCCAAAAGCGGTGAGTAATGCCATTACTCGTGTGATTTATCAGCGTGGTTTTCATAAACCGGCTCAAAAGTGTGAAGAAAATCTTATCCTTTTTTTGATGAAGGGAGAAATACTGGTCAATAGTAAGGAATATGCAGGGACCATGCTTAAGGGAGGTGAATTTATCCTTCAAGCCATTGGTTCTATGTTTGAGATGCTTGCTATGACTGAATGTGAGTGCATTTATTATCGTTTTATTCAGCCCGAACTGTTTTGTGATTTCCGTTTCAATCATATCATGAAGGAAGTATCTCCTCCACTTATTTATACTCCATTAAAAATAATTCCAGAACTGCAATATTTCCTCAATGGGTCTATTACTTATTTGAAAGGAGATAAAGTCTGTCGGGATTTGCTATCTCTGAAACGAAAAGAATTGGCGTTTGTATTGGGATACTATTATTCCGATTATGATCTTTCGAGCTTGGTGCATCCACTCTCTAAATATGTAAATAGTTTCCAATACTTCGTTATTCAAAACTATAAGAAAGTAAAGACAGTGGAAGAACTGGCACAATTGGGTGGATATACCCTTAGTACATTCCGTCGTATCTTCAATAACGTCTTTCATGAACCTGTTTATGAATGGATGCTGGCGAGACGTAAAGAGGGCATTCTGGACGACTTGAACAACTCTAAATGTAGCATCTCGGAGATATGCTATAAATATGGTTTTGAATCTTTACCCCATTTTTCTAATTTCTGCAAGAAATCTTTTGGTGCCTCTCCACGTAATTTACGTAGGCAAGACATTTCATAAATGCAACTATGTAAGATAATTGCGGTTCACCGGTTTCACCCAATTCTCTAAATGCCGATGAATAAGGTAACAGCGGGTGAAAGCAAGGGAGAAATTCAGGCGAAACTGAACCTTCCCGGTTTCACCTATTGAGTTTATTCATACCGACTGTTGGACATATAGCTCCAAGGTGTTGGATATATAGCTCCAAGATGCTGGATATATAGATGCAACAACTCAAGTATTAACACATGAGAACTAAGGTGTTAAGACCTGGTGGCCAAAGTATTACATCCGCACAGTTCACTCATTAATACCTGAAAGCGGATTTGCTATAAGCATATCCGGATTAGCTATAATGATAATTGTTTTAGCTCAAGGGATATTTTAATAAGACAGGTGAAAGTGGTAACGAATGATTTTACCTTATTTCAATCCTCGCTTTCACCCGTAATTCTCTCATTCATAACAGTTCTGGCTATAAGGTGAAATCGGTGAAACTTATGAATTAAAAGTTCATGTTACTGATCCGTATTAATAATAATTGTGATCTACTCATACATAAAGAAATCCCCTGTCGGACTAGCCGGCAGGGGATTCTGTCATTAATCAAATTAAGCTCTCGCTATTGAAATCTAGCAATTTCTAGTCTTTTAATTTTGCGATGATGAAGTCGCGGTTCAAGCGAGCGATGTTGCTGATAGAAATATTCTTCGGACATTCAGCTTCACAAGCACGAGTGTTTGTACAGTTACCGAATCCCAGTTCGTCCATCTTTGACAACATAGCTTTTGCACGACGCAAAGCCTCCGGTTTACCTTGCGGCAGCAAGTTCAACTGGCTAACTTTTGCAGAAACGAACAACATAGCAGAACCATTCTTACATGCAGCTACACAAGCACCGCAACCGATACAAGAAGCAGCATCCATAGCTTCGTCAGCGATAGGTTTCGCGATCAGGATAGCGTTAGCATCCTGCGGAGCACCTGTGCGTACGCTTACATAACCACCAGCTTGCATAATCTTGTCGTATGCAGTACGGTCTACCATCAAGTCTTTGATGACAGGGAAACCAGCCGAACGCCAAGGTTCAACAGTGATGGTATCACCGTCGTTGAAACGACGCATATAGATTTGGCAAGTAGTAGCACCTGTTGCAGGACCGTGCGGGTGTCCGTTGATGTAAAGAGAACACATACCGCAGATACCTTCGCGGCAGTCATGATCGAATACTACCGGTTCTTTTCTTTCGCTGATGAGCTGTTCGTTCAGAATATCCAGCATTTCGAGGAAGGAAGTATCACCGGGGATATCTTTCATTTGGTAGGTTTCAAAAGCACCTTTAGCTTTCGGACCAGCTTGGCGCCATACCTTCAGTGTAAATGATATATTTTTATCCATTTTCTTCTAATTCTTTTAAATGTTTAACTTCACCGATTAGCTCTTGTAGTTACGAGTCTGAACCTTGATAGCTTCGTATACCAGCGGTTCTTTGTGCAATACCGGAGCCTTTTCATCATCACCTTGATATTCCCAGCATGCTACATAGAAGAAGTTTTCGTCATCACGTTTTGCTTCTCCTTCTTCAGTCTGGTATTCTTCACGGAAGTGACCACCACAACTTTCGTTACGGTTCAATGCATCGTAAGCAACAAGCTCACCCATAGTGATGAAGTCGTACAGACGGATTGCTTTGTCAAGCTCTACGTTCATACCTTCCTTAGAACCGGGGATAAACAAGTTCGTTTCGAATTCCTTGCGGATTTCTTTCAGTTCGGCGATACCTTTCTTCAGGCCTTCTGCCGTACGTCCCATACCTACATATTCCCACATGACATGACCCAGTTTCTTGTGGATAGAATCAACAGATTCTTTACCCTGGATGCTCATGAACTTGTCGATCTTAGCTTGAACAGCTTTTTCAGCTTCAGCGAATTCAGGAAGATCGGTAGAGAAACGAGGAACAGTGATCTGGTCTGCCAGATAGTTCTGGATAGTGTAAGGCAATACGAAGTAACCGTCAGCCAAACCTTGCATCAATGCAGAAGCACCGAGGCGGTTTGCACCATGGTCGGAGAAGTTACATTCACCGATAGCGAACAGACCCTTGATAGTGGTTTGCAGTTCGTAGTCTACCCAGATACCACCCATTGTATAGTGGATAGCCGGATAAATCATCATCGGGTTATAATATTTCACACCACTGATTTCTTTAGCCAGTTCGCCCGGATTAACGTCAGTGATTTCTTCGTACATATCAAAGAGGTTACCATAACGTTGAAGAACAACGTCGATACCCAAACGGTTGATAGCTTCAGAGAAGTCGAGGAATACGGCCAAACCTGTGTTGTTTACACCGAAACCAGCGTCGCAACGTTCTTTAGCGGCACGGCTGGCAACGTCACGCGGAACTAGGTTACCGAATGCCGGATAGCGGCGTTCCAAGTAATAGTCGCGGTCTTCTTCCGGAATATCACTTCCTTTGATTTCGCCTTTCTGGAGTTTTACAGCATCTTCTTTCTTCTTCGGAACCCAGATACGACCGTCGTTACGGAGAGATTCAGACATCAAAGTCAGCTTAGACTGCTTGTCGCCATGTACCGGAATACAAGTCGGGTGAATCTGAACGTATGCAGGATTTGCGAATACAGCACCCTTGCGGTAGCAAGAGATAGCAGCTGTACAGTTACAACCCATAGCGTTAGTAGACAGGAAGTAAGCGTTACCATAACCACCGGTAGCGATTACTACAGCGTGAGCGGCGAAACGTTCCAATTCGCCTGTTACAAGATTTTTTGCGATGATACCGCGGGCACGTCCGTCAACGATGACAACATCCTGCATTTCGTAGCGGGTATACAGTTTAACAGTACCTACGTTTACCTGACGGCTCAATGCAGAGTAAGCACCCAGCAGCAACTGCTGACCAGTCTGGCCTTTAGCGTAGAAAGTACGGGATACCTGTGCGCCACCGAAAGAACGGTTATCCAGTGTACCGCCATATTCGCGAGCGAAAGGAACACCTTGCGCTACACATTGGTCGATGATAGCGTTAGACACTTCAGCCAAACGATATACGTTTGCTTCACGGGCACGATAGTCGCCACCTTTTACAGTATCGTAGAACAGACGGTAAACCGAGTCACCATCATTTTGATAATTCTTTGCAGCATTGATACCACCCTGTGCAGCGATAGAGTGTGCACGACGGGGAGAATCCTGAATACAGAAATTGAATACTCTGAAACCCATTTCACCAAGTGAAGCAGCGGCAGAAGCACCTGCCAGACCCGTACCCACAACGATGATGTCCAAACGACGTTTATTAGCGGGGTTCACCAATTTCTGGTGAGCTTTATAGTTGGTCCATTTCTCAGCCACCGGGCCTTCTGGAATTTTTGAATCTATCTTGATCATAATATTATTTACAATTTAATCATTTACAATTTACTATTTAGCAAGCACCGCCACAAATCAGTGTTTTCACGAAGAATACCACTACTACCAGTGCGAAACCGAGTACAACAATCGTAGAATAGATGTTAGAAATACATTTCCAACGATTGATCCATACTTTGTTGTTCCATCCCAGTGATTGCATAGAGCTCCAGAAACCGTGAGTCAGGTGGAACCACAAAGCAAACAGCCAAACGAGGTAAAGAACTACGTAAACCGGGCTAGAGAAAGTCTGCTGGATGTGATAAGCACCGTTAGCGGCATAAGCCAGCGTCAGTGTATCAGCGTGCATGCCCATGTTGTGCATCAGTTCCGGCAACTGCATTTTTGCCCAGAAGTTGAAGAGGTGCAAACCAAGACCTACGATAACGATCAGACCCAGCACCAACATGTTTTGAGATGCCCATTCTACAGTTTTTGGTTTGTCAACCACTGCATAGCGTTCGCTACCACGCGCTTTGCGATTCTGCATTGTCAGCCAGAATGCGTAGATGATGTGAATCACAAAAAGAGCGGCTAGTCCTGCGGTAGCCACTAACGCATACCAGTTTGCTCCCAGGAACTCACAAATCATGTTGTAACCATCAGCCGAGATGATTGCAACCAAGTTCATCGCCATGTGAAATGTTAGAAACAGGACAAGGGCGATACCGGTAACGCTCATCACCACTTTCCTTCCTACAGATGAATTACTTAACCACATAAATGATTGAATTTAAATTATTTAATTGTTAGAACTAAAATTTCGACGTTTTACACCTCTTACGGACTGCAAAAATAGGGGAAATAGATTGATTGAGCAAGGAATTAAAGAAATAATTCTTTAATAATAGATCAATGCGCCAATGTGTCAATATGCCAGCCAGTATGCGCGCATGGTGCAACTGATTGGCACATTAGTAGGATGGGACTGTTTATTGTACCTTTCCGATTTTCTCACCACCGGCTGCTTTTTTGCGTAAAGCGCGTGGGGTATCGCCAAAAGAGTCTTTACAGAAGTGTGCGAAATGCGACAGGGAGTCGAATCCGTATCTGTTACAGATTTCAGTGATTCGCATTTTGGTGTGCTGCAGGTCTTCCAGGATTCCTTCCCGTTTCTTTTCCAGTATCCATTCGTATACGGGCACACCATAGAGGTTTTTGAAAAGGCGGCGGAAAGTAGTGGTCGTATATCCTCCCAGATGCGCAAATTCTTCCACGTTCTTCACGTTGCTGTAATTCTGCATGACGAAATAGTGGAAACTTTCCGTATAAGTGCTGATCGGATAGAAGAATGAACCCAGTTGGGGCAGCGGATAGAAGTTGGTAATCAAGAAAACCAGTTCTTTGCATTTTAAGTCGATATACTTGCTGCAAGGGTTTTCTTCAGCGAGGAATTCGGGCATACTGGTGACAAGGTGGTAAAGCCTTTCGCTCATAATCAGTGGAGTGTAGGTCAAAGGAGCTTCCGCCTGTTCCATCATTTCCTTATATCGGTCTTCGCAAAGCAAAGGCAGTTCGTTGAACCAGTAGACAACATATTCAACATCTGTCAGTGCCAGTATTTCGACCTTGGAGCCAATAGCTTGCAAAACAATTTGTTTCTCGCGTAACGTTATTCCGGGATGCTCTTCGCTATTGATAAGTAATTCGCCCTTTATCATAAAAAGCATACAATTCTGCGTACACTTATCCTTGGGGATATGCTCTCCTTTAGGTAAGTTTCTATATACAAGGATATTCTCAACATTTTTTGGACATCCCGTACAGTTGGTATATTGTATGCAAAATGAATCTCCTGGCATGAGTTTTATGCGTGATTTATTATCTTAACGGAACAAAGATAGGCTTTTTTTGCGGAAAATGGAACTCTTTCTTTTATTTATGTTTTAGTAGAAACCTGCAAATATTATTCTTATCCCTTTGGATGATGTTAGAGAATTCAATATTTATCTGTTGTAAATTTCTGAATAGAAAACTTTATGTTGATTTTTGGAAGTATTATAGTTGTTTTTGAACATCTGTTTCCCTTTGATATGCGTATTTTTGCAATCTAAACGTTTTAATTATCAATCATTATGCTAATGCTAAGAAAAATTGTATTCTTCTTTTTTTTGTTTGTTGGATTATCATTGTTTGCACAGCAAGACTATATGGTCAGTTCTTATGTGCGGGGTAATTTTTACAACCGTGGTCGTATCTCTACAGAAAGCTTGCGGGCAAGTGACGACCTTATTTTCTTGAATGTTCATCCTAATAAAGACGGATCATTGTCTTTTGAGAATCCACGTGTATTTCAGGGAAAAGGGGTGACCACTTGGGAAGGTTTGATTAAATCGGTTCGTGCAAAAGTAAAAGGTACAAAAGTGAAAATACGTTTGGGAGCTTCCAGTGGCGAATGGAAAGCGATGGTGGCCGATGAGGCCGCTCGTACGACGTTTGCAAAGAACATAAAGACTGTACTGGAAAAGAATAAACTGGATGGCATTGATCTTGATTTTGAGTGGGCGGAAAATGAGAAAGAATATAAAGATTATAGTTTGGCTATCCTGAAGATGCGGGAAGTGTTGGGAGACAAGTATCTTTTCAGTGTATCTCTGCATCCTGTTTGTTATAAGATTAGTAAGGAAGCTATTGAAGCTGTTGATTTTATTTCACTTCAGTGCTATGGTCCTTCACCGGTTCGTTTTCCGATAGAGAAATATTGTTCGGATATACAGATGGTATTGGAGTATGGCATTCCGAGGGAAAAACTGGTAGCAGGAGTTCCTTTTTATGGGGTGACCAAAGATAATTCAAAGAAGACAGAGGCTTATTTCAATTTTGTACAGAATGGATTGGTTACGAGTCCTGCACAGAATGAAGTGATCTATCAGGGAGATACTTATGTGTTTGACGGTCAGGATAACATTCGTATCAAAACCCGTTATGCAAAGGAACAGAAGCTGAAAGGTATGATGAGTTGGGATTTAGCTACGGATTTGCCGTTAAGTGACAGCAGGTCATTACTAAAAACAATGACTGAAGAATTGAGGGAATGACTTAGTTCGCACGACTGCTGCTTGTAAATCCTTTTTATAGATGCTGCCTAACAGGCTCTGTTTTAATAGGTTCCTCCCCTCCTTTATTATAAATCAGATTTATAAAGAATGTGTTAAAACGTTTTTCTTTAGAGAAATACCCCTGCCGCAATATCTTCATTTGCAGGAATTTGTTCAGGAAATATGCCTCTACCAACAAGCATATCTCTGACTGCGACATTATTGTCAACATGTTCATTTTCAATGGCAGTTTGTCCGTATAGGTCTTTTTGCTGAACATTCACAGAGGTCATTTCTGCGGCAAAGTCTTTGGCTTTTATGCTGATGGTCGGAAGAAAATCAGCCAATGGTCGGCTATCAGGTACGCCAAGTTTACGTTTTAGCATTTTGGTGTCCATGTGAAACAGTGCTTTATCTCCTTTGGAACGTATAATGGCGAATCCTTGATTGTCAACTCCTCTTTCATATAAAACACCCGAGAGAAGTTTCTCTGTCTCGGCTAGTTTGGTACGTGCTTGGACACGTTCATATTCTATTAAACGTTGCTCTACTAATTCTGCACGGCGCGTTTGTATTGCAAAGTAGTTTTGAGCAAAGGCAATTTCTTGCTTTCGAGAATCTCCATTTTGTGCTACCAGATAGCAGGCATAACGGGTCAGAAAGATGTTATCTACTTCTCTTTCAGCGCCTGAACCTAATATAACCATTTTGCTGACGTCAGCAAAATGGTATGCAATATTTTCTCCGGCATTTTTACATGCATCTTTTACTTTCTCTATGATAGACAGGAAGTTACGCCATTGAGAATATCCTAACAATGGATAAAGTTCTCTCGCACTCCAACATTCCACTTTGTTGTATTCGCAAACAATGCTCTCAAACTGCTTAAATAGCTCTTTTATTTCTTCTGATTTCATTTTATTTCTGTATTATGTTTGTTCCTTTTATTCATCTGTCTTCATCTCCGCCTTGCCATAATATCCTGGCATCGGCACATAAATCGGATTATAATAAGTATTGATATTCTTCAACTTCTTCTCCTCCTCTTTCAGCCGTTTGATTTGCCGTGCGGCAGTGGTAGGGGTAAAGCCGCACAATCCTTGAAAGTCGCGACGGGTTAATACAGGGTTGCTCTTGAAGTAGTTTGTCAGCAATTTGTCTATCTCGTCATTTGAAAGGACAGCCGAATGGGGTTTCAGTTTACTTCGCTCCACATGAACAACACTGACAGACTTTTTCAGTTTGACGTCCGCTTTAAAGCTGATGTTGGCTTTGAGTTTTATCTGATTCGCTTTTAGTTTGGGCGAAGTGATAGGTTCTTGACTATTCAGCTTTATCTGGAAATAACCGATGCCATCCAGATGGACGCTTTGTCCTTCCCGAAGACGATCCCCCATAAAATGACTTAGGGATTCGAGAACTGACTTTACATCCCCTTCAGTTAGAGAAGTTGCTATCTGGATTTCTTTTGCCAAATAGTCTGTGTCAATGTGTTGGAAGTTGACTACACGTGCGTGATACACTTCTTTGTCTTCCTCATCCTTGGGACGGGGAGTCTTGTACAATTCAAATTGTATTGCCATTATTTATTTGTTTTTTGCCTTATACATTACTACGTACCTTTAATTTACCGTTGCAAGCCTATAAGGACATTGTTTTCTGTTGTTGCAAAGCTAATCGATCATCTTCGGACTTAGGGGGAGGGTGTTATATAGCTGTTGTTTGTTTGCTATCAAGCGGCTTTTATAAGTTATCCTGCCTTTATTCTTGGACTAAGGCATAGGGATAGTTGTCTTCCGGTGCCTTTATCATTAGTTTCCCACGGCCGTGGAGAGATCTCTTCATGGCTGTGGTAGTATCTTTCCACGGCCGTGGTAGGAATCCGCCACGGCCATGAAGAATGAACTATATCGGTAACAAAGATAAACTATATCAGGGAGAAAAGCAAACTATCTCTGCTTGTTTGAGGTATTTATACGCCTTGTTCTATCTGATAGATATAGGGCAGGGGAGAATTAAACTATTCAACAAAAACAAGCTATCTTATGCATATAGGGCCTTTATTCGGCTATTTTGTAGATGATAGATAACCTGTTTTTGCTGGTAAAAGTATGATAGATACCTTTTTTAAAAGCTATCTATCATACTTATTTCTTTGATAATGAGAAGAGTATCAAAATGAATGATACTTATGATAGATATTTTTTCACTATAGTGAGTATATATGTCCACCGAACTGAAAAATGATGTCTTATGATTGTTTACTGAATACCCTGTTTCAGCTTCTTCTGATACTCATCCGAATTCAGTATCTCCAGCGCCTTTTGTATACTCTCATTGGTGGTATTCATTACCTGGAAATATTCGTTCATATCCCAAAGGTCACGGGCTATCAGTGCTTTAAGCTGCGTCTTGATAAGGGGAAGCGACTTCTGATATTGTTCTTCATTGAATTTCACTCCTTCTTTCTCTCCTATTTCTTTTAAAGTAGCGAGCATATCATCATCGACTACGAACTTTTCATCAAACGATTCGAATTTTTTATATTTGTTTTTCAACTCTTTCCGGTGTCCTTCGATAAACTGCATGGTGAATTTAATCACGGCTCCTTTAGCTACCAGATTACGGTGATAATCCGTATAAAGAGTAGTATCGATAGGTACGAAATAGTCCGGCATGATACCCCCTCCGCCATAAACAGTGCGTCCTAGCTTCTTGGTTTGTGCTTTCAGTGAATCAGGGAAGTGAATACTGTCAGCATTCATCAGTTCACCGTGGTTGAAACGTTCTATCAGATCCTTGTTGTAATCGACAGTACTGTCGTACGGTTTCTGGATGGAACGTCCCGATGGAGTATAATAGCGCGCAATAGTCAAACGAATCATGGAGCCGTCCGGCAGGTCGATAGGGCGTTGCACCAATCCTTTGCCGAAAGAACGGCGTCCTACGATAATTCCTCTATCCCAATCCTGCACTGCACCGCTGACAATTTCGCTGGCGGAAGCCGTATATTCATCTACCAGGATGATAAGACGTCCATTACGGAAATCTCCGTTTCCTTTGGCGTAGAAATCACTGCGTTTGGCAGTCCGTCCTTCCGTGTAGACAATCAATTCTTTTTGCCCCAGGAATTCGTTGGCAAGGTCGATGGCTGCATTCAGGTAACCTCCTCCGTTTCCTTGCAGGTCGAGAATCAGGTCCTTCATACCTTGTTTCTGAAGGCTTGTCATTGCTTTCTTGAATTCTTCGGCAGTGGTTGCTCCGAAGCGGTTGATGCGGATATAACCTGTTTTAGGCTGAATCATGTAAGAAGCATCGAGGCTAAGGATAGGTATTTTATCTCTTTTCACAGTGAACAATAAAGGATCTTGCACGCCACGACGAACGATAGTCAGGTTGACTTTAGAGCCTTTCGGACCACGAAGACGCTTCATAATATCTTCCGTACTCATTTTCACTCCGGCAATGGCGCTGTCATTGACCGCAACAATACGGTCACCGGCAAGGATGCCGACTTTTTCGGAGGGTCCGTTGCTGACGGGTTGCACTACTAACAGGGTATCTTCAATCATCTGAAACTGAACTCCAATACCTTCGAAGTTACCTTGAAGAGGTTCGTTCATTTTCTTCACTTCTTCTGCGTCCGAGTAGGTAGAGTGCGGGTCGAGTTGTGCCAGCATCTTGATGATGGCTTCTTCCACCAACTTGTCTTCATCTACTTTGTCTACATAGAAATGGGAGATTGCGAACTCTGCCATTTGTAGCTTGCGCATGGCTTCAGAACCGAAATTTTGGGCCTGTAAGGCTGATACTGCCCACAGGCAAGCCAAAAGGACGTATATTTTAATCTTATTCATAATCTTACTTTATATTAATAGCCGAGTATTAACAACCGGGCACAGATACGCCTGCATCCTTCTCAACTCTCAACTTATCCTCATTCCTTTGGGAATAAACTGGCTGATATCTTTATTATAAGTCAATAATTCGCGTACAATCGTCGAGCTGACGCAAGTCAGTTCCGGTTCTGTGAAGAGCAGGATGGTTTCAATGCCTGCCAGTTTGCGGTTGATGTCCGCAATCGTTTCTTCATACTCGAAATCTTTCACTGTACGGATACCGCGGACAATAAACCTGGCTCCTACTTCCTGCGCAAAATCAATGGTCAGACAGTCGTAGGACATCACTTTTATACGAGGCTCATCCTTGTAAAGTTCCCGAATCATTTCCTCTCTTTTCTCAATGGGAAAGTATGTATTCTTGTTCTCATTGATACCGATTCCTATCACGATTTCGTCCATAAAGGTGAGTGCACGTTCCACTACCGAATAATGTCCGATGGTGAAGGGGTCAAAAGTACCCGGGAATATTGCTTTTCTCATGATGCCAAATCTTCTTCTATAACCAGATTATCTATAATAAAGTTCTGTCGTTCCATGGTATTTTTACCCATGTAGAATTCAAGTAGTTCTTTCACTGCATCCGTCTTTCGCAAAGAAACTTGCTCCAGACGCATGTCTTTACCGATGAAATGCTTGAACTCGTCCGGTGAAATCTCTCCTAAACCTTTAAATCGCGTGATCTCCGGATTCGGGCTTAGTTCGTTAATTGCATTGACACGCTCTTCTTCACTATAACAATAGATTGTTTTTTTCTTATTGCGTACACGGAACAAAGGCGTTTGCAGAATATATACGTGGCCTTTTTTTATAAGGTCAGGGAAGAATTGCAGGAAGAAAGTAATTAATAGCAGGCGGATATGCATACCGTCCACATCGGCATCGGTTGCTACGATGACTTTGTTGTAGCGTAGTCCGTCCAAGCCATCTTCTATATTCAGGGCTGCCTGAAGCAGATTAAATTCTTCGTTCTCGTAGACCACTTTCTTAGTTAACCCGAAAGAATTCAGCGGTTTACCACGTAGACTGAACACTGCTTGCGTGTTCACATCACGGCTTTTGGTGATGGAACCACTTGCAGAGTCCCCCTCGGTGATAAAGATGCAGGAGTCTTCTTCCAGTCCTTTTCCTTTCGGGTCGTTGAGGTGAATACGGCAGTCACGTAATTTGCGGTTGTGCAGGTTCGCTTTCTTTGCACGCTCACGGGCAAGTTTGGTTACACCTGCAATGGCTTTACGCTCTTTCTCGGATTCTTGGATCTTTTGTTGTATCGCTTCGGCTACATCCGCATTCTTGTGCAAGAAGTTGTCCACTTCCTGTTTGATAAAGTCGCCTACATATTTATTGACTGTCACTCCGCCGGGAACCATATTGGTAGAACCCAGCTTCGTTTTCGTCTGACTCTCAAAGATAGGCTCTTCCACATTGACGGCAATGGCAGCAACCAGTCCGTTACGAATGTCGGTATAGTCCATGTTCTTGTTGAAGAACTCTTTGATGGTGCGGGCGATGTGTTCCTTGAAAGCACTCTGATGCGTACCTCCTTGGGTAGTATGCTGACCGTTGACGAAGGAGTAATATTCTTCTCCGTATTGTCCGGTATGCGTGAAGGCGATTTCGATGTCTTCCCCTTTCAGGTGGATGATCGGGTAAAGTCCGGTTGCCGTCATATTGTCGTTCAAAAGGTCTACCAGGCCGTTGCGCGACAAGATACGGTGTCCGTTATAGATAATGGCAAGCCCGGTATTGAGGTACGTGTAATTACGTAGCATTGTCTCAATAAATTCAGGCTTGAAACAGTAATTCAGGAATAATGTATTATCCGGTTCGAAGAAGATGTAAGTTCCGTTTTCTTCTTCGGTATTCTGCGTCTCGTCGGTCAGCAGGTTTCCTTTTGAGAAAGTGGCGATACGTACTTTGCCATCGCGGTAACTGCGTACCTCAAAACGGGAGCTCAAGGCATTGACGGCTTTCACACCGACACCGTTTAGTCCGACACTTTTCTTAAACGCTTTGCTGTCGTACTTACCACCAGTGTTCAGCATGCTGACGGCTTCGATGAGTTTTCCCTGCGGGATGCCTCGTCCGTAGTCACGTACGCTGACACGGAGGTTTTCTTCAACGGTAATCTCGATTTTCTTACCGGCTTGCATTTTGAACTCGTCAATACTGTTGTCAATTACTTCTTTCAGGAGGACATAGATTCCGTCTTCGGCATGTGCACCGTCGCCCAGCCTTCCGATATACATACCGGGGCGTGTGCGTACATGTTCCATGTCACTTAGGTGACGGATGTTGTCGTCAGTGTACTCTACTGCATTGTTGTTGTCTACAGGTATCAATTCGTTCTCTTCCATAGCTGTTTTTTATTTTATCTCTTTGATGAACGCACGGCGGCGCTTATGTTGTTGAGTCTCAAAGTAATCCCATTGTGCCTGAACTTTTCCGTTCAGTTCCAGTTCGGGGTTGCTTTCCGCAAAGATAAAACCTAATTTTTGATAAACTGGAATTAAATCGGAAAATAACAAAGCGTTAACACCTTTGTTTTGATATTCCGGTTTCACTGCAACGAGTAGCAGATCAAGCATTTTGGCACGGCGTTTCATAAATAGTGCCTTTAACAGATAGAACCATCCGAGTGGCAACAGACGCCCGTGTGATTTCTGTAAAGCTTCGGCGAGAGATGGCATGGAGATACCTACACAGACCAGTTCGTCATTGGCATCAGTAATCAGTGTAACCATCCGTAAGTCAAGGATCGGCAGATACATTTTCACGTATTGGTCGATTTGCCGCTGTGTCAACGGAGAATAGCCATAAAGAGGACTGTATGCTTCATTCATCAGCTCGAAAATCTTCTGTCCGTAGTCTTTGGCTATTTTTCTTCCGGAAGTATATTTCTTTATCTTGAGGTTATATTTTCGTTGGATCAGTTCGGAGATACGTTTATGCTTGTCGGGAATGGCATCCGGTATGTAGATTTTGTATTCCACCCAGTCGGCGTCTTTCTCGAAGCCTAACTTTTCCATGTGTACAGGATAGTATGGGTAGTTGTAGATAGTAGCCATGGTGCTAAGTTGGTCGAATCCTTCAACTAACATTCCTTCCGCATCGAAATCAGTAAATCCGAGAGGACCGGCAATATGAGTCATACCCCGTTCTTTTCCCCATTCTTCCACTGTTTTGATAAGTGCGGATGATACTTCGGGATCGTCGATGAAGTCTATCCATCCGAAACGAACGTTTTTACATTCCCACTTCTCGTTCGCCTGATTGTTGATGATTGCAGCTACACGTCCTACTATTTTATCGTCCCGGTATGCGAGGAAATAATCTGCTTCACAGAATTCGAATGCTGCGTTTTTCTTCTTGTTGAAGGTGTTAAGCATGTCGTCATAGAGGTCAGGCACAGAGTAAGGGTTACCCTTGTACATTCTGTAATTGAAACGGATAAATTTCTTAAGTTCTCTCTTTGTGGAGACTTTTTTGATTGTAATAGCCATATCTCGTATTTATGATTTGAGCAGGCAAAGATACGTGATAATCTTTAAATTACAACGCGCCGGAAAGAGAAAATATCGTCTCTGGACGATTAGGGAGTGGACTGTAAATATGAAAAATACCGGAAATGATGATCATACATTCATTGCCGGTATTCTTTTTCTGTTTTTGTAGGCCGTTTATTGGCTGATGTGTCCTTCGAAAGGCGAGGCAGGTAAACCGGCTGCGTTGTATAAGTTAGCATCATCGGGATTATCTCCCCAAGCATATCGTACAGAGACCGGTTGCTGTATTTCCTTATTCCATACTATTACTTTATTGTTTTCGATTTTAGCCTGTGCCCATTGGTATTTTCCATCTGCGCCGGCAATGGCGAATCCTGATAAATAGCCATATTTATTACGAGCTACTAGTTGCTCGTCACAAGCGTTAAAGGTGATCTCCAGTGCATCTCCGATTCTTTTTACCGACTGGAATATCGGGCCGGTGCAAACAATAGAGTTATATCCGTAATCATTGTGGAGAGCATGCAAAGCAAGTCGTTTACCTACATCTTGTTTGTTGCGGGGATGTATGTCATTTTCTTCACCGATGTCTATAATGACGGCCTGTCCTGTATGTGGTAAGGCCAGTGTCTTCGACTGTGTATCCCGCAGGTTTGCCCAATGACTTTCGGAAGGCTGCTTGGCCGGAGACATGAAGTTTGCTAATTGAACCCAATAAAATGGGAATTCGTTATTCCATCTGCTTCTCCAGTCTTTAATTAAAGCCGGAAATAAATCAATGTATTCGTTGGCGCGGGCGGCATTGTTTTCTCCCTGATACCAGATTACCCCTTTCATCCCCAAACCTACCAGCGGATGAATCATTGCGTTGAACAGCAAAGAAGGAAAAGCGTTAGGACCATATTCTACATAATCATATTGTGCACTCGATACTGCAACTTTATACTTCCAATTATCACACAAAGGGAAAATTCGGTTGTTGATTTTCAGGTATACTTCATCTTTAGGACCATATAGACCACCTCCTCCACGATAGTCGGATATTTTAATAGTGATGGTATTCTGTTCCTTTAATACTTCTGCCGGGATCTTGTATAAACGTTTCAGGTCATATCCTACCGTTCGTCCTACTTCATGTCCGTTAACCCAGGTAATGTCATCGTCATCGATAGTACCGAGACTCAATTCTGCATCCTGTCCTAAACAGTTGGCCGGTATGGAAAACTGATAAGTAAACCATACAACTCCATCTATACCGGATAACTCTTCATTTGACCATAATGACGGAACAATATGTTCCTTCCAGTTTTCTGTAGGGGTGTTTTCTAAATACCATTTCTCTTTTTCTCCCGGTTCGTTTATGATGGCTTGTTCGAATTCTTTTTTGACTTTGTCACTGTGCTTGATGTATTCTTCGAATTCAGAAGAGCGCATACGGGCTAATGATTTTTCATATTTCGGGAAATGCTCTATCACTTCCATGCTCATCCAGGTTTCGATGTCCGTACCACCCCATGAGGAGTTGATGAATCCGATAGGAATATTGAGTTTTTGGTATAATTCACGCGCAAAGAAATAGCCGACAGCTGAAAAATCAGAAGCGGAGGCGGGTGAACATACTTCCCATTTACCTTTTAAGTCGGTTTTAGGAGTGTGCCCCATTTCTTGAATTACGTTGAATGAACGGATTTGAGGGTAATTGGCAGCTGCGACTTCTTCGGTAGCATGATTAGCGCTACGCAGACGAAACTCCATATTTGACTGTCCGCTACAAATCCATACTTCACCGATTAAAATATCTGTAAATGATAAAGTCTGCTTGAGGCTTTTTACATTTAGAGTATACGGTCCACCGGCTTGCATAGGGGGCAGGCTGACTGACCATTTTCCATTTTTATCGGTTCGGGTACTCTTTTGAGCATTTCCTAATGTTACGCTAATTCGCTCACCGGCACTGGCAGTTCCCCATATATTGATTGGCTTCTCACGTTGCAGCACCATGTGGTCTGAAAAGAAAGAAGGTACGGAAAGCTGTGCCATTATTTGTGATAGGACAAATAACAAGCAAACTGTTAATGATAGAAGTTTTTTCATCCGATGAGTATTTGGTGATTATTCATTAATATATTCTTTGGGAAGCAATATCTTACGAAGCGTATCGGCAAAGATTGCAGCCATGCGCTGTTGAATAAATGAATGTTCTCCATGTGGCGGATGCCATCCAAATACTTCTCCATGAGTCTCTTGTGAATCCCCAGTGTAAATTAGGCTATATTGTTTTCCTGTAACCGGATGTTTCTGGTTTTTGGAGAATCCGATGTATCTGTCGAATTCAACTACTGGGAATCCCCATTTTTCTGCCAGTTTTCGGACCGAAGTGTTGAATATCGGACGACTGTCATGCCAATGAGTACATAAGACAATAGAAGCAGGTTTCCCATAAGGAGTGTTATAATATCTGGATTTTGGATTAAATTTCTGGTTATAACAGTCTGATATGTAGCGCTTGATGACATAATCATAGCAAACGGCATAGTCGGAAGCATCAAAAGGAGTTTTATAATCCTTGTAGTTCTCTTTTAAGTTTGCTTCGTTATATACGTCTTTTTCATGTACTTGCATCAAGACAAATACATCAATGTTATCGAACTCTTCCGGGGTATAGAGAGTGCCGTCCAGCATTTTATTTGCAGTGTGAGCAATAGATTCTGCACTTACAGCCCGATTGATGGGGATGGCGTGAAGGGCACGACATCCCATTTCAAACCACTTATTGTTAGGTTCGGCAAAAGATGCTCCGGATAATAAAATGGTATAAGTGTCTTTATTTTGGGCTATTCCTGCTAAAGCGAGCAGGCAAATGAATGTGAATAAGGTGATTCTTTTGTACATAGTTATCGTTGATTGATTAATTGGTGAATAAAATCAAGTTCAAGTGAATGTTTTCCGGCTTGTAAAGTTATCGATTTTTGGGGTTCTGGCATTGTAAAAGGAACAAATGTTGCAGAAGTGCCTGCCGGAATATCGATTGTATAACGGATGCAGTCATTAGTTTGACGAACCCAGTTGATATTTAACCAGCCATAGGGAGTATTATAGCGTATGGTAAGTTCATTCATGTCTGCCGGAAAGAAAGGTTTTAGCAAAATATGCTTGAATCCGGGATGTTTTTCATCTATCTGAATTCCTCCCAGTCCTTTGTATAGCCATGCTCCTATTTCTCCGAACATAATATGGTTATATGAGTTGTCGATAACGACATCTGTCCGCCAATTTTCATGTAGAGTTGTAGCACCTTGTTTGATCCAGTACCCCCAGGAAGGATAGGTGTCTTGTGATGCGACTTTGTAAGCTGTTTCCGCATATCCGTTATCTGACAGGGCGGAAAGTAGGGCCTTGCTTCCTAATAAACCGACGTCCAGATGATAATCGTCTTTTTCTACCAATTCATGTAGTCTGGCAGCAACTTTCTTTTTATCTTCTTCCGGAACGATTCCCCAGTATAATGGCATGGCAAGTTCTGTCTGTGTTCCCTCTGCATATATTCCTGTTTCCTTATTGAGAAAACTGGTGTTGATAGCCTCTTTTATTTTTTGTGCCAGCGTGTTATAATAGGAGGCATCTTCGGCATATCCGAAAAGTCTGGCTGCTTTGGCCAGAATACAGACGTCCGTATAATAATAGATAGAGGAAGTCAAGGTTATATTGCTTTTTGAGCGTACAGGTACCCAGTCGCCCAGTCCCCAGTCTGTAAGATGATTGGTTGATATGGATTCTATATAGGAGACATATTTTTTGATTGGTCCGTACATGCGGCGGAGTAATGTGGTATCTCCGTAAAATCGATAAATTTCCCAGGGGATAATGGCGACAGCACTCGTCCAGTCGACCCCGTTGGCCCAATCATAGCCCCATACAGAAGTTGGGATGATACATGGGAGGACTCCGTTGTCTTTTTGTTCATCACAAAAGTCGTTCATCCATTTCTCATATATAGAGATACCATCGAAATTGTATAATCCTGTTTCTATGGCAATATGTGCATCTCCTGTCCAGCCATTCTTTTCCCGTTGAGGGCAGTCAGTCGGGTAACCGAACAAGTTGGCTAAATAGGAACTGTTAGTGGCTTTCCATATTTTGTTTAGCAGATCGGATGACGAAGACCAGTAGCCGATGATCGGAACATCACTGTGCATTTCTACTGCAATAAGATTTTCGTCGGATAATTGAATGGGGGCAGATGATGAGACTTCTACAAACTGAAAACCTTTGTAGTTGAATTTGGGCATGAATCTATCTTGCTTTCCGCTAAGTATGACGATGTCTGTTTGAAAAGGATCGCTGTCGTCTGTCGGCCGGTAGTGATAATCTATATTTGCCATGTTTACCATACCGTTTTTGTCTAAAAGTTCCCCATGTTTCAGGCGCAGTTTTGTTCCTTTTTTTCCTTTCACTTTTAGCTCGGTGACACCTGCAATGTTTTGGGGGAAATGATAGACGTAGCAGCTGTCATTTATTTTTTTACATTGAGTTGCTGTATAGCGGGCCGTTTCACGAATCGGATGCATAACTTGTGATTTGATCGTTTCCGTAGGCGATTCGGTTTCTTGTGCATGATACCATCCGGTAGCGTTGAATCCGGGGGAGTCCCAGCCTGCTAATTCTTTCTGTGCATCATAATGCTCGGCTGTATAGATGCTGTTGAAAATAACCGGGCTGTCAGTTGTTTGCCAGGTTGAGTCAGTACCCAGATATTCTGTTGTTCCATCTGTGTAACGCAGATGGAGTTGTGCTGTGAATTTAGGGCGGTTTCTCCATGAAGCCTTGTCGAAAAACCATACTGCTGTGGATTGATGATTATACCAGCCGTTCCCCAGTTGTACTCCTATTACATTTTCACCCAGAGATAGTAATGACGTAACATCATGAGTGACTGATAGTATACGTTTGTCGAAATGTGTATACATAGGGTCAAGGAAATGATTTCCTGCCCGTTGCCCGTTGATAGAGAGCTCATGCAGGCCTGCCGATGCAATAGTGAGTAAGGCTTGCTCGATTGTTTTGTCTAATTGGAAGCTCTTTCTATAATAGGGTGCCGGACGGTATGTGATGTCATGTTTGTCAGTAATCCATTTCCCTTTCCAGTTGTCGGGTGATAAACATCCTGTTGTGAAGGAGGATATTGGAGAAAATGTAGTTTTCTGTTTGGAAGAGGTTTGATAGCCTATTTTCCAATAATATGTTGTATATGAATCTAATGGTTGTCCATCATAGGAGACTCTTATGGGAGCTCCTATGATGGATTTGTTCCAATAACCGGACTGTCTGCCTGATAATTGAGTACTGTCTGTTGATAGCCATATTTCAACTCTGTTGATACTATCTTCCTCTAGTAGCGGAAGTTTCCAGGAGAGTCTGGGAGTTTGAGTATCTACTCCTACAGGAACGGGTATATTCTCACATTTTAATTCAAATGGCGGTTTTAGCTCTTGAGGTACACATGAGAATAGGGTTGTGCCCAATAGTAAATATAAATAGGACCGAATTGGAATATGAGCCATATTGGTTAGTTGGTTAGTGATGAATTTACTTTTTTCTTCTCTCTTCGAGTTCTGTTGATATTTCATATAATCTTTTTTCATTTAACGGATAACGTGAAATGAAGAATGCTGATAGCATGGTGGCAATTGCCGGGAAGATACTCATCATCATACAAATGCCGGTTTGAGCAAAGTCGGATTGGATTACATTTGCTTTGAAACCGAAATAGGCCAGTAGCCATCCGGTCAAAGCACCTCCGATTGTCCAACCGAACTTTTGAGACATGGACGAAGAAGAGAATATCAGGCCGGTTGCCCGTCTTCCGGTTTTCCATTCGGAATAGTCTGATATATCTGCATACATAGACCATAATAAAGGAGAAATAATACCCGCACAGATACTTATTAAGACCTGTAAACAAAGAATTCCCCAGATAAAATCTTTAGGAAGGAAGTAGAATAAAACACTTAGAATGGTAGCGCCAACCATTGCTACAAAATAAGTTTTCTTTTTACCGATTCTTTTGGTGAGTGATGGCACAAACATGATTCCGAGGATATTGGCGGCTTGTCCTAATACCAAGTAGATCGTGATTAGAGTAATGGCACTATTCATGAATGAGAAAGAGAATGTATCGGAGCTGTCTACATAATATTTGAAATAGAATACAGCAGAACCGTCACGAAGAGAATTGAACACTAATGCCATGATTCCTGCGCATAAAAGAATCCACCAGGGTTTGTTTCTGCCCAGATCTTTCAGATCTTCTTTCAGTGATCCTTTTTCTTCCTTTATGGGCTGCACTCTTTCTTTTGTCCATAGAAAAGTTAATAAGAACATTCCACTAGCCATAATCGCAAATACGACTGCAGCCATCTGCCAGCCGAAAGCGATGTCAGGTATATTTTCCGTTATCTTCATTTTACTGAATATATCAACCAGTGGCTCAATGAGGAATAGTACCAGAATACTTCCTCCAAAAGCAAATGTCATGCGGTAGGAGGAGAACTCTGTGCGTACTTGTGGATTGGCAGACATTACTCCTAATAGAGATGCGTACGGAACATTGATTAATGAATATACCATCATCATAAGGGTATATGTGGCATAGGCAAATATTATTTTGGTAGTCATGTTATCTCCAAAAGATGAGAAGGTCAGTATACCACAGATGCCGAATGGTATGGCTATCCATAGTAGGTAGGGGCGGAATTTACCCCAGCGTGAGTTTGTCCGGTCGCCTAATATTCCGACAAACGGATCGAGGAAAGTGTCCCAAATGCGTGTGATAAGGAACATTGTTCCTACCACTGCCGAAGAGATACCTACCACGTCTGTGTAGAAGAATAGCAGATACATTGTGAATAACTTCCAAAACATGGAAGAAGCAGCATCTCCTAATCCATACCCGATTTTTTCTCTTAGTTTTATGTTTTCCATGGTGATGTATTTATTGTTTCAGGTATTGTTTATTGTGGTTTACCATAGTAATGATCCGCTTCACAGATTCTATAGAACGGAAACCGTCGGTTGGTGTGTGCAGACAATAATCTACAAGCTGGCTTACTGTTGATTCGGCTACATGAAGACGGGTGTCCGAAGACGCATAATAGATATAAATTTTTCCGTTATCATCTTCAATCCATCCGTTTGAGAATAATACATTCGATACATCACCGATTCTTTCTTCTCCTATAGGGGCCATGAAATAACCTGCAGGTTCAGCTATAATTTCTGTCGGATCTTCTAAAGAAGTCATGTATAAGTATAATACATAGCGTAATCCGGCTGCGCATCCTCTTACACCATGTGCTAAATGTAACCATCCTTGTGGAGTTTTAATGGGGTGTGGCCCTTCTCCATTTTTTACCTCCTTGATCGTATGATAAAACCGTTTATTGATGATTTTTTCCTCTTTTATTTCGGCATGACAGATGTCATCTATGAGTGCCCATCCGATACCTCCTCCATTGCCGGCGTCAATAAAACCATCTTGAGGGCGGGTATACAGGGCATACTTCCCATTCACAAATTCCGGATGAAGCACTACGTTACGTTGCTGGCTCGGAGATTTCAGATCCGGCAAGCGTTGCCATGTTTTTAGGTCTTTTGTTCGTGCAATACCTGCAACGGCTACTGCGGAAGATAAATCACCGGCTGGAGCGTTTGTATCTTTGCGTTCCGCACAAAAAATGCCATAAATCCATCCATCTTCATGTGCGGTCAGGCGCATATCGTACATATTGGTATCAGGAATGTCTGTCTCCGGCATTTCTATCGGATAATCCCAAAAACGAAATCCGTCTACGGGACTATTACTTTCTGCTACTGCAAAGAATGATTTTCGGTCTGCTCCTTCCACACGCGCCACAAGATAGTATTTATGATTGATCTTGATGGCTCCCGTATTCATTACAGCGTTGATACCAATTCTTTCTTCCATGAATGGGTTTTGTTTTTCATCAAAATCATACTTCCAGATGAGTGGTGCATGTTCTGCTGTTAATACAGGGTGGTAGTAACGTTTATATATACCGTTGCTAT
Organism: Bacteroides sp. D1; assembly: GCF_000157095.2. Classification (NCBI taxonomy): domain Bacteria; kingdom Pseudomonadati; phylum Bacteroidota; class Bacteroidia; order Bacteroidales; family Bacteroidaceae; genus Bacteroides; species Bacteroides sp. D1. Next base: position 373,960 of record NZ_JH114343.1, read on the forward strand.
TGTTACATATCTCATTTTTTCGGTTGATAAGAGCTTCATAATTTTGTGTTAGCTCTTCTAATCTATTACTTTTCATATTCTATAGTTATTTTTCTCGGTTAATTATTCTATAATTAAAACCCAGTCATTTCCTTTTCCCTTTGTGGGAGAGGATACGGGAATGGTATCTGCTGTTGTATTTTGATGGAATGTGATTCTTCCATTGCGAGGATTCATCCACTTTAAAGACCGTTTGGATGCCTTCATTGAAGGCAAATAAATCGTTCTCTCTCCACCTTGTGGAAAATATACTAATAAGTAGTCTTTGTTGCCGAATGCTACGGGATAGTTTTTATTTTCTAAAGGTATATTGCCAAAGATGGTTTGTTGGTTTTTTCCTTGAGTAAAGTCAAATTTTTCCCATAATCTGCGAAAGTGAATTAAGTCCCATGCTCCTTGTTTATCCATTGATTGGTACCATGGAGTGTCGGCGTCACATTTAGGCTCACGTCCGGTATCAAACATCTGCCATATATCATTACAGCCGTATGTATATCCACAAGCTCCGCTGAACATACTTTGGTAAAGTGTATGGCGGATATCATCATCTCCAAATCTTCCATTTTCTTTTTTGAAATTGATCGGAATATTTTCATATCGGGGTTCTCCGTCCATGCATGGCTTGTGTGGTTCCTTTTTTAAATCGGGCAAAAGCAGACGTTGATAGATTGCGAAATCTTGTTGTGCGTGTCCGGATTGACACATATTAAAATCCAGCCACGAAGCATTGTGAAACCAGAACGAGGATGAGTGCTCTCCATGAGGATGATAGGTCATCAAATGGTTTTTGTCTACACTTTTAATACCGGTTGCTAATGCATTCCAAATGGCAAAGTTTTTTCCGTCTCCACTTCGATCACCTCCTATTATCCATATCAGATTGGGTGCGTTCATATAACGTTCTCCTAACCATTTGCCGTATCTATATGCATTTTCCGGTGTAAAAATCTCCGGTCCTTTTCCCCATTGTTTGTCTACCTTATCTCCCCAGGTTGGTAATAGAGCTATGTATAAACCTTTGGCTGCTGCCAGAGAAATAACTTTGTCTACATGAGTGAAATAGCCGGGAGCGGGCTTGTCAATATTGCCGTCAATTAACTTAGGTTCTCCGTTAGATGAAACATCCATATCATCTAATTCATCCAGGATTACCGTTTGTATGACGGTAAATCCTTTTTCTCTGCGATTCTCCAAATATAGTTCAGTCTCTTTGTCATTTAAGCGGCTGATGAGTTCCCATGCTGTATCTCCCATGTAGAGAAAAGGAGTTCCGTCACTGTATTCTAGGTAACGTCCTGAAGAATTTACTCTTAAGTTTCCTTTGGATAGATTCGTGGCGTTTCCTGTCCACCGGTCTTCTTGGGCGGAAGTTCCAGTTATACAAAACATGAATAAAATATAGCAGATGGAGAATCGTTTGAACATAATTCTATTTTTTTAAGGTACTTGTATATTTCTCAATGATAGGCATTTGCGGTCTGTCTTTTCCGTCTTTGGGGGTGATTGCCATGAAATAGGTATCCCACCACGGACCCGCAGCCCAATATGTACCATTGATTCCATTTTCTTGTAAATATCCCAAGAATAAGTCGAGGGTTTCATTCCAACGGGGATCATTGTCGGGGATTCCATATTCTCCGATAAAACCATGGAATTTATTCTGTTTAATCCATTCTACAAATGGTTTTACCCGGTCGATTCCTTTCTCCGGATAACATTCTTCCTCTTCGTATGAATATTTGTACGTACCGGATGCATCCTTGTCAAAATATACATGAGCTTCAAAAGCAAGGTTATTAGCTGGGTCTTTTAAGAATTTGAGTGTATCACTCTGCTCGATCCAACGCTCTGCTGATGACCAGTCGTTGCCGCCTACCATAATAAGCGTATTTGTGTCGACTTCTCGTATGGCATTGATGGACGCTTGCGCCATGTCGAACCACTTGGTTTCCGGGGCCAGATCATGTGGCTCGTTCATTAGCCCGTAACCATATATGTTTTTAAAAGTGGAGAATTCTTTAGCGATAGCTTGCCAGAAAGAAGCCAGGTCTTCGATTGTTAATTCATTGTTTCCAATGAGGGTATGTTCGTTGTTCATGAAGCGGCGACAGTAATTATGTAAGTCAAGAATAACCACCATATCGCGTTTCTCTGCTGCTCTGACCAATTCTTTCATTTTATTGAGGTCATGCTGGTTTAGCGGTCCTTTTAAGTCAAGTTGTAGCCGTTCCCATTTGAATGGTAACCGGATAAGTTTCAGCCCTTTCTTTTGCCAATATTCGAGGTCTTGATCTGTCGGGTAGGTATAGTCTTTATTATACTCACCGGGGAAAGATGAACCGAAGTCCGCGCATGCCAAGTTTACTCCGTAGGGTTCACCTGTCTCTTTTGCCGGAGGTTGATTACTTTTACATCCATTTAGAGTAAGAAGGCTAAGTAGTAGAAAAGCCGAAATAAAAACTTTTTTCATAATGTTCTGTTTAATAGGGTGATTGAAGATTCCAGCCTTTTACAATAACTGGAGATTCCAAATTTATTTTTAATATTTTTGATTCCTGTGGGTTAAGCCATATATAGTTCTCCGAAACGATAAGTTGGTCCATTTTTTCTGGTACTTCTACGTGTACTCCGATAGCAGGGTGCTTTCCTGTATTTGTTAAAGTCACCATATTACCTGTGCGTTCCATTTTAATTTCTGTTTGGGGCATTGATACGATGGAGCCCGGACGTACTTCGTAATTGGTAAAGTAATAATTCCGATATATGTTTTTGTTATGTAGGCTAAGCACCCAACGCCTTTCCATATTACTATGGTAGGTTTTCAAATGCTCGCCCCCGAACCGGACGTACACATTTCGGCGTATCCGGCTCTCCATTAATTCTATCAGTCTTTCCATCCACCGTCAACTTTTTTATGACAACTTCGGCAAAGTGCTATTGTCTTGCGTTTTCGTGCAATCATGTGGCGTTCCCAATCTTCTTTTTCTTGTAGATTTTTGAGTTTGCGTACATGGTGCATGTCAAGTTTGACG
>NZ_JH114343.1:377130-681931 GCF_000157095.2 Bacteroides sp. D1
CGATACAACGAGTTTAGCTATCTTACGTTGCAGGTACAGCCGAATACCGCTTGGACTATCATTTAATCAGTATGGATTTTATCCTTTGTCTATCATTTCATCCTACCATTCAGTCGCAACTTGATAGCTAATTGACTCATGGCTTTTCCTACATGCTACACTCCCCATCGTCTTTCGTTGAATGGATAAGTAGGTGGATGATAGGTCATTTCAATGTACTCTTGCCTAATTCCTTGCTAAAGGAATAGTTATTTATGCAGCCTTGACGGGCGCACCTTTGATTATGTCCAGAACAAAGAATAGCATGGTCGATTTGGTTTGTTCTCTATTCAGACTTATTTCTCCTAGTTTTTTGACGACATTATCATCGCCGGTACCGTTGAAAGTATGGGTGGCAACAGTATCTAGTAATGCATTGTATATAGACACTTTGACTTGATAAGGTTCTTTCTCTAATGTTTGGCAGTCATCAAGTAGATAGACAGGAAGACTGACTTCTTGACTGGCAAGGTTGCTGCGGTCAAACAGCATGACTGCTGCTAACGGGGCAAAAGACTTTTGCACAAAATAGTGAACGGGTTTGATGATACCATAATAGTCTACACATGACCATGATACACCAGGATAGTTATCATTCATCTTATAATAAAGTGCTCCGGTAGTATGAGGCCATAATGTGCGTGCTCGTTCTAATGTATGGCGCACTCCTACTACTTGTGCTAACTGTGACCCGAGGATGAAAGAAGCCAGCGAATCCTTTGGCATAAAATAACCGGAATATTGAGTGAGTTTCTCCATTTCTCTCATCGTTCCGAAGATAGGAGTGTGGTGCGTGAAATTACCGCTCCTTTGGGGAGGCCACACTTCTTTTTCCTCGTCCAAATATCTACGCACTGTCTCGATGTGAGGCAATGATGCTATCCCAAATTCTCCCCAAAAAGGAGCGGTCATATTCAAATTGTGATTAAGATGAGCATCGTCCCACCAGCAGTTGTAATTGTGCAGGCTGCCTCCCCAGGCTTCCCCACGATGGAAGGGACGTGTTCCGTCAAGTTCTATACTAAGTCGTCCCATCATGTCAATTGCAGGTCCGAATGGTTTATCTGATTCATTCCCTGCTCCCCACATAATAAGAGAAGGGTGATTTCTTAATCGTTTGGTATTTCTTTCCACTGTTTCTTGCAGGATAGTGTACGGTTGCGTGTTATGGCTATTCCAGGCCGTTGGCCATTCTTGCATGACTAAAATACCATATTTATCGCATAATTCGTAAAAATCATCGGTTTCGGGCATTCCTCCTCCCCAGGCTCTTAACATTTGTATGTGCTGGCTTTGGGCTATCTGGAGCAAATGCTCGTATTTATTTCTTGAGAAGTCCATTAATGCATCCATAGTGCACCAGCCTGTTCCTTTTATGAACATCGGCTTGCCATTGATGACGAATGTCCAGTTATAATAATCTTCTTTAGCACCATCAATTAATGGTCTCATCTCAATAGTCCGTATACCGAACGACGTTTTTATATGGGCTGTCTTCCCTTTTTGTGGAACGAAGAATAGGTTGAGGTCGTATAGTGATTGTTCTCCTCTGTCATTGGGCCACCAAAGATGCGGATCTTTGATTTGAAAGTCTAAAGATAAAGTTTCCTGTTTTTTCTGACTATTTATGTCGAAACGATAATATTGTGTTATTCCTTTGAAGTTCTTGGGAGATACTTCTGCATATAATACTCCTTTTAATGGAGATGATTTTTTATGCAGATCAAGAGTTAAGCGCATTTGACCATCGAGCGAACGAGTAGCGATGAAGGGTGATTCTATTTCTACTGCGGCTTGTTCTTTTAATTGAACACTACGCCAGATTCCTAATGATGGGATTTGTGCATAATGCCATCCATAAACGCAATTGAATACAACTGTATATTTCCAACTTTCATTTGCGTTGGGAGGCCAGTTGCCCAGAAACATTTGAGGGATGGCTTCTAGTTTTACTATGAGAGTGTTTTTATTCTTTAAATAGTTACCTATTGAAAAATCGGGCCCTCCGAACATACCTTCGTGTGTTCCTAAAAGTTTTCCATTGAGCCATATTGTACATTTGTTAGCAATTCCGCCAAAAGATAATATACAGTGAGATGAGGGGGAGTCTAGTTCGAACTCCCGCTTCATCCACCATGTCTTGTAAGATTGTTTTTCTGCAATAGAGTCATTCTGTCCGATGTATGGATCGGGTATGATTCCATTTTCTACTAATGCGGTGTGAATACTACCAGGCACATGGGCAGGTATTTGATCTGTCCAGATAGTGTGTAAACGTTCTTTTTCAGTTCCTCCTTCTGCCAGTTGCCAGGTTCCGTCCAAAGAGATTTTCGCAGGAGTATCCCTGACAAGAGGAATATTTCCTGCTTCAGTCATCTGTATACCTTTTACTTCTATTGGAGATAGCTTTGCTGCAAAGCTTTCCCTGTCTATCTTATCCATTGATTTTTGTGCAATAATCATTGGAGTAGATAGCAGTAAAGTGATAATGGTGATGATTCGAGTTCTCATGGACAGTATTTATTCTGATTATTGTTGTGTACTTTTATATTTCAGGAGCGTGCTTAATTGCGGACGATCCTGTGTGTAATTATTGGTCGGTTGGACAGATAAGGGATAATCACCCCATCGTGGACCGGCAGACCAATAAGTTCCGTTTATTCCATTTTCTTGTAGATATTTAAGTGCTGCATCAAGAATATCCAGCCAACGACCGTCAGTATCAGGTATTCCATATTCACCGACGAATCCACGTTTATTATTCTCTTTCAGCCAGTCAACAAAAGGTTTCAAACGAGCCACCCCTGTTTGAACGGTTGCACCATCTTCATCATATCCTTTATTATAGTTTCCGGAAGAATCCGAATCGAAATATATATGTGCCTGGAATATCAGGTTATTACTTGGATCTGTAAGAGTTTTCAGATTGTCACTGCATTCTTTCCATCGTCTGGCAGAACTGAATTCGTCTCCGCTAACTATGATGGTTGTTTTAGTATCTATAGTGCGGATGGCATTAATGCAAGCTTGGGCTATGTTAACCCACGGTGTCGATGCCAGCATTTCGTAGGGTTCATTCATAATGTCGTAACCCCAGATATTTTTATAGTCTTTAAACTCCTTTGCCAGTTTTTTCCATACGTCACAGAAATTGTCAACAGTGCATCGTGCATTACCAATGATTGCATATTGATTATTTTGTGAACTTTGCCCGTCGCAATATACACAATATCTTCCAAAGTTATGCATATCCAATAGTATCTGTATGTTTCTATCTTCGGCAGCTTTGACGAATTTCTTCATTTTTGCCAGTTCTGTTGCATTTAATTCTCCATTCATTGTGGGTTGTATGCGTTCCCAACGAAATGGAAAACGTACCAGATAAAGACCTTTGGCTTTAAAGTAATCCAAGTCTTTTTCTGTGGGATAACCATAGTGAGTACCATCTACCCCCGGATATACATTCCCAAATTCAGCTCCTGACAGGTTAACTCCGAAATAAGCTGTTTGTTTGGTTGGTTGAGGTTCATCACCATTTTCTTCTTCGTCTGATTTGGAACAAGATGAAAATAGAAGTGCTATAATCGTTAATAATGAAAATAAGTCTTTTAACATAAATCGAATTGTTTTTGTTTATGAGGGAACGCTTTAGTACGAGCGTTCCCTTTTTATTTTTACTTATGAACAAACCTGAAATTACACATACTTAAATCAAAATCTTGAGCAGATTCGGGAGAAAATATGATTTTGAAAGCTGTGTTGGTACTAGGATCGATAGGATTAGGCAACAATGCTTCTGTATCGGCACTGATCCGTACAGTTTGCCATCCACCATAAGTATTAACAGGAATTCCTCCTTTGGAAGGATACCATCCATAATCTCCTAAAATGATACGCGCCTGGGCTGATATCGGAAATTTAGCTCCAGTACAGATTTCAAATCTTAAATCGTAAGATGAAGGGTCTGCGGCTACTTCTGCCGGTACAGTAATATATCCGGCCCACATAACCATCCATCCCCAAGCTTTCACGGAATTATTGAAGCGAATATATTTTCCTCCTTCTACTAATGGTTCCGGTTGTCCTTCTAATGTGCCGTCACATAAGAAATCTTTCGGGGCATCAGGGAATTGGCTGGAATGTGTAAAGGCACCGCTTCCCGGCCAATTATTGAAATCGAAAAGTTGAGATACTCCCGGATCCATGTATGTGAGCTTGTATGCTTCATCCATGTTTGCCCCTTTTATAGTAAGAGTAGATTTCGGAGCGGCATTTGCAGGAATTTCTATTGTCAGCTCTGTACGAGTAGCATCAATTACATTTACTGGTAAATTGCCTAGATTAACAATTGCTTCCTCGATTGTAATACCGTAGAGGTCAAAATTGTCACCTGTAATAACCGTCGTATCTCCCGGCTGGGTAAATTCATTCTTGAGTCCATTGATTGTTAAATCAGGGATGGAAACGACAAAAGGAATACTTAGTTCTCCGTGTTTGGTTGTAATATAAATTGTGTTTGTCACTTCTTTAGGAAGTGCACGGGGAATAGGTGCGAGAAGCATATCGTATGTCGAATATATCTCCTTACTGTCCACCTCGATATCATTGAATTTTAGGGAAGTGATATCTCCGAGGTTTGTTCCCTCGATTCGTACTACTTGTTCGAAATTTGCTCCCTCAATGGGAAATTCAGCATCTGTTGCCAAAACGACTTTGTCTACAGTCGGAGCACCTGTTGACGGTTTGTTTTCTTTGGCTTTCAGATCGTCGACTTCAACAATATCCGTACAGGATGTTAAAGTAAATATGGATGCTGCGATTATTGCAAAATATTTTATTTTCTTCATAATCTGTTTTTTACATGGTTATAAGTGATTAATCCCAGCCAGGATTATTCTCATTAATTCCTTGGTTTGTCAGGATTTCAAGAGTCGGAATCGGGAATAGCAGATGTTTGCTGGAACGTTGTTTTACGTTGTTAGCTTCATCCATTCCGCCTAGAGCATTCATTGCCTGCAAATAAATTCCCCAACGTATTAAATCCCAACGACGATCGCCTTCCAAGGCTAATTCCATTGCACGTTCTTCAAGGATTGCAGAACGCAGGCTGGTTTTATCTGTAAAGTTTGCCAGTTCTTTGCCTGTTGCATTACTACGGGTGCGAACATCATTTAAAGCATCTACCGATTCTTTTGTCGGGCCATTTAATTCATTAGCTGCTTCTGCAAAAATTAGAACAATATCAGCATAACGTAAAAATGGGTAATTGGCATCTGTACGAGGTTGAGTCTGATCGGCTATTTGTTGTGAATATTTGGTCGTGAAAGCGAAGAACTGTTCTGATCCTCCTTCATCACATCTCCATCCGGAGGTTACTTTAGGATTATCGAACGGAGGTTCTTTGGCTTCAACCATACGTTGCCATTTCCCAAAGTTCGGATAGTATGAACCACCCCCCCAACTTGTATCAGAGTTCTGACGTATCCAACAATGCAACACTCCCTTGTCCACGCGGTAGTCTTTTTCTTCAAATAATAGATACCAGTGTTTTCTACATCCTACCGTTAAGCTATTGTCTATATTTCCTGCTGCATTGAGTCTGCCACAGTAGTGCGAGCTGAATAATGTACCGTATAATTCATCACCGGACTTAGTTTGTAAGCTGAATAAATGTTCGCTACAAGTCTTGCCGGAAGGAGACCAAACCAAATCATAGTCCTCAAGTTTGTGTATTCCATATTCTCCTCCTATTATATCTCCTGCAATTTCGTAGGCCAGTCTATAATATTCTTGAGAGGAAAAGCTTTCGTAACCGGCAACTTGATCCTTGGAGAATGTTGTCGGAACAGGTTCTGTATATACTTTGGTCATAGTGCCGTTTACATTCTGCATGACAAACGGTGCGCCGGTTTTTACTGTTATTTGTTCTCCGGTAGCCATGGACGCAGAGCCGATAGTCGCATATACTTTGGCTAACAAACCTGCCGCAGTTGCAGCACAGACTCTTCCGGGTTTAAATCCATTGTCCGAATTTTTATAAATCATATCTTTGGCGTCTTTAAGCAAAGGTATGATTGTTTCCGTGTATACTTGTGCAATTGGAATGCGCGGATTATTAGTATATTGCCCGGATTCGTTTACACTGACGGAATAAATAGGGATAGCTCCATAAGCACGTACCAGATAGAAATATGCCCATGCTTTAAGAAAATAGCATTCTCCTAATGCATTCTTTTTAAATACTTCTGATACATTTTGCATCTTGTTGATTTCAGAAACCGCTATATTTGCTCGGTTAATCAAAGAGTACATTCCGGTCCAAAGTACATCGGCTTGTCCGTCACCTCCCTGGAAGTTACCACTTCCAAATTGGCTGAACTGCCATACTGCACCGGAAATATAGTCACAGTCATAATCCAGCGGACGTGGGAAACTACCGTATCTGAACATGGCTTCGTGTAATGTGTTATATACTCCTGTTACCCACATGTCGGCACCGTTATCAGAATCCTCAACATCTTCAGGGACAATGAAGTCGAAAGGCTTTTCTTCGATCATACTTTCGCATGATGTCATTACTGCTCCGGATAATAGGAGGCTGGATGCCATCAGATATATGAATATATTTTTCTTTTTCATTATTTCTTGAGATTATAACGTTAATTTAAAACCTATTGAATATGTTCTGCTGCTTGGATATGAGAAAATATCAACTCCTCTTCTGGAAGCGTCAGAACCAAAGGCGTTTACATCCGGATCAAACCAACTATAACCTGTAATCGTGAATACGTTTGTTACTGTACCGAAAACAGACAAGTTGCTAATTCCTTTTATGACTGAACCGAAATTGTAGTTTAAGTTGATCGTTTTTAGTCTGAAGTAAGAACCATCTTCTACATAACGGTCGGAGAGTTTCATGTCACGGGTCATTGCAGTAGTGACGCGAGGCCATTTGGCGTTAGCTGCATTCTCTGGTGTCCAGCGGGAATCATAAGCATCTTGAGTGATGTTTGCAATACTGCTCATTCCGATATTTGTCAAGTTACCATTAAAAATATCATTACCATGAGTACCTTGGAAGAACAATCCCAGAGTCAGATTTTTCCATCGTAAATTGGCATTCAGCCCGTAAATAAAGTCTGGATTAGTATCACCGATGATAGCTCGGTCTTCTGACGTTATTTTTCCGTCATTGTTTTTGTCCAGGTATTTGATTTCACCGATCATTCTGCGAGCCTCATCATCAGATGCTTTGGCATATATTGGATCTGCACGGACTTCTGCTATATTATCATAGAAGCCGTCTTCTATATAGCCGAAGAGTGTTCCGATAGGTAATCCATTTCTTTGCAGAAAGACTTCTTTGGCACTATACCATAATTGGTTAGCATATTGATCGGCCGTTAAACCTCCGATTTCATTTTTATTAAAAGAGATGTTACCGTCGAAGTCTAAGGTCCAGTCTTTTTTATCTAATGCAATGATTTTACCGGTTAGCTCAAGTCCTTTGTTTTTTACATGACCGAAATTCGTCCACATGGTAGTATAACCGGTACTATTCGGTATAGATACATTTTGTAGCAGGTCATTAGTTTTTTTATAATAATAGTTAGCTGATAAACTAATCCTGTTATTCCAGAATCCCATGTCGAGTCCGACATTATATTGGTCGGTTGTTTCCCATTTGAGTTTGTCATTCAAAGGACCTTTGTAAGTTTGTCCTGCAAATCCACTGCTCAATGTTCCGTCCAGAGGGTAATTGGATGGTGCAAGTGAAGCGATGGTCTGGTAACTGCTGATCGCTTGATTACCGGTTTGACCGTAGCTGAATCGCAACTTTAAGTTACTGAATATATTTAGGTTTTTGATGAATTCTTCTTCAGATATAGTCCATGCTACTGCTCCTGAAGCGAAGTTCGCGAATTTATTTCCGGGAGCGAAACGGCTTGAACCATCACGACGGAACGATGCTGTGAAAATATAGCGTTCCTTGAGTGTATAGTTGGCGCGTCCTAATAAGGAGACTAGAACTGCTTGTCCTCGATAGCTGGCTGGTGTCTCAATATTTAATGCCTGGCTCATATCGAAGTCCTGTGTGATGTCAGTCGGGAAGTTGGACGCATTCATTGTTTTGCCACCCCAGTCTGATTTTTCGTAAGTGAAACCGGCTACTACATTGAGATGATGTAGTTTGTTGAATGTCTTATCGAAAGTAACCAATGATTCTGCTGTTAAGTTCTGCCAGAAATTGTCGCTTTTACCAGCTCGTCCGTTGGAAGCTTTACCTTCTCCTGTTTCACGATTGTAGTAACTTGCACGATCGTTTACTGAATAACTGATACCTAGATTCTGACGGAATTTCAAACAGTCGAAGATTTTAATCTCGGCAAACGCAGAAGTAAATACATTGATTGACTTCAGCTCATCTTTAGCTGTATTAACGTATGTACGTGGATTGGCTGACAACCATGCATAAGAATCATCTTCTGTCTTGTCTCCTACATATAATGTCGGTAAATAAAGCATGGCAGAACGGATGATACTATAATCATAAGAATTTGACTTGGCAAACTTAGTTAACGAACGGGTGAAGTTGATATTTAGTCCCGTATTTAACCAGGGTTTCACATGGCTTCCGATGTTGGCACGAACAGCAAAACGTTCATAACCAGAATTCTTGATAATACCTGTCTGGTCTGTATAGTTGCCTGAAAATGCATAGTTGCTCTTTTCATTTCCTCCTGATACACTAAGATTGTATTCCTGTGTTAATGCATCTTGTAGGATCTCGTCCATCCAGTTGGTACCCTCTACCCATTCTTTATTGCCGTATTCGTCTTCGCGATAACCCGGATTGAGATAATCTTCCGGTGAAGCATAGTATTTACCGGAGTTGGGAACGATTTTATCGTTCTCGTCGCGACGGTAGTTCCATTTACCACGATAAGGAAGGTATGAATAAGGAAGATTGTCATAAGCAGCTCCATTGATTACACCCTCATTTACATAATTAGCATAGGTGTAAGCATCCAGCATTTTAACCATTTTGGCTATTTTGGAAAGTCCGAAATTGGTCGAGAACTCAACTTTAGCGTCTCCGGCACGACCTCTTTTAGTGGTAATCAATACGACACCATTCGCTCCGCGAGAACCGTAAATGGCTGTTGCCGAAGCATCCTTTAAAATGTCGATTGATTCGATGTCATTAGGATTGATCAATGACAGAGGATTAGTGGTGGAGTTGTTGCCCTCGTTGGCTTTACTGCTTGGAGTATCTCCTACTTCAAACGGAATACCGTCGACAATGTAAAGTGGTTGTGAATTTGTAGAGAATGAGTTAGCACCACGGATGGTGATACTTACACCTGAACCGGGAGCACCGTCACTCTGGTTTACTTGTACACCAGCTAATTTTCCTTGTAGGGCTTGGGAGATGCTGGTCGGGTTACCAAGCATCAAGTCATCACTTTTAATAGAAGCAACGGCTCCGGATAAATCTTTTTTCCTCATTGTACCATAGCCGATAACTACTACTTCATCCAAAGATTGAGTATCATCTTTGAGTGAAACATTGATTGTTTTACGGTTTCCTACAGTGACTTCTGTTGTTTTATAACCGATAAAAGTATACTGAAGAACAGATTTTTGGCTTTCTACTGTTATAGTATATTTACCATTTAAATCACTGATGGTACCATTGTTTTTTTTAACTCCTAACTCAACAATATTAACTCCGGGAAGAGGTTCACCTTTACTGTCTGTTACAGTACCTTTAATTTCAATACCTGCTGCTGATGCAGCTGTATTTATCATCCAGAACATAATCAAAAAGAGCCAGACTCCTTTTGATCCTTTTAGCATCCGCACTTTTGAGCGGGGAAAAGAAAAGAGATTCTTTTTCATTTTTATCAAATTTAAAATTAACTTTAGTATAAAATCTCGTATATTTATTATTGATGCAAAGCTAGTAAATAAGGAATGTAAATTATTGACGTTATTTGCCTAAAACTGATATTATTTTATCATTCTTTATTTTTATAAATATGTGAGTTGTATTGTCGGATAAACTTACGGCTTTGACGTCCTGCAGGTTTTATTAAAGACTCGTCCCATCCTCCGTTTTTGTTTGCTCGCGGAAGAATCATGGAGCAAGTTTCGTTCTTGTCTGAAATGGACCAGTTAACCCAGCTGATCTTTTTGCTTTCCAGCCATTCTACCCAACGGGTCCATTCTGGTATATCTAATGGGCCATCGCCAGTACATTCCATGCCTGCACATTCAGACACAAAAATGGGAATTCCTTTTTCCCATGCTGCTTCAGCTCTATCCCGTAACTCTTGTTTATGAGTGGCGGCATAGAAATGGAGGGTATACATTATATTATCGGATCCTTCTAAAGGACTTTCTGCTACCAGGTGTAAGTCTTGGTCCCAGTGTGGGCTGCCTACAAGAATAATATTATCAGGATCATATTTACGTATTTCAGAGATAATATCAGTTGCATATTCTTTCACACTTTCCCAACTGTCTTCCATAGGTTCGTTGTATATTTCATAAATAATATGAGGATATTTTCCGTATTTCTGTGCCATCATTGAGAAAAATGCTTTTGCTTCTTTTTTTTGTGGATAATAAGTATGCCAGTCGATTATTATATAGAGGTCGTTTTTAATTGCCGCTTTAATCACTTTATTCATGCATTTTAATGCAAATTCCGGATTTTCAATGTAGTTGTCTTCAATAACTGTTCCCATGGCGGCGCGTAAAACGGTACATTTCCAATCTTTTTTCAACCATTTCACAGATTGCTTATTGTAAAATCTGGGCCATAGGTTGTGCCAGCCATAACTAACCCCTCTTAATACAATAGGGTCTCCGGTTTGGCTGCATAATTGATTACCTTTTACTTGTAGTTGTCCCCATTGTTTTACAGGATCTTTACTGTAACTGAATAATGATATCATGGAGAATAAGGTGATAAACAAAATGACTTTCTTCATTTTCATAATAAATTAGGTATAACATATAAGATGGACGTTGCAAAGTAAGCACAAAAAAAATATGTAAAAAAGTGCTTTGTTATCATATACTGATACTTTTCTTACTATTTATTTAAGGCAAGAGTATATTACCTTATTATATATATACAAAAAAGATTAAGCCGGAAAATAAATATGATAACAGATGGCTTGAAGGTTAAAATAGTATATTGATTTGATAATAAAGTGGTTGTATGCTTATATAAGTTGCCGTACTTTTATGAATTAAATTTTATAGATAGATTCATGTTTTATTTTATATTTATCACCTTATGAAAAGAAGTATTTTTTTAGTTTGTTTTGTTGTTTTCGGGGTTGTGTCATTGTCGGCAATTGGCTCGATAGTCTCTGTAGCACAGTCGGGTTGGCAGACTGATAGTATATCTTATGGTATATCTCGAATGGTTGATATTGCATCTTTGCCCCTGTTAGATCGTGGAATCTCTGTCCATTATGAAGGTAGTATTGATAAAAGAGGAAAGAATGCCGACTGGGACTGGAGTCTTTACCAGGATCAACGTGGAGAATGGGTAATATTTGATGTTGATGGTCCGGGATGTATTTATAATCTTGTACAACATCGCTATATGAGTTCAAGTGATCCGCTCTTCCGTTTTTATTTTGATGGAGAAGAAACACCTCGTTTTAGTTTACATTTATCTGAATTCGGAGAGAAAGAGCCTTTTATAAAACCTTTGGCTGAAAGTTATATTGGCCCGTTTGATAACGGAAGAGGGCCCATACGTGTTGCACGGAGTTTTGTTCCAATGCCGTTTAACAAGGGATGCCGTGTAACTACCGATGTGAAACTGGAAGGTTATGAAAGAACCAAAGGTGAAGGAGGTTGGGGACATGTTGTATACCACACTTATGCGGACAATGGTATCAAGACCTTTACCGGGAAGGAGAATTATGATACTTTGATACAATTATGGAAGAAACAAGGTAGTAATCTTTTGTGCAAAGATCAATTGGCATATCATCGTAAGTCGGAACAAAAGATTAATGCTGGCGAATCCATTACTTTATTGGATGAAAAAGGAGAGGGAGCTATTGGTTCTTTAAAATTTTATCTTCCGGAGATTAATGAGCAGCACTTGCAGGATGTATGGATTCATATGTTTTGGGATGCTCATCAGCAACCCGATATTTCTTGTCCTTTAGCGTGTTTGGGAGGCAACTCTTTGGGCTTTCACGATACCAACTATTTGCTGTCAGGATATAACACAGACGGTTGGTTTTATAATTATTTTCCAATGCCATATTGGAAGCATGCGAAGATAATAATTGAAAATCGTAGTGGCGTTCCTGTTTCTTTGGGATTCTCAGAAATAGCTGTTTCCAGGTCGGTTTATCCCACATCTAATACCGGATACTTTCGTAATACACCATATTATACCCGAAAACATGTGGCAGGAATAGATAGTCCGATAGCTGCTATTCAAGGAAGAGGGAAGATGGTTGCTGCTCATGTTACATGTCATGCCGAACGTTCACATATCATTTCTTGCGAGGGGGATGTTCGTGTATATATTGACGGCAAACGAACACCACAAGTTGAGAGTGACGGTTCTGAAAGTTATGTTTGTTATGGTTGGGGATTCCCGACCCCGCCTGAAGTGCATCCAATGGGAGGGTATGACGGTCTTTCGGATAACCCATGGTCTATGACTCGTTTTTGTATAGGCGATAGTTATCCTTTCTATTCAGAACTGAAGTTTGGAATAGAGTCGGGCGAATATAACAATCAGTATTTGGAACACTCGGGTACTATATTCTATTATGGTCAAGATAAAAATGTACTGGTGAAAACTGATAGTTTGGATTTAAACTCTTCTCGTTCTATTAAACGGCACTCTTATAAAGCTATGGGTAATGTACGCAGAACAAAATTGGAAAGTTTCTTTGAGGGAAATGAGGATCGTATTTTATATGTAGGAGAAACCGTCCGGTTTGAAAGTTTTAGTAGTTTTAGAGTGAATATATCTTCTCAAAATGAAGGAGTGCGTTTGCGTAGGTTGAGCGACCAAAACGATGTTCGACAAGCAGCCCGTGTTTTTGTTGATGGTGAAGAGGTTACAGAACGTTTATGGTATGTAGCTGATAGTAACCCTTATAAACGCTGGCTGGAAGATGACTTTGAAATTCCAGCCAAGTATACTAAGGGAAAGAAATCATTAAATATTCGTATCGTACCAGTTTCTATGTCTAAAGAGGGAAAAAATACTTGGAATGAAGCTGAATATCAGGTGTTTTGTTATAATAATTAAATATTATAAATCAATACCACCGTGTACGCCACATAACAAAGTATCATAATCCCTCCTTCGATTCTTGTGATAGTCCTTTTGGCAAAGAACAGCCCGAATAACCAGAGCAGGATACCGGAACCTACTAGCGTAAACAGGTCGAAGTTGGTAATTCCGCTAAGACGGAGAGGAGTGATGCTGGCGCTACATCCCAGTACAAAGAATATATTGAAGAGGTTACTACCGATCACATTTCCAATGGCAATTTCCGGATTCTTCTTTAATGCGGCAACGATAGACGTAGCCAGTTCAGGAAGAGAAGTACCTCCTGCAACCAGTGTCAATCCGATAATCGATTCGCTGACACCCAGGTTGCGGGCGATGCCTGTGGCGCCGTCAACAAACAACTGACCTCCAAAAATGAGGGCAGCCAAACCTCCGATGATATAAAGAATGGATTTCCACCAGGGGAGTGATTTGATTTCTGTCTCCTCTTCTATGGTCGGAGCTTCTATCTGTCCCGCCTGTTCTGTTGTGCTCGGCTTGGAGGCGATGGCAAAGGTGTAACCCATGAAGATAACAAAAAAACAAAGCAATAATAAGCCGTCTACTCTGTTCAGGATATTCTCCGGAGCTTTATCCAGGAATACATCATTGGCACAAATCAGCAAGACAATAGAAGAAAGTATGCAGAGTGGTATCTCTTTTCTAAGTGTATTGCGGGTGATGACAATCGGGGCGAATAAGGCCGTGCAGCCCACAATCATCAACGTATTGAAAATGTTACTTCCCACCACGTTGCCTATGGCAATATCCGCGCTGCCTTTGATGGCAGAAGATACACTGACCGTCAGTTCCGGGGCAGAAGTGCCGAATGCAACGATGGTAAGTCCGATCACGATGGGAGGGATATGAAAACGCTTGGCTACCGAGGCGGCACCGTCTGTTAATCCGTTGGCTCCTAGAAGAATGAGGATTAATCCCCCGATAAGTAATAATATATTCATGCTTTTTTCTCTTTTAGTGGCAAAGATAATCAATTTGGAAATGGTAATGTCAAAAACAATCCGTATGTTTGCTCTGTTTTTAATGAAATGTTAGATTAACCTTAATTATAATCAAGGAATATAAGGTATGGAAATAAATAAAATAAAACGGTCGTTACTGGTGTTGTTCTTTTCTTTCCTGGCAATCGGGGCGCAAGCACAGTTGGAACAGGCGGTTAAGAAGATATTTGCCGGAGATACAATAACGGGCGGACATGTTCCTTTGAAACGGGATTCGGACTCTATCCATCTGGTAAATATGCAGAAATCATTGGAAGAAGCCCGGCTCAATGAGGCGAATATGAGGATGGAAATGGAGCAGATGAAACTCCAGATGGCTACCGCCGACTCCGTAAAATATGCACAGCAACGACAGCGTATCGACTCCCTGCGGCAGTTCACAAAAGGAATACCGGTAGTGGCGGACGGTGATACCTTATTTTACCTTTTCACCAAACGGGGTGGATATACTCCCCAGCAACGTGCCCAAATGACCGGTGCGGCAATTGAAGAAATAGGAAGACGCTTCAATCTACAACCCGATTCTGTGGCTATCGACCATTCGGACATAGTTTCCGATTTGATGTACGGCAGCAAAGTATTGCTTTCTCTTACCGATCAGGATGCCTTATGGGAAGGAGTTTCCCGTGATTCGCTAGCTAAGGAAAGACAGCAGAGTGTCATTACCAAACTGCATGAGATGAAAGCCGAGCACGGACTTTGGCGAATGGCAAAGCGTGTGCTCTATTTTGTGTTGGTAATTACAGGACAGTATTTCCTGTTCCGCTTGACCAACTGGTTGTTCCGTAAACTGAAAGCGCGTATCCTGCGCCTGAAAGACACGAAGATAAAACCGGTAGCCATCCAGGGATATGAATTGCTGGATGCGCAGAAACAGGCGAATCTGTTAGTATTCCTGTCCAGTATCGGGCGGTATATACTGATGGGATTGCAGCTACTGTTTACCGTACCGTTGATTTTTATCATCTTCCCACAGACAGAAGGACTGGCATATCAACTGTTGGGCTATATATGGAATCCGATTCGCGGTATCTTTGTGGGTATTATCGATTATGTGCCCAAACTGTTTACCATCATCGTCATCTGGTATGCCGTGAAGTATTTGGTACGTCTCGTCTTGTATCTGGCACGTGAAGTGGAAGCAGGACGACTCAAAATCAACGGCTTCTATCCGGACTGGGCGATGCCGACTTTCCATATCGCCCGTTTCCTGCTCTATGCATTTATGATTGCGATGATTTATCCTTATCTTCCGGGCTCCGATTCCGGTGTGTTCCAAGGGATTTCGGTATTTGTCGGATTGATCGTTTCGCTCGGATCAAGTACGGTTATCGGTAATATTATTGCCGGACTGGTGATTACTTATATGCGTCCGTTCAAGATGGGCGACCGGATCAAATTGAATGATACCACCGGAGATATCATCGAAAAAACTCCTCTTGTCACCCGCATCCGGACTCCTAAAAATGAGGTTGTGACTGTTCCCAATTCATTTATCATGTCGTCTCATACAGTAAACTACAGTACTTCAGCGCGTGAATATGGATTGATTATTCACTCGGAAGTATCTATCGGTTATGATATTCCCTGGCGGCAGGTTAATCAGATACTGATTGATGCTGCGTTGAACACTCCCGGAGTGGTGGATGATCCGCGTCCGTTTGTGTTGGAAACTTCGTTGAGCGACTGGTATCCGGTCTATCAAATTAATGCTTATATCAAACAGGCAGATAAGATGGCACAGATTTATTCGGATTTGCATCAGAACATTCAGGATAAATTTAATGAGGCCGGCATTGAAATTATGTCACCGCACTATATGGCAGTTCGGGATGGGAATGAATCGACAATTCAGAAAGGCGCTGTGAAAAACAGCGGTCCTGCGAAGACAGCGGAGCAGGGTGATGTATCGGAAAAGGCATAGAGTTACGTCCCGATGATGATTGCGCATCCGGAGAACACTAATAAGATGAAGTAAGTAGCTGACTATTGGTTGGCTGCAAACGTATATTATCCCACAAAATAGGTTCAAGGGTAATTATATAAAGAAGCGTCCCTTTCATCGCGAAAGGAACGCCTCGGGTTGTGTGTTTTTTCACTGAGAGTAGAATTTATATCATCAAGAGAATTTATTTCTTTCGGGTCACCGTATAAAGTATATTCCCTTTTTTATCTATCATACGAAGGTTGAGCTCTTTTTTGTCGATAGAGCAGACAGAGAAACCCGGTTCGGGGCTGCAGAACTTTGTACCTTCGATAGGTTCCACTTTGCGTGCCAGTGAGCCGGAGGAGTTAACGACATAATCGATGTCACTTCCCGGAACCCGGATATGCTGGAAGTTATGGATGTGTCCGCAGATGTACATATCTACCTTGTGCTTGCGTAAGATGGTGTCAACCCGTTTCTGCATGTCCAGTCGTTCGCTTTCCTCTTTGGGAGTATAAGCGTAGATGGGATGGTGTCCGGCTACGATAACCCAGTCTTCTTTTGCATTGGCAAGCACAGATTCCAGCCAGGATAGTTGCTTGTTGACATCCTGTTTGCAGGCATCGGGATATTTATCACTTTCCTGGCGGTATTTCTCAATCAGAGGAGTCGTGTCAATCCAGACGATGCGGATGGTGGCACCTTTCTCTTCGAATGTTTGGGTGTAATAACGGGCGGGCATTGTCCAGCGGCGGCTGATATGGGTGTAATCCAATACGGCTTGCGTGTTTCCGCGATATTCATGGTTTCCCAGGATAGGGAACCAGTCGATCATTAGTTCCGGATGGGAGTAGATTAATTCGTAGTTGGTCATCCACAAAGGGTCGTTCACGCTGCGAACTCCTTCGAAGTGATGGACATCTCCGGTGGCCAGAACAAATTCAGGACCGATCTCTTCGCCCATCGTACCCATTAATTCGGCTATTGGCTTTTGGTCGTAATATCCGTTGCGGCCTAAATCATTCGCTACGTAGAAGTTAAACTTCTTGTCAAATATAGAGTAGTCCGTCAACTGTGCCTGAACGAATGTACAGACGGAGACTAATGCGAGAATCAATAAACTCTTAATTTTCATATTCATATTCTGTTGTATATTAGTTGTTTATATATAGATAGTTATTCTGAATCTTTTGGCTTGTTGGTTTAAAAGGAAGAGAACGTTTCTTTTAAACCAATGCTCTGTTCCTTTTAAACCAACGGGGGCTTCCTTTTAAAGGAATGAATATCGTTGTTTGGCTCGCATCAGAAGTTCACTTTTACGCCGGCGTTTATCTTTACACCGTAGTGTTCAGACTGCATGGTACGGTCTTTAGTGCCCTGATAATAACGCAATGGTTGGTTCAATAAGTTGGTAGCATCTGCGTAGAATGTTGTTTTGAACTTCTTGCCGAATGTATAGCTTGCGTTCAGGTCCATATAGTTCACGGCATCATAGTAACGGTCTAGTGCGGCAACTTCTCCCATTTCGTCGATAAAGCTGGATGCAAAGTTGTAGGAGAGACGTACGTTAAAACCTTTCTTTTCGAAGTAGAGTGAGGCGTTTGCCGTATGTTCGGGAGAACCGGGTAAGGAGAGGTCTTTCTCATTTTCGCGCCCTTCGAAATTGAAGTTGTTCACTTTGGTGTGAGTGTAGGTGTATGTACCGTAAAATCCGATGCATTTCAATGCCGGAGCGATGAAGCTGAAATCACGTTGATAAGCCAGTTCCACACCAAGCAAGTCGGCATCACCTGCGTTTTTGGGTTGGGTGAACTTCTTGTATTCATTGTTTTGGTAGGTATAGTCACCAATCACCTGATCGACAATGAAATCGTTGATTTTCTTATAGAAGATACCTGCACTGACCAGACCGACGCTCTTGAAATAGTAATCGGCACTTAAATCGAAGTTGTATGAGAGGGTGGGAGTCAGGTCAGAATTACCCATCACGAGTTCATTGTCGCTGCGGTTGATATTGACACATGGAATTAATGCGGAATATTTGGGGCGGCTCAATGTTTCTGTGAAAGAGGCGCGAACTTTGAAATCATCGGTCACATCGTATTTCAATAATACGCTGGGGAGCCAGTTGACATAGTTGTTTTTATGATCTCCGGTCGGTTCAAGCGTTTCGTTTTCCTCTTCATCCACCATCCAGTTCCAGCCGTCGTATTTGATATGAGTGGCTTCCATGCGGAGACCCAGCATCATTTTTAGTTTCTTTCCCAGGTTTTGGTCGAAGCGGAAAAAAGCGGAAGTCACATTCTCTTTAGCATGATAGTTGCCGGAAGATTCTTCGAGCACCTGTTCACCCTCCATGTTTTTCAGGTCGAGCGAACCCAGATATTCTTTGGATACGAAATCGGTGGCTTTATACTGATTGCCGGGCATGAAGCCGTCGCGAATCTCACTCGTGAGGTTGTCCATATACGCTGTTTTGTATGCATCCTTGTAGGCGTCTGCGTAGTCGTAGACGGTTACATCGCGATTTTTAGTCTTGGATGCATATTTGGCTCCGAATTTCAGGCTGTTTCCATAGATTCCGTTGGCCAGCGGCAGTTCGAAATCTACTTTGAACTTCAGGTCTTTTTCGTAGATTTCCTGGTTGCTTTCGGTTAGTTCTTTCACTTTCCATTTTCCTCTTTCACCGTCCACTTCTCCGTTGTGCAGGTTTACATCGGTTGTCACATACGGAAAACGGCCGCCTGCATCCACGATGTCAAATCCGAGAAAGTCTTGTTTCAGATTGAAGTATCTTTCGTTCGGACGGTCTTCGCTGGCACGTGCGTAAGAAGCTCCCCAGTTCATTGACAGTTTGCCGAACTGATGTTCTCCGCCCAGGCTGAAATCCATTGTCTGTTGCAGTTCCAAGCGGGCGTTTTTGTTGTTGGGAGTACCTCCCTTAGTCTCTATTTGGGCAGATTGCTGCATTTCGCCTTCATCGTCCGGTCCTGTTTTGTCGAGGTCTTTGTAGGTGACGCGATAGCGGTTTTCCCAGTCGTGACGGCGGTTGTAGATGCCTTGCAGTGTCAGTCGGTGATTCGGGTTTATTTCGTAATCGAAAGCCAGTGAGTAGCTTTGGCGTTCACGTGTCACGTAGTACTGGCGTTTTTGTGCTTCTACCATTACTACTTCTCCTTTCTTATTCACATCGTATTCAAATTCTACATCATCCGAACCTACCGGAGCATTTTGATAAGAAACGGCTGCCATCATTCCCAATTTGTCGTTGAAGAAGCGGTCGCCATAAGTGAAACCCAGGTTCAGTTGGGCTTTCTGGCTAATCCAGTTGTATCCGGTTCCTGCTGTGGCACTGATGGTTCGTTTATAAGGAGTACTTTTAGTAATCAGATTGATAGAACCGCCAATGGCATCTCCATCCATATCCGAGGTGACTACCTTGCTTACTTCGATGGTTTGTATCATATCGGCAGGAATAAGGTCGAGCTGCACATTACGTGTGTCGCCTTCGGCAGAAGGGAGACGGTTGCCGTTGATTGTTACAGAACTAAGATCGGCCGAAGTTCCGCGTACTTGTCCGAAGCGGGCTTCTCCCTGATCGTATTGTACGTTAATACCATTGATACGCTTCAGTGCGTCTCCGATATTGGAGTCAGGGAATTTACCCACCTGATCGGCTGAAACGACATTGGTGATCCCTAGTGTGTTCTTCTGCGAGTTGATGGCGCGGCGTTGCCCCTGAAAAGCTCCGCCTACTACTACCTCTTGCAGTTCGAGTCCTTCATTCAGGATTACGTCTTTTTCGAGTGTCTTTCCGGCCGGAATGGTGATTTTCATTTCAACGGGTGAGTAGCCTACGTAGCTTACTTTTACGGTGTATGTGCCCGGAGTAAGATTGGCGAAAGTATAATAACCGTTGACATCACTGGTCACCCCGGTATGTAGCTTTTCGATATAGATGGATGCTCCCGGAAGGGTCTGTTTGGAAGTATCTACGATGCGTCCGCGGATAGTGCCTTGTTTGACTACGTTCACTTTTTCTTCTGCGAAAGTGTTACCGCTTGTGCTCATGACCAAAAGAACAAATGAGACAAATTTCAAAAATCGTTTCATAAATGTTAGCGTGCGTTAATTATTTGCTGCAAAAGTAGAGGGTTGACGTTTCTTACTTTTTACAGTTGGTTGAAGAACGCGTAACAAATATGCTACGTTTGTATTACAGCTTCCGGAACCGGTGATTGACGGGTTTTCTATCCTGGGAAACTATGGATTTTGCGGAAATGCATAGGCTGTATCAGATTATATCAGGATTGGGCTCCGGTATTACTGTTGTGTTCCGTATAATGAATATCAAAACGTCCGTTAGTCAGCCGTTTGCCGTTACCGAATGTGACACTGATAATTTTCATTTCTGTGTCGAAACGGCTTATGAAAGCTGTTCCGTCTTCCAGCTCTTCTCTTCCGAACTCTATATCGGTAATCGTTGATTCTTTGCCTTCTTGGGGCGATAAAATAGTGAAAGATAGATTGATACCGGGCTTTACGGAAACACTAACAGAGAGTTTGTCTTCTTCTGTGTAATAGTGGAATGAATCATACGTCCATACATACGAGTGTCCCCAATTCAGGTATCGCCCTCCCACATAAATCCAGCCGTCCATCAGGCAACCGAATGTGTTGGCTCCTGTAGTGGTGGCAGAAGGCAAAACGGTGATGTCGATCGATTCATCTTCCGTTTCTTTACAGCTCCAGAGGCTGATGATGGAAAAGAGAATGAGTATATATTTCTTCATAGTGCTTTTTTTAGTGGATGTTAGAAATAATAGGATAATCCCGTAGTGATGTTTAGTCGCGTGAGGTTGACATCATCATTTGAATTGAGTTTTACAGTAACCTTTTCTTCGTGATAGTAAGTCCTTATTCTAAGTAGCTCACTATACATATATTGTACTCCTAAACTGACTCCCAGGTTGGAATTCAGCTTATAGGTAAGATTGGCATTGGTGAGGAGACCGATAGTGAAGGCTCTCACTTTTCGTGTGTTGCCGAATACCTCGCTGTTGTTCCGCAGAATGACTCCGCCGGGACCGGTTGTCACCCGGATTTGCCAATGTTTGGTATTGGCATTACACATTCCGATTTGCGTGCCGATGAAATGAACCCATAAATGGTCTTTTCCTTCAGGATGGCTTCCTTTGGAAGAAAATCCGGTGTAGATTCCTCCGAAGATAAAGCGTTTGAGAGGACGGAAATGGTATTGTCCATCCCAGCTTACGCCTTGTGCAAGTGTACGTTGGTAGCTGTGGGTACTTAACGTTAGTGTGGGAGGATTATGAAACATCACACCGTAGCCGGCATGGAACGAGAACTCATGTCGCTCAAAATCTCTCTGTGAGAAAAGTGGAGTGTGACAGGACAGAGTGAATACGATTAATAATAGAATCGCTTTTATGGGTGTTTGATTCATCTGAATTAGTTTAGATTGTGTTTCTTTTCGCAAAAATAGCAAATAGTTCAGACTTTCTCACAGCGGATGATAACTTTTTGTCCATTATTTAATGTGCTGGCAAATAAGTAGGTATCTCCTCCCTCTGTCAGATGGAGCCGTTTGCGAAGTTCGGCTACTGTGGCGGGAAAGTTGCGGACAGTCACATTTGCTTTTTTCAGGTCTGCCAGATTCTCTTTTACTTCTTTTTTATTGAAACTGCACTGGTTGACAATCCGGAAGATTCTTCCGGGGAAGTTTTCAATGAAAGAATCGGAGGTATAAAGATGACTGTTGGGGTGCAGTTTCCGGACAGGGTAGGCTGCGGCAATGCTGCGGAAGGCACCGGCTTTCAGAAGAGATGCATTCGGCTCGTAAAGGTAATTTCCTAAAGAATCGGTATAAGTACATTGGCTACGCTGCTCCTGTTCGCGGGTGAATACGAGGTGTTGTTCTTCTTGAGTCCCTTTCGTGAGGAGGTTTACACAATGAATGGTGATTTCTGTCGGTGATGTTTGTCCGAGTAGGATGAGTAGTTCCTTACATTCGTTATTGACGGATAGGATATGAATTTCCTGCGTATGTTTCAGCTCTTTCAGTGCCAATGAAAGATCGAGCATGGGAGAGAGTTTTATCATTACCCGGTTGGCTTTGTTAAGCAGAAGAGCTTCGAGTTCGGCTACGTTCGGTTCACAGTCAGAGATGGCGACCGTTTTTCCGCCGTGTTCATTGCGGCGGGCAGGGTCGAGGAAGATACAATCTATGGGGGACATTGATTGCAGATAGGCTACTCCATCCTCATTTCTTACGTTTATATGGTTTAGATTCAGGATGGGAAAGTTGTGTGCCGCTATTTCACAAAGCTCTTCTTGACGTTCTACGTAAGTGGCGGACTTGAATCCGGTGGCAAGAAAAGAACAGTCTATGCCGAAGCCTCCGGTGAGGTCGGTCAGCGAATCTCCCTGAAAAAGACGGGCTTTGTAGCGGGCAGTGATTTCAGAAGAGCATTGCTCTAGCGACAGATGTTTCGGATACCATATCTCTTCTATTTCCCGCCATGAAGGAATCTTTTCGGCGGCAACCTGTCTTCCAGCAATTTGGGTGATGGCAGTCGGCATATTTATATCCGGATACTTTTTAGCTTGTAAAGCTAGTGCACGTACATCGTCCGATGAATGTTCGCGGATAAAAAGTTGAGTTTCGGGGGAGATTTGTATCATGGCGTTATTGTGTTATAGGATATTACAATGAATTGTTGAGCACTGGTTATGATCTTGCCGAGCACCGATTTATGGTATTAACTTATATTTCTGTCTGGCTACATCCCGGCTGCAAAAATTGAAATGCCACCACTCGCTGGGTAATGCACGGAACCCGGCTTCTTTCATTACTTTTCGCAGCAGTATCCGGTTCTGACGTTCTGTTTCACTCATTTTTCCGTTATGTACCAGTTCGTTTTCGTTTGTGATGTGGGCTTCCACACCTAAATGGTCTACTTGGGTTCCCATAGGTAAAGGCTGCCCTAAAGAGTCTTGAATACTGATGTCTACTGCCAGTCCGTAGTTGTGTAGTCCGCCTCCACGGTTTGGGTTAGAGACATATTTGTATTTGGACGTTCCTTTCACTACGTTCCACATCTTCTTTTGTACCGACATGGGGCGGGCTGCATCGTAAATGATAAGACTATAAGACGGGTGTAGCTTTTTCAAGGCTTTTTGTGCTTCTATAAGAGCGTATGCCGCATCCGGATGCAGATAGGCTTCCGTTAAGTTGTCGTAAAGCACTTCGCCAGTGAAATTATCAGCTTGCGTATACATTAACTTAACAACGAGGCTGCTATCCAGATCGGTTACGTTGACGAGTCCCAGTGAATCCATGTAGAGAGCCATTGCGCTTCGCTTTGGCGGTGGCGGTAAGACGGTGGCACTTTCTTCGCCGGATTGCATATCGTCCGTCGTATATTCATATTCCGTCAGGGCGGGGTTCTCCTTTTCCTTTTGGCTGGAAAAGAAGGAGCATCCTGTCAGCAGCAAACAGAAGATAGCTAAACTATATTTTAGAATAATCATTCAACCTTTTGTATTTAGTGTGCCAAAGATACTTCTTTTTGGCTTTTGCTCCAATAAGCTACCTTTAAATCCTGATTGTTTAAGTGGTCAGGTCGTGCCACTATATTGGCACAGTTATGCCTCTACGTTGGCACAACTTTGCCACTTCGATGGCACAGCCGTGCCAATACGGTGGCACAAAGTAAGAGATTAAGTAGTTGCAACAATCTTCTTAATGTTGGATATTAGCCACTGCTTTCTTCAGATTAGCGACCCCTTTCCAAACATTCAACAGGTGTAAAACCTGTTCGTCTTTGGCTTTGCTGTGGTTGATTGATAACAGTTCCGCATAGATCTCCAACAACTTCTTTAAATCTTTGATCGGCTTCTCCGGAAGTCCGGCCAGCATTGCTACGATTAGATTCTCCAATTCCCGGTTGTGCAGGGGACTGACATTCATCATTTGTTGCTGTATCAAGCCGGTGAGTCTTTTCAGCGGTCCCCAGCCGGTATGTTGATGTGAACCTAAGATTTTACCTATGCGCTTACTGTCTATGCATCCTTTGCTGACACGGTCTATCCAGATTTCGGCGGCATAAGAACGGGAAGTCTTATCTGCTACCAACATACAACTGGCTTCCAGTATGTAAGACGCCTCATGCCAGGTGTGTCTTAACTGATGAAGTGCTTCGATGGTGGCTTTGGTGATGCCTATTTCCCTAACCTCATTTAACATCGGATCGTAAATGGCACTGCGGATACACCATACTAATAATGGTTCCGGCATATTGGGAGTTAACCATGCTAAACGTGGCAAGTCATTTTGTATATCGTCGAAGCGCTCTATCAGCGGATACATTTCGACTACTAACGGATGCGAATCGTATGAATGGTAACTGATTTTCTCATTGTATTCGTTTTTATTGGCTACATGAGAGTTCTTGCTTTCCGGAATATCGAAAGTAAGAGTTGCAGAGTTCCATTCTACTACTTTTTTGTTGTAATCGGTATATGAGTGAGTACGCAGATAAGTTCTCCACGTAAAGTTTCCAGTCAGGAACTCGCGTGGACCTTTATTGTATGAGAAATCTTTGAATTCGGAGTAGATTGTTTCCGGCGACTTGATTAGTCCTGCTGTCATCCACCAGGAAGGATGGGTGAAGGGTGCTTGGGGGAGTACATCTTCTGCTCCCAACAAGAAAGAAAGTAAGCGCTGGTATTCTTCCTTTAAGTCTTGGAGGATAATAGGAAGTTCTTGTGATGAATTATCCAATGCCACTCGTGAGAGTGCTATTTGCATATCCATATCGTCTGGCTCAGTGTTTGCTTGCTGATATTGTTTTAACCTTTCTACCAGGGTTGCCGGAGCGATAAACATAGGAGTATGGGTAGGAGTGGACAATAGGGGTAAAGGTTTCTCCTTACTCTCTAAAAGATCTAATGTCCGGCATAATAGCTGCTTGTGAACAGGGAATTTCTCTTTTTGGTTCGTTTTCTGACGGATGGTGAGTTTCTGCAGATTACGATAGTTCCATTTACCTTTCTGCAGTTCGTCTTTCTGTACCATTTTCTGATGCAAGTCACTTAGCTCTTTTCCTTCTTTAGGGAAGCGTTTAACCAGTAGTTTTGCATAATCAAGGAGGAAAGTTGCCATCAGTTGGTCTAATAGGCCGTTTCGTGAACTTCCTCCGCTCATCAGTAGTTTGTAAGCGCGTTGAAGGATGGGTGCCCATTGTGAGATTTGTTTTGTGTCCTGTTGACGGTCCCATTGCACTAAGGCACCGAGTAACAGGTCGAAGTGATAGATCTCGTTCCCATCCAGCACTTGGCTGGCAAGAAATAGCAGGTCTTCGGGGGAAGCAATTTCCTGTATCCGGTTGTCCTCACGGATAATGGGGAGTATCGGTTCATACACGAAAGAGGCGGAATCGTTGTCGGGCTGCTCGGAGTGGGCGGGAGCTGCTTCATTATGGGCAGAAGTATGGCCAGACTCATTATTCTCCAGATAAGCCTTCAGCTCTTTTTTAGTGTTTGCCAACATCGTTTCCGTATATACGGCGAGTGCTTCTCTTAATGTGGCAGATTCCGTCTCTCCATACGCCAGGATCAGTTTGACTATTTTGCTTTGAGTAGATTCTTCCCGGCTCATCAACCCTTGTGCGGCAACACAACAGATGGCGTCACGAAATTCTTTTCTTTCTTTTGCCAGTTTATTGAGTACGGCCAATGTGTTTTGGTGAATTGCCTTCACATCTGAAGCGAAAAGAACGGAAGTCTGATTCAGAAACTCTTCGATCCGGAATTGCGGATGATTGCATAAGCCCTTCAGCAGTCCGAGCATGATATTGACCGGGCGGCTGTGAGGGGCGGACAGGACGGCTAATATTTCCGGTTGTAACGTGAGTTGTTCTTCTATGCTGGGGGTAAGTGCGGTAAACATGCCTGCAAACCAGCCGCATAGGTTCTTGTTCATATTTCGGTTGACAGCGAGCAGAGATTCTCTTAATACACGCATACGGTCTAGTTTCCCGTTTTCGATAAGATATTTGTAAGGATAGTAGGGGTGTCCGCCATTTCGGTTATCCATCCAGTTCTGTCCGCAGTCGTACTCAAAGAGATACCAAATATGTTCTTTAAGTGTGATTTCGCGTTTTTGCAGTATAGCAGTGGTGTTGATGTAGCTTACCAGATAACCCGCAATGGTTTGTGGAGAAGGTGTCACGGTGAGTATTCCCTGCTCTATCCAATCCATCAGGACTTCGTAATCCATTCCGTAGAAACCGCCGAATTCTTTGCCTTCACCTTCTTTGAAAAAGCTGTCGAGCCAGGAGGGGACGTACCACGGGATCAATTCATTCAGTTGCTCGGTGTTGATTCCCCATTGGTGTTTACGGAATTCTTTCAGCGAATAGATGACGAGAGCGGTAAGGTTGATGATACGATGCTGTGCGGAAGTCCCCCGTGTACCGTATGTGTTCTTGTTAAGTTGCACGAATTTACTGTAGTATTCTTCCAGTTTGTTCAGGCGGGGTACCAGGCTCTTTCGTTCTTCCTGTGTGAGTCCTTGCAGAAAGGGGATGATGGCATCCCCCTGTTGCTTTTCTACTATTTCGTTGAGGCGTTCTTCTAGGGTCATAATTATGAATTAATTATAGTTTGTTGAGTGAAGTGGTCACTTTCTTCAAATTGCTGTTCGTTGCCCATTCTTGCAGGCGTTGCAAGAGTTGTTCGTTTGTAACTTTGCTGCGGTTGATGGTCAATAGTTCCAGATAGAGTTCGAGTAGTTGTTTGAGTCCGGTGACGGGTTTGTCGGGCAATCCGCTGATAAATACAGTGAGCAGTTCTTCCAGTTGGCGGTTGTGGAAAGCGCTTCGTTTGTACATGCTTTCGTACACTTGTGTGGTGAAGCGTTTTAACGGAGCAAGTTCCATGTTGATAAGCCGGGCCAGGATTTCTCCTACCCGGTGGTTGTTTATTCTTCCTGTGGAGAGTCCTTCTACCCATAACTCCGCTGCATAGGAACGGACTGTTTTGTCTACAAAAAGCAGCGAGCCGCTTAATAGGAGTAGACTCATTTCTTTGAGCGGGCAATGGAAAGACAACAACATGCGCAAGGCACAGGCAAGGGTACGTTTGCTGTCTTCCTGTGGACTGCCGAAAGCCATGTAATTGGAGATAATCTGGGCTATCAACGGTTCCGGGCGGTTAGGGTAGCAACACAATAGAGGTTCCATGTAGCGGGAGTCATCCATGTTGTATTTGCTGTTAATAATCAGATGTTCCTGCCATAGCTGATGGCTGTTGCGTTCGATATATTTGTGCCATTTGTGAAAATCAAGTTGAAGCAGGCGTCTGTCCGTTTCGTATGAGTTTTCTTTGGGTTTCACTTCTTTCCACTCGTAGTCTCCTGTCAGATGATTGTGTGGCAATGTGTTACAGGAGAAAGACTTGAATGCTTTAAATTCCGTCTCCGGTGCTTTTACCAGTCCGGCGGCTATCCAGGCGGTTGGATGGTTGTAGGGCGGTTCGGGTTGCGTGTTTTCGTCCAATAAGAACAGGCAGAGATGCAGGTACTCATCTTGCAACAGTTGCCGGGCGGTGACGATGGCTTCTTCTTTGTCTTCCAGAGCACAACGGGCAATAGCCAGTTGGAAATCCCACGAACAGGGTTTCTTTCCTGCTTCCTGATATGCAGCAAGCCGGCGTATCAGTTTGGTGGCTTGTAGGTATGCCGGGGTATGGGTGGGAGTAGAAAGCAATGGCAATGAATTTCCTCCTTTTATTTGGCGGATCACATTCAGCCATAACTGTTGGATAGGTATGAAACAGGTTGCGTTGCTGTAACCGGGTTTCCAGTCAGCAAGTCGTTTGAAGGAACGTTCGTCGTAAGCTCCTCTGTTTTTATCTATTCCTTTCAGTTTCTCTTCCAGCCGGGTGAACATATTTCTCAAAACTCCTGTATTGGAGTTGTCTGTCTGTGCCCATAAGCGTTGGTATTCCAATAGGAAAGTGGCAAGGAGATCTTCGTATGGTTCCCAACTATTGGCAACAATATTGGCTGCCCGTTGGAAAATAGGTTCCATCCGGTTGAGGTCTTCTTTATCCAGTTGGGGATGGAAAGCAATGATAGCGGCAATCGTTGTTTCTATCTCCCAGTTCTCCTCCATGTCGAACAAACGGCTAAGCTGAAACAGGAAATCTTCTTTGTCGGCAGGGAATGGAATACGGTTGTCTTCCCGGCAAATGCGGATGGCTTCCAGAGATGGCTCTTCGGAGAGGAGGGAGTTATCGGTACTATTTTCATCTGTACTATTTCTTTCTGTATTCTTTCCTTCTGTATGAAGAATGTCTTCTGTCACACCTGTATCTGTTGCATTTGCTTCTTTTGCAAGGTGTGGTTCTGTAGACTGTGAATCTATAGACTGTGGCTTGAAAGATGCGAGTATCGCTTGCACGCTTTGAAACATCTCCGGTTGATAAGACTGTAGTGTTTCTTGGAGATTGGACGAAGAGGCGTCCCCATATTTTGAAATAAAGTTGGCAGCTTTCTTTTGCAGGCTTTCGTCCTTCTTCAAGAATAGTTGGCAGAGAGTGATACAACAAGGCTCTTTCATTTCGGAATGTTGCGCAACGATCTTTTCAAAGATGGAGTAAATGGTTAATAGCGAGTTTTTGGGACTGGAGAAGAAAAGGGTGGTTGCCCGTTCGATGAATTCCTGATAACGGAATCCTTCTTCGTCTGCAATGCTCTTCAGCTGTTGCAACATTATATTTACCGGCTTGGTGTAGGAAGAAGTGAATGTTTGCATGATCTCTTCCTGTAAGGATAACAATTCTCCGGCGGTCGGTTGCAGCGTTTCAAAGAATCTGGCAAACCATCCTGCCATGTCTTTTTTGAAGCTCCGGTGAAAAGTGGCGAGGGTGGCTCTTAGTAGCTGTTCTCTATCCAGATGTCCGTCCAATGAAAAGCGGTAGAGGGCCGCGCTGATACTTTCATCCCGTGTTGTGATTCCTTTTTTATAAGCATTTTTGGCACAATCATCCTGATAACCGATGATTGATTCGTGTTCGAAAAGCGTCCAGATGTGTTCTTTCAGTGTAATATCCCGTTTGAGTAGTAGTTCACTGTTGAAAGTATCGTCTCCTTTGGGATTCTTATTTCTGATGCGGGTAATCCAGGGGAGTACATGTGCAATGCGGCTTGGAGCGATTTCTTTGAGGTAACCCATATCCATGAGCTGCATCAGTTCTTCGTAATTGAGATCGAAATTGAACCATGTTTTGTCATCGTTGATAAAATCTGTCATCCAGGTAGGGTTGTAAAGCGGGAGTAGTTTGCAAAGCATATCAAACTTCACATGATATGCCATATCCATCTCCCGTCTGTTGGCACATACAAACTGTACTGCCGATAGAAAATGTGCCCGTGCCGCACTACAGGTTGTCTCACTGCTGAAACCAGCGAATCTGCCTTTTATCCATTGCAATTCCCGGATAAGCGGCAGCAACTTCCGCCTGTCCTTCATTGGCAACTCCAATAATCTCTTGATAAAAGGGATTAATATTTTCTCTTCATTCTCCGGAGTATCCACATAGGCTTTGGATAACTTCTCCAGTTCTTTTTTTAGTTCTTCCATTGCGCTAGTTTCTTTACTGCCAAAATATGTTTGCAAGCTCCCCGTTCTCCCTGATTACTGCTGAACCAAGTGCAAGTGCAACGTTCTTTTTCGTTCTCCCTGTCCAGAATGACGGTATGCCTCACTCCTCCGCTTCCTGCAACACGGGCTTCCGTCCGGTTGCCATCATTCGCAATGATTTCTACTTTGTCTTCTTCCAGCAACTTTTCTGCAGCTATCATTCGCGGGTTGAGGCTCAAAATACGTTCGGTTTTGAAAGGCAGGCGGCGGTAGAAGAAACTGTTTTCATCCAAATCGAATCCCAGCAAACCCATTGCTGCCAATCGTGCCGAGAGAGAATCTACCTTATCCAGGTCAATATGTTCTTCTATGGCAAAAAGCGTAGGGTTGAACTGTTGGTTGGCGTAACTGTATTTATCCATCGCCTCTATCCATCTTTCAGGTACGTCTTCGAGCAAAGATTCCAGTGCGGCACCTTCTCCGGAGAATCCTCTCCAACATTCGCGGGAAAGGGAAAGACTGAAGCGGACCGGACCGAAATAGAGTTGCCAGATAGTAGATTGCATAGTAGGATGTGCAAATACTTTCAGTTCATCGGCAAAGGGAAGCAAAGGTTCAAGCAAGCGCAAACGGTGGAGTCCTCCGATGCAGATGCCATTCATACTTTTCACCGGTGAAAAGGCCGGTTTTTGACCGCGCATCACTAAAAAATAGTCACATTTCACACTACTTTTCGGTAGTGTCTGGAAGAGTTGTAAGGTTTGTATGCGATTGAAGGAATAGACCTTTTCGGCAACGGATTGATAAATCTGTACCGTAGTCAGTCCCTTTATCCATTTTACGGGAAGAGGCACTTTTCGCTCTATCACCTTCTCACCTTTATTATAGAGTCCCACTTCTTTGGGGCCGACCGACATTACTACATTTTCTTGTCTGCCTATTCCTCCTAAAGCGGAAATCATTCCGGGATTAAAATCTACATTCGTTGTCCCGTTTTCCAAGAATTCTCCGTTGTGTCCGTCAGGAAGTACATCGACCCTGGCGTATACACCTGCACAATTAGAAAATCCTTCAAAGCGCAGACGGTTATTTCCAGCTGTTACAATCGGATCTTTCAGCATTGTAAGTTGTGCCGGTGTCAGGTTGAAACTGGACTGCACAACATTGGATAACGCAATGAGGCAGCGTGCCGTCATATAAGGTTGCGTCAGCTTTCCCCAAAAGAAACAGGGGGCTTCTCTCTTTTCTATTTCGCTATATTTGGCAAGAAACAGTTCGTCCTGATCGGCCGACCGTTGCAATGTGGAAGGAGCTGCATATTGATAAGAAATAGTATCAGTCATAGATAATAAATTGGTATTTGGTTGTACATTGCCCAAATATAGAAATTAATTCTTACGTGAAAAAAGAAGTTGGAGAATTTACATCACTTTGGAATGTGTGATATTATAGAATATCACCGAAAGACTAATTTATGCCTCTTTTGTACTAAGTTATGAAATACAATTCTTTATAGTTGGGCACAATTTTTTATACATAAAACAATTATTCTTTATAACTATTCTTAAATCATGCGTTCCTTTTTACCAGAAAGTAATATTTTTGTTCCCATAAAAAGAATGTTTAAGCGACATATTCTAAATTAAGTCTTATGAATTTTTTAATATAAAAAGACAGCTGTTTGTGAAAATCGCTAATATTGTTTGTTTTGTTTGTGTTATCCCATTTTGAGTCAGGTGTGACTTCAAAATGGGATTTTTGCTATACCGGCCATTAAAACCACCTGAATACTATCAAAAATGACCTAAATTCTATCAACCGATAGATTTTCCCCTAAACAATGTCTGTTCTTCACCTGCCACATTTGTTGAAAACCCGTAAACTTGCAACATCAAAATTATAACAACGAATACTCACAATTTAAAAATAGCGTATATGAAAAGTTTAAGCTTCAGGAAAGATCTGATAGGAGTACAGGATGAATTACTCCGCTTCGCATACAAACTGACAACCGATCGTGAAGAAGCAAACGATTTGTTACAGGAAACCTCATTAAAAGCATTGGATAACGAAGACAAATATACCCCCGACACAAATTTTAAAGGATGGATGTATACTATAATGCGGAACATCTTTATTAATAATTACCGCAAAGTAGTGCGCGATCAGACATTTGTCGATCAGACTGAAAACCTCTATCATCTGAATCTGCCACAAGAGTCAGGTTTTGAAAGTACAGAAAGAGCTTACGATTTAAAGGAAATGCACCGCGTAGTCAATGCTCTGCCTAAAGAATACAGGGTTCCGTTTGCTATGCACGTTTCAGGATTCAAGTACCGTGAGATTGCAGAGAAGTTGAATCTTCCGTTAGGTACTGTAAAAAGCCGCATATTCTTTACCCGTCAGAAATTGCAGGAAGAGTTGAAGGACTTCCGCTAAACGTTAACTATCATTTTTCAGTAGGTATCAATAGGTATAAGGCAAAAGGATCTCGTTTCCTTTTGCCTTTTTTGTTTTATGTATTGGAGGTATACCTGCTATGGGGATTTTTTCAGTAACTTTGTCGCTGGGTAATAGACTGTAAATAAAAAATATAGATGTTATGATAAAAGCAATCATGCTCGATGTAGATGGAACATTAGTGAGTTTTGAAACTCATAAAATATTGCAATCTTCTGTTGAAGCTCTTAAGAAGATTCATGACCGTGGGATTCGAATAGTCATTGCTACCGGTAGAGCGGCAGGCGACCTTCATGAAATAGCTGCTGTTCCGTATGATGGAATTATTGCATTGAATGGAGCTGACTGTGTCTTACTGGATGGCACTGTGATAAGGAGACACCTTATTCCAAAGGATGATTTTAAGAAAGCCATGGAAATAACAAAAGCTTTTGATTTCGCAGTTGCTATTGAACTGGATGAAGGCGTGTTTGTCAATCGGCTGACTCCGACTGTCGAACGGATAGCCAAAATCGTGGAACATCCCATCCCCGCCGTTGTAGACATTGAAGAACTATTTGACAGAAAAGAGTGTTGCCAGCTTTGTTTTTATATCGATGATGAAATGGAACAGCAAGTAATGCCGCTTCTGCCTAACCTTTCCTTATCACGCTGGCATCCCTTATTTGCTGATGTGAACCTTGCAGGAATCAGTAAGGCAACCGGACTTTCAGCTTTTGCCGATTATTATGGAATTGAGATGGCGGAAATAATGGCTTGCGGTGATGGCGGTAATGATATTCCTATGCTGAAAGCTGCCGGAATCGGAGTAGCTATGGGAAATGCATCGGAGACTGTCAAGGCGTCAGCCGATTTTGTTACTGATACCGTTGAGAATGACGGTTTGTGTAAGGCTTTGAAGCACTTTGGAATCATTTAGTATTGATATTCTTATTTCAATATGGAGCACTGTTCCTAATTTTGTAAATCTCATTATTCTGACCGTATAAAAGAAAAACTCCTGTAAGTATTTCATTTACAGGAGTTTTTCGTGGGCCATCTTGGGCTTGAACCAAGGACCTCCAGATTATGAGTCTGTTGCTCTAACCAACTGAGCTAAAAGCCCGATGTATCCATTAACTGGATGCGGTGACAAAAGTAGTATTTTCCCTCGAATTATGCAAATCCTTTTGATAAAAAACTACGATACTTTATTTTTAGAACTTATATTTGCGCTTCGGGTTCTTGGGGAACCATCCTTTTTGTACCCGTTCTTCCTGTTCGAAAACCTCTTTGATCGTCCAGAAGGAAGAAAACGCAAACACGCCTAATAAAGAAGATAAGATCACATTATCGATACTTAAGGAGGCAATCACACCGGCAATGCCGAGTACCAGGAATATCCACCAGCATTTTGTGCCCCAGTAATATTCGGCCTTTACCACGACGGGGTGAAAAAGGCCGATAATCAAAAAGGTACAGATTCCGATGAATAACCCTGCAAGGTGATATTCATTTAGAAACTCCATCACAATTATTTTTCAACGCGGATGGGAATCTCTTTCTTGATACTCTGTTCCAGAGAAATCAGAGTCTCGGTAGCTACTACACCCGGTATTTCTTGCATTTTGTTATTCAGCAAATCCATCAGATGTTCGTTGTCGCATGCATAAAGTTTTGTCAGCATTGTGTACGGACCTGTAGTGAAATGACATTCCACAATTTCGGGAATCTTTTGTAGTTCCGCTACGACAGATTTGTACATGGAGCCTTTTTCCAGTTTGATACCCACGTAGGTACAAGTTCTGTATCCCAATGATTTCGGGTTCACATGGTAACCAGAGCCTACAATGACACCTAGGTCAATCAGTCTTTGCACACGCTGATGGATAGCTGCGCGTGACACTCCACATTCGGCTGCTACGTCTTTAAAAGGGATGCGGGCATTCTGGGAGATAATCTCTAGGATCTGCCTGTCGAGGTTGTCTATTCTTTCCATAATAATAAATTGTAATTTCCTGTTGTTATCAAATAGTAAGCAAATATAGAGATTTATTTTAATTATTCTTCTTTTCGGAGAAAAAAAATAGGAAAAAGCAAAAAAAAGAGGCACAAACGTTTTGCGCCTCTTTCCTTTTTCTATTTAGAAAAGAACTTTCTTATTTCTTATCTTTTTCGATGCTCAACAGTTCAACTTCGAAAATCAAAGTAGAGAACGGTTTGATTTGGTTGCCAGATTCTCTTGCACCGTAAGCAAGTTCTTGCGGGAT
The DNA here is from genome assembly GCF_000157095.2 of Bacteroides sp. D1. Lineage (NCBI taxonomy): Bacteria > Pseudomonadati > Bacteroidota > Bacteroidia > Bacteroidales > Bacteroidaceae > Bacteroides > Bacteroides sp. D1. The sequence continues at coordinate 411,831 of NZ_JH114343.1, forward strand.
ATAAAGTTCCCATTTAGAACCTACAGGCATCATAGTCAATGCTTCTGTCCAACCTTTGATTACTTGGTTAGCACGGAAAGTAGACGGTTCGTTACGTTTGTAAGAGCTGTCGAATTCTGTTCCGTCGATCAAAGTACCTTTGTAGTTCACTTTCACTTTGCAAGTGTCAGCAGGAATTTCACCTTTGCCTTCAGTGATTACTTTGTATTGCAGACCGCTTGCAGTTGTTTTTACGCCGTCTTTAGTCTTGTTTTCAGCGAGGAATTTTTCGTTTTCAGCTTTGTAGTCAGCATATTTTTCTGCCAAAGCTTTTGCTTTGATAGTTTCCATAGCTGTACGAGTATATTCTTGAGCTGCTTCCATAGTCATTACGCCACCTTTTTCTAAAGTACCTGCGATGAAACCTGCCATGAAGTTTTCTTTGCTGATGGTTTTAGTAGAGTCAGTGCCAAACAATTCCTGGTTGATACCTTTCATCATCTGGTTGCTGATTTGCTGACCGATTTGCAGACCTGCCATGTAAGCGATGTCTTTTTTGCTAGTCTTGTTTGCACCTTCATTCAAACCTTTGATGAAGTCTGCCATATAAGCAGTATCAACGTCCAGACGACCTGTCAGATAGCCTTTCAGACCTTGAGTCTGCGCCATACCGATAGAATAAGACAGTGAGTCGATGTCTGATTTCAGATTTGCTTTAGGAGCTTGAGCTGTACAAGAAGCAAGGCTTGCAGCAGCGGCGATTGCCATAAAAATACTAACTTTTTTCATTTTGCTTTGAAATTTTTTATTTATAATACTTCGAGTAATTCTACTTCAAAAATGAGTGTGCTATGAGGAGGGATCATTTCTCCGGCACCTCTTGCGCCATAACCAAGTTCTGACGGAATATACAGTTTCCATTTAGAACCTTCCGGCATCAGTTGCAAAGCTTCCACCCATCCCGGGATTACTTGGTTGACACCGAATACAGCCGGTTCTCCGCGTTGGATAGAGCTGTCGAACAGTGTACCGTCAATCAATGTTCCTTCATAGTGGCATCTTACCTGGTCGGTAGCTTTCGGCTTTTTGCCTGTACCTTCTTTGATGATTTCATATTGTAGTCCGCTGGGAAGAACAACTACGCCCGGTCCTTTTTTGTTTTCTTCGAGGAAAGCTTGTCCTTGCTCGATAGCAACGGCACCCATTTTAGTTTCCAGTTCTTCGAAATACTTGTTTACTATTTCGCGGGCTTCATTGTGGCTGATAGCCGTCTGATTGCCTTCCAATACGTCTTTGATTGCTTGTGCGAAATCATCTACCGCAAGGTTTCCGATTCCCATGCTTGATAAGTTTTGACCAATTCCGAGGCCAATAGAGTAACTGAATTTATCCATATAATGTTTTTTGTTGGCGATTGAAATGTATCACCTTCATGGTTTTAGCTTTCAATCAATTGCAAATTTATGAATCGCAAAAGTACGTGTTTTATTTGAATGATTTAGCATTTGCTATTTAAAAATTCTTATATCTGTGAAAGATAATCGCTTTTCTTTAAAGAATTAGTTTTTTTGTTCGTAGGATTTAATCGGCTTATTCTTATATTTTAGATTTGTTTATGCAGGCAATTAATCGTCTGACAGCTGTTGAACTTGCGTCTGACAATTGTTGTTTTTTCGTCTGACAACTGTCAGACGAAAGAATAACAGTAGTCAGACGAATAGTTGTTGCCATAAATGATGCTAACTATCTGCATCTTTCATCTTAAAGTTCTGCATAAATAGGATTATATTAAGCGTGAGAAAGTGTTCTTTTATTCGATGATTCTGATTACATTTGTGTGGCTATTAAAAAAGAAGGAGGAATAGTAATGAAGAATCTGGTAGTTTTGACGGGTGCGGGTATGAGTGCCGAGAGTGGGATTAGTACATTTCGCGATGCAGGCGGTTTGTGGGATAGGTATCCTGTGGAGCAGGTGGCCACTCCTGAAGGTTATCAGCGTGACCCGGCTTTAGTGATTAATTTCTATAATGAGCGTCGGAAACAGTTGTTGGAGGTGAAACCGAACCGTGGGCATGAACTGTTGGCGGAACTGGAGAAAAGCTTCCATGTGACGGTGGTGACACAGAATATTGATAACTTGCACGAACGTGCCGGGAGTAGCCACATCATTCATCTGCATGGCGAACTGACGAAAGTGTGTTCCAGCAGAGATCCTCATAATCCCCACTACATAAAAGAACTGAAACCGGAAGAATATGAAGTGAAGATGGGAGACAAGGCCGGCGACGGCACTCAATTGCGACCTTTTATCGTATGGTTTGGAGAAGCTGTGCCGGAAATTGAAACCGCCATCCAATATGTGGAGAAAGCGGATATTTTCGTCATTATCGGTACGTCGCTTAACGTATATCCTGCGGCGGGGCTGCTTCATTATGTACCGAGAGGAGCAGAGGTGTATCTGATTGATCCGAAACCGGTAGATACGCATACTTCCCGTTCGATACATGTAATTCAGAAGGGAGCTTCTGAAGGAGTGGCTGAATTGAAACAGTTGTTGGGAGTTTGAGAGGTTTTCTTTTCCCGGTTTTATTCCAGTTCGGTGGCAAAAATATGATTGTTCCGGAGTACTTCCGATATTTCGAGTGCAGAGATATCCCTGCACTCGATTCTTAATATTTTCTCCCAGTCCTCAAAGTCCACATTCCATTTGTCTATTTGGGGGAACTCTGCCAAAAGCTCTCCTATGCGCTTGATGTCACGCCTTTGGGTGATAGAAGTTCGAAAAATCAGAATCTTATTTTCTTTTTCCATATTCTTTAGGGTTTTATTTTAATGAACGGAACTCCCGGATCGTCATACTGAAATGCAACCTGAAATTGCGACTTAAAAGTGAAAGGCTGCTAAAGCCGCAAAGACGGGCGATTTCGGTGGCGGAAAGTTCCTTGTTTCGTTTTAATAATAGGGCTGCTTTTTCAATCCGGGTGCGTTTGATATAATCCGTAGGCGTTTCGCCCGTCAGGATTGTAAATACGCGATGGAAGTGGAAAGGAGAAAAGCAGGCGATACCTGCCATTTTCTGTAATGATAACGGCTGGTCTATGTGATTGTGAATATAGTCGGTCACTTTATTGATCCGTAACTGATATTCCTGTTTATTGATATCTTTCGTCTCCATGTTTTCTGCAAAGTAAAGGATAATAAATGCCGGAGAGTTGTCCTATCTTGCTAACTTCTCCGGCAGATAATCAATCTTTTTTTTGTCCTATATAGAATACGTAGCCGTAGTATTCTTTATACTTATTATATAGGCTCTCTTCATACCGTTGCCCGGTGATGAGGTCTGCGGCTGCGTCATTTCCTGCATATTCCTTCAAAAAAGCTTCCTGAACAGGGAACTGGGGAGCGTAAAAATGCTCAAGCCAGCAATTTTCCGGTAAAATGAAATGGGCTGTCGGGATATATCCTGCTTTTTCCATTTGCATTATCTTTCTTGGAATCGTATCGATTTCCGGGTAATTGGCCATCCAGAAGTCTTCTATTTCGGAGGGACGTTCCGGGGTGAACCAGGAGGCTTCCGTTACAGCGATAAATCCGTTCTTTTTCAGGAATTTGTTCCATTCGTTCATGCCGCGTTCGAATCCTATGTTATAGATAGCGCCTTCGGACCAGATCAGATCGAGTTCTTCCTCTTGAAATGGCAGAGCGTCCATGGAACCGACGATACCCTTTACTCTGTCTTCACAATGGGCTTCTATTGCATTTTTGTTGAATAGCTCGATAAAGTCGGGGAAAAGGTCGATACCTGTAATTTGCCCTTTCGTATAGTTGGCTAATGCCATTGTCTGCCCGCCTGTGCCACAGCCAATATCGGCTATTCTGGCATTGTCAGACAGTTCGTTGGTGAAACTTAAGGCTTTTTGTGTGACTTCAGGGCTTCCCGGACCTTGACGTTTTAGTCCTTTGAAGTAATTACATATCAGTGTAAAATCGAATTCGTGGATTGTTTTTAATTCGTTACTCATTGTTTTTTAATGTTTTAGCAGTACGGTAAATGAAGGCATGTGACGATGCTTGTGACCATTTGACCATACAAATAGTTTAAAATTTAGATATAGAAAATAACTCTGACAAGAATATGTCAGAAAACATAAGGGATAATCTGTAATGAGAGGAAGGCTTACAGATTATTTACAGAACGGAATCCTTATGGAATGAAAATGAGTTAAACATCCAATTTTTCTTTTAGTTTGTGACAAAGATAGGATTTTAGGTGTAAAACTCAATGATAACTTTGATGAAAAAATACTGTAAACCTGCATTTTAGCAAGAATCGTCAAATAGAGACCCGTTTGTCTGTCCGGTTGTATGGATGAGATTGACTGCCCAAATTGATTGAAACTACCTATTTTTGAATTACATTTGCAGGATATTAGATACAAATCTCTCATTTAATGTATAATACCGATGAAAAGCAAATTATTACTCGCATGTACCATTCTGTTTTTCTGTTCCTCTTTTCTGTGCGGACAGAATCAAACATCTAAAGTTGCAAACTCTGCTGAAACGAATAATGGAGCTGTCCGGCATCCGTGGCAAGGAAAAAGAGTGGGATATTTAGGAGACTCTATTACAGATCCCAACTGCTATGGTGACAAAATAAAGAAATACTGGGATTTCCTGCAGGAATGGCTGGGGATTACTCCTTATGTATATGGTATCAGCGGCAGACAATGGAATGATGTGCCCCGTCAGGCCGAGAAACTAAAGCAGGAACACGGTGGAGAAGTGGATGCTATCTTGATTCTGATGGGTACGAATGATTTTAATGACGGTGTGCCTATCGGAGAGTGGTTTACGGAAACAGAAGAACAGGTGATGGCAGCCCGCGGACAGGTCAAAAAGCTGGAAACCCGCAAGAAACGTACGCCTATAATGGATGGAAACACGTATAAAGGACGTATCAACATCGGAATCCACAGGCTGAAACAACTGTTTCCGGATAAGCAGATTGTACTATTAACCCCGTTGCACCGCTCACTGGCGGATTTTGGAGAGAAGAACGTGCAACCGGATGAAAACTATCAGAATAGTTGTGGTGAATATGTGGATGCCTACGTGCAGGCCGTCAAGGAAGCCGGTAATGTGTGGGGAGTGCCCGTAATTGATTTTAATGCGGTAACCGGGCTGAACCCGATGGTGGAAGAGCAACTGATTTACTTCTACGACGCAGGATATGACCGTTTACATCCTAGTACAAAGGGGCAGATACGTATGGCACGTACGCTGATGTACCAGTTGCTTGCGTTGCCTGCAACATTTTAAAGAGAACCAGCTTTACCGGTGAATCACCGCACGGATCACAAACCATATATGATGTGCTACGGTGCCAATCAACCCGTAGTGCTTTGCCATGATGCGAAATCTCTCTTTCAGGGAGGCTTTCTGATTGCGGGTAGTCATTCCTTCATCCAGATAATCGATAATCGTCAGATGGGTATTGTGTAAGGTGCGCGCTTTCTTCATAATACGGATGCACCAGTCGAAATCGGCAGAAAAACGATATTTCAAGTTGTAGGGCTCTACCAGCGTATGACGGGGAAAGAATGCCTGATGGCAGACTAACATACCCTGTTTGAAACTTTTCCAGGTAAGCGTTTCGGGAGCGGACAATCTGCGCATCCGCAGGAAATGCCTGTCCTGGTCTACGATAGCGGTTTCTCCGTAAAGCACATCGGGCAGTTCGCTGCCGTTGATGGTATGCACCATTTGTTGTAGTGTGTCGTCCTCGTGAAAACAGTCGCCCGCGTTCAGGAAACAGAGATAATCACCGCTGGCAAGGGCGATGCCCTTATTCATAGCGTCATACAGTCCTTTGTCGGGTTCGCTGACGACGGTGTGTATGCGTGACCGGTAGCGGTTGATAATAGAGAGGGTTCCATCCTTGGAAGCTCCATCCACGATAATATATTCTATATGATGATAGGTTTGTGAAATTACACTTTGAATCGTGTCTTCCAATACCTTTTCAGCATTGTATGTCACCGTAATGATAGAGAACTTGGGAGTAGGATGGACACTATGCATATTTCCCCGTTATTTTATTGTAGACATCTGTATATTTCTTTGCAACGATACTCTCCGAATAATTACCCAGAACCTTGCGGCAGGCCTGTGCAGAGAGTTCGTTGTATTCCGGTTCCGTCAATATCCAATGTATGCCGTTGGCAAAATCTTCCGAGGATTTGTATTGTGCCACGTAGCCGTTGTGCAGATGATCGATCATTTCGGGGATACCTCCCACATTAAAACCGACACAAGGCACTCCACAGGCCATTGCTTCCATAATCATATTGGGAAGATTCTCTTCCAGAGACGGGATGGCGAAGAGGTCTACGGCATTGTAGATATTCACTACTTCATGCTCATTTTTGATATAAGGGAGCGGGTATACATGGAAAGGAAGTTGTTCCTGTAACTGCTGCGACTGGTTGCCGAATACGACTACACCCAGTGAGTCTTTCCATTCCGGATGCTTTTCTGCTAACAGTTTGCATGCCCCAATCAGATAGTCGACCCCTTTTCGTTTATCGGTGATCTTTAATGAGCCGAACAAAACTAGTTTCTTACCTTCCGGCAACATGAATTTGGCACGCGCTTCCTTCTTGTTCATGGGTTTGAACAAGTTGGTATTAATAGCGTTCGGAATATTGGTCACGCTTTTCCCTTCAAATAATGCACTGGTCTGGGCTTGTTCCTTCAGCCAATGGCTGCACGTGACGAAATGAATGGGAGCGTAGCTGTATAACTTTTGTTTTTTGCGGAACGTGCGATAGGATAAATCCTTTCGTCCCCCGCCTTTGTAGATGTACGGACAGTCGTGACATTCCTGCTGATAGTTGTTGCACTCCCGTGCGTAATGGCAGATGCCGGTGCATGGCCACATATCGTGCATGGTCCAGACTACGGGTTTGCCGGAGGTCAGTATCTTTCGTATATCGTTCAGTGAGAGCATTCCCTGGTTGATCCAATGCAGATGGATCACGTCGGCCTGGCGGAATTCCGGGAGTGAGGTGATGTCTGTACCTGTGTTGGCGATGTCTACGTCAAACAAATGGTAACGCCGGAAACGGTTGGCACTCCAGATCACAATCCGTTCCCACATGAACTTCCACACTTGCAACCAGTTACTTTTTAAGCGGACAACACTGATTTGGTCGGTCTGTTTGTCACGTACCAGCATTTTGGCTTTGATGCCGTTGTTTTTCAGTGACTCCATCAACCGGCTTGCTGCGATGGCTGCTCCTCCTATTCGTTCAGATGTATTTATAATCAGGACTCTCATGGGCAAAAGTTTATGCAAATGTACGGTTTTTAGAGGAAATGTTTGATATTTCCAGCAAGCTTTCTGCTATTTCGCGTGAAAAGATTTCGAGGTTGAAACGTTCTTCCGCCAGTTTGCGGGCATTCTCTCCCATGCGCCGTGCCTCTTCGGGGTGGTCGGCGATGTAGCGGATAGCGTCTATCCAGCCTTGTACGTCGTTATATTCTACGGTAATGCCGATTTCTTCCTTGTCGATGTCTATTTCGAAGTTGGGGTTGCGCGAACAGATGACGGGGATGCCGAGGGCGAATGCTTCCACGAGCGTGGTCAGTCCTACGGTATAGGGGAAGTCCAGGCAGCAGATCACGATACAGCTTTTGCGTGCCACCAGTTTCCCCAGTTCGTAGGGAATCACTCCGTCGGTATAATGGATGCGAATGGAGTCGGGCAATGCATACGGGTCGATGATCTTTTTATAGTTGATGTTACCGCATGAGACGGCAATGTACAAATCCAGTTTCTCGTTCGTTGCGGCAAATGCCTGGAGCAAGGTGTCTACGTCCCGGTTTTCTTTGCCGGTGGAGATAAATCCTTCGGGCTTCCGGTCGGGCATTTCTGCAAGCAGGTGGTCGTAGAAAGGAAGATCCGGTCCCCAATGGATGAGTTTCAGTTTGTGGGACGGTGCTTTCCGGGTTTTCTGCGAGTCCTGAATCAGTTTCCGACTGAACAGGAACATTTGGTCTATACCTTTGTAGAAAAGGCGGGAGATTTGTTCGCGCCACGGTTTGGGATTGGTGACGACAGCCGTATGATGCCAGATCACGATGGGCTTGCGGTACAGTCCCAGTGCACGGAGGAAGATGACGGGCTCTATACCCCGGAAAGAGGTGGCGTAGAGGACGTCGTATTTCTCCTTGCAGAAGAGAATCTCTTTGGTGGCGTAAAGCATGAGTTTCAGACGGCCGGAGAAATATTTGCATTTGTGCATCACGGAGTGTATTCCGTAATTCTCCAGTAAAGGAAGTCCGTATAAGATGTGTCCGGGGAATTTATATTCTTTCCATTCCTCGTAGCTTTCCCGTGTGAGGCGGGTATGGTAAAAATAAATAGTAAGCAACTTATTTAGTGGTGCTTGTTTCTTTTCAGCCATTTGTTGATTCGGTTTTTGACAGCTTTCGTAATGATGGAGAAATTGCCGTATTTCAGGTTGAGGAACAGTTCTTCGAACGAACGTCCGATCTTGATCCACGGATGATCCCAGCCCATGATGCGGTAAACGCTCTCTTTGTAGGCAACGTTTTCGATGACGTAGCGGGGATGTTTCAGTGGAAAATCCACCTCATAGCGCTTCATCGTGAAGATGCGGCGGTAACCTTTGGGCAGGGTATGAATCGAGCCGGCGAAATGGGTGGAATCTGCCGTTGCTCCCAAGTTATTAATCATGTTGCGGGTAGGCACGATGCTTAGCCCGGAGTTGAACAGTATGGAGGCGTGGAAGATCGTTTCATAAAAGGCTTTCTGCTGTTCCCGGTGACGCTGGCACATATAGATAAAGTCGCTCCGGAATTTGCGTTCCTTGATAAGCTGTTCCAGTTGTTGCATATTGAAGGAGTCGTCCAGGAAGTTGTAGAACTCATCCCATTGGTCGACTACCCGTTTCCAGCTTGCCCATCCCCAGATAGAGAAGGTGGTGGTAAAGAAATAGTCGTAGGGCATATCTTGGGTGATTTCTTCGGGGTTAAATCCGGCAATCATGCTGATGCGGGTGTCATATTCGTATTTATCCAGCATCTCCTTGCAGAATTGGAAAAAGGAGACGGCGGGCACATCGTCGTCTTCCAATACGATGCACTTGTCGACTTTCGAAAAGGCCCATTTCTGCGAAATGTACTCCGAAGGGTCGCAGCCGAAATTCTTTTCCTGATAAAGCCGTTCTACTTCACATTCCCAGTCTATCTGTGATACGATTTCACGGCAGGCTTTTATTCCGGGCAGGTCACGTTCGTTTCGTGCTCCGTCCTGATAGAGGAAGAGGCGGGACGGACGCGCTTTCTTCACTTGCTCGAACACTTGCGACAACTGTTGCGGGCGGTTGAAGAACAGGATAAGTACCGGGACGTCTACTAAAGCGGATTTCATATTCATAGTTCTTGTTTTGGGGTTGTACTGAATGACAGGGCGGCAGGATAGTGGTTGTTCACTTTTTCCTGCTCTTCTTCTGTAAATCGATGCAGGGTTGGATAGTTGTAACGCAAAAATCCTTCCAGGTCGTCGGGGGCGGTCACTGTGAGAGGGCCGAATTTCACGGGTTGCAGGTGGCGGATGCTTTCTACGGTTACGTGGTCGGCAGTGGCCATTACGTTGTTATAGTAACGGGTGTTTCGTGAGTTGAAACAGCTTTGAACTGACACCAGCATGCGGTAGATTGCTTTTTTAGAGAAAAGTAGGTCGACTACCCTGTTCAGGAAACAGGAGAAGGCTCCCCGGTTCGTGGGGTTCTCTATTTCACATGTACCGAAGTGTTTCCACATCCATATCTCTTTTCCCATCAGGCAGCATTTGAGGAAGCCGAGTGCTTCGGATTGTATTCTTCGCAGCAGCTTGTTGTCGGGAATCTTGTCGAATGGGAATATATCGACAAAAATGCCCGGATGCATCGGGACATTCTTGAACATTTCTTCTACAAAAAGGGTGTCGTTTTTCTTGACTTTGGCAAAATAATACGGGGTATGAGGGTCTGTCTCTATCCATGAAAGGAAGTAGGAAGGACCCAGTTCCCCGGGAGCTACTTTCAGAAATTTGTTGTAGTTCTCCCGCGTCATGCCTATGTCAATATCATCATCCCAGGGGAGAATCGCCTGGTCGTAGAGTGCACCGATTGCCGTGCCGCCAATCACAAAATAGGGAATGTTGTGCTTCTGACACACCCGGATGGTTTCTCCCAATATGTCGTAGAGTTCGGTATGTAATAAATCAAGCTCTTCGGCTGTATATTTCTTGTTCATCGGAAATGGTTAATGCACGTTGTATTGCAAATGTAGTAATTATATTGCTAAGTTACTATAACTTTAAGTTTCCTTGCATAAATTCGGTGGCCACTCGCCCGCGTCCCGGAATGGGGAGAACGGATGCTTGCGGAAAGTCCTTGAGCAGACAGTCTGCCGGATTGATCTCCGGATAGAACTTCTTCAACAGGAACAGGCTGGGACCGGTGGTGATACTTCCTATAAAGACGGAAGCATCCATCAATAGCTGTATCGAACAGAGGAAACGTGCCATTTGTTTCTGTTTCAGCTCTTTGGCGGTCTGCGTGAAGGCACTGTTGACGTATCCTTGCTCGTTGGGGCTGCAAAGGGTGTACCAGTGTATGTCCGGGGCAAGGGTTTGCACTTGCTCGAAGAGACGGTAGTCGTCGGTCAGTACAAAGACGTCGCGGATGGCTGTTTTTTCTTTGATGAGGCGTATGTAGTGTTCCGGTGGCAGCAGGTTGGTTTCGGTTATCTTGTCTCCTCCGCGTATCTGGCATCCTGCGTATTGAGGCGGAAGTTGCAGGGTGGTGGCAAATTGGCGACATTCCTGTGCGGTGGTGTCGTTGAGTTTCCAGGTGATTTCCGTCAGCTTTTGGAAGGTGTGGAGGTAGTCACCGTCTATTCCCAGTTCGGGGATATGGAAATGCTGGTTGGGGTTGAACGTCACTTGGAAGTTGAGTCGGATCGGTTTACCATACGTGAAGAAAGCAAGGGCTTTTCCGATGATGTTCTTGCAGGTTACTTTCAGTTTCCATTTCAGTAACTTCGTTTTAGATAGTTTTTTGTCTTGCATCAATGCTTGCCATGAAGGCAGGCGATGGGTGTTGTAGGTGTGGTGAAACGGTTCGTGCACTTGCTCGCAGAAAGGTGCGAAACAGTCTTCCCAGCCCTTTTCCCATCCGAAGTTGGCGTCGTCGGAGTAAAGCTTGAACTGTATTTTGTGTTGCAGGCAATAGAGCATTGCATGGAGCATATAGGTGTATTCGGTAAAGAATCCGGCGTCTATACCTATGTGATAGATCATCGTCTTTTTGAAAGAACTGTTCAGAAGGCGGTATTTAGTGGCAAGATCATTAGGGTTCATGTGGCTTCTTTTTGATGAAATACTGGATGCTTTCTTTAAAGGTGACCGAACGGCTGCCCCACATGGCGGCTACGTAGAGTGCTGCTGCGAGCACTATCTTGCTTGCCAGGCGGAGATAAATATTCTCGATGGAACGGGTGGAGTAATAGGTGATTACCATGACGGTGGTGGCAATGACAGCGTATGGAAGTATGTCTATCAGTGCATGGCGTAGCTTTAGTCCGATTTCTTGCCATACGAAGTAGTGCCACGTCAGTAGCCACAGTATATTGGTGGATACATAGACGGCGAGCATGGCATAGATCCCGTGTGAATGGACTAACAGAACGCCTGACAGTAGAATAATGCCGAGCGCTATGGTGTTCCACATATAGATGCGGGATTTTCCTTTGCTGATGATGAGTTGCTGATAGAGGTATGCAATGGGAGTGAAGGCTCCGCTGATACACAGAATCTGCATGATGGGTATGCTGGAATACCACTTGTCGGTGATGGTGATGGTAATCAGTTCTTCTGATACGATTCCCAGTCCGAGCATGGCGGGAAACGAGACGAAAGCGGTGAAACGCAGCATTTTGCGGAATACCCGTTTTTGCCGTTCAAGGTCGTCCGACACTTTGGTGAGTACCGGTTGCGCCACTCCGTTTATCATGCCGGATATAAAGAGCTGTCCCATGCCGCACCATTTATTGGCCTGGTTGTAATATCCTACTTCCTTTTCGGTGTAGAACTTACCCAGTATCACAGAGAACAGGTTGTTGTTGATGTGATTGAATACATTGGTTACCAATAGCTTTCCGCTGAATCCGAACATTTCCTTAATCGGGGTGAAATTGAATTGCAAGCTCGGTCGCCAACGGGTGAAATGCCAGTAACAGGCTGTGTTGACGGCTACATAAACGATGCTTTGCGTGGCAATACCCCAATAAGAGAAACCGAAGTAGGCAAGAGTGACTCCGGTGATTCCGGATACGGTAAGCCCGATAACGGAAGACAGGGCCCGCTGTTTCACCATCAGGTTTCGCAGAAGATAGGCACTGTGGGATATTCCCAGGCTGGCTATGAAGAATCCGATGAAGGAATAACGTGCCAGTGGTGTCAGTTCGGGAGTATGGTAAAAATCGGCAATGAGCGGTGCGCACAGGAATAACAGCAGATACAAGGACAGGCTGATAGCCGCATTGAACCAGAAGACAGCATTGTAATCGTTATGTGTCACTTCCTTCTTGTTGACAAGGGCGGCTGTGAAACCGCTCTCCTGTATCGAACTGGCAATGAGGGAGAAGATAGCCAACATTCCCACCATTCCATAGTCTGCCGGAGTGAGCAACCGTGCGAGGAATATTCCGAAAAGCAGGTTTAACAACTGCTGTATGCCGTTGCTGAATCCTCCCCAAAATAGTCCTTTGGCTGTCTTTTCTTTTAGTGACTGATTCTCGCTCATGTTATTTGCAAAGAATACATGAAAAGGCTATGCGCAATGATAGCTTTTCATGTATTCCCTATTTAAGTTTTATTATTTTACTTCGCTACCCGGCTTCACCTCACGTCCCGGCATGATAACTGCCAGACTGCCGTCGTTGTTTTCGGCACTTAGAATCATGCCTTCGCTGACGATGCCTTTCAGTTTGCGCGGAGCAAGGTTGGCGATGAAGCAAACCTGTTTGCCTACCAGTTCTTCCGGTTGATAATGCTTGGCAATACCCGATACGATGGTACGTGTTTCCAGTCCGTCGTCGATTTTGAATTGAAGCAATTTATCCGCTTTCGGCACTTTCTGACATTCAAGAATGGTACCTACACGGATATCCAGTTTCGTGAAGTCGTCGAATTCGATGTTCGGGCGGATAGGATTAGCCTTGTAGTTGGCTTCTTCGTTTGCTTTCTTTGTATCGAGCAATTTTTGTACTTGTGCTTCGATAGTAGCGTCCTCAATCTTTTCGAACAATAATTCCGGTTTGTTCAATTGGTGACCTACAGGCAGAAGGTTGTCGCGTCCCAGTTCAGACCATTCGAAAGTATTCATGTTCAGCATTTTGCGGAGTTTTTCCGAGCTGAACGGCAGGAACGGATCGAAAGCGATGGCAAGGTTGGCAACCAGTTGCAGGGAGATGTTGAGGATGGTACCTACACGCTCCATATCTGTTTTTGCCAGTTTCCACGGTTCGGTGTCGGCCAGGTATTTGTTGCCGATACGTGCCAGGTTCATGGCTTCTTTCTGTGCGTCGCGGAATTTGAATACGTCGAGCAGTTTTTCCACTTCTGCTTTTACGTCTGCAAATTCTTTCAGCGTTTCCTTGTCGTAGTCGGTCAATTCGCCTTGTGCAGGTACGCGCCCGTCGAAGTATTTTTGAGTCAATACCATTGCACGGTTCACGAAGTTACCGTATACGGCTACCAGTTCGTTGTTATTGCGTGCCTGGAAGTCTTTCCAGGTGAAGTCGTTGTCTTTCGTTTCCGGTGCGTTGGCGGTCAGTACGTAGCGGAGTACGTCCTGTTTGCCGGGGAAGTCCGCCAGGTATTCGTGCAACCATACAGCCCAGTTGCGGGAAGTGGAGATTTTGTCTCCTTCGAGGTTGAGGAATTCGTTGCTCGGCACGTTGTCCGGCAGGATATAGCTGCCTTCTGCTTTCAGCATGGCGGGGAATACGATGCAGTGGAACACGATGTTGTCTTTCCCGATGAAATGGATCAGGCGGGTTTCAGGATCTTTCCACCATGTTTCCCAGCTGTCGGGGAGAAGTTCTTTGGTGTTGGATATGTAGCCGATAGGTGCGTCAAACCATACATAAAGCACTTTTCCTTCTGCTCCTTCTACGGGAACAGGGATACCCCAGTCGAGGTCACGGCTCACGGCACGTGGTTGCAGTCCCATGTCGAGCCAGCTTTTGCACTGGCCGTATACGTTGGGACGCCATTCTTTATGATCTTCCAGAATCCATTTGCGCAGCCATCCTTCGTGCTTGTCGAGAGGAAGATACCAGTGTTTGGTTTCTTTCATTACCGGTTTGCTGCCGCTGATAGCACTTTTCGGGTTGATAAGATCCGTAGGAGAAAGTGAGGTTCCGCATTTTTCGCATTGGTCGCCGTAAGCACCTTCGGAATGGCAGTGGGGACATTCTCCAGTGATATAACGGTCGGCAAGGAATGTTTTTGCTTCCTCGTCGTAGTATTGTTCAGACGTTTTCTCGATGAATTCGCCTTTATCGTACAATGTTTTGAAGAAATCCGAAGCCAATTGGTGATGCGTCGGTGAAGTGGTGCGGCTATACACGTCGAATGAGATACCGAATTCTTCAAATGATTTTTTTATCAGCGAATGATAACGGTCTACTACATCCTGCGGAGTAATTCCTTCTTTCTTGGCACGAATCGTGATAGGTACCCCGTGTTCGTCCGAACCTCCGATGAATAATACATCTTCTTTTTTCAGACGCAGATAACGCACATAAATATCTGCCGGTACGTATACACCAGCCAGGTGACCGATATGGACAGGACCGTTCGCATACGGAAGTGCCGATGTGACGGTGGTTCTCTTGAATTTCTTTTCCATTATATAGTGTGATTTTTGTTGTTTTCAACTTTGCAATGTGCAAAGATAGTGACTTTTCACCACAGATTACACGGATTAACACAGATTATTTCATTGAAAAGTGGTCACAGAATGAAACAGGAACGTTTCGTAATAAAAAACAGGTAAAAAGAAAGTGTTTTACCCTGATATAAGTTGGCTAGAAAATAGCCAATTTGTATCGGGGTATTTTTATATTTTCTATTATGTTCTATTTTTAAGATTGAAACAGATTAGGAGTATCTAAACTGTATTCTAATAAAAGAAGTGACGTATAAAATACTGTATGAATATGCGGAATAAGTCATCTTTCTTGAATACAAATGAGTGAATATTCATGATTGTTGATAGAATCATGGATCATTGCTTTTAAAGGAAGACTTCGTTCCTTTTAAAGAAACGGTTTATTGGTCAGTGAGAAGTGCTTCCTTGCTTTTAAACGAAAGGACAAAAGGGTATTTAGAATACTTGTTTTGTGCTGGTTGCTGTCGAATAGGTAACATGTGAGTTGTTTCTATTTGAACTTATATTTGCAATAATCTGCTCCTGAAATTAGGAATTTTGCCTTTTTGATGTTGAATTGAATGATTTAAAGTCTGTTTTGTGTGAATGTGGATTATGCGACTTGCTTATCCTTCAAGTTTTCCAATATACTCCGGACTCATCTTGTATATTTTTGATTCTGTATGAGTTTTATGTCCATTTTTTCTGCATAAAGTAATATTCTGTTCTAATGATAAGAATTACATGGTAAGATTATAGCTTTGCATTTCAATAAGTCAGTATAATCTATATAATTTCTTGCTCATTTCCTCTTTTATCATCTATTTCCATCTATATTTCTCCCCTTTTTCTTTCTTTTTTCTCGTAAGAAAGAATATATTTGTACCTAAGTTAAACGAAAACCAAAGCATGATATGATAACAACCCAGTTGCTTCGTCCTGAAAGTATTGTCGTAGTAGGGGCATCGAATAATGTGCATAAGCCGGGTGGCGCAATATTAAAGAATTTGATAAACGGAGGTTATCGGGGAGAACTTCGGGCGGTGAATCCGAAGGAAAAGGAAGTGCAGGGAGTTCCTGCCTTTGCGGATGTGAACGATCTGCCGGACACAGATCTGGCGGTGTTGGCTGTGCCTGCCTTGATGTGTCCTGATATGGTGGAAACATTGGCTAGCAAGAAACAAACCAGGGCATTTATCATACTCTCGGCTGGTTTTGGTGAAGAAACCCACGAAGGGGCGCTGTTGGAAGAATGTATTTTGGAAACAGTTAATAAATACGGCGCTTCACTGATTGGTCCTAATTGCATTGGATTGATGAATACATGGCATCATAGTGTATTCAGCCAGCCGATTCCTAACTTAAACCCCAAAGGGGTGGACTTGATTTCCAGCTCCGGTGCTACGGCGGTATTTATTCTCGAAAGTGCCGTAACAAAAGGTTTGCAGTTCAATTCAGTCTGGTCGGTGGGAAACGCCAAGCAGATCGGTGTAGAAGATGTATTGCAATTTATGGATGAGAACTTCGATCCCGAAACGGATTCTCATCTGAAACTACTCTATATTGAAAGTATTCAGAATCCGGACAGGCTGTTATTTCATGCTTCGTCTTTGATTAGAAAAGGGTGCAAGATTGCGGCAATCAAAGCCGGAAGTTCGGAGAGCGGAAGCCGGGCGGCATCTTCCCATACAGGAGCAATCGCCAGTTCCGATTCGGCAGTAGAGGCTTTGTTCCGTAAAGCAGGCATTGTGCGTTGCTTCTCTCGTGAAGAATTGACTACTGTGGGTTGCGTGTTTACTTTACCCGAATTGAAAGGAAAGAATTTTGCCATTATCACTCATGCCGGAGGGCCGGGAGTGATGCTGACAGATGCGTTGAGTAAAGGCGGACTGAATGTGCCTAAGCTGGAGGGAGAAGTAGCCGAGGAACTAAAAGCTCAACTATTTCCCGGTGCTGCCGTCGGAAATCCTATTGATATTCTGGCTACCGGAACACCGGAACATCTGCGCCTTTGCATTGACTACTGCGAGGAAAAGCTTGACAATATAGACGCCATGATGGCTATCTTCGGAACTCCGGGATTGGTTACTATGTTTGAAATGTATGATGTGCTTCACGAAAAGATGCAGACTTGCAAGAAACCGATTTTTCCCATTCTTCCTTCCATTAATACAGCCGGAGCAGAGGTTTCCGCCTTCCTGGCAAAAGGGCATGTGAATTTTGCAGACGAAGTGACCTTGGGTACTGCCCTTTCACGTATCGTCAATGCTCCTAAACCGGCAGTTCCTGAAATAGAACTGTTCGGAGTGGACGTTCCGAGGATTCGTCGTATTATTGATTCTATTCCGGAGGATGGTTATATCGCTCCCAATTATGTACAGGCATTGTTGCACGCTGCCGGTATTCCGTTGGTAGATGAATTTGTTTCCGACAATAAAGAGGAGATAGTAGCTTTTGCCCGTCGGTGCGGATTTCCGGTAGTTGCCAAGGTTGTTGGTCCTGTGCACAAATCAGATGTCGGTGGTGTCGTTTTGAACATTAAAAGTGAGCAACATCTGGCACTGGAATTCGATCGTATGATGCAGATACTTGATGCAAGAGCAATTATGGTACAGCCGATGCTGAAAGGTACGGAACTGTTTGTTGGCGCAAAATATGAAGAGAAGTTCGGTCACGTGGTACTTTGTGGTTTGGGAGGTATTTTTGTGGAGGTGCTGAAAGATGTATCTTCCGGTTTGGCTCCGCTTTCTTACGAAGAAGCTTATTCAATGATTCATTCTTTGCGTGCTTATAAAATCATTCAGGGAACACGTGGGCAAAAGGGAGTCAACGAAGATAAATTTGCTGAAATTATTGTCCGTTTGTCCACTTTACTACGTTTCGCTACAGAGATCAAAGAAATGGATATAAATCCGCTCTTAGCAACAGAAAAGGCCGTTGTAGCAGTTGATGCGCGTATCAGAATAGAAAAATAGGACTATTCTTTCATTCATTGAGACATAGTTTTTATATATATTTCGAGAAATATTATTCCAAGATCCAAACTTTCTCCATCTTATTTTGCCAAGTGTTTCCAAAACAATTTGGAGTATTGCCAATGGATTTTGTAAGTTAATATTGATTTAGAACTATAAAGATTAGGTAAAAAGAATCTCTTAAAAGAATGATTTGATGAAAAAGTATGTAAATTTGTTCGTCTTCGTATTCATGATAGATGCCTGTTTTTCACGGGGGGGGGGAAAGCACAGACAAAGTCTGCAGTGGGTTATAAAAATCTGATTGTAGATATTGCCAGGCCTGACTCTACGGTGAGTAAAGCTGCGGATGGGTGTTTTTATGTGTATGTTACCGAATTTACCAGAAATGTTCCGATAATGAAGTCGAAAGATTTGGTAGAATGGATGTATTGCAACACGGCATTCCCGATAAGACTCGTCCTTGGTTTGAGCCTAAAGATGGAATTTGGGCACCCGATATTAAAATTATATGGACGGTAAATATGTGTTGTATTATGTAATGTCGGTGTGAGGAGGATCTCCTTCTTACGAAACACAAAAAGCACCTGTATTTAATAACTGATTTTCAAATAAACCAATTATAATCTTAAATACCACAAGCATGAAACATACCCCTATTAGCAGGCGGGATTTTCTAAAGAATTTAGGCATAGCCGGGGCTGGCACTCTTCTTGCAGCAAGCCCTTGGCTTTCTGCTTTTTCGGAGGTGATGAACACCTCAAACGAGAAGTGTCGTCTGGCAATTATCGGGCCTGGTTCCCGGGGACGGTTTTTAATGGGATTTTTAGCTAAGAACCCCAAAGTCGATATTGTAGCATTGTGCGACATTTATAAACCGTCTATTGAGAACGCATTGAAACTTGCACCTAATGCCAAAGTGTATGGTGATTACCGGGAAGTGTTGGAAGATAAGTCGATAGATGCTATACTCGTAGCTACTTCTCTTAGCTCGCATTGTAAGATCGTATTGGATGCTTTCGACGCAGGAAAGCATGTGTTCTGTGAAAAGTCAATAGGTTTCACGATGGAAGAGTGTTACCGTATGTATCAGAAGCATCGTAGCACGGGAAAGATTTTCTTCACAGGACAACAGCGTCTGTTCGATCCTCGTTACATTAAAGCAATGGAGATGATTCATGCAGGTACCTTTGGTGAAATAAATGCCATCCGTACTTTCTGGAATCGGAATGGGGATTGGAGACGTTCGGTACCTTCACCCAATTTGGAACGCCTGATAAATTGGCGTCTTTACAAAGAGTTCTCAAAAGGACTGATGACGGAACTCGCTTGCCATCAACTTCAGATCGGAAGCTGGGCTTTGCGTAAGATACCCGAAAAGGTGATGGGACACGGTGCCATCACTTATTGGAAAGACGGCAGAGATGTGTATGACAATGTGAGCTGTGTATATGTGTTTGATGATGGGGTAAAGATGACATTTGACTCTGTTATTTCCAATAAATTCTATGGACTGGAAGAACAGATCATGGGTAATCTCGGAACGGTAGAACCGGAAAAGGGAAAATATTACTTTGAAAGTGTAGCTCCTGCACCGGCCTTCCTGCAAATGGTGAATGACTGGGAAAACAAAGTGTTTGACTCTCTGCCTTTTGCCGGAACAAGCTGGGCGCCGGAAACAGCAAACGAAAACAAAGGAGAATTCATTATCGGAGAACGTCCCAAGAGCGATGGTACATCATTGTTGTTGGAAGCTTTTGTTGAGGCCGTCATAACACAAAAACAACCTAAAAACATCGCAGAAGAAGGGTATTATGCAAGTATGCTCTGTTTGTTGGGACATCAGGCATTGGAAGAAGAACGGACACTCTATTTCCCTGATGAGTATAAAATAGACTATCTGAACCATCAATCTGTAAAAACATCCGAAGCAATATGAAAGACACGATTGTAACCGCACGACGTAAGAAAATAGAGTTAATCACTTTACTCGTTTGTTTCGTAGTATCTAATTTGCTACATCTTTATGCAATTATTGCTTATCATGCACCATTTACGGAGATGATAACGTCTATTTTTTATATAATTATATTTACTTTTGTGCTTTATGCTTTCTGGGGGATTTTGCGTCTCTTGTTTTATGGAATGCAAGCACTATTTAAAAAGAAAAGCAGGAGTTGATAGTTTTCTTGCATAATTTTAAAGAAGAACTTAATCAATATCAATGAAAATAAATAATTTATGGTAACACGAAGGGATTTTTTGAAAACGATGTCGATGGCTTCAGCCGGATTGGCATTGGGAACCGGTGATTTATTACATGCGCAAACTGCTTCACCTAAAAAAGGAAGAGGTGACAAAGTGAAGATTGCTTATATCGGCATTGGTAACCGTGGAGAGCAGATTATTGAAGACTTTGCACGGACAGGTATGGTGGAAGTGGTGGCTTTATGTGATGTAGATATGGGTGCCAAACATACACAAAAGATAATGGCTAAATATCCGAAAGCAAAGCAGTTTAGGGATTTTCGCCAAATGTTTGATAAGGCCGGTAACGAATTTGATGCTGTAGCAATTGCTACTCCCGACCATTCGCATTTCCCGATCAGTATGCTGGCTTTGGCATCCGGAAAGCACGTATATGTAGAGAAACCGCTGGCACGTACCTTCTATGAAGCGGAACTGTTGATGCAAGCTGCGCTTAAACGTCCGAACTTGGTTACTCAAGTAGGAAATCAGGGACATTCTGAAGCAAACTATTTCCAGTTTAAAGCCTGGATGGATGCGGGAATTATCAAAGACGTTACTGCTATCACTGCCCACATGAATAACCCACGTCGTTGGCATAAATGGGACACTAATATTTATAAACTTCCTTCCGGTCAGCAACTGCCGAAAGATCTGGATTGGGACACTTGGCTCGGAGTTACTCCTTATCACGAGTATAATAAAGATTATCATTTGGGACAATGGCGTTGTTGGTATGATTTTGGTATGGGAGCATTGGGCGACTGGGGAGCACATATCCTCGACACGGCTCACGAATTCCTGGAACTGGGATTGCCATACGAAGTCACTATGCAATATGCAAAAGGGCATAATGATTACTTCTTCCCGTATTCTTCCACGATTCTCTTCCGTTTCCCGCAGCGTAAAGGAATGCCACCGGTAGATATTACCTGGTATGATGGTTTGGATAATCTTCCTCCTATTCCTGCCGGTTATGGAGTTTCGGGACTAGATCCGAACATCCCGGTAACTAATCAGGGAGATACTCCGAAGTCTAAGTTGAATCCAGGAAAGATCATTTATACTAAGGATTTGATCTTCAAGGGTGGTAGTCATGGAAGCACTTTGTCTATAATTCCGGAGGAGAAAGCAAAAGAGATGGCAGACAAGTTGCCGAAGGTTCCTAAAAGTCCTTCCAATCACTTCGAGAACTTCTTGTTGGCATGTAACGGTATTGAAAAGACACGCTCACCGTTCGAAATCAATGGAGTGTTGAGTCAGGTATTCTCACTGGGGGTGATGGCTCAACGACTTAATACACAGTTGTTCTTTGATCCTCGTACGAAGCAGATTACAAATAATGAATTTGCTAATGCAATGCTGGCGGGACTTCCACCGCGTAAAGGTTGGGATGAATTTTGTAAATTATAAATAGAAAATAGCCTTTTCCATTCCTTCTTCTAATATAAGGGAGTGGGAAAGACTAATCAATGATTATGAAGAAGAATATCGTATTAACTTTACTTTTATTCTGTACCGCTTCTTTAGGTGCGCAGAATTGGGAACCTCTTTTCAATGAGAAAAACCTGAAAGGATGGAAGAAATTGAATGGCAAAGCCGAGTATAAAATTGTAGATGGTGCCATTGTCGGTGTATCTAAAATGGGAACACCCAATACTTTTTTGGCAACGACAAAGAATTATGGTGACTTTATCCTTGAGTTTGACTTCAAGGTAGATGACGGTTTAAATTCCGGAGTACAGCTTCGTAGTGAAAGCAAGAAAGATTATAAGAAAGGTCGTGTACACGGTTATCAGTTTGAGATCGATCCTTCCAAACGCGCTTGGTCAGGTGGTATCTATGATGAGGCACGTAGAAACTGGCTTTATCCTTTGACGCTGAATCCGTCGGCAAAAACCGCTTTTAAGAATAATGCATGGAATAAAGCTCGTATTGAGGCTGTGGGTAACTCAATCCGTACTTGGATAAACGGAGTACCTTGTGCTAATATCTGGGATGATATGACTCCTGTGGGCTTCATTGCTTTGCAAGTGCATGCCATTGGAAATGCGGCAGATGAAGGTAAAACTGTTAGTTGGAAAGATATCCGCATTTGTACGACAGACGTAGAACGCTATCAGACACCGGAAGCGCAAGCTGCACCGGAAGTGAATCTGATTGCCAACACGATTTCTCCGAATGAAGCAAAAGAAGGATGGACTCTATTATGGGATGGTAAGACTACTGATGGATGGAGAGGAGCTAAGCTTTCTACTTTCCCTGCAAAAGGCTGGAAGATAGAAGATGGAATTCTGAAAGTAATGAAGAGTGGTGGCGCTGAATCTGCTAATGGCGGTGATATTGTGACTACCCGTAAATACAAGAACTTTATTCTGAAAGTAGATTTTAAGATTACCGAAGGTGCCAATAGCGGAATTAAATATTTCGTAAACCCGGATATGAATAAAGGTGCAGGCTCTGCTATCGGTTGTGAATTCCAGATTCTTGATGATGACAAACATCCTGATGCAAAACTGGGTGTGAAAGGTAACAGAAAGCTAGGTTCGTTGTATGATTTGATTCCGGCTCCTAAGAATAAACCTTTCAACAAGAAAGAGTTTAATACTGCTACCATTATCGTAAAAGGTAACCATGTAGAACATTGGTTGAACGGAGTTAAATTGATTGAATATGATCGTAACAATGATATGTGGAATGCATTGGTAGCATACAGTAAATATAAAAACTGGCCTAATTTCGGAAATCCGGAGGAAGGAAATATACTTCTTCAGGATCACGGAGACGAAGTATGGTTCAAGAACGTGAAAATTAAAGAACTGAAGTAAGGCGTATTCCATATTATTGTGGGAGATACGTCAAAATTCTTTATGACTTTTTATTCAGGCACGGATTGCGCGAATTTCACGGTTGTTCTAATGAAATAGCAATCGTGTAATTTGGGTAATCCGTGCCTAATTTGTCCTGCTATACGATGCAAGTCCCTATTCAACATATGTATAAGCCGTCCCATGAAGGCAGTGGACTGCTTTATGCCTGGTTTCTTTCCATGCATACACGGGTGGATATTATCCTGTATAGCAAGAAAACGGAAGGAGAATTGTTGTTTGTGGTCAATTGTATTTATGATGCATTGTGCCGGTTGGAAAAGATGGCGAACTTTTATAATCCGGCCAGTGAATTGGCTTATGTCAACCGGACAGCTTTTGTTTCTCCGGTCGTTCTTAGCGAAGAACTCTATTCAATGATTGATCTATGTCTGGAATATAATGGGAAGACTCTGGGGTGTTTTGATATTACAGTCCATTCAGAAAATTACAATCAGAACACGATACAATCGGTCCATTTATCAGCTGAAGATCATAGTATCTATTTTTCACGACCGGGAGTTGCTGTCAACTTATCTGGTTTCCTCAAAGGGTATGCTTTGGAAACAATTAAAAGCATATTGAATGAGTGTGTGATAGAAAATGCATTGATAAATATGGGAAACAGTTCCGTCCTTGCTTTAGGTAATCATCCGGTAGGAACGGGATGGAAAGTCAATAATATACTTCTTCATAATGAGTGTCTTACAACCTCTGGTAATGACTCTCCTGAACGTCGGCATATTGTTTCTCCTCGAGATGGAAAATTGGTGGAAGGTGCTCGACAGATATCTGTAGTTACAACTAATGGGGCAATAGGAGAAATATTGTCTACCGCTTTGTTTGCTGCTGACAGCGAACTGCGCAAGGATTTACTGGCTGAATTCTCTTCTGTATTAAGCCAGTTTTTCTTGATTGGTTATTAGGTATTTCTCTGATGTGCTAATATTTGTTTTCCTAAGTAGCTATGTTTGATTTTAAAGTATTCTGATGGGTTTTTCAATTATTAATAATTAAGGAGGTAGTTATTAATAGTTGAGGTGATAACTACTGATATCTGACAGGGCTTTTTGGGGCATATAGATACAAAATAGATACGGTAACTATTGTCAGGGAATGAGAACGCTATATGATAGAGATGCTCAATAATTCTGTTTCAGGTATAAATAAGGTATTGTTATTGCTAAAAGTGACAGTGTGGTACTTTGCGGTTTGGGAGGTGTTTTTGTGGAGGTGCTGAAAGATGTGTCTTCCGGTCTGGTTCCTTTTTTAGCTACACCAAAAGCCGTTGTAGCAGTTGACGCGGCGTATCCGAATAGAAAAATAGGACTATTCTTTCATTCATTGAGACATATTTACTATCTTTCCGCTGTGATTTTGCCTACATTTGGTAACTCAAACGGAAGGATAGAAAATATGTATATTTATGAAGAAAGTTCTAATACTTTTAATCTGTTTAATAGGCTATCAGATAAGCTGCCATGCACAAATGGCGGATGAACATTATTATTTTAAAAATCTAAGTGTACAAAACGGCTTATCCCAGAATACGGTTAATGCGATTTTGCAGGACAGGCAAGGCTTTATGTGGTTCGGCACCAAAGATGGCTTGAATAGATATGACGGTTTATCATTCCGTAAATTCAAACATGATGACCGTACTCGACGGAGTATCGGAAATAATTTTATCACAGCACTTTATGAAGATACGAAAGGAGATATTTGGGTAGGTACTGACGTGGGACTTTATATCTATGATCCTGAAAAAGACTCTTTCCGGCACTTTACCGAATTGAGTGAGGAAAACACTAAAATAGAACATACTGTAACCGCAATTTCCGGAGACAACGAAGGATGCGTTTGGGTGGCAGTGGAATCACAGGGACTGTTCTGTTATAATCTCGAGAAAGGAGAGCTTCAAAACTATACCTTACAGAACTTCTCCTTTCTTACTACTAATGTTGAGACCTTTGCTTTTGACAATAGCGGAACCCTTTGGATCGGCTGTTATGGTGATGGACTATTCTATTCGAAAGACCGTCTGCAAACCCTTCATCCTTATCTTTCGCCTCTGGATAACAAGGAATTTTATGCGAACGACGTAGTGACCTGTATTGTGAAAGGTGCATACAATTGTCTGTATGTAGGTTCTTTAAAGGGAGGGGTGAAAGAGCTGAACCTGACCTCTAACAAATTGCATGACTTGCTTTCAGAAGATGAAAGTGGAGAGCCTGTTTTCTGTCGTGAACTGTTGGTCGCTTCTGACAATGAACTATGGATTGGTGCAGAGTCGGGACTTTATATTTATAATTTCCGGTTAAGTAAGTACGCCCATTTGCGCAGTTCGATCAATGACCCTTATTCTTTATCCGATAATGCCATTTATTCATTGTGTAAAGATCGTGAGGGTGGCATATGGATTGGTTCTTACTTTGGTGGTATAAACTACTATCCCCGTTTTTATACGAACTTCGAGAAATATTATCCCAAAGGGACTGATAAAGGTTTGCATGGGAAACGGGTACGTGAGTTCTGTCAGGATAACCAAGGAATTCTGTGGATTGGTACAGAAGATGGCGGTCTGAATCGTTTTAATCCTAAGACCAAGACTTTTTCTTTTTTTACACCAAGCAATGCTTTTACAAATGTTCATGGGCTGTGTTTAGTTGATGATAACCTTTGGGTGGGCACTTTTTCGAAAGGAGTGAAAGTGGTGGATACGCGTACGGGAGCTATTGTGAAAACCTATCAGAAGACAGATTCGCCCCGCTCATTGATAGATAACAGTGTTTTCTCTATTTGTAGAACGACGACAGGGGATATTTATCTGGGTACTTTATTCGGTTTGTTGCGTTATAATAGACAATCTGACGATTTTGACCGGATACCAGAGCTGAATGGCCGGTTTGTATATGACATAAAAGAAGATTTCGGAGGAAACCTTTGGCTGGCCACTTATGCAAACGGCGCTTACTGTTATAATGTAAGCGAGAAGAAATGGAAGAATTATCTGCACAATGAAAATGATCCGAAAAGCCTTCCGTATGATAAAGTGGTAAGTATCTTCGAAGATTCTCACCGGCAAGTTTGGTTGACAACTCAAGGCGGAGGGTTCTGCCTGTTCCACCCGGAAACGGAAACTTTTACCAGCTATAATCTGGCAGACGGATTGCCAAACGATGTTGTTTATCAGATTGTAGAAGATAAAGACGGATTTTTCTGGTTGACAACGAATAATGGGCTCGTATGTTTCCAACCTACTACCGGAACAATGAAAGTATATACTACCTCTAATGGTCTGTTGGGCGATCAGTTTAATTACCGCTCCAGTCTGGAGACGGAAGACGGTACGATTTATTTGGGAAGTATCGACGGTTTTATCGCTTTCAACCCGAAAACTTTTTCAGAGAATAGGTCGCTTCCATCTATTGTGATTACGGATTTCCTGTTGTTTGGTAAAGAAGTGTATGTCGGTGAACCGGGATCTCCATTGAAAAAGAGTATCACTTTCTCTGATGAACTCATTCTCCAGTCTAACCAGAACTCTTTTTCTTTCCGGGTAACAGCATTAGACTTTCAAGCTCCAAGAATGAGTAAAATCATGTATAAACTGGATGGTTTTGATGCAGATTGGCTGACAATTGGCGAAAGTCCTATCGTTACTTATTCCAATCTGCGATATGGCAATTATACATTCAAGGTGAAAGTTTCTAATAGTGACGGAGTATGGAATGAAAACGAAATATCATTAAAAGTGCATATCCTTCCGCCTTTTTATTTTTCTGCTTGGGCTTATTTTGTGTATGCTTTGTTGATTATAGGTTGTTCTTTGTATATAATTATGTATTTCAAAAGACGTAGTAATAATAAGCATCGCAGGCAGATGGAGAAGTTTGAGCAGGAGAAGGAGCGTGAGGTTTATCATGCAAAGATTGACTTTTTCACGAATGTAGCTCATGAGATACGTACACCGCTGACATTGATTAAAGGTCCGTTGGAAAACATCATACTGAAAAAACAAGTGGATGCTGAAACCCGTGAGGACTTGAACGTCATGAAACAGAACACGGAACGATTACTTAATCTGACCAATCAGCTACTTGACTTTCGCAAGACGGAAAGCCAGGGATTCCGGTTGAACTTTGCAAAATGCAATATAACGGAAGTACTGAAAGAAACCCATGTACGTTTCACTTCTCTTGCAAAACAGAAAGGGTTGGATTTTACCCTACAGGTTCCAGAGAAGGACTTCTATGCTCATGTTAATCAGGAAGCATTTACGAAGATTATTAGCAATCTGCTGAACAATGGAATGAAATATGCCGAAAGTTATGTACATGTAATGTTGGAAGCTCCCCAAAGGGATGATAATAATCTATTCCGTATTCGCACAGTGAACGATGGAGTAATTATTCCTGATGCAATGAAAGAGGAGATTTTTAAACCTTTTGTTCGTTTTAATGAACAAGAGGACGGAAAGGTGACTACCGGTACTGGAATCGGTTTAGCACTCTCCCGCTCGCTGGCTGAATTCCATCTGGGAACGTTGGTTATGGAGGCAGGAGAGGAAAGTAATATTTTCTGTTTGACTTTACCGGTTGTTCAGGATACGACAATCACTTTGACTCCGGAGGCGGAGGTTGAAATTGAAAGGGTTAACGAAATTCCTGCAGAGCAGGCAGGAAAGAAAGATAATCGCCCCGCTGTGCTGGTAGTGGAAGATAATCCTGATATGCTAACTTTTGTTGTCCGTCAATTGTCGAGAGATTATACAGTGCTGACAGCCACTAATGGTGCAGAAGCCTTACAGGTGCTCGATGGCAATTATGTGAACTTAGTGATAAGTGATGTTGTGATGCCCGTGATGGATGGTTTTGAATTATGTAAGACTATTAAGTCAGATTTGAATTACAGTCATATTCCTGTCATCCTGCTGACTGCCAAGACCAATATACAATCAAAGATAGAAGGGATGGAACTGGGGGCAGATGCTTATATTGAAAAACCTTTCTCTGTAGAATATCTGCAAGCATGTGCTTCTAATCTTATTCAGAATAGGGAAAAATTACGTCAGGCTTTTGCAGAGTCTCCTTTTATAGCTGCTAATACAATGGCCTTAACAAAAGCTGATGAGGAGTTTATTAAGAGGTTGAACGAAGTAATCCAAATTAATTATGGCAACCCTGAATTTAGCATGGATGATATGGCGGATAAGCTGAATATGAGCAGGTCTAACTTTTATCGGAAAATAAAGGGAGTCTTGGATTTGAGCCCGAATGAGTTTTTACGCTTGGAGCGTTTGAAAAAGGCGGCCCAATTGCTGAAAGAGGGAGAAAACCGTGTGAATGAAATCTGTTATATGGTAGGATTTAATTCTCCGTCTTACTTTGCTAAATGTTTTCAAAAGCAATTTGGAGTATTGCCTAAAGATTTTGTTAATTCGAAAGAAGAGTAGTTTATACATAAAGCTGTATTTCATTCTATTGCATCTATTATATTGAGATTTTATAATTTATTAGTGTAAATTTTTTTAATAATACTATAAGATATGATGACCAGACAAAAGACAGTGTGGCTTGCACTATTACTAATTGGATTATATACTGATTTTTTGAATGCCAGTGAGATAATGAGATGGATGATTGCTTCTTCCGATAGTATTTGCTGGAAAGTGAATGGGGCGCATAATGACCACATTGAAATGAGTGGACTGAAAGTTTCAACGGTATTGCGCTATGGTGTTAATGAGGCAGGTGAATGGGTGATTGACCGGAATATGGTTTTACCTACTTTTCGTACTATCCCTAATGATACCCATGGTAGTTTACAACACCATTTTAATGGGGACTGGGCACATTTATGTCTTGTAAATGGCCAGCCGTTAGTAGGGGAAAAGGTGGAGACTGTATCGTTGAATGGAATTATGA
Organism: Bacteroides sp. D1; assembly: GCF_000157095.2. Lineage (NCBI taxonomy): Bacteria > Pseudomonadati > Bacteroidota > Bacteroidia > Bacteroidales > Bacteroidaceae > Bacteroides > Bacteroides sp. D1. Next base: position 440,837 of record NZ_JH114343.1, read on the forward strand.
CTGTAAAGAGTATATATGCTGCTAGGGGGATTTCATTGACACGTACGCTTTTTCCTTCCACATCACAACCGGCCTTCTGTGAGAAATATGAGTTGGAGAATACGACAGATCACCCACAGACAGTTCAATTCCCATCGACCACTCTTTCTTATTCTACTGATGAGACAAAAGGAGTGGAGGGTAGCTATACATTAACGGCCACTCTTTCTTCTCCAGTAAAAAATGGTACTTATCTACTGAAAGCCGGAGAAAAAGCTTGGTTTCAGGTAGTCTATGCAGGATATAAGAAACATGATCAGGAGTTGGCGCTGGATGTTAATAATGAACTTTTGGCACGTCGGAGATTTTTGAGACGGATACAAGGTAACCTTGTGTTAGAAACTCCGAATGACGTAATCAATACCATGTTTTCTTTTGCCAAGATACGTGGTTCGGAAAGCATATTTGATACCAAAGGCGGATATATGCAAAGCCCTGGCGGAGAAGCTTATTATGCTGCTGTTTGGGCAAATGATCAGGCTGAATATATCAATCCATTTTTTCCATATTTAGGTTATCAAGCCGGAAATCGTTCGGCTATGGATTCATTCGGCTTGTTTATGCGCTATATGAATGATGAGTATAAACCTTTACCCTCGTCTATAATTGCAGAGGGGATTGATTGTTTTGGTGTTGCGGGTGATCGTGGTGATGTAGCAATGGTTGGCTATGGTGCAGCACGTTATGCTTTGGCATCCGGTAATCGTAATGAGGCTGAAAAATTGTGGCCGCTGATTGAATGGTGTCTGGAGTATTGTCATCGCCAACTGAACGTAGACGGGGTAGTAAAATCAGATTCAGATGAACTTGAAAATCGTTTTCCTGCCGGAAAAGCTAATCTATGTACATCTTCATTATATTATGATGCCTTGATTTCAGCTGCTTATCTGGGGAAAGCGTTGAAAAAAGAACATAAACAGATAAAGTCTTATCAGGATAGGGCTGCTGAACTTTATAAGAACATTGATGTATATTTTGCCCGTAATGTAGAGGGGTATGATACTTATCGCTATTATGATGGTAATACTGTACTACGTTCATGGATTTGCATTCCTTTGACTATGGGTATTTATGAGCAGGCGAAAGGTACTGTAGAGGCTCTATTCTCTGATAAACTATGGATGGAGAATGGGTTGTTAACTCAGTCGGGTACTTCTACTTATTGGGATCGTTCTACACTCTATGCTTTCCGGGGGGCTTACTCTTGTGGTGCTAGAGACATAGCTACTGAATATTTGGATAAATACTCTGCTACTCGTTTGTTGGGTGATCATGTTCCTTACGCAGTGGAAGCGTGGCCGGAGGGAAACCAAAGGCATTTGTCCACAGAAAGTGCTTTGTATTGTCGCATTATGACTGAGGGCTTGTTCGGCATCCGTCCCATAGCATTGGATGCTTTTGTGATGACACCGCAGTTGCCGGAAAGTTGGAACATGATGTCATTGAAACGTGTCTGTGCATTTGGTTCCATATTCGATATTGAGGTGAAGCGTGATAAAGATAACAAACTGTCGGTTTTGATAAAAAAGGATCATAAGATTGTAAAAAGAAGCAAGATAATGAACGGAAAACCGATCGAAGTGCGCATTTAAATAAGATAAAATAATCTGCCCTTTGGTTTAAGCCAATTTTGGTAACAAAATTGGCTTAAATATTATTTTTTAGTACGATTCTGGTTGATTTGTTATATCATTTGGTCTGGTTATTTCCTAATGATTGGCAGATACGCCCTATTTTTGTGTCGGATGTCATTAACAAATTAAATATATTATTTTTTATATGAGAAGTCTATTGATCGTATTTTATTGTCTAGTATCAGCTCTCACCATTAAGGCAAATGGACAGGATCGTTTGTGGAAGATACAGACAACTGATTATCACGGAACTTATTACGGGGCAACAGTAGCCAATGGAGGTATTGGTATCCTGCCGTGGAAAGAGCCGTTTTCTATTCGCCATGTCATGCTGAACCATGTTTTTGATTCTGCTACTCCTCAAGATGTGAGCCGTGTTTTACGAGGAATCAATCCATTCAATTTACAGATGCAAATTAATGGACAGACTGTAAATGGCGATAATATTTCGGGATGGGAACAGTGTATAGATATGAAAGAAGCTACTCATAATACGCATTTCATTTGTGATGGAAAAGCAGATGTGTCTTATAGTATCTGTGCTCTAAGAAATTTGCCTTATGCGGGACTAGTTCGTGTGGAGGTTACGGCACTGGGGGATATGTATTTGACAGTGTCAAATCCTATCGAGGTGCCTGATGAGTATAAAAACATAGGTTCGAAACTGGTCAATGTGAATGTTAATGGGAATGATATAAAAATAGTGCGTACTTGGGCTTTATCAAAACACCGTGAACAGAAAGTTTCGGCTTCTTCCGCATTTATTTATGATAAGAATTCTAACGTGCAGCAACAATATAATGGGAATGGGCAGATTTCTATTCCATTAAAGAAAGGAGAGAAATTCTTCTTTACTTTATTAGGTGCTGTTTGTACCGGGCGTGATTTTATAGATCCGTACAATGAGGCGGACCGTGAAGTTATTTATGGTGCGAAAGAGGGATTGGCGCGTCTGATGGATGGGCATCAGAAACTCTGGGACGAGATGTGGAAAGGTGATATTGTGATTGAGGGGGATGACGAAGCGCAGCGTGCTGTGCGTTTTGCACTTTATAATCTGTATTCCAATGCACGCAAAGGAAGTCGGTTGAGTATACCTCCTTTTGGGCTTTCTTCACAGGGATATAATGGACATATTTTCTGGGATACCGAATTTTGGATGTATCCGCCTATGCTCTTTATGAATCAGGGGATTGCACGAACAATGATGGACTATCGTACTGACAGGTTGGAAGCTGCTTGTCAGAAAGCATTAAGTTATGGATATGATGGAGCTATGTTTCCTTGGGAAAGTGATGATGCAGGAGAAGAGGCGTGCCCAACTTGGGCGTTGACTGGTCCTTTTGAGCATCATATCACTGCTGATATCGCTATTGCGGCTTGGAATTATTACTGTATGAGCGGAGATCAACGATGGTTGCGTGAAGAAGGGTTCCCTTTAATGGAGAAAGTGGCAGAATTTTGGGTAAGTCGTGTAGAAAAGAATGACGATGGTTCCTATTCGATTCGTAATGTTGTTTGTGCCGATGAATATGCAGAGGGTGATGATAATGCCTTTACGAACGGTACTGTTATTCGCGCATTACAGGATGCTACTAAGGCTGCTTTCATATGTGGGGTTAAAGCTCCGGTAATTTGGAAAGAAATAGCAGCAAAGCTACGTATCCCCAAATTTGAAAATGGAGTGACTATGGAGTATGATGGTTATAGTGGACAGGTTATCAAGCAGGCGGATGCTAATTTACTGGTCTATCCATTAAACCTGATTACCCGTCCGGAAGAAATTCGTAAAGATTTGGAGTATTATGAGGGGAAGATTGACAAAGGAGGTCCTGCAATGTCTTTCTCTGTATTGGCTTTGCAATATGCACGCCTTGGTGAGGGAGATAAGGCATATGAGCTGTTTGTGCAGAGCTTCCGTCCTAATCAGTTACCGCCGTTCGGTGTTCTTTCTGAGGGTGCAGGAGGTACTAATCCTTATTTCTCAACTGGTGCGGGGGGACTTTTGCAGACTGTAATCAATGGCTTTTGTGGTTTGGAAATTACAGATAACGGCATTAAACAATTGCCATCGAAATTGCCGGAACATTGGAGAAGGTTGGTAGTTAAAGGAGTCGGACCGGATGGTAAAACATATGTCCGGCTGCAGAAATGAGTTCAATTTTTTTGGTTGTGTAAATAAAAGTCAGAGGATGTATGCTTTGGGAGGGAAATTGAGACTGGAATTTCATTTATTGACCTGTTTTTAATATCCTAAGCTGGTAGAATTCCATATTTTTGTTGCGTATCACACAAGCTACAAGATGTTAGCTGTTGCTCAAGTTTGAAAATGAATTATTAATGTATTAACAGAACCAGTATTTATTTTATTACTGATTCATTTAATTGAATTTACATGAATTTAAAATGCTTATTTTGTGGAATACTTGTTGGGTTATATGTTGAGGCTATTGAAGCTGTCAATTATACTCCAGAAAAGATTTCAGCATCTATTTCCTTAAAAGTACCGGGAAATGAATCGGAAAAATACTCGCTGGATATGCGGCAGTTGAAGAATGACCGTTCATCTTATCTGTTGGAACCTTCAAAAGGTATTCCGATGGTAATAACTCAGAGAATGGAGGATATGAATGGTAAGTTACGCATCAATGTCAGTCTAACTGCATTAGAGGATGTTTATTTTAATTTTAGCGAGCAGTTGTCAACCGGTTTTAATCATGATGATTGCCAGTTCTATATGCCGGGGTTCTGGTATCGTCGCAATCTGCGATCTCCTAAGGAAGCACCTTCATTTCATACATCAGACAGCTGGTTGGTACGTGAGGATAGATTGAGTGCTCCTCTTACAGGTATTTATTCAGAAAAGGAAAAAAGCTTTGTGACAGTGAGTCGTATAGACAATTTTGCTAATGAGGTTTTGTCTACTCATCGAGAGGGAGAAATCATTCTTTCAGGTAAAACTTCAATAGGTTTTACTGGATTCGAAAATCAGAATGGAGTGGCAACACTTTCTTTCGGTTTTCCTTACCGTGAAGCACCTAAAAGCTATATTCGAAAATTAACATTGGCTCCGGCGGTAGAGGCTTTTCAGTCTCTGAAAAAAGGAGAAACAATGTTACTGACATGGGAGATTATGGAGAATAAAGCTGATGATTATTCTGATTTTATTCGGAATGCGTGGGAGTATAGCTATGACACTTATGCTCCGGCTCCGGTTGATACTCCTTATTCTATTGAGGATATGAAAGAAGTAATGAGCCGTTTCTTTGTCAATAGTCTGGTGACTGGTAATTCGTTGACTTTTAATTCGGGTATTCATTTGCGGACTGCTGATTGTCAGAGTAACGGCCAGGCAGAAGTAGGTTTTATCGGTCGTGTGCTTCTTAATGCATTCAATGCTTGGGAATATAGTTGGCAATGTGGCAGAGAGGATCTGAAAGAAAACAGTATGAAAGTATTCGATAGTTATTTGAAGAATGGCTTTACCCAAGCTGGTTTCTTTAAAGAATCGGTAAACTTTGATAGAGGGTATGAAGATCCTGTACATAGTATTCGTCGTCAATCAGAAGGAATTTATGCTATGCTTCATTTTCTTGCTTATGAAAAGGAGAATGGTCGTCGTCATCCTGAATGGGAGCAAAAGATGAAAAATATGCTTGATATACTTCTACAGTTGCAGCATGCGGATGGCAGTTTCCCCCGTAAATTCCACGATGATTTTACAGTAGTTGATGACAGTGGGGGAAGTACGCCTTCGGCCACTTTGCCTTTAATAATGGGATATAAATATTTTAAGGATAAACGTTATTTAGCCAGTGCTAAAAGGACAGCAGATTATCTGGAGAAAGTCTTGATATCTAAAGCTGACTATTTTTCATCTACTCTCGATGCCAATTGTGAAGATAAAGAGGCTTCTCTTTATGCTGCTACAGCAACTTACTATCTTTCGTTAATAACGAAAGGAGACGAGCATCGTCATTATGCCGACCTGACAAGAAAGGCTGCTTATTTTGCATTGTCATGGTATTATGTATGGGACGTTCCTTTTGCTCAAGGTCAGATGTTGGGTGATATCGGTCTGAAAACTCGTGGTTGGGGCAATGTCTCTGTAGAAAACAACCATATTGACGTGTTTGTTTTTGAATTTGCTTCGGTACTGCAATGGTTGTCAAAGGAATATGAGGAGCCACGTTTTGCCCATTTCGCAGAGGTGATCTCTACCTCCATGCGCCAATTGCTACCTCACGAAGGGCATCTATGTGGAATTGCTAAATCCGGTTTTTATCCGGAAGTCGTTCAACATACCAACTGGGACTATGGCAAAAATGGAAAAGGGTATTATAACGATATCTTCGCACCAGGATGGACAGTTGCATCTTTGTGGGAGTTATTGACTCCGGGACGTGCGGAACATTTCTTAAAATGACAGAAATAGGTCAGAAGATATCTCAATTATATTTTAATTTCATTTTGAACGATTTTTTTTAATTATTGGTTTATATGTTTTATTATATTTTATGTTGGTTGTCTACTTTTGCTCTCACTCAATATGAGATAAAGTATTTATTATGAGTTTTTTAAATTTAATATTATGGATTTGAAGAAAGCATTGTTTGTTTGCTTGTTGTTGTATTATGGAATAAGTGCTAACTCCGCTTTACCGGAACATTCTTCTATGTTTGGTAAGACTAATATGTCGGAGCAAGCGAAAGGTATTCGTATCAGTGGTACGATAACCGATAAGGACAAGAATCCTCTTCCTGGTGTGAATGTACGTGTACTGGAACAGACAGGGACTGGAGTGATTACGGATATGGACGGACACTTTTATTTGGATGTACCCGGAAAGAATTCCGTAATAGAGATTTCGTATATTGGTTTCAAAACTCAACAAATAAAAGTTGGAAGTAAGATTAACTTTGATGTAATTTTAGAAGAAGATATTGAAGCCTTGGATGAAGTTGTGGTTACTGGATATGGTAGTCAGAAGAAAATGTCGGTTATCGGTTCTATCGAGACATTACAGCCTAAGAAGTTACAGGTTGGTGCCACGCGCTCTTTGTCTAATAATCTGGCAGGACAGATTGCCGGTGTGATAGCGGTTCAACGTTCGGGAGAACCGGGTTACGATTCCTCGAATTTTTGGATTCGCGGTATTGCTTCTTTCTCTGGTGGACAATCTCCGTTAGTGTTGGTAGATGGTATTGAGCGCGACTTGAATAACATAGACCCTGCTGAAATTGAATCTTTCTCAGTATTGAAAGATGCATCGGCGAGTGCTATGTATGGTGTACGTGGTGCAAATGGTGTCATCGTTATCAATACGAAGCGTGGTAAAGTAGGAGCTCCTTCTGTCAATCTGCGTGTGGAACATTCTATTGCAGAGCCGACAAAACTTCCGGATTTTATTGGGGCAGCCGATCATATGACATTGATAAATGAAATAACAGAGAACAAGTCGCGTTTGCCTTTCAGCCAGGAGCAGATTGACAGAACGAGATATGGTTATGACAGAGATTTGTATCCGGATGTAAATTGGCTGGATGAAATAACAAAGGATTATGCTTATTCTACTCGTGCGAATCTGACCGTATCAGGTGGTTCTGATTTTCTGCGTTATTCGTTGGTTGGTTCTTATTTCGGTGAGAAGGGAATTATGGAGACGGATAAATCATTGCCTTATGATACGGGAACGAAACTAACTCGTTATAATATGCGTGCGAATGTTGACTTGGATGTGACTAAGACAACAGTGCTGCGTTTAAATGTCGGTGGGTTCCTTCAAACACACCGCAGACAGGCATTTAGTACGGACGATGCTTTTGATAGAGCGTTTATAACTTCCCCTTTTGTGTATCCTGCCCGCTATTCAGATGGGACTATTCCAATTATGGCTATTAATGATGTGAACCCTTGGGCAGCGGTGACACAGCGAGGTTACGACGTAGTTACAGCTTCACAGATTCAGTCACTCTTTGCTATTGAACAGAATCTGAAGATGATCACGCCGGGATTAAAAGCGAAAGTAACCTTTTCTTTCGACCGTTGGAATCAGAGTTCGATTACAAGGGGAAAGGATGCTACTTATCATAGTATTGCTACCGGACGTGACATTGAAGGTAATCTGATTCATTCGGTACTTAAATATGGAGATGAGTCTTTGGGACATGGAAATAAGGGGGAATATGGAAATTCGAGGGTGTATTTTGAAGGAACATTAACGTATGCTCGCACTTTCGGAAAGCATGACGTAGATGCATTGTTTCTGTATAATCAGCAAAGTTATGATAATGGTAGTGTACAACCTTATAGAAAACAAGGTATTGCGGGTAGATTATCTTATACTTTCGATAGCCGTTATGTGACGGAGTTCAACTTTGGATATAATGGTTCAGAGAATTTTGCTAAAGGTAAACGTTTCGGCTTTTTCCCTTCTGTGGCAGTCGGATGGTTATTGTCTGAAGAACCTTTCATGGATCGTTTCAGAAATACATTGAGTAAATTGAAATTAAGAGGTTCTATAGGAAAAGTAGGTAATGATGATATCGGAGGACGCCGTTTTGCCTATATAACAACATTGAATACCAATGCAGATAAGTATAACTGGGGTGATACAGGACAGATTGGTCGTACCGGTATTTCAGAAGGAGAAGTTGGAGTTGAAAATCTTACCTGGGAAACAGCTCTGAAAATGAACCTTGGTTTTGAGCTGGGATTATGGAATGAATTGGAATTACAGGTAGATGTTTTCAAAGAAAAACGTACCAATATCTTTATGCAGCGTAAGATTATTCCTTCACAGACAGGATTCTTGACTAATCCTTGGGCTAATTTTGGTGAAGTGACTAACCGCGGTGTAGAATTCTCCTTAAACTATAATAAACAAATTAATAAAGATTGGTTTGTAGGTTTCCGTTCTAATTTCACGTATGCTATCAACAGGGTGGACGAATACGATGAACCAGAAACTGTGAAAGGTACATACAGAGGATTGACAGGTCGTTCATTAAATACTTTGTATGGATTGCAGGCAGAAAGATTGTTTACAGAAGATGATTTCGATGCGAATGGTAATTTGAAATTCGGTATACCGACACAGGACGTTGGAGCTTCAAAAGTACGTCCCGGTGATATCAAATATATAGATATGAATGGTGATGGCATTATCACTGATGCGGATGAAGGATACATTGGTGGAACGGTAGACCCGCGTATTGTTTATGGTTTCGGAGGTAATGTAAGCTACAAAAACTGGGATTTGAATTTCTTCTTCCAGGGAACAGGTGATACTTATCGTGTGATTGGTGGAACTACGTATTTCATTCCGGGTAGCGGACAAACATTACAAGGGAATATTTACTCTAATTATAACGACAGATGGACAGAAGAGAACCCTGCTCAAGATGTCTTCTGGCCGAGACTGACGGAGGAGCCTAATAGACAGAATTACCGGAATTCCACATGGTGGAAAAAGAATATGCGTTTTATGCGTTTGAAAACGTTGGAACTTGGATATACTTTACCGCAATCTGTAACTGATAAGATACATTCCAAAGCTATTCGTTTTTACGTGAGTGGTAATAACTTATTTTGTTTCTCTCCTTTCAAACTGTGGGATCCGGAATTAAATACGAACACCGGTCTGCGTTATCCGGCTATGCGTTCTGTAATGTTTGGAGTTGACCTGAATTTCTAATTAAAAAAATGACGATAATGAAACTTAAGAAATATATAGTTGCCGGTTTAATAGGCATTGTATCGTTGGGTTCCTGTACGTATCTTGATAAAGAACCGGATACGGAAATTGACATAGACATGGTCTTTGAGAATAAGACAAAAGTAGAATCATGGCTGGCCAATGTATACAGCCGTATCCCTAATCCGGGTAATGACTGGCTAAATACGTATGGTTGGGAAGTGTTTGCAGATGACTTGACTGCTTCTGCACGCTGGCAGCAATGGGACTGGCCCAATATCACCAAGATTTTTGGTGGATGGACACCGAATACACAATGGGCAGGAAATTTCTGGGATGGTCTTCCGAGAAAAATACGTCAGGCTTATATTTTTATAGAACGTGTACACGCATTACCTGATTCCGACCTTCCTCAGAGAGAAGTGGATTATATGAAAGCGGAAGCACGTTTTCTTGCAGCTTATTATTGGTGGCAATTATTGGAAGCATATGGGCCTATTCCATTCAGACCGAATTATATTGCCCCGACTGACTTTACTCTTTCAGATTTGATGGTGGGACAAAGGCCATTTGATGAAGTTGTCAGTCATTTGGATAATGAAATGTTGGAAGCATCTAAACAATTACCTGCTGTATGGCAGAGTGTGGAGAAATATGGGCGAATAACTTCAGTCATGTGTCTGACTGTTCGTGCGAAGATGTTATTATTTGCTGCAAGCCCGTTAGTAAACGGAAATGAGTGGTATATCGGGCATAAGAATAAAGAAGGTGAGGAATTGTTTAACTCTACTTATAGCCAAGAGAAATGGGTGAAAGCGGCAGAGGCTTGCAAACAATTACTTGATGTGGCAGAGCAAGCTGGTTATCGTTTGTATGTAGAATATAATGATGAGGGAGAAATTGATCCGTTCACTTCACTTGAGAATCTTTGGTTTACAAAATTTCAGGATGGAAACAAGGAAATATTGTTCCCATATACAAAAGAAGATGCTTATCAAAGTTATCAGTTCTACACAAACAAGGCGGTTACTAAAGAATATGGTGGCGGAAATGGTTTGGGCGTATATCAAGGATTGGTGGATGCTTTCTTTATGAAGAACGGACTTCCGAAAGACGATGACAATTCAGAATATGTAGAAGAAGGTTTCTCGACAAAAGTAGAAGCTAGGTCTACCAATTGGACTGGCGGAACAGGGCAAAAGGGAGAAATAACTGCCGAAGGTACATATAATATGTATTGTAACCGAGAGCCACGTTTCTATACGGCAGTGAGCTATAATGGTTCGTGGTATGCTTTGGCAGGGCGTAAATTTGAATTTTTTAAGAATCAGAGAGATAATGACTATACACACGATGCCCCCCAAAATGGTTATTTGGTTCGTAAAAAAGTATATCCGCAAGATAGTCCGAAGAATGGTAGTTATAAATGGCGGCAAATGTTCTTGTATCGTTTGGCAGCTTCCTATTTGGATTATGCCGAGGCCGTTAATGAGGCCTACGATAATAGAGCATCTCGTGAGGATGCATTGAAATATGTGAATAAAGTCCGTGAACGTGCGGGTGTACGTCAATATACGCTGAATACTGTAGCACTGGATGATCCCAAATACATCCATGTTGATGATAATCAATTAGCTGTGCGTGCGATCGTTCGTATGGAACGTCGTGTTGAACTTTGTTGTGAAGGATCACGCTGGTCGGATATTCGCCGTTGGAAAATTGTAGAACAACTTCCGGAGATGTGTGGAGATGATTATGGTATGAACTTTGCAGGAATAAATAGTCAGGAATTTTACAAGAGAACCGTTTTTCAGACCCGTGTTTGGAAAAAGGCGATGTATTGGCTGCCGGTATATATAGATGAGATGAATAAGAACACGAACTTGGTCCAGGCGCCTTTCTGGAATTAATAAAATGAAAAGCATAATTATGAATAAGATAATGAAACTAATATGCTTGCTCTTTCTTATGTCGATAGCAGCGAGCTGTAATAAAGATCCGGAGTATTACGCGCTTGAAACTCCTGTAGATCAGATGCTTTTGAAGGCTTCTTCTACTGAAATTACTTTGGAGAAAGAGAAGGAGAATGAAGTTGCTGTTTTATTTACATGGGATGCTGCGGCTCAACGTGGGGGAGCTGATGCTACTATCACCTATTTTTTCAGAATGTATATGGCAGATTTACATTCTAATGTGACAGATTTGTATGAGATTGAATCGGAGGAACGTTCCATTAGTTTTACGCATAAGGAGTTGAATGATATACTGGCTTCCTGGAGTGTACTTCCTGGAGATAAGGTGACTATTGAAGCAGAGGTTATAGGACAGGTCAATTCATCTGTAGAATACTTGAAACCGGAGTTGTCGAAGACGCAATTGGATGTGATCGGATATGATAAGAATGCTACTGCGATATATATGGTGATGGTGGATGATGCTGGAGAGAAAACTGTTCGCCGAATGACCGAGAAGGTTGTGGGTTCAGGAGTATATCAGTCGACAGCAGAATTGAAGCCATGTGAGTACTTCTTTGCACTTAGTCCGGATTCTGATTATCCATGCTACATGAAAGCTGAGAATGGAGATAATTCTTTGCAATATGTGGCAGAAGCAGGGAATGGTGAGATGTTTGAAAACACAAAGAGCGGTACCTATACAATAGTTGTGGACTTAAATCGTTTGGATGTGAATATCGTTAGTATTTACCCTTTACCGCAAGATGGGATTTGGATTGTTGGCGATGCCAGTACCATCGGATGGGATTGGGGTAAAATGAAAAAGGAAGGTGCATTTGTGAATAATGATCCACGCCATCCAGAACGTTGGACGTATACAGGTAACTTTTATGGCGGTAAAGAGTTTAAGTTGGCGTTGGAGCCGAATGGAGCAGATTTTGCAGGAAAATTCTTTTTTGCTCCTTCACAAGGAGCAAATCCGGGCGTAGAACATGAACTCGGAGAAGCAAGGTATCAGGATAATGGCGGTGACTTGAAATGGATTGTTGCTGATGATGGTAAATACATTTTGACAGTAGACCTTAATGAGATGAAGATATATTTGGAGCCGACTGAATAATCTCCATAAGAAGTAAATTAAAATATGAAAATCATGAAAAAACTGTTTATAATACTATATCTGCTTACTAATATATTTGTATTGGGAGCATGTGGAGATGTGGAAAGTGAGGGTGACCCACAACCACGTGTACCGAGAGTAGAAGTGGAATCTGATGATTATTATGTACAGATTACACAGGAGAATATGGATGGGGTTGCTTTTGTCTACCGTTGGCTGGATATAGAAACAGCATCGAAGTATGTTATGACTTTAGGACTGCAGGTAGATGGAGAAATAACTGAAACAATGGGTGTGGAAGATAAAAGCATACTTACTTATAACGGAGTACGCGAACAGCTTTTTACCAATCAACAGATAATGGAATATATGAAAGCTTTTGGAGTGGACGAAAAAGAAGCTCAGTTTAGCATTACATTGGAAGCGTTTCAGTCGGATGGTATGCCAATTACTTCAGAAATGGACAAAGAATCAAAGACTTCCATAATCCATATTGTATTGGGACCTGGTGTTGAATTGAATTCGAGTATGGAATAGATTAGTAAAATTAATAAAAAACTGAGAACTTATGTTATACTTACAACATACGATTACGCTTGGAATACTCTCCCTGCTTACATGGGGGTGTGGTAACAGCGATAAACAAAAAGGTGAAGCAGAACAAGCTCCATTGGCAGACAAAGTGTGGTATTCAAATCCTGTCATCGATTCCGATAATCCGGATCCGACAGTGATAAAAGCGGAAGACGGATATTTCTATTTGTATGCTACCGGAGGAAATACATGGATACACAAATCCAAAGACTTGGTTCACTGGACTTATGTGGGCGGTGCTTACGAGGATGATAAGAAACCGTCATGGGAACCGGAAGCAGGTATTTGGGCACCGGATATCAATTATATCAATGGAAAATATGTGATGTATTACTCCTTGTCCAAGTGGGGAGGTGGAGCAACTTGTGGTATTGGTGTTTCTGTTTCGGACAAGCCGGAAGGACCGTTTACTGATCAAGGCAAATTATTCCGTAGCAATGAGATCGATGTTCATAATAGTATCGACCCTTTCTATATTGAAGATGATGGTAAAAAATATCTTTTCTGGGGAAGCTGGTATGGTATTTGGGGTGTTGAATTGACTGAAGACGGTCTTGGACTGAAAGGAGGTATTGAAAATGCAAAAGCGACAAAAATACAGGTCGCTGCCAATACTGGAGGTACCAATGCTTATGAAGGATCATATATCTTGAAAAGAGGTAAATACTATTATTTGTTCTGCTCTACAGGCACTTGCTGTGACGGTGCAAATAGTACATACCAGACAGTTGTGTGTCGTTCCACCGAGCTTTTTGGTCCTTATTTGAATAAATCAGGTGACAACATGAATGATAATAAACATGAGGTACTGATACACAGAAATGATGCGTTTCTAGGGACAGGGCACAATGCTGAAATAGTGCAGGATGATGAAGGTAAAGATTGGATTATCTATCATGCTTACCGGACTGCCGATCCATCTTTAGGGCGTGTAGTATTGCTTGATAGAGTTTATTGGGATGACGATGATTGGCCGTATCTCGTAGGGGACGGACCGGTTGTGAAGGCGGAAGCTCCGACTTTCAAGAAGAGTAAGTAGTTGACATAGGGTGGTTGTAGCTATGATAACTGCAACGACCCTATTTTATTCTCGAATTATAAATTTATTGCTTTTAAATGTTATCATGAAAAGAGGATTATTGCTTTTACTCTGTGTCATGCAGAGTTTTATATTTGTATTGCATGCGCAAAACACACAGCGAAATATTGCTTATACAGATGATAATGTAAGATTTACAGTCATTTCTGATGGAGCAATCCGTCTGGAATATGCACCGGATGGGAAATTCGTAGACGATAGATCTCACATCGTTGTGAATCGTAACTATCCCCAGGTAGATTACAAGCTAAAAACAAGAGGGGGATGGGTTGAAATAACGACTTCCAAAATGAAGATGCGTTATAAGAAAAACAGTGGACAGTTTACAGATAAGAACTTGGTTATCACTGCCTCTAAAGAAATATTACCTTTTACTTGGAAACCCGGTATGCAACAGAAGGGCAACTTGAAAGGAACCTATCGTACATTGGATGGTATGGATGGTGATACACAGACACAAACATGGGTGGCTGATACAAAGAAAGGTGATAAACTGAAACTGGAAGATGGTCTGTTGGCTACTGACGGTTGGACTCTGATTGATGATTCTCAGGGACTTTTGTTTGATGATAATAAAGATTGGGATTGGGTGAAAGAGCGTCCGGCTAATGGCGGACAGGATTGGTATTTCATCGCATATGGACATGACTATAAAGCTGCCTTGAAAGATTATACCCTCTTTGCGGGAAAAGTACCATTACCTCCCCGGTATGCATTTGGTTATTGGTGGTCACGCTATTGGTTATATTCTGACAGGGAGTTCCGTAATCTGATTGATAATTTCCATACTTATCAGATTCCTTTGGATGTATTGGTGGTAGATATGGACTGGCATTATACAGAACAAGGAAAAGGTGGTTGGACCGGTTGGACATGGAATCGTGATTTATTCCCGAACCCAAAGGAGTTTTTGGGATACTTGAAACAGAATGATGTGAAAATCACCCTTAACTTACATCCGGCGGATGGAGTAGCTTCTTATGAAGAAAAATATCCTGGATTAGCAAAAGATATGGGAGTCGATCCTCAGTCCAAACAGACTATTCCATGGATAAATTCAGATAAGAAGTTTATTAAAAATATGTTTAAGAATGTATTGACGCCAATGGAGAAAGATGGTGTTGATTTTTGGTGGCTGGACTGGCAACAAGGGATATATGATCCGAAGGTGAAGAATTTGAGCAACACTTGGTGGATTAATTATGCTTTCTTTAGTAATATGGAAAAGAACAGGGACACACGTCCGATACTATATCACCGTTGGGGAGGTTTGGGTAATCATCGCTATCAGGTGGGTTTCTCCGGTGATGCAGTTGTTTCATGGAAATCATTAGATTTTCAGCCTTACTTCAACTCGACAGCTTCCAATGTATTATATGGTTATTGGAGTCATGACCTGGGAGGACATATCGGTGAAAGTATAGATCCGGAAATGTACACTCGTTGGTTGCAATTCGGAGCCTTAAGCCCGATTATGCGTACACATTCTCAAAAAAGTGCCGGTTTGAATAAGGAACCATGGGTATTCAACAAAGAATATTGTGATGTTCTTCGTAAGACAATCCAGCAACGTTATGAGATGGCGCCTTATATTTATACAATGGCTCGTAAAGGTTATGATGAAGGATTAGCACTTTGCCGTCCGATGTATTATGATTATCCGGATAATAAGGAAGCATATGAATTCCGTAATGAATATATGTTTGGAGATGATATTCTGGTTGCTCCTGCCACAGCTCCTGCAAAAGATGGTTATGTACAAGTGCGTGTGTGGCTGCCCGAAGGTGAATGGTATGAGTTGCATACAGGCACCTTACTGAAAGGAGGACAAATAGTGGAACGTCCTTTTGCTATTGATGAATATCCGATTTATGTAAAAGCGGGAGCGGTATTACCGATGTATACAAGAAAGGTGATGAACCTGAACGGTAATGATGAGGAGGTTGTTGTTACCGTATTCCCTGGTGGAAATGGAATTTCGTCCTTTAATTTCTATGAAGATAATGGAAACGATAAGAACTATGCTTCGGAATATGCTGTGACTAAATTAACATCTTCCAGCCAAGGGCAGGAACGAACGATTGTTATCGGTAAACGTGATGGTCAATATAAAGATATGCCTGAATCTCGTTCATTCAAAGTGAAAGTGCTCTCATCACTTGTTCCTCAGTCTGTCACTGTAAATGGTCAACCTGCCAAATATGAATATTTGGGTGAAGAGTTTGCTCTTTCGGTTGATTTGTCTGTTTTGTCGTGTGATCAGGAAAAGGTTATTAAAATAGTTTATCCTACGGAAACAGCTGATATGAACGGCTTGTTGGGAGTATCTAGACGAATTGCTAAATCTATGGAGCAGTTAAAATACCGTGATTCATATATTTGCTTCAAGGAAGAATTTGGTAAAATGGGAAGTCTGAGTGAAGCGGTAATCTATGCACCGGAGAAGATCTCTTCTTTAGTTTCCGATTTCTGGAAAAGTTATACTGACCTCCCGGAGGTTTTGAAGCGTCAAGGTTTGAATGACGAAAATAAAGCTTGGTTTTTGCAATCTATTTGCTGGAGCAAGCAATAGTATGAGAAATGTAATAGTGGGGTGATAAAAGCATCCCACTATTTTTTTTATAAGTAATGAAGGGCAAGCCAGATACTGTAGTTGATATTTTCTGATGTTGCTCCGTTTTAGAAAATGTTTGTATTTTTATGACCATTTATATAACTATGCTATATGTAACATCACTTTCGGGGGGGGAGATATAGGCTGGATGATAATAGAGGAAAGCACACAACATAATAAAATAGTAAAAGTGCTCCAAAACATACTTGAGATAGTCGTTTTATAGGTTCTTGACCTGTTTTTGTCATTTATTGAACCGTTATTTTTATTCTATTAATAGGATAGCGTTTTATTTTGCATTTCGTTAATAGTGCGCATTGGAATAATGTATAGTTATTTTTTTCTTTTGATTTTTATATTTATTGTTTAACGAATAATTAAATACAATGAAAAACCTTTTTAAAACAAAAAAAGGAGGGAAACAGGTTAGGTTTGTATTGTTTTCCTTGATTTGCCTGGGTGGATTGGGTAGTTGCATGGACAAAAATGTGGAAGTAAATCTTCCGTCTTATGTAGCTTCTGATCCTAATGTTGAAGTTGTTTTTACTGACTATTCTCCCTTAGAAGGTGCTGTGCGCACGAACATGTTTATCAATGGTAGTAATTTTGGGACTGATCCTTCACTGATACGAGTGGTTGTTGGTGGTAAGGAAGCGAAAGTTGTTAGCTCTTCCGGTACACAGATTTATTGTATTGTTCCTTCCCGTGCGGATGGAGGATTTGTGCAGGTGGATATATTGAATAAGGATAAAAGCTTGAATGCCACCTATACATTTGAACAAAAGTTTTCTTATCAGTATAATGTAGTTGTCGGCACGTTGTGCGGTGTAGTAGATAGTGAAGGTAATACTTCTATTACGGATGGTAATTTTGATAAAGCAGGAACTCAAACTCCTCTTGCCATGTACTATGACGAATCATCAGGCGAACGTTGCATTTATTTTTTCGAGAATGAACATAGTTTACGTAAAATCTATCTAGATAAAGATTCCATAGCTACTGTGATTACCAATGGTGCTGCTGGTTGGAGTAGTGCTCCGAGTGGGCTTGGCTGGAGTGTGGGCAGGGATACTATGTTTGTGAACTGTCCGCAGGGGAATGTAGAACGTGCAGGAGCTTATTATCTACTTCGTAAAGAAAATTTTAAAAATTCTTATCCGGCTTTAAATGGGGATGATTTCAATACATTATTCACACATCCTATAGATGGTACTATCTTTTTGTGCCGTGGTCGTGATGCTACGCTTCATAAAGCGGTTTGGAATGAGAAGACACAAATGTGGGATCCGAAGCAGATTGCCAAGATGGGACCAAGCGGCTGGTTTCAATGTGTTACTTTTCATCCAAGTGGAAACTTTGCTTATTTAATAGCACGTGACAAGCAATGTGTGATGAAAGCAGAATATAATTGGGCTGGTAAATATCTGGAAACTCCTATTACTTTTGCTGGAGAGTTCGGGTCATATGGTTACAAGGACGCATCCCAAAATTCAGCCCGTTTCGATAATCCAATGCAGGGGTGTTTTGTGTTGAACGAAGAATATGTGGCAGAGCAACGTTTAGATGTATATGATTTTTATCTTACTGATGCTGCCAATCATTGTATTCGTAAGATCACTCCTGATGGTATTGTTACAACGTTTGCTGGTCGTGGAAGTTATTCGACAGATCAAATAGTATCAGGATATATTGATGGTGATCCTCGTGAAACAGCACGTTTCAACTATCCTTTAGGACTTTGTTATGAAGAGTCTACAGGTACTTTCTATGTTGGTGACAACGGTAATCACCGTGTTCGTACCATTGCATTGCAGTAAATTGATGATTAATACACAATTCTTATTTTATGAAGAAATTTTTATTTATGATATTATTGCTGACAACAGGTTGCGTCATTGATATGTATGCCCAGAGTCAAACGATAGAGGTAACCGGTATGGTCAGAGATGCCGAAAAGATACCTTTGGCTGGAGTCAATATTTCGGTAAAGAATGTTGCAGGTTTGGGAGTTATCACTAATATTGATGGTGAGTATAAGATCAAAATAGCTCCTTACAGTACGCTGATCTTTTCTTATATAGGATTTGAAACACAAGAAGTCCTGATAAAGGATAATATGAGTAAGGTTGATGTCACATTGCGCGAATCTTCTGCGAGTGTGATCGATGAAGTGGTTATCACTGGTACAGGTGCTCAAAAGAAGATAACAATGACAGGTGCAGTCTCTACGGTAGATGTGGATGTGCTGAAGTCATCTCCTACTTCAAGTCTGGTAAATGCATTGGCAGGAAATGTTCCTGGTGTGTTAGCGAGGCAGACTTCCGGTAGACCGGGAGCCAATATGTCGGAATTCTGGATTCGTGGTATTTCTACTTTTGGGGCAGGCTCCGGAGCATTGGTTTTGGTAGATGGATTTGAACGTAGCCTGAATGAAGTCAATGTGGAAGATATTGAGTCGTTCTCCGTATTGAAGGATGCTTCGGCTACAGCAATTTATGGTAGTCGTGGTGCGAATGGCGTAGTGTTGATTACTACTAAGAGAGGTAAGGCTGGTAAAATTAATATCAATGCGAAAGTGGAAACTTCTTATAATACACGTACCATGACTCCTGACTTTGTAGATGGTTATACTTACGCTACCATGCTGAACGAATCACGTACAACTCGTTCTCAACAGCCAATGTATTCCCAAGATGAGTTGAGACTGATTCAGACAGGACTGGATCCAGATTTGTATCCGAATGTGGACTGGATGGATGTATTGTTAAGAGACGGTGCAATGACTTATCGTGCTAATCTTGATATAAGTGGCGGTGGTTCTGTGGCACGCTACTTTGTGTCAGCAAGCTATGTTAGCGAGGGGGGGATGTATAAGACAGACGGCAAGTTGAAAGATTATAATACAAATGCCAATTATCAGCGTTGGAACTATCGTATGAATGTAGATTTTGATGTTACAAAGACCACCATGGTGACGGTGGGTGTTTCAGGCTGGCTTTCTACTCAAAATGATCCGGGACTTGGTTCTGATGCATTGTGGAAGTCTGTAATGGGACAGACACCTATTAATATGCCAGTGATTTTTTCGAACGGAAGAATTCCGGCCGCTGGAACAAGTGAGCGTACTAATCCATGGGTAATTGCTACACAAACTGGTTATTATGAGGAGTGGCAGAACGTAATTCAAACGAATGCAACTTTGGACCAGAAATTGGATTTTATAACGAAAGGTTTGAAGTTTACCGGACGTTTTGGATTTGATACTTATAACAATAACTATCGTAATCATAAGCAGTGGCCTGAACAATGGCAAGCCGAACGTCAGCGAGATTCTAACGGTGAAATCGTTTTCAAAAAAGTGGCAGAGAAACAGTTGATGTTTCATGAGTCTTCTGCTTCAGGTAACCGCAGGCAGTTTTTGGAGGCTATTCTGCAATATGATCGTAGATTCGGCGATCATTCGGTGGGCGGTACGTTGAAATATACTCAGGATGAATATGTCAACACACAAAGTACAGCCGGCTATGATTGGCTACCTAATAGGCACATGGGACTTGCTGGCCGTGTTACCTATGGATGGAAATATCGCTATATGGTTGATTTCAACTTTGGTTACAATGGTTCAGAAAATTTTGCCCCAGGTAACCAATTTGGTTTCTTTCCTGCATATTCAGTAGCATGGAATATTGCGGAAGAACCTATTATTAAGAAGAATCTGAAATGGATGAATATGTTTAAGCTTCGTTATTCTTATGGTAAGGTAGGTAGTGACAATATTGGAACTCGTTTCCCTTATCTGGAGCTTTTTGAAAGTAGAAATCCTTATAATTGGGGAGATTACAATACTCCTAATGTGGATAATGGACAGATTTATAAGCAGATATCTTCTTCTGGTGTGACATGGGAGATTGCTACTAAGCATGATATAGGTGTTGACTTCTCTCTATGGGATGACAGGTTTACTGGTACTGTAGATTACTTTCATGAAACACGTGATGGAATCTTTATGCAGCGTCAAAGTTTACCAGGAACTTTAGGTCTGAGTTATCTTACCCCTAGTGCGAATGTAGGTAAGGTACGTTCTACCGGTTTTGATGGAAATGTTGCTTTCAAACAGGATATCGGCAATGTCAGTCTGACTGTACGCGGTAATTTCACTTATAGTAATAATAAGATTCTAGCTGCTGACGAGGCAAATAGTGCATATCCTTATATACGTGATACTGGGTATCGCGTCAATCAGGCGAAAGGTTTGATAGCTCTTGGCTTATTTAAGGATTATGATGATATACGTAACAGCCCTCAGCAAACAGAATGGGGAACAGTAATGCCTGGTGATATTAAGTATAAAGATGTGAACAGTGATGGCGTGATTAATGATAGTGATAGGGTGCCTATTGGTTCTACAACCCGTCCGAATTTGATTTATGGTTTTGGTATGTCTGCTACATGGAAAGGGTTTGATGTGAATCTGCATTTCCAGGGTGCTGGTAAATCCTCTTTCTTTATTGATGGGTTCGGAGTCAGGCCGTTTAGTGGTGGTGATTGGGGTAACATTCTTACGGATGTAGTAGGAAACTACTGGAGTCTTGGCACGAATGAGAATCCTGATGCCAAATATCCTCGTTTGACTTGGCAGAATAACAGTAACAATAACCGTGAATCGACATATTGGTTGCGTGATGGTTCATATTTACGTCTGAAAACGGTAGAGGTGGGTTATACACTTCCAAAGAACATCAGCCGTGCCATCTTGATGAATAATGTACGCATCTTCTTTATCGGGACAAATCTGTTAACATTCTCTAAGTTCAAATTATGGGATCCTGAAATGGGGAGCTCTAACGGGCAGCAGTATCCATTGTCTAAAATACTCACTTTAGGTTTAACTGTTAATATATAATACGAAATATGAAAAAGAAACATATATTGTTTTCCACCATTATCAGTATGGGAATGATGGTTTCCTCTTGTTCTGATTATTTGAGCGTGGAGGGGAAATTGGGAGAAAATACCCAGAGTTTGGAAAATATATTTGAAAATAAAGAATGGTCGGAACAATGGTTGGCGACTGCGTACGCTTGGCTGACATGGAGTAACATCGATATTGGTTCGAAAGATAACTGTATCACTAACTTTTCCGACGATATGTGTTATAGCGACCGTAATCTTGAATATCGTGTATTCAAATATTGTGAATATGATGAGAATTGGAAACAAGACTCTTGGGCACAAGCTTATGATGGTATTCGTCATGCCTCGATTTTTATTCAGAATATTGACCGAAATAAAGAAATGACTCCGGATGAAATTGTTGATTATAAAGCACAGGCCCGTTTTGTACGCGCTTATTTCTATTGGAAGTTGTTGCAAAAGTACGGTCCTATACCAATTATACCTAATGATGGTGTGATGGACTATAATGCTGCTTATGAGGATCTTTATATCCCACGTAGCACGTATGACGATTGTGTCAACTATATTGCAGAGGAAATGAAGCTTGCAGCGAAAGACCTACCATTGAAACGTGATACACGTAATATGGCACGTCCTACTCGTGGAGCAGCTTTGGCAACTCGCGCAAAAGCATTGCTTTATGCTGCCAGCCCTCTCAATAATCCGCGTCCAACTGATACTGAACGTTTCACGGATTTGGTGGATGATGAAGGACGCTATCTGATGGCTCAAGAATACAATGAAGAAAAGTGGGCAAAGGCGGCAGCAGCTGCTCGTGATGTGGTAGAACTTGGTCGTAAGGGTGTGTATGAGCTACATACGGTCTCAGCTCACTCTACTGGTACAATTGATAATCCGGCAACGATTGCTCCTCCTACGCATGCGGTATATTCTCATGCGGATTTTCCTGCAGGATGGCGGAATATTGACCCGTTACAGTCTTACGAGACACTTTTTAATGGAGTGATTTTTCCTTCGGAAAACAAAGAGATGATTTTTACAACCGGACAGAACAACGGAGATATCAATACGATGATTCAACATCAGATGCCAATAGCATTCGGAGGTTATAATTGTCATGCTATGACAGGTAAGCAATGCGATGCCTATCAGATGAATACCGGAAAACCTTTTGATAAGACGAAAGACTGGACGGGTGATGAAAATTATGTGAGTGCCGAGGAAGCAGCTAGTGGTGATTGGGCACCATTGGTGGAAGGTGTGAATAAACAATATGGACATCGTGAACCACGTTTTTATGCTACGGTAGCATACAATGGTTGCTTATGGAATGGTACTAATGCTGTACAGTCGTATGACCGGAATCTAATCATATGGTATTATCGTGGTGAAGAGAGTGGCTGGAGTAATTCAGGTGATCGTTGGTTGGCTACTGGTATTGGGATCAGGAAATTTGTTAGTTCTCGTGACAACTTTAAGACAGAGGGAGGGGTTATCTCAAAGCCTGTGATTGGTATTCGTTATGCTGACGTGTTGTTATGGTATGCAGAGGCATTAAATGAATTAGGTGCGAGTACTTATCAGATTCCTTCATGGGATGGAACTCAGTCTTATGATATTTCACGTGATAAGAATGAAATGAGTTATGCTATTTCCAGAGTTCGTATTCGTGGAGGAGTTCCCGATTTTGGATCAGATGTTTATGAGAATGCTGATGAGTTCCGCAAGCATTTGAAGCATGAGCGCCAGATAGAGTTATTTGCAGAAAACAGTCGTTACTTTGATCTGCGCCGTTGGAAGGATGCCGAATATGAGGAGTCGCAGCAGATGTATGGTTGCAATGCATATATGAGTAAAACAGAAAGAGACTTATTTCATACTCAAGTGATCAATTCGAACTTGCCGACTACTTTTAGCCGTAAAATGTATTTCTGGCCGATTTCCCATGATCAGTTGAGAAGAAACTTGCGTCTGACTCAGAACCCGGGATGGACATATTATGATTAACCTTATTAAATGGAAAAATATGAAAAATTATATCGTATATTTTATATTGTTATTAACGCTTGTTCTGACTGGTGCATGTAACAATGAATGGGTGGAAGAAGTGTATGTGCAAAATGTCGGATTGAAAGCCCCTGTCAATAGTAAGGGAGTGACTGATGTATATTTGCGTTATCAAGCGAACGGTGAAGTGACTTATCGGCTACCGGTGATTGTAGGTGGCTCTACTATGAATGAAAGAGATCTGGATGTTGCTATTGATGTGGATCCGGATACATTGATTGGTTTGAATGAAGCTCGCTGGAAACAACGTGAAGACTTGTATTTTCAATTACTGGATAAGAAACACTATGAGTTTGCCTCTCCTACTTGTCATATTCCGGCTGGGGAATGTCAAGGTTTGTTTGATATTAAATTCAAATTTAACGGACTGGATCTTGTTGATAAATGGGTACTTCCATTGACGATTTTGGATAGTGACTTGTATGATCCGAATCCACGCAAGAATTATCGTAAAGCACTTCTCCGTGTGATGCCGTTTAATGATTATTCAGGATCTTATGGAGCCACCAATATGTTTGTATATATGATGGATAATACGAGTGCTATGGTTTCAAGTACACGTACCTTGCATGTAGTGAGTGAGAATCAATGCTTCTTCTATGCCGGAGTCATTAGTGAAGAATTGAAGGATAGAGATAAATATAAGATTGTGTTGACTTTTAACGAAAATGGGACACTGACAGCTGAACCTGCCGATCCGACTAATGCCATGAACTTCCGACTTATAGGAGATGCGCCTACTTATACGACTAGCATGTCTTTAGATGAAGTAACTCCTTATTTGGAACATCATTTCACGACGATTTATATGTCATATACGTATGATGATGTGACAACGTATGAAGATAAAGATATCGTTGTACCTTGTCGTGCTGAAGGTAGTATGTTGATGGAACGAAAAGTTAATAGCTTGATTCCTGATACAGACCAAGCTATTCAGTGGTAAAAATGGGAAATATGCCGCAAGAGTAAGATCTTATTGTCTGATATTTATTGATACAAAATATCGTGAGATGATATTCTGTAGAATAAAGCGGAAAGTCAGTTTATAAATAGAGAGAAGGCTATCTTATTATATATAAGTTAGTTTTCTCTTTATTTTTTCAGCAAAAAAACAATAGGTTCTTGACAAATGCTTTTTATTTCCTGATTAGTATCAGAAATGGTGTATCGACTATAGGCAAAAAGGCTACAAATTTCATGAAATTTGTAGCCTTTTTGTTGTAATAGATAGAGTTGAGAACTCGGAAATCCGATTGCAAAGTTTTTAATAAACTCAAATACTGTTCTTAATAAACTACTCAAAGATTTATTTAAAACGTGATATCCGTTTATATGGGAAATTGTTCATATTTTTGTATGTTTTCAAGTTTGCGTTTGGAATACTCTTTGCTAAAGGTAACTATAATAAACAAATTAGAAAGTAATCTAATGATACAAGTTATTCGTTTTATGCAAAATTTAGACGTGAAGTTCCAGTATGAAACGGGTTCCTTTGGTATAACTGGTATCTAGCGTCAGGCTACCATTCATTTTTGCGGCGATAAGTGAGCAGATTGGTAATCCTAGCCCATCTCCTGTAGTGAGGTCTTTCACTTCCGTGAAAGGCTTGAAGATATTTTCCTGTTGCTCTGCCGGAATACCGATTCCCGTATCCGTCACGATAAACTGATGAGTGTGTGCACCACGTTTCTTGAACTCAAGGCTGATACGTCCTTGTTCGGTGTAGAAGGCTGCATTTTTCAGTAAATAGAGAAGGATACGTTCCAGTTGCTCTTTGTTTGTCTTTACCTGAAGTTTGGGAGCATTAACTGAAGGAGTAACATCTATTTTTATATGCTCCTTAACCTTGTCCATTACATTTTCGCAGAAAGTACCTACGTTGATTTCACCCAATTCATAGAGTTCGGTTAATGAATTCTCTAATGAAGACAGCTCCTGGATATCATCGCTGAATTTCTTTAGAGCAGCGACCTGGCTCTGCATTTGGCTCGCTTCTTGAGGGGCTTTCTGTAAAAGTTCATTCGCAGAAGTAGCTAACGTATTCAAAGTCGGCTCCATCTGTGAAGATATGTTCTGTATGAATTTGGTTTTTAATTCATTATGTTCATTGGCAATCTTCACACTTTTCTTTAATTTGCGGTTGCCGGCGATAAATTTCAGTAATATGGCGGCCAGTATTGCCAGTCCGGCTACGAGGATGACTACAAGAACACACAGGCCTATAATGATGTATTGTTTGGCTGATAGCGTGTCGTCTTTTTCTTGTATAGTCAGTTGGCTTTCGTCATATTTCCTTTTCAGTACATTCAGTTCGTCTTGAGCTGTCAGCGCTTTCACGGAGTCTGTCCAAACGATGTAACTTTCATAGGTGCGTTCCATTAAAGGGGCGTTATTGGCTTTACGGGCAATTCCGATAAGTTTTTTGTAGCAATCACTCACTTTGGCGTAGTCTTTCTTTTCCTTGTATTGATTAATTAGTTTGCGGAAACAGGCATCACCTTGTGTGTTTTGGTTAAATGTATAGTAATAGTTGGCTTTTGTGTACAGTAAAACCTCTGTCAGTGAGTCATTCTTGGCAAGGTTAGCAGTTTCCTCCAGTTTATTCAGCTGTGTTTTTGCCTGAGCTGGATTTTTAAGTGCCGTGTACATCTGCAACCGCTCCTTGTTCACGAGGAAGCGGAGGTCATAAAAGACTTTCTTTTGATTTTGCTCTCCGGCCCATATAAGTTGGTCCATGTCACGACAAAGTTCGAATCCTTCTTTGTAAAAGTTCTCTCTGACGTATAAAGCGTTGGCCTGAACACCACATTCTATTGCCTGTGGATAGTTTTCGCGGGTTGCAAATGCTTCGTATGCCTTTTTGAATAAGTAACGTGCTTTGATGTAATCTTTTTGATTGAGGCTACTTTGTGCTTGTTCTTTTAATTCTGTGGCTCTGTCACGGGGAGTTTGAGCATAAGTCATTATACTCAAACAAAATGTCATTAAAATAGCTATTATCGATTTTCTCATATTAGAATTTATTTATTTGTTACAAATGTAAAACAAATATATGAAAAAAGATAGTGCTGATGATGAAATAATTCTCTTCTGTTTGTATTCATTGTTATTATCCTGCCCAGTTCTCTCTGTCGAGATTCCGATAACTGATAGCCTCTGCCAAATGATTGGGGAGTATTTGTTCTGCTCCTTCCAAATCGGCGATTGTACGGGCAACTTTTAAAATCCGGTCATAGGCTCGGGCAGACAGATTGAGCCGTTCCATAGCATTTTTCAGTAATGCGAGCCCTTTGGCATCCGGTTGAGCATACATTGCAAGCAGTTTGCTGTTCATTTGTGCATTGCAATAAATTCCGGTATATTCGGTGTATCGTTTTTCTTGCATTTGACGGGCTTTTATCACTCGTTGCCTGATGATATTGCTCGATTCTCCCTGTCTTTGATCGGAAATCTTATCAAAGGGTACAGGTACAATCTCTATCTGAATGTCGATGCGATCTAATAATGGACCGGATATCTTATTCAAGTACTTTTGAACCTGTCCGGGGCTGCATACGCATGCTTTTGTCGGATGGTTGTAATATCCACAGGGGCATGGGTTCATGGATGCAATCAGCATCAGATTGGCCGGATAGCTGATAGTACTTTTGATGCGGGAAATACTGATCTGGCGGTCTTCCAATGGTTGACGCAACACTTCCAGCACTCCTCGGTTGAATTCCGGCAATTCGTCTAAGAAAAGTACCCCATTATGTGCCAGACTGATTTCTCCGGGTTGTGGAAAACTACCTCCGCCAACCATCGCCACCTGGGAAATTGTGTGGTGAGGGTCGCGGAATGGGCGTTGGGAAATCAATGAGGACCCGCGTTTCAATTGTCCGGTAACTGAATGTATCTTGGTGGTTTCCAGACTTTCCCCCAGTGAAAGAGGAGGAAGAATGGAAGGAAGGCGTTTGGCCATCATCGATTTACCGCTACCCGGAGCACCTACCATTATTAAATTATGTCCTCCGGCTGCTGCAACTTCTAGTGCCCTTTTTACATTCTCTTGCCCTTTAACGTCTGCAAAGTCCAAGTCACAGTTCGTCTGTTGTTGATAGAATTCTTCCCGTGTATTAACAACAGTCGGCTCTAATTCGCGTTCATTATTGAAGAACTCGACGACCTCCTTGATATTACTGACTCCGTATACTTTTAATTGATTGACAACGGCCGCTTCCCGTGCGTTTTGTTGGGGGATGATTAGTCCTTCGAAACCATCTTCGCGCGCTTTGATAGCAATGGGAAGCGCACCTTTGATAGGTTGTATACTTCCGTCCAGACTTAGTTCGCCCATTAACAAATAGCGGGAAAACTTCTCGGAAGAGATTGTTTCGTTAGCTCCTAACAATCCGATGGCAAGAGGCAAGTCATAAGCTGAACCCTCTTTACGGATGTCCGCTGGTGCCATGTTGACCACTATATTGCTAGTGGGCATTTTATAACCATTCACCAGCAATGCGGAGATAATACGTTGATGGCTTTCTTTGACCGCAGAATCCGGAAGGCCGACGAGATAGAACATACAGCCGCGCGAGCTGTTGACTTCGATTGTGATGAGTGTTGCATCAATCCCTTGAACAGCCGCTCCGAATACTTTAATTAACACGTTTGATTATTGATTATTTTTTCTTCTTATTGTCTTGTTTTTCCTTTTCTTCAGCAGCAGTGACTACTTCCTCAATTTTCTTCTTTAATTGTTCTCCTTTGAGGTTTTTCGCGAGAATCTTACCGTCTGCCGACAGAAGAATGTTGCTGGGAACTTGCTTGATGGCGTATTGTTTGGCTACTTCGGAATTTAGTCCGCCAAAATCACAGACTTGCTCCCAATTGAGCGTATCACGTTTTATAGCATCTTGCCATTCTTGTTTATCTATATCAAGGGAGATACCGAGCATGGCTATATGTTTGTTCTTCTTATATTTCTGATAGATCTCTTTTAACTCGGTATTGCTTTGGTGATTGGAAATGCTATCTCCCCATGAAGCCCAAAAGTTGATTAACAGGTTCTTTTTCTTGAAATCTTCTGATGACCGGGTAATTTTCTCTCCTTTTATATTAGATAGACTGAAAAAGGGGGCATATTTGCCTGTCTCTGTTTTCTCTGACAGAGAGATGGCTTCGTTGAGCTGTTCAATATACAGCTTGTCTTGCAATATTCCTGTCATGATTTCAATTAGCTTCTTTATTTTGTTGAAATCGGGCGAATCTTTCTGAACAAAGTATTTATCCAACAAGTAGAGGCTGACAAAAGAAGAATGATGCTTCATGATGAATTCTTCTGCTTTTTGCTCTAAATCTTTCTCGGATGGGGTAGGCAGGCTATTTAGTTCTTTCTGAAAGTTTGTAAACTCTTCATTATATATATTACCATTGATATCCAGATATTCCGGGTGATTGACATCTCCTTTTATTTTGATTTGATTTCCTTTGTCAAGGAAGATTGGATATTCTGTCTGATTGTCAATAAGTAAAAAGGCAGAAGTAATGGTGTCTATTGAAGCTGTATAAGAGAATTTATCGTTCTTCGCGAAAATGGTATCTATCCGGTCGAATGATTCGTCCATTCCATACAGATAAAGCGTATCTGTGCCCAGACCTTTGATTTCCCCGGTTATGCTAACCTTCTTTGAAGATTTACCACAACTGCATAGACAAATGATTATGAGGATTAAAATGCTACTCTTTTTCATTGCTTTGATTTCTTTTCTGCGAAAGTACGGTTTTTACAGATAAAAAAAAAGAATTGCCCGTCATTTATAATGACAGGCAATTCTTAATATTTAAAATAGAGTGCAATTCTCTTATTTAATGATGTTCATGAAATCTGCATTTGTGAAGAATTTAGCAAATTCCAAGTCAGTAGCTGCTTTCTTAGCTAATGAAGAATCTTTAGCAACTGCGCTCTTCAAGCTGCTTGTTACCATAGAAGAATTATTAGTTCTAGCACCTAAAACTGCCATCAGGTAGTCAGTGTAAGCATCAGGTCTTTCTACGTTAGCCAACGTGTTTTTAGCTTTGTTATAGTCCTTAGCAAGGATTTGAGCCAAAGCAGCACTGTTAGTCTTAGAGTCACCGAATGAGTTTACTGCTCTTTCATATTGACCTTGAGCGATGTACAGGTTACCCATAGATTCGCCAAGTTCTTTTGTGCCGGCAGCTTTACCGAAGTATGCTTCTGCAGCAGCTTTGTCACCCTTCATCAAAGAGATCAAACCTAAGTTCATGTTAACTTCAGGAGTAGCATTAACGCTGGCAGCTTTCTTGAAGTAAGATTCTGCTTTGTCAATGTTACCGGCTTGGTAAGCTAATTTACCTAAGTTGTTATAACCACGGTAATCGTTCGGGAACTGTTTGGTAGCTTGAGTGTAGATAACTTCTTGCTTAGCAGGATCGCTAGTCAGTGTAGCAGCATACAGCAATTCTTCTACGTTCAGTTCAGAAGGATTAGAAGAAGCCAACTTAGCGATTTCTTCGTCAGACTTACCGATGATTTCATAGTTCAAAGTCAAACGAGAACGACGCAATTGAGGAAGAATAGTGTTAGCCAATTCTTTGTATACAGCAGAGATGTTCTTGATTTCGCTTTCTCTTTGAGCAGGATCTTGGTACATTGCAATAACGCGGAGAATCAACTCTTTGTCTTGGATGTTAGATTTAGAAACCAGTTCTTGGAAACCTTCCCAGTCCTGTGCAGTATATTTAGCATCGATTGGAGCATCGATTTTTGCTTTCTTCAGGTCTTTGCTCAACATCTTAGTTGTGTTGCCTTCACGGTTTTCAGCAAGAGTAGTATTCAAGCTTACACCACCATCAGGAGAAGCGTATGCAGAAACTTCGATGTTGCTGATCTTCTTGTTAGCAGCTTCGTTAACGTTAGCTACTTCTTTGTTGAATTCTTTAGCAGTCTTCAATTCGCTGGAACGAATGTTAGCTTGTTGGATCAAGAACATGATGTTGGCATCGTGTTTTTCTTTGATGATACGTTGGAAAGCGTCTTCGCCCAATGCAGGGTTAGCGTTACCTAATGTATTGTTTACTAATTCAGAAGTAGAGATTACACCATCAGCTATTTTCACAGCAGGAATAGTCACCACTTTCTTTCCGATAGTAGCTTTGAATTCCAGATACAATTCTGACTTAGCCATTTCAGGAACATAGTCAAAAGAAGTTTTCATCGTGTAGCTACCGCCCATCTTGTAAGAGATAGTCTGGTCGTTACCTTCCACTTTTTCACCTTGGAAAGTAGCTGGTTGGCCTTTAGCTTCGCCGCCATTCCATTTCAAAACCGGAGTAACTTCTACAACCGCTTTTTTGTTGAAATACTTTTCAGGAAATTTACCATTGATGGTCGCAGGAACTTTACCACCTACTGCCTCCAGCACTTGCGGAGTAACAGTGAAGTAATCAGCTGACAATTCACCCATTTTTTTGCTGCAAGAAGAGAATAATGCAACAACCATTGCCATGAGTAAAGGCAAGTACAACTTCTTAGTCATTTTAGGTATAAATTAAATGTTTGTAATTGAAATATCGTCTATTTGCCAACCTCCTTCTGCTCACACAGAAAAAGTAACGCAAAGATATTAATTCTTAATATAATTATATAGATAAGGGGGCGATTTTATCATAATTTAATGAAATAACTCCTCTTTTTCTTTCCTATACTTGATATTTCGTGGGTGATGCTCGATAATCTCACTACGAAGCATATTGCGGTCGATGTGGGTATAGATTTCCGTTGTCGCAATGGATTCATGTCCGAGCATACATTGAATGGCTCTCAAATTGGCCCCACCTTCCAGTAAATGAGTGGCAAAGGAGTGCCGGAAAGTGTGTGGACTGATGTTTTTGGTAATGCCCGCTTTTTGTGCTAATTCTTTTATCATATGAAAGATCATAATCCGGGAAAGACCTTTGCCTCTCCGCTGACTGACGAAAACGAAATCCTCATGCCCTTTTTTCACTTCAATCTGGTTACGGTCTGTGATGTAAAGCTTTATTTCATTAATAGCCCGGGGGGAGATCGGTACGAGTCGTTGTTTGCTTCCTTTTCCTTCTACTTTGATAAAGCCTTCATCAAAATAGAGGTCGGATAGTTTAAGGGTGATAAGTTCTGATACCCGAAGTCCGCAGCTGTATAGTGTTTCTAAAATAGCTCTGTTTCGCTGTCCTTCAGCTTTGCTGCGGTCGACGGCGGAGATAATCCGGTCAATTTCCTCCACAGTCAGTACTTCGGGAAGTTTGAAACCTATTTTAGGGCCTTCTAATAGTTCACTGGGATCTGCTTCCAGATAGTTTTCGAGGATGAGGAAACGGAAAAATGATTTGATTCCTGATAAGATGCGGGCTTGTGAACGGGGATGAATGCCGATGTCATGTAATCCGGCCGCAAAACGTTGAAGATCGGACAGGCATACGTCCAATACGTAAATCCCTTCCAATGTCAGAAAGCTCATCAGTTTGTCCAGATCCGTCAGATAGGCATCCAGAGTATTAAGAGATAAGGACTTTTCGAGTTTGAGATACTGCTGATACTTCCTGATTATCAGCTCTTGTTGTTCCTTCTTATGCTTTTTTTCGTTGATTTCCATTTCTTTTTTCTACCTTTGCACATTCTTTCAGATACAAAGGTATAAAAAAACAGGATTGCGCGATGAAGATACAAATTATTAATGGCCCGAATATTAATCTGTTGGGTAAGCGTGAACCTTCCATTTACGGAAGCGTTACATTTGAAGATTACTTGGCTGATCTTCGCAAAAGATACGTTGACGTGGAGATCGACTATTTTCAATCGAACATCGAGGGAGAAATGATAGACTGCATACAGCAGGTGGGATTTGATGTGGATGGTATAATCTTGAATGCAGGTGCGTATACACATACTTCCATAGCTTTGCAGGATGCTATTCGTTCTGTGACATCTCCGGTGATTGAGGTGCATATTTCTAATGTGCATAGTCGCGAGTCTTTTCGGCACGTATCGATGATTGCTTGTGCTTGTAAAGGAGTGATTTGTGGCTTTGGGCTAAATTCGTACCGTTTGGCTTTGGAGGCTTTATTGGATAGATAATAAATAAGGTAATAATATAAATAGGTAGAAAGACTATGTTATTGAAACAGACTAAGATTGTGGCTTCCATCTCGGATAGACGTTGTGATGTGGATTTTATAAAACAGTTGTTTGAAGCTGGGATGAATGTAGTGCGTATGAATACAGCGCATGCTAGCCGTGAAGGTTTTGAAGCTTTGATTGCAAATGTACGTGCTGTGTCCAACCGTATTGCGATTTTGATGGATACAAAAGGTCCGGAAGTTCGTACAACGGCTAATGCAGAGCCGATTCCATATAAAATAGGAGAGAAAGTAAAGATTGTAGGTAATCCGGATTTGGAAACAACCCGTGAGTGCATTGCTGTTTCATATTCGAACTTTGTGTCTGACCTGAATATCGGTGGTACGATTCTGATTGATGATGGCGATCTGGAACTGGAAGTTATTGATAAGACGGATGGTTATTTGCTGTGTGAAGTTAAGAACGATGCTACTTTGGGAAGCCGTAAAAGCGTAAATGTCCCGGGTGTTCGTATCAATCTTCCTTCATTAACGGAAAAAGACCGTAACAATATTCTTTATGCTATCGAAAAGGATATTGATTTTATCGCTCACTCTTTCGTACGTAACCGTCAGGATGTACTTGACATACGTGAAATTCTGGATGCACATAATAGTGATATTAAGATTATTGCTAAGATTGAGAATCAGGAAGGGGTGGATAATATCGATGAAATCCTGGAAGTGGCAGATGGCGTAATGGTTGCTCGTGGTGACTTGGGTATCGAAGTGCCTCAAGAACGTATTCCGGGGATCCAGCGTGTATTGATTCGCAAGTGTATTCTGGCAAAGAAGCCGGTAATCGTTGCTACTCAAATGCTCCATACAATGATAAATAATCCTCGTCCGACTCGTGCGGAAGTGACTGATATTGCCAATGCAATCTACTATCGTACAGATGCTTTGATGTTGAGTGGAGAAACTGCTTATGGTAAGTATCCGGTAGAAGCGGTGAAAACGATGACTAAAATTGCGGCTCAGGCAGAAAAAGATAAACTGGAAGAAAATGATATCCGTATTCCGTTAGATGAGAATAGTAATGATGTTACGGCGTTCCTTGCTAAACAAGCAGTAAAAGCTACTTCTAAGCTAAAAATACGTGCTATTATCACTGATAGTTATAGCGGACGCACTGCTCGTAATCTGGCTGCTTTCCGTGGAAAGTATCCAGTGCTGGCTATCTGCTATAAAGAAAAGACAATGCGTCATTTGGCTTTGTCTTATGGTGTGGAAGCTATCTATATGCCGGAATTGGCTAACGGACAGCAATATTACTTTGCGGCATTGCGTCGTCTGTTGAAAGAAGGCCGTTTGCAGCCTTCCGATATGGTAGGTTATTTAAGTAGTGGTAAGGCAGGAACAAAGACCTCATTCCTCGAAATCAATGTAGTGGAAGATGCTTTGAAGCATGCAGAGGAGACTGTATTACCTAACAACAACCGTTATCTTTAATTTTTAGAGAGGTAAGTTTTATGCAGGAAACCGAATCGATAGACGAATATATTTTGCAGCATATTGATCCCGAGAGCGATTACTTGAAATCGCTCTATCGGGATACGCATGTAAAGCTCCTTCGTCCTCGTATGGCTTCCGGGCATTTGCAGGGACGGATGCTGAAGATGTTTGTAGAAATGATTCAGCCTCGTCAGATATTGGAAATCGGAACGTATAGCGGCTACTCCGCCCTTTGTTTGGCGGAAGGTCTGCCGAAAGGTGGACTGTTGCATACGTTTGAGATCAATGATGAACAAGAGGACTTTACCCGTCCATGGCTGGAGAAATCACCGTTTGCCGATAAAATTCGTTTTTATATAGGTGATGCTTTAGAACTTGTTCCGCGTTTAGGTGTTACTTTTGATATGGCTTTTATTGATGGCGATAAACGTAAGTATATTGAATACTACGAAATGACATTGGCGTATCTTTCCGAAGGCGGATATATCATTGCTGATAATACTTTGTGGGACGGGCATGTGCTTGAACAGCCTCGTAATACGGACGCTCAAACAATTGGTATTAAAGCCTTTAATGATTTGGTAGCACAAGATGTGCGAGTGGAAAAAGTAATACTTCCTTTGCGTGACGGATTAACGATCATAAGGAAGAGAATAGTAAGTAGTAAATCGTAAAACAGTAAATAACTTTATGGAAACAACCAGACAGAATAAGATATCTCGCCTGTTGCAGAAAGAGCTAAGTGAGATATTCCTGCTTCAAACAAAGTCCATGCCGGGTACATTGGTCTCTGTTAGCGCAGTTCGCATCAGTCCTGATATGAGTATTGCCCGTGTCTACCTCAGTGTTTTTCCTTCAGAGAAAGCAGAAGAGATGGTGAAGAATATCAATAACAATATGAAATCCATTCGTTATGAGCTTGGGACTCGTGTACGTCACCAGCTACGTATCATTCCTGAACTGAAATTCTTTGTGGATGATTCATTGGATTATATTGAGAAAATAGATTCATTGCTGAAGTGAAATAACTCATTGCAGAGGTGAACTTCCCTTTTTATATAGCCAGGCGTTATCTTTTTTCAAAGAAAAAGCATAATGCTATTAATATCATATCCGGCATTTCCGTATGTGGGGTGGCTCTTGCTACACTTGCTTTGGTTTGCACTCTTTCTGTTTTTAATGGTTTTCAGGATATGGTGGCCAGCTTTTTTACGGCTTTTGATCCGCAGTTGAAAATTACGGTCCGTGAAGGAAAAGTCTTTGATGCACAAGATGAACGGATTCGTACTGTTTGTGCGCTTCCTGAAGTGGAGGTGTTTACAGAGACGCTCGAAGAGAATGCAATGGTGCAATACAAGGACCGTCAGGCTATGGTTGTACTAAAAGGGGTGGAGGATAATTTTGAAGAACTGACGGCCATAGACAGCATACTTTATGGCGCGGGAGAATTCGTTCTTCATGATTCGATCGTGAATTATGGCGTCATGGGAGTGGAATTGGTTGCGACTTTGGGAACTGGTTTGGAGTTTGTCGATCCTCTTCAGGTATATCTTCCCAAGCGAAATTCCAAAGTGAATATGGCAAATCCCGGCGCTTCTTTTAACCGTGATTATCTGTATTCTCCAGGTGTCGTATTTGTGGTGAATCAGCAAGAATATGATGGAAAATATATTCTGACTTCTCTTGGTTTTCTTCGTCAGCTTCTAGATTATACTACAGAAGTCTCTGCGATGGAATTGAAATTAAAGCCTAATGTAAATACTTCATCGGTACAATCTAAAATAGAAAACATACTAGGTGATGATTTTGTTGTTCAGAATCGTTATCAACAGCAGGCAGATGTTTTCCGTATTATGGAGATAGAGAAACTAATCTCTTATTTGTTCCTCACTTTTATTTTAATGATAGCCTGTTTTAATGTGATAGGCTCCCTTTCTATGTTGATCTTGGATAAGAAGGATGATGTAGTAACTTTGCGGAGTCTTGGAGCTAGTGATAAACTCATCTCCCGAATATTCCTCTTTGAAGGACGTCTCATTTCTCTTTTTGGCGCTATTTCCGGTATTGTCCTGGGCTTAATCCTATGTTTTATCCAACAGAAATTCGGTATAATTTCATTGGGAGGCGGTGGTGGTACTTTTGTTGTAGATGCCTATCCTGTCAGCGTTCACGCTTGGGATGTCGTATTAATCTTTATCACAGTTTTAGCCGTTGGTTTTCTCTCCGTATGGTATCCTGTACGTTATCTAAGTAAGAGACTTTTATAGTTAAATGGTAATGTTTTTATTATAGTCATTTTTCTATAATTGATAACTTTTAATTCCTTTTTATGGTGTTTTATTTTCGTAATTGATACGATACTGCTATATTTGGCTCAATTTTGTTAATTGGAAATAATCTATAAATACTTCTGTGAAACTTGAGAATAATGAAATATGTAGAATAGTAGACGGCGATGAAATTGCTTTCAATCGTTTTATGGAGCATTATTCTTCGCGTTTATATCACTATACATTTGCGCTACTTGGCCAGAAGGAGTCAGCTGAAGAGATTGTGAGTGATGTTTTTTTTGAAGTTTGGAAAAATAGAAAAGGTCTGGCTGAAATTGGCAATATGAATGCTTGGATCCAGACAATCACCTATCGAAAAGCGATTTCTTTTTTGAGGAAGGAAACTGGAAAGTATGAATTATCATTTGATGATATCGAAGATTTTATTTTTGAGCCGGTTCAATCTCCAGCCGAGGAGATGATTAGTAAAGAAGAAATGGCTAAAATTAATGACGCCATTCAACAACTTCCTCCCAAGTGTAAACATGTCTTTTTCTTAGCAAAAATAGACGGACTTCCCTATAAAGATATCGCAGATATGTTGAACATATCAGTGAAGACTATCAATAACCATATTGCTTTTGCGTTAGATGAAATTGCTAAAAGATTGAATATGAAATCTCGCAAGAGCTAAGTTTTTTACTCTCCTGCATTATTAATGCCTTATTTTTTCACATAGCTAATCCCACTTTTATTTGTTTTCTAAGAAAAATGAAAAAAAATCATTTTTGACTAGGAGATTTTTTTTTTAGTTGCGTCTTTATCTATAGAACAACATTAAAAAAGGATTATGAGCTTGAAAGAATACCATCGTCTCGCAGATTTATTTAGTAATTTGAATTCTCAAGAAAATATTGAGGATGATTTTACTTCTATGCCTGATGCTGAGAAGTTGAAATTCTTTTGGGAAAATTGTGCGCAGGAAAAGATTGATCCATCTTCTATCATAGAGAAGACTCAACGAAAGATGCGAAAAGATGCTATGAAGCGCAGAAAGAAATATTTTTTAGTTGCTTCAGCTTCTATTGCTGCTTCCTTTTTGATTTGCATTTCAACTATTTATTTTTTGAATCAGAATGGAAGTGTTAATTTAGACTTTCAGGCTATTGCTAAGGAAATGGATAGCCAATCTGTTGAGGAAGTGACTCTTATTACTTCCAAGGAACAGCTTAATTTGGATGAAGATGTTTTCATTAAGTATTCGAAAGAGGGGAAAGTTGCTGTCAATTCACAAGTGATAAAAGAGAAAGAAGAGAAAACCAAAGAGGAACAAGAATATAATCAGCTACTTGTTCCTGCGGGGAAAAGGGCTAGAGTAGAATTGTCTGATGGGACTCGGCTGGTCGTTAATTCCCAGTCAAAAGTGATTTATCCTCGTTGTTTTAAAGGAGACATTCGTAAAATCTATGCCCAAGGAGAAGTTTTCCTGGAAGTTGCGCATGATAAGAAACATCCTTTTATAGTGGAGTCTGATGATTTTAAACTGCAAGTGTTAGGAACGAAGTTCAATATCTCGAATTATAAAGGAGGAACAACTAATATTGTATTGGTGGAAGGTGCGGTAGAAGTTACTGATAAGAATGAAAAGAAAGCACGTTTGAATCCTAATGATCTGTTGAATATAGCAAATGGTACAATTGCTTATCAGAAGCAAGTTGATGTAGCAGAGTATATTAGTTGGGTAGAGGGGATCATGTTATTGAATGGTAATGATTTGTCGCAGATCATTCAAAGACTAAGCATCTACTATGGTATATCTATTCAATGTGAGCCAATTATTGGTAAAGAAAAAGTGTATGGGAAATTAGATTTGAAAGATGATATAGACGAGGTGATTGAATGTATTCAGCAAACCCTGCCATTCACGATCGAAAAAAGTGATACTAGTATATATTTAAATAAATAATTTTTTTAATTAATCTTTTAATATGTTTGCCTATGAAGAACAGACTGCCATTATGACAAAAAAAATCGGATAAATATTGCCGTATTTACCCGATAGTAATTCCCTAGTTAAATCAATAAATCCAAAATTGTTAACCTAAAAAGAAATTTTTATGGTAAAGAAAACTATTTTTTTACACTTAAAGAAAAGACTTAAGCTTTTTTGCATTATAAACGTCTTTTTTATGATTCCATTCTCTTCATTCGGTACTAATTCTATTAGTTGGAATTCCGAAGAAGATTTATTCTCAGTACAGTATGAGAATGTTACAGTTAAAGATATTTTAGATTATATCGAAAAACATAGTAAGTATATTTTTATTTACTCTGCTAATGTTCAGAAAAATCTGAATAACAAAGTCTCCATTTCAGTTTCCAATAAGAAAATAGATGCTGTATTAAAAGAGTTGTTCTCAGAGACAGGACTGAATTATAAGATGTCGGGAAGACAAATTACTATTTCGGTGCCAGAAGCTCCTAAAGTACAGCAAACTATACAACAAAAGGGTATTAAGGTAACAGGTAACGTTTCAGATGAAAAAGGTGAGCCTTTGATTGGTGTAACAATCATTTTGAAAAATGATTCCACAGTGCATGCATTGACAGACATGAATGGTAATTATAGTATTATTGTTCCTGAAAGAAAATCTGTGCTTTCTTTCCGTTATATTGGTTTTGTTCCTAAAGAAGAGGTTGTTAATAACCGGAAGGTTGTTAATGTACAAATGGTAGAAGATGTTGGTCAATTAGATGAGGTTGTAGTGGTTGCCTATGGCGCACAAAAGAAAGAGTCTGTTGTTGGTTCTATCACAACGATTGAACCTGCTAAGTTAAAGGTTTCTACTACTCGTTCAATAAGTAATAATCTGGCTGGTACAGTTGCCGGTGTATTAGCTGTGCAACGTTCTGGTGAACCGGGATATGATAATTCTTCTTTCTGGATTCGTGGTATTAGTACATTCCAGGATGCCGGACAAAACCCATTGGTTTTGATTGATGGTATAGAACGCGATTTGAATAATATTGATCCTGAAGAGATAGAATCTTTTTCTGTGTTGAAAGATGCTGCTGCAAGTGCTGTTTATGGAGTGCGGGGAGCTAATGGTGTTATTTTAATTAATACAAAACGCGGACAAGTTGGTAAACCTCGTGTGACTGTGAAGGCTGAATTTGCAGCTACACAGCCAGTTAAACTTCCCGAGTATTTGGGTGCGGCAGATTATATGCAGGTTTTGGATGATATCTTGATGGATACAGGACAACAGCCTAAATATACAGATCGTATTGCAAAAACTCGTGCAGGTTATGACCCTGATTTATATCCGGACGTGAATTGGATGGATGCAATTGCAAATGATTATGCTTCGAATCAGCGTGTAACAGTAGATATTTCTGGTGGTACAGAGACATTACGTTATTCTTTTGTTGCTGCTGCCTATAATGAACGTGGTATTTTGAAACGTGATAAAA
Organism: Bacteroides sp. D1; assembly: GCF_000157095.2. Taxonomy (NCBI): domain Bacteria; kingdom Pseudomonadati; phylum Bacteroidota; class Bacteroidia; order Bacteroidales; family Bacteroidaceae; genus Bacteroides; species Bacteroides sp. D1. The sequence continues at coordinate 480,930 of NZ_JH114343.1, forward strand.
GCTATGATTGGGATCCTACTATTAAATTGCAACGTTATAACGTTCGTTCTAATGTGGATTTGAAATTAAGTCCTACTACGCAATTACGTTTTAATATTGGTGGATATTTGCAAGATAGAAATTCTACAACGAAAGATATATCTCAAATTTTCCAGAAAGCGTTCGTTGCTGTACCTCATGCTTTCCCTGCACAGTATTCCAGTGGACAGATACCGACAACAGAGGAGCCAAACGTTTGGGCATGGGCTACTCAAAGTGGATATAAAAGAAGAAGTGACAGTAAGATTGAAACACTGTTTTCTGTAGAACAAGATTTGAAATTCTTACTTCCGGGATTGAAAGTAAAAGGTACATTCTCATTTGACAGGTTTTCTTCAGGTACTGTTTCTCGTGGAAAGACACCGGATTATTATGTACCTGCTACAGGACGTGATGATGAAGGTAATTTGATTATAGCATCAAAATCCAATGGTACTAATTTCCTGGATTACTCAAAAAGCGGTGACTATGGAAATAAGAGCGTATATATGGAAGCAACTTTGTCTTATGACCGTACATTCGCAGAGAAACATTCCGTTGCTGCAATGTTATTGTTTAATCGTCGTAATTATGATGATGGAAGCAAGTTGCCTTACCGTAATCAGGGATTGGCAGGACGTGCATCTTATACCTATTCGGGTAAATATGTAGGTGAATTTAATTTTGGCTATAATGGCTCTGAAAATTTTGCCAAAGGTAAACGTTATGGCTTTTTCCCTTCAGGAGCAATTGGCTGGATTGTATCGGAAGAGGCATTTATGCAACCATTGCGTAAGGTCATATCTAAATTGAAATTGCGTGCGTCTTATGGTCAGGTAGGTAATGCTAATTTAGGTGGACGCCGTTTTGCGTACCTTTCTACAATTACCGATGACTATGATACATTAAACATGTATAAATGGGGATTGGATAGTAGTTATGGTTTAACTGGTATGGCGGAAGGTGAGTTTGCTGTACAAGATTTGACGTGGGAGATTGTTAATAAGATGAATTTGGGGGTTGAGCTAGGTTTCCTGAATGGTATGATTGATTTGCAATTAGATTATTTCGACGAACGCCGTAAAGATATATTTATGCCACGTGAGTCTGTTCCGATGACGGCTGGATTTATGAAGCAGCCTTGGAAGAATTTTGGAAAAGTGACTAATCAGGGTGTAGAAGTTTCCTTAAATGTTAATAAACAGTTTGGCAAAGACTTATTTGTCAGCTTAATGGGAACATTTACCTATGCTCATAATGAAATAACAGAAAAGGATGAACCTAGTGCAGTAGTTGGTACTAACCGTGCTGAAACAGGACATCCGGTAGGGCAATTAACTGGCTATATAGCAGAAGGTTTGTTTACAGAAGACGATTTTGAAGACGTAAGTACAGGTAAACTGAAAGAAGGAATTCCGACTCAAAGTTTTGTAAGCAAACTCCGCCCGGGAGATATCAGATACAGGGATGTCAATGGTGATGGTAAAGTGGACGTATTTGATAAATCTCCAATCGGAGGAACAAAAGATCCAGAGATAGTATATGGCTTTGGACTGAATATGAAATATAAGAATTTAGATTTTGGAGCTCTCTTTCAAGGAATAGGTCGTAGTTGGAATATTTTAGGATCAAGCATTATTCCGGGTGCCAATAGAGGAGTGACAGGCAATATGTTTACTAATGCAAATGATCGTTGGACTGTAGACAACCCAAGTCAGAACGTATTTTATCCGCGATTGGATGACGGTATAAATAGTAATAATAACCAACCATCTACATGGTGGCTGCGGAATATGAGTTTTTTACGTTTAAAAAACATTGAACTTGGTTATTCCTTACCAAAGAATTTGTGGAGAAATACTACAGTTATATCAGGCATTCGTCTTTTCGTGAGAGGAACAAATCTTTTGACATTCTCAAAATTTGATTTGTGGGATCCGGAAGTCGAAAATACTACAGGGGCTGCGTACCCAATTATGAAATCGTTATCTGCAGGTTTTGAAATTAAATTCTAATAATAGCGCATATGAAAAATAGCATATTAAAATTTATAGTACTAAGTATTATTACGACATTTACTTTTTCTTCTTGTTCTGATTATCTGGATAAGCAACCGGATGACCAGTTGGATTTAGAATCAGTATTTGAGAATAAAAAGAATATGGAACGTTGGCTGGCATATGTTTATCGCGGCCTGCCCGAATATTATACTTATGATGGTCCCGATGCCATAGCTGATGAACTGATTCCTTCAGTTGGTTGGGAAGCGCAAGGATTTAAAGCCATTCAATATCAAAAAGGTAACTGGACAGCAGACAATCCCGGGGTAATTGCTTATTGGAATACTTATCCCAAATATATTCGTTCTGCTTATTTGTTTATAAAACATGCTCACCCATTGGAGGCTGTACCGGCTGAAGAAGTAGACTTTATGAAAGCTGAATGCCGTTTCTTTATAGCTTATTATAATTCTATGATGGCTATAGCTTATGGTTCAGTTCCTATTATTCGCGAGGCTAGTGAAAGTACTTCGGCTGATGATCTGATGTTGAAACAAGAGCCGTTTTATAATGTAATTGATTGGGCGGATCAAGAAATGCTGGAAGCTTCAAAACAATTGCCTGCCACTCAAACTGAAGATAAGAAATATGGCCGTGTGACTTCTGTTGGATGTTTGGCAATGCGTGCGCGTATGTTATTATTTGCTGCAAGTGACTTGGTGAATGGTAATCCTGCATTGGCGAATATAAAAAACATTGATGGAACTCCTATCTTTAATTCTGCACATGATCCGGAACGATGGAAAAGAGCAGTAGATGCTTGTAAACTGGTTATCGATGAGGCGGAAGCCGCTGGCTATCATTTGCATTATGAATATTTGGATAACGGTGATATTGATCCTTTTCTTTCTTATCAGAATGCAGTGATGAAGAGATGGAACGAAGCTAACAGAGAATTACTGTTTGTTCGCACAATGGATTCCGGTGGATGGTATGATAAAAACTGTATTCCACGTGGTTTGGGTATTAATGGAGTGGGAGCGATCGGAATAACTCAATCTTTGGTTGATGCTTTTTTCATGAGAAATGGTCAAAGACCTATTATAGGCTATAATTCGGATGGTTCTCCTAAAGTTAACCCTGATGCTAATTATTCAGAGACAGGCTTTAGTACGCAAAAAGAGACTTATTCTACAAAGTGGCAGTATGGGTCTTCAGAAGGAGATCGTAATAAAGATGAAAATGTAGTTGTAGATGCCAATACCTATAAAATGTATTGTGACCGCGAACCTCGTTTTTATATTTCAGTACTGCATAACGAACAATGGCATATTGGTGGTAAGAGAAATACAGATTTCTATATGGATGGTAAAGACGGTGGTCCTTCTCATGACGCTCCATGGAGCGGCTATCTGGTACGTAAGAGAGTAGATCCATCTGCAAATCCCAAAGAAGGTAGTGGAGATTATAAAAACCGTCATGGTGCATTATGTCGTTTAGCAGAGATCTATTTAAGTTATGCTGAGGCGTTGAATGAATATAGCATTGAGAAGGGCACTTATACTGCCAATCAAAAAGAGATTCTGAAATATGTCAATTTGATTCGTGAGCGTGCGGGTATTCCCGAATATAGTGTTTCAGCTGAAGAAGGCAAGATAACAGCCCCATCAGATCCTGTAGAAATGCGCGAGTTAATTCGTCAAGAAAGGCGTGTGGAATTGAATTGTGAATCTGGACTTCGTTTTAATGATCTGCGTCGCTGGAAATTAGCCGAGAAAGTATTGGATGGTGATTTTTATGGCATGAATGCTTATATTAAAGTATCCGATGCGGACTATAGAAATAAATATTATACTCGTACAGTATATCAGACACGTAAGTTTATAAGCTATTGGTGGCCTATTCCACAGGACGATATTGATAAGAATTGGAATTTGGTACAAACTCCTGACTGGACCGTCGGAAACCAATAAATAGTTATAATATTAATATATTGAATATAGATATGAAAAACGGATATATATTTAAGAAGAACCTTTTACGGTTCTTCTTCCTGACACTTGCTTCGTGTTTCATAGTAGCATGCAATGATGATGACGATGCTACTAATTCGCTCGACAATCGTACAAGTTTAGTTCTTACTCCTTCTGATTATGAAATAGAACTCAAGGAAGATACCCCGGATGAGGTTGCATTGACGTTAAACTGGACGGAAGCTGACCCAATAGGCTCTGACTATTATATTTCCTATCTTTATAAAATGGATCTGGAAAATAACAGTTTTGGAACAAACACAATGATAAGGGAGTATATTGATGATGATTTTTCTAAAAGTTATACTCATAAAGAATTGCAGAGTTTATTGGTGTCAAAGTGGAAGCAGCAGCCTGGTGATTTAGTAAAGTTACAAGCCCGTATTATCGGTTCTGTAGAAGGACCTAAGTTTGTAAAACCGGAAGTTTCTACAGTTACTATAAAAGTAAAGATGTATTCTGAAAAGACTTTTGTAGCAGACCATCTTTATATGTCAGGCACAGCTGTTGATGGTGAAGATCTTGAAATCTTGCCAATGGAAAGTCAGCCGAAGCGTTATGTTTCCATTTGTGACTTGAAGGCAGGTAATCTTCACTTCCCGATTGTTTGGAAAGATGAAAATAAGATTAATGCCATCTCACCAGTTGCTGCAGAACAACAGATTACTGATGGAGCAATGGAAGCTAAAATTAAGGGGATAGATAATGCTGGATATTGGGTGATTCCTGAAGATGGGCAGTATCGTGTAGTGGTAGATTTTGAAACACGTACCGTTACTATAGGTTTGGCTAGTAATTTTATAGAAGCTGATAAAATCTATATTGCCGGAACTTGTGTTAGTGCAGATGTAGAGATGACTCGCACGATAGAAGATGAAAATCAATATGCGTTCCATGCAGAACTGCAACCTGGTACTATTTATTTCCCGATCTTGTTTAATGGACAGAAAGATATGGCTATTGCTCCCGAAGAATCGGGCGATTTTACAGATGGTACAGCAATGAATATCTCGACAATGAGTCCGGAAGCAGCTGCACTTGCTTATCATTGGAATATCAAGACTGCGGGTGTCTATCGTGTTGTGATTAACATAAATACTAAAAAGGTTACGATTTACTCCCCCGAAACAGATCCTAAACCAATGGTTGTTTCGTGGACATGGAATAATAATACGATGACTACCACTATTGAAAGAGTCTTTATTTGGGGACCATACGATGGATGGGCTAAAGATGGCACTGGTGATACAGGATTCACTATGGCTCATTCTATGACACCTAGTTTGGCAAATCCTTATTTGTTTATATACAAAGGAGCGGAGTTACCCAGAAAGAATTCCATTAAAGACAAAGATGGAAATGCACATCCGGGTGGATTGAACTTTAAAGTCGGACCGCAAAGTGCAGGTTGCTATACCTTTGGTTCAACAGCAGATGCCATCAGAGGATCTTATGACGGTTGCCTTGATATTGCAGAGAGTGACTACAATCAGAAACAGACTGTAGTCGGAGGGCAATCTCACAACCGCTATGCCTTCTTTAGTGTACCTGTAGGAGTTAATTACATAGAATTAGATATTAAAGAACTGACAGTCTTCTTTGATAAGAGATAATCAAGCAGGATAAAATTAAGAGTGCTATATCAATCTCGTGATTTTTATATGAATAAAGAGAACAATGATATAGCACTCTTTAAAAAACAATTAGTAGTATGGTTATAAGAAAGATTAGTTATTATAGAGTAATTGTGTCTCTTTGTCTGTTTATGTTCCTTTTATCTCCTGTTTTCGGAGACGAGAATTCAGCCGTTTCATTTGATAAGGAACTACCGGAGAATAACATAGTTACGATTCAGCCTGATTCTTTGCGTATTCTTCATAACCCGCTTACAGGATGGGTGCTCTATGCAAGTATGGGAGTGGATGCTGCAGATTTTTGGGCACAGTATGACCATATGTATATTCCTGAACTAGGACACAATGTTAGTGTGACAGATTATGCTCATACGCTTTATATTCGCGCTAGTTGGACAGATTTTAATCCACAGGAAGATGTATATGGTTGGAAAATTGATTCTAATTTAAGAGCATATATTGAAGGAGCTTATCAGCGGAATATGCGTTTGGCATTTCGTGTTGTAGTTGACAGTCGTGATAAGAGAACAGAATTTACTCCTCAATTTGTAAAAGATGCCGGTGCAAAAGGATTTATGAATAAAGGTAAATGGTCACCTTATTCTGACGATCCTGTTTTTCAGAAGTACTATACTAAATTTGTGAAGGCTCTGGCTAAAGATTTCAACGATCCTTCGAAAGTTGAATTTATAGATGGATTCGGACTTGGGAAATGGGGAGAATATCATACAATGATTTATTCAACAGGTGATGATACTCCAAAGAAAGCAGTTTTCGATTGGGTGACAGATATATATTCTCAAGCTTTTGATAAAGTTCCAGTAGTAATTAACTACCATAGATGGATTGGTGCGGGAAAAGATTGGGTAGATGATGAACATTTTGCTGCTGACAGTGAAGAAATGTTGGAAGAAGCAATCAAGAAAGGATATTCATTGCGTCATGATGCATTTGGCATGACAACCTATTATGGCAGTTGGGAGCGTAGGTTCGCAAAAAAATATCGTAATATCTGCCCCATTATTATGGAAGGTGGCTGGATTGTCAAATCACATAGTTATTGGCAGGATCCTAGAGGATATCGTAAGGATTCACACGAGGACGTAAGACGCGGTGAGTTTGATGACAGCAAAGAGGCACATGTCAATATGATGGATTTCCGTTTTGGCGATACAGAGTCTTGGTTTAAAGATGCTTTTGATTTAGTACGCCGATTCCTTCGGGAAGGCGGGTATAGGCTCTACCCCAGTGAGATCTCTTTACCGTTAGAAGTCTCTAAAAAAACAACTCCGACTATTAAACATTGCTGGAACAATATGGGATGGGGGTACTGTCCTACTAATATTCCGCAATGGAATCAAAAATATAAAGTAGCTTTCGCTTTGCTCGATTCTGAAACGAATGAGGTGCGATATACATTTGTGGATACGAATACAGATTTATCCAAGTGGATAAAAGGAAGTCCCGCTGAATATGTATTTGAGCCGGATATGTCCAAAGTTGAAACGGGTACTTATGTTTGGGCTGTGGGCCTGGTTGACCGGAGTAATAAAGATCTCATAGGGCTGGACATTGCCGCCAAAGGGGATATATTGGATTCGGGCTGGTTAAAATTGTCGAAAGTAAGCATAAAAAAATAAGAGCTATAGGTATGAAGATTAATTTTCAAAATATGTGCAGTTTGAGAAAAATAAGTTGTGGGCTTATTTTTTCTATGGCTATATCATTAGTCGCTTGCGGTAGTGATAATGATGAAGAAGGAGGTGGTAATGGTGATGATGGTTTGGTAGAAGATACTTCTATTCCTGGAAACAGCATTGTTACGGTAAAGCAGAATCGAAATATCATTTTGCATAATCCTCTTTCCGGATGGGTATTATATGCGGGTATTGGTGATGGTTTATCTTCCACATTCTGGCAGGATTATGATAATTTCCCGTCATCGGAAGGCACTGTAAAGGTCTCTGATTATGCAAATACCTTATACCTTCGTGGTGCCTGGGCTGATTTTAATCCTGAAGAAGGAAAATATGCATGGAACTCCGATTGTGATACCCCTTCGGCTAAGCGACTGAAGATGTTGATAGAGGGAGCTAAGCAAAGAAATATGAAATTGGCCTTTACTTTTGTGGTGGATAGCCGTGATAAGCACTATAATTTTACTCCGAATTTTGTAAAAGAGGCTGGCGCGAAAGGATATGAAACACAAACAGGTTCAGTAAAAGTATGGTCTCCCTATCCGGATGATCCTATTTTCCAGAAATATTATGAGAAATTTATCAGGGCTTTGGCTAAGGATTTTAATGATCCCGACAAAGTACAGTTTGTAAGTGGTTCAGGATTTGGAAAATGGGGAGAGTATCATAGTGTATGGTACTATCAGGTGCGTGAGTTGGGAAAACCGGAGCTGCCGACTCGTGAGGCTGTTTTCGATTGGGTGACAGATTTATATTCTCAAGTATTTGATAAAGTTCCTGTGTTTGTAAATTATCATCGTTGGATAGGTACAAGTAAAGAATGGGATGGCAATAACTATGATAAAGATACTGAAAGATTAATAGGAAAAGCAGTAGCTAAAGGATATTCATTACGTCACGATGCGTTTGGTATGAAAACTTATTATTCTACTTGGGAACGCAATTTTATAGCCAAGTGGAAGTATCTCGTTCCTGTAGTAATGGAAGGTGGCTGGGTGAAAAATTCTCATGGAAACTCGATTCAGGGAGATGGATATGCCAATTATGCAGAAGTACGTCAGGGTGAGTTTGATGAGGCTAAAACAGCCTGCGTCAATATGATGGATTTACGCTATAATTCAGACTTTCGCAATGGAGAAACTTATTCATGGTTTAATGAAGCTTTCCAATTAGTTAAACAATTCTGTACAGAAGGAAGCTACCGTTTATTTCCGGACAGAATTTCTTTGCCTACAACTATCTCTAATGGTAAACAGATTGAAATAGCGCACCGTTGGAATAATTTTGGTTGGGGATATTGTCCGACGAATATTCCCCAGTGGAAGAATAAATATAAAGTGGCTTTTGCTTTATTGGACATCAAGAATGATAAACCGAAGTATGTATTTGTTGATGGAGAACCGGAAGCTTGTGATTGGGTGAAAGGTACGGCTAAATCATATACGTTTACAACCCGGGTTGAAGGCGTGGAGGCAGGTAAATACATGTGGGCTGTTGGTATTGTTGACACGGCAAAGCAGAATGAGATTGGAATTCACCTTGCTGTGAAGAACAATGTAACATCTGCCGGATGGTTGAAATTATTTGAAGTTACCGCTCGGTAAGTCATAGTCAATTGCTACGAGATACATTAATTGTTGGAAATGAATGTATTGGCAGGTCATAGTTCTCCGGTTCGTTGGGCATATATCTCCAATGAACTGATTGTAAGTATCTGGTACTTAGCTAAATGATAAGTGCATGGAATGGCTGGAATAAGTATCTGCTTACGTATTGCCTGATATACATCTGAAAACTAGAAATAATAATTAACTGACGAAAACATTGATGAGAAAAAAAGTTTTGATTTTGGGATTGTGCCTATTGGGAGTCACACATTCTCTTTCGTCAAAAGATAAAAAGAGTATTCCTTTGTATAAGGATGCCAAAGCTCCAATTGAAAAACGTATTGATGATTTAATATCGCGTATGACATTGGAGGAAAAGGTTTTGCAGCTAAACCAATATACATTGGGACGAAATAACAATGTGAATAATGTTGGCGAAGAAGTGAAAAAAGTACCGTCAGAGATTGGTTCTTTGATTTACTTTGATATAAATCCAGAGTTGCGTAATAGTATGCAGAAAAAAGCGATGGAAGAATCTCGTTTGGGCATTCCCATCATTTTTGGCTACGATGCTATTCATGGTTTTCGCACCATATATCCTATTTCGTTGGGGCAGGCCTGTTCATGGAATCCGGGATTGGTAGAACAGGCATGTGCGGTATCTGCACAAGAAGCCCGCATGTCTGGGGTTGATTGGACTTTTTCTCCCATGATCGACGTGGCACGTGATCCTCGATGGGGACGTGTAGCCGAAGGATATGGTGAAGATCCTTATACAAATGGAGTGTTTGCCGCTGCTTCGGTGCGTGGGTATCAGGGAGATGATATGTCAGCAGAGAACCGTATGGCTGCTTGTCTGAAACACTATGTAGGTTATGGTGCTTCGGAGGCTGGGCGAGATTATGTTTATACCGAAATTTCAGCTCAAACTCTTTGGGATACTTATCTACTGCCCTATGAGATGGGAGTGAAAGCTGGTGCGCCCACTTTGATGAGTTCTTTCAATGACATCAGTGGAGTACCCGGGTCAGCTAATCCTTATATCATGACCGAGATATTAAAGAAACGTTGGAAACATGACGGGTTCATTGTGTCTGACTGGGGGGCTGTGGAACAGTTAAAGAATCAGGGATTAGCCGCTACAAAGAAAGATGCTGCTCGGTATGCTTTTAATGCGGGGCTTGAAATGGATATGATGTCTCATGCCTACGATCGTCATCTGAAAGAGCTTGTAGAGGAAGGTAAGGTAACAATGGCACAAGTTGACGAATCAGTCCGTCGAGTATTGCGTGTAAAATTCCGTCTGGGTTTGTTCGAACGTCCTTATACTCCGGTTACTAATGAGAAGGATCGTTTTTTCCGTCCGCAAAGTATGGCTGTGGCCGCTCAACTGGCAGCAGAATCAATGGTGTTGTTGAAAAATGACAATCAGATATTACCACTTACAAACAAAAAAAAGATTGCCGTAGTAGGTCCAATGGCAAAAAATGGTTGGGACTTATTGGGTTCCTGGTGCGGACATGGAAAAGATACGGATGTGGAAATGCTCTATGATGGGTTGACTGCCGAGTTTGGAGGAGATGCCGAATTACGTTATGCAATGGGATGCAAACCGCAGGGCAATGACCGTTCAGGTTTTGCTGGCGCATTGGACGTTGCTCGTTGGTCTGATGTAGTCATTGTTTGTTTGGGCGAGATGCTTACCTGGAGTGGTGAGAATGCCTCCCGTTCTACGATTGCTTTGCCACAGATTCAGGAAGAATTGGTGAAAGAGCTAAAGGAGGCTGGTAAACCTGTTATATTGGTACTTTCTAATGGACGTCCCTTGGAGTTAAATCGCATGGAACCTCTTTGTGATGCTATATTGGAGATATGGCAACCGGGAATAAATGGTGCACGTTCAATGGCAGGTATTTTATCAGGACGTATCAACCCTTCCGGTAAACTAGCCATGACGTTCCCTTATTCCACAGGACAAATTCCTATTTATTATAATCGCCGCAAGAGCGGACGCGGACATCAGGGATTTTATAAAGATATAACAAGCGATCCGTTATATCCGTTCGGGCATGGATTAAGTTATACCGAATTTAAGTATGGCACTGTTACCCCTTCTGCTACTAAAGTGAAGCGCGGCGATAAACTGTCGGCAGAAGTGACTGTCACCAACACCGGTTCTCGCGACGGAGCAGAGACTGTTCATTGGTTTATCTCCGATCCTTATTGCTCTATCACCCGTCCGGTGAAAGAACTGAAACACTTTGAGAAACAACTTATCAAAGCCGGCGAAACGAAGACTTTCCGTTTCGACATCGACCTGGAACGTGATTTCGGTTTTGTCAATGAGGATGGTAAACGCTTCCTTGAAGCCGGCGAATATCATATTCTGGTACAAGGACAGACCGTTAAAATAGAACTGATAGACTAAAAATGTAAAGAACAAAAGTGTGTGAAGAGCTGATAGCTAAGTTGGTTTTTTACACATATTATATTAACACAGAATCACCATGAAAAAGAAAATAGGAGGCATAGGTTTATGTATGCTATGGAGCATATTAACCTGTGCACAAACAATCACTCCCCAAGCCGAACAACGTGCGAAGGACATTGTATCAAAAATGACTTTGCAAGAGAAAATAGAGTATATCTCCGGATATACCAGTTTTTCTCTGCGTGCCATTCCCCGTTTGGGAATACCTGAAATCAAGTTGGCTGACGGGCCGCAGGGAATTCGTAATCATGCTCCCAAGAGCACTTTATATCCTTCCGGAATACTTTCCGCTTCTACTTGGAACCGGGAATTACTTTATAAGTTAGGGCAAGGCTTGGGACAGGATGCCAAGGCAAGAGGAGTTAATATCCTGTTGGGTCCGGGCGTGAATATCTATCGTGCTCCGTTGTGCGGCCGTAACTTTGAATACTTCGGTGAAGACCCTTACTTGACAGGTGAAACGGCGAAACAATATATCCTGGGAGTACAATCGGAAGGAGTCATTGCTACAATCAAACACTTTGCTGCCAACAACCAGGAATGGAGCCGCCACCATGCCAGCTCTGACATAGACGAACGTACTTTGCAGGAAATCTATTTCCCGGCTTTCCGGAAAGCAGTACAGGAAGCCAATGTCGGCGCCGTAATGAACAGCTACAATCTGTTGAACGGTGTCCATGCCACCGAACATAAATGGCTGAATATTGATGTCTTGCGCAATCTTTGGGGCTTCAAAGGTATTCTGATGTCGGACTGGACTTCTGTATATTCCGCCGTAGGCGCTGCTAACGCCGGACTTGACCTCGAAATGCCGAAAGGACGTTTTATGAATTTGGAGAATCTGTTGCCTGCTATCAAAGCCGGCACAGTGACAGAAGAAACCATCAACCTGAAAGTACAACACATCCTGCAAACTCTGATTGCTTATGATATGCTGGATAAGGAACAGAAAGATAGTAACATCGCAGAGGATAATCCTTTCTCCCGCCAGACAGCTTTAGAGCTGGCGCGCGAGGGTGTAGTCCTGTTGAAGAATGAAGGAAACTTGCTCCCGCTGAAAGGAAAGACAGCCGTGATGGGGCCTAATGCAAATTTGATTCCTACCGGTGGCGGCAGTGGTTTTGTCACTCCTTTTTCTACCGTCTCAGTGGCTCAAGGCTTGAAGGAATTGAAGAAAAAGAATCTGTTACTATTGACGGATGATGTGATTTATGAAGATATTGTCCATGAGTTTTATACTGATGCTAATCGTCAGATGAAAGGCTTCAAAGCTGAATACTTTAAAAACAAGACCCTTTCGGGACAGCCTGAAGTAATACGCACGGAATCCTCTGTTGATTATGACTGGGGATATGGAGCACCTTTGGACGGCTTTCCGACAGATGGGTTCTCTGTCCGTTGGACAGCCTGCTACATGCCACAAACTGACGGTCAGTTGAAACTTCATATCGGTGGTGATGACGGTTATCGTCTGTTTGTGAATGACAAGCATATTACGGGAGATTGGGGAAATCATTCCTACTCTAGCCGTGAAGTTGAACTGCCGGTTGAGGGTGGTAAGGAATACCGTTTCCGGATTGAATTCTTTGACAATATTTCTTCGGCCATCATTCGTTTTAATGCTTATAGCCTTAATGAGGCGAAACTTCGTCAAGGATTGGCAAAGGTGGATAATGTTGTGTTCTGCACAGGTTTCAATAGTAATACCGAAGGCGAAGGCTTTGACCGTCCGTTTGCCTTGCTCCGCTATCAGGAATTGTTTATCAAGAAGATTGCCTCCATGCATCCCAATGTTGTGGTTGTACTGAACGCCGGTGGCGGTGTGGATTTCACTAACTGGTATGATGCCGCAAAAGCGATTCTTATGGCCTGGTATCCGGGACAGGAAGGCGGCCAGGCGATAGCTGAAATCCTGACCGGTAAGATTTCTCCAAGTGGAAAGCTACCGATTTCTATCGAGTGGAAATGGGACGATAATCCGGTGCACGGCAGTTATTACGAGAACTTAAAGGCGGAGATTAAGCGTGTAGACTATTCCGAAGGTGTCTTTGTCGGTTATCGTGGATACGACCGTTCGGGAAAAGAACCTTTCTATCCGTTTGGCTACGGTTTGTCCTATACTACTTTCGCTTATAGTAATATGGCTGCAGAGAAAACGGGTGAGCATCAGGTTACCGTTAGCTTTGATATAGAGAATACAGGTAAGATGGATGCTTCGGAGGTGGCACAGGTGTATGTGCATGATGTACAGTCTTCTGTTCCCCGTCCGTTGAAAGAACTGAAAGGATATGAAAAGGTATTCTTGAAGAAAGGGGAGAAGAAGCGGGTTGCTGTTGTGCTGGATGAGGATGCATTCTCTTTTTACGATATGAATCAACACCGCTTTGTAGTGGAAAAAGGAGACTTTGAGATCTTAGTCGGGCCTGTTTCCAGTCAATTGCCTTTAAAGGCTACAGTTGAACTGTAATGACCGAATGATAAACAAATAAATATAGAATGAAAAAAACACTTTTATTGGGAGCGTCTCTGTTATGTTCCGTTTTTATAATGGCAACGGAGATTCCTTTTCAAAAAGCAGAAATAAAGTCTATCATGCGAAAGGTGGCGGATTGGCAGATTGCCAATCCACACCCCGCTCCTGAACATGACGACTTGAACTGGCCGCAAGGTGCTCTTTATGTCGGCATGGTGGATTGGGCGGAATTGGCTGAAAAAGAAGACAATGATGATACATATTATAAGTGGCTTACCCGTATAGGCCGACGGAATTGCTGGCAGCCGGACAAACGGTTTTATCATGCTGATGACATCGCTGTATCACAGTCCTTTTTGGATTTATACCGCAAGTACAAAGACGAAGCAATGATTATCCCTACGCTCGCCCGTACGGAATGGATTGTCAATCATCCATCCGAAGGTAGTTTCAAGCTGGTGGAGGGAGACTTAAAGACCTTGGAACGTTGGACTTGGTGTGATGCTCTCTTTATGGCTCCCCCTGTATATGCCAAACTGTATATGCTGACCGGAGAGAAAAAATATATCAAATTTATGAATCGTGAGTATAAAGCGACTTATGATTACCTGTTCGATAAAGAAGAAAACTTGTTCTACCGTGACTGGCGTTATTTTGATAAGCGCGAAGCCAATGGTAAGAAAGTCTTTTGGGGACGTGGCAACGGTTGGGTGCTTGGTGGTCTGGTTGAAATATTAAAGGAACTGCCCAAGAAAGATAAGAACCGCAAATTCTATGAGGAATTATTTGCAAAACTGGCTACCCGTGTTGCCGGATTACAGCATCCGGACGGTTTCTGGCATGCCAGTCTTTTGGATCCTGCCTCTTATCCATCACCGGAAACGAGTTGCACTACTTTCATTGTCTATTCCATTGCTTATGGAATAAACGAAGGTTTATTGGATAAGGAAATTTATCTTCCTGTAATGATAAAAGGCTGGAATGCATTAGTCTCGGCTGTGGAACCGAATGGGAAACTGGGTTATGTGCAGCAAATCGGTGCCGACCCGAAGAAAGTGACTCGTGACATGACGGAAGTTTATGGAGTTGGTGCTTTTTTGATGGCAGGCAATGAAATTTATAAAATGGCGAGATAATCTGTTCCCTCTGTGAAGATAGTAGACAATAATCATAAAAACGCTGTACTGTGATGAAAAAATTCTTATTGACATGCATAGCCGTAGCTTGTAGCCTTGTGGCTGTAGCCGAAGAACTGCTCATCGAAGCTGAAAGTTTCAGCCAGCGAGGCGGCTGGGTGCTCGACCAGCAGTTCATGGATCAAATGGGTTCGCCCTATCTCATGGCACATGGTATGGGCATCCCTGTGGCGGATGCTATGGCAGAAATCAACATTCCCCAGGCGGGCACTTACTACGTATATGCCCGTACTTACAACTGGACTTCACCTTGGACCGATGCCGAGGGCCCCGGAAAGTTCCGCCTGGCTTTAGGCGGCAAATTGCTGAAAGCTACATTAGGACATACAGGTAATTCCTGGCAATGGCAATTTGCCGGAAAGACAGTATTGAAAGCAGGGACTACCACCCTTGCGCTGAAAGACCTCACCGGTTTCGACGGTCGTTGCGATGCCATTTACCTTACGACCGATGCGAACACGCAACCCGCTACCTGGGATACGGCAGAGACAGCGGCACTTCGTACCCGCCTGCGACAACAACAGACGGTGCCCGCTCATCAATACGACTTTGTGGTAGTAGGAGGGGGAATAGCCGGAATGTGTGCTGCCACATCTGCTGCCCGATTGGGTTGTAAGGTAGCACTAGTGAATGACCGTCCTGTATTGGGCGGCAATAACTCGTCGGAGATTCGTGTACATCTCGGCGGTATCATCGAAATGGGGCCTAATCAGGGATTGGGGCGTATGATACGTGAGTTCGGTCATGAACGTTCCGGCAATGCACAACCGGGTGACTACTACGAAGACCAGAAGAAAGAAGACTTCATAGATGCCGAAAAGAACATTACTCTTTATGCCTCTCAGCGTGCGGTAGCCGTGAAGATGCAAGGAGACCGCATTGCGTCAGTCACTATCCAGCATATCGAGACGGGCGGACAAACCGAACTTACCGCTCCTCTTTTTAGCGACTGCACAGGCGACGCTACCATAGGCTATTTAGCCGGTGCCGATTGGGCTATGGGACGTGAAGGCCGCGATGAATATGGCGAGAGCCTTGCTCCCGAGGAACCCGACTCATTGGTGATGGGGGCTTCTATACAATGGTATAGTAAGGATATGAAGAAGAAAACCTCATTCCCTCATTTTGAATATGGCGTGCGCTTTGACGCTGAAAACTGTGAGCCTGTAACCATGGGCGAGTGGAAATGGGAAACAGGTATGAACCGCAATCAAGTCAGCGAAGCTGAACGTGTACGCGACTATGGACTTTTGGTGATATATTCCAACTGGAGCTATCTGAAGAATCACTATAAAGACCATAAGAAGTATGCCAACCGTTCCCTCGACTGGGTGGCATATGTCTCAGGCAAACGTGAATCACGCCGTCTCTTGGGCGACTACGTACTGTCACAGGACGATATAGACAAGAATGTGGCGCACGAGGATGCTTCGTTCACCACTACCTGGAGCATCGACCTTCACTTCCCCGACAGCGTGAATAGTGTACGTTTTCCCGGCAATGAATTCAAGTCGGCTACGGTGCATCGTTGGATTCATCCTTATGCCGTTCCCTATCGCTGCCTCTATTCTCGCAATGTGGACAACCTCTTTATGGCAGGCCGCAATATGAGCTGCACCCATGTAGCTTTGGGTACGGTACGTGTGATGCGTACTACCGGCATGATGGGTGAAGTAGTAGGTATGGCAGCCGGACTCTGCCACAAGCATCGTGTAGAGCCGCGCGACATCTATCATCATCACCTGCCGGAACTGAAGCAACTTATGCAAGCGGGTCTGGGCAAACGCGATGTGCCCGATAACCAACGCTTCAACGAACCCAACAAATTGTTGGAAGTTCCGGGAGCTTACATCAAACCGTAGACAAACTATGAGCAAAAAAAATATTATCACGATATTTCTATCGGCAATATGTACCTTGCCGCTTTGGGGAGGACAACAGTATTACGCTTTTCTGAAAGGTGACACGCTACGTATAGGCAATAACTATATGGAACGCGCCATGCTGTGGAATAACGGTGCGCCTGTTACCATCAGCCTTACTGACAAGCAACACGGAAAAAACATTCCGGTACAGGGCAAACAACCCGATTTCTCGATTGTGAAAGGTATCCCTACGGACGCCACATTCACCGTGAACGAGATACCGACGAACGGCATCCACGCCAGTTATTTGCAGGCTACCGTGGCTTGCACTATCGGTTCGCTGAATATAGAGCGTCGCTATCGCATTTATGCAGACTGTCCCGCCATTGCTTGCGACACCTATCTGAAAGGGCAAGTGGAACTTTATCAGAATAAGGAGGATAACCGTTCTAACGCCGACCGCAAAAATATAGAGCACACGGCCGATATGGCTACGGGGGTGAAAACTCCCACGCTCGACAGGTTGCAACTATCCGGCAATCATTGGAGTGCCCGCACAATAGAGTTTTTCGACTACACCGATTGGAACGACAATCTGGTGGCCGGGCGTACCTGGCTTCCTTACCGTCGCAATACGTATCGTGGTAATTTGCTTTTTGCTCATGACGTAGTTACGCGTCAAGGCTTCTTTTTTTTGAAAGAGGCTCCTAGCAGCAGTACCCAATTACATTATCCGGGTTCTGACTTCGTGGCGGACTTTAGTGATTTTATGGTAGTGGGGCTGGGCATTGCGTCTCATGATGTAAAGCCGGATAGCTGGACCCGTGTTTATGGATGCGTTACTGGCATCTATACCGGTGGCGAGCAAGAAGCGCTTACTGCCCTGCGCCTCTATCAGAAACAACTGCGCCACCACACCGCCGCACAGGATGAGATGATTATGCTCAATACCTGGGGCGACCGTAGCCAGGATGCCAAAATAGATGAGGCTTTCTGCCTGGCAGAACTGGACCGTGCCGCACGCATGGGCATCACCCTCTTTCAACTGGACGATGGCTGGCAGAGCGGAAAAAGCCCTAACTCGAAGACTGCCGGAGGTAGTTTTAAGGATATTTGGAAGAATACCGGTTACTGGACGCCCAATCCCACGAAATTCCCTCATGGTCTGAAACCTATTGTAGAGAAAGGCAAGAAATTGGGTATTCGCATCGGATTATGGTTCAACCCCAGCATACAGAATGATTTTGCCGATTGGCAAAAAGATGCGCAAGCCATTATCGGACTTTATAAGAAGTACGGCATCTGCTGTTTCAAGATAGACGGCCTGCAGATACCTACCAAGACAGCCGAACAGAATCTGCGCCGACTGTTTGATACCGTGTTGGAGCAAACCAACTATGAAGTGATTTTCAACCTCGATGCCACTGCCGGTCGTCGCGGCGGGTATCACTATATGAACGAGTACGGCAACATCTTTCTGGAAAACCGCTATACCGATTGGGGCAACTATTACCCTTATCGCACCTTGCGCAACCTCTGGATGCTGTCTCGCTATGTACCGGCGGAGAAGGTGCAGATAGAGTTCCTTAATAAATGGCGCAATGCCGACAAGTATGACGCTGCCGATCCTTTTGCCCCCGCCCGTTACAGTTTCGATTACCTCTTTGCCATCACCTTGGCGGCACAGCCGTTGGCTTGGATGGAGGCTTCGAACCTGCCCGAAGAGGCTTATATTACGGCATCTCTGCTCAAGAAATACCAACCTTTGCAACTCCGGTTTCATCAAGGCGTCATACTGCCTATTGGTGAAGAACCTTCGGGACGCTCGTGGACAGGATTCCAATCGACTGTTTCCGGCACGCAAGGCTATCTTGTAGTTTACCGCGAAGATAATGAGCAAGCCAGGGGGACTATTGACACCTGGCTTCCTGAGGGTAAGAAAGTTACTTTTACCCCTGTAATGGGAAGTGGCAAAAAGTTTGCCGCAAAAGTCGGCGCACAGGGTAGAGTAAGTTTCGAGCTAAATGACAAGAACTCTTTCACACTCTATCAATACGAAGTAAAACCATAAAAAGGCGGCTATCTGCATTTTACGCTAATCACGAATGATGTGTTAACTTCTGATTCGCAGAGTGTTATGATGTGTGGAGAGGAGCATTAATATCTCTGCTGTTGGATGTTAATAGTTGAGTTGTCAGGTATTAATAGTTGGGCGGATAGGTATTAATAGTTGAGACAATGGGTATTAATAGCTGATAAATGGAATATTAATATAGCAATGACAAATGAAATAAAATAGGGAACTATGATAAAAAGTGTACGTTTTCTTCTTCTCCTGATAGCATTTGTCTCCATGCAGATAGTTGCATGGGGGCAGCCACAGGAAAGACTGGTTCAAGTGCAGGTCACTCCCGACCACACCAATTGGCTGTATAAACCGGGAGAAAAAGTGAAATTCAAAGTGGCGGTATTGAAATGCAATATCCCGCAGGATAATCTGGAAGTGCGCTATGAGATTTCGGAAGACATGATGAAACCTCATCAGACAGGCAAACAGCCTTTGAAGAATGAAAAGCTTGAAATTAACGCAGGGACTATGAAAAAAGAAGGGTTCCTGCGTTGCCGCGCTTTCGTCACTTGCCAAGGGCGTGAGTATGAAGGCGTGGCTACCGTCGGCTTCTCTCCTGAGAAATTGCAACCGACCACTCCGTTGCCTGCCGACTTTCTGGAATTTTGGAAAAGTACCAAAGAAGCTGCAGAAAAGTGGGCATTGGAACCGATAATGACTTTACTGCCGGAAAGGTGTACAGATAAGGTGAACGTATATCATGTCTCCTTCGCGAACAATGACTATGCGTCCCGTATGTACGGCATCCTTTGTGTTCCGAAGGCTTCCGGGAAATATCCGGCGATTCTGAAAGTGCCGGGTGCAGGTATCCGTGCCTATAACGGAGAAGCCGAACGTGCCGGAAAAGGTTTTATCATTCTGGAAATCGGTATTCACGGCATTCCGGTCAACCTGACGGGAGATGTGTATCATCGGCTTTATAACGGAGCTTTGAAGAATTACCACTCGTTCAATATGGACAATCGGGACAAGTACTATTACAAACGGGTTTATACAGGCTGTGTGAGAGCCATTGATTTCATTTACACACTTCCCGAATTCAATGGTAATCTGGCGACCTTTGGAGGAAGCCAGGGCGGTGCGCTTTCCATCGTGATTGCCGGACTCGATGACCGTGTCAAGGGATTGGTTTCTTTCTATCCAGCCTTGTGTGATATGGCGGGTTATACCCACGGTCGTGCAGGCGGTTGGCCGCATTTGTTTAAGGATGCGAAGAACCGGACACCGGAAAAGATTAAAACCATTCAGTATTTTGATGTGGTGAACTTTGCCCGACAGGTCAAAGTTCCGGGATTCTATACTTTTGGTTATAATGATATGGTCTGTCCGCCTACCACCACTTACTCCGCTTACAACGTGATTAATGCTCCGAAAGAGCTGTTTGTAGCTGAGACGACTGCTCATTATGCCTATGCCGAACAGTGGAGCGCAGCCTGGAACTGGGTAATGAATTTCCTGAAAAATAAATCGAAATAGCACGGATTACACGGATTAACACTGTTGTTTTACCTATTCTATTCTAAAAACCATGAAATCCGTATAATCCGTGCCTGAACTTATTATATACACTAATTATAACAACATACTTAAATGAAAACAGGTGAGAAATTAAGTCTATGTCTATTGTTGCTAATCGTTTTTGCTGGAAGCGTTGCGGCACAGGAGCTGATAACGAATGTATATGGTCGCAACATCCATTCGCTGAATGGTAAATGGAATGCTATCATCGACCTGTACGACCAGGGGCAACGGATGAAAATCTATGAGAACCGGCAACCGGAAGGAAATATCGATTTCTATGAATACGCGTTTGAAGGCGGGTTGCGTCTTAATGTTCCGGGAGACTGGAACTCTCAATCGCCCGAATTGAAGTATTACGAAGGCACTGTATGGTATGCTCGTCACTTTGATGCCAAACGCTTGGCAGACAAACGCCAGTTTCTTTATTTCGGTGCTGTCAGCTATCGTTGCAAAGTCTACCTGAACGGAATAGAGATAGCAGAGCACGAAGGCGGTTTTACTCCTTTTCAAGTGGAAGTGACAGACCTGTTGAAAGACGGTGACAACTTCCTGGCGGTAGAAGTGAACAACCGCCGTACCAAAGACGCCATTCCCGCTATGGCATTCGACTGGTGGAACTATGGCGGCATCACAAGAGATGTGCTGCTGGTGAAAACTCCCCGGACATTTATAGAAGATTATTTTATCCAACTGGATAAAAATGCTCCCGACCGGATAATTGCCCGTGTGCGTCTTTCTGATGAAAAGGCAGGTGAGAAAGTAACAGTTGCCATCCCCGAACTCAAAATCAACGCGGAGCTCACCACCGACGCGGAAGGAAAGGCGGAAACCGTATTGAATGCGAAGAAGCTGCAACGCTGGTCGCCGGAAGAACCGAAACTCTATGGCGTGACTGTATCTTCAAGTGCCGACCGCGTGGAAGAGCAAATAGGCTTCCGCAATATCACCGTGAAAGGAACTGATATTTACCTGAACGGGAAGCCGACATTTATGTGCTGTATCTCTTTCCACGAAGAAATCCCGCAACGTATGGGGCGTGCTTTCTCGGAAGCCGATGCAGCCATGTTGCTAAATGAAGCGAAAGCGCTTGGTGTGAACATGATTCGCCTGGCTCATTATCCGCAGAATGAGTACACGGTACGCCTGGCGGAAAAGATGGGCTTCCTTCTCTGGCAGGAGATTCCTATTTGGCAAGGCATTGACTTTACAGACGATGATACCCGTAAGAAAGCGCAGAGGATGCTTTCTGAAATGATTAAGCGCGATCAAAACCGCTGCGCAGTAGGTTATTGGGGGGTTGCCAATGAAACACAGCCTTCCAAAGAACGGAATGAATTCCTTACTTCCTTGCTCGAAACGGGAAAACAGCTGGACACTACCCGCCTGTATGTTGCCGCTTTCGACCTTGTGCACTTCAATAGCGAAAAACAGCGTTTTGTAATGGAAGATTCTTTCACTTCCCAACTGGACGTCGTAGCTATCAATAAATATATGGGCTGGTATCATCCGTGGCCTGTGGAACCGAAAGACGCTATATGGGAAGTCGTGACGGACAAACCGTTGATTATCTCGGAATTTGGCGGCGAAGCATTGTACGGTCAGTCCGGTGATGAGAATGTGGTCAGCTCCTGGAGTGAGGAATATCAGGCACGTCTGTATAGGGATAATATCCGTATGTTCGACAATATCCCGAACCTGCGTGGTGTATCTCCCTGGATTCTGTTCGACTTCCGTTCGCCGTTCCGTTTCCACCCCACCAATCAGGATGGCTGGAACCGCAAAGGACTCATATCCGACCAGGGTATGCGTAAGAAGGCGTGGTATCTGATGAGAGATTATTACATGAAAAAGAGAAATAACCGATAAGTTTAGCTATATTTGAATGTGATGAAGCAATATAAGATTGTAGTGATTTGTATGTGCATACTGCTCCTTCTTGCCGGAGGAGTGTATGCGCAGCAAAAAACGGTCAGGATACTTGCTATCGGCAACAGTTTCTCCCAGGATGCCGTGGAGCAATATCTGCATGAACTTGCCGAAGCCGAAGGCATTTCAACCATAATCGGCAATATGTTTATCGGCGGTTGTTCTCTAGAACGTCATGTGAAAAATGCCCGTGACAATGCTCCTGCCTATGCCTACCGGAAAATCGGTACGGATGGAAAGAAACGGGAAAAAGGCAAGATGTCTTTGGAAGCGGTGCTGGCAGATGAAGCCTGGGATTACGTCAGCCTGCAACAGGCAAGTCCTTTTTCGGGAATGTATGAGACGTATGAAGCCTCTCTGCCGGAACTTATAGAATATGTAAAAGCACGCCTTCCAAAGAAAACAAAGTTGATGTTGCACCAAACCTGGGCGTACGCGTCTACTTCCAAGCATAGTGGATTTAAAAACTACAACTGCAATCAACTGACCATGTATCAGGCTATTGCCGATGCAGTGAAGAAGGCGGCTAAGGTGAATAAGATAAAGATTGTCATCCCTTCGGGCACTGCCATACAGAATGCCCGTACTTCTTTTATCGGCGACCATCTGAACAGGGACGGCTATCATCTGGATGTGAAGATTGGACGTTATACCGCTGCCTGTACCTGGTTCGAACGCATCTTCAAACACAGTGTAGTCGGGAATCCTTATGCCCCGGAAGGGTTGGATGAGGCGAGGAAAGCTGTTGCCCAGAAAGCTGCCCATGCAGCAGTAAAGCATCCGTATAAGGTAACCGAGCTGTCTATTACTAACTAACAATAGACATTGCCGCCCGTCTTGCAGCAGAATCCATGGCATTATCGATGACTTGATTCAAATGTAAATGCAGCACACCAAAGGCGATTTGATTGCTCGTGGTAACCCGATGGTGTACTGCATTTATTTTTCGTATATCGTATGGTTTACTCCATTAAGAACTGGCGTATGGGACAATGGCGTATACCCTCGTAACTGTTTCCGCTGAATGTATCTTCTGTTACCACTATTTTGGGATAGTTGTCCTGTATCTTTAGCAGGTTTCCAAATTCTCTTTCTGCTGTCTTGTCGCTATCTATTTTTAAAGCGACCTGTATATATAGTTTTTCTCCATTCTTTTCTCCGATAAAGTCAATTTCCTTATCTCCGTAATAGCCAACCTTAATATCGTAACCTTTGTATAAAAGGTGGTTATACACTAGATTTTCCAATATTTTGGCTTTGTCTGTAATGCGATATCCGATGACAATGTTCCGGATTCCCATATTTTCGAAATAATATTTCTCTCCTATCTCAAATACACGTTTTCCAATCAAATCATACCGCTCTACCCGGTGGATCAGGAAAGCATTGTTTAAATATTCCGTATAGCTTTGTATTTGGTTAACTGATATGGTGGTATGTTGTGATTTTAAATAATCACTGATATTCTTTGCCGAAAAGAGATTGCCTATGTTTTCGGATAAAAATTGAATCAGTTTCTCAAGGAACAAAGTATTGCGTAATTTGTATCTACTGACAACATCACGAAATACAATCGTGGAATATACACTTTTCAAATATTCATTGACCGTTTCATCTTCGAGAGGGAGATTTAATAAATAGGGAAGTCCGCCATAACGGCTATATAATTCGTAACTCGTTTCACTTTCAGTTAATCCGTGGAATTCAAGAAACTCAGAATAGGAGAGACTATATATTTTGAATTCGATATATCTGCCACTTAAATAAGTGGCGAGTTCTCCTGAAAGCATCTTGGCGTTACTACCTGTAATGTATATATCATTATCTTCATTGAGTAGGAGCGAACGGATGATTTTTTCAAACCCGGGAATATCTTGTATTTCATCGATAAAGATATAATTCTTAGCTTTTTCTTTGCTATGAGAAATGATGTACGAGTGTAAATCTTCTGCTGTTTGCAGAGAACTGAATGTAAAATCTTCAAGATTGACATAGATAATATTCGCATCCGGTTCTTTTGCTAAAATTTCTTCAATAAGCTGGTAAAGGAGGAAACTTTTGCCTACACGGCGTTGCCCTGTTAACACCTTGACTACAGATTTTTGCATAAAAGGTTTTATTCGGTCAATATAACCTTTTCTTTTTTTGAGGATTCGAGGGAAGTTCATACGCCTGAAAGTTTTAATTATACTTTAAACTCTTGCGAATATACGGAAAAGTTTTAATTATACTTCAAACTTTTATAGATTTAATGAGATGTTTTAATCATACTTCAAACTCAGTGAAATGATGTAGGAGGCTTGAGTAACTCAAGTACATGGCTCGGCTTGCTTCGGTGAATGGTACTGGAGCCTTTCGGCTGATGGGACTGTCAACCGTGAGGATGATAAAGCCGGATTTTGGAAATGTCCTTACCATAACGGGCGTATGTGTATGGAGATAATGGAGCGCTTTTGATTTCATTGCAGTCGTTTAGTTCCAACCCTGTTTGGAACTGTTTGTTTCTCGGCGTGAAACACTTTGTTTCCCTGCTTGAAACATTTCGTTTCTCGGTGAGAAACAAATGGTTTCATGGCATGAAACAAATCACGGCTTGTGGGGTGACGCCCAGTATGCTGTGGGATGACTGAAGATGACCTTTAAGCAAACTTGAGGTGTATTTATAATGAAAGCTGGAGAAAGGGATTGTTTTATCCTTCCTCCAGCTTTTATATTATTGATGAGCAGTGAATTACTTCACTTCCCAAGTCTCATTAGTCATCAACAGCTCCTGGAAATTGTGATATTTCTTCTTGCCTTTGATTTCTTCGATTTGTTCAACGACAGCATCGTTGTAAGTCGGAGCGTCTACATCACGGATTACACCGAGTGCAATCGGGAAGTCGGGACCTTCCATCAAAGCCAGCTTCAGTTGAAGCGTATTATCTTGGCAGTGTGCGTCGTGGATAAGGATATCCTTTTCTGTGATACCGTTCTCACCCAGTTTCACTACCTTCAGCCCGAAGCCTTCCTGCATCAATCCGAACTCCTTGTTTTCACCAAATAACATCGGTTTGCCATGTTCCAGATAGATAGCATTCTTGGCACGTCCTTCTTTGGTGGCAACGCTGGCGTGAGTTCCGTCGTTGAAGATCACGCAGTTCTGTAGAACTTCTACAACAGAGGCACCTTTGTGATTGGCTGCTGCTTTCAACACTTCTACAGAAGCGGCACCATCTACTGCAATGCAGCGTGCAAAGAAACGTCCGCGGGCGCCAAAAGCCAGCTCTGCCGGATGGAACGGGTCTTCCACTGTTCCGTAAGGAGATGATTTGGTGACAAGTCCGCGTTCTGAAGTCGGTGAATATTGTCCTTTTGTCAGACCGTAGATACGGTTGTTCAGAAGAATCATATTCAGGTCGACATTACGGCGTAATGCGTGGATGAAGTGGTTACCACCAATTGCAAGGCCGTCACCATCACCGGAAATCTGCCAGATAGTCAAATTGGGATTGGCTACTTTAGCTCCTGTTGCAACAGCAGCGGCACGTCCGTGGATAGTGTGGAACCCATATGTATTTACATAGTAAGGCAGACGGGAAGAACAACCGATACCGGAAATGACGGCAATATCATGCGGAGCTACTCCCAGTTCGGCCATAGCTTTGTGCAGTGAGTTCAGGAAAGCGTGGTCACCGCATCCCGGACACCAGCGTGGTTGGCCTGATTTATAATCTTGTACGGTATATACTTTATCGCTCATCTTTTATTCCTCCAATAATTTAGTGAATGCATCTATCAATTCTCTCGTAACGAAAGGCTGTCCTTTCACTTGGTTGAACTGGCTGATGTTCAATCCGGGCACTTTCATGCGCAAATAACCTGCGAATTGTCCCAGATTCTGTTCAGCTACCACGATTTTCTTGTATTTATGCAATACATCGGCTGTGTTCTTCGGCAGCGGGTTGATGTACTGGAAGTGAACGAAAGCCACTTTCTTTCCATGTTCGCGCATATAGTCCATAGCCAGACGGAGATGACCGTAAGTACCACCCCAACCCACAATCAATAAGTCTGCATCTTCGTCACCCAATACTTCGAGTTCGGGGATATAGTCTGCAATTTTATCCACTTTGGCCTGACGCAGATGAACCATCTTATTGTGGTTTTCGGGTTCGGTAGAGATAGCGCCTGTTTCGTTGCTCTTTTCAAGACCACCGATGCGGTGCATGAATCCTTCAGTTCCCGGAGTAGCCCAGTAGCGTACGCCTGTTTCCGGATTACGTTGGTAAGGAGTCCAGTTGCCGGCCATATCCGGGGTCACATACGGAGGATTGATGGCAGGATATTCATCCAGATTAGGGAGTTTCCATGCGGCAGAACCGTTAGCTACGAAAGCATCAGTCAGCAATACAACCGGAGTCATGTGTTCCAAGGCAATCTTGCATGCCATATAAGCGGCGTCGAAACAGTTGGTCGGCGATGTTGCAGCGATTACAGGCATCGGGCTTTCGCCGTTGCGTCCGTAAAGGGCTTGTAATAAGTCGGTCTGTTCTGATTTAGTAGGAAGACCGGTAGACGGACCGCCACGCTGTACATTGACAATCACCAATGGAAGTTCACCGATTACAGCAAGGTTCATCGCCTCACTCTTCAGGCAAACACCGGGGCCGGAAGTCGTAGTCACTGCCAAAGCACCGGCAAAAGCGGCACCAACTGCAGAAGCACAACCTGCGATTTCATCTTCGCACTGTACGGTTTTGATTCCCAATGATTTATGTTTAGCTAATTCGTGCAGAATATCAGTAGCCGGAGTGATAGGATAAGAACCTAGGTAGAGCCCCAGACCTGCTTTTTCAGCTGCGGCAATCAGTCCGTAGGCGGTTGCTTTATTACCGTTGATATCTGTATAAAGTCCTTTTGATTTCGGAGCTTTGCTTTCAATCTTATAAGTAGAGACAGAAGCATGAGTGTTTGCTCCGTAGTTGAAGCCATCGTTCAATACCTTAATATTAGCTTCTGCTATTTCGGGTTTCTTGGCGAATTTCTCGCGCAGCATTTTTTCAGCAGCAGCAAGGTTACGGTTGAACAACCAGCAAACCAATCCGAGTGCAAACATATTTTTGCAACGGAGAATCGATTTGTTATCTAATCCGGAGTCTTTCAGGCTCTCTTTGCACATGGAAGAGATAGGAACTTCCAATACTTCCTGTTTTATTCCTAATTCTTCAAAGGGATTGTTGGTTTTAAATTGTGCCTTTTCCAAATCTCTGGCTTCGAATGAGTCGGAGTCGGTGATGATAAGTCCTTGCGGTTTACAGAATTTGATTTGTGTTTTCAGTGCGGAAGGGTTCATAGCCACCAATACGTGGCAACGGTCTCCGGGAGTGTAAACTTGTCCGGCGCCGATGTGGACCTGGAAACCGGAAACACCGGTTAGCGAACCTTGCGGGGCGCGGATGTCTGCCGGATAGTCA
The DNA here is from genome assembly GCF_000157095.2 of Bacteroides sp. D1. Classification (NCBI taxonomy): domain Bacteria; kingdom Pseudomonadati; phylum Bacteroidota; class Bacteroidia; order Bacteroidales; family Bacteroidaceae; genus Bacteroides; species Bacteroides sp. D1. Next base: position 508,975 of record NZ_JH114343.1, read on the forward strand.
GGGAATGTACAGATGTCATTTCCTACTGTAGCCGACACGTTCGAGAAGATGTTGCCGGCCAGCTGCATACCATCGCCGGAGTCGCCGGAGAAACGTACTACTACTTCCTCCAATTCTTTAACCATCATTTCGTCTGCCATAACTTTAATTACTATATTTAATTTAAAAACTGATTTTACTTTCAATTTGTGAGCGCAAAGGTCGGAAAGTTAATCGAATTATCAAAATAAATCCTACTTTATTGTCCTATTGACGCCAATTATTTGAAATATCTGAAAGGAACCTGCATTTTTATTCTTGTTAAATCGACAGAAACCGTTATCTTTGCAAGCAAATTTGAAGCGGCCTTGTAGTTCAACGGATAGAATAGAAGTTTCCTAAACTTTAGATAGGGGTTCGATTCCCCTCGGGGCTACTACAGAAGAATCTATGAGAGTGGTATTGTTTTGCTTTCATATTGTATCAAGTTTTAAGTGTAACAATAGCTTCTTTTAAGATGAACGTCTTATAGCTTCTATTTGTTTTAATAATCAATAGAAAAAGCCTCTACCGAATGTTCGGAAGAGGCTTTTCTATTTGTGGAGTTTATTATTCTTCCGTAGCTGGTACTACGACTTTTTTGTTCTTCATCATGTTGTATGCAATTGGAGATGCAATAAACAATGAAGATAATGTACCGATAACAACACCCAGGATCATTGCGAATGCAAAGCTGCGGATTGAATCACCACCAAGGATGAAGATACACAGCAATACGATCAATGTACTTAATGATGTATTGATGGTACGAGCCAGCGTTGTGTTCAGAGAGTCGTTGAACAATACTCGTTTGTCACGTTTCGGATATAAACCGAAGAACTCACGTACACGGTCGAAGATTACCACCTTATCATTAATAGAGTAACCGATAGCTGTCAGGATAGCACCAATAAATGTCTGGTCGATTTCCAGAGAGAATGGCAGGATACCCCAGAACAGTGAATAGGCACCGATAATCATAATGGTGTCGCAACTCAAAGCTACGATAGAACCGATACTGTAAGCAATGTTGCGGAAACGGAGCAAGATATACAAACCGATGGCGAGCAATGCCAATACTACAGAGTAGATAGCACCTGTCTTGATGTCATCTGCGATACTCGGACCTACTTTCTGTGAGCTTACGATACTACCACCTGTGTGATTGTCACGGTCGATGAAAGTTTCCAATGTGATATTCTGAGTCAATACCGGCTTCAAGGTTTCATATAGATATGATTCGATTTCAGAGTCTACATTGTTGCCTTCATCTTCGATACGGTAGTTTGTACTGATACGTACGGTCTTTTTGTCTGTACCGATAGCAATAACGCTTACGTTGGCGTCGCCAAATTTGCTAGAGATCAATTCACGAACTTGTTCCGGTTCTACAGGATTCTCAAATTGTACCTTAAAGTTACGTCCACCAGTGAAGTCGATACTCTGACTCAAACCACGGATGGCAAATGAACCGATACAAACAACGATGATTGCACTGACGATAATAAGGGACTTTTTGTTTGTACCCATAAAATCGAAATGTGTATTGGTCATCAGATTCTTTGAAATCTTGGTTGTGAATGTCAGGTTCAACCACTTGTCTTTGTTCATGAAGTGTTCATAAACAATACGAGTAATGAACACTGCAGTAAAGAAGGATACCAAGATACCGATAATCAATGTCGTAGCAAAACCACGAATTGGACCGGTACCAAAGTTAAACAGGATGATACCTGTGATGATAGATGTTAAGTTAGAGTCGAAGATAGCCGAGAATGCATTTGAATAACCGTCGGCAAGTGCTTTCTTCACACCCTTACCTGCACGAAGCTCTTCTTTTGTACGTTCATAGATAAGTACGTTCGCATCCACAGCCATACCAAGTGACAATACCATACCGGCTATACCGGACATTGTCAGCGCAGCCTGGAAGGATGAAAGAATACCTAGCGTGAAGAAGAAGTTGAGGATTAACGCGCAGTTAGCAACCATACCTGGGATGAAGCCGTACATAGAGCACATGTAAATCATCAACAGAATCAGGGCTACAACGAATGAGAAAATACCCGCATTGATTGATTCTTGACCCAGTGACGGACCAACGATATCTTCCTGTACGATGTGAGCCGGAGCCGGCATCTTACCTGATTTCAATACGTTAGCTAAGTCTTTTGCTTGTTCAGGAGTGAAATGACCTGTAATCTGTGAACGTCCACCTGTAATTTCAGAGTTTACGTTTGGTGCAGAATATACATAGTTATCAAGAACGATAGCAATGGAACGGCCAATGTTCTGCTTAGTCAACTGAGCCCAGCGGCGTGCACCGTCAGAGTTCATTGTCATGCTTACAGCCGGTTTGCTGTATTGGTCGAATTCATCTTTCGCATCAGTTACTACGTCACCTTCCAACGGAGCTTTGCCGTTACGTTCGGTAGACTTGATAGCATATAATTCGAAAGTCTGTCCTTTCTTGTCAAATTCAGAAGGAGAAACACCCCATTTCAGGCGAAGGTCTTTTGGAAGATCAGCTTTGATTTCCGGCATAGCCAGATATTTGTTGATGTCAGCAGTATCTTTGTAGTTGGCATAACCAATAACGGGACCTTGTCCGCTAGAATTCAACTGAAGTATGGACAGCAAAGGATATTGCTTTTTGATTTCTTCCATATTTGCGGCAGACTTATCTTCAGCAGTTACGTCACCTTTCAGGGCAGCTGCAAGGCTGTCGGCAGCACTTACAGTTTTTTTCTCAACCGGAGTGGCTTCGGTAAGGACTGCTTCAATAGTATCTGTATCAGCTGTTGTTCCTTCAGCTAAAATAACACGCAATTTGGCGTCTGCAGATTGCATGGCAGGGAGAACTTCTCTAGCTGTATAAGTTTCCCAGAACTCCAGATTGGCAGAACCTTGGAGAAGTTTTCTCACACGTTCCGGCTCTTTGATACCCGGAAGTTCCACCATGATACGTCCCATTTTGTCTTCCAGACTTTGGATGTTCGGTTGAACAACACCAAAACGGTCGATACGGGTACGAAGAACGTTGAATGAGTTTTCAACAGCAGCTTTTACTTCTGCTCTCAGCACTTTTTCAACTTCTGCATCTGATGATTTCTGGTTAACTTTATCTTTCAACTGTTGTGTTGCGAAAAGTTCGGAAAGTTTTGCGTCCGGAGCAATTTTGTGGTATTCTCTGATGAACAGGGTGATAACATCATCCTGACTGTTGACAGCCTGTTTTGCAGCTGTCGCCAATGCGTTGTTGAAAGCTTCGTCAGGCTTGTTGTCTGCCAATGCTTTGATAACATCAGGTACGGAAACTTCGAGGATAACGTTCATACCACCCTTCAGGTCCAAACCTAAACTAATCTCCATCTCACGACATTGTTTCAGTGTCCAGTTCCACAGCATTACTTTCTCGTTAGAGAGAGAGTCGAGGTAGTCTTGTTCCACTTTCGGGTCGCCGTTCGCAATTTCTTTCGCCTTGTTGGTATAATGGCGTGTTACGAAGGAGAAGGAGAGGTAGAACACGCATACCAGCGTGAGTAATACCGCAAAAACCTTTACAAATCCTTTGTTTTGCATTTTACTTTTAATTTATGATGATTACTTTTTTAATTTAATTTTCAGTTAAATTCTGTCGTACACAAGTTCTTTTTGCCGTATACAAGGCTGCAAATATAGTTTTTTTTTCACATTCATGTGTAATAAGCCCTCAAATATTTGATGTTTAAGGGCTTTTTTACTGAATTATTTCATTCCTCTGTTTTTCAGTAGCGGTTCCAAGCTTGGTTCCGCTCCACGGAAATTCCGGTAAAGCACCATCGGGTCTTCGCTGTCGCCCTTCTCCAATACGTTGTGACGGAAGAGGTCGGCGGTGTTTTTATCAAAGATACCATGTTCTTTAAAGGCTTCAAAAGCATCATTATCCAGTACATTGGCCCATAGATAGCTGTAGTATCCGGCTGCGTAACCACCAATGATATGATTGAAGTAAGTCACGCGATAACGCGGTGCTATTTCGGGGATGAGACCGAGCTTGTCCATGGCTTCTTTTTCGAATGCAAGCATGTCTATATTCTTTACATCTGTTACGGTGTGCAGGTTCATGTCGAGGATGGCGGCAGCCAGTAATTCGGTAGTCATGAAGCCCTGATTGAAAGTCTTCTGTTGCAGTATCTTTTCGATGATTTCGTCGGGTATCACTTCTCCTGTCTGATAATGTTTGGCATACATTTTCAGTACTTCCGGTTCAGTAGCCCAGTGTTCATTGATTTGAGAAGGAAGTTCTACAAAATCGCGTACTACATTAGTGCCTGATGTTCCTTTGTATTCACATTTTGTCAGCAGTCCATGCAGAGCGTGGCCAAATTCGTGGAACAAAGTTTCTACTTCATCCATTGTCAATAGAGAGGGAGTATCGCCTACCGGTTTGGTAAAGCTGCAAACATTGCATACTAACGGACGGGTATCTCCTTGTTGTTCGCGGTAGTTGCTCATCCATGCGCCACCGCTTTTTCCGGAGCGTGGGAAATAATCGACGTAGAAGATACCGAGTTGCGAACCGTCTGCGTCTTTCACTTCAAAGACTTCCACATCAGGATGGTAGGTAGGGACACCTTCGAGCTTGGTAAGAGTGATACCATATAGCTTGTTGGCTACAGTGAAAGCGCCATTGCGCACATTCTCCAGCTTGAAGTAAGGTTTTGTATCTTCTTCGGACAGGTTGTATTTTTCTTTCCGTAGTTTCTCGGTATAATACCACCAATCCCATGCTTCCAGTTTTTCTCCTTTGCCTTCCTTATCCATTAATTTCTGAAGTTCGGTAGCTTCCGCTTTTGCTTTTGGCAGTGCATAGCTCCAAAGGTTGTTTAGAAGGCTCATTACGTTGCTGGCGTTCTTTGCCATCGTTTCGTCGAGAACGAAGTTTGCATAGCAGTCGAAACCTAATAATTTAGCTTTTTCCAGGCGGAGAGAAACGATCTTACGGATATTTTCCTTGTTATCGTTTTCGTCGTTGTTGTTACCGCGGTTGATGTAAGCTTTGTATATTTGTTCCCGAAGCGGGCGATTTTCTGAATATTGCAGGAAAGGCAGGCGGCTGGCATTATGCAGGGTGAATAGCCATTTTCCGGGTTGTCCGGCTGCTTTTGCTTCTTCAGCGGCGCTTTGGCGGAACCATTCGGGCAATCCTGCCAGATCTTCTTCTTTGTCAACGAAGAGTTTGAAAGCATTATTCTCATTCAGTATATTGTTGCTGAAAGTAATGCCGAGTGTAGAAAGTTCCTTGTTGATTTCGCGGAGGCGGGTTTGGTCTTCGGCATTAAGGTTTGCTCCGGAACGGACAAATCTTTTATAAGTCTTGTCCAGCAGACGTTCTTGTTCCGATGTCAGGTTCAGCGAATCCTTCTTTTGATAGACGTCGTTCACGCGCTTAAACAGTTTCTCGTTCAGAGAGATATTGTCATCATGTTCTGAAAGAACCGGTGCCAGTTTGATGGAAAGTGCGGTTAGTGAGTCAGTCGTTTCCGCATCTGTCATATTGAAGAAAATGGCGCTCACACGGTCCAGGATAGGTGCGCTGTTATCCAAAGCTACAATTGTATTTTCAAATGTCGGAATTTCCGGACTTTCGATGATAGCTTCGATGTTTTGATTCTGCTCTTCTATCCCTTTCAGGAAGGCAGGTTCATAGTGCTCCAATTTAATCTTGTCGAAAGAAGGAACACCGTACTGGGTTTGAAACTCTGTAAAGAAAGGATTGCTTTCTGTTTTCGTAGCACAGGAGTACATCATACAACTTACTGCTAAAATGGTTAGTGTCTTTTTAATCATCATAAGTGTTTTTATTAGAGTTTTCAGTTCTCATCGTTTACTGATATAGCACCAGATCGGGTAGTGGTCTGATGCTTTGATAGACCGGTCTACCGTGCAATTGTAGGCTTTCAGGTTGGGGCTGATCAAGATATTGTCTATGCGGAAATAGAACTTGTTCTGATTGTAGGAAATGCCCAATCCTTTACCGGACTGTGTGAATGCATCGTCTAGTTTTTGAGTCAGGATGCGATGTGTATACGAGATAGAACCGTCGTTGAAATCGCCGCATACGATAGTTGTCGGATATTTACATGCTGCAATGGCTTTAGCCACAGAATCAGCTTGTGAAGCCCGGATAGCCGATGCTTCCGCCAGTTTTCTGATTAATTGCCTAAGTCCGGTTTTTACTTTCTTGGCATTCGGGTCTTTAATCATATCCTCATACATCCCTCTGTCTTCTTTGGTGAGTTTGTTGGATTCCAGGTGGTTGTTGATTAATGTAAGAGTGTCGTTATTTACATTCAATACATATTTCATGGAACCGTTATAATTACTTTCATATTTGATGGGATGTATCGAGAGTATGGGGAACTTGGAGAAACAGGCAAGTTGCACATCTCCTTTCCCTTGTTGGTGGACGGATTGGTAAGGATAGGCTTTCAATGCTTTTTTAATATCCTGTTCCGTCAGGTATTTCTTGTTGGTAGCGGTGTTATATTCTTGCAGACAGATAATATCGGCGTTGCTATCTACAAGATAAGATAATACAGGGTTCTTTCCATCTTTCTTCTCCAGATTGTTGAAACTCATTACGTTATAGGATAGGATTTTGATGCTTCCTTCCGGTATGGTTTTAGTGGTGGAGTTAAAAGGAATATAAGTTCGTATCTGCGGAATACAAATCAGAAAACCGATGGCGGGCAAGAGCGCATAGCGGTAGTTGACGAATGCCCAGAAGCCGATAAAAATCAGATTAATCGTCAGGAATATCGGAAATGCAAGTCCCAAGCTGGAAGCAAGTGGGTTTATTTTCGGGTTAAGGTAAGGGCTATAAGCGCTTAATATCAACGTTCCCACGAAGAGAGCGTTGACAGCAAGTATCAGATATGCGACAAATTTGCCAATATGTTCCATTCTTTTATCTTTTGCTTGCGTCGAACAAGCTTTTCTTTTCTTCAGTTGTCAGACTGTCGTAACCGGATTTTTTTAGTTTTTCCAAAATACGGTCCACTTCATCTGACTGTGCTTTTTTGTGGGCATTGTAATCATAATCCTTCTCGCGACCGGTGGCACTGCTTCCATAGTGTACCTTCATTTTCGGTTTCCGTTTCCATGTTTTCTTCTGAAACAAGGAGATGAAACCATCCAGAATCCAGTTGATCCAAGAAGTCAAATCAGTTCCTTTATTTAGGCTGGCAGCAAACCAAAGTCCAGCAAGAGCACCGCCCAAGTGGGCGATATGTCCTCCGGCATTACTTGAGGTGATGGATAATACATCGATTCCGATAACAACCAGTGCCAGGTATTTGAGACGGATAGCGCCGAAAAGAAAAAGTTGCACCCTGTAATTAGGCTCACGATAAGCCGTAGCGGCTACGATGGCTAATACGGAAGCCGACGCTCCTACCAATGTTGAGCCTACCACTTGCGAACTGAATAAAGGAAATACATTGTAGGCGATCATATACAGTAAACCTCCGCAGATACCTCCCAATACATATAGTCCTCTTAAATGTTTGGCCGAGAAAAAGTAGAGAAACAAACTTCCGAACCAATACAGCCAGAGCATATTGAATAAAATATGCAGGATACCGGCATGCATAAACATATAAGTAAATAGCGACCACGGTTGATGAATAAATCCGATAAAGGATGCCGGTAAGGCAAATATACCGAATATATCGGGGGTACTTACTTCAAAAAGTCGTAGGAAAACGTTAATCAACGTGCCGATCAGAAAGATGCCTACGTTGATATAAATCAGTTGGATGAAAATATTTCCTCTTCTGAATGTCTCCTTTAAATCAGCTATAATATGTCCCATTGTTATTGCTTTTTTTTCTCCAATATAAAATCAGGATCAATCCGAATAACATTCCTCCCAAGTGAGCAAAGTGAGCAACATTATCTCCGGTGCTGTTGGCAAGCCCTGCCCATAATTCAATTGCGGCATATCCTATCACGAAGAACTTCGCTTTGATAGGGAAAGGCAGCGGAAAGATGAACAACCGGTTGTTGGGAAACAGCATGCCAAATGCTAGCAAAATGGCGTAAACGGCTCCCGAGGCACCTACGGTGGTCAACATGTTCAAGTATTGCTCCATAGGGATAACACCATATCCGATCAAATTCACTTGTGTATGTTGGCTAAGTTCTATCACATACTGGATATATTGTACTCCTTCTTGGATAAGTCCCGCACCGATACCGCAGAGAATATAGTAGAAGAGGAAACGTTTGGGTCCCCAGGTTTGTTCGAGAATCGGTCCGAACATGAAAACAGCAAACATATTAAAGAAAATGTGGCTGAATCCGCCGTGCATGAACATATAAGTGATAAGCTGTGCCGGATTAAAGTCACTTGCGAGGAAAAAATGTAATCCTAGATAATTCGTTAAATCTAGGCCGTAACGTTGGGCTACGATTGTCCCGAAAAATACTAGTACATTGATAATTATCAGGTTTTTAGTTACAGTTGGCATCATTTTAATTTCTGAATATTTAGATAATAGACGCAAAAGTACGAATAAATTCTGTTTTAAAGCATGAAAAACGCTTCCTATTAGCTCTTTTTCAATAATTTGCTGCGTTTTTTTTATGTTTTTATTTGATATGTTGTTTTGTTCGGCTATATTTGTGGAATCAATCCATTGTGGGATAATCTTTTGTGTAACAAATATATTAATTAATCATTTTACGTATTATGAATAAGTCTGATCTTATTAGCGCAATGGCTGCTGAAGCTCAAATGAGCAAAGCCGATGCAAAAAAAGCACTTGATGCTTTCATCACTTCAGTTACTAATGCTATGAAAGCTGGTGACAAAGTATCTCTCGTAGGTTTTGGTACTTTCTCAGTAAGCGAAAGAGCTGAAAGAACTGGTATTAACCCTTCTACAAAGGCAACTATTACTATTCCTGCTAAGAAAGTAGCTAAATTTAAAGCTGGTGCTGAATTATCTGCAGCTGTTGAATAAGATAGATAGTTGAAAGAAATTAGGAGAGGAGACGCGATGCGTCTCCTTTTTTTGTATCTTTGCGCGCAAGAAATAACTTGATTATGAAGATAGAAGATAAACTTGTAGCGTCCGTTATCAGCGGACTGAAAGCACTCTACGGTCAGGAAGTCCCTGAAAAAATGGTGCAGATGCAAAAAACGAAGAAAGAATTTGAAGGACATTTGACACTGGTCGTGTTCCCTTTCCTGAAGATGTCAAAAAAAGGACCGGAGCAAACGGCACAGGAAATCGGTGAATATCTGAAGGCAAACGATCCGGCTGTAGCAGCGTTTAATGTGATAAAAGGGTTCTTGAACCTGACTATTGCATCGGCTACATGGATTGAGTTGCTGAACGAGATTCAGGCAGATGAACAGTACGGCTTAATGCAGGTCACTGACGCTTCTCCATTGGTAATGATTGAGTATTCTTCTCCGAATACAAATAAACCGCTTCACTTGGGACACGTGCGTAATAACCTTTTAGGCAACGCATTGGCTAACATTGTAGCGGCAAACGGCAATAAGGTAGTCAAAACAAATATTGTAAACGACCGTGGTATCCACATCTGTAAGTCCATGCTGGCATGGAAGAAATACGGAAACGGTGAAACTCCTGAAACTTCGGGTAAGAAGGGTGACCACCTGGTAGGTGATTATTATGTATCTTTCGATAAGCATTATAAAGCGGAAGTAAAAGAGCTGATGGCTAAATTTACAGCGCAGGGAATGAGTGGCGATGAAGCGAAAGCAAAGGCTGAAGCTGAATCTCCATTGATGCAGGAAGCCCGCGAAATGTTGGTGAAGTGGGAAGCCGGTGATCCGGAAGTACGCGGATTGTGGGAAATGATGAACAACTGGGTATATGCAGGATTCGACGAAACCTACAAGAAGATGGGGGTTAGCTTTGACAAGATCTATTATGAATCCAATACTTACCTCGAAGGAAAAGAAAAGGTAATGGAAGGTCTGGAAAAAGGTTTCTTCTACAAGAAAGAAGACGGTTCCGTATGGGCCGACCTGACTGCCGAAGGACTGGATCATAAGCTCCTTCTCCGTGGTGACGGTACTTCTGTCTACATGACTCAGGATATCGGTACGGCTAAACTTCGTTTTGCCGATTACCCGATTAATAAGATGATTTATGTAGTAGGTAACGAACAGAACTATCACTTCCAGGTGCTTTCTATCTTGCTCGATAAACTTGGTTTCGAATGGGGTAAGAGTCTGGTACACTTCTCTTACGGAATGGTGGAACTGCCGGAAGGTAAGATGAAATCCCGTGAGGGTACGGTAGTTGATGCTGACGACTTAATGGAGGAAATGATTGCCACTGCTAAAGAAACTTCACAAGAACTCGGAAAACTGGATGGTTTAACACAGGAAGAAGCGGATGATATTGCCCGTATCGTTGGTTTGGGAGCTTTGAAATATTTCATCCTGAAAGTGGATGCCCGTAAGAATATGACATTCAATCCGAAAGAATCTATCGACTTCAATGGTAATACAGGTCCGTTTATTCAATATACTTATGCACGTATCCAGTCTGTACTTCGGAAAGCTGCCGAATCAGGTATCGTAATTCCTGAACAGATTCCGGCTGGTATTGAATTGAGTGAAAAGGAAGAAGGGCTGATTCAGATGGTTGCCGACTTTGCTGCTGTTGTAAAACAAGCCGGTGAAGATTACAGCCCGTCTATTATTGCTAATTATACTTATGACTTGGTGAAAGAATACAATCAGTTCTATCATGACTATAGTATTCTGCGCGAAGAGAATGAGGCAGTGAAAGTATTCCGTATCGCTCTGTCTGCTAATGTAGCTAAAGTTGTTCGCTTGGGAATGAATTTGCTGGGTATCGAAGTTCCTTCCAGAATGTAAGACTTTCTCTGAACAAAATAGACTTCTGCGGGGTTTCTTTTATATATATAAAAGGAACCTCGTATGTTTTACTCCCCCCATCCATTGCTTCGGAAGAGAGAAACGGAAACTGCTACTGTCTCTTATTCCGAACTGCTGTTTGACCTGATTTATGTTTTCTCGGTCACGCAACTTTCACATTATCTGCTTCATAATCTCACTTGGGAAGGATTATTGAAAGAAACAATCCTGTGGTTTGCAGTCTGGATGTTGTGGCAACATACCATCTGGGTGACTAACTGGTTCAACCCGGATACCCGGCCGATACGTATTCTTCTTTTTATCAGTATGCTGGTGGGGCTGGTGATGGCGGCTGCCATTCCTTATGCCTTTACTTACCGGGGATTGATATTTGCTGTCTGCTATGTTCTGATACAGGCAGGGAGAACACTTTATATTATCGGGGTGTTAGGAGATCATCATCTGGCTGCTAATTTTAAGCGAATTATGGGCTGGTTCTGTATATCTGCCGTCTTTTGGATTACGGGTGCCATATTGCAGGGAGAATGGCAAATTCTACTGTGGATTATAGCCGCCATCTGTGATTATACAGCCCCGATGCACGGATTTGCTTTACCTCGTCTGGGACGTTCGGACAGTAGCAAGGAATGGACTATTGAAGGGCATCATTTGGTGGAACGTTGCCAGTTGTTTGTGATTATTGCTTTTGGAGAAACTCTATTGATGACAGGAGCTTCTTTGAGTGAAGTAGAAGAATGGACGCCTCTCGTGATTATTTCTGCTGTCATATCTTTCATTGGTAGTTTGGCTATGTGGTGGGTTTACTTTGATGTGAGCAGTGAAGCCGGTAGCCGGAAAATACAGGAAGTGAAAGATCCCGGCAAGCTGGGGTTGATTTATAATGCAATTCATATCGTACTGGTGGGAGCATTGATTATTTGTGCGGTAGGAGACGAACTGATTGTTGCCCATCCCGAACAAGAAATGAGAGCGGAAGTTGTTTTTGTTCTGATTATCGGACCAATCGTTTATATTCTGGCAAATAGTATCTATAAATATGTCACGTGCCGTATGCTTCCTTTATCACATATTATTGCTGTAATAGCTTTGGCTTTACTGCTTCCCTGGCCTTATCACATTTCTTTATTGACGATGAATATCTTGGTAACATCTGTTTTTATATTCGTGATTGTGTTTGATATGCTATTCCCTAATAAAGGTTTTAAGATAAAATGGGAGCCGAAGATTTAATGATGGAAGCCTATTCATAACGGATAATACTTACATCCTATAATGTTGTGGCTTAAAATAAAAACACAGTTCACACGAATTCTTGGTGAGTATTCGAGAAGTTGTGTGAACTGCGTAATTCGCGCCTTTCTAAACAGATGTCTATTATGTCTTTTTCATCGATGGTTCGCAATGCGAAGTCCCGATAGCGATTCCGTACAATATCCGGGCTGCTTTTATTTAAATCGTATCAATCTTTATTTGTACCAATCTTTATTTTGTTTCCCATTCGATGATACCCATCCAGAGAACTTGGGATATGATTGATCGATTCGTTTCCCTTCCTCTGGAACCGGGAGATTACTTACTGGCATATTGATAGCAAACGGCATCAAGTCTGCAGAAACATAATACATCCCTTCTTCTGGTCTGTAGATGTCTTTTCCGGTTCCCAGTAACGATAAGTCGGCTTTGTCAGTCGGGGGATAATTTATCAGATGTAATTCTTTGCCTCTACCCTCGTTGGAACTGATGAAGATAAACGGGTTGTAAGGAGGTACCACCTCTTTCTCACTAGCTCCATCAAGCGTGATGGTTACAGTATATTCTTTCTTTGATTCATCAGTGATATTTTTGAATTTTGTCATGTCGTCATACAACAATATGGTTGGGTGAGACTGTCCAGGCTCTGTTTCTTTTCCTTCCATGTATATAGAACTTGATAAACCACTGGCATCAGGCCCCGTTATTTTTACACTCTTGACATTGCTGTTTGAGAGCTTGTGTAATTGATATCCAAATCCGTTTTGCAGATAACCGCCACAGTGCTGTAAGATAAACTTGTCTTCTATTTCGTAAATGCGATTGTCAAGAGCATTTCGGGTCATCGTACTGGTGTACTTTACCATTACGTCATTCATATCGTAATCACCTAACTTAGGCCATAAGTCTTCAAAAGCCAGTGTACCGGAATAAGAAATTTTATATTGCTCGGGGATTGCTTCGGGGTCCTCAGGCAGTGGAGGCAATGTCGGGTCAATAGCATTCTTTTCTGACGTATGAATATAGAAGATGGCATCTGCATAATCGAAGTCAATATTATCTTCGAATCCTACTGCTACAATCTGCCCGGACTTGGAATCACGGAGAGATACAGTTCTTTGTGTGTTATTCGTGTTTAGATTCCTGGTGGAATAGCGTGCCCCCATACCTTTTATGATATCGCCCACTTTGTCTTTATCTGTTTCTGAGGTGAGTTTGCTCTTGAATCCCATACCTTGCAGGCACCAGCCAATTGTGACTCCTGCAGGAAATTTGTCTTCGTATTCCTGTGTGTCTTCATTCCAATATTTGAGTTTTATTTCTTCGCCACACACTAATGCTCCTGCTCCTAAAGTCTTGTAAATAGGAGAGGTGTTTGGAAATGCGATTATTTGTTTTATATCACTCGCGCTCTGGGGCGGATTGTTGGTAGGATAGGTGTAATATCCAACTGTATTGTACCATGCAGCAGAGCTGGTTATAAATACGAGACTCACTTCAGTCGGGTTAACAATTGGAATATCTGAAGTCATTTTGATGGAACCATCAAAAAACTCCGGATAATTCTGACTGATGTTCATAACCTTGCTTTTACCGCTCTCATCTTTGACTGTAACCTTTCTGAAAACATACTTGATGTTGTATAGTACGTCTGCCGGAGGTATATTTATTTTAGGTTCCAGGTTGGTTGGTCTTCCGCTGTCATCCCAGTCTGCATCGGGAAGAACATGCCATTCTTTTAGATAGGTATGTTGGTTCACGGTCACTCCTCTGGTTTTTGATGCCGTTTGTGAACGTAAGGTAGCGATATATGCATCTTGATTAAATGAAAGCCGACGACTGTCGTCAATCGTTAGTTTAAGAGGAGATACGGTGGCTAAATAGTCCGATGATAACCATACTTCCGAGAGGTCCGCCGGAATATTCATCTCTCCGCTGAATTTGCCTTCTTCGTCTGTAACTGCACGGTAGATAGGCTCTATGTCCTTTTGGGACACGCTGCCGTCAGCTGAGTATTCAATGGGATCCTGATCGTAAATGTCAAAAAGGACACGATAATTTTCGCTTTTGAAACAATAATTGATATCCAAAGCAACAGCTTGGGTCATGTTGAAGTCGAAGTATGCTTCTTTTGGCATATGCCTTCTCTCCCAAGATAAGTCACGCTCTTTGTCCATACAACTGATGGAAGCTATGGTAAGCACTCCTATCATTAAATACTTTAAATTTGTTTGCTTCATAAGTTTGTGTATTAAAAGATAAAGAGCAAATATATACATTTAATTATATAATTTGCTCTTTTTCTAGTTTTTTTATTTCTTTTTTGCGAATCGTCCTTTTTTTGTGGTCGCTGGTCCTTTTTCATCTTGTAATTTGATGAGTTCCAAACAGCTAGCCAAACTCAAATCCTGCGGGACGATATCTTTAGGAATTTTATAATTGGAACCCTTATAGGTAATATAAGGTCCGTAACGTCCGTTCAGAATCTCAAGTTCCGGCTCCTCTTCAAACTTCTTGATGTGGCGTTCCGTTTCTTTTTGGCGTTTCTCCAGAATCAGCTGTTCTGCCTCTTCCAAAGTAATTTCCATTGGATCAAGTGTTTTCGGGAGCGATACATATACCTTATTGTGCAGGACATACGGACCGAAACGGCCTACGCCTACACTGACTGATTTTCCTTCATATTCGCCCAGTGTACGAGGTAATTTGAATAATTCCAGTGCTTCTTCCAAAGTGATGGTTTCCATGGATTGACCTTTCTTCATTTGTGCGAAGCGTGGTTTTTCTTCATCTTCTACAGTACCAATCTGTACAACAGGACCGAAGCGACCAATCTTAACAGAAACAGTCTTGCCTGTTCCCGGTTCTTCTCCCAGAATACGTTCGCCTACTTTATGTTCCGTCTTGATAGCCAATGTGTTTTCTACAGATGGGTGGAATTTATCATAGAAATTCTTCATGATAGAAGTCCATTTCACTTCTCCTTCTGCAATCTCGTCAAATTCCTTTTCTACACTGGCGGTAAAGTTGAAATCCAGAATGTCTGGGAAATATTCGGTAAGGAAATCATTTACCACAGTGCCGGTATCCGTTGGGAACAACTTCGCCTTTTCTGCACCGGTAATTTCAGTATGGTTTTCATCCTTAATCTGACGATCTTTCAATGTCATGACATTAAACTGTCGTTCTTCCCCGTCTTTATTACCTTTCTCCACGTATTCGCGTTGTTGGATGGTAGAGATAGTAGGTGCATATGTAGACGGACGTCCGATACCCAGTTCTTCCAACTTGCGTACAAGACTTGCTTCCGTATAGCGTGGAGGACGTTGGGTGAAACGTTCGGTTGCGATAATAGGCCCATGTTCCAACTTTTGGCCTTTTTTCAGAGGAGGAAGCAGGTGACTCTCATCTTCTTGTTCGTTGTCATCATCATAAGATTCACGGTATACGCGCAAGAATCCGTCGAACTTAATCACTTCACCGATAGCTGTAAATACATCGCTGCTGCCACTTATTGTTATGGTAGCAGTTGTCTTTTCCAGTTCCGCATCTGCCATTTGTGAGGCAATGGTGCGTTTCCATATCAAGTCGTACAGTTTCTTTTCCTGTGCTGTTCCTTCAACGGACTGGTTTTCCATATAGGTAGGACGGATAGCCTCATGCGCTTCTTGTGCACCCTTAGTCTTTGTTTCGAAATGACGGAGGTGTACGTAGCGGTCACCCATCATTTTGATGATAGCGTCTTTACTGCCTGTTGTCGCAAATTCCGAGAGGTTGACAGAGTCCGTACGCATATAAGTGATGAATCCCGATTCGTATAAGCGTTGCGCGAGCATCATGGTCTGCGCTACGGTATATCCCAGTTTGCGTGCGGCTTCCTGTTGCAATGTAGATGTTGTGAACGGAGCAGGAGGCGTTTTCTTGACCGGGCGGGTAGTAATATCGTCGATAGCAAAGCTTGCTCCCTGACATGCGTTGAGGAAGGCTTTTGCTTCTTCTTTTGTTTTAATGCGGCGAGCCAGTTCAGCTTTCATTTCTACCAGTTTTCCATCCGTGTCCGGGACGAGGAATACGGCAGTGATGCGATAAGCAGCTTCCGTTTGGAAAGCATGT
The DNA here is from genome assembly GCF_000157095.2 of Bacteroides sp. D1. Lineage (NCBI taxonomy): Bacteria > Pseudomonadati > Bacteroidota > Bacteroidia > Bacteroidales > Bacteroidaceae > Bacteroides > Bacteroides sp. D1. The sequence continues at coordinate 525,289 of NZ_JH114343.1, forward strand.
ATTTCACGTTCACGTTCAACGATCAGGCGGACAGCAACTGACTGAACACGTCCGGCAGAAAGTGCCGGTTTCACTTTTCTCCAAAGCACGGGAGAGAGTTCGAAACCTACGATACGATCCAGAATCCGTCGTGCTTGCTGTGCATTTACGAGGTTGAGGTCAATGTCGCGTGGTTGTTCAATTGCTTTTAAAATAGCGCTTTTCGTAATTTCATGAAATACGATTCGTTTTGTGTTTTCCGGTTTTAGTTTTAAGACCTCATACAGATGCCAGGCTATCGCTTCTCCTTCGCGGTCCTCATCGGATGCGAGCCATACGGTTTCTGCGTCTTTAGCTTCTGTCTTCAGTGTGTTAACCAGAGCCTTTTTGTCTGCCGGGATTTCGTAGCTGGGTGTAAAATTCTTCTCTACGTCGATGCTGAATTCTTTTTTCTTCAGATCGCGTATGTGTCCGTAACTAGAAAGGACTTTGAAATCTTTCCCAAGAAACTTTTCAATCGTTTTTGCTTTTGCCGGAGACTCGACAATGACAAGGTTTTTCTGCATAATTCTTTCTTTTATAATGGCTTGTACCACAATATTCGGGGACAAAAGTAAAAAAAAGATTCTCCTTACCTTATATTATAAGGAGAATTTAATAAAATCTTAAGATTTACCAATGTTGATGTTAACTTTTACATCTGTAAATCTTAAGATTTAGCTTAAAGGGAGGATGCTTGCCGGCTTATTTTGTTGCGGATGAGGGGTCTTCCTTTATTTTTTTGAGAAACTCTGTCGGTAACATTCCAAATTGTTTCTGAAAACATTTGGCAAAGTAGGAAGAAGAACTGAACCCGACGAGGAATCCTATTTCGGTAACCCTATATTCTCCCTCCACCATCATTTTGCAGGCTTTCTTTAATCGAGTGACCTTGATGAAATCATTGGGAGTCATGCCAATAATGCCTTTGATTTTGGTAAATACAGAGGTACGGCTCATTCCCAGTTCCTGTGCCAGTGTATTTACCGAAAATTCGGAGTCCTCAATATTATTCTGGATGATTTCGGTACATTTATTCATAAATTCTTCATCCAGTTTATTGTGGACAGCGGAGTGCAGATCGGACAACGGAGTAGAGGCATACGTTTTCTGCTGACTTTCCCTTTTCTTGAGTAAGTTCAGCAATTGTGCTTTCAGGTGGAAAGGTGAGAATGGTTTCTCTATATATGCATCCGCACCGGCTTCCAGTCCTTTGATTTTACTTTCCGTATCCGTTTTGGCTGTCAGCAGAATGACAGGAACATGGGAAATATTGATGTTACTTTTAATTTTCCCACAGAGTTCGAACCCGTCCATTTCCTCCATCATCACATCACTGATGATGAGATCGATGTTGTTCTTTTCAAGAATTTGCAACGCTTCCTCTCCACTTGAAGCCGAAATGACGAAATATTCCTCGGACAGAATTTTGGAAAGGAAATCCAGAATCTCCGGGTTGTCGTCCACAACCATAATGGCATATTGTTTTTTCAACGGTTCACCGGGAAGAGTGCTTTCCAGTTCATTTTCTTCTATGCTGTTTTCTGGAATAATCGTATCTTCCACTCGTTTGGCCACTTGTGGCAAAGCAGTGATGGCCGCTTGTTTGGGGAAATATACAGAAATAGAAACACCGTTTTCACCGCCTTCCCTATCGCTGACTTCGATCTTTCCGTTCATCAATTGGACGAGTGAGCGTGTCATGTGAAGCCCGATACCAATGCCCAGTTTATTTATTTCACTGTTGTTCTTAACCTGATAGAATGCGTCGAATATTTTAGTCTTTTCTTGATCGGTGATGCCTATACCGTCATCGGTCACGGTGACTACTATCTCGGAATCCTTTTCTATAGTCGTAATACGAATCGTGCTTTTGGCATATTTCAAGGCATTACTTAGTAGATTGCTGATAATCTTGGTAAAAGCTTCTTCATCTATGACAATGCTCAGTTCTTCCGGGATAGAGGAAGTGTCAATCGCCACTTTCTTTTGTCTGGCAGATAATTCAAAAATGCAGCTTACTTTGCAGATTATTTCTTTAATCCGGTAACAGTCATACGATAGTTTATAAGATCCCGTATCTACTTTGCGGAAATCCAGCAATTGGGTGACAAGCGCATACAAGCGTTTGTAATTCTGTTCAATAATACTTAGGTATTCCCCATACACATTGTTGATACTTGAAGTTTTCATCAGGTATTCCAATGGGCCGATAATAAGGCTCAATGGAGTTCGAATCTCATGAGCAATGTTAGTGAAGAAATCTATTTTGGAGTTATAGAGCTCTTTTTCTTTTTCATCGTTCAGCCTCTTGATACGTTCTTTCTGACGTTTCTCCGTGCGTTTTACGTAATACCATACGGTTAACATAATCGCAATCAACAGGACGAGGGCATAGATCAGATAAGCCAGTTGCGACCGGAAGAATGGAGGCAGCACCTTGATTTTTAGCTGTACTTCATTGCTGCTCCATAGTTTATCACTGTTCGTTCCCTTGATCCTTAATACATATTCACCGACGGGTAAGTTTGCATAGGAAAGATGGTTGTTACTTCCTTTAGTGAACTGCCATTCGCTGTCCAGACCTTCCAGCATATATTGATAATCATTCTCTTTGGGAGCAATGTAACTTAGTGCGGCAAAATCGAATCCGATCATGGACTGGTTATATTTCAACACAATCTCATCTGTATATCCTATGGACTGGTGAATAGGTGAATTGGGCGTGTCAGCCTGTATGTCTTTTCCGAAAATGGTCATATTAGTGAGGATGACAGGTGGATTGTATGTATTTTCTCTCAAGTCTTGCGGAAAGAAATAGCAGAAACCGTCTGTCGAACCCAGAAATAGTCTACCGTCAGAAGATTCAAAGCCGGAGCAGGGTGTGAATTGTTCATTGTATAGTCCGTTTGATTTCGAATAGGTTTTTATATGTTTCGTGTCCGGGTTGTATACAACAAGCCCTTTATTGGTACTTATCCATAGTAAGTCTCCTTTGGGGATAATTGAATTGATGATTTTATTTGGCAATTTCAGGTGATCATATCTGGTGAAATCGTCCGTTTCATCATTATATCTGCAAAGCCCTTGGCCATACGTTCCCACCCATAGCTGTTTTTTGCTGTCGATAGCTAATGTGGTGATTACATTCTTTGTTAGTGAATTCGGATGGTCCGAACGTTGATAAGATGTTATCTTTTGGGTTCTGACATTGTATGAATATAATCCACTGATGCTTGTTCCTATCCATATTCTTCCGAAGTAATCTTCAATGATATCCGATATTTTGCCTGTAAAAGAACCGATTCTGATGAAATTGTTTTTTTCGGGGTTATAGTAACAGAATCCTGCAGAAGTGCCCACGTAAATACATCCATTACTGGCTTTATATAGAGTGAATACCCGTGAGGAGGGGATAGATGTTGAATCTTCCGGATTATTGAGAAAACTTTCCACTTTTCCTGTTTTTAAATCAATCACCTCCAAACCTCTTCCATAAGTGGCGGCATATAGTTTATCTCCGTCTACCAGCAGATCGTGTATACAATAGTAAGTTGTGCCTATACTGGCTGCATCCCGGAAAGGGGTAATTTCTTGAGTTTTGGCATCAAATCGGAAAATGCCATTGTCATCCGTACCTATCCAGTATTTATCATCTTTGTCTTCTTTGATAACATTGATTACTTTTCCTGATTGTGGCGTGGACGATGATGAACAGCTATAATATTTGAAATTATTCTGAAATGCCGAATAGAATTTGATTCCATCGAAATAGGAGCCCAGCCAGAGGCTTTCTTCCTTATCTATATAGATGGTATATATAAACTTATTGGCTCCGGTTCTTATTTTCAGATTCGGATTGTCGGATTGTATAATTTCTCCTTTGTCTGCTTTAAAAATTCCCATACCGTTGTCGGATGAAATGAACAACTCGCCAGGTCTGTATTCTTTAATGTCGTGGATATGATATAATAGGTTGTTCGGACTTCTGTCCCGGTAGTTGGTGAAAGTTTTAGCCACAGGATCGAACAGGTCGAGCCCGTTCTGAAAAGTTCCTATCCATAAATTGCCGTGTGAGTCTTCAAACACTTTCTGAATGGAATTATCTGATAAACTATTAGGGTGATTGCTCTTTTTGTAAGTGACGAACGTGTTTTTCTGTTTGTCAAAGCAGCATAATCCTTCCGAATAGGTTCCTATCCAAATGTTTTGTTTACTGTCTTGCTGCAATGTCATGATAATGTTTTGGGAGATGCTATTAATCTTTCCGGGAATATTCCGGTATACTCTAAGCCTGACTTTATCAGATGGAGAAAAACGGTAAAGCCCTTCTCCACTCGTTGCAATCCATACTTCTCCGTCACTGTCTTCTATCATATCGGTGACGTAGGTTTGTATCATTTCTCCAGTTTCAGTTTTGGCATGGAAAGGTTGGAAAGTGTCTGTTTTCGAGTCGTAAATGACAATTCCGGTATCCAATCCTATCCACATTCTGCCCCTGCGGTCGATAAATATTTTCTTGACGCTGTTACTGGTTGTTGCGTTGATATATTCTGATAGATAGTAGTTCTTGAATGCAATACCGTCGAATCTGCTTAATCCATCATCGGTACCGAACCACATGAATCCACATGAATCTTGCAAAATGCTGTATACTCTGTTGGCTGCCAGTCCATCATCCATTGTATAGGAGGTGGAGAAGATACGCTGCGCATTCACGACAAATGAATGCATGCACAGGATTTGTATAGTTATCAAAAGAACGATTTTTTTCATGGGGGATTCTTTATGTTGTATTAGTTTTCATTAGTATAGGACAATATTAGGAAGAATTAGTAGCAAAAGCAAATGATAGGCTGTCTTTTTAGGTGTGGAATAAAACTTTTGAAAGTGAACAAAAAAATCGTTCAAATCTTGGATAATTATTGGTTAATATGGTTGTGGGCTTTGGGATAATTCATTAGTTGAAATTAAATCTCGCTTTGCATAGATTAGTATCTGTATATTCTATGTACATTTGTCTCGTTAGCATATCGGTTTTCGTTTGACTTAAGTTAAACGAAAGGATGACTTAAGTTGAACTATCGCCTGACTTAAGTCAAACGAAAATAGGAATGCGTTTTAGAAAATTAATCCATAGGAGAGAGGAATTTAATCTTTCCTATTGAAAAACTAATTGATAATGAGTGTAAATTATGATCTTTATGAAACTCCCGATCTTGCTAAAAGTGGGGAAGAACAGCCTTTGCATGCACGTGTCGTTTTGAAGGGCAGTTATACAGCCGAAGAATTTGTGGAACAAGTGACCGTATTTCAGCATATGCCCCATGCACAAGTGGTCGGCGTTATAGAAGCTATATCAAAAGAACTACGTCATTTGCTTTTGAAAGGATTTTCGGTAGAGCTGGGCGATATCGGTTATTTCTCCCTTTCATTGAGTGTTGACAAGAAAGTGATGGATCCAAAAGACTTGCGTTCACCGTCCGTATCTCTGAAAGATATTAATTTCCGTGTCAATCGGCAGTTTAAAAAGGATATTGAGAGTGAGATTGAATTACAACGTTATCATTCTCCTTTTCGTGTGAAGAACCCCTTGGATAGGGAGAGATGCTTACAACGGTTGGAAAAGTTCTTGGAAGACCATCCGTGCATCAACCGTCAGGATTATGCTATGCTTGTGGGAAAAACGAAGATACAGGCATTGCAGGATATCAATGCTTTTATCAAAGATGGTGTCTTGAAGAAGTATGGTTCAGGGCGTTCTGTAGTCTATATAAAGTAGGAATTGGTATAGTGACGGTATATGTATGGAATAGCGTCACTATCTAGTTGGTATACCGTCACTATATCGAAAGGATACCGTCACTCTTTTGAAAGATGTTTCTGCTTCCGTACAAGTGTCAGCGAATGTGGGGAGCGGAAGTAAGACAGCCAAATATATTGTAGGCAAGCAAATTTTGCAGGCAACTATTCTATTCTGTAGAAATATGGGACAGGGCATTCTGTGGTATATATAAAAAGCGACCTGATATTTTATAATAATTCAGGAGTCTATTATAAGAGGGGATTCTTTGGAATATCCTCTTTTTTGTGACTTCCGGATAAATTTAGTATAAAATTAAATATTCAATTTTTCTTTTTACGATATTGTTGCTCTTTTGTACATAATTAGCCTTGTTAAAGTGTTCTATTGCATACTTTTGTTTCGAAAAGGATAAAAACATAAGTTAACCTTACTGGAGTTTGGCAATAGCGGATGATATTCTGGTAAAACGTATTTTATCAGGGTATCAACTGAATTATAATACGGTATAAATCTAAAAGAAAATCTATGGGTATTCTAAAGTGTATATTAATAGCATGCAGTTGTCTGGTTTGGGCGACTCATGCTTTTTGTGTGGAGGTGAAAGATACGATTGAGTATCGTGCGCAAGTATGGGTGGATAAAATCGATTTGGAACGTTATGGCGGAGAAGCATCTTTTAAAAAGAATTTGCAGCAGATGTTTCATAATACAACCCGCTTTTGGAATGAAAGTCCCAATAAGTTTAACTATTATTTCCGGTTTGTTCCTGCTGACGAATTGTGTGTGTATGATATTCAGGGAGATAAAGACAGATACGGAGAGTTTCAGAGAAAGGCTTTCGGTCGGCTTGATTTGTCGAAATATGACTTTGTGTTGTTTCTGGCGTTGGGCGCAAAGAATGAAGGACTATCTTGTGGTGGCGGTGGAGCCAGTGGGCAGTCGGTGGTGATGTGTTATGTTCGTGAAGCTCATAACATTTTTACAGATGCGCTATATCCCGATCAGGGGACATATAGTAATCTAGGGCACGAGTATGGACATGTGCGTGGTGCTACAGATTTATATCAATATATGATTGCTGCAGAAGATAATCCGGTAAGTCATGAGAAATTAACTCCTCCTAAATGTAATATGGGGACTGGATATCGCGTCTGGAGTGATTATTGTTCGGCTTTATTCAATTATACAGCAAAAATGAGACCACTGGATAAAGACTTGTCGGACAAAGTCTTTCCTCGTAAACTAGTGATTAAAGTGGGTAAAATGGGGAAACCGTTATCTAATTGTACAGTGAATTTTTATGGAACTCGTGCCGGTGGTAAATATAATAAGCGGGATGTATATCCGAAAGCTTACAGAACATACACTACCAGTAAACGAGGCATAATTGAGATAACTGATTTGTATAAGTTGTATCATCCGGATATGACAGATGCCAATATTCCTCCCAAAGAACCACAAGATTTATTCCCATATTCTTATTGGTTTAGTTTTCTAGTAGAAATAATAGATGAGGTGGGACAAAAGAAATATGTATGGCTTCCTGATGTGGAACTACAGAGAGAGCATTTGGAAACAGGTAATGATACTTATACGGTTAATGTAACATTTTAAAAGTAAAGTAATATGTGCTGTAGTAAGCGAAATTTTATCTATTTGTTTTGTGGATTGATGTTGGCCCTTAATATACAAATGTTGCAGGCTAAGTTGGGAAATAAAATTATTTTTATTCCGGAAGATGATCTTAAAAAGCACGGTTTTGATGTTCCTGATGGTAGATTTGGCTATGATTGTATGGCAGAATCTGATAATCTAGTTATTTTCTGGGAGAGGTCTTTTGGCAAGGAACCTGCTGTAAACATGGATGAGAGTAAACGATTTTATCCGAATGAAATATTGAGTGAGGGCGAACGGTACTATCGTTATTTTGTAGACAAATTGAAATTTGTGCAGAAAGGGAAATCTTATACTGATAAGTATAAGATGATTATATGGATGTATGATGACAATGAGAAGACAGTCTATGGTGGTGCTCATGACAATGTCGGAATGACCTGGTTTCGTCCGTGCAGAATAAACGGGTATCCTTACTGTACACTTGCTCACGAGTTAGGGCATTCTTTTCAGTTTATGGTTGAGGCAGATGGTGGCAAAGGATTTCCGGGGACGACACTCTATGAGTATACTTCTCAATGGATGCTATGGCAGGTACATCCAGACTGGGTGACTATTGAGAATTATCATTTGAATAATTACATGAAACAGACACATTATACATTGTTTCATAAAACGAACCAATATTGCGCTCCGCAGTTTATGGAGTACTGGTCTTATAAGCATGGATTGCCGGTGATAGGCAGAATGTGGAGTGAAGCTTTAAAAGAAGAGGACCCAGTGTCCACTTATATGCGAATAACGAAGACTTCTCAAGATTTGTTTAATGAAGAAATCTATGATGCGGCAACTCGTTTTGTAACTTGGGATCTTCCCCGCATAAAATCAGTTTGTAGTTCTTATGCTAATGAGCATCGTTGTAAATTAAAGAAAATGGGGAACGGATGGTATCAAATAACAAAAGAATATTGTCCACAAAGTTATGGTTATAATGCAATTAGATTGAAGGTTCCTAAAGGAGGGACAGTCATAGACTTGACTTTTGAGGGAATGGCTGGAAATGAAGGTTTTTATTCGGAAAATAAGGCGTATGCAGGGTGGCGTTACGGCTTTGTTGCCATGCAGAAGAATGGAAAGAGAGTTTATAGTAAGATGAATAGAGCTGTAAATAGCGTGAATCAAACTGTTAATTTTATAGTTCCTGACGATACCCAGTTCTTGTGGCTTGTCGTGACAGGAGCACCAGATAAACATACGAAATATCATCAGAAAATGGAGCAAGTTGCTGAATGGCCATATCGGATAAAGATCAGTAAGACTTCATTTCATCCAGATACTTTGTAATGGAATGATTGAAGTATCTGGTTATGGAGGTTATTATTTGAGATGGGAAAAGTGTGGTATCGGATTGAAAAATATGATAATAAAGTACTTGATATTTATTCTATTTAGATGAAAGTGACCTGATAGTGAAAAGAGATTTGTTTGTAGAAATAAAATATGAGCAATAAAATGGTACATGATCTAGGATAATAATTGGTGAAATACAGAGCAGTAAGTGAAAAGATCTCACGTTTTACTATATTGTTGTTCTTTTGTACGCAATTTGCCTTGGTTTTACTGGCATACGTCTACCTTAGTGGCGCAGAAGATGATTTGATTGTTTTTTAAGACTAAGCTATATCTCTTTTGTATTAACCTTATTAATCTTTTATAATACTAATATTTATGAGTTGTAAATTATCTTTCACGTTGTTATGTATAGCTATGTTAGCTTCTTGTATCTCCACTAAAATGGATCCACCGCAACCGTATGGGGTATTGCCTACAGATCGTCAACTAGCTTGGCATGAAATGGAAATGTATAATATGATTGAATTCAATCAGAACAATGCACTTGATATTCATTGGGGATGGGGTAATGAGTCTCCGGAACTAGTGAACCCTGTAGATTTTGACGCAGAAAAAATAGTTCTTCTTGCAAAAAAAATAGGTTCGAAAGGATTTCTCATCAATGCAAAGCATCATGGTGGGTTCTGTATGTGGCCAACGAAAACCACTGATTATAATATTTCTAAATCACCTTGGAAAGATGGCAAAGGAGATTGGGTTGGCGAATGGGCGAAGGCTTGTCGTCAGCATGGGCTTAAACTCGGACTTTACTTATCGCCGTGGGATAGAAATGCTGCATGTTTCGGAACGCCCGAATATCTGAAAATGTATAAGGAACAACTAACAGAATTGTGTACCAATTATGGAGAACTGTTTACTCTTTGGTTTGATGGTGCTCCAGGTGCCGGTGGTTCGGGATATTACGGAGGTGCTAATGAATATCGTGGCGGATTCATCGAATATTATGACTGGGATAATATTTATGCGATTGTCAGAGAACTCCAACCCAACGCTGTCATTTTTAATGACCCCGGACCTGATATCCGTTGGGTAGGAAATGAGGATGGATATGCCGGAAGATATAAAAAAACTTGTTGGGCAACATTATTCCCTGAAGGAAATTGGAACATGAGACCACGCCCTAATAGTGACGGTGAGCGGATTAAAATGTTGAATGAGGGACAACGACATGGGAAATATTGGATTCCGGCAGAGTGTGACTTTTCGCTAAAAAGGCGTTTTGCTTATCATACTACAGATAGCTTGACTACTAAAAGCCCTCAAAAATTATTTGATATCTATCTTGCGAGTGTTGGGTTGGGGCAGGGATTTGATATGTGTCTTCCTTTAACTCCAAAAGGAGTAATGGAGTGGAGAGATGTCAAATCTTTGGAAGGTTTCGCTGAATTAATGAATAAAACTTTTAGCAAAAATTTTATTAAAGGAGCACGTTTGGTGCCATCTAATGTGCGTGGGAATATAACTAGGCATTATGGTACTGCAAAGCTTACAGACAATGACCGGTATTCTTATTGGGCGACTGACGATACAGTAACAAATGCATCATTGATGATAGAACTTCCAAAGAAACAAGTTTTTAATCTGATAAAAGTGCGTGAAAACATAAAATTAGGTCAACGAATCGACTCTATGAAAGTCGATGCTTGGGTAGATGGTGGCTGGAAAGAAATAGCAGAGGCTACCAGCATAGGGGCGTGTCGAATTATTCGTCTTGAGAATGATTTGAATACAGACAGAATCCGTTTACGCTTTTTTGCCCCAGTAGCATTGGCTGTGAGTGAAGTAAGTCTGTTTAAAGAACCTGATAATTTAGAAGCACCAAAAATTTATAGAAAGAAGGATGGAATGGTGAGTATAAGAACAGACCGGCCTGTAATTTCTATCCGATATACAACAGACGGAACCGAACCGTCATTTACCTCAAATGAGTATAAAGAGCCATTCCTTTTTGATAAACAGGGAGTTGTAAGAGCAGCAGTTTTTACATCTGATAAAAAAAGTGGAGAGATTACTTCAGTGATTTTTGATCAGTGCAAGAAGAATTGGAAAATTATATCACCTGTTAAATCTGGTGTTGATAATATGATTGATGATAATGTAGAGAGTTACTTCCATACGTATGATGCTGGTAATAAGAAAGAATTTGTACCCGACGAGGTTATTGTTGATATGGGAACTACTATTCCTGTGTCCGAGATCATTTACACACCACGTCAGGATATGTATAGAAATGTGGATGGAGTCATTGAAAATTATGAAATTTATTTGAGTGAAGATGGACTGAAATGGGAAATGGCTTCAAAGGGTGTCTTTCAGAACATTAGGCAGACACTTGTGCCTCAAGAAATTAAGTTAAATAAGGTTTATCGGTCACGTTATCTGAAATTTGTGGTCAATGGTGTGTTGGAGAAGAATTTTATAAGTGTAGCTGAAATTGGAGTGCGAACTGTTGACTAATTTCTTTGTAGTGTAGAAAGGAATATTCGCTTTTGATGAGCATTGTGTAAATACCCCTTTCTGTATGTGAATAAAAAATGATTTTTGGGTGATAATTGATGAATTTTAAATTTAAAAAATATATAGTTAACTGATGTCTAATTTTATAAGAAAAAGCTTATGAAGTATTATTTAAGAAGGATTGCTTTTGTAACGTTGGGAGCTTTTATAGTTGCCGGCACTACGAGCCTACCGGCGATAGCTGACTCCGGAGTTAAGGGGGCAGTGTCTGCTCAACAACAGCAAAGCAAAAGACAAGTAACAGGCACTGTCACGGACGCTTTGGATGGCAGTCCCATTATTGGTGCCAATATTGCATTGAAAGGCACTCAAACAGGTGTAATATCAGATTTGGATGGTAATTATTCTATTCCAGTTAATAGTACCAAAGATATCTTAGTCGTTTCTTTTATTGGCTATAAAACTCGGGAGGTTCCTGTAGAGACTTCAGGTATTATCGATATCAAGTTGACTTCCGATAATGAGATGCTGGACGAAGTAGTGATTGTCGGATCGGGAACACAGAAAAAAGTAAGCGTTACGGGGGCTATTTCTACCGTGAAAGGATTGGAACTTAAAGCTCCTAGTTCTTCGTTGACTAGCTCTATGGCCGGTAAATTGGCCGGCGTAATCGTTAATACCAAAAGCGGAGAACCTGGAACAGCTTCTGAATTCTTTATTCGTGGTGTATCGACTTTTGGTGGACGAGCTACTCCCTTGATTTTGCTAGACGATGTGGAAATTGCTACAGGGGATTTGGACAATATTCCAGCCGAAACCATCGAAAGTTTTTCTATCTTAAAAGACGCATCTGCAACTGCCATTTATGGTGCTCGTGGTGCGAATGGTGTGATGCTCATCACTACCAAGAAAGGACAAGAGAATTCAAAAACCCGTATTAACATCACTTTGGAAAATTCATTCAATAAACCAATGAACTTTCCAGAGTTTGTAGATGGAGCCACTTGGATGGAAATGTATAATGAAGCTGAACTTACTCGTAATAAGTCAATTAGGCAAGGAAGATATAGCAGACAGCAAATTGAAGGAACTCGTTATGGGTTAAATCCATATGTTTATCCGGATGTGAATTGGGGTGATTTGATATTCAAGGATTTTGCGACTAATCAACGTGCGAATATCAATATATCTGGTGGTGGTCAGAAAGTAACTTATTATATGAGTTTAAATGTGAACCACGATACTGGTTTGTTGGACTCACCCAAGTATTATTCATGGAACAATAATATCAATAACATGGGGTATAACTTCCAAAATAATATCTCTGTGAAAGTGACATCTACAACTACAATCGATTTGAACATGAATACGCAGATTCGTAATAATCGCGGTCCTAAGAATTCGGTCGATGATTTATTTAAAATGATGTTATCTTCAAACCCTATAAACTTTCCGGCCGTGTTTCCTGCACAGGAAGGCGATCAGCATGTGAAGTATGGTAATTCCATTCTTACAGCCAATTACACAAGAATAAACCCTTATGCATATATGGCCACCACTTTTAAACAAGTGGACTCAAATATGCTACATACTACATTGAAAATTAAGCAGAACTTGGATTTTGTTACAAAAGGTTTGAGTGCAAACGCATTGGTGAACTTTAAAAACTGGTCCAGTTCTGAATATAACAGAACGATTGAACCTTATTATTATCGAGTGAAAGAAAATTCTTACGACCCCAAGAATCCTGTCTCATACGAATTAGAACGTTTAGGCACTTCAGGCAAGCAATATATTGCTGAATCCGGTATAACCAGATCTGGTGATCGTACTATTTTTATGCAGTTCCAGATAAACTATACACGTCAATTTGGCAAACATAATGTAGGCGGTATGTTGATGTATATGCAGCGTGATTTTAAGAAGGATGTGCTTCCTAATCGTAACCAAGGTTTTTCCGGTCGTTTTACATATGATTATGGTCAGCGCTATTTACTCGAATTCAACTTTGGTTACAACGGCACAGAGCGTTTGGCAAAAGGTGACCGGTTCGAGTTTTTTCCGGCTGCTTCTTTAGGCTGGGTAGTGAGCAATGAAGCTTTCTTTGAACCCTTACGTGACAAAATCGATAATTTGAAGTTGCGTGCATCTTATGGATTGGTAGGTAGTGATGAAACAGGCACTGACTTTGGTCATTTTCTTTATTTGGATAAAGTGGAACTAGACAACATCAAATATAGTACCGGTTATGATTGGCAAACTACATTTGGTGGCCCGAAAATTTCAAGCTATTATGTATTGGATGCTGGCTGGGAACGTTCTAAGAAGTTGGATGTCGGTTTAGAAATGACACTTTTCCGTCATTGGAATATTACGGCAGATTATTTCTACGAAAAACGTTCGAACATTCTGATGCAAAGAAAAACATGGCCAAGTCAATTGGGATATAGTGCCACACCTTGGAGTAATGTCGGGAAGGTAGACAACTGGGGCTGGGAGTTCAGTACCAACTATCATCATTCCATTAACAAGGACTTGTCTATGGACTTTCGTGGTAACTTTACGTATGTGGAGAACAAATATGTGTATAGAGATGAACCCTATACACCGTACCCATGGAAAAGAGAAACCGGACGTCCTTTGAACTCGACATGGGGTTACATAGCAGAAGGATTATATCAGACCGAAGATGAAATAAAATACGGTCCTAAGGTAGAACTAGGAAGTACCGCTCAAGTGGGAGATATCAAATACCGTGATTTAAATGGTGATGGTGTAATCAATGCAGATGATCAGGGAATGATTTCAGAATATGGTGGAAATCCACGTATACAATACGGATTTGGTTTGAATATAAACTATAAGAAATTTGATCTTGGAGTGTTCTTTAACGGTTCGGCTATGCGCAAGATTATGTTAACAGGTATTCATCCGTTCGGAGAGTCTGATTACAACATTTTCAAATTTGTAGCGAAGGACTATTGGACAGAAGCTAACCCTAACCCTAATGCAGCATATCCGCGTCTTGGACTACAAAAAGCAAACTCAGACAATAACGTTGTACCGAGTACATTCTGGATGCGTAATGGTAATTTTTTACGTTTCAAGACGTTGGAAATCGGATATCGTTTCTGCAGATACGGTAGAATCTATGTGACCGGGGATAATCTGGCTGTTTTCAGTCCATTCAAAGAATGGGATCCAGAGTTGGAGTGGTATAAATATCCGTTGCAACGTACATTCAATATAGGATTGCAATTAAATTTCTAAACCTTTAAAAATTGTCATATATGAAACTATTAAATACAATTAGAATACTAAGTGGGGCATTGTTCATCTCGCTATGCTGCTTAACAGCCTCCTGTAATTTCCTTGAGATTGTTCCGGTAGAACAAGCTGATTTGGATGACGCAACACAAGATTTCAACAGCACTTTGGGGTTCTTGCATTCTTGTTATGCAGGAATACAATCGCCTGTAGCTTTTGAAAATACAGAAGCCTCTGCAGACGAATATGCTGTTCCGCTTGAGTATAGTTTGCAAGGTTATAATTCACTCAAAGTAGCTCATAATCTATTTACAGGTAATAATAATGATGGTGGTAAATGGAGTAACTATTACAGATATATCGGGCAAATTCATCTGTTCCTACAGGAACTGAAAAAGGCACCGGTAAGTGATTTGATAAAAGAGGAGTGGGAAGCAGAGGCTTATTTCCTGATGGCCTATTACCATTTTGAGGTGCTGCGTTGTTATGGACCTTGTCCCATCAGCGACAGATTACTTCCACAGACCGCTAGTGAAAATGAATATCCGGGTCGTATGCACTATGATTATGTGACGGATTGGATTGTTCGGCTATTGGATGAAAAGGTACTTGCAGGTGATAAGTTGAGGAATACTCGTTCGAACACAGAAGTGGGTAGAGCTACTCGCCCTATCGCTCTTGCACTGAAAGCAAAAGTATTACTTTATGCAGCTTCTCCTTTATGGAATGGAAAGTTCCCCTACCCAGAGTGGAAAAACGTAAAGTTAGGAAAGGCCATGGAAACTCCGGGATACGGTACAGCGTTGGTGAGTACTACATACGATCGTGAGAAATGGGTACGCGCAGAGGAAGCTGCTCAAGAAGCATTGAATGCAGCTTTGGATGCAGGACACTATTTATTTGGCACAAGAGCTGGCGATGAAAGTTTGCAGGAGCAGAAAGGACTTCCGATGCCCTATATTCCTAATATAGAGGGGACCGATACTGAAGTTAAGGCATTTCAGAATAAAGTATTGACTTTGCGTTATATGATGACAGCCAAAGGCAGTGATGGCAATCTGGAAATTCTGTGGGAGTTACACAAAACTACCAACTTTGTCTTCGGAAGTATACCAAACAACATAATGAAACTTAACAATGGTTCTGAATATGGAGGTTGGAGCTCAACTTCTCCTTATTTATATGCTGTAGAACATTTCTATACCAATAAAGGGACCTTGCCCAAAATCGCTGCATCAAAGAATGAATATCCTGCTGAAAGTAAATGGTTGGACCCGGCGGGTGTTACTGGCCGTTCGGAACTCTTTAATATTTGTGTAGCTCGTGAACCTCGATTTTATGCATGGTTGGGATTCCATCAAGGCGATTATTCTTCTCGTCTAGCCAATGGACAACCGATTCAAATAGATACGAGAGATCCTGATAAACAAGGATATAATCCGGCAAAGTATAACCGTAATCACTTGGTGACCGGCTTTGCTATCCAGAAGTTCCTGGATCCTAACACGCAACTGGACTTATCCGGTGGTGGAGGAATTCCGAATCCTGCCTATCCATTGATTCGTATGGCAGATCTTTATCTGATGTTAGCAGAATGTCAGGCCAATTTGTCTTCGGATGGTAAATCGGATACTTACGCGACTGAAGCGCTTAAGAATCTTAATGCGGTGCACCAACGTGCCGGTTTGAAGGCCATTACTAAAGAGGATTTAACAGATATGCCATTGATGGAATGGATTAAGAACGAACGTTATGTAGAGTTCTATGCAGAAGGACAGCGCTACTTTGACGTACGACGTTGGGTAGAAGGAGGTAAATATTTGGCTGCTGGAAAGCGTGAAGGATTGAGAGCTGAAGAAAAAGGATTGGAGTATGACGAATTCAGGCAACGTATTAAGGTGAATCAACCTTATGAATGGAATAATAGACAGTATATACTTCCAATTTACTATGTTGATGTGAATTCTAATCCGCAATTGGTTCAAGCTCCCGGTTATGGCAATTAATTAATTAAAAAGATATACAGTATGAAAAATATATATATTTTATTTCTTCTCGGAGTAGTGGTGACCACTCTCTCTTGTGAAGATGGTAATAAAAACTATACGGAGGAATTTGACTCTGTCTACTATTATCTGAAAGAGGGGGTTAATGAATTTGACTTCTATAGTGTGAATAGTGCCAAAGTTCAGACCATCACTGTTGGAAGAGGAGGACATGGGTTGAATGGAGTCAGCACTATCAATTTGGTTCCTTTTACTCAGGCTGAAATGGACGAGTATAATGCAACTATAGATGGCGATTATAAACTTTTAGCTCCGGAATACTATGATATGCCTGCTACAGTAGCCTTTGAGGATGGTGTCGAATATAGAAATGTAGATGTGGTATTCAAAGGAAATATGAGTGAACTGGCTAAGACCGGCGAGTATATGCTCCCCATTCGTTTAGAAGCTGATAATGGAACGGTGAATGATAACAAAAATATCATTTATTTCAAGCCGAACATCATCGTACCTAGCATCATTACGGATCCTACGGGGGTTCATGTAATCAGAATGGAAGAGGGTAAGAGAGAGAAACAAAGTTTTGAGCTTGCTTTCTATTTAGACGTGAAAAATGAGTGGGATCTCAAATTGAGAATAGAGAACAACGAAGATGAGTTGGAAAAAGCTGTAAGGCAATATAATGAAACGATGGGAGTTGATTATCTTCTTTTACCTAAGGAAAATCGTTCGTTTGAATCAACAATACTTTTTCCTGCAGGCGAGGCACTTGCTTCCTCTTTTGTGGAGGTGAATAATAATAATCTCATGATGGATGATTACCTGCTTCCAATTATTCCGAAAAAGGTGGTGGGTATGCCGTTTGATGTAAGAGAAGCAATCTGTTACATTCATGTGATGGTTACCGGTGAATTGAAATTAATTTCTTTGGCTGATGATATGTTGAGTTCCAATAGTATACATCCTGGTCAACCACTCAGAAATATGCTTGATAATGATATTAAAACATATTATGAATCTATTTGGACAAGCAATACAGACCCTAAGCATGATTCGAAATATGGTGTGTATATAGATATTGACGTATCTGATGTTACTCCTATGATAGAGAAGCAAATTAAGATTGATTATTCGACTAGAGAGTATGCAAATGCTGTACCTAATCAGATTATTCTTTATGTAGGAACGAGTGTGGATAATTTGAGAAAAGTGGGTGAGTTGAGTGCAACGAAAAATAATTTGCCTAAAAAAGGTGGAGTTTGGACAGATGACTCTGAACAAAATGTAGATATGCCTCAATTCTCGGTAGGACGTCAAGAGATATCTTTAATTCGTGTCTCTTTCTTGTCTAGTGCTAATGGTACACAAATTAAAAACCTGACACAATCCGGAGCCATAAGTGGAGACCAAAACTCGGTCGCAATATCAGGATTTAGATTGTATGGTAAATAATTGTGAAGGAATAAAAACGAAAATATATGGAAGCTTTAATGAAAAATATATGGAGAATCATTCCCGTGCTACTATTATCTGTAGCAATGGCAGGTTGTAGTGACGATGATGATACAACTTCGTCATTCTTCGAACTTTCTTCAACGGATTTGGAATGTAACAGTAATAATGTTATCGATGTTGTAGTACCTATAGAGGGCCAGACATATAAGTTGACTGTAAAATCTTCTGTGGATGTAATTTGGACAACTAAGCTTGAAGGTGGCAGTTGGATAGTAGCCACACCTGTGACTAAGCAAAGTGGGGACGGAGAGATTTTGATTGTTGCATCGAGCAACCCGACTAATATAAAAAACAGAGTAGCTACAGTGACTATTAGAAACAGTGTTAACGACGAGATTTATAGATATGCGTTTACACAGTCGTATGATCCGAATCAAATGGCGCAAAAAGAAGAATTATATGCTTACATTCATTATAATGAGGACAGATATAACAAAGAAGAACTTATTTATACTACTTCTATAAATAAGGTAGAGGGTAATGTTTCAATTTCTTCACTTGGCCAAGAAGAACTGGATAAATATAATGAGGATAATCTCACTCTGTATAAACTTCTCCCTACTGATTGCTATACTTTGCCAAATTCGATAAGTTTTGATGGAGAGGTATCTGCCTTATTGGATATTAAATTCAATAAGAAAACAGGAGATTTGAGTACAAGTGAAGAGTATATGTTGCCCATAATAGTTTCTGTAGATGATAGAAAGGCTGAATTGATTTGGTTGGTAGTGAACATATACGATCGGAATATCTCAAGGAGCGTGAAACAATTTGATTTTTATAATGCCAATCAGGATATCACTACCTTATTGACAATTAATAAAGAAGAGGGTGAAGTGACTCTTTCTGCATTCACAGAAGAGGAACTGAACGCACATAACTCTTTGTATGGTACAAGCTACATGTCTATTCCTGAAGATTATATTGTAATGCCTGCTTCTGTTGATTTTGATGATTCGGATCTGTCGAAAGATGTAAAAATAACATTTAAAAAAGAAGTAGGAGAGTTGGATGAGGATAAAGAATATGTTTGGGGTATTCGTGTTTATGTAGATGGTTTCCCTGTCTCTGAAATCTTTATGAAACCTCGTATTGCAACTCCTGTTGTTACTATGGAGTCGAAAGAGTACAAGCATATTCTTATTTTGGACCAAGGAGAGAAAAAGGCATCTTACGGTTTTAATCTTTCTCTTGATGTAATCAATCAGTGGGAATTTACGGTGGAATTTGAAGAGAACGAAACTGCTTTGAAAGCTGCGGTTGATAAATATAATGCGGATAAAGGTACTTCCTATACATTATTACCCAAAGGCAACTGCGTTTTATCATCTTCCGAATTTACACAGGAAGATAATGAGAAATTAGTGACTGCTACATTGTCAGGGGATGGTTTGACTTTAGATAAGGATTATTTGTATCCGATTATTCCAATTGGATGTGGTAATAGTCCTTTCGAAGTCAAAGAAAAGATAACCTATGTTCACGTGATTATGGAAACAAAAGTGGAGTCGATCAGTGACTTGAGAAGTATAAATCTAGAAGCGAATATGCTAAAGGCAAGTGCTACTGACGGAGGCAATAATGTAGGTAATCTACTTGCATATAATAATTATTGGCAATCCATTTGGTCACCTAACGGAGGTAAAAACGATCCTAAAATAGATCCGGTATATGGCGTGTATCTCGATATTGATTTCTCAAATAAACCTCTTTCCCAAGCATTCTCATTCAACTATTTGCCGAGGAATTGGCCTAATGCTGTTCCTAATGAAATTGTTGTTTATGCTGGAACAAGTAATGATGATTTGAAGAAGATTGGAGAATTGAAATATGAGGATAACCAACTGCCGTTTGCAGACAAAACTTGGATTGGTCGTGTCAGCGAAGAAGATTTGTCCAAATTGTCACTTTACAGTTTGAAAGAGAGTGGAGCGACTTTGGTACGATTGTCATTCATATCTAGTCGTGATAAGACTTATAGTAACAATAGTGTAAAGAATATATTGGGTTATGATTATACGAAGTGGAATAATAGTGGTGATTACCCGTGCGTTGCCCTTCAACAGTTGAAGATATATGGTAAGTGATAAATTTTATAAGATCAAATCATAAAAGAAACAAATATGAATATTTTAAAATGGATGTGGAAGATTCTTCCTATAATGTTATTAGCAGTTAATGCAACAGCTTGTAACGATGATGACGATAGCGGAAAGAGAGAAAGGCCACTTACTTTTGAAGTGACCTTCTTGAGCTTGGTTTGCAATTATACCCGACCGGTTGTTGTAAATGCTCCTTTTACTGGTAAAGATTATCACTTGACGGTTACAGCTTCACCGGAAGTGACGTGGAAAGTGGAAGTGGTAAGTGGAGATTTGGTGACTGCTACTCCCTCGGGCGAGCAAAGTGGTAGTGGAGAGATTACTCTTACGGTAGCTGCCAATCCAGCTAAAGACCCTGGGAAAAAAAGCGAAGTCGTGATAACTAATAACGCAAATGATGATACTTATAGGTTTGTATTTACACAAGTAGAAAAGGTGTTACTTATTCCGGAACATACTATGATCGGACAAAGCGGACCTGAACTTTTTGAAAACGAAAACAGCAAATTTAATAAGCACTACATGAAAGAAAGCGACAATGTGGCTCTCTTTTGGGAAAAATCATTTGGTACCAATCCACAAAATGCAGAGCGGAAGTTCAATCCGGATGATTTGCTGAAAATGGCGGAGGAAGTATATGACTTCATGAAATATGATTTGTACTTTGGAAATAAGGAAGAATCCGTGACGAATAAATACAAGCTCATTGTGTATGTGATAAATGATAGTGAGGGTGGTGCTACAGGAGGAGGAAATTATCCGGTAGGTGAGTTGGCTATTCGTCCACATCATTCGGGAAATCCTAATATGGTATATCATGAGGTGTCTCACAGTTTCCAATATTTGGCCTTGTGGGATTCAGGTATTAAAGATGCTTGGTTCCCTGGCCCGATATTTGAAATGACTTCGCAATGGACATTGCTTAGACGTTCTCCGGAATGGATTGATCAGGAATTTAATCATTTTACGAATTATATTAGTGGCACGCATCGATCATTGGGGCATAATGACAATGCATACAATAACCCGTATATGTTTGAGTATTGGGCGAATAAGCATGGAGTGGAAATCATGAGCAGAATATTTCAGGAGACTACTTTGGACGATAAGACAGAATCGGGCCAACTCAACTTTATTAAAACCTATAAACGTTTGACTCACATTAATCAAGAACAACTCAATGAAGAAATGTATGATGCTGCATCCCGTTTCATTACCTGGGATTTGCCGCGTATTGAAATGGCATATGCTGCCAGAGGAGCTAATGTGCATACTTGTCAGCTTGTTCAATTGGGAGTGACTTATCGGATCTCACCCGAACGTTGCCCAAGCAACTATGGATATAACGGTATTAAATTAACAGTACCGGAGGCCGGAACTACAGTAAAAGTTAATTTTAGAGGTATAATAAACAGTTCAGAGTATAATATTCACAAACCGAATAATGCTCAATGGAGATATGGATTTCTGGCTGTGCTGAAAGATGGTTCACGTGTATATGGCGAGCCAAGCAAAGAAGATATAGGATCTGCAAGTCTTCAGGTTCCCGAGAATACGGAACATCTTTGGCTGGTAGTGGCTGCTACTCCCAAAGAAATCTATGATACGGGGGCTGACAATCAGTGGCCTTATCAGTTTACATTGGATAACACAGAACCAGATGGTGACAAATGTAGAGTAATTAAGAAGTAAGGTCTCAATAAACGAATGATTATTTCTGAGAAAGTTACCTTAAGTAGCTCTTTAAAGATAATCATTCGTTTTTGTTAATGGATATTGCTATTCGAAACCGTAATTTAAGTCTTGGTAAATATGAAACATCGTTTATGGGCATTTGTTGTTGCTTTTTTGTGTTATAGTTCGATAGTCTTTGCTGAAAGACAGGATATCCTGCTAAATAATCAGTGGAAATTCCGTTTTTCTCATCAAGTACAAAAAGGTACGGAAGTTCGAGTGGATCTACCTCATACTTGGAATGCGCAGGATGCCTTATCTGGTAAAATAGATTATAAGCGAGGAATTGGCAATTATGAGAAGAAGCTATTTGTCCAGTCACAATGGAAAGGGAAACGTCTCTTTTTACGTTTTGAAGGAGTGAATAGTATAGCTAATGTGTTTATTAACCGTAAACATATTGGTGAACATAGAGGAGGATATGGAGCTTTTGTGTTTGAAATCACAGATAGAGTAGAGTATGGAAAGGACAATTCTATTTTAGTACGAGTGAATAATGGTGAACAGTTGGATATAATGCCTTTGGTCGGAGACTTCAATTTTTATGGAGGAATTTATCGGGATGTGCATTTATTAGTTACCGATGAGATTTGTATTTCTCCTTTGGATTATGCTTCTCCGGGCGTTCGACTGATTCAAGATAGCGTAAGTCATGAATATGCTTGTGTACGTGCTCTTATTGATTTGTCTAACGGAAGTGACAAATTACGGGAACTGGAACTTAACATTATTCTCTCGAATGCAGGTAAAGTAGTGAAAGAAAAAAACGAAAAGGTTACACTTTATCCTGATTCTGTTTCACAAAAAGAAATGAGGATAGAGTTGAATAATCCACATTTATGGAATGGACGACAAGATCCGTTTCTGTATCAGGTAGAAGTCTCTCTTTTGCATAACGGAGAGATACTAGATCAGGTAATACAGCCTTTGGGACTTCGTTTTTATCGAATAGATCCGGATGAGGGTTTTTTCTTGAATGGAGAACATTTGCCACTTCGAGGAGTATGCCGTCATCAAGATAGGAGCGAGATAGGTAATGCTTTGCATCCCGAGCATCACGAAGAGGATGCGGCATTGATGCTGGAAATGGGAGTGAATGCCGTGCGACTGGCTCATTATCCTCAAGCTACTTATTTTTATGACCTCATGGATAAGCTTGGTATAGTGGTATGGGCTGAAATCCCTTTTATCGGTCCTGGCGGGTATGAAGATAAGGGTTTCGTTGATTCACCGTCTTTCCGTGCCAATGGAAAAGAACAGCTTAAAGAATTAATTCGTCAGCATTATAATCATCCTTCTATTTGTGTTTGGGGATTGTTTAATGAGTTGGCAGAATATGGAGATAATCCGGTGGAGTACATTAATGAGTTGAATGTACTGGCACATCAGGAAGATACTACTCGCCCCACCACTTCTGCCAGTAACCAATCAGGAAAAATAAACTTTGTGACCGATCTTATTGCCTGGAACCGCTATGATGGATGGTATGGTGGTACCCCACAAGATTTAGGAAAATGGCTGGACTGGATGCATAAAGAATATCCTGAAATTCGTATTGCTATTAGTGAATATGGTGCCGGCGCAAGTATATATCATCAACAAGATTCGCTAGTGAAAACAAATCCCACAAGTTGGTGGCATCCGGAAAATTGGCAAACTTATTATCATATAGAAAACTGGAAAGCGATAACCGAACGTCCTTTCGTTTGGGGAAGTTTTGTGTGGAATATGTTTGACTTTGGTGCTGCGCACCGCACCGAGGGTGATCGTCCTGGAGTTAATGACAAAGGGTTGGTTACATTTGATCGGAAAGTGCGAAAAGATGCTTTTTATTTTTATAAAGCGAATTGGAATAAAGAGGATCCTATGATTTATTTAATAGGTAAACGTAACATAATACGTGTGCAGCGACAACAAACGATTATAGCCTTTTCCAATCAACCTGAAGCAGAATTATTTGTCAACGGAAAGAGTTGTGGTAAAGTGGAAACAGACCGGTATTCTATCTTGGAGTGGAAACATGTGATATTGACCCCTGGAAAGAATAAAATAGAAGTGAAAACTACAAATAAGAAACAGACACTGACAGATATGTATTATTGCATTTTATGAAAAGTATATATTATACTGGGTTGAATACATCTAATGGTCAGGAAAAGGTAATACTTAATATCAATATAATAAAAACAAATCTATGATTATAAATATGAAGCAGAGCTTAATAGCCGCTATTGGTTTGTTATTATCAAGTTCTTTATTTGCTAAAGATTATTTGATTTCGACGTCTAAAACGTCATTGTTGATTACAGCAAATGCAGGTGAACCATCAAAGATGCAATATTATGGAGTCAGTATTGCTCCCGGGCAGATACAAAGTATCTATGATGCCGGACTGGTATTGAATGCGAACAGCTATCCCGCTTTCGGTCTCCAGACGGTAGGGGAGAAAGCGATTGCTATTACTCAACCGGATGGCAATATGTCACTTGACTTGGCGGTAGATGCGGTTACTCAATACACTTCCAAGGATGGAGAGATAACCGAAGTTCTTTTGAAAGATAAGATATATCCTGTTTGGGTGAAACAATGTTATAAGGCTTATAAAGGAACGGATATAATTACCACTTGGGTTGAGATTGGCAATGCAGGTAAGAAACCAGTAACACTGTTTCAGTTTGCTTCCGCTTATTTGCCGATGTTTCGCGGGGACAACTGGCTGACTCATTTTCATGGAGCCTGGGGTGCGGAACATACGATGGATGAAGAGAAACTGACGAACGGGCAAAAAGTGATTGCTAACAAAGACGGACTGGCGAATACGGAAACGGATAATCCTTCTTTTATGTTGTCGTTGGACGGCAAACCGCAGGAAGAAACAGGAAAAGTCTTTGGGGGCGTTTTGGCTTGGAGTGGTAATTATAAGTTGAAGCTGGATGTTCGCAACACAGCACTGAATATAATAGCCGGTATGAATGAGGAAAGTTCACAATACATACTGGAACCGAAAGAGACATTCGTCACTCCTGAATTTGCCATGACATATAGTACCAATGGCAAAGGTGGGGTGAGTCGTGCTTTTCATCATTGGGCACGCCAATATAAAATGAATCGGGGTGAAAGGCTGCATGACATCTTGTTGAATAGCTGGGAAGGTGTTTATTTCAAGGTGAACCAAAAAGGGATGGATGAGATGATGGAAGCTTTCTCTGCCATGGGTGGAGAGTTGTTTGTCATGGACGATGGCTGGTTTGGAAATAAATATCCCCGTAATGGTGGAAACAGTAGTTTGGGTGATTGGGAAGTCTGCAAAGAAAAACTGCCTGAAGGTATTGAAGGACTGCTTGCGTCTGCCAGGAAGCATCATATAAAATTCGGTATCTGGATTGAACCGGAAATGTCGAATACCAAGAGCGAGCTGTTCGAAAAGCACCCGGACTGGATTCTGAAAATTGATAACCGTCCTTTATCTACCGGGCGTGGCAAAACGCAGGTAGTTCTGGATTTGACTAATCCGAAAGTACAGGATTTTGTTTTTGGAGTGGTCGATAATTTGATGGCGAACTATCCGGAAATTTCCTATATGAAATGGGATGATAATTGCAGTTTGCTGGATTATGGTTCTTCTTACTTACCAAAAAACAAGCAATCAC
This sequence comes from Bacteroides sp. D1, assembly GCF_000157095.2. Taxonomy (NCBI): domain Bacteria; kingdom Pseudomonadati; phylum Bacteroidota; class Bacteroidia; order Bacteroidales; family Bacteroidaceae; genus Bacteroides; species Bacteroides sp. D1. The sequence goes on from NZ_JH114343.1 coordinate 550,871, forward strand.
ATCTCTATATTGAGTATAATAGGGGTTTGCAGAAAGTACTTCAGCGTATTCGTGCTAAGTATCCTGAACTCGTGATGCAGCTATGTGCTGGTGGCGGTGCCCGCGTCAATTATGGATTGCTTCCGTATTTTGATGAGTTCTGGACGAGTGATGATACGGATGCTTTGCAAAGAATTTATATGCAATGGGGAGTTTCCGGTTTCTTTCCGGCTATTGCTATGGCATCTCACGTAAGTGCGGACAAGAATCATCAGACCGGACGCCGTATTCCATTGAAATTCCGTTTTGATGTGGCAATGTCCGGGCGATTGGGAATGGAAATTCAGCCGAAGGACATGAATGATGTTGATAAGGCATTCGCCAAGCGTGCTATTGCAGCGTATAAAGATATTCGTCCTGTGGTTCAGTTCGGTGATTTGTATCGGTTGGTGTCTCCATACGATAATAAAGGAGTATCCTCTCTGATGTATGTCACTTCCGAAAAGAATAAGGCGGTCTTTTATGCATATAAGATTTCTCATTTCATCAATATGGTTATTCCGAAGGTTTGTATGAATGGATTGGATCCGTCGAAGAATTATCGTTTGGTAGATTTGACACCTGTGGACAGTAGCAAACCTTGTGACCTGAATGGTAAAATCATTAGTGGAAAGATATTGATGGAAGAAGGCATTGCATTAAAATCATTGCTGAAAAGTGAATATTCAAGTTTGGCTTTACAACTACAGGCTGTGGATTAAGTTGATAAAAGACAATGAGAATGATAAAAAGAGAAATTCCTGTTATTGGTATTTCTACTGAAATTGATATTCCGGGAAGAATATCTGTGAAAAGAAAATATGTGGATGCTGTCCTTCAAGCGGGCGGCATCCCTTTTATTCTTCCGTTTACCGACAATGTACAGATTTTACAATCTGTGGTTTCTTTTATTGATGGTTTACTCCTGACAGGTGGGGGAGATATATCGCCTGTGATATACGGAGAATCGACTCTTCCTGAATGTGGAGAATGTTGCCGGGATAGGGATGACTTTGATTATGCTTTGCTGCGCTTAGCATCCGAAAGGCAAATTCCCGTTTTAGGTATTTGTCGGGGAATGCAGATTATTAATACTTATTTTGGTGGAACATTATATCAGGATTTGCCTGCTCAATATCCCTCGGAAATTAATCATCGGTCACCGGATGCGTTTATGATATTACAGCATAATGTGCGATGTTTGAGGACCGGAAAATTGTATTCTGTTACAGGCAAGGAAAGTTTGAAAGTCTCCTCCATTCATCATCAAGCCGTTAAGAAATTGGCTTGTGGATTCAAGGCATCTGCTTTCGCTGATGATGGAGTCATAGAATCAATCGAATCTGATTCCGAACATATTTGGGGTGTTCAGTTCCACCCAGAGTTGCAGGCTGTGGAAGGGGATGAAGCTATGAAAAAACTATTTGTGTATTTTATCAGTCAGGCAAGGACATTATCATGCTGATAGTGATATAAAAGAGATGATACACAGTATCTTTTACGATATTATTGTTTTTTTGTACGGGATTTGTCATTGTGGTTTGTTCTCCGTCCTATCTTTGTAAACAGATAAATTAAGGACATTAAATCATATATTATGAATAAAGTTATGCGTAATCGATTAGCTGGAACTCTTTTATTATTATTTGTTTTTTTGTGTACATCATGGGCGCAGACATCAGGTTTGCGCAAAATGATTGATTTGAGCGGAACGTGGAGTTTTGCATTGGACCCTCACGGCAAGGGAGAACAGGAAAAACTGTGGAACATGGATTTTGCAGAAACTGTGACTTTACCCGGTACAACAGATTCGAATCGAAAAGGAATAGAGAATACCAACAAGTCGGAGACCACTTATTTGTCCAGATATTATAAATATGAAGGTGCGGCATGGTATAGCAGGAATATAGAAATACCAGCCGACTGGAAAGAAAAGCATATCGTGTTGTTTCTGGAACGTACTCGTCCGACAACCGTGTGGATCGATGGTCGGGAAGTGGGTAAATGCAACTATTTATCTACCCCACAGGAATTTAATCTCACTCACTTCCTGGCTCCCGGTTCACATAAGCTGACTATTCGTGTAGATAACGGAAAAAGTATTCCCGGGCAGATTCGTTCAAGTTCTCACGCTTGTACGGAATCTACCCAGACAAACTGGAACGGTATTATCGGACGGATGGAATTGCAGGCAATGAATCCATTGTTTATTGAGTCCATTCAGGCTTTTCCTCAAGTAGAAGACCGCTCCGTAAAAGTGAAAATAACTCTTTCCAATTCTTCAGGCATTGGTGGGAAGAAACTGCAGTTGTCAGCTTCTGCTTTCAATACTGCCAAAAAGCATAAAGCCAGATCTGCAGAATATAATTTGAAAGAGGGGAGCAAGGAATATGAATTCACTTATCAGTTGGGAGATAATGCTGTATTGTGGAGTGACCTCCAGCCGGCTCTATATCAACTGAAAGCAGAGATAAATGGCATAGACGAGAAAACAGTTCGTTTCGGTTTGCGTGACTTTAAAACTGAAGAAACGCATTTCACTATCAATGGCGCCAAAACATTTCTTCGAGGAAAACATGATGCCTGTGTATTCCCTTTGACGGGCCATACGGCGATGGACTTGGAACAATGGCGTCGTTATTTCAGGATTTGTAAGGAATATGGATTGAATCATTGTCGTTTTCATTCTTGGTGCCCACCTGCTGCGTGTTTTGAAGCTGCGGACTTGGAGGGTATTTACTTGCAGCCGGAATTACCTATCTGGGGAGGGTTTAAGAAAGAATCTGCCGAGCTGATGGATTTTCTGATGAAAGATGGAGAGAATATCATGCGTGAATATAGTAACCATGCTTCTTTTGTACTCTTTGCCTTGGGAAATGAGCTGGGAGGTGACATCAATGTGATGAAAGAGTTTGTAGATCGTTTCCGGTCCATAGAGCCGAGACACCTATACACGTATGGTTCGAATATCTTTTTAGGCTCACGAGGACATATTCCGGGTGAGGATTTTCTGGTAACTTGTCGTGTAGGCAGTGGTGAGGGTTATTCTACTCATGCTCGTGCTTCTTTCTCTTTCGCAGATGCGGAAGAAGGTGGCTATCTTAATAATACCTATCCTAATTCGGTAATGAACTTTGATGAGGCTCTGGAAAAATCTCCTGTTCCGGTGATCGGACATGAAACCGGACAGTTTCAAACTTACCCGAATTATGAGGAGATGAAGAAATATACAGGAGTCTTAGCTCCCTGGAATTTTGAAGTGTTTCGTGACCGCTTGGAGAAAGCCGGCATGCTGGAGCAGGCGGATGATTTTTTTAAAGCATCGGGTGCATGGTCTGTGGAACTTTACCGGGCAGATATTGAAATGAATCTCCGTTCCAAACGGATGGCTGGTTTTCAGTTACTCGATTTACAGGATTATCCGGGACAGGGGTCGGCTTATGTTGGTATTCTGGATGCTTTTATGGATAGTAAAGGATTGGTTGAACCGAAGAAATGGAGAGAATTCTGTAGTGAAGTGGTTCCTTTATTGACAACTGCCAAATTCTGTTGGACAGGCGGTGAATCATTCGCAGGTACTGTTGAGATTGCCAATTATGGAGAAACTTCATTGAACGAAAAAAGTATTTCATGGGAACTCAAAAATGGGAAGAAAAGCCTTGGCAAAGGTAAGATGGCTATTCCATCGGGATTAGGATTATTGACTGCCGGAACTATTCGTTTGACATTGCCCGATGTGGAGCAAGCGTATAAAGCCGAATTACTTTTGAAAGTATCCGGAACTTCCTATCAGAATAGTTATCCGCTATGGATATATCCTGCAAAGAAGCAATTGAAGGCAGGTAATGTTGTAGTTGCCCGCCAACTAACGGATGATGTGCTGAATGCCTTAAAGCAAGGTGGAAAGGTATTGTTGATGCCTCTTGAGGAAGACTGTAAAGAAGTAACAGTGGGAGGATTGTTCCAGACCGACTATTGGAATTATCGTATGTTCAAAAGTATCTGTGACCGCATCAAGAAACCTGCTTCACCTGGTACATTGGGGATTCTGACCAATCCCGAGCATCCGGTATTCGATGATTTCCCGACCGAATACCATACGAACTGGCAGTGGTATCCAATTATCAAACATAGCTATCCGCTTATTCTGGATGGTATGCCAAAAGAATACCGCCCTATTGTGCAGGTAATTGACAATGTGGAACGAAATCATAAACTCGGCTTATTGATGGAGTTGAATGTAGAGGGCAGTAAATTACTGCTTTGTATGTCCGACTTGGAAGCGGTACGTGACACACCGGAAGGATTACAATTCTATGCCGCTTTGCTGGCGTATATGAATTCTTCAGATTTTAAACCGTCCACTTCATTGTCGGTAGAATCGTTTAAGAATCTGTTTGAGACAGGTGTTCGGAAAGAGGGAATAAAAGTGCTGGATAATATCTCTTACGAATAAGTGAAGAGTAAGGAGAAAATCGTATCAATAAAGGCAAAAAAATGACAGAAGTGCTTGAATGCTATACGGAAAGAAATAGAAAAAAAGCAGACTTTACGATATTATTGTCCTTTTGTACGCAATTCGCCAATGTGAATCTGACCAGCGGCTATCTTTGCGATAGAAAGTAAAACGTATGGAGGATATTAACATTTAAATCAATACAGATAAACTCTTATAATAAAATGATGAAAAGACTAATTACATATTCGTGTATGGCGATTTTCGCTATGGGAAGCATGGCGCAGAATCAAAAGGATGAGGCTCAAATGAATCGTTTCATATCCGGTCTGATGAAAAAGATGACACTGGAAGAAAAAGTGGGGCAGTTAAGCCAATGTTCCGGTGGATTTGCCACAGGTCCTGATAATACACGTATCAGTCGGACAGAAGATATAAGTAAGGGATTGATCGGTTCTTTGCTGAATGTATCCGGTGCTGCCAATACTCGTAAATATCAGGAGGCAGCTATGAAATCACGTTTACAGATTCCTTTGCTTTTCGGATTGGATGTTATTCATGGATATAGAACAGGTTTTCCGTTGCCATTGGCAGAGGCTGCGAGTTTTGATCTGGATGCTATAGAAAGAGGATCGAGATGTGCGGCAAAGGAAGCTGCAGCAGCCGGGTTGCATTGGACGTTTGCTCCAATGGTGGATATTAGCTGGGATGCCCGGTGGGGGCGTGTGATGGAAGGGGCCGGTGAAGATCCTTATTATGGCTCGTTGGTTGCTAAGGCGCGTGTACATGGTTTACAGGGAGATGATTTATCGAAAGAGAATACTATTTTATCCTGTATTAAGCACTTTGCCGGATATGGTGCAGCTATTGCCGGAAAAGATTATAATAGTGTGGATATGTCGATGGGACAGTTTGTCAATTTCTATATGCCTCCTTACAAGGCTGGTGCAGAGGCCGGTGCTGCTACTTTCATGAGTGCGTTCAATGACTTTAATAACGAACCGTCTACCGGAAGTACTTTTCTGTTGAGGGAGCTCCTGAAGAATCAATGGGGATTTAAAGGATTTGTGGTATCCGACTGGGGATCAGTGGGAGAAATGATGAACCACCGTTATGCGAAAGATGAAAAAGAAGCTGCTTATAAAGGAATCAAGGCCGGACTGGATATGGAGATGGTAAGTGAATGCTATTCCAAGAATCTGGTGTCTCTGGTAAAAGAGGGTAAGGTATCTATCAAGCTGGTGGATGATGCTGTCAGACGTATTTTGGAACAGAAATATAAACTGGGATTATTTGATGATCCGTTCAGATACTGTGATGAAGAAAGGGAACGTACAGTGATTGGTTCACAGGAATCCCGCAAGGAAGCATGCTACGTTTCCGAACGTTCTATTGTTCTTTTGAAAAATGAAAACTCGGTGTTACCGCTTTCTTCTTCTATCAAGAAAGTTGCTTTGATTGGTGCACTTTCCAAATCGCAGAAAGATATGTGCGGTGCATGGTCCTGTGCAGAGGTTGGTAAAGTAGTAACCTTGTATGAGGCAATGGAGAAACGAGGAGTGGACATCAACTATAACGATGGCTACGACTTGAAAACGAATAAAATTGTAAATCTGGATCAGACTTTAGCTGCTGCCCGCCAATCGGATGTGGTTATCGTTGCAATGGGAGAACAAGCTTGGGAAAGCGGTGAGATGCGTTCGAAAGGAGATATTTCTATTGCTGCCGAACAACAGCGTTTGGTTTCCGAATTGGTGAAGACTGGCAAACCGGTAGTTGTACTAATGATGTGTGGTCGTCCTGTTATTTTCAATGAAGTTCGTCGGGAGGCTCCCGCTATCTTATGTACCTGGTGGCTGGGGAGTGAAGCGGGTAATGCTATCTGTAATGTACTTTGGGGAGATTATAATCCTTCGGGTAAGCTGCCAATGACTTTTCCGCAGCATAACGGACAGATACCATTGTATTATCAATATAAGAGCACAGGACGCCCCACTGCATTGGGCGGATGGTGTGCGAAGTACATTGATATTCCTACGGAGCCTGCTTATCCGTTCGGCTACGGTTTGTCATACACTACTTTCAATTATTCGGATGTGAAACTGCTTCCGGGTGATGGAAAAGGTACTTATACACGTGTTGCTGTAACGGTTACCAATACTGGAAAATGCGAGGGCGAGGAAGTTGTTCAGTTGTATGTGCGTGATGAGGTGGCTTCTATCACTCGCCCTATCAAAGAATTGAAAGGCTTTGAAAAGATTAAGCTGAGTCCAGGTGAAAGCAAAACGGTCACCTTCGACGTAAAAGATGAACAACTAGGATTCTACAATAATCAAATGAAGTTCATTGTGGAGAAAGGAGACTTCACTTTGATGGTCGGTGGAAATAGTCGTGATTTACAAGAAATAAAATACATTCTTAACTAAGAACTAATATGAAAAACAACTGGAAAAGATGGCTCATATTTCCCGCTCTATTGCCTTTCTTCTCTTGGATGGAGGCAAAGACATTGGAGGAAAATCAGATTCGACAATCTTTGGACACCATTGAATACCGGGTATTTGTGGCTGTCGATAAGGCCGGAGTGGAGCATTGGGGAGGTAAAGAAGCTTATCAAGCGAAGCTGAATGCTTTTTTCGACCAAGTGAACGACTTCTGGAACAAAGCCGGCAATGGACGTTTCAACTACTATTTCCGTTATATACCGGATCTGCAGGTGATTTACGACTGCTCCTCCCGCCAATTGGAGAAAATCTATCAGAAGAGTGCCGGTTTTCCCAATCACGATGTACTGCTGATTATAGATTCTATTCTTGATTTTGACGATGAAGAATCGGCTAAAGGATGGTATTGCGGCGGTGGGGCGGACGATCTGAATATGGTAATTTGCCGTAGCCGTAGCAAGACGGAACATGAAGATCTGTTTGGTATCGACTATTTTCATAGAGGAGTGGCACATGAGTTCGGACATTATCGTGGGGTAACCGACTTGTATGCTGATAGAATCCGGGCAAAGAACAATCCGGTGAACCATATCGAATATGAACCTGACTCTTGTGTGATGAACAGTCATTATAAAACATATAAATGGAGCTCGTATGCAGTTCATATAATCAATCACACCGCCAAATCCAAACGTCCGAGACGTGATTTCGACGGATTCTTCAAACAAATGTTCCCCGAAAACATACAGGTATCTGTAAAAGTGAAAGGTAAAAAGCAAAAAGGGGTAAAGCTGAATCTGTATGGTTCACGTGCAAAATTCAATGACCTGATCGCTACTCCTTACCGTACTTATGAGACGGATAAGAAAGGAGAATATCTGATAACTGGTGTCCCCAACTTATATGATAGCCCCGCACCTCCTTTGCATACCGACGAATTGCCTTATAACCGCTGGTTCACTTTCTTGCTCGAAGCCGAATATAAAGGGGAAAAAAAATACGTATGGCTTCCCGAATATGAGGTGCAACAGACCTTCTTTGAGAATAAGGATACCTATCAGGTGACAATTGATTTCTAAAAAATGGTAGCGCGAATGAGATAAGAAAGGTGCTATTTAGCACTTGTTCAATGCTTTATTAGCAGGAAATTCTTCCTGTTAAGCTTCCTCCTTTATCTCTGCCAAGCGGTACTCTTATGATAAATATGTAAATAAAAAACTGTGTGAAATACAAAAAGTATTAGTTTATGAAACGTATGATGAAAAGACTTTTGCCGGTTCTAATGGCTATCGCACCTTTAACCATTTGTGCACAGAAAGTGTACGAGCTGAAAGACATTTCCGGTAAAGTGCAGGTGAATGTGATTGTGAATGATAAGAATGTGGAATACTCCGTTCTTCACGACAACGATGTGATGGTGGCTCCATCTCCTATTTTCATGAAACTAACTGATGGTACAGCTTTCGGACTCAATCCGAAAGTAAAGAAGATCAGCCGCCGTTCTGTAAATGAGACTATCTATCCTCCCATCTATAAGAAGAAATCAATCAAGGACCAGTTCAATGAACTAACCATTGACTTTAAAGGAGGATATAGCTTGGTGTTCAGAGCTTATGAAGATGGTGCAGCCTATCGTTTTGTCTCTGAACTGAAGAAGCCGTTTATGGTGGAAAGCGAGCAGGCTTCTTTCTGTTTTCCGAATGATCCGAAAGTTTTTGTAGCTTCACCGAAAGGCCGAATGAACGAGGGCAAGAAAGATCCTTTCTACAGTTCTTTCCAAAATACGTATCTGGAAACTGCCTTGTCTGCATGGGATAAGGAACAGATTGCCTTTTTACCGGTTTTGGTCGAGGGAAAGAACGGAAAAAAAATCTGTATCACTGAAGCCGATTTGATGAACTATCCGGGTATGTATGTGAAACATGGTGAGCATGGATATTCTCTGGATGGAATCTTTGCAGCTTATCCGAAAACGATAGTAGACGAAGTTCGCGGACTGAAAGGGGTAGTAAAATCTCGTGAACCTTATATTGCTAGAGTGGAGGGAAACACAGCATTTCCCTGGCGTGTCATGGTCATTGCCAAGGATGATGCAGAACTGCTTTGTAATGATATGGTATATAAACTGGCTACTCCGGCACAATTTACAGATTTTTCTTGGATTAAACCGGGTAAAGTGGCTTGGGACTGGTGGAACGACTGGAATCTCTACAACGTGGATTTCCGCGCAGGTATCAACAATGAGACTTATAAATACTATATTGACTTTGCCTCGAAATTCGGTATCGAATATGTGATATTGGATGAGGGATGGGCAGTGCCGGGTAAAGCGGATTTGTTTGAGGTGATTCCTGAAATCGATTTGAAAGAGTTGATTAGCTATGCAAAAAGCAAAAATGTAGATTTGATACTTTGGGCGGGCTATCGTGCTTTTGAAAAAGACATGGATCGTGTATGTAAGCATTATGCCGCAATGGGAATCAAAGGTTTCAAGATTGATTTTATGGACCGTGACGACCAACAAGTAGTTGAGTTTAACCGTAAAGCGGCTGAAACCGGAGCAAAATACAAATTGCTGATAGATCTCCATGGAACGTTCAAACCGACTGGTTTGCAACGTACTTATCCGAATACGATCAATTTCGAGGGTGTCCATGGACTGGAAGAAATGAAGTGGGCAGAACCGGGAACAGATCAAGTGATATATGATGTGACAGCTCCTTTCATCCGCATGGTTGCCGGACCACTTGATTATACACAGGGAGCGATGAATAACGTAATCATGAAGAACTTTCATGCTGTCTATACAGAACCGATGAGTCAGGGTACACGTTGCCGTCAGTTAGCATTGTATACTATTTTTGATTCTCCTATTAATATGCTGTGTGATGCACCTACTAATTATCTGAAAGAGGAAGAATGTACGAAGTTTATCGCTGCCATTCCTACTGTATGGAATCAGACACTTCCAATAAGCGGAAAAGTAGGCGAACATATTGTAATGGCACGTGAGAAAGACGGTATCTGGTATGTGGGTGGATTGACCGACTGGAAAGAGCGTGATGTTGAAGTCGATCTGTCTTTCTTGGGTGATGGTGAGTTCAATGCAGAAATATTTAGAGATGGTATCAATGCCGATCGTGTTGGGAAAGACTATAAGCGTGAAGTGATCCGCGTATCAGCCAATAAGAAGTTGAATTTACACATGGCTCCTGGTGGTGGGTTTGTTGTGAGGATAACAAAATAATAATTGAAGATTAAGTTTTTGGTTTGAAAGAGGACATCATCCCTATGGGAGATGCCCTCTTTTTTATGAGATGAGTGTCTCGTGTTATAACTGTTACTGTGATTTATTGATAAACTTTAGAACCGGAAACTCAATCCTCCTAAGAAATTGAATCCTTCCGTAGGATAACCTAAATAATATTGATATTTCTTGTTCAGCAGGTTATGTACTTGAGCATAAACGGATACTCCTTTGAATACATTATAGCTGGCTCCGATATGCAAATCATTAATTGCGGTCATTTTTGCATATTCTTTCACTTCTTTCCGGCTGATGTAATCATAACCTAGATTTATGTTAAGAGCAGAGATCGGATGAATACGTACATTGAAAGACATTTCACTGACTGGTTTCACAGCCAACAGATATTCCTCTGTTTTGCTGTCCCAATTACGGTAAGTATATTTAGCTGATATTCCGAGGATATCTTTGTAATCGTAACTGATTTCACCGCCAAGGTAGAGATTTTCTGTATTATCTTGAGCAAAAGAAAGGTAAGAACCTGAATGAATATTACTTGGGTCAAAACCTAAATAAGATAAGTCGTTCTTTAGATTCTGATAACCACCGAACACGTTGAACCAAAGTCCCGGATAAGGGCTTGCTTTGAATCCGATACTACCGTTGATTTGCTCGTAAGTATCATAAGGACGTTGTACGTATCCCAAAGTGGCAGTGGTATTTGCCTCCGGCAGTTCACCGTAAGGACAGATACTTTCTAATCTGCGGAAATCATTCAATTGCTTACCGCCGGTTGCTTTTGCATAAACAATGTAGCTATCAGAAAAAATATACTGTGCAGTGATATCGGGTGAGATACGGAAAGACTTGTCAAATCCGAAAGATAAATCTACATTGGCTCCGATATGCAGTTTCCAGTCATCATTATCCAGTTCGTAATATGGATTTAAAAGAAGCGTTGTGTAGTTTTTGAAGTATTCATCTCCGGTGGAAACATTCTTTGTATATCCGTTGTAGAGAAGATTGTTCATTTCCAAAGCGATAGTTATTAATTGTTGGTCGCCGATAGCTCCCGTGACATCGCCTTTGGTGCGTATGATTGTTTCCTTGATACCTGTATTGGCTTCAGATTCATTGAACATGTTATGTTGACGTTCATACATCAACAGATTTGTTTCTGCGTTGAAACGCAGTGGGGCAGTCTCATCAGTGAAATGAATGCCCGCATGGAAGTCACCGGATGTGAATTTCTGCTTGCTGTTTACGCTTTCCGGTTGGAAGTTGAAGTTGCTCAATCCGAAGTTTCCGGCAATATTTAAGTCCAGTTTATTAAATTGGTGTGTGTAATCTACATTTGCGCGTGTGCGATAATAAAATGCATTCCATTTTTCGGAGTCTGTGAAAGGAAGCGTTAGTTTACCATCCATTCCATCCATTTGGAAACGTACATTCAATTTGTCTTTCTGCGACAGACGGAATAGATAATTGGCAAGAATATCCAAATTGCCATAATTACCATATCCGGCACGTACATATCCCGGGGTAGTGCCGGGTTGAACTTCTTTTCCGGTATAGGGGCGCATCAGGCCTGCCGGAACGGAAGTGGCCGGAAAGAATGTTGTAGCATATTCTACTTCTTTCTTGCTCACTGTCGGTTCTTCTACTTTAGGCAGGACGTTCACTTTCGAAGCATCCATAATGTCCGGGTTATATTCTTGTTCCACAACGACCGTGCGGGTCATTGTTGTATCCTTCGGTTGGGTGGTTTGGGCTTGAAGGCAGGATGGCATTGAGATTGCCAATGCGAGTCCTCTTATTATATAATGAGATCGTTTCATACTTTTCTATTTTTTTATTCTCAATTCTCAACTTTCAATTTACTAAGTCTGCTTTCAATCATGCTTTCAATATCGTCATTCCCTTGATAATTTTGTTGCAGACTTAGCAGATATTGGCGTGCGTCCAGATCTTTACCCGTAGCATGATAGACGTCGGATAGAAGGATAAAACTGCGCGCTAGCCAATAAGCATGTGGCGTACTCTGTTCTATATAGTTGAGCAACTCTTTCTCTGCAGCGGCATATTCTTTTGCGTCGTAGAGGGATTGTGCAACCTGATATTTAGCTTCGGCACCGTAAGAGTTACGTGTGTCTTTGGCCAGTTCACGATAGTCTTCCATTGCTTTCTTGTCAGCCTTTTGCTTGGTGTAGGCTTTAGCACGGTAATAAAGAGCTTCATTTCTTAGCTCCGGACTAAGTTTGGCTTCTGCAAGCAGGTCGGTAGCTGCATGGATGGTTTCTATATCATCTCGTAATAGGAAGGCGCAACGCAGAATACCCGTTTCAGCAAGTTGGCGGCGCTCTACGTTGGTTGCTTTTTCTTTCAGCATTTTGTAGCTAGCCAATGCTTCAGCCATATTTTGCTGGTTGAATTGCACTTCAGCACGCAAGATTAGTGCTTCTTCTGCAAACGGATTGTTTGGATATTCCAACAACTTACCGGAATGTAGAAGAATCATATCATAATTCTTCTGCTCGTTTCCGATCAGGCAGAGATAATAATGTGCGTTCAGGCTGAAGGCTCCTTCCGGGAAAGTTTGCAGGTATTTGTTGAGGCTTGTTTTGGCTTCTTCCATTCTGCCTCGTGCATAAATCTTTTCTGCGGCGGCATACGTAAGCGAGTCTTGTTCGTTAGCATCGAAACGGATGTGTCCTGGCATGGCATTTGCTAAAGCAGCAAATTCGTCGATGCGGTTGAGATCCACATAAATAGATTTCAAATCACGCATGGCAAGGCGTGCTTCTTCACTGCCCGGATATTTTTCGATAACCTGTTTGTAGGCTTCGATTGCTTGGTTGTAATCTCCTTTTTGGTAATATAATAATCCGATTTCGGCGGCAGCTTTCCTGCTGACCGGACTTTCAGGATATTTAGTCAGCAATTCTTTGAAAGAAGTAATGGCTTGGTTGTTGTTATCCATGAGAACATAGGAACGCCCTTTCTCGTAAATAGCGTTTACGGCATAAGGAGAAGCAGGGTACTTTCCTACCAGACGGTTCAGCAAGGTAATCTTACCGGTATAGTCTTTCTGCAGACCGGATACAAGAGCCAGCTGATAGAAAGAATAGTCTCCGGAAGAAGTATTCATCTGTTCGGCTTGCGAATAATACTGTTTGGCTTCTTCAAAGTTACGTACATGCAGGTGGCAGTCACCAATACGATTGTATGCATCGGCAAGTGCGGTTGCATTTTCGCCTTTCTCCAGTTGAATGTATTTTTGGAAGTAATTGCTTGCTTGCGTATAGTCTTTCCGGTGGAAAGCGATATACCCTAAGTTATAATTGGCAAGCGCATACATTTCGTTATTGGGTTGGGTGGTGAGTTGCAGATAAGCATTAAAATCACGTGCGGCTTCTACCATTCGGTTTAGACGGTAATAGGATTCTCCGCACCAATAGTAAGCGTCTGCCTTGGTCTGACGATTGTATTGTCCGATGGCAATGGATTGGTTCAGATATTTCAGAGCTTGTTCGAAGTCGGCGTTAGCGAAAGATTGAGTTCCTAATTGGAACAGTATCTTCTGTTTGGCTTCCAATATTTGCGCGCTTGGTTTGGCAATCCGGTCGATTGATTTCAAAGCTGCATCGTAGCTACGTGTATTCATATAAACTTCTACCAGGTAGCTGCTGACTTTTTCAGCGTATGGAGAAGTCGGAAATTCATTCAGGAATTTCTCGAAGGCAGTAACTGATTCACCGAAAGCGGAGAAAGAAGTCTCGTGCAGGCAAAGAGCGTAATTGTAAGCTGCCTGTTCCTTGATTTGCATATTAGCATTGGAGGCGGCTGCCTGTTCAAAAGCCATGCGTGCTTTGTTTTTTTCTGCCAGTTGCAGATAAGAGAGTCCCATGTGGAGATATGCATTTTGGGTAAGGGCATCGTTGTCAGTTGTCACCTTACCTAATGTTTCGGCTGCTTTGGAGTATACTTTTGTTTGGTAGTAGGAGAGACCCAGCATATAAAGGGCATCGCGGCGGGGAGCCGAGCGATCCTTATTCAGGTAATTGTTGAATGCTTCTACGGCTTGGTGATATTGTCCGAAATGGTAATAGGCATCTCCCAGAATACGGTACATTTCTGCAGCGTGCTCGTTGTTCGGGTAGGCTGACAGGTAGTTTTGTGCTACAATTTGTGCCTTATCATAGTTTTTGAGCTGCGTATAAATTTCGGCTATGTAATAAGGGACGAGTGCTTTGTACTTCGAGTCGTCCTGTAAGGGAAGGAAACCTTTCAATGCTTCACTATAACGTTTTTGTGTATAGCGGATGTAGGAAAGATAGTAATCACAATCTTTGGCGTATTTGGGGCTGTTGGCACGCAAAGTTTCAAACCAGATGGCTGCTTCTCTTAGATTATCGGTTTTCAGATAACAGGTAGCCAGTTGGTAGGTGCAGTCGTCCCGTTCTTCATTACCTAACAAATCGAGGTCGGCAGAGTTGAAAAGTGCCAGTGCTTCATCATATTTTCCTTCGTAGAAATAGCAGGAGGCTAACAGCGCATAAATACGGTTAGCGTATGGAGTATCAGGATAACGGTCAAGGTATTTGCGGAGGAGTTCGATGCGGTTTTTGTCTTTCAGTTCGTAAGCCGAACTGACCAGCATATACTCTGCGTCCTGAAGAAGGCTGGCTGCAGGTTTTTGTTTTACAAATGCTTTCAATGCCGGCAGAGCAGCTGCATAATTTCTTTCCTGGAAAAGTTCTTTCCCTTCTTTATAAAGGTTGTCAGTCGAAGTGAACTTATCACCTGTCTGGGCAAATCCTATAATGGGCGTGCAGCAGATGGCGGCACAAATGAGTCTAGTAATTTCTTTTTTCATAATCGGGTGTTTATGCAAAAGTACTACATATCTTTCAATGAGAATCCTTTGAAAGTTATTTTATAATCATTTAATTCTTTATGTAAAGTTTCTCCTTTCTTTTCCAATGCCGGGATACTTATTTTTCTCGGATTTCTTTTTACTTCTCCGATAAGTGCTGTTTTGTTAAACCGGTTGAGGGCGATCAGGTCTATTTCATTTTCTCCGTTTTTGTCCCAATAGTTACCTACGTCGGTAACTTCCTCTTCTTCAGCGATAAGTTCACGGAAATATTTTTCTAACAATAGGCCGCTGTATTGTTCATAGTTCTTTTCTACATATTCTATCAGTAAATGGTTTTTCCCCATTTCTAGTACTGCGTTGTTTGAGAAAATAAAGCGAAACCAGAATCGTAGAAAATTGTCTTGCAGGCAATAACGGGTAGCACGACTATTAGGTTTAGCGAACATCGGTTTCACTTTTTTGATTAATGAATATTCATCCTCAAGGTTGGCTAAATAGGAACCGGTGTTTTTATTGATGATGGAATCAATCTCTCGTTGTGTTGTTTTTCCTTCTGCAATGAGAGATAGGATAGAAAAATAATTGGCATAGTCTTTCCCGAACTCGGAAATCAACATGTCTTTGCCTTCTGTCAGAAATGGTGAGCCTTCGGAAAGCGCATAATTTATCATGGCAGTTTTATTAAATGCTTTCGCTTCCATCAATAGGGTGATGTATTTGGCTACTCCACCTGTCAGCAAATACAAGCAAAGCAAATCTTCCGATGTGAATTGGGGGGCATGGTCTGCTAGAATCTCTTTGATAACGGTGGTGGTGAATGGATGCAGAGAAATTCGGGCGGTAAGGCGTCCGTATAGTGGCTCCTTGCGGTCTTCGAATATTCTTTTCATCATTGAATAAACGGAACCGCATACAATGAAATTGATTTTGGAAGTCGCGTGATATTGGTCCCAAATACGTTGTATGTCACTGACGATAGACGGATTGATATAGAGAAATTCTTGAAATTCGTCAATGATTAATGTGAAATTTTCCTTTTGGGAATGTTGCATCAGCAGTTCAAAGAGCTGTGCGAACTCTCTGATTTCTCCATAGATACGAATGCCAAGCGTTTCCTGAATGACAGGTTGATATTGTGCGCAAAGCAGGACTTCACTCTTTCTTGCTACAAATATATATACGAATCGGGTGTCTTTGACAGACTCTAAGAGTAGAGCTGTTTTTCCGATTCGTCGGCGTCCGGTCATTACAGTAAAGCAAGCGCTCGTTTGTGATTGCTTTTTAGCTGCATACAGTATCGCCATTTCTTTCTTTCGGTCGTAGAACTTCATATTATTGCTATCTTAATGGCA
This sequence comes from Bacteroides sp. D1, assembly GCF_000157095.2. Classification (NCBI taxonomy): domain Bacteria; kingdom Pseudomonadati; phylum Bacteroidota; class Bacteroidia; order Bacteroidales; family Bacteroidaceae; genus Bacteroides; species Bacteroides sp. D1. The sequence goes on from NZ_JH114343.1 coordinate 567,267, forward strand.
GTTAATTTAATGGCCATTAAATTAATGGTGGTTACAAAGATAACACAATATGTTGTATTTTGTTCATTTATAGTAATATAATATGATTGTTTAAGATTATGTGATAAATTACTTTGATCTATTTGGTTGAGATGAACTTCTATTTTACAAATACATCAATTGGCTACTGAAAAATGGCCCATCTTAAGAAAAGGAATATTTAAACGAGAATAAAAGGCGTAATTACTGGGAGGATTGAGAAATATAAAAAAACGCAGAGATTTGTAGGTGCGAAATTCTTTCTTTTTGTTATATGAGATGTTTGTCGATTAAATTGTAATGCTTTTCTTCTTTTTCACTTGTTGTGTAAACTGAAATGTGGTTAGAAACTGGCATTTTGTTGTTTGTTGCCTTTTCGATATTTGTGATGAAATAGAAGAAAAACGGTCTTAATTTTCCCTTATTTGTCTTCCTCACCGAGCAAAAGCTGCTTCGTCGGTGAGAAAGGAAGCGTTCCTCGGTGGGGAAGAACTCCTTGGTTTTAAACCAACGAATCTTTTCTTGATAGAAAAAGATGCATATTCGACTTGAATTTATACGGTATTAGCCTGTGATTTTGCATACAGTTGCATGTTTTTATGCATTTTATTCTCCAGATCATTATTTTTTTATCTGATGTTTTGGAGGAATATCTTAAAAATGGGACATAACTATAGATGAAATACTCTCAATCTATCAGGCTGATGAGATTATCTTAGCGGCATTGAGCTAGAAACAAGCTAAGTCCGCGACGGATAGAATCCAACCCAAAATCTTCCGGATGAATCTCGGAGAGAGGTAGGAAGAAAGAATCTGCTACATCATCCATGGCGGAGAAATGGCTCATGTCTTCTACGGTGCAGAGAAAAAACATATCAAGTGTGTGTACAGGAAAACCTGAATAGACATAAATATTGGGAAGTGAAAACTGGTAAATAGCTTTTTTTACCTTCAATCCGGTTTCTTCCAGCACTTCACGGGCTACGCCTTCTTCACCTGTCTCGTTCATATCGATAAATCCTCCGGGAAGGTCGAGAGTTCCCTTTGCCGGCTCTTTAGCACGCCGGCAGACAAGCAGTTCATTTTTCTCATTCAAGATGAGTGCTACTGTGGCGGCAGAAGGATTGAAATAATAGACAAAGCCGCAATCTGCACATTTTTTAGATTTCTCGTTGTTAATCTCAAAATGAGAGGAACCACATTTAGGGCAATATAAGAATTGGTCAAGAGGATGTTCCATAATCGTATATATTTTCCAGTTTTTTTGTTTATGCATGCAAAGGTATAAAATGCTTTTATTAATTTCATCTATCACCGCATAGAAATATTCGATTGGGCTTTTTTTGCAAAGGCGGGGTTTCTGCCTTTATCTTTGCATCAGAAACAAAAAACAAAACGTTGTTTCTGATGTTATAAGTCAAATCAATTAATAACAATAAAAGCAATAAAGATTATGGAACCAATTTTAAATTCTCAACTTCCTGAATTCAGCGTTCAGGCTTTTCACAACGGAGCTTTCAAGACTGTAACCAACAATGACCTGAAAGGTAAATGGGCGATTCTTTTCTTCTATCCTGCTGACTTTACTTTCGTATGTCCTACTGAATTGGTGGATATGGCTGAAAAGTACGATCAGTTCAAGGCGATGGGTGTAGAGATCTATTCGGTAAGTACTGACTCTCATTTCGTGCACAAAGCTTGGCATGATGCTTCTGAAAGTATTCGCAAGATTCAATATCCGATGTTGGCAGACCCGACTGGCGCTTTGAGCCGTGCACTGGGTGTATATATCGAAGAAGAGGGTATGGCTTATCGCGGTACATTCGTTGTCAATCCGGAAGGAAAGATTAAAGTGGTGGAACTGAATGATAACAATATTGGCCGTGATGCAAGTGAATTGCTTCGTAAGGTGGAAGCTGCACAGTTTGTAGCCAGCCATGACGGAGAAGTTTGCCCGGCTAAATGGAAGAAGGGTGAGTCTACCCTGAAACCAAGCATTGACCTGGTAGGTAAGATTTGATAGATCTTGATAATGGTGATTATGGGAGGCCGGTAACGAGAGACGCTGCCGGCCTTTCTTTTAAAAAAATGAAAGGAAAAAGATATGTTAGAATCTGCATTAAAAGAACAACTAAAGGGTATTTTTGCTGGGCTGGAGGCAAACTTTACTTTTGATATATCCGTATCATCCAGCCACGAAAACAAAACAGAATTATTGGAGTTGCTGGGAGATGTAGCGGATTGTTCCGATCATATCACTTGCTCGGTGAATGAGGGAGAAGCATTGAAGTTTACTTTATTAAAGAATAGTGATCGTACCGGAATCACATTCCGGGGTATTCCTAACGGACATGAGTTCACATCATTGCTTTTGGCTATCCTGAATCTGGACGGCAAAGGAAAGAACTTTCCCGATGAGGCCGTTTGCAACCGTGTGAAAGCACTGAAAGGCCCGATACATCTGACCACTTATGTTTCGTTGACTTGTACGAACTGCCCTGACGTAGTGCAGGCTCTGAATGCAATGACTACTTTGAATCCGGCTATTACGCATGAAATGGTAGACGGTGCGCTTTATCAGGATGAAGTAGATGCACTGAAGATACAAGGAGTACCCTCTGTCTTTGCAGATGGAAAATTGCTTCATGTAGGCCGTGGTGAATTTGGCGAATTGCTTGCCAAGTTGGAAGATCAATATGGTATTGACGAAACCAAAGCGAATGCAGAGGTGAAAGAATATGATGTGATTGTAGTCGGTGGAGGACCTGCAGGAGTATCAGCAGCTATTTATTCTGCCCGTAAAGGACTCCGTGTAGCTATCGTGGCCGAGCGTGTTGGCGGACAGGTAAAAGAAACGGTGGGTATTGAAAATCTAATTTCTGTTCCGGAAACGACAGGAAATGAACTTGCCGATAATCTGAAAACTCACTTGTTGCGTTATCCGGTGGATTTGCTGGAGCATCGTAAAGTAGAAAAAGTAGAAGTGGTTGGAAAACAAAAGCAGATCACTACCTCTGTTGGGGAGAAATTCCTGGCTCCGGCACTGATTATTGCAACTGGTGCAAGCTGGCGTAAACTGAATGTTCCGGGAGAAGCGGAGTATATCGGTCGTGGTGTCGCTTTCTGTCCTCATTGTGATGGGCCGTTTTATAAAGGAAAGCATGTAGCGGTAGTAGGTGGTGGAAATTCCGGCATTGAGGCAGCCATTGACTTGGCCGGTATCTGCTCCAAAGTCACTGTTTTTGAATTTATGGATGAGTTGAAAGCGGACAGTGTACTTCAAGAGCGACTTAAATCATTGCCGAATGTGGAAGTGTTTGCAAGTTCACAGACTACGGAAGTGATAGGAAATGGTGATAAACTGACTGCCCTGCGCATCAAAGATCGCAAAACGGAAGAAGAACGTTTGGTTGAGTTGGATGGTGTATTTGTACAAATTGGGCTTTCTGCGAATAGCAGTGTATTCCGCGACATAGTGGAAACCAACCGTCTGGGCGAAATCATGATTGATGCACATTGCCGTACGAATGTGACGGGTATCTATGCAGCCGGAGATGTTTCTACGGTTCCTTATAAGCAAATTATTATCTCTATGGGCGAAGGAGCGAAAGCTGCGCTTTCTGCATTTGACGATAGAGTGAGAGGGATTATCTGATTGATGTATTCAGATATAAAAAGCACATAAACAAAACATTAGCAAGAGGAGAAATGACTCCTCTAAAAAATACCCCCGTTACAGATTTGTAGCGAGGGCTATTTTATATTTAGAGAGCATGACCTTCATCAACTGCTCTATCCTGCGCATTGAGACAAATGTTCATGAATATCCGAGAAAGTGAAATGAACGTTGTTCTCATGGTATGTAATTGGGGGGATTTTAAGAAATGTGTACTAAGTTCATTTATTTAGTCATGATATGTATATCTGACGAAATCAAACAATCCGGAATTTTCCTGTTGTGCCGGTTGTTCTCCAATAAATTTAAGATTCTCTACACTGCAAAAAATATGGAATGCAATGTCTTTCCCAAATTCCAGTTGAAGTTCATGTTTAGGTTCGTTGTCTATTAACCAGGTGATGTAATAGTTCCCGTTTTTTAATGTCAGATCAATTTCGAACAGATGCCATCCGGTCTTGATTACTACAGGAACGGAAGAAAAAGGATATGCCTGCGATGTCATATAAGCAATCATTTCGTTGGGAGCTGCATTTAACTCCTTGCGAACTGTGTCTTTACCATATCCGACTTCAAAATCCAATTCATGTTGGTCGTCATGGTATATCCACGAACCCACGCTACATTGATCTCCTATTCCCATTTGCGGGATATGAGTACGCCAGGTATATCTTCCTGTTGTATAAATCCGTTCTACAGTATGAACCTTTTTCCGATCCACCGAGTTAGCTCGGGTAAAGATCCGTAAGTAGCCATTCTCTAATATGCATTGATTATCCGGGTTGTTATCCTGATGTCCGTATTTCCATCCATCCAGATTGTTGAAGTTCCATTCTTTGTTTGGCGGATTTTTAGTACTGATGTCATTGGTCTGTTGCTGTGCAAAGCAAAGGCCGCAAATGCATATTAGTAACAGAGTTAAATAGTAGTTTCTCATAATAATTGAATTTAAGTGTATTCGTTTTCTATCAATTGCTTGCTGCAAAAGTAGTCGAATACCTTATTCTACTCATCAGATTTTAGTCATTTCAAATCATGAAACGTCCAAATCTGCACTGGAAATCTTAATCGCTCTGTTCCGGGAAGTATAATTTCTATATAAATGATAAACTAAAGTGCTGAATCTATTCTGATTGTTGTTGGGTGGAACCATGTTGTGCTCTGAATTGAGAAGGAGTCATTCCTTTCATTTCTTTAAATAACGTACTGAAATATCGTTGATAAGTGAAACCTACCTGCTCTGATATTTCAGTAATGCTCATGTCAGACTGAATTAAAAGAATGATTGCTTTGTCGATTCTTCTACGATTGATATAATCGTTTGCTCCCATGCCGGTCAGTTCCTTGATCTTATTATATAAGGATGTCCGGCTCATAGCCATTTGAGCAGTCAGGAATTTTACGTCCAGATCTGGTTGAGACAGATTCTGATCGATCATTTCATTCAATTTAATCATAAATTGTTCATCCGCATTGCTGAAAGTAGCCTCTTGCGGAGACAGAATGAATTGATTGCCCCTGTATCTGGATTTAATATATTCACGATTTCTCATCTGGTTCTGGATCACGCTAAGGAGCATTTCCATTTCAAATGGTTTGGGCAAATAGGCATCGGCTCCTAATTTGTATCCTAACATCTGGCTTTCAGAATCGGCTCTGGCGGTAAGTAGAATAACAGGGATATGGCTAATATTCAGATTCTCTTTAATTTCCTTGCATAGCTGATAGCCATTCATTTGTGGCATCATTACATCACTTACTATAATGTCCGGTTGCTGTTGCTTAATAACTTCCAGCGCTACTAATCCATTTTCTGCCTGATAGATCTTCTTGAATTTATCCTTAAGAGCATTTTTTAAGAATTCCCTTAAGTCCTGTTTATCTTCTACAATCAACAGTGAGTATCCTTGTAGAGAGAAAGCTCCGGATTCTATTTTCTCTTCTTCCTCCGGAGAACTTAAAAGTTCGTTGAGGTAGGAATGTTGAGGACATGATACTTCTTGTTCTTGTAGATTAGCCGGTATTTCATAAAAGAATGTGGCCCCTCTGTCTTCATTATTGAAAGCCCCCATCCTGCCTCCATGCAGGTCAATCAACATTTTAGCATAAGATAAACCGATACCACTTCCTCCCTCATTATGTTTGCCTTGGTAGAAACGGGTAAAGAGCTTCTTTATATCTACATTATCCAATCCAATTCCCTGGTCTTGTACGTGTACTTGTATACTTTCATTTGTACGGATGGTTTTTATAACAATACGAGTCTGATTAGGACTATATTTCAAAGCATTCATAATCAGATTGGAAAGAACAACTTTGCATTTAGTGTCATCATACGCGATAGATTGTATACTGTCGTCAAAGTCGTATGTAATTTCAATTTCTTTGGCTTTAGATGCAGTTTGAAATGTTTCTGCCACTTCCTGTATCCACTTGTGTAAAGGATGCGAAGAGATGTGTAGCACTTCCTGTCCTACCTCCATTTTGCGTGCATCAAGCACAATGTTGATAATATCTTTCATCTGATTCGCCTGTTTGAATGCTCCCTGTAGATATTCCGGTAGCTCGTCTTGCTTCACCTCTTTATTTAGAATTCGTTTCAGGGAAGCATAGATGAGTGTCAAAGGGGTACGTAGCTCATGGCTGATATTGATTAAGAAGCGTATTTTCTCTTCATATATCTTCTTCTCATGTTCCCGCATCTCACGTTTCAGCCGATTTTCTTTTTTTCTTATCAAACTAAAGAAGACCACTCCTGCCACTAAAAATGCAAAGAAAATGCATAGTATAATAAACCAGATAGATTTCCACCAAGGAGGTGAGACTATAATAGTTAAGATCTCTATCGGCTGGCTCCATTCACCGTTGGAGGTGTCGCAGGATACGCTGATGGTATATTCTCCTGATGCTAATGTACCCAATTCGAGTGTCTGGAGATAACTCTCGATCACCATTTTGTCTTTTCCTGTGATGACATACCGGAAAAGGTGTTTTCGGAAGGAGTTCTTTTCGTCAGCAATCACTTTAATGTTGAACGATGAATGATTCCAAGGAATCGAAATACAGTTATTATTAACCTGTTTCAGAGTTGATTTACCATTCAGTTTTACTTCAAGTAGCTTGAGAATAGGAGACGAATTACTTTCGAAAATAATATCCGTATTAATGCGTACCAGTCCCATAGTACCTCCCATATACAGATTGGGAGTACGAAGAGCAGGAATAGGGGTAAATATCAATTCGTTGGAAGGAACTCCATCGGATTCGTCCAGGATAACAAAACGTTTTTCGTTGATAATATACGCAAAGAACATGTTCTGCGCTCCTATCCAGACTTTTCCTTTTTTATCATAGGCAAGGCTGGATACACTGTTGAACAAGTTGGTATGTATTTTTTCTGTTTTTCCAGTCTGTTTATTATAGAAGAGCAGTCCGAAATTACTTCCTATCCAAAAGTTACCTTTATCATCCCGGCAGGCCGATGTGAAATCATCTCCCTCTTTCATATTGACTAATGAAGATAGTTCGTTAGTTTTGAAGTTTAGTTTAAACAGGTTATTGGTTCCCATTAGATACAGATGCGTATCGTCGGAATAAATTGCCTGCATAGCTATTTGGCGTTGAATGTCTATTTGGGGCGCGTAGAGAATAGATGTTTGCCGGGTATGCTTGTTGTAGATATAGACTTTTGCTCCTAATATGTAAATATTATCTTTTGTAGCATATAGATTTACCAAATCACCGGATGAAAATTCTCTTTTCGAAATAGAGTCATTGATAATGGGAAAAGGTTGCATCTGTGCGGTTCTCTTATTAAAGGTAAAGACCCCTTTATTAAAACATGATAATAAGAGCTCATTTTCAGAAAAATCTGTGATAGAGGTAACTTTCTCCCCGTATGTAGTAGGGTAATGATGAAATGTATTCGTTTTTTGGTCAAATGAGTTGATACCTCCTCCGTCTGTTCCAATCCAAAGCAATGTATCCTTATCTTCAAAGATGCTAACCACGGTACGTTCGCTAACTCCATTGGGATTGTTCAGTGGAACATCTTTATAGGTTTTGATGAACACTTTCTTAATGGCGAATAATCCTCCGTGTATACTGCCTATCCATATATTGTCCATCTGATCTTTATACAGCCGGTAGATAGAGTTATTCGGCAAGGATTGTTCATCATCGGAAATATGTTTAAGATGAGAGAACTTCATAGTCTGGAAGTCAAGTATGTTGATACCTCCTCCGTCAGTAGCTATCCAAAGTTGGTTGTCTTTTTCAAGAAAATCAAAAATGATATCGTTGTTGAGCCCGGAATTTTTGGTGGATAAACTGAAAAGCCTTTTCCCCTCTTTCGAGTAGCAGGCTATTCCTTTGCCATAGAATGATACCCAAAGCCGGTTTTGAGAGTCAACAAATATGGTGTTTATCTCACGCTCTTTTACAAATGGACATCGATACATTTTCTTTTTTATCAAGTCGTACATCCAAAGTCCGTCTTTTTTACTACTGGTTATCAGCATATCGGGACTCCACTGAAAGATGCGATTGATACATTTTAACTTGTCTCCATCGATGTCGGGGAAGATCGTCGTAATACTTTTATCCGTCAGATTGTATTGGTATAAAGTTTCTTCTCCTCCAAACAGGAAATTGTCACCTATTTGAAGATAAGACCAAGCGTTAAATGGCTTCCCGTTATATTTCAATGGCTGAAACTGATTTTCTGCTTTATTGTAGATGGCAATTCCTTTATTGGTAGAAACGTATAAATCGCCTAAACGATCCTCTGTAATAAAACGAATGAAATTGTCGGGCAATGAGTTGGGCTGCTCCCGGTCATGAAAATAACTTTTCAGTTCAGATTGGTCATAACTATTTAATCCCCATTTGGTACCTATCCATATTACTCCTAAATGATCTCTGTAAATGCACTGCACTCTTGATTGTGACAATCCCTGTTCCAAAGAAATTTGTCTGAAGTAGTAGTCTTGTTGTTCAGCCTTTGTAGAAAGAACAAAGAATAATATCCAGATTAGAAAAGAATACCTCTTTAGTACGTGTGCTTTTGACATAGTTATGTTCTTTTGATAGAGCAAATATAAAAGAAGTTATGAAACTGTACAATAGATTTCATCTTCTTTTGTCCACAAAGCTCATTAGATAGCTAGAAAGGATATTCAGAATGATCCTTTTGAACAGTAGCGGACTAATTATGGATGTTATTTGATCTCTATTTCCATGCTTTGCGCCTATATTTGCACAGTTAACACTAAATACGAAACGTATTAAACCTTAAAAAAAAGACTATTTACTATGGATACATCCTAAAACTGTAGAATGAAGAGGCGGAGTAATGTTGGGAACATTTTAAATGCCTTGACTTGTATCTAAAATTCCTAAAAATCTAATATCATTATATTCTAACTAAATGAAAAGTATATGGATAATCTAAGAAAAACGCTTGGCTGCTTGCTACTATTTCTTTTTGCAGCAGTTACATCTACTTATGCACAGGTTGCAAAACAGTATTCGGGTACTGTTACGGATGCCGACAGCAATGAACCTGTCATCGGTGTCAACGTAACCCTTAAAGACGCACAAACAGGCACCGTAACGGATCTTTCCGGAAAATTCTCGATTAGTGCTCCTGTTGGGTCTACACTATTGTTTTCTTATATCGGATACGTGACTAAAGAGGTTAAACTGGGAACGAATACCAGTTTGAAGATTACAATGCAGGAGGATCAGAACCAATTGAGTGAGGTAGTGGTCATCGGATATGGTGTAGTGAAAAAATCAGATATAACCGGTGCTGTGGCTTCTGTTTCTTCCAAACAATTTAAGGATCAGCCGGTAAAGCGGGTGGAAGATATTCTGCAAGGACGTACTGCAGGTGTGGCAGTGACGAGCGTAAATGGTTTACCTGGTGGTACAGTTAAAGTTCGTGTTCGTGGTACCACTTCTCTTAATACCAGCAATGACCCCCTGTATGTCATTGATGGTATTATGTCTGGTGGACTGGATGTAAATCCAGCCGACATTCAATCTATTGAAGTTCTGAAAGATGCTTCGGCAACAGCTATTTATGGCTCACGCGGCGCTAATGGTGTGGTGTTGGTAACTACTAAAAAAGGGGTGGAAGGTAAAGTACAGATTTATGCAGATGTGGCTATAGGCGTATCGAACATCCTTAAAAAATATGACTTACTGAATGCTTATGAATATGCGACTGCATTAAAGGAGTATAATGGTATCTCATTTGCAGATGATGAGATGGAAGCCTATAAGAATGGTTCCAAGGGTATTGACTGGCAGAATTTGATGTTGCAGACCGGTATTAGTCAGGACTATAAATTAGGTATTTCGGGTGGAACGGCTAAAAATAAGTATCTTATTTCAGCCAATGTACTGAATATGACAGCCATGACCATCACGACCAAGTATCAACGTGCACAGTTACGGATAAATTTGGATAATGAACTCACCAAGTGGTTGACACTTTCTACCAAAATTAATGCTTCACGTACTCACAGTCATAATGGGGGTATTGACATTATGAACTTCCTGAACTATTCTCCTACGATGGAAATGAAAGATCCGGTAACGGGCGTTTATAATATGGACCCTTATAATTCAGTAAATGGAAACCCTTATGGTGCACGTGTCGCAAATTATGGTGACTCATACGTGTATGCTTTGAATACTAATATGGATTTGACTTTCAAAATAATGAAAGGGTTGACATTGTCTGTACAGGGTGCTGCTAATTACTCTCATGTTCCGAGTTACTCTTTCACCTCGTCGTTAGCAAAACCCGGACAAATTAGTGGTATGGAAAATGCGAGCAGGATGAATCTATTCTGGCAGAATACCAATAATGTGACTTATAACACAAGTTTCGGCGATCATCATCTGACTGCAACAGCTGTATTTGAAGCAAGTGGTGCCGAAGGCAGAAATCTAAAATTGACCGGAAGTGATTTAGCCAATGAGTTTGTTGGTTATTGGAATGCAAAAAATGCAAAGACACGCGATGGAGAGAATGGCTATTCCGCAGAAGCTATTGTGTCCGGACTTGGTCGAATTATGTACAATTACAAAGGGAAGTATATGCTGACAGGTACTTTCCGTGCCGACGGTTCATCTAAGTTTCAGAAGAAGAATAAATGGGGATATTTTCCGTCAGCAGCTGTTGCTTGGGATGTTGCCAAAGAAAACTTTATGAGCAAACAAAACATTGTCCAGCAATTGAAACTAAGAGCCAGTTTTGGTGTTGTTGGTAATCAAAGTATCGGTGCTTACACAACATTAGGTATGTTGGCTCCTACAAATTATGACGGTTATGGTAGCGATGCAATCCATACCGGTTATTGGACTGGAAATCTCGCTACACCGGATGTAACATGGGAAAGCACCTATCAGTATAACATAGGTTTGGACGCCAGTGTTTTAGACGGTCGCTTGAGTTTTACAGCCGAATGGTTCCGGAAAGATACTAAGGACTTGTTGCTTCGCAAACCTGCTCCTCAGTATAACGGAGGTGGCTCTTTCTGGGTCAACCAAGGTGAGGTTAGAAACTCTGGTGTTGAATTCACCATCACAGCTACTCCTTTGACTGACAAAGATATATTTGGTTGGGAAACATCGCTGAATGCATCTTATTTAAAGAATAAGATAATCGATCTGGCAGGTAGTGATTTTATCGTTGGGGAGAATTATACAAGTATTGGCGGTGGTCCCATTCAAATTAAAAAAGTAGGGTATCCGATTGGCTCTTTCTATCTTTATGAATGGGCAAACTTTAATGATCAGGGCGCCAACTTGTATAAACATCAATCTAATGGAAGTTTGACAACCAATCCGGGTGCTGACGATCTGGTTACTAAAGGGCAGGCCGAGCCTAATTGGACTTTCGGATGGAATAATACATTTACTTGGAAAAATTGGACGCTCAATCTCTTTATCAATGCTGCATTAGGACAAGATAGACTGAATGTAAGCCGCTATGCGATGGGATCTATGACAGGTGTATATCGTTTCATCTCTTTATCTGATGCTTATTACAAAAGTTGGGATAAAGTAGCCAATAAAGCAGATGCTGTGTATGCAAGTCATAAAAATTCAGATAATAGAAACTATCCTGATTCCGACTTCTGGCTTGAAGATGCATCATTTGTGAAACTGAAAAATATAAGCCTTACGTATAATATTCCTAAGAAGATAACGAAAGTAGCCGATATTCAACTGTCGGTCAGTGCTCAAAACCTGTTTACATTAACGAAATATACAGGTATGGACCCAGAAGTGTACAGTGAATCCGATTATGGCTTTAATGGTGTGGATATGGGATCTTATCCTGTTCCAAGAACATTCACTTTTGGTATGAAACTTAACTTTTAATCTTTTAACTATACATGGATATGAAAACAATATATAGAATATTCAAATCTGTCGGACTAGCATTGATAGCACTTTGGATGGTGTCTTGCCAGGATTTACTGACAGAAGATCCTAAAGGGCAGTTGGCGGTAACTAATTTCTTCAATTCAAAAGGTGATCTGGACTTGGCTCTGAATGGAATGTATTCCAAAGTTGCGAGTGATATGTATGCAAATATCTGGGCAGGTTTCGAATCAGTGATGGGTGATGATATTTCTACACACCCTGCAGCTAATAAACAGGGGTTGCGTGAGGTAGATACTTATAATGTTTCGGACAATAACACTTGGGTGACTGAATTGTGGGGAGCTCGTTGGAGATTAGTAAAAGCTGCTAATTTCATTATAGATAATGCCGGACGAACTCCGGAGGTGAGCCAGGAAGAGAAAGATGCAGCCATTGGACAAGCTTATTATTGGCGTGCCTATTCTTATTTTTACTTTGTAATGGCTTGGGGAGAGGTACCTATGGTTGTGAAAGATGAAATCAATTACAACATGCCATTGGCAACCGTTCCTGAAATTTACGAGCTGATTATATCTGATCTGAAAAAGGCAGAAACAATGGTTCCTGCTAATTATACTAAAGAACCCTACGCAAGAAATGGGGTAAACATTGCTGTTAGTCAAGGAGCTGTAAAAGCAACATTGGCTTATGTGTATATGGCAATGGCAGGATGGCCGTTGAACAAGGGAACAGAATATTATCAACTAGCCGCTGCAAAGGCAAAAGAAGTAATCGATGCTTCGAAGAAAGGTACTTACTACTACAAGCTATTACCTGATTACAAGCAAGTATATTCGATGGAGTATAATAAGAATAATCCTGAAGTGTTGCTTGGTGTTTATTATAATTTAGGAATAGATGCACTTACCAATGCCCCTTTAGCTGATTTCCTGGCAGACTATGCTTATGGTGGCGGTGGATGGGGAGATACGAACGGAGAAATTAAATTCTGGTATGATTTCCCGGAAGGCTCACGCAAAGATGCATCTTATTTCCCGAAAATCATATTGAAGAATGAAACGAAGTTGCGTGATTGGTGGGAAGACCCCAATCCGGAAGCGCCGCGTGTGGTTGTTGCTCCCTGTTTCATGAAGAAAGTAGAAACGACCACTGGAGAAGAATTCGATTATACGAATCCGAAGATTTCGATGAATCAGAATGGAGAAAAGACGCATCAGATTATTCGCTTGGCAGAAGTATATTGCTGGTATGCCGAAGCTGTAGGTCGTTCCAAAACAGGTAGTATCACGGAAGCTGTCAACTTATTGAATGAGGTACGTAATCGTGCCAATGGATCTGTTGTTGCAGACCGGGATATCTATAAGACAACCATGTCGTATGATGAACTGGCAGAAGCTGCCTATAATGAACATGGTTGGGAAATAGCCGGATATTATTGGGGAAATATTGCCACTAGAGCGAGGGATATGTTTCGCATGAATCGCATTAAAGATCATTTTGAATACAGAAAATTAAATCCGGAGATTGAAGTGGCTCCCGGAGTCTTCAGGAAAGAAGCTGTTTCCGTATCAGGTACGTGGAATGACAGTAAGATGTATCTTCCCCGTCCTTTTGTAGATTCGTCTATTAATCCGAATTTGAAGAACTGAATGAAACAATAAAAACAATCATTATGAAACTAAGATATTTATATTTAGCAATAGGTGTATTATGTAATGCCTCTTTAGTATCATGCGGTGATAGCTTCAAAGAGAAAACAGAGATTGTTGCATGCGGAATCTCCACAAATGCTTTAACATTCGGAGTCTCCTCTACTGAAGTTCAGACTGTAGATATTACGTCAGAAGCAGCTTGGGAAGTAGCAGTGGATCAGGCAGGTGGTAATTGGCTTACAGTTTCTCCTTTGGAAGGAACTGGTAATGGTACGCTAACAATTGCTGCTGATAAGAATAACGGCCCAAAACGCAGTGCAACCTTGACCATAGCGGCGAAAGGTGCTGAACTTCGAACCATCACAGTTATTCAGGATGGCTATAAAGGAACCATTTATAATTACGGTGACTTTACTGGATTGCAAAAGACGGGGCTTGTGGCAGGGATCAATCCGATCACTATCGTAGATAATGACGAATGTGAAGATGGAAAAGCGTTAAGAATCTATACCCGGGCAGGTGAAGAGTATGAAGGTACTAATGGGGACCGTTTCAAGGTGCAGACAACAACGCAATTCGGATCAGGTCGTTATGAATGGAGGATATATGTCCCTAAATTCGGAATGAATGACCGGGCTAGTATTGGAGCATTTTTATATTTTGATGATGGGCATGAATTGGATTTTGAAATTTGTTCCGGTACAGCTGCAGACCGTGCAGCACATAGTGCCGGACCAGATGATATGCTGTGCCTTGTGACTAGTCAGGCTAATCCTTTTTTCTCTGAATTCACGCCTATTAAGGGGGATGCTTGGCATACGTTTGTATTGGATTTGAAGTTAGAAAATAAGAAATATCTGGCGGAGTGGTCGGTTGATGGTAAAGTTTTAAAGAGGGCACAATTAGATTATGGTGAAGAGGCTTATTTCCGTGCTATATCTAGTGTCGAGAATCTTTATGGTATGGGCGATCATGCGGCAACTCAAGAAAATTATGCCTTATTTGATTATCTTGAATATGTTCCTTATGATTATTCAATGAAGCCGATTATCGAAGGTCAGCTTCCTCCCGAACCAGAGGGAACAACAGTGAAGTGGGACTTTGAGGAAGCTGGTTTTGTTCCTGTTGGATGGACTAACAATGGAGGAACGATTGCGGATGGAAGTTTGAATCTATCTAACGGGAATAACTTCGTTTATAGTCCGGAAGTGGGAGCTGGAAAATATACATGGGAAATAGATGTTCCTTTGGTAGGGGTAGGTGAAAAATGGTTGGCAGGTGGTAATATCGCTGCAACTAACGCTGAAGAAAGGTCATTCTCTATGTTTGTTTTCTCGGGTACTGAAAATGATCGTGCGGCTTGTACGGTTCCTCCTGTTCCAGGTCAGATGCTGGTACGTTGTTATACGGAAGCTATGGGAGTTTACGGTGTACCTATTGATCCGGGTAAACACACTTTGACTATTGACCTTAGACTTAATGCAGATGGTGCATATTGGGCGGCATGGATTATAGATGGTGAAGTGGCGAAAACATTTACTACTTGGTATACTCCGGCACAGTTTAAATTTGGATTCTCAATGATGACCTTTGCTGATGGAGGTGGCTGGCAAGGAGATAAGCCTACTGCAAAGACATATACAGTCAAATATGACTATATAGAATATAAGAAGTATAATTATGATGAAGAATAACAGTTTACTTTACATTCAATGAGGTATTTAAGCATAATTGGAACAGCTATATGCTGTGTAATGTTGGTAATGACGAGTGTTTCCTGCAAGCAGGAAATATTCTCTTCCACCACCCAGGAGAAGAAAGTAGCTCCTTGGTATGTCTATATAGATGGAAGCTCTCTTAAGGATATAGAGCCAGTGAAAGAGATTATTAGTTCCATTAGCGTTTTCGGGAATCCTCCGAAATCATTTATCGATGAATGTCATCAGAATCATATCGAAGTATATCAGGCTGTAGGTGGGAATGAAGAAACGATTGATACGCCACAGAAAAGAAAGGCGCTTGTTGAGAAGTATGTAAGTGATTGCAATGCAAACGGATATGATGGAATAGATCTTGATCTCGAACATTTGAACCCTGATATTCAGGATGCATATACCGAATTCCTGAAACTGGCTTCAAAAGAACTCCATGCTGTTGGAAAGAAATTAAGCCATTGCGTTAGTTTTTATCCGGCTTTGTATCAGGATAACGAAACTAAGATGTTTCACGATCCGGCAGTTTTGAATACTACTTGCGACTTAGTTAGAGTGATGTGTTACGATATGTATTTTGCACCTGGGATAGATAAGCCCGAGCTCAAACATAGGGATGATTGTATGGGCATTGGACCTACGTCTAATTATCTATGGACTAGAGAGGCGATGCTTTTCTGGATGAAACACATTCCGAATGATAAATTAGTGATGGCTCTGCCTGCTTATGCAAATGATTATGCTGTAACTGGCGGCATCAAAGGAAGGCAGATTTACCAATCTGTGCCTGACAGTATAAATGGAATTTTGCCTTCTCCTACCTGGTTATGTTATGAAAAGGTAAACATGTATCTGTATGATGGTACTGATGGTAATCGGCATCTGTTTTATGCAAGTGATGCCAGAAGTACGGAAGCGCTACTTGAACTAGCTGATGAACTGGGAATCTCTCAAATCGGTTTTTGGCACTTTAATAGCGTAGATCCGCAAATGTGGGATACTGCCGCAAAGTGGCAAAAGAAATAATAAGATAATAAATCGACCTTGTAAATAATATAGCTTTATTCTCATCCCCCCATTTAGAGAAAAGTTATTCTTAACAATAAGAGGCCGCAAAGGTATGAATCCGTATCTTTGTGGCTTTTTATTTTTTTCTTACCTTTGGGGGACTTAACATAACCCCCAAAAATGAAGAACATGAAAAAGATCTTTTTACTCATTTCCGCCATTCTATTTATTTTTCCAGTACAGGCTCAACATACATTGAGACTGATGACTTATAATATTAAAAATGCGAATGGCATGGATGATATTTGTAGTTTTCAACGGGTAGCCAATGTGATAAATAATGCTTCTCCTGATGTTGTGGCTATACAAGAGGTAGACAGTATGACCCGTCGGAGCGGACAGAAATATGTGCTGGGTGAGATAGCTGAATGTACGCAAATGCATGCTTGTTTTGCACCTGCTATAGAGTTTGAAGGAGGTAAATATGGAATCGGACTGTTGGCAAAGCAAGTTCCGCTACGTTTACAAACTATCCCTTTACCTGGTAGAGAAGAGGCCCGCACCTTGATTCTGGCAGAATTTGAGGATTATATTTATTGTTGTACTCATCTGTCATTAACGGAAGAAGACCGTATGAAATCTTTGGAAATAGTGAAGTCATTGATTGCTTCCTGTAAAAAGCCTCTTTTTCTAGCCGGAGATATGAATGCTGAACCGGAATCCGATTTCATCAAAGAATTGCAAAAGGATTTTCAAATACTCTCCAATCCGGAAAAGCATACTTATCCTGCTCCCGATCCAAAAGAAACCATTGATTATATTGCCGCATCAAAGCAAAACGCTACCGGATTTGCTGTCATATCTGCGAGAGTAGTTAATGAGCCAATGGCTTCCGACCATCGTCCCATACTTGTGGAATTGCGTACTGCTGAAAAGGCAGACAAGATATTCCGTACTAAACCTTATTTGCAGAATCCTGTGGGTAATGGCATTACTGTGATGTGGGAAACAACCGTTCCTTCTTATTGCTGGGTGGAATATGGCACAGATACTACCCGGCTGGAACGTGCGCGTATGATTGTTGACGGTCAGGTGGTCTGCAATAACAAACTGCATAAAATACGTATAGACGGTTTGCAACCCGGTCAGAAATATTATTACCGTGTATGCTCACAAGAAATGCTACTTTATCAGGCTTATAAAAAAGTATTCGGAAATACTGCCCAGTCAGATTTCTCTGAATTTACTCTTCCGGCAACCGATACAGATTCTTTCACTGCTGTTGTTTTCAACGATTTGCATCAGAATACACAAACCTTCCGGGCTTTATGTAAACAAATCAAGAATCTCAATTATGACTTTGTTGTCTTCAATGGGGATTGTGTGGATGATCCTGTAGACCACAACCAGGCAACCGCTTTTATCAGTGAGCTAACCGAAGGTGTCCGTGGCGACCGCATACCGACTTTCTTTATGCGCGGTAATCACGAAATACGAAATGCTTACTCTATTGGTTTACGTGACCACTACGACTATGTAGAGGATAAGACTTACGGCTCTTTCAACTGGGGAGATACCCGTATCGTTATGCTCGACTGTGGAGAAGACAAGTTAGATTCTCACTGGGTATATTATGGTTTGAATGATTTTACCCAACTGCGTAATGAACAAGTGGATTTCCTGAAAAAGGAGCTGTCTGCCAAAGAATTCAAGAAAGCAAAGAAACGTGTCCTTATTCATCATATTCCGCTTTACGGTAATTATGAAAAGAATCTCTGTGCAGATCTGTGGATTAAATTATTGGAAAAAGCACCTTTTAATGTCAGTCTGAATGCACATACACATAAATACGCTTACCATCCGCAAGGAGAACTGGGTAATAATTATCCGGTTATTATTGGTGGAGGATATAAGATGGACAGTGCTACGGTGATGATCTTGGAAAAGAAGAACGATGAATTGAGGATTAAGGTGCTGAATGTAAGAGGAGAGGTTTTACTGGATATTACAGTTTAGAGAAAACTGTATAAAGAAATGAAGGCCACTGGAATCATTTATAATCCTGTGGCCTTTATTCTTATAATCAGAAATATAGCTTGCACCGACTTTGATAATGTTCTTATTTTTTATATATGAATAAAATTATGAACTTCTTCGGGATTTAGAACTTTTGGAAACCACTCGCTTTTTCATAAGCTTTTTTCCCTTCCGTATCTTTATTGCTTGTATATCCGGGACCGCCACCGGCAACATATCCATTACTTTCACCATTGGTACTTGGACTTACCCAAAAAGCATACAAATCACCATTTTTGAGTTTGAATCTGAATCTGACTTCTTGTCCTGCCAGAGAGGATAAGTCACTGGCTCCATTCCATTCTACCTGTTGAATAGTAGAATCAATAGTAACTGCTTTACATTTGTCAGCCGAGAAGCCATCAATAACTTTATTATTTTTGTCCAGGATCTCCACCTTGAGTTCTCCTGCCGGACAGTTGACATTGACAAACATATATTTTCCGCTGAATTTGACAGGGTGGGTTGTCAAGCTACCTTCTCCTGTTGTCGACATAGAAGCAAATCCGTCTCTGCGAAGAGTAGCCATACCAGTAGCACCGTTTGAATGCATATAGCTGGAGCTATCTCCACCTTTAAAACCGATGTAGTAGAATCTTAACTGGTCTCCTACAACAGTACAGATACCACCTACGGATTGTACATATCCACGATCCCAGCTACCTGGCACACGGGTAGCAGGAATAAATGCATCCCTGTAAGGTCTGTCCCAATGAAAACCATCACGGCTGAAAGAAACTTTCAACTCTGTAATTTTTGGTCTGTTGGCTGCTTTGGCAATTTCATTTTCATCCAATAGAATTTGGTGGAGTCCCAACATGATGCTTTCGTAACCTACAGCATTCAGATTATAAAGTTCCGGTGGCAGATTGAATTCTGGATCCGGGGTATCTTTATTATCTGCATTACACCAGAATACTACATCCGCTTTTGACCAAACGGCTCCGGCCAGAAAGTCAGAGTGTTCCCGGTAATATCTGGCTCTTCCATGTGGAGAATTACCCAGTACACCCAGAGTACGTATGCTGAATACCCATTTCTTACGGAAAGGATTGTAGAACATAGTGCTTCTGTCACCGCAAGGACCTGTTTTGGTAAACCAGCTCCACTGCTTTCCATTCGAAGAAATCATACAATAGCCGGCATTGTCTGTTGCGTCAGCGTTCGGCGAGCGTAAAAACATTTTGTATCTCTCGTTGTCGGATGCCTCGTAATCCAGTACGACGGCGCATGAGTTTGCAGGAAATCTGGATAATGTCAGAAGTTCGTTCGAACCATTATTCAAATCCGGGCGTACCCAATTTACACCATCATTACTGGTCGCATAGGCCATTTTATTAAGCCATCCGGCCTCATACCACATTTTGAATATTTGTTCTCTGGGTTCCCACCACACACCACCGTCTTTGGCAGAAGCACCGGGAATGTTCGATGTCTCCAAAGCTGTTTCAGGTTTTAATATAGGGTTTTGTGCATACTTTTTAGGCTTATAGAATTTACGTTCCAGGTCTGTGTTAGCAATCAGAAAATTGTCAAAGAACAATTGACGGCCTACATCAATGGGAACCACTTCTGGCGGAGTCTGCAAATAAGGGACATTCATCGGTTCATACGAACTGATATTGATGTTTTTGGGCGGCCATACGGAAGGTAGGATAATACCGTTGTATAAAGTTCTCCAGTCGTCCGATGGATCATCGGGGTCTGGGGCAGGATCTGTTCCGGGATTTCCCGGAGGTTCGGATATTCCATCGTCTGATCCGCCACAACTATAAGATACTAAACATAACAAGAACATGCTAATGCATGCGTGCAGTTTTATTGATCTGCAAAGTGAGTACATATATTTCATAATCGTTCAGTTTATGTTTCTATTTATTCTTTGATTCGGTCATTAATTCGTCTGTCATATCTGTAGTTTTAGGGTTCAGCACTTTCAACTGCAGGAATATGGACAGACATACAGAGAAGATCATTATCAAAAAGACAAGATCTTTATAATTAGCTTCGAATGCTTTACCCAATTCATTGGTAATGATGGCTCCGGCAGCAATTCCGACAAAATTCATGAGACCGTAACCAGTGGCGCGGTAGCGTGAAGGGATAAACTGGCAAAGAATTGGCATATTATTGGTATCATACATTCCGAAGCCAAGTCCAAAGAGTATAGCTCCTGCTACAATAAACACAATGTTATTTCCATAAACCATTAGCAAAAGAGCAGGAACGATCAGGGATAGTCCTGTGGCACTGGTGTAAACCCTTCCTTTGATATTCTTTTGCACCCACTTGTCGGAGATAAAGCCACCAAGAAATACACCGACAAATGAAGAAAGGGCAAGGGTGGTGGTAGAAAGTGGCCCTGCGAATTCCATATCCATATTTAATGTGTCGGAAACCATGGTCGGAAGCCAGTTTTTGGTAGTCCATCCGGGAAGATTAAGTGCGGCAAAATAATATAGCATTACCCAGAAGGCGATATTGCTGAACAATACAGCCAGTCCCTTGAAGGTCATGGAAAGATTTTCCTTAATGCTTTTCTTTTGTTCGGTTTGTACTGTATATGTTTTTTTCTCATGCAGCAATGCGATGAGTACCAGGCTATAAATAATACCTATCATACCAAAAGAATGAAAGGTAAATTGCCAAGAAGTATGTGCGGCTACTGTTGCTCCGAAGCCACCGATAGCTTGTCCCAGATAAATCCCCGAGGTCAGTACACCAATGGCGATTGACCTTGTTTTCCCTTGGTGATAATCGGCTGTGAGAGACAGAGCGGCAGGAATATAAAATGCTTCGCTGACACCCATTAAAGCTCTTAATATATACAAGTGGCTGATGTCATCAACGTATCCCATCATAAGAGTGACAGTAGACCACACGAACAAGCTGATGACAATTAGCCATTTACGGTTCAAACGGTCTGCAATCATTCCCGATATAGGGCTCATAATGGCATATATCCAAAGGAATATAGCCATCAACCGCCCGAAATTGGTGATAGACTCCAGCTCTTTGATGTCCACCATGATAAATGGACGCATCGTAGCCAGCATCTGTCTATCTAAATAGTTGAGTAGAGACACTACGACGAGCATCCCTACTACCATCCATGGATAATATTTCTTATCTTTCAGCATATTTACATTTTGATTTTAATGACTATTTTCTTCACAGTCACCCCATTTTCGTCTTTTATGCTGGGACGATGTGGATCCTTAGGGAAGAAAACATAGAAAAGATCGGGTGTTGCCACTTCATATATAGCCGATGCATCGGGTTTGAAGAAGACAATATCCTTTTCTTCGTCATATTCACAAATAGGGACCACTTTGTCCAGTGTTGTTACCCCCATCTTCTCTTTTCCGCTAATCAGATATTGGAAGTCGATATATTTGCGATGTGCTTCAAAGTTGCATTCTGTTGCTTCTTTAGGGGTATATTCGCTGACAATAGCATATACTTCACGTCCTATGATTTCGTGTTCACCGGGAGACAGCCTGCCTAGATCTGTATTCTTCAGATACTCGAATGTGGCTTTCCATCTTTCCGGGTATTGGGCCTGGTGCTTTTTCAGAGCATCCATATCGAGTATCGGACTGGCAGCTACTGTCCAACCGTATCTCCAATCTATTTCTGTGGGGTCGGCTGCGGATGTGGCAATGCTATTATTCTTTTTAATGTTTTCACAGGAACAAGTCATGGTAATAATCATTAGTAGAGTGATTAATTGGTTGTTTGTTCTCATAATACTTGAATGATTTGTTGTTTCAATTCTGTTACATTCTTTCTGATTGTTTCCAGATCGGCATTATTCACTTTTTGCAAAGGTTCGCAGATATAGTCGGTTATCAAGCCTTCTGTAAACAATGCTGCTTTCAGACCTTTGAGAAAGGATACACTTGACTTATCTACGGAATAAACTCCGGTGGAAACCTTCATTACCAGTTTCTGTAGTTTAAGTATTCTTTCTGTATCTTTCGCTTTGCAGGCTTTGAATAAGTTGACGTATAGTTCTGGAAACAGATTAGAACCGGAGTTCACGCCACCATTGCCACCCATTGCCATGGTAGAAGCCAGCATTTCATCCGGCCCTACGAGAATGGTGAAATTGGGATATTCTGCTTTTATTTCTGCGAGTAGTGTGTTGAAGTAAGTACCATTACCGGAACTGTCTTTCATGCCGATGATGTTCGGATGCTTAGCCAATGTCTTGACTGCTTCAACGGAAATCATTAATTTAGTTTGTGCCGGGATGTTATATAAGAACAAAGGCAGAGGTACATTATCGGCAATAGTGGTATAATAGTCGATAATTTCTTTCTGTGTCAACCCTAGATAGAACGGAAGTGCGGATACTAAATAAGTAACCCCACATTCTTTTGCGTAACGAGCCATATTCAGGCTTTCTTCGATACAGCAGTCGGCAATACTGACAAATACTGGAACACGTCCCTTTACGTATTCTATCGAATATTTAATTAAATCTTTTCTCATCCGGGGAGAAATACTTGTTCCTTCGCCTGTAGTACCCATGAGAAACACACCGCTGACTCCGCCATTAATCAGATGATCCAGCAATTTTTCCAAGCCTTTGAAATCTATGTTTTCTCTGTCGATAAGGGGGGTAACCATTGGGGTTATCACACCTTCAAATAAATCTTTATTCATCATTCTTTATATTATTACTGATTATTATCTTAACATCTTTCTAATAAGTTGGGGAAATCTTGTGCCTTTTTGTAAGCCCTCATCCCTTCTTTGTCTATACCACCGCTGAACCCCGGTCCTCCTGCTGCATTATATCCGTTGCTGGCACCTTCCGTATCGGGACTTACCCAGAATGAATACAAATCTCCATTGGTGAGATAGAATTTGAATCGGACCGATTGGCTTTTTAAGGTAGACAGGTCTTTTTTATTTTTCCACCTAATTTGCGCAATCGTACTGTCTACTGTCAACGGTTTACAGTCATTGGCAGAGAATCCCTGAATGACTTTATTGTCTGCATCCAATACCTCGACCTTTAGTTCTCCATTTGGACAGTTTACGTTTACAAACAGGTATTCCCCAGTAAATGTAACAGGACGTGTCACTAGTGTTCCTTTCTCCTTTTGGGCGGAGTAAGATACAAAACCATCTCTGCGCAACACTGCTACACCGGTGCTTCCATTGGCATGCATCCCATTTTTCTCATAGACAGTGCTTTTCTTTTTCTTGTTCCCTTCGAAGCCTATGTAGTAAAACCAAAGCTGATCTCCTACGATGGTGCATAGTCCACCCACAGATTGTACATATCCTCTGTCCCATGAGCCTGCTTTCCGTTCGGCCGGGATAAAAGTATGCCGGTCGGTACGGTCCCAATAGAAACCATCGCGACTGTAAGCCACTTTCAGTTCGGTTATTTTAGGAACTCCGGCTTCTCTACATCTCTCATTAGATGGTCCCAGGTGTATCTGGGGTAATGATAGCATGATACTTTCGTAAGGAACTGCTGATAGATTGTATAATTGTGCCTTATCGCCAATATATGGATCTGGGTCATCCAGGTAATCGGCTCCTAGCCAGAAGATAAGGTCTTCTTTTGTCCATTTTGCCCCCTCCAGAAAGTTTGGATGCTCGTGGTAATAACGGAATCGTCCGATAGGAACCCGGTTTATGTTCTCCGGATTCCGAAGACTGTATACCCATTTTTGGCGGAAAGGATTGTAGAACATCGTACTTCGGTCTCCACATGGCCCGGTTTTGACTGGCTTTCCCCAATGAATCCCATCTGGAGAAACCATACTAAACCCATAGTTGAAACGTTCCGTAGAGCCGGGTATGGAATTCGGAGAACGTAGGAACATTTTAAAACGTTCTTCCGGATTCTTAGTAAAATGATCCAGCCAAACCGTGGAAGAGTCTGCTACAATTTCTGGTACAATCTGGTTGGTTCCCGCTACTACATCCAGATTTGGACGTTCCCAATGTATTCCGTCTTTACTTGTAGCGTAAGCCATTCTATGTAACCAACCGGCTTCATACCACATTTTAAAAATATTATCTTTGGGATCCCACCATACTCCACCATCTTTGGCACTGGCTCCGGGAATACCATATGTCCCTTGTTCCAGTTCTGTTTCGGGTTTCAATACGGGATTAAAACTCATTTTGCGCGGTGTGTATGATCTGCGTTCCATATCTGTTTGTTCAATCAGGAAATTGTCGACAAAGAGCTGTCTTCCCAGATCGATAGGAACGATTTCCGGGCGGTTGGTCAGATAAGGTAAAGGCATGGGATCATAATTCATGCTAATATTTCTTGGTGGCCAAACGTCGGGTAGTGTAATGCCATTGTATAGTGCACTGCTTGGAGAAGCACCCCCTCTTAGGAAAGAGGGGAATGCTATATTAGGTATAAATGCTGTGGACAATGCTAAACCTGCATTTCTTATAAAATCACGTCGTTTCATTTATATGCTATTTTATGATAGATTAGTTAATTGGAAGGGCTGTCCCAATACGGATTCTGTTTTAGATTCGGATTGATAACAAGGGCAGAGCTTGGCAATGGTGCTAAGTAATCACGGTCTTCATTCCAGGTTTTTACTTTATCTGTATTGACAACTTTGTTACCGGAATCTCCATTGCTGAGGAAGATGCCTACATTTAGTCCGATTGAGTTTTTTTCTGTAAGATTACTGGGACGTTCACCTATATAAATATAGAAGTTAGCGTTTCTGGCTGTGTATGCAGGCTTGTCCAAATCATACTTGGTTGAAGGCGCAGTAACTGTTGAAAAATAAACTCCTTTGAATTGCTCGGTAAACAAATGGCCGGCTTTCCAACGAATGATATCATCATAACGTAAGTTTTCCATAACCATTTCAACTCTACGCTCTCTCCGTATTTCGAGGATAACTCCCTTATTGCTACCGTTTACCAACGGATATTGTGCGGACAGTACCGGATCTGGATTAGCATTTGCTGCTGCCATGTCCATGTTCGGCATTCCAACACGGTCACGTATTAATTTTATACTTTGTTCCAAGTCTGTTTGGAGTAGTGTGCCCAGTTCTGCCTTTGCTTCAGCATAGTTCAGTAGGACCTCGGCATAGCGATACAGGATGATATCATTTTCATTACTGGTCTGCTTATCATAATCGCCGGATTGTATGTACTTAATTGGCATATATCCGGTGGTAGAGATTATCATAGCCTCATATAATCTATTCACATCATGTGTCTTGCCGATACGTGCATAGCCGGGACACCTGACTGTTTGGAACATACGTGGATCTCTGTTTTCGAACTCCTCACCAAAAATCATCGTTGCATAACCCGGTTGGTCGGTGAAACGGGTACCATCATTCATTAGATAAGAATCCATAAATGCTTTACTTAGTCCAATTTGGTTACCACTGGCATTGATGATCGAATAATTAGTGTTATGTTTTACCCCTAGTGAAATACTGTAGGCATAAGCAGTGATTACTTCTACATCACTGGCGTTATTGGTTGCAGGTTGTGCAAATAAATCCCGGTAAGCAACATCCGTTCCCTCCCCTTTGTCAATAGTGTATTTACCTGAAGTCATTAATGCTTCAGAAGCTGATACGCATTCTTTTAGGAATTTCTCCGATCCTTCTATGTTATGGTATTTTCTGAATGTACCTTCGAATAAGCAAAAACGGCTCTTTAAGGCCAATGCTGTCCATTTGGTTATTTCATTCAAGCTTTTGGCTTCCACCCCGTTCTTGATCGCCTTATCCAAGTCTTCCAGGATTTTATCTGCAATCATTTCACGGGAATCACGTGGCTTGTACAGTTCCGGACTGTTATCTTCGAGCACAGTATCATACCAGGGGACTCCACCAAACGTTTTCAGTTTGTCGTAGTAGAATTGCGCTCTCAAATAGTATGCCATTGCGTTATACTTCTCACGTACAGTCTCGTCCGGACAGTTCACCGAATATTTCAAGAAGATATTAATCTTTCGCAGATTATCCCAATCCCAGCTTCCGGCTGATTGTGTGGAACTCCGTTTACCGATCATATAGTCAGGGAGTGTAGGCCATATTACGTCGTCAGTCTTTTCCATCATTCTTCCGGCGGCTACACTGGCTCCATTATCCACATTGGATGCTCCTGACAACATGGGCAGAAGTCCATTGATGTATAATTTTAGCTCTGTTTCATTTTTTAGAGAGTTTTCCGGAGTCATTTGATCTTGCGGTAACTGGTTTAAATCACAGGCGCAAAATGAAAGCGATAGTGAACTTATCAAAAAGGCTTTCTTTAGTATCGTTGTTGTTTTCATACTTATAGATGTTTAGCGTTGAAAAAATTAGAACGTCAGATTTACACCGACAGATACCGTTTTAGAGAACGGATAGATACGTGCGTCGTTGGCAGACATGGCTTGTTCGGGATCTATATAGTCTGTCTTGAACGGTGACCAATAACATAGATTTTCACCAGCAAAATAGATTCTTAGTCGTTCGATTCCAGCTTTTGTTGTAAGTTTGGTTGGTAATGTATAACCTATCGAGAGATTTTTCAGACGTAAGTATGCCAGGTTCTGTAAATATCTGTCATTAACAACTTGCATTTGTCCGTTATCATTGTATGCAGCACTACCACGTTCGAGACGAGGAAAGTATGCACCTTTATTCTCTTCCGACCATGCTTGTTCGGCCATGCCTTTCGGAAGAAAAGCACTGTTGACACGTCCCCATGAGCCCCAGAATTTTTCCATTTCTTTGTTCGGATACAAGTCTCTTTGGCCAATACCCTGGAATGAGATGGAGAAATCGAATCCATACCAATTTATGTTTGCTCCGAAACCATAGTTGTAGCGCGGTGTTTCGTTACCGATAACTTCGAGGTCACCATGATCCTCAAGTGTGTTTGCTCCATTGTTAATAATGTTATTCCCGTCCTTATCGAGGTATTTTACATCTCCACCACGGGCAACAGACCATTTACCCTGACTTTTCAAAATGTCTCTGTTTACTGCCGACTGGTCTATCTTGCTAGTCCATTCCGTAGCTTCTTCATCTGATTGGAATAATCCGCCAGTTCTGTAACCCCAGATTTCACCGATTTTCTTTCCTACATAATAATCTGTCAGAATGTTCGTGTCATTTCCTTGGTATTTAGTGATTTCGGAGGTTGCGTCACCTATAGAACCGAAAATTTCATAATTCAGTGATCTCCCGGCCAGTTTGAAATTATCACGCCAGGTTACAGTGATTTCATATCCTTTTGTTTTCATTTCTCCGGCGTTTTGGCGGGGAGGGTTTGCACCGTAAACAGCAGGAAGAGTCACTCCGTCGACAAACATATCAGAAGTTTTTCGGATAAAGTAATCCCCACTGAAGTTAAGTCGGTTGTCCAATACACTGATATCTATACCCATGTTGAGGGTACCTACCTTTTCCCAGGTATAATCGCCTGCTACAGGAGCGGGAGTCGTTAGATAATAGGCAAGCGAATTACCAACAATATAAGAAGACTGTTTCTGGGTAATGGTAGAATATGGATACATACTTACTCCCAACTGATTTCCCAGAACACCATAAGAAGCTCTAACTTTCAGGTTATCGAAGATATTCAATCCTTTCATAAATTGTTCCTCGCTGATTCTCCATCCGGCCGATACGGAGGGGAAGAAACCATATCTATTTCCTGAAAGGAATCTGGAAGAACCATCATATCTTCCGTTGACTTCTAGTAAGTAACGTTCTTTATAATTATAATTGGCTCTAAAGAAAAGGCCGAACAATTCGTAAGCAGATGCGCCTCCTGTGGCTTTGAGGTCTGAAGCTCCTGTTCCTGTTGCCAAATTCAAGTCGTTCAGTGTTTCGGACAATACATCTGTGCGATAACCGAGTAGATCATGGTTTTGTTGTTTCTCATAGTTCATACCTACTGTAGCTGATACATGATGTGCTTTTGCAAAAGTATTACCATAGGTAGCATATACGTTGAATACGTGAGACGGATCATAAGACATTGATTTCTGTATATAGTCTTTTTTATGAGTGGAAGTAGTACTCAGCTGTGTCTCGTTGGCATATCCGTTAGAAATATATACTAATCCCTGACGCTTCCAATTATCATCCATAGTGAAACCAAATGTGTAATCTGCATTTACAGATAAATTCTTGATCGGAGTGATTTCAACAGAGAATGTATTCCGAAAGCGTCTTTTTCCTACATTTCCTTTAGATACACCTCCATAAATATCTGCCACACGTCCTTCATTGAGAACTTTACCGTTTTTCATTAAGCCGGTGTAGTTGCCATCTGGCCCGATAGGTACATAATAAGGTGCGCAGTTAATCATGGTTCTGGCAAAAGCTGCATTGGCTGCGTTCTCACCCGGATATGTGTGCGAACTATCAAAATAGTTTGTCTGGTTTCCGATTTTCAACCATGGTTTTATTTCCGCATTAAATTTGGAAGTCAGGGTATATTGTGTATATTTCTCATCAACGCGCTTCATCATACCATCTTTCGAATAGAAATTTGCGGATACGTAATATTGAATCTTGTCTGTACCACCAGAGATACTTACGTTGTGAGATTGCGACGGCATTCTTTCTTTATACATCCAGTTCCACCAATCAAAGTTGGCATAGTAATTGTATTTTTGTCTGCCATTACTTTCTGTAGTGGTGACTACCCATGGGCGATCCGGATTTTCTGTAGTATCATATCGGCGTGCTTCCAATTCTTTATAATCTTCCTCTGTATATCCGGTAGCAGCTCCCATGAACCCTTTCTGTCCCATGTATGATGTATCATAAATATAGGCGTGTTCATAGCCGGAAGTGACGAAATCGGTGGAGACGGTCGGTTTTGACCATGAAAAATAACCGTCGTAAGAAATTTTGGCTTTGCCGGATTTAGCTTTTTTAGTAGTGACTAAAACGACACCAAAAGCAGCCCGTGCACCATAGATGGCTGCCGAAGAAGCATCCTTGAGTACGGAGATAGATTCAATATCATTCGGATTTAGTTGGTCTATGCTACCAGGAATACCATCTACCAGAATAAGAGGCGAACTGGAATTCACAGAACCCATTCCACGAATGGAGATTGTTCCGCCTGCTCCGGGACTTCCCGTGTTTACCTGAATATTAACGTTAGGCATAGCTCCTTGTAACATTTGTGTAACAGATGATGTAGACCTGTTTTCCAGCACCTCGGCTGTGACCTGGCTGACTGCTCCTGTCAGGTTCACCTTTTTCTGGGTACCGTAACCAACAACGACCACTTCGTCCAGCAATTGGTTGTCGTCATGCAGGGTTACATTGATCACTTTTTGGTTGGCAGGTACTATTACTGATTTGAATCCGATGAAACTGAATTCAATAGTATCACTCGGATTTGCTTTTACCTGATAGTGACCGTTGAGGTCTGTGACAGTTCCGGTAGTCGTTTTCCCATGTTTAACGATGACGGAAACTCCTAACAAAGGTTCTCCGTTACCGTCTCTAACGGTACCAGATACAGAGTTTTGAGCATACACATTCATAGAGAAAATGAATAGGCAGCTTAATAACAGTATAAGTTTATGTCTTATACTGTCAGTTACTAACTGAAGATTTCTACCTGATAGAATAAATCGTCGGTTCGAGTAGGTTTTCATGTTCATTAAATTTAGAAGTTGAGCGATAAGGTAATTCGTTTTCTATGATGAAGTGGTTCACTTCTTCGAGAGTAGGGATAGATGGTTGAGCACCCGAGCGGGTAACGGCAATTGCGGCCGCTGCATTCGCAAAATTGATGGCTTCTATATTTATCTCCTTTTGAGCACACATGACAGCCAATGCGCCGCAGAATGTATCGCCGGCCGCAATTGTGTCAATGGCATTCACTTGGTAACTGGGAAGCCGGACGCTTGTATGAGCATTTTTCATATATACGCCATGGCTTCCTAGTGTTATCACAACATTTTGTGTACCTGCCGCAATCAGAGCTTCGGCTATCTTTTCTAGGTTATCCCCTGTATGTTTGATACCTGAAACAAAAGCTGCTTCTACTTCGTTGACTACCAGAATGTCGATAGCTTTCATCAACTCTGCATCAATCAGACAGGCAGGTGCAGGATTAAACAAAACCTTTTTACCTTTTTGTTGTGCTAATAGTGCAATACTCTTAATCGTATTGTAAGGAATCTCCGCTTGCATTACTACTATTTCCGTCTCATCAATTACTTTGGAAAAATGATTGATTGATTCGGGAGATAAAGAATAGTTTGCCCCCGGGGCTACGGCTATACAATTTTCTCCACTATCTGCTACGAAGATTAATGCTGTTCCTGTAGGATGCTGGGTGTCATTGATAATATAATCCGTAGTGATTCCCTCTTTTTCAAAATTCTTTTTGAGTATATCGGCATACATATCATTCCCAAGGGAAGTGACAAAGGTGACCGAACCTCCCAGCCGTGCTGCAGCCACGGCCTGGTTTGCACCTTTTCCTCCAAGAGATTGCATAAAAGAGGCATCACCGACAGTTTCGCCGGGTGCCGGTAAATGGTTGACTTGAGCAACCATGTCGATGTTTGAGCTTCCAATAACTACTACTTTCATGTGAATCAGATTTATATTTAACCTAGGTCTTTTATTTTTTTATAAAGTAACTTCCATTTTATAAGGAATAGCACTCTGTGCACCGATACGGGTAACGGCAATTGCTGCCGCTGCGTTGGCAAACTCGACAGCTTCTGTCAGTGAATGCTTTTCGGATAGACAAACACTAAATGCACCGCAGAATACATCTCCAGCTCCGGTAGTGTCGATAGTCTCTACTTGTTTGGCAGGAATCATTGCATATTTATCTTTCTCCTTTACATAGGCACCATCTTTACCTAATGTGATGACGACATTTTCTATGCCTTTATCTCCTATTGTTTTGGCGGCCCGGTGGGCGCTTTCTATATCTATGACTTTAATTCCGGACAACATTTCGGCTTCAATTCGGTTAGGAAGTATGGTGTGTATGTTTCTAAGAAATGTATCACTCAAGGTAGATGCAGGCGCAGGATTGAGTATTACCTTTTTGTTGTACTTATTGGCGATAGTAGCTGCAAACTCTGCAGTTTCTATTGGAACTTCAAGCTGCATGAGTATAATATCAGCTTCCTTGATTTTTTCTTCGGCTTTGTTGATATCTTCAATGGAAAGGGAACGGCTTGCACCCGGTGCAACAATAATACTGTTTTCTCCGAAAGAATCGACAGAGATAAGTGCCACTCCTGATGGACTTTTCTGATCAGTGAAGATAAATTCTGTATTAATTTTTTCCGATTTATATATTTCCAATGCCTGTAAACCGAACAAGTCATACCCGATTTTGGAAATGAAAGTGACCTCGGCTCCTAATCGGGATGCCGCAATTGCTTGATTGGCTCCCTTGCCGCCGGGATTCATATAAAATGTTCCGCCCAGAACGGTTTCTCCCGGTACCGGTAGTCTGTTGGCTTTTACAACCATGTCGGTGTTGCAACTTCCAATTACTACTACTTTGGGTTTATGAATAGATATAGTTTCCATGGTATTTAAAATTAGGATAATGCAAATGAAAGGAATAATAATGCATCGTTTTCTACATTAATAATTGATTTATATAAATTCAAAGATAACATAATGAAGCTAATTCTCCTTGATAATAAGGATGTATAGAATGAATATATAAAGTATGTTTATATAATTACAAATAGAAAAAGTGAACTTGAAAGATGCTTTTTTATGATAGGGAAAGGATGCAACAACCTTCCTTTTTAGGGTTCTTTAGCATTTGTGTGTATTCTCAACACCTCGGAAAGCTTTTCTTTCCGGATTTTCGATTCCATCCATGCTGTGAAATCAAAGATGCGTAAAAGCTGGTTCTCGTATTTATCATTATATAGCTCCTGGATTTCCGGAGATAGCTTTTCCCAAAAGGCTTCCCGATCTTTGCGCAGGATAGGGAGGTTCCTTTTATTCAGGAACCATAGAATAATTCGTTCAGTCTTAAATGTCTGTTCTTTCGGTGAAGAAAGACTTCGGGTAATG
Organism: Bacteroides sp. D1; assembly: GCF_000157095.2. NCBI lineage: Bacteria > Pseudomonadati > Bacteroidota > Bacteroidia > Bacteroidales > Bacteroidaceae > Bacteroides > Bacteroides sp. D1. The sequence continues at coordinate 599,866 of NZ_JH114343.1, forward strand.
GAACGTGATTCGTGCCGGATCAGTTCGTATTCTTGTGTTTCGTAATAAGCGATGAGGCGAACCAGACGAATGGTTCTCATCAGTGGGAGGTATTTAATATTATGGTCGACAATGGCGTTACTTATATATTTTTTGGCTGCTTTATAGTTCTGATTACCAATATGCACAATCGTTGTATAAAGTAATAGTTCACTTTTGCGTATAGGACTTAGCCAGGCTTCTTTGTCGTAGAGCGTCTCCTGGTAACGATTCATGATCTCTGTACAGTCTAAGAAATCTCCTTTGTCCAAATAAGGGAACAGTTCGTACTGAAAGAGCAGGCAGGTGGCATTTACTTTAAATTCAAGAGAAGAATCTTCAGCTATCAGTCTTTTTAATTTTTCCAGGAAGTACGGCATTTCGTTGTAGTTGCCCACTGAACGTAAACTTCCGAGCACTCCTTCGAGCACTGACAAATAATAAATGGGTGGATTCGACCAAAACTGTTGGTTCTGTTCAAACAAAGAATTCAGTTCCTTGTATGAGTTTAGGGCGGCTCTGTAATCTCCCGCTCCCATTAAATAGTTTGCTTGGAAAAGTTTATGGTTTCGTGTCAATTCAAAATTCCCCTCCGCATCTGAAGAAGCGGCTATATAAAGTTCGTTGACCATGAGGTCATTCATATCCTGTTTCTGTTTTGAAGTCCGTATCGCCCCGATATGAGAGAGACGATATTTCAGTAAATTGTGTAGTGAGGATTGCTCCGTTATCTTTCGGATTTTCTTTAAAGATTCATTCTGAATAAAATGCTTGTGAAAGAGTTCCTGTTCTGTCATGTTAGGGAAATTCAGCCGTAGCAGATATTCCAGTTCCTGTTTCAGGGCAATCGTCAGAATTTCGTTATTCTCATAAAATTGTGCTTGCTCTATTGTATTGGATAAAATCTCGAAACACTCTTCGAACAGAGAGCGTTCATAAAGCATACGGGCTTTGCATAGATCGTTTAGCAAATCATAGTAGATGTCTTTCTTCTTTCTTAATGTGAGTAGCGTATCTACCAGTTTCTCATATAAATATTGAATGGATACTTCGAAAGAACCTTTAGGTCTGCGCTTATAAAATTCTTCTTTCACTGCATTTCCATTGGGCTGTTTGCTCTTTGTGATAATATCATAAATAACCAGATAGTCTTTCTCCTCCTTATCTTTGACGACTTGCAAAGAGAAGTGTTTCTTTTCAGATTTCGATAGTGAATATATTAAGGAAATAACGGAATCGACTCTTTTCATGAAGCCCTTTCGATTAGTATTAGGTTGCAATAATCGGGAATTTCTGTGAGAAAAACAAGTTATTTGAGAAATTAACAAATCCGGCTTAAATGAGCTTAAGCCGGATTTGTCTTTAAATATTAATCATTGATGCGGTTTCTTATGCTGCCGGATCCGGTGCTTCACCACCACCTTCGTTTCCACCTTCTCCACTGCCTCCATTTCCATTGTCAGGTGTGCCGGAATTGTTGCTTTTAGAACTATCCAATTTCTGGATGCTTACTGACTTTATCATGCCTTTAAACATGCTACCTGGAGTGAAAATTATTTTACGGTTCTTTAAAGTATCCGTAGTCACTTCTTTTTCATCATCCTGACTTTTGCATCCGAATGAAGGACGAAATGTTCCGAATTCTCCAAGGCTTACCGAAGCCCCGATTTCCATATAGGTTATCAGCGAATCTATCAATCCGTCGAGTACTGATTTTACAGTACCGCGTGGAACGAACCCTACTTTTGTTACCTGGTCACATAGCATTTTAAAATCAACAGTAACCACGTTGAATGGTCTTGCTACATATTTTTCAGCTTTTTCCTTATCAAAGCCAAAGGTTGTTTTCTTGACTACATATTTCAGTGCCATAATTTTTAATAGTTTTAATCGTTAGTAAATCTAGTTATTATTTTGTGATCACGTTGCAAAGATATGGTATCGGAATTTGCTGTGCAAGCGATTTTGAAGAAGTGCGTTAATAAAATAATTAATATTGAGACAATAGACTGTTATATAGCTGCTTATACGTTTCTTAATATTTACATCATCGCAGCCGCATCTATAAATAGATACTTTTTGCTTGTTTTTTCTAAAAGGCTTAATATAAGATCAATGATAGGTTAGGGCTGCGGTTCATTTTTCATTATTCTGCAACAGCATTGATTGAAAATTGGAATCGTGTGATAGGTAAGCAGAGTATGGTCTTGGCTTCGTCAATGCACCACCCTAAACCATCCTATTTTCCATCGGTTAGTGTTATTGAATAAATATCTCACCTGAATAGTTCATTATAAAAGAATAATGCTTACCTTTAGCAACAATAAAACAGAACTAACACGAGGTTACCCCCCCGAAATTTAATAATATGAGAAAGATTATTATAGTAAGTGCTATATCAATGGTCATTTTTTCCTGTTGTATCGGTGTTTCTTCTAATACTGATAAAGATAAGAAATATCTATATATAGAAGCGACAGGAACTAATTCTCATGGTGATTATAGTGCTAAGATAGACACCCTTGAAATAATGGAGAAGAACGATTCACTGGCATATTTGAAAGCTTTTGAAGAATTATGTGTATCACAACGGGCGAGTGCTTTAGTAGTTGAAATAATGAAGGAAAAAATGGGAGATCGTTTTGATGAGTATGAGGAGGTTCATGATTTCCGATTATTGAATGAGAAATTAGAGGAAGTGGACCGGACTATAGTTCCCGATAGCGTCTTGGCAGAAATAGCCCAGAGCATTTTCTCATTAAAATTGGAAAAATAGTTACCTGGCACTTTATCATTATTAGTTAAGAGTTAATTATCCTGATATTATTAACATATAGACATTATGAAATACGACGTTTTTATATCTTATTCCAGTAAAGACAGTGGGGTTGCATTTGATGTATGTGCCATGTTAGAAGCAGCCGGTCTAACTTGTTGGATTGCTCCCAGGAATGTATATGGTGGTAAGTCATATGCACGGGAAATAATTGAAGCGATAACCGAATCACAGATCGTGCTTTTTATCTTTTCGAGTTATTCTAACTGCTCTTCCCATGTAGAAAGTGAAATAGATATAGCTTTCAACCAGGAGAAAGTTATCATTCCTTTTAGGATAGAGGAAGTAAAGATGTCTCCGGAACTTACTTACTATATTAATAAGAAACATCATATTGATGGAATCCCAGAGCCAGCTCTATCATTCGATATTTTAAAAGAAAGTGTGTTGAATAATATTCCCCGGCTTCAAAAGGAACTGGATAAAGAAAGAGCTTATAAATTGTTGAGAGAAGATTTAGGTGATTTTGATATTGAATTTTTAAAAAGTGTCTTGCAGAATAGTAGAAACAATAGAGCTGATCCAAGAAATGTTAATTGTGAAGATAATGTGGCCGAGAACGAATTTAATATATTGCAAAATGCCGCAGGAGAACTATGTCTTTTAATCAGATCCCGGAATGGAAGACCTAGAAAACCATGTTTTATTTGCGATAATTCAAACTTTACTATATTATTCCGGAATAATTCGTCTGCTGTATTTTTAGAAGATATTAATCCTGTAGCTGTTGAAGCTCTCAATAAAGTGAATCAGATGTTGGTCGTGGAACTTAATAATGACGAAGTAGTTAGAGAATATGTTGTACCGATAGTTCTGATTGAGGGATTAACATCATATTTGCAAGATGATGCTATATATGATAAAGATAGCGGTATTCAGGGAACTTTAGACCGTGTATTGAGTCACAAGCAGCAAACATTGTTAAGGAAGCTGTACTGTAACTGGAGAGAGAATTAAAAAGTATAACTAACAATGGAATAAAATTAGGAGAGTAGGCTGCTGCTTTATTTATTACTCAAGAAAAAGTATTTTTCTACCCGAAGGTACCAAATGTAGCAACGTGGATTGTAGGCTTACCGTCTTCCGCGACAAGGGCGACAAACAACTTGCCGACGAACAGGTTACCGAACTCGCCACCAAAGACAGAACGCCTCTTATCAAAGGCTTCTCCGTAAGAAACTGTCAGGTGATAGTTCAGTTCTATAATGAATATAGTCAACAACTTACAAATACGCAACAACCTGTTTTGCATTTGCAGTTAGTTTTCATGACATTGTCGGTTAAATAACTAAGCTGGTCACACAATGTTATTCTGATGCAAAAGGCAAAAGACCTCAAGGCCCGGTATTGGTATATGATACAGTGCCTCAAAACAGTTGGGACGTACCTTCTCACCGCCAGCCCGTTATCTAGCAGTATATCTGCAATCCCTTGACTGTAGACGACGATCACCCCGTCCGTTTCCGCTTTCACCGGAGCGTCACGAACTCACGTTCCTTTTATCCGTTTTTTCTTTTTCTTTCGTTCATCCATCGCTTTCCACAGGTTGCCCGGCATATCGCCCAGATATTTCTTGCAGAATCCGTTGAAGTGCTGTACAGTTAACGACATCTCCGACACAGTCTTCAGAAAATGGCTCAAACAGTACGATGAGGGCGGTCTTGAAGCTTTGGTACGTGCTGACGCAGAGATAAAGGATGTACTTCCTGAGGGTATTGACCGCACGGAGGAATTCTATAAACGAGAAATCTTACGCTTGTGTATAGAGAATGAACGTCTAAAAAAAATTATGCGGTGCGGACGAACGAGGTTGGGCAAACGGAGTATGTTTGTTTAAAAACGAAGAATTCAAAATAGTCGACATGCTGTCAAGAGATTTTGCAATAACGGATATTTGCGCCATGATGGGCGTAAGCCGTGCAGGTTACTATAAATGGAAGCGTCGTGATCCCTCTACGCGTGACCTTAATAGGGAAACGATGGTGGAGTTCGTTGAGCAGATGCACTCGGAACATTCTACCCATGGATACCGTTGGGTGGTAGCTTTCATACGTAATGAGCTTCGAGCCACCGTTAGTGACAACTTTGTCTACAAGTGTTTTCGTTATCTTGGTATTCAGTCGGAAACACGTCCTTGTTTTGCCATAGGCTATGATACTCCAGTGAACTATCATCTGATTTCATGAAGGGTGTAAATACTTGAAGAACTTTCATATTGGAACAGACTATCCTATTTTCTTTGTTTTTCTATTTCTTTAAATATACCACCGTCTTACCTCCACCATATTTTCGTATAATTCCCTCTTCTAAATAGGTATTTAACAGTATAGTTGCCTTGTATCGGCTTATGCCGGCTAGTCTCGTGAAATCGACACAAGTGATGCAACCTTGTTCATCCAGATGTTGCATAAGGATGCTAAGGCATTTGTCTTCATCGGGATTGCCATTGCTTCGGTAAGGTGATTCCATGCGTTCCAACGGTAATGGCTCCATGTTCTCACGGAATTTTTTGTTGATGCGCAGGTTTACTTTATTCAGGTGGATGGAAGGAGAGCGGATTTCTTTCTTCTCCATTACCGGATGGTCGCATTTCAGCGATAAGGAGAAATAACCTAATTCTCCGACTTCCACAATCCAGCCTTGTTTCAACCAATGTTGTAACTCATCGGTGACTGCTTGCAAGCATCCTTCAATGGTAGCCTGACTGAAGCCGTTGCTTTTAGATACTAATTCTATAAACTTCTTAGCATCAAGAGTTCCTGATGGAATCACTCGTGCGTGAAGTGGTTGCTGCTCATCCTTTTTTTGTGGGTTGCCACTGGCATAAAGATCATAATAAACACTCATATCTTATTTTGTTTTTAGTTATTCAGTAAATATTGTCTCCGGCTACATGATTTTATTCGTTTGACTATAGTCATTTAAAATGTTGACTATAGTACTTCTTTTATTTGACTATACTCTAACGAAAGAAACACTATAGTCAAATGAATTAATTCATGCACTCAAAGGTATTAATTATTTCAGGTAAAGACACTAATTTATGCATTAAATGAGAAAATACGATATCCCCCCTTTATATTTTCTTTTAAAAACGATATCTTTGAAGTGTTTTCTTTCTTTTTTATCAAGTATGGATTGATTTCCGGCAAGTTCTCCTATATTTCCCGAATTAATATTCATTAACTTATTTGCCGTAATACTTTTTAATGCCTCTTGTGTATTAGCTAATAGATATTGAACTATTAACTTTAAAGACTAATATTATGGAAAAAGATTCTCCTTTTTCATCCACCGGCAGAAGGTGTATTGTAACCCTAATGTGCATATTTGTCACTGCTTTTGTTTATGCACAACAGCAAAAAATATCGGTTAGTATCAAAGAGCTTCCTCTTAAAGAGGCTATCAGTCAGATAGCAGAGAAGGCTTCAATGCATGTAGCCTATAGCAAAGAATTTGTGGATACGAGTAGGAAAGTGTCATTGGAGGTAAAAGACACAGAGGTAAACAAAGCGCTAACTCTTTTGCTAAAAGGGACTAACATTGGGTTCCGTTTCCTGGATGACAGTATTTTATTTTATAATAAAGAATATCAAAATAAAACTGAACCTGTTGATTCGCAAGGAGAGAAAAAGGAACTGTATGTGAAAGGTAAAGTTACTGACGAGAATACGGAACCGATCATCGGAGCCACCGTATCGGTAAAGGGATCGACTACAGGTACAATCACCGATATCAATGGTCAGTATTCCATCAAGGTACCTTATGGAAGTACACTTCGGTACTCATACGTCGGCTATCGTGAAGAAAGCGTCATAGCGAAAGCAACGACAGTAAACGTGGTGATGAAAGAAGATGCTGTCAGCCTGGAAGATGTAGTAGTTGTAGGCTATGGCGTGCAAAAGAAAGTGAATGTAACAGGTGCTGTATCTATGGTTAAAGCGGAGGCTATTGAGAACAGGCCTATAACTAACGTAACTACGGGGCTGCAAGGACTGTTGCCTGGAGTTAGTATCGTTTCTTCTTCGGGGCAGCCGGGTGCTGTGCCCAGTATCAACATTCGTGGTACGGGAACTATTAACAGTAGTACAGCACCTTTGATCTTGATTGATGGAGTAGCTGGGGGAGACATTAACTTATTGAATCCTTCGGACATCGAAAGCGTATCCGTACTGAAAGATGCCGCCTCATCAGCTATTTATGGAGCACGTGCCGCTAACGGTGTTATTCTTGTAACGACTAAAAAGGGAGAAAAGAAAGAACGTGTAGTATTCCAATATAACGGATATGCCGGATTTCAGACTCCCACAGCATTGCCCGAACTTGTTAACGGAAGGGAATACATGGAACTCTCCAATGAAGCCATGAGTGCTGCCGGATTTTCCAAGCCCTATACACAAGAGGCGTTCGATAAATATGATTCGGGACTGTATCCCAACGAATATTCCAATACTGACTGGATTGACGAAATATACAAAAGCCGGGCTTTTCAGACGGGGCATAATGTGAGCGCACGGGGGGGAAGTGAGAAAACCGGATTTTTTATGTCGTATGGTTTCCTGGATCAGGATGGACTGGTTGTAGGTGACGGATATAGTTCAAAAAGACATAATGCGCGTATCAGTGTAAACACGGAGGTGTATGATCGTCTGAAACTGACCGGACAGATGAGCTATGTCGATTTCTATAAAAAGGACTTAGGTTATAGCGGCACATCAGGAGTATTCCGCCTATCACAGCGTATGTCTCCGTTACTTCCCGTCATGTGGCAAATTCCTGACGAGAATGGCCGGATGGTAGATAGTGAGAACTGGTCGTACGGTTCGGTACGTAATCCCTTGCAGGTAGCCTATGAGTCGGGAATGGAAGAACGGAAAACACGTGTGCTCAATGGTATTTTCAATGCAGATCTCAAAATTATAGACGGACTGAACGTAGGTATGCAGTACTCTGCTAATATATATACTCGCCAAGTGGATGAGTTTAACCCGAAGATGTTGTCTTATTACTCGGACGGTAGCCCGTTGAAAGCAAATGAAGATGCCAAGGACTATATCTCACAAAGCCATCTTGACGTTATGACCCAAACGCTGCAATTCACCCTGAACTTTAATAAAACCATAGGACGCCACGAGTTGGGAGCATTGTTGGGATTTTCGCAAGAGTGGGAAAACAGAAGCACACTGGGTGCTACGCGTGATAATGTGATGGTTGAGGATATTCACGTTATTAGTGCCGGAATGATTAATTTTATGAATAGCGGAACAAAAGATGAGTGGGCTTTACGTTCTTACTTTGGTCGTGTCAACTATGCTTTTGACGGTAAATACCTGTTTGAAGCTAACCTGCGTGCCGACGGAACTTCAAGATTTGCCAAGGGCAATCGCTGGGGATATTTTCCATCGTTCTCGGCAGGATGGAACTTTTCACGTGAAAAATTCATGGAGTTCGCTACTTCGGTATTGAGTTCGGGTAAGCTGCGTGCTTCCTGGGGTGAGTTGGGAAATCAAAACATTCCCGGTAATTACTACCCCTACTTGTCACCTATCATAACCGAAGAGTCTTATCCTATCGGAGCTTCTAATACACCTGTTATGGGACTTTGGCAAAACAAAATCGGTAATCCCGACATCAAGTGGGAAACCATCCGCATGCTTAATTTCGGGGTAGACCTTAGTTTTTTGAACAATAGACTGAATGTGGACTTTGATTGGTATAAGAAAGAAAATATTGATGCATTGGTTCGTCCCGATGTTCCGGCTATTGTCGGGGTTTCCAGTAGTAACGTAGGTTATGTCAATCTTGGTAAGATTGATGTCAAAGGATGGGAGCTTAATCTGTCATGGCGTGATAAGATCGGAAGTGTAAATTACAATCTCGGGTTCAATCTGTCGGACGCCCGTAATAAGATTACCGATTTGGGTGGAACTCCGGAGTCGCTGACCAGTACGGCTTCCGGTTCGTATCGTCGGGTAGGTGATCCGATAGGTGCTTTCTATGGTTATCTGACTGATGGGCTGGCGCAAGTGTATGACTTCGAATCGGTGAATACAACTACAGGTAAGTACCAGAAACCAAAATTTCCTCTTGTTGCATCACAAAACGGCATTGTACAGCCCGGAGATATTAAGTATCGGGACATCAGTGGTCCTGACGGCGCTCCCGACGGGGTAATTGATGACTACGACAAAGTGGTGTTTGGCGAGAAAGAGCCCCATTACACCTATGCAATCAAGGGTGGTTTGGAATGGAAAGGCATTGATTTCAGTTTCTATTTGCAAGGCGTAGGCAAAGTTGCCGGTTACCTTGAGGATGAGGCTCGACATGCGTTTATCAATGACTACTCAATCCCTAAAAAAGAGCATCTTGACAGATGGACGCCTATGAATCCAAATGCTTCTTATCCCAGACTTTATCAGTCGCAGGAGCACAACAGGCTCTTCAGTGATTACTGGAAAGAGGATGCATCGTACTTGCGCCTGAAGAATATTCAGATAGGTTATCGTTTTCCTGCCCGGATGGTGGCACCTCTTGGCATTAATAGTCTTAGAGTATATGCTTCGGCAGATAACTTGTTTACTAAAACCGATTACTTCGGAGCTTATGACCCTGAAGTGAGGACCACCAGCGGAGATGTCTATCCGCAAGTAAAAACCTATGTTTTTGGATTATCAATAACATTCTAACCTATTAAACGACTATAAAGATGAAATACTCAAAATACTTTTTAATCATTGCTTTATTTGGTATAGTTACCTCATGTAGCGATTTTCTGGATAGAACGAACCCTAACGAGCCGGACAATGTGACATTCTGGGTGAATGAAGATCAGCTTAAAAATGCCTTGCCTCCCTGTTACGAAGCTTTACAAAAAGACTATCTCGTGAATTGGAGCGAATCGACGGCCGAAACTGTTATGTGGGGGAATATTACTAGTGGACTAAGTAAGGTTTCGGGAGGCAAGCACTCTTATACTGACGGCTTCCCCTTCACTACCTATTGGACAGGAGCGTATAGCTATATTTATCGCTGCAATAATTTTCTGGACAACTATAATAAAGCGCAGGTAGCTCAAAATAAGAAGGACGTTTATGCCGCAGAAGTAAAAACCATCCGGGCGCTTATGTACTTTTACCTCACGGTGTTTTGGGGTGATGTACCTTGGGTAGGAGAAGTCATCCAGCCCGAAGATGCATATATCGAACGTACTCCCAGAGAGAAAGTCATCGACCAGCTCGTCGAGGATTTGAAATGGGCGGCAGAGCGCATGCCTGAAGAAAGGTATACGGGCGATAAACTGGGAAGGCTTGACCGCTGGGGCGCTTTAGCCATATTGGCACGTATTGCCTTGCAAAACGAAAGATGGGAACTGGCTGCAAAAACGAGTGAATATATCATCGAAAACAGTCCCTATGGGCTGTATGAATACGAAAAACTATTTCATCACGAAGGGGATGTCGAGAATGATCCGAAAAATATCGAAGCCATCGTATATAGCCTTTTTGTACCTGAAATCCGTACACAAAGTCTACCCAATGAAACTTGCAGTCCGACAGACTATATACGCCTCAATCCAACGAAGTCATTAGTGGATGCTTATCTGTGTACAGACGGTAAACCGGCAAAAACCGGATTGGAATATTATAAAAAGACCGGTGTGCAGACCTCATCGTTATACAAGTCGCCTGAAGAGCATTATGTGGATTACTTCCAGAACAGAGATCCTAGAATGAAGATGACTTTATATGCTCCGGGTGACAAATGGCCGGGAGGAGATGACGGTGACCCTGATACAGATAAGGCCAACGAGATATTTAATCTGCCTCGTTTTGCTTCATTGCAAGATAATAATCGTGTGGGGGCAAATAGCCGTACAGGTTTCTATCTGAAAAAGTATAACGATATTGATTTGGCCGGCTCAAGTGTGGGTGGGCATGGGAATCTCAATGTCATCCGCTTTGCCGAAATCTTGCTGATTTATGCCGAAGCCACTTTCGAACTACAAGGCAAGAAACTGACACAAACACAGATTGATTACTCCATCAACAGGCTTAGAGATCGTGTGAATATGCATCGTATGAACCTTGACGAGCTTAGCGCATGGGGGATGGATCTCGAAACCGAATTGAGAAGAGAACGTCGCATTGAGTTGGCAGGTGAAGGAACAAGATACGCCGATGTGATGCGCTGGCGTGAAGGCGAACTTCGCTTTGGACGTGCCATCACCGGTCCCAGCCTGAAAGTTTGTATGAATGATTTGGGCGCCAACCCATATCCCGATACCGGAGTAGATGAGTTTGGTGATGTTATCTACGAAAAGTCTACCGCAGAAGGCGGAGCACGCTACTTCGACGCAACGAAACATTATTTGTGGCCCGTGCCTAATCCCGAGCGTCAGAAGAACCCTCTGTTAGGACAAAATCCGGGCTGGGAGAAGTAATCATTAAAAAATAGAAACTATGTATTCAATGAAGAAATATTTATTATTGTTTTTATGCCTGACTTTGGGCGTTGCCTATGCGCAAGATACTCTACGGGTGCGGGTAATGACCTATAATTTAAGATTTGGCGAACTGGCATCTTTAGAGGAACTTGCTCATCACATCAAATCCTTCAAACCTGATTTTGTGGCGCTTCAGGAAGTGGATAGCAAAACAGACCGTAAGCGTACCCCGCATCAGAAGGGGAAGGATTTTATATCCGAACTTGCCTATCATACAGGGATGTTTGGGCTTTACGGAAAAACGATTGACTATTCTACCGGTTATTACGGTATTGGGATGTTAAGTAAATATCCATATATTTCTGTTCAAAAGATAATGCTGCCCCATCCGGTCAAAGAGCATGAGAGACGGGCCATGCTGGAGGGATTATTCGAAATGGGTAATGATACCATTGTTTTTACCTCTACGCATCTGGACGTCAACTCTCAAGAAACAAGGGCGGAGCAAATAAAATTCATTACCGGTCATTTCAAGAATTATAAATATCCTGTAATTTTGGGAGGCGATTTCAATGCGCGTCATTACTCCGAGGCAATACGTGGTATGGATAGCTGGTTTGCTGCGAGTAACGATGATTTTGGAATGCCGGCATGGAAACCTGTGATTAAGATAGATTACTTGTTTGCTTACCCGCAAAAAGGATGGCGCGTGATTAGTACGCAAACTGTCCAGTCGCTTTTGTCAGACCATTTACCGATTATTACGGAACTGGAATATGTGAAAGAAGCATCGAAGAAAAAATATTGATACTCACTTATAACATTTATGATTTTCTATGATACATACAATAATCAAGTATTTACTGATTTCAACAACGCTTTTTTTCTGCTCATGCCACAAGCCTAAGACGGATATTATCACCCCCGCCAAACAGTTAATAGAACGTCAGATTGGGGAAAGAGCACAGTCTATCCACTTTGAATATATCGAACCATCCGAAGGTAAAGATATATTCGAAGTGATAGCAAGCGACGGCCGGCTTACCCTAAGGGGAAGCAGCTCCGTTGCTATCTGTTACGCTTTTCATACATACATGAAAGAGGCCTGCAAGAGTATGAAAACATGGAGCGGTGAACACATAACGTCGGTGATGCCGTGGCCCGATTATGAATTGTATGAACAGATGTCCCCTTATGAGTTGCGCTATTTCCTTAATGTTTGTACATTCGGCTACACTACTCCTTACTGGGACTGGGAGCGTTGGGAAAAGGAAATTGACAGGATGGCTCTTTATGGTGTAAATATGCCCTTGGCTACCGTGGCCAGCGAAGCCATTGCGGAACGGGTATGGCTGCGTATGGGATTGAACAAAGAAGAAATCCGTGAGTTTTTCACTGCCCCTGCACACCTTCCCTGGCATCGCATGGGCAATCTGAACAAGTGGGACGGTCCCTTATCTGATACATGGCAACAGAACCAAATCGCTTTGCAGCATCAAATCCTGACCCGTATGCGCGAGTTGGGTATGCAGCCCATAGCACCTGCGTTTGCAGGTTTCGTGCCGGAAGCATTTGCACAGAAACATCCCGACACACAATTCCGGCACATGCGGTGGGGTGGTTTTGATGAAGAGTACAACGCCTATGTATTGCCACCGGATTCACCTTTTTTCGAAGAGATAGGCAAACTGTTTGTCGAAGAGTGGGAAAAAGAGTTTGGAGAAAATACGTATTATCTCTCGGATAGTTTTAATGAGATGGAGCTGCCTATCGATAAGGAAGATAAAGAAGCGAAATATAAGTTATTGACCGAGTATGGAGAAACGATCTATAAATCAATTACAGCCGGAAACCCGGATGCCGTTTGGGTTACACAGGGATGGACATTCGGATATCAACATTCATTCTGGGATAAAGAATCGCTTAAAGCCTTGTTAAGCAATGTACCTGATGATAAAATGATTATCATTGATTTGGGCAATGATTATCCGAAATGGGTGTGGAACACCGAGCAAACATGGAAAGTACATGATGGGTTTTACGGAAAGAAATGGATATTCAGCTATGTACCCAACTTTGGTGGGAAAAACACCATGACAGGAGACTTGGACATGTATGCTAGTTCCTCGGTCAAAGCGTTACGTGCCGCAAATAAAGGTAACTTGATTGGGTTCGGTTCTGCCCCTGAAGGACTCGAAAACAATGAGGTTGTTTACGAACTGTTAGCCGATATGGGATGGTCATCAGATAGTATCGACCTGGACGATTGGATGAAGATATACTGCGAGGCCCGTTATGGAGGATATCCCGATGCCATGGAGGAAGCTTGGAAGCTTTTTCGGAAAACAGCATATAGTTCTTTATATTCATACCCCCGTTTTACCTGGCAAACTGTAGTACCCGATCAACGGCGGATCAGTAAAATCGACCTTAGTGATGATTACTTGCAGGCTATACGTTTGTATGCTAGTTGCGCTGACGAACTGAAAAGCTCTGAATTATACAGAAACGACCTCATAGAGTTTGTTTCGTATTATCTGGCGGCTAAAGCTGAAAATTTTTATAAGCAGGCCCTGAAAGATGATTCGGAGAATCGTGTTTTCGCAGCGCAACGTAATCTGCAACAAACTGTTGATTTGTTGATGGACGTTGACAGGCTGTTGGCCTCTCATCCTTTATATCGATTAGAAGAATGGGTGGAATTTGCGCGCAATAGCGGAACAACTCTTCAGGAAAAAGATGCTTATGAAGCAAATGCCAAACGCTTGATTACAAGTTGGGGTGGTATTCAGGAAGATTATGCTGCCCGTTTCTGGAGCGGGCTGATTAAAGACTACTATATCCCTCGTATACAGCTCTATTTTACAAAAGACCGGAATAAAATCCGAGAATGGGAGGAGCAATGGATCACATCTCCCTGGAGCAACAGTACGACTCCGTTTGATGATCCGGTCAAGGCTGCATTGAATTTAATAGAGAAAACAAATAAGTGATAGCTTTTATGAAAAAGATTGTATTGGCATTCGACTCGTTTAAAGGTTCGGTCGGTTCTTTCGAGATAGCGAAAGCTGCCGAAAAAGCGATTCAGGAGGAATTACCCGACTGTCAGATTATACGCTTCCCCATAGCTGATGGCGGCGAAGGGACTACAGAAGCTTTATGCTCCGCCCTTCATGCTCAAACGGTGTCATGTCGGGTGCATGATCCATTCATGAAGCCAATTGAAGTATCGTATGGCATCGTAAACAATGATGCGATGGCTATTATCGAAATGGCCTCGGCCTGCGGTCTGCCATTGATTGATTCAAGCCGGAGAAGCCCCATGAAGACTACGACTTATGGAGTTGGAGAGATGGTTGCTGATGCATTAAAACGCGGGTGTCGGGAATTCATTATCGGGATCGGCGGAAGTGCTACGAATGATGCGGGAATAGGTATGCTGAAGGCTTTAGGTGCACGCTTTTTAGATAGCGGAAACGGTGAGTTGGAGCCTGTCGGCGAAAATCTGATAAAAGTTCATCAAATAGATATTTCCCAATTAAATCCGGCATTGAAGGAAAGTAAATTTACGATTGCCTGTGATGTTAGTAACCCATTTTTTGGAAAAGAGGGTGCGGCCTATGTATATGCTCCCCAAAAAGGGGCAAATAGTTTGCAAGTGATAGAGTTGGACAATGGGTTGCGGCATTATGCACAGGTGATAAAGGAATATACAAATATGGATATATCGCAGCTTCCCGGTGCTGGAGCAGCCGGAGGAATGGGAGGCGGTCTGCTTCCGTTTTTGAATGCAGAATTGCAATCCGGAATAGAAGTTATATTGAAAACGCTTCGTTTCGAGGAGGTCGTCCGACAGGCAGACCTGATACTGACCGGAGAGGGGAAGCTGGATCGCCAGACTTGTATGGGAAAAGCGCTGGACGGAATCTTACGTGTCGGTGAGAGATGTCAGGTTCCGGTGATAGCGTTGGGGGGAGCGGTCGAAGCCACCGAAGCGCTTAATAGGATGGGGTTTACTGCCGTACTGCCTATTCAACCTTTTCCGGTAACACTTGAAGAGGCGATGCAACCGGAGTTTACGAAAGAAAACATAGAGAGAACGGTGCGACAGGTGGTGAGAATCATAAAACAATTTACTAAATAATACTCAATGACAGCGATAGGCGCATTAATCGGGCTTTCATTATCCATACTGTTAATCATAAGAAAGCTTTCTCCGACATACAGTCTGATTATCGGAGCGATAGTCGGAGGGTTGTTGGGAGGACTATCTTTAAATGAGACTGTTACGGTGATGACCGAAGGGGTGAAAGAGGTCACCCCGGCGGTATTGCGGATTCTGACAGCCGGAGTCTTGTCAGGCATATTAATACAAACCGAGGCTACCACGGTCATCTCCAATGCGATTATAAACAAAATGGGTGAAAAACGGGTATTTATGGCATTGGCACTCGCAACGATGTTGCTTTGTACGGTAGGCGTATTTATTGATGTGGCTGTGATAACCGTTGCGCCGGTGGCTCTTTCGATAGGCAAGCGTCTAAACCTGTCTCCATCTGTATTGCTTATTGCTATGATCGGGGGAGGTAAATGTGGAAATATCATATCACCTAACCCGAATACCATTATAGCAGCCGGAAATTTTAATGCAGATCTATCGGCTGTAATGTTTGCCAATATTTTACCGGCAGTGATCGGTTTGTTTTTCACTGTTTTTGTTATTGTCCGTCTGATGCCTCAAACAGTGAAAAACAAAAAAACGATGATGCAAACAGAGGATAAAGAGGAAGAAAGAAATCTGCCTTCGTTAAGAACCAGTCTGATTGCTCCTGTTGTTACGATTGTTTTATTGGCATTACGTCCTGCGGCAGGAATCAATATTGATCCTTTGATAGCTTTGCCGGTAGGTGGTTTATGTGGTGCTATCTGTATGAAACAATGGAAAAACATTCTTCCGAGTATAGAGTATGGACTGCAAAAGATGTCTGTGGTAGCTATTCTGTTGATAGGAACCGGAACTATTGCCGGCATCATAAAGAACTCTTCTTTGAAAGACTGGATTCTTACAGGATTAGATCATGCTCATATGAGTGATGCATTGATTGCTCCTATATCAGGCGCATTGATGTCAGCGGCTACCGCATCGACAACAGCCGGAGCGACACTGGCTTCTTCTTCGTTCGCTGAAACGATATTGGCTATAGGTATTTCTGCGGTTTGGGGGGCAGCTATGATTAATTCCGGAGCTACAGTTCTTGACCATTTGCCACATGGCTCGTTCTTTCATGCGACAGGAGGCGTATGCGAACTCAACTTTAAGGAACGTCTGAAACTGATACCTTATGAGTCGCTTATAGGGATAGTGTTAGCTGCCGGAACGACTATTTTATATATAATAAGTAATTAAAAGAATCAAATATTATGAATCCGAACAAACGGTTACTTTCGCTTGATGTACTTCGGGGTATTACTGTTGCCGGGATGATCTTGGTCAACAATACAGGAAAGTGCGGGTATAACTTTGCCGCTTTTGCACATGCCAAGTGGGATGGCTTTTCGCCGGCCGATCTGGTATTCCCGATGTTTATGTTCCTGATGGGTATTTCGACCTACATCTCCTTGTGTAAGTATAACTTCCAGTGTCGACCGGCCATTGCGAAAATCATAAAAAGAAGTCTCTTATTAATATTTATAGGTCTGGTTATGGAGTGGTTCATTACAGCAATAGATAGTGGTAACTATTTTGATTTGAGTCAGCTCCGGTTGATGGGAGTTATGCAACGGCTTGGGATTTGTTATGGCATTACAGCCTTATTGGCTGTAACAATACCGCATAAGAAGTTTATGCCATTGGCTATTATCTTGCTGGTTGTCTACTTTATTTTTCAGTTATTTGGAAACGGATTTGAAAAAAGTGTGGATAATATCGTCGGGATTGTTGATTCGGCTATTTTAGGGTCTAACCACATGTATCTTCAGGGCCGCCAGTTTGTCGATCCCGAGGGGATACTTAGTACGATTCCCGCTGTGTCTCAAGTAATGATCGGTTTTGTTTGCGGAAAGATAATCATCGATATTAAAGACAATGACCGCCGGATGCTGAATCTATTTCTTATAGGTACCACTCTGTTGTTTGCCGGCTATTTGTTAAGCTATGCCTGTCCTTTGAATAAACGTTTGTGGTCTCCTTCGTTCGTTTTGCTTACTTGTGGGATTGCGACATTGTCATTGGCATTGCTGCTTTATATCATTGATGTAAAGCAGAATAAAAAGTGGTTTTCGTTTTTTGAAACATTTGGAGCGAATCCGCTTGTAATTTATGTGTTTAGTTGTATAGCCGGAGGATTGCTTGTGCATTGGCATATTCATACAACAGTGTTCAATAATTTGCTTAACCCGTTATTCGGAAATTATTTCGGTTCATTTATGTACGGTGTATTTTTCCTGTTGTTCAATGGGCTGTTGGGATATGTTTTGTTAAAAAGAAAAATCTATATAAAATTATAAATCAGGATGAAAAGAAAAAGTGTATACACGTGTCTGGTTATGCTGTTTATGTCGTTGGTTCTTCAGGCTAAAGACAAAGACGTAGCTGTTGCGGAAGCATTATTGAAACGTTTGCTTCCGTCATACATCGAGAGTTTTCAGTTTCAAAAGTTAAAAGGAGAAAAAGACTGCTTTACGATAGAGTCTGTAAAAGATAAAATTGTAATTGGCGGAAACAATGCCAATTCAATGGCGATGGGACTGAACCATTATCTAAAATATTACTGTCTCACTACAGTGTCATGGTATGCGGATATAGCCGTTGAAATTCCTGAAGAATTGCCGATGGTTGATGAGAAGGTCGTTTCGGAAGCGAGAGTGGATACTCGCTTTTTCCTGAATTACTGCACGTATGGTTACACGATGCCTTGGTGGCAATGGAAAGAATGGGAACGTTTTATTGACTGGATGGCCCTTAATGGTATAAATATGCCTTTGGCAATTACCGGACAAGAAGCCGTGTGGTATAAAGTCTGGTCGAAAATGGGAATGTCGGACATCGAAATACGCTCTTACTTCACGGGACCGCCGTATCTGCCCTGGCATCGGATGGCTAACATAGATCGCTGGAACGGTCCGTTGCCGATGGAATGGCTGGAACACCAGGTAAGCTTGCAAAAAAAAATACTCGCACGTGAGCGTGAATTGAATATGAAGCCCGTATTACCAGCCTTCGCCGGACATGTACCTGCCGATTTAAAACGGATTTATCCCGAGGCTGATATTCAACATTTAGGCAAATGGGCAGGCTTTGCTGATGCATACCGTTGTAATTTTCTGAACCCTAACGATGCTCTGTTTGCGAAAATTCAGAAGCTATTTCTTGATGAACAAAAAAAACTTTTCGGAACCGATCATATTTATGGTTTAGATCCTTTCAATGAGGTTGACCCGCCCAGTTTCGAACCCGAATATTTGCGGAAGATAGCTTCGGATATGTACGCTACGTTGACGGCTGCCGATCCCAAAGCCCAATGGATGCAAATGACGTGGATGTTTTATTTTGATAAAGATAAATGGACTTCCGAGCGAATGAAGGCTTTGCTGACAGGAGTGCCACAGAATAAAATGATATTACTGGATTATCATTGTGAAAATGTTGAATTATGGAAAAGAACAGAGCATTTTCATGATCAGCCCTATATTTGGTGTTATCTGGGCAATTTCGGGGGAAACACGACTTTGACAGGTAACGTCAAAGAAAGTGGCGCACGACTTGAGAATGCTCTCATTAACGGTGGAGGCAACCTTAAAGGAATCGGCTCTACGCTGGAAGGGTTGGATGTGATGCAGTTTCCCTACGAATACATTCTTGAGAAAGCATGGAACCTGAATGTAGATGATAATAAATGGATTGAATGTCTGGCTGACAGGCATGTGGGATGCGTGTCGCAGCCTGTGCGCGATGCTTGGAAACGATTATTCAATGACATTTATGTACAGGTGCCGCGCACATTGGGTACCTTACCCGGGTATCGTCCTGCATTGAATAAGAACAGTGAAAAACGGACAAGTAATGTGTATAGCAATGTTGAACTACTAGAGGTCTGGAGAAAACTGAATGAGGCGCCTTCTGACCGGAGAGATGCTTTTCGCCTGGATTTGATTACTGTAGGTAGACAGGTGCTTGGAAACTACTTTCTTGATGTGAAAATGGAGTTTGACAGGATGGTTGAAGCTAAAGACCATCAGGCTTTGAAAGCTTGTGGCGAGAAAATGAAAGAGATATTGAATGATTTGGATAAGCTGAATGCCTTTCATCCTTACTGTTCGCTGGATAAATGGATTGATGATGCACGGAAGATGGGGGATTCTCCCCAGTTGAAAGACTATTATGAAAAGAATGCTCGCAACTTGATTACGACTTGGGGTGGAAGCCTGAACGATTATGCCAGTCGTTCGTGGGCCGGGCTGATAAGTGATTATTATGCAAAACGCTGGGAGGTGTATGTCAATACATTCATCAAAGCGGCCGAGGAAGGTGTAGAGGTGGATCAGAAACAACTTGAAGATGAATTAAAAGAAATAGAAGAAGGTTGGGTAAATGCAACTGATCGGAAGGATACTCGAAAAGATGTTCATTCAACAACTGACGGATTATTATCATTCTCCACCTTTTTATTCAGCAAATATCAAAGACTGGTGAAATAAATAAGAGGCCTGTTTCATTTGTTGTTCGCGAATCATGCTATATCAGAAAGAATTAATATATTTGAAAGTAAGGACTTGATATAATAAGCTTTTTATTTTCATATTTAAAATGATTAAGATGTCCCAGAAATACTCACAGGATGAAGCCCAAGCTTTGGTTAAGGCTCTGAAAGAGGGGAACCAGCTGGCATTTAGTATTGTATATAAGACGTATGCGGCGCAGACCTTTTCTTTGGCATTTAAATATTTGCTGAATAAGGAACTGGCTGAAGATGCCGTGCAGAACTTATTCTTAAAACTCTGGCTGAAAAAAGAAGAGATCGACGAGACAAAACCCATAAACAGATATCTTTTTACGATGTTGAAGAACGATCTACTCAATACGTTGAGAGACTCAAAGAAAAATATCTATTTACTTGAGGATTGCCTTTCAATGGTTTTGGAATTGGAAGACAATTCTCAAAACGAAAACCTTAAACAAGAACAAATGAACATCATACAGCAAGCTCTTGAGCAACTTTCGCCGCAACGCCGCAAGGTTTTTGAAATGAAAGTTTCGGGAAAATACTCCAATCAGGAAATAGCCGATAAACTTAATCTTTCGATCAATACAATTAAATTTCAATATAGCCAATCTTTGAAGCAGATTCGCGCGACAGTGGGAGAGCTTAGCCTATTGTTGCTTTATTGTATGATGTAGTTTTATCTCTTTTTGCTGATATGGAACGTTCTTTTGAATTAACACGGTTTAACGTAGTCTGTATAATACTTTTTTGTAACAGTGTGTATTACTAATAGATATTGAAATATGAAATCAAAAAAGAAACATACAAATCAGGACTTTGAAGTAGTTGACGGCATCGGGAAATATATGGATGACGACATTCAGAGGATAATAGAAGGCAAACAGCTCGAATTGGGCGACAGAGAATTGCCTCCTTTTGATGAATATCGCATTTATAAGAATATTCAGGAAGCCGTGATGCGGGAAGAAAAACGAAAGAACAGGAGAATAAGGATGCCATTGTTCTTTAAGTGGACGGTAGCTTGTGCAATTGTTTTGCTAGTGATAGGTGTAGGATATAATTTCTATCAAAGTCATAATGAGGCAAACCTTGTTTATCGGGAGGTCTGTGCTGTAAGGGGGGAGAAGCTATTCGTATTACTTCCTGATGGTAGCCGGGTGTGGTTAAATGCCGATTCTAAATTGACCTATCCGGAACAGTTTGCAAAATACAACAGGAATGTTACATTGGAGGGAGAGGCTTATTTTGAAATAGCAGAAAACAAGAAATCCCCTTTTCAGGTGCTTGCCGAGAATGTGAAAATACAAGTGACGGGAACGTGTTTCAATGTAAAAGCATACGCTTCGGATAAGGTAATCAAAACTACACTCGACGAAGGAAGTATAAATATCGGGCATGTGCAAAGCCGCAGGCCTATGCAGCAAATGCTTCCCGGACAAACTGCAGTTTATGAGAAAAGGAGTAATGTAATAAAAATAAAAACTGATAGATATCACGATGATGCTTCGAGTTGGAAGAGTAACCGGCTTATTTTCAGAAATGCATCATTGAAAGAGGTGCTTACAACACTCTCGCGTCATTTTGATATAGAGATTACAGTTAAAAACGAAAAGATTGCTTCGTTTACGTACGACTTCGTTTGTAAAGGGAACGATTTGAACTATGTGTTGGAGGTGATGCAATCCATAACACCGGTTAGCTTTAAAAAAATATCAGAATATACATATACCGTTGAATAAGTAAACTTAATCTAATAATAAAAACAAATTTATGAAAGCACTTTTAAAGCCCATTGTATGGGTATGCCTTTTCTTTTTTGCGTATCAAAGTACGTATGCGCAGGCTCTTAAAATAATGAGCTATAATTGCCGGATGTCCGGGGAAATGACCGGCTACTCGGTGAAGGAGTATGCTGTATTTATCAGGAAATACAATCCGGATGTTGTAATGTTGCAAGAGATAGATTACAACACAAAAAGGAATAAAAATCAGGATTTCACCACTCAACTGGCTGCGGAGTTGGGATTGTTTTCCGTATTCGGGAAAGCGATGGATACTGGTGGTGGAGAATATGGAGTAGCTATCCTTTCAAAATATCCTTTTGTTTATATCAATAACAAAACTTTTGAAGGTATAGACGGAGCCAAAGAACCCCGGACGCTATTATATGTAGATATTCAGGAACCGGGAACTTCAGACGTAATCAGGATAGGAACGACTCACCTGGATCATTCGACGGACCTGATAAGGAGTGCAATGGCCGAACAGATTAATGAGCGGATTGGTACGGGAGATACCCCGACGTTGCTGGGGGGAGATTTTAATGCCCGGACCGACTCTAATGTGATTTGTGAGGTAATGAAGAACTGGCAGAGAATCTGTGATGATACATTCACCTATCCGGCAGATCAGCCGACAATCAAGATTGATTATATATTCGGACTTCCACAGAATAAGTGGAAAGTGAAGTCGTTTAAAGTTTTATCTAATCCGGAGGTTTCTGACCACAGGGCTTTGTTTGCTGAAGTTGAATTTGTAAAATGAATGAAATATGAAATCAAACTATCTATATCTGCTATTTATATGTGTCATCTCTTGCCTGTTCGTTTCGTGTAGTGATGAGGATAACAAGGGAGAAGATATTCCGGAATGGAACCGGTTCAGAACAACTAACGTATTGGTTTATGCGCACTTGTCAGAGCAAAATTTATTTAGCTCTTGCAGTTATAAAGAGGTGGCGTCATCTATCAGAAACACTGTTCATTCAGTGGCATTGCTGGACAGGACGAACGCTGTCTATGGGCAAACAGCAATCATAAATACGGGTACGGAGACTGCTAGAGAGAGCAAGAAAGTGCCGGTGTTTGTACCTGTCAGCTATAGTAACGGAGAGAAAAAGATAATCGGTAGTACGGTTCTTTTTCCTTCTACTATTTCCGAAATGACACAATATGTAGTAAAAAACGATTGCAGATATCTTGAAACAAAAACAGAAGCAGTGAACGGAATAGATATGCTCTTCTGTTCTGTATCATTAAATAGTGAAGACCTGATAGCTCCGGCTGTCGACGTTTTCAAGAAAAAGGTAAATGAACAGACGGTTCTGGTAGGCACTGTTAAACGTGCGTTATTGCCTAATCTTGAGTCGGCAATTACTTCTAACTTAACTTCTGATACCTATTCTTTCGTAGAAGTGGAAAATAGAAATAGAGACTCCGAGTATTGTATATTTGTCCTGACTTCACACAAATGGGCTTTTAGGGGGGTAACCGAAACAAGTGTAAGCGGAGATTTACATTGTTTTCAATTACAAATCGAATCTTTAAAATAAAAAATGAACGGTCATGAAGCAATATATCAAAAATATAATGATCCTGATACTTGCCCTTCCATGGGGTTTGTTGTTGACAAATTGTAGTGATAGTAAGTCTGATTATTCGGACGACAACGCGTATCCGCCACCTACTGTAGAACTCACTTCTCCTTCCGAAATAGATGTGGTGGAGTATAACTCGACGGTGACTGTATCTGCCAGAAGTTTTTCAGCTGTGGGTATACATAGCATATATGCTACCTTGTTGAAGATGGATGAGAATGGAGAATATGAAGAGATAAACGCGACTGAACGTCAACGTTTAAAGATAGATACCTTGCAAACTGATATGACACTTGAATTTGACTTGAATGTCAAGGTCAACACGCGTGAAGCAGCCGGGATACTGGTAACATCAACGGACGTTTTGACAAAAACGGCACAAAAGGTAATACCTATTAAAAAGATAACCAAACTTCCATCCCAGATATTCACCGAACCATCAGATTTCCCTGTTTTAGTACCCGATGAAGAGGTTTCTCTGTCTGTAGTGATTCGTTCAGCTGTGGGCATTAAGTCTATAAAACATACATTGTGTAATAAAGTACTGGGTGACCTGAAGGAATATACGACTATTCCGGTATCAGGCAATCCGTTGGAAATGGAATTTATCTTGAAAACTGTCGTAGACAATAAAGAGACCAATGGAATCAAGATCGTGGTGGAAGATATAGAAGGGTTGAAAGAGGAAAAGATTATCAATGTCGAAGGTCTTGAGGGTGTTGACAATAATGTTGCGCTTGTTTTCAACGATATCGAAATGGCACCTGAATGGGAACATTCAACAGAACCGGATCAACCTTATATTTTCTCCATAGAGGGAATAATGATACGGGGTGTGCAGAAACATGTACTAAGCTTGAAGGAAATTAAAGGATATGGCTCAAAGGCAAATAGCATAGACTTTGCTTTCATCAATATATGGAGAAATCCAAGCTTTGTTGCCGTTAAAAACAGAGGTTTCTCTTATGTCAGTGCGTCAAGAATTAATGGAGGCCCGATAGGGAGAGCTTATGATGTGAATGACTGGATTAAACCGGCAGGTGTTGCTACCAACAAAACGCTGTTTACTCTTATCCCTGATGATAAGGTTGTTGACCTTGGAATTGATGCGATGATGGCAAATGCGGCTTCGGACGTCAAGACTTTTGAGGCGTTGAATGTATTGGAAAGTATAGCTAAAGGAGGTGCCGATATGTTAATGCAAAGAGTCAATGCGTCTGATGGATACCCGAATGATCCTTGTAGTCTGCAGATAAAAGACGGTTCTTATATTGCCTTTGTTACTGCGGCGGGCAAATACGGTGTCATTCATGTCATTGAAGCCGCAAATGATATGGATGCATTAGTTGCCGGAGGATGTAAAATAGCTACTCCTACAGGAGTGGTAGGAAGCCAGGGACCAGCCTACTCGGGAGCTGGCATAACCGGACTCACCTATGACGGTGTGGCATTACTTTACGGACGTACCTGTAAGTTGAAAATTGTGGTTCAAAAGTAAGGTTATTATAATGGAAGAATGAAAAAATATGTATTTTATATAAGAATCAAGAGGGGTTGGCTCTGAATTTGAGATGCTTCCTTAATATTGGCTATAATTAAAGTAGTCCGAAAAGCCTTGAGCTTACTAAAATCACCTTTACTACAAATATATCGTAGTAAGGGTGATTTTTCTTTTAGGGTAAAGTCATTGACTTATGCATTAAATGAGAAAAAATAGAGTTGTTTAGTGAGTGTTATGAAAAAAATGTCGAATGCTTTCAGGGTAATTCAAAAGTTACGGGTCTATTTAATAAAAGAGCTTATAAAACACATTAAAATATGGAAGACATTTATATTATCATATCTAAATATCTATTGAGAACAGCTTCTCCGCAGGAGGAGATGGAAATTATGGAATGGCGGAATGCTGATGCCGGGCACGAACAGGAATTTCAGGAACTGTGCGAGAGCTGGCAGATAGCTCATGCGGGAATACATCCGGTAATTCCTGATAAAGAACGTGTGTGGGAAAAGATAATGAGTAATCTGAATCTGGTGAAACCTGTGAAGATGTACACGCAGCGGTTGTTGTATCGGGCAGTGGGAATTGCTGCTATGCTGGCACTGGCGTTGGGTTTCTCGCTTTCTCTGCTGGTTTCGGAAAAGGAAGAAGTAGGATTAGTCTCATTTACAGCTCCTGTTGGCCAGAAAGCAGAAGTCAGTTTGCCGGATGGCACTAAAGTTTGGTTGAATTCTGGTTCTACTTTGACCTATTCTACGGATTATGCCAAAGATTGCCGTTCTGTAAAATTGAATGGACAGGCCTTTTTTGATGTGGTGCAAGACAGTAAGAGACAGTTTGATGTATCGGTAGGTGATGTAAAAGTGTTGGTTCATGGTACCGCATTCGATGTCAATGGATATGGAGACCATTCAGAATTGGAAGTTGTACTGCTTAGAGGGCACGTGACGGTTGTCTCGACTTTAACGGACAAGCTGTTGGCAGATATGAAACCCAATCAGAAAGTCATTATTCCTTTGCATGAAATGGAGAAGTGTAAATTGGAGGCTTGCGATGCTGAAGTAGAGTCCGTATGGCGATTGGGCAAGTTGAAAATTGAAAATGAGAACCTGCAGGAAATAGTTCAAAAAATGGAACGATGGTATGGCATCAAAATTCAATTGCATGATGTACCGGAAAATAAACGTTATTGGATGACAATTAAAACAGAATCTTTGCGAGAGATGCTTGAGATCATTAATCGGGTGACTCCGATTACATACACTATTAACGGAGAGGAGGTGAGCATAACCGGAAGAAAGTAATCGAAGAATAAAAAAGGACGCAGAAGAGTGCCATCTTCCACGTCCGAAGAGCAAAACCTGCGTATGTATGCTATCCGTCAGACGGATGGCACAGGTATCGCCTTGCTTTATGCAGACAAAGGTAATAATTAATTCCTTTATTTAACCTTAAATGAGTTTACAATGTTGAAGCTAAAACAAATATTATGTAGCATTCTTGTTTTGGGCAGCCTGCTTTCCAGCCCTTCGCTATGGGCGCAGAAAGAGACTAAAGTCAATATCGCTGCCAGGCAGATTTCTTTAAAAAATCTGATACAAGCTGTTGAAAAACAGACAGATTATACTTTTGTGTTCGATAATTCTATCCCTCTGTCACGTATTGTTTCCCTGAAAGGAGGTTCTCAATATCTTTCGGATGTGCTGAAACAGGCCTTTGATAAAAGTGACATTGCGTATGAAATAGTAGGCAAACAGATTGTTTTACAAAAGGTGCAGACGAAGACCAACCGGACGATTTCGGGTGTGGTGAAAGATGAGCAGGGAGAAGCGGTCATCGGAGCGAGCGTATTGGTAAAAGGTACCACCAACGGTACGGTTACCGATTTTAACGGAAAGTTTGAGTTGCAGAATGTACCAGAAAGTGCCACTATTGATGTGACGTTTATAGGTTACGCCCCACAGAGCAAAAAGGTGGTGGCCGGAGTACGTTCAATGAATTTCGTTCTTGAAGAAGATACAGAGACATTGGATGAAGTAGTAGTGGTAGGTTACGGCGTACAACGCAAACGGGACCTTTCCGGTTCGATAGCTTCCGTCAAAGGCGATATCATTACTGAATATGCAAATACTTCTGTTGCGTCAGCATTACAGGGACGCGTGTCAGGCGTACAGATTCAGCAAACTAATGGCCAGCCGGGAGCCGGAATACAAGTGAGGGTACGTGGTTCCAATTCTATTCGGGGTGACAATGAACCGCTTTGGATTATCAACGGATTTCCGGGTGACATTAATATGATTAATACGGCCGATATCGAATCTGTTGAAGTGATGAAAGATGCTTCCGCAACTGCTATCTATGGCTCGCGCGGTGCCAATGGTGTCATCTTGATTACGACGAAGCAAGCTAAAGAGGGGAAGATTACGGTGGAATACAATGCCAGCTTCGGTGTGCAGAGTCTGGCTAAAGAACTTGAGCTACTCGATGCTTGGGAATATATGAGCTATCTGAATGAAAAAGCAGCGATTAATAATCAGCCGACGATATATACCGATGAAGAGATTAAATCTACTCGGCATAGTACCAACTGGCAGCGTGAACTGTTTCGTAATGCACTTGTTACCGACCACTCTGTGAATGTCTCTGGTGGTACGGAAAAAGTTCAGGGAACGTTAGGCGCCAGCTATTTCGATCAGCAAGGTATCGTGAAGGAAAGTGGCTATAAACGTATGTCTATCCGTTCGAGCCTGAATTATCATATATCAAAATATGTCACCGTGTCGAGCAACTTGATTTTCAGCCGCTCCAATCATAATCAGATGAATTCGCAGGGAGGTAGCCGGGGAACGTCTGTTATCGGTTCTACACTGATTCTGCCGCCAACAGCGACACCTCATTATGACGACGGAACCTGGAATGACTTCCAAACACAACCGATTGCACCGGTAAATCCGTTGGCTTATGTGAAAGAAGTGGATAATAAATGGTACGCCAACCGGATTATGGCAAATGCTTCATTGACAATAAAACCGATAGACGGGCTTTCAATTCAGTTGTCTGCCAACGTTAACAATAACCAGAACCGCAAAGATTATTACAAGTCATTGCAATACCCTAATTCACAAGGAGCTGCCTCTATTACATTTGGAGAGACAGTCGGTATCACAAGTAATAATATCATAACCTATAATAAGAGTTTTCTAAAAAAACACCATTTGAGTGTGATGGGCGGTTTTACTTACGAACAGAGTACATCGAAAACTGCGGGAACGGGTACGGCCGAAGGCTTCTTGAGTGATGTGACCGAAACCTATGACATGGATGCAGCTACCGTTAAGGGGCTGCCGACATCTTCTTATTCAGATTGGCGCTTGTTCTCATTTCTGGGACGTGTCAACTATAATTATGCTGATCGCTATCTGTTGACTGCCAGTCTTCGTGCTGACGGTTCCTCACGTTATAGTAAAGGAAATAAATGGGGATACTTCCCTTCAGCGGCAGCGGCCTGGCGTCTTTCGCAAGAGTCTTTTTTGCGTGATGTAGAGTGGCTTTCGGATCTAAAGTTCCGTTTGAGTTACGGGGTGACCGGTAGTACTGCCATCTCACCGTATTCTACGCAGAACACATTGAGGACGGAAAATGTAGTATTCGATAAGAATACAACAGTGGCGTATGTTCCGTCAGATACCTACACCGGTGATTTGAAGTGGGAAACCACCTCACAGTTTAATGTGGGGGTTGATCTGTCCCTGTTTAATAATCGGCTCCGCATGACTGCAGATTACTATCGGAAGAAAACGACTGATTTGCTGAACAATGTAGAGATGCCTCGTTCAAGTGGATACACCACTGCTTTGCGTAACATCGGTTCCATCCGTAACTCGGGGTTTGAGTTGCAACTCGACGGGCGGATTATTGATCGTGCTGTGAAATGGGATTTGGGTGTCAACTTCTCGCTCAATCGCAGCAAAGTGTTAGTTCTTTCGGAAGATAAGGATATTTTCGGTGGCGAATTGGATAACACCATTCTGAAAGACCAGCTCAATCTGATGCGTGTGGGTGAGCCAATGTATGTTTTCTACGGATATGTTGAAGATGGATATGATGAGAACGGTCATATTGTATATAAGAATATGGATGACGATCCTGCCATCACAGCAGCAGACAAGACCATCATCGGTGATCCTAATCCTGATTTTCTGGTCAATCTGACTACAGCAGTCAGTTATAAAGGGTTTACGCTAAGCGCTTTCTTCCAGAGTTCAATAGGTAATGATATATATTCGCTTAGTATGGCTGCACAAGCTTATGATTATGGATATAACGGGAATACGTTGCGCGAGGTGTACTACAATCACTGGACCCCCGAGAATCCTACCGCAAAATATCCCAATCTCGACCAGACTTCCTATAAAATGTCCGATCGGTTTGTCTATGACGGCAGCTTCGTCAGACTGAAAAACCTCGAATTGGCCTACGATGTACCTTGTGCCCGTAGCAAATTCATCAAGCGCGCCCGTGTCTATGTGAGTGCCCAAAACCTGTTTACTATTACGAGCTACCCTTTCTGGGATCCGGATATAAATGCCAATGGTGGCGGAAGCTCGATGATTCAGGGGGTAGATTCGTATTGTTATCCTAGTGCCCGTACTTATACGATTGGATGCCGACTCACTTTCTAACATATAAAAACTGATGTCTTATGAAAAAATTATTGATATATATTGCCGCTTTTGCTATGATCCTGGCAATGAACACATCCTGTGAAGATATGGGCTCTTTGGAAGAACATCCGAAGAAAGTGGATGCAACGACTTTTATGGCGAATGCCAAAGAAGTGGAGAGTGTTATCAATTCCATCTATTTCCAACTCCGTCGTGATCCGGGATTCAGCCGTTATCTGATTGTTCTGGAAGAAGGATTGGCGGATTATTGCATTGGAAGAGGTAACTATGCCACAGCTTATGATACCGGGCTTACCAGTGGTGGGGTGGGCTTCTCCAAAGATAGCTGGGCGGTGTTGTATCGTGCCATTCGTTTTGCCAATAATATTCTTGACGGTATAGGTAATACTCCACTCTCGCAACAGGAGTATAACAACCTTACCGGGGAAACACGTTTTCTACGTGCATTCGCCTATTCATGGCTGGCACGAAATTGGGGCGCCGTTCCTTTTTTTGATGAACAGAACATGAATGACTTTAATAAACCCCGTACTCCGGAAGCTGATATCTGGAAGTTTGTGATTGATGAGGCCGATTATGCTGCATCCAATCTGCCGGAAGTGGCTAAATCTGCCGGACGTCCTTCGCGTTATGCCGCATTGGCATTGAAAACAGAAGCTTGTCTTTATGCCGGTCGCTATGAAGAGGCGGCTGAAGCAGCCGGTTTAATTATTTCATCCAAACGATATTCTCTGGTTGAGGTTGGCAAAGCGGATGATTTCCTCGACCTTTACGGTCATACGGCTAATGCCACTTCTGAAGAAATTTTCTATATAAAGTTCAACCGCGATAGTGGATCGACCATCGCCTATATGTATCTCTGCAAGCCCAATCCTTTCGTGAATATGGGAGCTGTAGGAATTTATACCGATTATCAGAAGAATAAATTTATTCAGAATTGGGACCAGAATGATTTACGCTATCAGTTCGGATTGTATAAACAAACGCAGAATGGAACACTTAATGCACTGACTAAAACGGGTATGATTTGCTCGAAATTCAGAGACTCGGAATGGACAGGGAGTAGTACAACCCCCAATGACAATCCGGTATATCGTTATGCTGATATTCTGCTTTATTATGCAGAAGCTGTTTGTCGCTGGAAAGGAGCTCCTACCGATGATGCCATGGAAAAATTGAATATGGTGCGGCGACGTGCTTACGGACAGAAACCGACACAAGCATCTTCTTCAGACTATAAACTGGCTGATTATGCAAGTAAAGATGCTTTTCTTGCACTGGTGTTGCAGGAGCGTGGCTACGAAACGATTTTTGAAGGTAAACGCTACAATGACCTGAAACGTTGTGGAAAGCTTGCAGAAGCAGCTTTGGCTGCTGGACGTATTTCGGCTTTATCCGAAGTGGGAGATGCAGCTTACTGGTGGCCTATCCCTACCGATGAATTTAATTATAATATGGCATTGGATCAGACAAAAGACCAGAATCCTGGGTATTAACAACTTAATTAATTTGATTTCTTATGAATAGATTGAATATACTGATTGTAACAATTCTCTTTTTATTGACAACAACCGGCTGCGCCCAACAGGCTGAAAGATGGTCGACCGAAAAAGCAAACGCATGGTACGCATCTCAAAAATGGCCGGTGGGTATCAACTACGTTACTGCTACGGCAATCAATCAGTTTGAGATGTGGCAAGAGGAGACTTTTGATCCGAAAACCATGGAGTTGGAGTTGGGACGTGCCGGGGAACTCGGATTCAATACGGTACGCATATTCCTGCATGATATGGTGTGGGAAGCGGATCCGGCAGGGTTTAAACAACGACTGGATACATTTCTGGGTATCTGTCAGAAACATGGTATGCGTGCCATCGTCACTTTCTTTACGAATGGCGGGCGTTTTGAGAGTCCGAAACTCGGTGTACAACCGGCTTCTGTACAGGGTGTTCATAACTCTCAATGGATACAGAGTCCCGGAGCGCCATCCGTCAATGATCCGTCAACGTATCCGCGTCTGGAACGTTACGTGAAAGATGTGATGACTACCTTTAAAGCAGATGATCGTATTTTATTGTGGTGTTTATATAACGAACCGGAAAACTTCAAGCAGAAAGCACACAGCATGCCATTGTTGCGCGAAGTGTTCCGTTGGGCGCGTGAGGTGAATCCCTCGCAACCGCTGTCGTCTCCGATATGGATTTATCCCGGAGGACATGGCACACGCAGTAATTTGCCGATTATCAGTTTTCTGGGTGAGAATTGTGACGTTATGACCTTTCACTGTTATTACGGACCTGAAGAAATGGAAAAATTCATCGCTTTCATGAAGCAGTTTGATCGTCCGGTTATCTGTCAGGAGTATATGGGACGTCCTCGTTCAACTTTTGAAGAAATAATGCCGATTCTTAAACGTGAAAAGGTAGGTGCCATCAGTTGGGGATTGACAGCAGGAAAGTGTAATTTCCATTTACAGTGGTCGAGCAAGGCCGGAGATCCGGAACCTGAAATTTGGTTTCATGATATATTCCGTCTGGATGGTACACCTTATAGTCAACAAGAAATTGATTTTATAAAAAGTATGACTTCAAACTGATAGATAACGGATTGAATAAATAAAAGAATGAATATGATGAAAAAGTTAAAAACTCATAGATACCTTTTGGTAACAGTGATGGGGCTTCTCGTTGCTTGTACATCTTATACCTCAACGGATGAGTGGCCCAATCCGCGTCCTAATTCAAATCCTGACCCTGAACCGGTCACTGGAGAGATTACCTCTATTCAGTCACTCAATAAAAGTGAAAATGTAGCAGTGAACTCTCATGCGGATGAATGGGGGAATAGTTCTCTCGAATTAGACTATCGCCGGTTGCTGACTTTGGAAAGTCCGGCACTGTCGGCTGTGAATGCTCTTTATCCCCGTATCAAGAAATTAGGTGATGGGACCTATTTGCTATTATACCAGCAGGGACCACAGGCTTGGAATGTCTATTATGCTTTAAGTACTAATCTGATTACATGGCAGAATGCATCCAGTCCTCTGTTTCAGAGCGAAAGTGCCCGGCAAACTTCCGGTGCCAGTGATACACGCTGTTTCTCATCATGTGATGCAGTCGTTCTGGCAAATAAGGATATTTTGGCATTCGCTTCCTTTCGCTTGAATCAGGGATACAGGGTCGATCCGCAGAGTAATGGCATTATGATGAGGCGTTCTTCCGATAATGGACGTACCTGGTCGACTGCCCAGATTATTTATCAGGGAACGACTTGGGAACCTTATGCATTACAACTTCGTTCGGGTGAAATACAGGTCTATTTTACGGATAGCGAGCCTCTCACAGCCGATTCGGGGACTGCCATGCTGCGCTCTATGGATAATGGGCGGACATGGACGGTCGTTGGAAAGGTGATCCGTCAAAAGACCGGACTGGCTATAGATGGTTCGGGCAAACAAATTTATTCGGATCAGATGCCTTCTGCCCGCGAATTAAATAATTCGACGAAGATTGCAGTAGCTACAGAAACACGTTTCAGAGATGAAGGCGACGTTTATCATATTTCAATGGCGTGGAGCTCCGACAACTGGGCTTCGGCTCCATTGACCGGAGATGAAGTAGGGCCTTCGGACCGTAAACTCAATTTTGTGCAGAAGGCTGCAGCACCTTATCTGGTACAATTCCCCTCGGGAGAGACTGTCTTGTCGTACAATGCTTCTTCTCTCTTTACCATGCAGGTGGGTAACGCAGAGGCTTCCCAATGGGGAGAAACGTATCAGCCATTCAGTGGAAAAGGATATTGGGGAGCAACGGAAATTATTGATCCGCATACTCTTGTAGCTGCCATGCCTGCTACTTTTGTCAATAGCGAGAATAAAGATGCTGCCCGTATTCAGATTGGACAGTTTGTTCTGAATCATCGGATTAATGCCTCCGGAATGACACCGGTGATAGACGCCGACAACTCGGATTGGAGTGCAGTCAGTGATGCGCTATTTATCGGAAGTGTGTCCACTACACAAGCCGTGTTCCGCTTTGCTTATGATGCAGAAAATGTATATTGTCTGGTGGAACGTCTTGATAAAGACTTGACTACAGACGACAGCATGGAATTGATTTTTCAGGGTGGAGATGCTACCGGAACTCCTCTTAAAATCTCTCTTATTCCGGATGCAGTTCAATATACCATTAAATGCAGTCATTCTTCAGTAACTTGTAAGGGTGCAGTTCACGGAACTTTTGGTGATACGGCAGCCGATAAGGGATATGTAGTCGAAATGGCTATTCCACGGACTTTACTTCGGGTGGTGGCCGATCGTTTGATGTTTAATGCTACCTTATACGATCAGAATGGTAGTGATACCTTCACTGGACTGACTGCTACGAATTATGAGAAATGGTTACCAATCGTTTTGAAAGCTGCTACGGATCCTGAACCTCTCCCGGGGGAAGGAGATACCGGTACCGGACCGTCCTGGAATAATGGCGATACGGAAGGTACATGGAAATAATGATAACATTTTAAATTTGCGAGACCATGAAAAAAAATAAAATCCTGATTCTTCTGGTAATTGGTTTATCATTGGGTAGTTGTGTGCAAACTGATGACGAGGCGTTTTCTCCGGAACCGGCCGTAAAAGGAGGAGAAAAATCCATTACGGCCATTTGTGCTGTTACTGCCACAACACGCACGTCGCTTAATGCATCCATGAATGTGGTTTGGACCCAAAATGATGAGATACGGCTGTTTGGCACTTCAACACCGAATGGAGCTGTTTATACTACTACTGCCAGTAGTGTTCGTACCGCTGTTTTTGACCCGGTGGACACTTCTGTAGATGATGCCATCCGATATGCTGTTTATCCGGCGTCGGCTGCGTCAGGCAGCCAACTTGAAGGTACGACACTTGCTGTTGACTTTTCGGCACTTGCCGGACAGAAATGGATGGGTGCATTTAATGCCGATAGTGAAATATCATCTTTGCCGATGGCGGCAGCCTCTGATGGTGAAGCCTTCTCTTTTAAGAATCTGTGTGGTGGAGTACGGATACAACTGACTGATTATCAGTTAATGGGAATTAACGTTAAGTCTGTAGCTGTACGCGGTAATGACGGAGAACAGGTGTCGGGTATAGCTGATGTTAATGTAGCGGATGGAATCGTATCACTTCGGAAGTCTTCCACTCCTTCTGCTGCGGCTACTGCATTGGTTACTTGTGATACAAGCGTACCTCTTTCTGCAGATAATAATCCATCGGCTCATACAGACTTTGTTTTATTTCTTCCTGCGGTAAATTATACCAAAGGGTTGACTTTCGTCATAACGGATGCTGCCGGACGGATTTACGAACAAGCGACTCCGGGTGCTTTCACTATTGAAGCCGGAGTTGTCAAACCGATGGAATTATTGCCGGTGACATTGTATTATGGTAAGGCAAACTGTTATCGTACGGCATCTGCAGGAACACTTGAAATAGATGTTACACCTTATTATTCATTGGCAGGAGATTATACTTATGAAAATCGTCCGAGGGTGAATATCAATGGGGAATTAGTAGATAAGGCTGTGTCTGCAACTGTTTTGTGGACACAAACGAATTCGTCTTCATCGGGAGATGTTCTTTCTGCTGTCCCTGCATTGGAGGGAACTACTTTAAAAGTTCCTGTAAGCGGCGTGAAAGGAAATGCCCTTGTGGCTATTCGAGATGCATCGGGCAAGAACGTATGGTCTTTTCATATTTGGGTGACTGAAGCATCGGATCTTACCTATATTAATGAGGAACGGGGAACATTCAAAATGATGGATCGTAATTTGGGTGCAACTTCTGTTACTCCTAAAGATCAGAATGCTTATGGTGCGTGGTATCAGTGGGGGCGTAAAGATCCGTTCCCGCGTCCGCTTGATATTGTCCGTTCGAGTGCGACGACTGTGAGTGATAAGGAATTAACTGCCAATGCAACCACTTCTGCCGAAGTAGGAACTGTGAGTTATACTATCTCCAATCCTGATACAAGAATCTTTTCTGCGAATGACTGGCATAATGAATGGCGGAATAACGGACTGTGGGGAAATTCAGACGGTTTGACTAAGAATGTAAAGACAGTGTATGACCCCTGTCCGGAAGGTTATTGTGTGCCCGATCAGAATTGCTATCAGGGATTTATCTTTACTTCAAAAACAGAATGTGATAATAATTACGGGCATCTGTTTGTGATTGATGGTTCGCAAACTTCTTACTTCCCGACAGGAGGCTATCTGGATAGGGGAGCTAATAAAATTGCTTATCAGGAATATCGGGGGTATCAATGGACTAGTAATCCGGGGACAACAGGAGCTTATTACTTCTATTATAATAATGCAAATCTTAATTTTACAGGTCTGGACCGTGCTTCGGCAGCATCTGTCCGTTGTGTCAGGATAGAGTAAAATGAAAGATATTTTTTAATCATAATAATACATGCATTCATGAAATATTTCAATATTTTATTTCTGATTTTGTTTCTTACTACAAGCGCGAAAGCGCAATCGGTCAAGGTGTCTGTAAGTAAAGTCAGTATTCCGACATACACAGAACCCGAACGTGAAGAACTGCCGATGTTTGCTGAAAACCGGGTACACCAACGCTCGAGTGGCAATCCTTATCCTAATAAAATCGTTCTGAAAGTGAATCGGGAACAAAAAGTGGATAAGGAATATACACTAATCAAATTGGAGAATGAATATTTGGAACTTCAAATATTGCCGGAAATTGGTGGTAAGATATATGCTGCCAAAGATAAAACGAATGGATATGATTTTTTCTATAAGAACCATGTCATAAAACCTGCTCTTATCGGTGCATTGGGGTCATGGATTTCCGGTGGACTGGAGTTTAACTGGCCTTTTCATCATCGGGCTTCGTCTTTTATGCCTACTGATTATGAGATAGAAAAACTGCCGGGCGGAGGAGTGATTGTTTGGGTTTCGGAACATGATCCGACAGACCGGATGAAAGGCATGGTTGGTATTGTGCTTAATCCTGGTGAGTCTATCTTTGAAACGAGAGTCAAGTTGTCGAATATCACACCATTAAGACATTCGTTTTTATGGTGGGAGAATGTGGCGGTACCTTCGAATAAGAATTATGAGATATTCTTTCCGCACGATGTAAGCCATGTGTTTTTCCATTACAAACGTTCGGTTACCACTTATCCGGTTGCAACAAATGCGGCGGGGATATTTAATGGTATTCGTTATGACGGTGCAGTTGATATAAGCAAACATAAGAATACGATTCAGCCTACCTCTTATTTTAGTGCGGCATCACAGTATGATTTCTTTGGCGGTTATGATACGGGCAGGAAATGCGGGGTTGTACACATCGGAGATCATCATGTGTCACCCGGTAAGAAAATGTTCACATGGGCTTACAATCAGTTGTCCCAGTCTTGGGAAAATGCTCTCACAGATACAGATGGAGCCTATTGTGAGTTAATGGCAGGCAGTTATTCTGACAATCAGCCGGACTTTACATGGCTTGAACCGATGGAGACTAAAACCTTCTCGCAATATTGGTTCCCGATCGGAGAAATCGGGGTTCCGGATTTTGCGAACACGACAGGAGCTATATACGTCAAGGATACGATTAAAGTGCAACTGAACAAGACTCGTAATGTGAAGATTACGGTCAAAGGTGATAATCAGATTTTGTATTCAGGAAAAGCTACGGTTAAAGCCAGAGAAGAATATATGCTACCTGCGGATGTAAGAATGAAGTTGGGATATTCAATAGATGTCACCGCTAATGACGGAACTGTTTTAATGTCTTATACAGTGAAGAAACACGATACTTTTAATATTCCTCATACAACACAGGATATGCCGAATATCAAAAAGGTTGAAAGTCCGCATTTGTTGTATCTTGAAGGTTTGCATGTGGACCAATACCGTGATCCTGCCACTAAAGGAGAGAGCTATTATAAAGAAGCTCTTGAACGTGATCCGAATTTTGCTCCTGCATTGATCGCTTTAGGAGAAGCAAAATTACGCAATGCTTTTTACAGTGAGGCTTTGGAATATCTTTTGAGGGCGGAAAAAGTGTTGACACGGTTCAATACGCGTCTTGAAAATGGGAAACTGTACTATTTGTTAGGGCATGTTTATTTAGCGCTCGATGAGCAGGAGAAATCCTATGATTATTTCCGGAAAGCGGCATGGAGCAGTGCTTATGTTTCTTCAGCCATGACTTATGCGGCTATGCTTGACATACGTAAGCTGGAGTATGACAAGGCTGTTCAACATCTTACTACTGCCATTACTTATCATAAAGATAATGCTGTAGCCAATGCGTTGATGATATATGCTTCTTATTTGCAGGGAGATAAAAAAGCATCGGAACGTCAATATTTGTCTGTAGAAGCGAATGATAAACTTAATCATTTGGCACGTTATTTCGGTGTGTTGACCGGTAAAGTTAGTGCCCGGGATTTTATGGAAAAGATACGGACGGATAAGAATCAGGTATGTCTCGATCTTATAGAAACTTTGCTTGTCGCTAATCTGCAGAAAGAGGCTGTTTCCCTGATAGAGATGTTGCAAACACACGAACCTCTGATTTTTAGTCTGTCTGCCATATATGCAGATATAAAAGGCGGTTCTCCGAATGATTCGGCAACGGAGGGGATTGCTTTCCCAAGTCGGCGAATTGAAATGAACAGTTTGTCTCATTGGGCAAAACAGGGAAGTCGGAAGGCGCAGTTGCTGTTGGGATGTGCCCTTTACGCCAAAGGACATTATGAGAAGGCAGTCGCTCTTTGGGAAGGCTTGTCCGGTACTGATTATCGTGCTGCACGAAATCTGGCTGTCGCTTACTATTCACACATGGATCGTAAAAATGAAGTGTTACCCTTATTGAAGCAGGCATTATCCTTGAAGCCGAATGACGAACAGTTGATTTTTGAAACGGTCTATGTAATGGGTAAGTTAGGAGTTGCTCCTATTGAACGTATTTCTTTCCTGAATAATCATAAGTCTGTAATTAGCCGCGATGATATTATGCTTGAATGGGCACGAGCTTATAACATGGCAGGACAGGAGGATAAGGCAATAGAACTTCTTAGGGGACGTAACTTTGTCCCGGCTGAAGGTGGAGAACATGCCGTAGCAGAACAGTATATGTTTGCTTATTTCCTGAAAGGGCGTAGATTAATGAAAGAAAATAAAATGCAAGAAGCGGTTGATTGTTTTAAGGCTGCGCAAACTCTGCCTCAAAATCTGGGAGCAGGTTTGTGGAATATCGTTAGATTGGTTCCATTTAAATATTATGAAGCAATCTGTTTGAAATCTTTGGGGCAGGAAGACAAGGCCAATGAGAATTTTGATTTTATAACGGGTATTGAGGTAGATTATTTTAGTAATATGAACTTACCGGAATTGCCATTTTATCAGGCACTTTGTTATCGTGAAACCGGTATGCCTTTCAAGGGGGATATGCTCATCAATTATAAACTGCAAGATTGGAAAGAAGGCATGAAGACTGTTGATGCGGGTTATTTTGCCACTACTCCTTTCTTTATAAGTTTCTGCGATCGTGCCGTACAGCAAAGGAGTGCTTATTATAGTTATTTACTAGCGCTGGCTTATCGCTACACCGGTGATACGAAGCTGGCACAGAAATATATTGAGCAGGCAGCGGTGAGTGATCCTTATGCTCTGAATATTTTTGCAGAAAGACAATTCTGAACGATCTTGTAAAGCTCATTTGGACGCGGATTCATACAGATTTATATTTAGAAAGAATCTGTATGATCCGCTTCATTATCAGCATCTTTGTTTAGTGCAATTAATGTAATTTCGGTTTTAGTATTAGAAAGTGTTTTGAAGGTATGGTTCTCTTTACGAAAATATATTCCGAAAGAAGATTATTTTTTGTAGATTTGTGAGACTGATAAACACAATTCCGGGAACGATGGATATTCAAGCCTTTCGAAATTATTACGATACATACTATGAACAACTTTGTTGTTTTCTCAACTTCTATACGCATGATGTAGCAGTCATAGAAGATATTATTCAGGAGGTGTTTCTCAAACTATGGGAGAATAAAGATTGTATTGAAATAACCTATATAAAAACCTATCTTTTCCGGGCTGCCAAAAATCGGGTATTAAACTATCTTCGTGATGAGGAAAACAGGCATCAGTTGTTAGAGAATTGGTTTAACCAGCAACTGGAAGAAAGGAAATATAAAGATTGTTTTGACATTGATGCCTTGACAAAAGTGGTGAATCGGGCAATTGAACAGCTTCCGGAGAGATGTAGGGAGATATTTTCCTTGAGCCGGAAGGAGGGACTTTCTTATAGGCAGATTGCCGAACGTCTCGGGATTTCTGTAAAAACAGTAGAGACACAAATAAGCATTGCGCTCAAACGAATAAGAGAGATCTTATCTTCTTCTGCATTTGCATTTTTGTGGCTGTTTATTCGATAAAATATTTATTCTTTACTATTGAATGTCAGATGAATAGATTTTTTGCTTGTTTGTATTTAGCCGTACTTGTTAGTGCTTGTGCGGAATGTGAGGTCATTCCTGGAGTGAAAACAGCATTTTATGGTGTTACTCAAGGTGGTGATACCGTTACTCAATATATCCTGACTAATGCTTCAGGAGCTCAATTCAAGGTCATTGACTATGGGTGTCGTGTGACAAATATTATGGTGCCGGACCGGGAAGGAAAAATGGCAGATGTAGTGCTTGGATATGAAAACCTAAAGGATTATGAGACTGGAGCCGAGCGGTTTTTCGGGGCTTTATTAGGACGTTATGCTAACCGTATTGCCGGTGGGGATTTTATGATTGATTCTGTTCGGTATCAACTTTCGTGCAATGAATCTCCAAACGGACATCCCGGGCATTTGCACGGCGGTGTGAAGGGATTTGATCGTGTCATGTGGAAAGCGATGCCGGTCAATTGTTCTGATACGCTTGGCATTGTTTTTACTCGTTGCAGTCTTGACGGAGAGGAGGGATATCCTGGTAATTTGGACTGTAAAGTCACTTATTACTGGACTCCGGACAATACTTGGCGTATAGAATATGAGGCAGTTACCGATCAGCCGACTATCGTTAATATGTCGCAACATTGCTATTTTAACCTTCAGGGTTATGACGGAGGTTCGGTTTTAAATCATATCGTACAAATTAATGCGGATTCAGTTACGGTAAATACTCCGTGGTATGTGCCGTTTTCGGTTGAATCAGTAGTGGGAGGACCTTTAGATTTTCGCACTCCTCATAGCTTTGCAGAACGTGTCACCTCTCCTAATGAGCACATGAAACTTATGGGTGGTTATTCGGCTAACTGGATACTTCGTGATTATAACGGAGATTTGCGTTATGCTGCAACTGTCACGGAACCTCAAAGTGGCCGTCAATTAGAAACTTACACTACAGAGCCCGGCTTGTTGATCTATACTGGTATCGGGCTTTCAGAAAAGATTGTGGCCAAAGGTGGCCCACAACAGAAATATGGTGGTCTGATATTGGAAACCATCCATCATCCGGACACGCCACATCATCCTGAATTTCCATCCTGTGTGTTGCGTCCTCATGAGAAATATTATTCCGTTACGGAATATAGATTTACTGTGCAAAAGTAATTCAATAGAGTATACCTTGGAATTACCTATCTTTTTCCGGGAAAACTCTTATTTCTATCAAAAAAAGTAATAATTTTGGCATTGATTTGCGGATTGCCTAAATTATGAAAGATAGAATGTTAGATTTAAAACAACTTACAGCTGATGTATGCCGGATTGCTACAGAAGTTGGATCTTTTTTGAAAGAAGAACGAAAGAACTTCCGTCGTGAACGTGTGGTGGAAAAACATGCACACGATTATGTGTCTTATGTGGATAAAGAATCTGAAGTGCGTGTGGTGAAAGCCCTTACTGCTTTACTGCCTGAAGCGGGATTCATAACAGAAGAAGGCTCTGCCACTTATCAAGATGAACCCTACTGTTGGGTGATTGACCCCTTGGATGGAACCACGAATTATATTCATGATGAGGCTCCTTATTGTGTGTCCATCGCTTTACGTAGCCGTACCGAACTTCTTTTAGGTGTCGTTTATGAAGTTTGCCGGGATGAATGTTTCTATGCCTGGAAAGGCGGAAAAGCGTTTATGAATGGCGAAGAAATTCATGTGTCGAACGTTGAGGACATCAAAGATGCATTTGTCATTACAGAATTACCTTATAATCATCTGCAATATAAACAGACTGCTCTTCATCTGATCGATCAGCTTTATGGGGTAGTGGGAGGCATTCGCATGAATGGCTCGGCTGCTGCCGCAATCTGCTATGTGGCTATTGGACGTTTTGATGCATGGATGGAAGCATTTCTCGGAAAATGGGATTATTCTGCAGCGGCACTGATTGTTCAGGAGGCGGGAGGAAAGGTGACTGACTTTTATGGTGAGGATCATTTCATAGAAGGACATCATATTATTGCAACGAATGGAAATCTTCATCCTGTCTTTCAGAAACTCCTGTTAGAAGTTCCTCCATTGAATATGTAGTTGCAATATGTAGGTGCTATTGCAACTTTAAATTTCTATTATTATGAAACACACACTTCTTATCAAAGACTGGCTTAGTTCCTTCTTATCTTTGCTATTTCCCCGTTGCTGCGTTGTTTGCGGCCGACCGTTAGCAAAGGGTGAAGAATGTATCTGTACAGTATGTAATATCAATCTACCCCGTACTAATTATCATCTTCGAAAAGATAATCCGGTAGAACGGCTTTTCTGGGGACAAATCCCTTTGGAACGGGCTACTTCTTTTTTCTTTTATGAGAAAGGAAGTGACTTCCGCTTGATTCTTCATCGGTTGAAATATGGTGGACAAAAGGAAATAGGCGCAATTATGGGGCGATACATGGCTGCCGAGCTTTTATCTTCCAATTTTTTTCAGGGAATTGATGTGATAATCCCCATACCGCTTCATAAGAAAAAACAGCAAATCCGTGGTTATAATCAGAGTGAGTGGATTGCCCGTGGTATTGCTGCTGTAACAGGAATACCCATCGATACAGAATCTATATTACGTAAGAAAAATACGGAAACGCAAACGCGCAAATCTGTATTTGAACGTCGGGATAATGTGGAAGGTATCTTCGAGCTTCAGCATCCCGAAACACTTGCAGGTAAACACATATTGATAGTTGACGATGTGTTGACTACCGGCTCTACTACTCTGGCATGTGCTTCCTGCCTAGTAGATATGGAGGAAATACGGATTAGTATATTGACGTTGGCAATGGTGGAATAAATATGTATATCAGTACCCTAATTCACTATGGGTATTCAACGAAAATGAAAATAATCTGTGTGAATCTGTGTAATCCGTGGTGAACTCT
Source organism: Bacteroides sp. D1 (assembly GCF_000157095.2). NCBI lineage: Bacteria > Pseudomonadati > Bacteroidota > Bacteroidia > Bacteroidales > Bacteroidaceae > Bacteroides > Bacteroides sp. D1. The sequence continues at coordinate 642,844 of NZ_JH114343.1, forward strand.
AAATTAGCATTTAGCTTGTTTCGGTACGGAAATAACCCAAAATACTATCGCTGACAATAACTCGTCAATATGCAGCTTTTATCTCTTTCTCTTGCTTATATTATTTTTTCAATTGCCTAACGAATTATCGTTTGACAGTTGTTGAACGAACGCTTGACAGATGTTGAACTATCGCTTAACAATTGTCAAACGAAAACTCCTTAGGCAATGAAATAACTATTAATAGGTAAAGGATCGCTTAAAAATAACTAATAAAATCATTAGTGGTAATTGATTCCAAACGGTGCGGAAATGAGGTAAACTCATACAATTATAATTCAAAAAAAACTTCCGTAAACATTCTCAACTATACTTATCCCTATGAGAAAAAATACTCATAGGGATGAGAAGAAATACTCACTGTAATGAGAACTTTTTCTCATTGCAGTGAGAATATACCCTTGTTAGAATAGGCTGAAACAGCGCATTACTGTACGGGAATGAATCTATTTTAAGAATGTGATTGCCCTGAATCAAATCTCCCAAGTTTTCGAACTGATCTATCCATCCCAGGATTCCGTCATGCTCCGAAAAACATTGGATCCGAAAAATAGAAAAAGAGATAAATCTTCTGATTTACCTCTTTTTTTGCTCTTCCTCTTGGACTTGAACCAAGGACCCTCTGATTAACAGTCAGATGCTCTAACCGACTGAGCTAAGGAAGAATGTTTGCAATCAAGATTTTCAACTTTGCTCTTCCTCTTGGACTTGAACCAAGGACCCTCTGATTAACAGTCAGATGCTCTAACCGACTGAGCTAAGGAAGAATGTTTTTCTCAATTGCGATGCAAAAGTACTAGGTTTTTTTGAAATATGCAATATCTTTGCAAAAAAAATATTAGGAATGGACAAAATAATAGGATTGGGCAACGCCCTGGTAGACGTACTCGCAACCCTGAAAGATGATACTCTTTTGGATGAAATGGGTTTACCCAAAGGAAGCATGCAGCTCATCGATGACGCTAAGTTACAGCAGATTAACACAAAATTTTCACAGATGAAAACCCACTTGGCAACAGGCGGATCGGCAGGAAATGCCATCCTCGGACTGGCTTGTTTGGGGGCTGGAACAGGATTTATCGGAAAAGTGGGAAATGATAATTATGGAGAATTTTTTCGTGAAAATCTGCAGAAAAATAAGATTGAAGACAAATTATTGAACTCGGACCGACTACCTTCCGGTGTGGCATCCACTTTTATTTCACCGGATGGAGAGCGCACTTTCGGAACCTATCTGGGAGCAGCCGCTTCTTTGAGAGCGGAAGAACTGACGCTGGATATGTTTAAAGGTTACGCGTACCTATTTATAGAAGGCTACCTCGTTCAGGATCATGAAATGATTCTTCATGCCATTGAACTGGCTAAGGAAGCAGGTTTGCAGATTTGTCTGGATATGGCTAGTTATAATATTGTGGCCAATGATCTGGAGTTCTTCTCTTTATTAATAAACAAATATGTCGACATCGTCTTTGCAAACGAAGAAGAAGCGAAAGCCTTTACCGGCAAGGAGCCGGAGGAAGCTTTGGGAGTGATTGCCAAGAAATGCAGTATTGCTATTGTAAAAGTCGGAGCAAGCGGTTCTTATATCCGCAAAGGAACAGAGGAAATAAAGGTTTCGGCCATTCCGGTTCAGAAAGTGGTGGATACTACCGGTGCTGGTGACTATTTCGCTTCCGGATTCTTATATGGATTGACCTGTGGATACTCGTTGGATAAATGTGCAAAAATAGGTTCTATTCTCTCGGGAAATGTTATTCAGGTAATCGGAACAACGATGCCACAGGAACGCTGGGATGAAATTAAGTTAAATATTAACAGGATTCTGGCAGAATAACAAAGGATTAAGCTACTTTTACGACTCATTTAGATTAAAAAGAGGTATGAAAAAATTGCTGAACAGGCGAATAGCTATTGTTGCAGTAGCGGTGATAGCCACAGTTGCTTTCTTTAGTTTCAAGAGCGGAGACGACCGTAATTTCCAGATTGCAAAGAATCTGGATATATTTAACGCGATTGTGAAAGAACTGGATATGTTCTATGTAGATACCATCGATCCGAATAAAACGATTCGGGAAGGGATCGATAATATGCTTTACACCTTGGACCCTTATACGGAATATTATCCGGAAGAAGATCAGAGTGAGTTGGAACAGATGATTAAAGGATCATTCGGTGGTATAGGTTCTTACATTGCTTATAATACGAAACTAAAGCGTTCGATGATTTCTGAACCTTTTGAGGGAACACCTGCTGCAAAAGCCGGACTGAAAGCGGGAGATATCCTGATGGAGATTGACGGAAAAGACCTTGCCGGTAAGAATAATGCGGAAGTCAGCCAGATGTTGCGTGGGCAGGCAGGGACCAGTTTTAAGTTGAAGATTGAGCGTCCGAATGTGAAAGGCGGACGTACGCCGATGGAGTTCACAATTGTGCGTGAGTCTATTCAGAATCCGGCAATACCTTATACTGCCGTATTGGATAACAATATAGGTTACATCGGCCTTAGTACTTTTTCCGGCAATCCTTCCAAAGAATTTAAGAAAGCGTTTCTGGATTTGAAGAAACAGGGAGCTACTTCATTGGTGATAGACCTTCGTAGTAATGGCGGCGGACTGTTGGATGAAGCAGTAGAAATTGCGAATTATTTCTTGCCGCGTGGAAAAGTGATTGTGACGACCAAAGGAAAAATCAAACAGGCCAGTAACACTTATAAAACGTTGCGCGAACCGTTGGATTTGGATATTCCGATTGCCGTACTGGTAAATAGCGGAACGGCTTCTGCTTCTGAAATCTTATCAGGTTCTTTGCAGGATCTCGACCGTGCTGTGATCGTTGGTAACCGTACTTTTGGAAAAGGGCTGGTACAGGTTCCCCGTTCTTTGCCTTATGGCGGAACGATGAAAGTGACTACCTCCAAATATTATATTCCGAGCGGCCGTTGCGTGCAGGCTATTGATTACAAACATCGCAATGAAGACGGAAGTGTCGGCACTATTCCCGACAGTTTAACTAAGGTATTCTATACGGCTGCCGGACGTGAAGTCCGTGATGGAGGTGGTGTAATGCCGGATATTACGATCAAACAAGAGAAATTACCGAATATCCTTTTCTATTTGGTACGTGATAATCTAATCTTCGATTATGCAACGCAGTATTGTTTGAAACATCCCACTATCGTTGCTCCGGAGAAGTTTGAGGTGACAGATGCTGATTATAATGATTTTAAAGCATTGGTGAAGAAAGCCGACTTCAAGTATGACCAACAGAGTGAGAAGATTCTGAAAACGTTGAAAGAAGCTGCCGAGTTTGAAGGATATATGGATGACGCTTCAGAGGAATTCAAAGTGCTAGAGAAGAAGTTGAACCATAATCTCGACCGTGACTTGGATTATTTCTCTACCGACATAAAGAAAATGATTGCTACTGAAATTATCAAACGTTACTATTATCAACGGGGTAATATCATCCAGCAGTTGAAGGATGATGACGGTTTGAAGGAAGCGATGAAAATACTGAATGATCCGGTGAAATACAAAGAAATGCTTAGTGCCCCGGTTGCTAAGAAATAAAGAAATATTTTTCAAATATAGATAATACAGAAAACGCGGCTTTGTCATCGACAGGCCGCGTTTTCTGTATCTAATTGTAAATAGTCATATAAGTGTCATCCTCGGATACAGGTATTTGTAACCTCGACTGACACATTTATTGGCGAATCAAAGGGAGAGTGAAATAGAACCTGCTTCCCTGCCCCTCCTGGGAGCGCAGCCAGATACGTCCTCCCATTTTTTCTACTAACATTCTGCAAAGAGTCAGCCCCAATCCGGTTCCCTGAACAAAATCGTTGACCTTTCCAAAGCGGCGGAAAATAGTGGCAACTCTTTCTGCCGGAATACCGATGCCGCTATCTTTCACGTAGAACTCTACAAAATCCTCTTTTTCCCGATACCCGAAATGGATTTCTCCTTTGGGGGTAAACTTTGTGGCGTTACTAAGTAAGTTACTTATAATTTGTATAATACGATTCCAGTCACCGGAGGCATACATGTCCGCATCTACATCATCTAAAATAAGTTTGACTCCGTTTTGCGTCTTATGGCAAAACTGTTGCTTCAGTTGCAGACAGATATCTGTTAACTTGATCGGACGGATGTTGAATTTTAAAGAGTCGGCCTCCAGTGAGGACAGATCCAGAATATCGTTGAATAGATTCAGTAACATTTCCGAATTTCGTTCGATGATTTCCGCATATTGATTCTTCTCTTCCGTAGATGTTGCGAAAGTGATTAGTTTGGAGAATCCGACAATCGCATTGAGCGGAGTGCGTATTTCATGGCTCATGTTTGCAAGAAAAGCAGATTTCAGCCGATCCGACTCTTCTGCCTTGACTCTGGCGGCCTTCAACTCTTTCTGTTGTTGCGCGTTCGTCTGTTCTGCTTCCCATTGTTGGGATATATCACGGCACATACACAACAGATATTTATTATCCAACGGAAAGATGCGGTTTTCGTAGTGATGTAAAACACCGTCCAACATCAGGTCATGTCTGGCTGTGGAACTTTCTCCCGTGAGGATCACTTTATCCATATTCTTGCGGACACTCTCATAAGCTTCTTCCGGCAGAATATCTTTTACGTTAGTGGTGGTGATATTACTGGCATTGATACCTTCTACGTGGTTGGTTGCCGGCGAAGAAGCAAGCTCTATAATATTGGCATCATGGTCGAAGACGGTGAGCATATCGGGGAGGGCATCCAATATCCGGGTGCTGTATTTATCGCGAAAACGCTCTTGGGAAGGAGGCGAAAGATGGGAGGAAAGAAAATCTATCTTCTCTTCTAATTGTTCGATTATTTTTAAAAGTTCCTCCTTCGTTTTGCCCTCGTAATGTCTCATAGAAGATTTATTGTTATTCATTAGAATATTGTAGAATTTGTTTTATCTGTTGCAAATATAAGACAATATTCCGAGACGCGGATTGTCTCCCAAGTTATTATAATATAAAAAAAACGGATAGCTTTTGCCCTACTAATCAGAATGTTCTATCTTTGCATTCATTATATATAAATGATTTACAATATGTCTACAGAATTATTCTCTACTCTGCCCTATAAGGTGGCAGATATTACGCTTGCTGATTTCGGACGCAAGGAAATCGATTTGGCAGAAAAAGAAATGCCCGGCCTGATGGCTCTTCGCGAAAAGTATGGAGAATCCAAACCGTTAAAAGGTGCCCGCATTATGGGATCGTTGCACATGACCATTCAGACGGCTGTGCTGATTGAAACGTTAGTGGCTTTAGGAGCTGAAGTACGTTGGTGCTCTTGTAATATATATTCAACGCAGGATCATGCGGCGGCTGCAATTGCTGCTACGGGTGTGCCTGTGTTTGCATGGAAGGGGGAGACTCTTGCTGATTATTGGTGGTGTACATTGCAAGCATTGAGCTTTGCAGGTGGTAAAGGACCGAATGTGATTGTAGATGATGGCGGTGACGCTACGATGATGATTCACGTAGGTTATGATGCAGAGAATAATGCTGCCGTATTGGATAAAGAAGTACATGCAGAGGACGAAATAGAACTGAATGCAATCTTGAAGAAAGTGTTGGCGGAAGACAGTACTCGCTGGCATCGTGTAGCGGAAGAAATGCGTGGCGTGTCTGAAGAAACTACGACAGGCGTACACCGTTTGTATCAGATGCAGGAAGAAGGCAAACTGTTGTTCCCGGCATTCAATGTGAATGATTCGGTCACAAAATCTAAGTTTGACAACCTGTATGGCTGCCGCGAATCGCTGGCTGATGGTATCAAGCGTGCAACGGATGTAATGATTGCCGGAAAAGTGGTGGTAGTATGTGGTTATGGTGATGTGGGTAAGGGCTGTTCTCATTCTATGCGTTCTTACGGAGCGCGGGTACTCGTGACGGAAGTAGACCCGATCTGTGCATTGCAGGCTGCCATGGAAGGCTTTGAAGTGGTGACTATGGAAGAAGCTTGCATGGAAGGCAATATTTTTGTGACTACCACAGGTAATATCGATATTATCCGTATCGACCACATGGAGAAAATGAAAGATCAGTCTATCGTTTGCAACATTGGTCATTTCGATAATGAAATTCAGGTGGATGCCTTGAAACATTATCCGGGTATCAAATGTGTGAACATCAAACCACAAGTAGACCGTTATTATTTCCCGGATGGCCACAGCATCATTTTGCTTGCTGACGGTCGTTTGGTAAATTTGGGATGTGCAACCGGTCATCCGTCATTTGTGATGAGTAATTCATTTACCAATCAGACATTGGCACAGATGGAACTGTTTAACAAGAAATATGATATCAATGTATATCGCTTGCCGAAGCATCTGGACGAAGAAGTTGCCCGCCTGCATCTTGAAAAGATCGGCGTGAAATTGACTAAGTTGACTCCTGAACAGGCTGCCTATATTGGTGTGTCAGTGGACGGACCTTATAAAGCAGATCATTATAGATACTAATTTGATTTACGATTTGACGATTTACTATTTGCGATTGATAAATGTGGGAGATCGGTATTCTACTGTTATCAATTGTAAATATTGGATTGTCAGATCGTAATTTATTTTATATTCAAACTTCAATCGTAAATAGTAAATCGTGTCATTGTAAATGAAAAAGTTTCTTCCCGACTTAATAGCCATTCTGGCTTTTATCATTCTTTCTTTCGCCTATTTTTTTCCGGCTGATATTGAAGGTCGTATCTTGTTTCAGCATGACACGGCTGCCGGAGTCGGCGCGGGACAAGAATCGAAAGAGTATCTCGAACGTACCGGAGAACGTACGCGCTGGACGAATTCGATTTTTGGAGGTATGCCTACCTATCAGATGTCTCCGAGTTACGACTCGACAACGTCCCTGAAAGGGGTGGAGAAGGTTTATCGCCTCTTTCTTCCGGATTATGTAGTGCTGACTTTTATTATGATGCTCGGATTCTATATCCTTTTGCGGGCCTTCGGAATATCAGCCTGGCTGGCAGGATTGGGCGGAGTGATATGGGCATTTTCTTCCTATTTCTTCATTCTGATACCGGCAGGGCACATTTGGAAGTTTGTGACGTTGGCTTATATTCCACCTACGATTGCGGGTGTCGTTCTGGCTTACCGGAAGAAATACTTGTTGGGCGGAATTATTACAGCGTTGTTCATCGCCCTTCAGATTCAGTCGAATCACATTCAGATGAGCTATTATTTCATGTTTGTGATTCTGTTTTTTGTGGGAGCGTACTTTGAAGATGCTTATAAAAAGAAAGAACTGCCCCATTTCTTCAAGGCCAGCGCAATTTTGGCATTGGCTGCCGTGGTAGGAGTTTGTATCAATATCTCCAATCTGTATCATACTTATGAATATAGTAAGGAGACGATGCGCGGCAAGAGCGAATTGAAGCAGGAGGGCGCTGCGGCCAGCCAGACAAGTAGCGGGTTGGACCGTGACTACATAACCAACTGGAGTTATGGTATCGGCGAGACATTGACGTTACTGGTTCCAAACGTAAAAGGAGGAGGATCAGGGTCTACGATGTCGCAAAGCGAAGTTGCTATGGCAAAGGCCAATCCAATGTATAGTGGTATTTATTCGCAGTTGCCGCAATATTTCGGTGAGCAACCGTGGACAGCCGGTCCTGTATATGTCGGGGCATTTGTGATGTTCCTGTTCGTATTGGGTTGTTTCATAGTGAAAGGTCCTCTGAAATGGGCATTGCTAGGAGCTACTATCTTCTCGATTCTGCTTTCATGGGGAAAGAATTTCATGGGATTGACGGACTTCTTTATCGATTACGTCCCGATGTACAATAAGTTCCGTGCTGTATCTTCCATTCTGGTGATTGCTGAATTTACCATTCCTTTGTTGGCGATTTTTGCTTTGAAAGAGATTTTGAGCAAACCGGATACTTTGAAGTTGAAAGAGAACCGTGGAGGGGTGATTGCCACTTTGGTACTGACTGCTGGTGTTGCGTTGATTTTAGCTGTCGCTCCGGGTACTTTCTTCTCCGGTTTTATTACGACACAAGAGATGGCTGCTTTGAAACAAGCACTTCCAGCCGAACATTTGGCTCCGTTTGTGGCAAACCTGACTGAAATGCGTGAAGCTATTATTGCTTCGGACGCATGGCGCAGTTTCTTTATTATAATGATTGGTTGCCTGTTTTTATTCTTATATCAACAGCGGAAGTTGAAAGCTTCTTTCACATTGGCTGGTATTGCGCTTTTATGTTTGATAGATATGTGGAGCATTAATAAACGCTATTTGAATGACGAACAGTTTGTGCCGAAATCCAAACAGACAGAAGCGTTTGTTAAAACACAGGCGGATGAGATGATCCTTCAGGATACTACTTTAAATTATCGTGTGTTGAACTTTATAGGCTTCCCCGGTAATACGTTTAATGAAAACAACACGGCATACTGGCATAAGAGTGTCGGTGGTTATCATGCAGCGAAGCTCCGTCGCTATCAGGAAATGATCGATCATCATATCGTGCCCGAAATGCAGGAAACCTATCAGGCGGTGGCTACTGCCGGCGGACAGATGGACAGTGTAGACGCTTCCAAATTCCGTGTACTGAATATGCTGAATACAAAATACTTCATTTTCCCTGCCGGAGAGCAAGGGCAGGCTGTTCCTGTGGTAAATCCTTATGCATACGGCAATGCGTGGTTCGTAGACAAGGTGCAGTATGTAAATAATGCAAATGAAGAAATCGATGCTTTGAATGATATTCTTCCAACGGAAACAGCCGTAGTGGATGTGAAGTTTAAAGAACAATTGAAAGGTGTGACAGAAGGATATAAAGATTCTCTATCTACCATCCAGTTGACTAGTTACGAGCCGAATCGTCTGGTTTACAAGGCTTCCACTCCTAAAGACGGAGTTGTTGTCTTCTCCGAAATATATTATCCAGGATGGCAGGCGACTATTGACGGTCAGCCTGTCGATATTGCCCGTGCAGATTATATCTTACGTGCGATAAATATACCGGCAGGAGAACATACCATCGAAATGTGGTTTGATCCACAAAGCATACAGGTTACAGAAAGTATTGCTTATGCGGCACTGACTTTGTTGTTGATCGGAGTTATAATCTTTGCGTTGATGCAGCGCAGCAAGATAGCGAAGAAGCCTTAAGCGAAATGTAATAGTCATTAACCTTCATAATGTATTGTAAGGTTATAAAATAAGGGCGGCACTCCTCCTCACAAAGAGCGCCGCCCTTATTTTACATTCACTAAAAAAATATGAAAAAACAAACGCTGTTCATAGAAACATATTAAGTGTGATGTTTTATGAGAGTAGTTGTTTATTGTTTGTTCATTGAAAAAGGAAAATATGAATATAAACAAATAGTTTGTGGATAGTCTTATTATGCTGTAAGCTACTAAATTTGTAGCCAATAATAGAGCATTATGTTATGAAAAGACTACTATTCATTTTTTCCTTTTTTTTCTTGTTCGTGTTACGTGGGAACACACAGGAGGTAGAGATTCTGACATTAGAGGATTGTCTCCGCATTGGTGTTGACAATAACTTGTCGTTAGAAGGGAAACGTAAAGAAATACAAAAAAGTAAATATGGCGTATCTGAAAACCGTTCAAAGCTGCTGCCGCAAATTAATGCGATAGCCGGTTATAATAACAATTTTGATCCTCCGGTGTCAGTCACAGACGGTTCATCTTACGGAGTTCCCTATAATATAACGAAAACATTGCAACATTCTGCTAATGCAGGACTGGAAATGCAGATGCCGCTTTTCAATCAGACTCTTTATACTTCTATGTCCATAGCTAAAGTGATGGAAGAAATCAGTCGTCTGTCTTATGGAAAAGCTAGGGAAGATGTTATTCTTCAAATCAGTAAGATGTATTATCTCGGACAGGTCACGGCCGAACAAATCATGCTGATAAAAGCAAATATCACCCGTCTGGAAGAATTGAGAGATATTACACAGGCTTTCTTCGATAATGGAATGTCCATGGAAGTCGATCTGAAAAGAGTCAATATCAATTTGGAAAATCTGAAAGTGCAACATGACAATGCACAAGCAATGATGAAACAGCAATTGAATATGCTGAAATACATTATGGATTATCCGGCTGAAAAGGAAATCGCGCTGACACCGGTAAATACCGATAGCATTACTACGGTAGCCCTGACCGGCTTGTCGGAAAATATCTATGAACTTCAACTCTCACAATCGCAAGTGCAACTGGCGGAACGACAAAAGAAGATCATTACTAATGGATATATCCCTTCTCTTAGTCTGACAGGCAGCTGGCGATATGCCGCATATACGGATAAAGGTTATCATTGGTTCCACTCCGGTCCGTCCAATCAATGGTTTCGTTCCTATGGAGTGGGGCTAACCTTGCGTATTCCGATTTTCGACGGACTGGATAAAACCTATAAAATAAAGAAGGCGATGATCGATATAGAGAACAAAAGACTGGCATGGGAAGATGCCCGGAAGAATTTGCAAACTCAATATCTGAATGCTGTGAACGACCTGATGAACAATCAGCGTAACTTTAAGAAACAGAAGGATAACTACTTGCTTGCCGAAGATGTGTACGCAGTCACTTCCGACCGTTACCGGGAAGGCATTGCTTCTATGACAGAAGTGCTGCAAGATGAAATGCAGATGAGCGAAGCTCAAAACAACTATATCAGCGCACATTATAACTATCGGGTGACTAACCTGATGCTGCTTAAACTAACCGGACAAATAGAATCATTAGTCAAATAATACGCAAATAACAATCATAAATATGGAAACAATGGAAAATAACCTTCCTTCCGCTACTCATGAGGAGAAAGCAAAAAAAATGAAGAAACTTCGTCGCTGGCAGATTGCTATCAGCCTTCTCGGAGTGGCTATTATTGTTTGGGGAGTGATTGAAGTGATCTGCCTTTTTTTGAATTATAGCCAGACGGAGACTAGTAACGATGCACAAATAGAACAATATGTGTCTCCTATCAATCTACGTGCTTCAGGTTACATTGACAAAATCTACTTTACAGAACATCAGGAGGTACATAAAGGAGATACTTTGCTGGTACTGGATGATCGTGAATATAAAATTCGCGTAATGGAGGCTGAAGCTGCCTTGAAAGATGCGCAAGCTGGTGCGACCGTCATCAATGCTACACTCAATACCACGCAGACAACAGCATCTGTTTACGATGCGTCTATTGCCGAGATTGAAGTACGGTTGGCGAAACTGGAAAAAGACCGGAAACGATATGAGAACCTTGTGAAACGAAATGCGGCTACTCCTATCCAACTTGAACAGATTGTCACTGATTATGAAGCTACGCGTAAGAAGCTGGAAGCTACGAAAAGGCAGAAAAAAGCAGCTCTTTCCGGTGTAGATGAAGTGTCCTACCGTCGCATGAATACCGAAGCGGCTATTCAAAGAGCAACAGCTGCGCTCGAAATGGCCCGGTTGAATCTTTCCTATACGGTTGTAATAGCTCCTTGTGACGGAAAACTCGGTCGTCGCTCATTAGAGGAAGGACAGTTTATTTCGGCAGGGCAGACCATTACCTATATTCTTCCTGATACCCAGAAATGGATCGTTGCCAATTATAAAGAGACACAAATCGAGAACCTGCATATCGGACAGGAAGTATTTGTCACAGTAGATGCCATTAGCGATAAAGAGTTTAAAGGCAAAGTCACCTCTATATCAGGAGCTACCGGCTCCAAATATTCATTAGTGCCGACTGATAACTCCGCAGGCAACTTTGTGAAGATCCAACAGCGCATCCCCGTACGCATCGACTTCACCGATTTATCGAAAGAAGACAACGAACGATTAGCAGCAGGCATGATGGTAGTAGTGAAAGCCAAACTCTAACCACCGTGCACCTATAATTCATAAATCATAATTCATAAATCAAAGATTAATGCCCTCTTATCCTAAAAATTATCCTTTCTATAGCTGGATGCCCAAACCGTTGGGTATTATCATTCTGTTATTTTTCTTTCTGCCGATTCTTACGGTAGGTGGGGTTTATTCGGTGAATAGCACCGAAATGATGAGCGGGCTTGGCATTATATCCGAGCATATCCAGTTTGCCAACTTTGTTACTTCTATTGGTATGGCAGCCTTTGCTCCTTTCCTATATCAGTTGGTGTGTGTGCGGCGGGAGAAGATGATGTGTATTGTCGGGTTTGCGTTCATGTATATATTCAGTTATATCTGTGCAAAGACAGACAGCGTTTTTCTGTTGGCGCTTTGTAGTCTTCTGACGGGTTTCTTGCGTATGGTACTGATGATGGTCAATCTGTTCACACTCATTTGGTATGCGGGTGGAATGGAAGCTACCCGCAATATTACTCCGGGGTTGGAGCCGAAAGATACTGCTGGTTGGAATAAATTGGACATTGAAAGATGTGTGAGTCAGCCGGCTGTTTATCTGTTTTTTATGATTCTAGGACAGTCGGGCACAGCATTGACGGCTTGGCTGTCCTTTGAATATGAGTGGAAATATGTGTATTACTTTATGATGGGGATTCTCCTGATCTCTATTTTGCTCTTGTTTATTACCATGCCGAATTATAAGTTTCCCGGAAGGTTTCCTATTAATTTCCGTAAGTTCGGCAATGTCACTGCATTTTGCATCTCGCTGACTTGTCTCACGTATGTGCTGGTTTATGGAAAAGTACTCGACTGGTATGATGACGAATCTATCCGTTGGGCGACAGCTGTAAGTATTCTTTTTGCGGGAATTTTTCTATATATGGACGTAACGCGCCGGTCGCCTTATGTTTTGCTGGATGCGTTCAAACTGCGTACTATACGTATGGGAACATTACTTTACTTATTATTGATGGTGATAAACTCCAGTGCTATGTTTGTCAATGTGTTTGCAGGAGTGGGGATGCATCTCGATAATCTGCAAAATGCTTCATTAGGTAATTGGTGTATGGTAGGTTATGCTATTGGCGCCGTGATTGCTATGGTGTTGGGAGGTAAAGGGTTACATTTTAAGTATCTGTTTGCGATGGGATTCTTCTTCCTGTCTTTATCAGCTGTTTTCATGTATTTCGAGGTACAGACAGCAGGAGTTTACGAGCGTCTGAAATATGCAGTTATCATCCGTGCCACAGGCATGATGATTCTGTATGCGCTGACGGCTGCTTATGCCAATCAACGTATGCCTTTTAAATATCTTTCTACCTGGATCTGTATTATGCTTACTGTGCGTATGGTTGTGGGACCGAGTATTGGCGGAGCAATTTATACAAATGTTTTGCAGGAGCGGCAACAACACTATATAACCCGTTATGCGCAAAATGTGGACCTGCTTAATCCGGATGCTTCCACTTCCTTCCTTGGTACGGTACAAGGTATGAAATATCAGGGAAAGAGTGAGACGGAAGCCCGTAACATGGCTGCTATATCTACCAAAGGGCGTATTCAGGTGCAGGCCACGCTCTCTGCACTCAAAGAGATGGCGGGATGGACAATTTATGGTGGGTTAATTTGTATGATATTTGTGCTCGTTGTTCCTTATCCTAAACGAAAATTGCTAACTTAGCGTCGTTTTTGATAATGATCTGTTAATATATTAGTATGATGGATAGCGGACAAGATCGTTTATTGCAGTTTGATCGCGATTTGTTAAGTGGGAAAAATATATGTAGCTCTGAAGGGATATTTGTAAATTTTCCACCCTCACTGAAGAAACCTTTCCAAATGAAAGGGCTGGGGGTGATTATTTGCCGCCAGGGTAATTTCCAGTTTTCGCTTAATCAGAAAAAGCATTTCGCAGGAGCAGGCGAAAGTTTGTTTATTCCCGAAGACGGCGAGTTTCAGGTTTTGCAAGAGTCGGAAGACATGGAGGTGCGGATTTTGATCTATCAGATAGAACCGATCCGGGATATTATGGGGAATCTGGTTGTTTCCATGTATATGTATTCCCGCCTTACTCCCGAAGAACCTTCTTGTGTCTGGTCTACTGGTGAGGAAGAAGAGATCGTAAAGTATATGTCCTTATTGGACAATGTGTTACAGTCGGAAGAAAATTCATTTAAACTTTATGAGCAGAAATTACTTCTACTTGCATTGACGTACAGGATTTGCTCTATTTATAATCGCAAACTCGTCAATGACGGGCGGGAAGTGGGAGGACGCAAAAACGAAGTCTTTATTCATTTGATCCAGTTAATCGAAAAATATTATATGCAGGAACGGGGTGTTGAGTTTTATGCGGATAAATTGTGTTTATCTCCTAAATATCTTTCTGCCGTTTCTAAGAGTATCTGTGGATATACCGTGCAGGAACTTGTATTCAAAGCTATCATTCGTAAGAGCATCTCATTGCTTAAAAATACGCAGAAGGATATTCAGGAGATTTCAAATGCCTTCGGCTTCCCCAATGCTTCTTATTTCGGTACGTTCTTTAAGAAGCAGGTTGGGGTTTCACCGCAGCAATATCGCAAGAATCTTTAAACGTTTATTCTTTTTCACCATAGGCAAGATCGCCTGCATCGCCCAGTCCCGGAACAATGTAAGAATGTTCGTTGAGTTCGGGATCGATGGCTGCGCACCAGATTGTTGTCTTGTCTTCAGGAAATACATTCTTTATATGATCGATAGCCTTTTGGCTGGCGATAATCGAAGCAACATGAATTTCGGCAGGGTGTCCTTTGGTCAGCATTGCCTGGTAACTAAGTTCCATACTCCCTCCTGTTGCCAGCATAGGGTCGGTGATAATCAGCGTTTTGTCATCAATGCGGGGAGAAGCGATATATTCTATATGTATATCGAATTTTAGCGTATCTTTATATTTGCGGTAAGCGGAAACAAACGCATTCTCCGCCCCGTCGAAATAGCTAAGGAAACCTTGATGGAAAGGCAGACCAGCACGCAGGATCGTACTGATTACTAAATTGTTGTCCGGTGTACTGACCGGAGCGATTCCCAGTGGTGTCTGGATGTTCTTTACCGAGTATTTAAATTCTTTACTCATTTCATAAGCCATGATTTCTCCGATCCGTTCGATGTTACGGCGGAAACGCAGGCGGTCGTTCTGAACTTCTACATTTCTAATTTCGGATATGTACTGGTTTAGAATCGAATTAGTTTGGCCAAAATCAATTACTTTCATATTATATTTTAATCAGATTTTAATCTCATTTTCACAGTATTGCTAGCATACTGACTTGCAAAGTAAACGATAATCTTTCAAATTGCAATATTCAGTTTGCAGATATTGTTAGGAATTTATAAAAGAGTTTCAATTAGGGAAAAATTTCTCTAATACCTTCTTCCTTTCCAAAGAAAGTATTACTTTTGTAGCCGGATTTACAAGGGGGTATCCAAAGTTCCCCGTGTTAAGGTGAAAAGAGATAGAAAACAAAATACCAATTTTAATTAATTCAAAGAAAATGGCAAATTTAGATTTAAGCAAGTACGGCATCACAGGTGTGACTGAGATTTTGCACAATCCGTCTTATGATGTTTTGTTCGCTGAGGAAACAAAACCGAGTCTGGAAGGCTTTGAAAAAGGTCAAGTTACTGAATTAGGCGCTGTGAATGTAATGACAGGTATCTACACCGGTCGTTCTCCTAAAGATAAATTCTTCGTTAAGAATGAAGCTTCTGCTGATTCTGTATGGTGGACTTCCGAAGAATATAAAAACGATAACAAACCATGTACTGAAGAAGCTTGGGCTGACTTGAAAGCTAAAGCTGTAAAACAACTTTCCGGCAAACGTTTGTTCGTTGTTGATACTTTCTGTGGTGCTAACGAAGCTACTCGTATGAAAGTACGTTTCATCATGGAAGTAGCTTGGCAGGCTCATTTCGTAACTAACATGTTCATTCGCCCGACTGCTGAAGAACTTGCTAACTACGGAGAACCTGATTTCGTATGTTTCAACGCTTCTAAAGCAAAAGTTGACAACTACAAAGAACTGGGCTTGAACTCTGAAACTGCTACAGTATTCAACCTGAAGACTAAAGAACAAGTAATCCTGAATACTTGGTACGGTGGTGAAATGAAGAAAGGTATGTTCTCTATCATGAACTACATGAACCCGCTTCGTGGTATCGCTTCTATGCACTGCTCTGCTAACACTGATATGGAAGGAACTAGCTCTGCTATCTTCTTCGGATTGTCTGGTACAGGTAAGACTACTTTGTCTACTGACCCGAAACGTAAATTGATCGGTGACGACGAACACGGATGGGATAACGAAGGTGTATTCAACTACGAAGGTGGTTGCTACGCTAAGGTTATCAACTTGGATAAAGAAAGCGAACCAGATATCTACAATGCTATCAAACGTGACGCTTTACTTGAAAACGTAACTGTTGACGCTAACGGTAAGATTGATTTCACTGACAAGAGCGTGACTGAAAACACTCGTGTTTCTTATCCTATCTATCACATCGAAAACATCGTTAAACCGGTTTCTAAAGGTCCTCACGCAAAACAAGTTATCTTCTTGTCGGCTGATGCGTTCGGTGTATTGCCTCCAGTATCTATCCTGAACCCGGAACAGGCTCAATACTACTTCTTGTCTGGATTTACAGCTAAATTGGCTGGTACGGAACGTGGTATCACTGAACCGACTCCGACATTCTCGGCTTGTTTCGGTGCTGCTTTCTTGTCATTGCACCCAACTAAATATGCAGAAGAACTGGTTAAGAAGATGGAGATGACTGGTGCTAAAGCATACTTGGTTAACACTGGATGGAATGGTTCTGGTAAACGTATCTCTATCAAAGATACTCGTGGTATTATCGACGCTATCCTTGACGGTTCTATCGACAAAGCTCCTACTAAGGTTATTCCTTTCTTCGACTTTGTTGTTCCTACAGAACTTCCGGGTGTTGATCCGAAGATCCTTGACCCACGCGACACTTACGAATGTGCTTGCCAATGGGAAGAAAAAGCTAAAGATTTGGCTGGACGTTTCATCAAGAACTTCGCTAAATTTACTGGTAACGAAGCTGGTAAGGCTTTGGTTGCTGCTGGTCCGAAACTCTAATTGGAGAATCAGATATAATATGGAAGGCGGTTCGATTTCGAACCGCCTTTTTTATTGCTATACTGTGTCTTTCTATGAAAAGGAATACTGTCTGTTTAGTTTTTTTTCCTATATTTGTCAAAACGAGACTATTTACTTTTAAAGACAGCTATGACGTATCTGGATACAGACAAACAGACCTATGCGGATTTAAGCATAACGGAGACTGTAAACAATGAGCAGTTTCTTTTCTCTTTGTTTTCTAAAACAGAGACGAAAGAAGGAAAATCATTGATGATGAACTGGGTTATGTATCCGCTAAGTGATTTGGATATGATCCGCAAAAGGCAGGAGGCTGTTGCGTGGGATGCTTTACCTGAACTTCTTTTGAATGAAGAAGAACTGGATTTTATTGAATATTATCTGGCTTATCGCTACCAGATCAGGGAAGCACACGTCTTACTGTCATGTGCTACTGTCATAGATCGCCTGTTGAGATATGATTCAACCCGTTATGTTATTTGTCGGGGAGTGAAATTGGTAATACATTTGCTGCATTGTTTGGAGAGGTGGGCGAAAGAATTGGATGAGGATGCCCCACAATTGATGAAGGAGTCAGCCCGTATGGTGAATGATATTTTGTCCGGAAGTGAATTAGGTGAAGTCTTGGAACAGACTTCTGGCGAAGAAAGGCGGCTATCTAATTATACGATAGATAAATACGATTATCTATTTCGATGTACCCGTTTGTTGTCTTTGAAAGAATTATTATCAGTTTTGTATTTATTGGATGTCTGTCGGACAGCTCACCGGGTAGCGAGAGAGAAAAATTTCTGTTGTACACCGAAAGTGGTGGAGACAATGGATTTTTCGGTTGAGGGTGTAGTTCATCCTTTTGTGAAAAATGTACGGGAGAATAGCTGGGTGATGTCTCGGGGAAATATCAGTATTTTTACGGGTTCTAACATGGCGGGAAAGTCAACCACTTTAAAAGCACTGACTTTGGCTGTCTGGCTGGCGCATTGTGGACTGCCTGTCCCGGTGAAGTCAATGGTTTGTCCTCTTTACGAAGGTATTTATACTTCTATTAATTTGCCGGACTCTTTGCGTGACGGGCGAAGCCATTTCATGGCAGAGGTTCTTCGTATAAAAGAAGTGATGCAAAAAGCGCTTACAGGAAAACGTTGTTTGGTCGTTTTGGATGAAATGTTTCGCGGAACTAACGCTAAGGATGCTTTTGAGGCTTCTCTTGCAGTCAATGAATTATTGAAAAGATTCTCTTGTTGCCATTTCCTTATATCAACTCATATTCTGGAGTATGCGAAAGCATTTGAAAAAGATCCTGCCTGTTGTTTTTATTATATGGAAGCGGAAATTATTGACGATGCATTTGTTTGTCATCATCGGCTATTGCAGGGGATTTCGGAGGCTAGGGTAGGATATTGGGTCGTGAAAAAACTACTGGCCGGTTTGATATAGTTTCACCTTATTATTGTGTCCATTAAGACAGTATTTTATTTTTATTAAAGGCATATTTTGATTACTTTTGTACAAACCATATACGAGAGAATAATCTTGAATAATAATGCGACAACCATGAAGAAACTCTATTTCTTTCTTATCTGCTCTTTGTTTCTTGTCTCCGGACTTTACGCGGGTGAAACTGATTATACCAAAGGACTTTCCATCTGGTTTGATACTCCCAATACTTTGCAGGGGTATGCCGTGTGGTATGGGGGAAGACCGGATCTGTGGAAAGGTGGTGATAAACCGGAAACAGCAGGAAATGCAGGTCATAATCCGGATCCCGCTTGGGAATCGCAATCATTACCGATAGGGAATGGTAGTTTAGGTGCGAATATCATGGGGTCGGTGGAAGCTGAACGTATTACCTTTAACGAAAAAACGCTTTGGCGTGGCGGTCCGAATACAGCGAAAGGGGCGGACTATTATTGGAATGTCAATAAACAGTCGGCTCATCTTTTGGATGAAATACGTAAGGCATTTACGGAAGGAAATCAGGAAAAGGCTGAAATGCTGACACGTCAAAACTTCAACAGTGAGGTGTCTTATGATGCTGACGGAGAAACACCTTTCCGTTTCGGCAGTTTTACTACCATGGGAGAGTTTTATGTAGAAACGGGATTGAATATTATAGGGATGAGTGACTATAAACGTATCCTTTCTTTGGACTCTGCAATGGCAGTTGTTCAGTTTAAAAAGGATCATGTGGTTTATCAGCGCAATTATTTCATTTCTTATCCTGCCAATGTGATGGTGATGCGTTTCAGTGCGGATCAACCGGGTAAACAAAACTTGGTTTTCAGTTATGCGCCTAATCCGGTGTCTACCGGGAATATGGCTTCTGACGGTAATAAAGGACTGGTGTATTCCGCATCTCTGGACAATAACGGAATGAAATACGTCGTTCGTATTCAGGCGGAGACAAAAGGCGGAACCTTGTTTAATGCAGATGGAAAACTGACGGTGAAAGGTGCGGATGAAGTAGTGTTTTATATTACGGCTGATACTGATTATAAACCTAACTTTGATCCGGATTTTAAAGATCCGAAGACGTATGTGGGTGTCAATCCGGAAGAAACAACCAAGGAATGGATGAATAACGCAGTGTCACAGAGGTATACTGCTTTGTTTAGTCAGCATTACAATGATTATGCTGCTTTGTTCGATCGGGTTAAATTGAATCTGAATCCGGCGATCAAGGGAAGAAATCTGCCGACTCCCCAGCGGTTGAAAAACTACCGGGCAGGACAGCCGGATTACTATTTGGAAGAATTATATTTTCAATTCGGCCGCTATCTGTTGATTTCAAGTTCCCGTCCGGGCAATATGCCGGCGAATTTGCAGGGTATCTGGCATAATAATGTCGATGGACCGTGGCGTGTGGACTATCATAATAATATCAATATTCAGATGAATTATTGGTCGGTATGCTCCACCAACCTGAATGAATGTATGCTTCCATTGGTCGATTTCATTCGTACGCTGGTAAAACCGGGTGAAAAGACCGCGAAATCTTATTTCGGTGCCAGAGGATGGACGGCATCTATTTCCGGCAATATATTCGGATTTACCACTCCGTTGGAAAGTCAGGATATGTCGTGGAACTTCAATCCTATGGCAGGTCCCTGGCTGGCTACTCATATCTGGGAGTATTATGATTATACAAGAGATCTGAAATTCCTGAAAGAAACGGGTTATGAGTTGATAAAAAGTAGTGCGGACTTTGCTGTCGATTATTTGTGGCATAAACCGGATGGAACATATACGGCTGCTCCATCTACTTCGCCGGAGCATGGCCCTATCGATCAGGGTGCTACCTTTGTACATGCCGTTGTACGTGAGATTTTGCTGGATGCAATCGAGGCGAGTAAAGTGTTGGGCGTAGATAAGAAAGAACGTAAGCAGTGGGAGCATGTGCTTGCCAATCTCGTTCCTTATAAAATAGGGCGGTATGGTCAGTTGATGGAATGGTCGGTAGATATTGATGATCCGAAAGACGAGCATCGGCATGTGAATCATTTGTTCGGACTGCATCCTGGGCATACGGTTTCTCCGGTCACCACTCCCGAACTGGCGAAAGCCGCTAAAGTAGTACTGGTGCATCGTGGTGACGGGGCTACCGGCTGGAGCATGGGCTGGAAGTTGAATCAATGGGCACGTTTGCAAGATGGTAATCATGCTTATACCTTGTTTGGCAATTTGTTGAAGAACGGTACGCTGGATAATTTGTGGGATACACATTCGCCTTTCCAGATTGACGGAAACTTTGGCGGAACAGCTGGTATTACCGAGATGTTGCTTCAAAGTCATATGGGTTTTATTCAGTTGCTGCCTGCTTTGCCGGATGCATGGAAGGAAGGCTCTGTTAGTGGTATCTGTGCAAAGGGAAATTTTGAAGTGGATATGGTTTGGGAGAATAATCAGCTGAAAGAAGCTGTGGTTCATTCTAATGCGGGAGGAAACTGTGTGATAAAGTATGCTGATAAGACTCTTTCTTTTAAAACAGTGAAGGGGCGTAGCTATCGGGTTGAATATGATGTGACTAAAGGACTTATTAGACAGTAAATAGAAAATATCGGAAAATTAGAAAGTAGGAATGGTATTAGAGTATTTGAAATTGTTCGTGACGTTTGCGAAGATTGGAATGTTTACTATTGGTGGCGGTTATGCCATGATTCCGTTGATTGAACGGGAGATCGTTGCCAAACAGTGGATGAGTAAGGAAGAATTCATGGAGATGTTTGCCTTGACGCAGTCACTACCGGGTGTGTTTGCTGTGAATATTTCTATTTTTGTAGGATATAAATTGTATAAAGTGGGTGGGAGCCTGGTATGTGCTTTGGCTACGATTCTTCCCTCTTTTGTTATTATGATGCTGATAGCCATGTTTTTTGCACGGTTTCAAGATAATGAAGTGATGATTCGCATCTTTAATGGAATACGTCCTGCCGTGGTAGCGTTGATTTTGTTTCCTTGTATTTCTGCTGTAAGAGCTCTGAAACTGAAATACCTTCAGTTGGTTGCTCCTGCCATAGCTACTCTTTTGATTTGGCAGTTTGGACTGTCTCCTATTTATATTGTATTGGCAGGAATTCTGGGAGGATTGGTATATACATTGTGGTTGAAAGAAAAAATAATGAATAAAGAGGTATGATATATTTGCAATTACTTTGGGTGTATCTTAAAATAGGTATGTTCGGTTTTGGAGGTGGATATGCGATGCTTTCCCTTATTCAACATGAGATAGTGGATATTCATCATTGGCTGACTCCCCAACAGTTTACGGATGTGGTGGCGATTTCGCAAATGACTCCAGGGCCGATTGGTATCAATAGTGCTACTTATGTAGGGTATGCGGTAACGCAAAGCGTGTGGGGAGCGGTGCTGGCTACGGTAGCGGTTTGTTTACCTTCTTTTATTCTGGTGTTGCTCATTTCTTATTTCTTTGCGAAGTGCAAGGATAACAAGTATATTAAGGCGGCTATGTCCGGACTGCTACCTATGTCGGTTGCTTTGATTGCTTCGGCTGCATTGCTTATGATGAATAGAGAAAATTTTATGGACTATAAAAGTATCGGTATTTTTGCGGCAGCCTTTTTGGTTACATGGAAATGGAATCTTCACCCTATCCTGTTGATTTGTCTGGCGGGTGTGGTAGGATTGTTGTTGTATTAGTAATACGTGCCATACTGCAGAAAAAAATAAAATCCCGGTAAAACACAGCGTTTCACCGGGATTTCTATTATAATATAATGAAAGAATGGTTAGTTCTTGTTGGCACGTTTACGTTCGATTTCGTCCAAAATCACTTTACGCATACGCATTGCCTTTGGAGTAACTTCTACATATTCGTCTTCCTTAATATATTCCAGTGCCTCTTCAAGTGAGAACTGGATAGGCGGAATCAGACGTACTTTGTCATCCGAACCGGAAGCACGCATATTCGTCAGCTTCTTCGATTTGGTTACGTTGATAACCAAGTCGTTGTCGTGAGAGTGCTCGCCTACTACCTGTCCTGCATAGACTTCGTCCTGCGGGAAAATAAAGAACTTACCGCGATCCTGTAATTTGTCGATGGCGTAAGCAAAAGCTGTTCCGCTTTCCATAGCAATCATAGAACCATTGGTACGACGTTCAATTTCTCCTTTGTGCGGCTGATATTCTTTGAAACGGTGTGCCATAATGGCTTCACCGGCAGAAGCCGTCAGTACATTGGTACGCAAACCGATGATACCGCGTGAAGGCATATTGAATTCAAGATTGATGCGTTCGCCTGTATTTTCCATCTTTACCATTTCACCTTTACGGCGGGTAACCATATCAATAATCTTGCTGGAATATTCTTCCGGTACGTTGATGGTCAACTCTTCAATCGGTTCGCATTTCACACCGTCGATTTCTCTGAAGATAACCTGTGGCTGACCTACCTGCAATTCATATCCCTCGCGGCGCATTGTTTCAATCAATACAGAAAGGTGGAGTACACCACGGCCGGAAACAATCCATTTACCGTCTTCTTCACTCTTTCTTACGCGGAGGGCCAGGTTCTTGTCGAGTTCCTTCATCAGACGGTCGTGGATGTGACGTGAAGTCACAAACTTACCATCCTTACCGAAGAAAGGAGAATCGTTGATAGCAAACAACATACTCATGGTTGGTTCGTCAATTGCGATGGGTGGCAGTGCTTCCGGACTTTCGAAATCACAAACTGTATCTCCAATCTCGAATCCGTCAATACCTACCAGCGCGCAGATGTCACCGGAAGAAACCTCATTTGTTTTCACACGGCCTAAACCTTCGAAAACATGGAGCTCTTTAATTTTGCTCTTGAACATATCGCCGTTACGTTTCACAAGCGTTATATTCATACCTTCTTTTAATGTACCACGATGTACGCGACCTACGGCAATACGACCGGTATAAGAAGAATAATCCAGAGAAGTAATCAACATCTGGGGAGTACCTTCCAACTGTTGCGGTGCCGGAATGTTTTCGACGATACAATCCAGTAGCGGAGTGATGCTGTCAGTTTGTTGCTGCCAGTCGGTGCTCATCCAGTTGTTTTTGGCGGAACCGTAAATCACGGGGAAGTCCAACTGATCTTCCGTTGCGTTCAAGCTGAACATCAAGTCGAAAACCATCTCGTAAACTTCTTCCGGGCGGCAGTTAGGTTTATCTACCTTATTAACTACCACAATGGGTTTCAAACCGATTTCGAGCGCCTTTTGCAGTACGAAACGAGTCTGTGGCATCGGACCCTCGAAGGCATCTACCAACAGAATACAGCCATCGGCCATATTCAATACACGTTCTACTTCACCACCGAAGTCGCTGTGTCCCGGAGTATCAATAATATTAATTTTTGTACCGTTGTAATTGATGGATACGTTTTTGGAAAGAATCGTTATACCACGTTCGCGTTCCAAATCGTTGTTATCCAGGATAAGTTCACCACTATTTTGGTTGCTGCGGAATAAATTTCCGGCCAATAGCATCTTGTCAACCAGCGTTGTTTTCCCATGGTCAACATGGGCAATGATTGCAATGTTTCGAATATTTTGCATATAATACCTATTATTTGGCTGCAAAGGTACGAAAATAGGATTAGAAATATGCGCAATGATAGCAATTTTTTCTTGTAAATCGTTGTGTGATATAAAGATAATGCCTATCTTTGCACGCTCAAAAGAATAATTTATCAATTAAAATTCTAAGAATTATGTATTTAGACGCTGCTAAAAAGCAAGAAATCTTCGGAAAGTACGGAAAGTCTAACACTGACACCGGCTCAGCTGAGGCCCAAGTGGCATTGTTTTCCTACCGTATTTCTCACCTGACTGAGCACATGAAGCTCAACAGAAAAGATTATAGTACTGAAAGAGCGTTAACAATGTTGGTAGGTAAGCGTCGTCGCTTACTCGACTACCTGAAAGCAAGAGATATCGAAAGATATCGTGCTATTGTTAAAGAGCTCGGTTTGCGTAAGTAATCTACTTGTCGCGAAAAGATTTAAAGCCGTTCCTCATGATAGAGGAGCGGCTTTTTTTTAGTTTCTTCTTTTTCTTCCTGACAATCGTATTTTCTTCGGTTATAATTGTGTTCATCTAAAGATTTTGCTATTTTTGCAGCTTAATTATTATAATTTATCACCTTTGATAACTAAAATGCTTTCAAAATGGATACAAGTAAGATTGTTGGCGAAAAAATTAAAGCCCTCCGCGAAGATAAATCAATAAGCATAGAAGAGTTGGCGCAACGTTCAGGTTTGGCTATCGAACAGATTGAACGTATTGAGAATAACATTGATATACCTTCTCTCGCACCGCTGATTAAGATTGCGCGTGTGTTGGGAGTACGTCTGGGTACTTTCCTTGATGATCAGGATGAAGTCGGACCGGTCGTATGCCGTAAGAAAGAAGCCAAAGATGCGATCAGTTTTTCCAATAATGCGATTCACTCTCGCAAACACATGGAATATCACTCGTTGTCCAAGTCAAAGGCGGACCGTCACATGGAACCGTTTATTATCGATGTGATGCCGACGCAAGATACCGACTTCGTGCTTTCTTCTCATGAAGGAGAAGAGTTTATCATGGTTATGGAAGGTATCATGGAAATCAGCTATGGCAAGAACACCTATCTGCTGGAAGAGGGTGATAGTATTTATTATGATTCCATTGTTCCTCATCATGTACATGCTTATGAGGGACAGGCTGCAAAAATCCTGGCAGTAGTTTACACACCGATTTAATGAAATAGTAGGAACCAAGACTTAAGTATAATTACATGCAATTATTTGATCGTACTTTGGGGCAGTGGCTGGAACACTGGGCTGAAGAGACTCCCGATAAGGAATATATCGTATATTCCGACCGAAATCTCCGTTTTACCTGGAGTCAGTTGAACCGTCGTGTGGATGATATGGCAAAAGGGCTTATTGCCATTGGTGTGGAACGTGGTACTCATGTGGGTATCTGGGCGGCTAATGTTCCCGATTGGTTGACATTGCTATATGCCTGCGCGAAGATTGGTGCGGTATATGTTACAGTGAATACGAACTACAAGCAATCGGAGTTGGAATATCTTTGTCAGAACTCGGATATGCATACGCTTTGTATTGTGAATGGTGAGAAGGATAGTGATTTTGTGCAGATGACATACACGATGCTTCCTGAATTGAAGACTTGTGAGCGTGGACATTTAAAGAGCGAACGCTTTCCATATATGCGAAATGTAGTATATGTAGGTCAGGAAAAACATCGTGGTATGTATAATACAGCGGAGATCCTGCTGTTGGGAGATAATGTGGAAGATGACCGTTTGAACGAACTAAAAAGCAAAGTGGATTGTCACGATGTAGTAAATATGCAATATACGTCGGGCACTACCGGCTTCCCGAAAGGGGTGATGTTGACACATTATAATATCACCAATAATGGATTTCTGACGGGGGAACACATGAAGTTCACGGCAGATGACAAACTTTGTTGTTGCGTTCCGTTGTTCCATTGTTTTGGGGTAGTATTGGCTACCATGAACTGTCTGACTCATGGTTGTACACAAGTGATGGTAGAACGTTTCGACCCGTTGGTTGTGCTGGCCTCTATTCATAAAGAACGTTGTACGGCTCTTTATGGTGTGCCGACTATGTTTATCGCCGAGTTGCATCATCCGATGTTCGATCTCTTTGATATGTCTTGTCTTCGTACAGGTATTATGGCCGGTTCGCTGTGTCCTGTCGAACTGATGAAGCAGGTAGAAGAGAAAATGTATATGAAGGTGACTAGTGTATATGGACTGACGGAGACTGCTCCGGGTATGACAGCTTCTCGTATTGATGATCCGTTCGATGTACGTTGTAATACGGTAGGACATGATTTTGAATTTACGGAGGTGAAGGTGATTGATCCTGAAACAGGTGAAGAATGTCCGGTTGGGGTACAAGGTGAAATGTGTAACCGTGGTTATAATACCATGAAAGGATATTATAAGAATCCGGAAGCAACGGCGGAAGTGCTTGATGAAAACAACTTCTTGCATTCCGGCGACTTGGGTATTAAGGATGAAGATGGAAATTACCGGATTACCGGACGTATCAAAGATATGATTATTCGTGGTGGCGAGAATATTTATCCGCGCGAAATAGAAGAGTTTCTTTATAAGCTTGACGGAGTGAAAGATGTTCAGGTAGCTGGTATTCCTTCTAAAAAGTATGGTGAGGCAGTCGGAGCATTTATTATTTTGCAGGAAGGAGTACAAATGCAGGAAGCCGATGTACGTGATTTCTGCAGAAATAAGATATCCCGTTATAAGATTCCGAAATATATCTTCTTTGTGAATGAATTCCCGATGACGGGTAGTGGAAAGATTCAGAAGTTCAGATTGAAAGATCTGGGACTGCAACTTTGCAAGGAGCAGGGAATAGAGATTATTTAGAAACTCATGATTATTTAAAGACACACAAAGTTTTTTGATTATAAACAGTGAACGGTGAACTCTCTGCAATCAATTATGCGGTTTGTTCACCGTTCACTATTTGTATGGTCTTATCCGGTTTTGGCTCCGGCGTCAGGTTGCGTGTTATTAAATGAAATCATCGCCCAGTTGCATTTGGGCGTCGTTTACATATTTACGGATAGCATGTTCTTCATCTTTGCGGCAAATCAAAAGAACGTTGTCCGATTCGGCTATCAGAAATCCTTCCAGTCCATCGATAACGGCCAGTTTGCCTTTCGGAAGTACTACCATATTATCTTTACTATTATATATAAGTGAATGGCACTTCAGCGTAACATTGCCTTCCGGGTCTCTTTCCGATAAATCATAAAGTGATCCCCAAGTTCCAAGATCGGACCAGCCAAAATCTCCTAATGATACATACACATTATCCGCTTTCTCCATAATGCCGAAGTCGATGGATACATTAGGACATGCTGGGAAGTTTTCTTCGATGAATGCTTTCTCCTTGTCGGTGGCATAAATATCTTTTCCCGGTGCCAGTTTGGAAGCTAATTCAGGCAGTAAATCTTCACTTGCTTTGATGATTGTATTTACATTCCACATAAATAGGCCGGAATTCCAATAAAATTCTCCGCTCTCTACGAATACTTTAGCTAATTCCAGTTCCGGTTTTTCAGTGAATGTTTTTACTTTATAGAAGTTTCCTCCTGCGGGTTCGTCTATTTGTATATATCCGTACCCTGTTTCCGGGCGATTGGGTTTAATACCTAATGTCAGTAGCTTTTCCGAGCGTGAAACAAAATCAAGTCCTTTTTCGATAGCGGCAAGAAACTCATCCTCTTTTAAAATTAAATGGTCTGAAGGAGCGACTACGATATTGGCGTTCGGGTTCAGTGCCCGGATGTGGTAAGCGGCCCATGCTATACACGGAGCGGTATTTCGTCTTGCGGGTTCCAGCAGAATCTGTTCTTCGTTCACTTCGGGCAATTGTTCCTTCACTAAGTCCGCATACATTGCATTGGTAACGATGAAAATATTTTCTGTTGGGATAACCTTTTGGAACCGGTCGAAAGTCTGTTGTAAAAGTGAACGGCCCGTTCCGAAGAAATCTAAGAATTGTTTGGGCAATGTTTTGCGGCTAAACGGCCAGAAGCGGCTTCCAATGCCGCCACCCATAATCACGCAATAATTATCCTGGTTTGTCATGATAGTGACTCTATTTTAAAGTTTCTGCTAATGTACGGTTTATTCTCTGAATAGAGAAGTGTTTAAGATATGTTTTATTATTTTTTTCTCCTTTTTTTTGCCAAACTATTGTGGAATCAAAATAATGTCGTATCTTTGCACCGCAATTGAGAAATCAAGTATGCGCCCAGATGGCGGAATCGGTAGACGCGCTGGTCTCAAACACCAGTGGATTCACTTCCATCCCGGTTCGACCCCGGGTCTGGGTACAAGAAAGAAAGCTAAGTATTTGATAGTTCAATACTTAGCTTTTTCTTTTGCTTGAATTTTCCCCACATTTTCCCCACACGTGCAAAAAATATAGCAGTAAGTCATTATTTCTTTTGGTTGAACGTAGTAAATAAGTTACCTTTGAAAAGAAATAAAGCCTATTAAATAAAAGTAATGGAACAAGGTGTTTGGCAAGAAATAGAACTGTTGTACCAGAAGTTTCAAAAACTTGGTATCAGTGAAGCGGTGGACTATGACAAGTACTACCTTTATTCTCTCATTACCCATTCCACAGCCATAGAAGGCTCAACGTTGACCGAACTTGATACGCAGCTTCTCTTTGACGAGGGAGTAACAGCGAAAGGGAAACCGCTTGTACATCATCTGATGAATGAAGATTTGAAGCAAGCGTATGAACTTGCCAAAACTGAATCAGGCAGTCTTGTACCTATAACTCCTGCTTTTCTGAAAAGGTTGAATGCAATGTTGATGCGTACTACTGGCAGCGTTCACAGTGTGTTGGGCGGCTCTTTTGATTCTTCTAAAGGAGAGTTCCGTCTATGTGGTGTTACGGCTGGTGTTGGTGGACATTCTTATATGAACTATTTGAAAGTTCCTGCTAAGGTGGATGAACTTTGTGCGATTCTTCAAGAGAAGCAAAAAAAAATGGGAACACTTCGAGAACAATACGAATTGAGCTTTAATGCCCACCTTAATTTAGTAACTATTCATCCGTGGGTGGATGGCAACGGAAGAACGGCTCGATTACTGATGAACTACATCCAATTTTGTTATCACCTTTTTCCGACCAAAATATTTAAAGAAGATAGAGAAGAATATATTCTTTCCCTGCGCCAATGTCAGAATGAAGAAACTAATCAGCCGTTTTTGGACTTTATGGCAAGGCAGTTGAAGAAATCACTTTCTATAGAAATTGAACGATTCAATGTATCACGAAAGAAAGGGTTTAGTTTTATGTTCTGATACTATATAAAACAAGGATTGCTATTTATGAGTTTATGGTAAACTTGCATGTGGGAAAGTTTGAACATCCATAGAAAGTGCCGTACTTGCCTTTCCTCAAAATGAGATGTCCTCCGCATTGAGGACAAACACCTTGATTTATTAGGCGTGAACTTCTGTATTGCCGAGCCTTTGCGTTATGCTTATGCTGTTTTAGTTTCTCTTTATCAGCGATTATGCGATTCTGGTTAATTGTCTGTATTATCCAATTTATGGTCTCCTGATTAAGAACAGCAGTTCTGTATTGTAATATAGCACGTTTTAGATTATATCTGTTTACAACTATGTTATTGTCAGCATGCACTTTTAATTCCGCACTGTTATTGAAAACGACAATTGGAATAAAAAGTATATCCGTTGAACATTTGAGCAAATGATGCAAAAATCTTACATGTCCAGCGTTTTGTTTTATCGGATTGTAAAATTGATGTTTACTTTTATAGATGGTTTGCGTCCAGTATTCACCGTTCTCTCTGCCCAAAATCCAACCTTTATATCCCTTTGTTTCAATTACAAAGACACCATAAGGTGAAACTACAATATGGTCAATTTGTGTTGAATATCCGTTACTTTCGAATAGTAAATCATTAAAAACAACATACTCTTCTGGTAACTCTTGAATCTTGTTATTCACAAGTTTTTCAGAATACTTGCCTTTCCACATTGGCATCTTCAATTTAATAAAGATTACCACTGCAAAAAAGATAACGGTGATGGCAATATGCATATTACTGATTTAATAGATTCTTTTTATCCATCTTTTACTTGATTCAAATCCCCATTGAACATGCCATCTTCTTCCTGTTACTTTATCTAACAAAAGAAATTGATATATATTTTTTGTTGGATATAATTCAAATGTTCCACAGCCTGTACCAAGAGATAGGTCTTCGTTATTAAGGGTTGCAGAACCTTCTTTATCATCATCCAAAGACCATTGTACAATTTCTATTTTCCCTGTCATTGTATCTAATTGCAGAAAATTATATATATTTTCTGTTGGATATAGCTTGTATCTATCAAGTCCATGCATACGAAAATCTATATCTTCTACAATAGCATGTATTTTAATCAAAGTAGAATCATTAACTGTTTTGGTATGTGAAATGGAACTTTCATTTTGTGCAAAAACACATAATGGAATTAAAAATAAATAAAAAATAATCGTAAGTTTCTTCATAGGTAAATCATTTAAGTGATTAAAATTAAGGGTAATAGTATAGCTATTACTGTATTTATTTCTTCCTATTTACATCCCATTTGAAAGTATAAATATAATCTCCGATGGGAATGTTTACAATCAAAATCTTACCTTTTTTCCTTTTAATATTCATATAGCCAATAATAGCTTCATCGGGATAAATAGTTGTGGTTTTTAAATATCCTTGTTCACGTATAGTTCGGTCATTATCCATCATTTGTCCTAATGTAAGCATTTGATTGGTAGATGCGACATTTGCTTGGTATGCTGCATTAGCGTCATAATGATTGGTTATGGTAGTGTAAGCATAACCATTAGAAGAATAAGACGTAGAATAGGATGTTGAATATCCTGCTGTTCCTGCATTAATGCCGGCAGAGATTCCATATAATGCCATAGCCCATGCTTGTGAGCGTTTTATTTTTTTTTGATATTCTTCATTTGTATATACTTCAAGTTTTAAAGTATCATCTTTTTTTGTTAGTAGATTAGAGTGTACGCTATCAGGTTGGAATACAATTGGGGTTTCACTTAAATTCTTGATAAAAATATCCAAGTGATAGTATTTTCCATAATCATCTTTTTCCTCAAAGCATGAAAGACCTACAACAAAATCATTTTTGTTTAAATAAGCCCAAAATTTTCCATCATTATATTCTGTCAGGATAGAATCGTTTTGGGGGTATATGAATGTTTGGGCTTTACATATGGTTGAAAGCAATAAAAATATTACCACGCATATATTCTGTTTCATATCAACTAACTGTTTTAATTATACACCTCCAGCTGCCACAAGGACTTTATAATATCACGAAGCGTGGAACTGTAATGCCACGTCTTTGAATGAAGGTCCTGAGAAAACCTTTGTGTACAGATGTAACAATAGCAGCCCACGCTATAGCGTGAGAACCACTATGCTATTCTTGTACACGTTTGAAAGTTTCTCAGGTTTTCATTCGCAAGAAATAAGCATAACGCTTCTTCTAAATTCTAATATGTCTTGGATAGAGTAGCCTCAATCCGCTTACAAAGATATTTAATTTTATTGAGATACAATCAAATACTATCATAATTACATTCTGAATCCTCTACTTTTTCTTGGTTCTTCTGCTAATTGTCGCAAACCTTGCCTTAATTTTTCCCATTGCTCCTTAAACCATTCGCCTATCGGCTGTCTGTTTATGGTCAGTATCAGTTTGCTATCATCGGTTGGATTCTTTTCCACCTTGAAAATATCATTCTTGATGTCAAACTTACGTTTGTGTTCTTCGGAATAAATCCTACCATTGCATCTGATAGCTTCCTTTTTTGTCAAAAGACTGTTTATCATATCTTTGGTAAATCCGATGGCATAGCAGAGCTTTTCCATTCTCAACATTTCTTTGAGCAATGGGAACCAGTTGAACGCTTTTTCAAGAATGGCGTTCAATCGTGAAATTTCCTTGTCTTTGGCTTCAAGTTCTTGATTATGTATTCCTTGCAGGTTACGAATCTGCTTACTATGCTGTTCCTGCATTTGTTGCATCTTGGCTTTTAATTCATCAATGCCCTTGTCACGTTTGGCAATTTCATGACGTAAATTCTCGTTAGATTGTTCTAAATCTTTCAACTTTCCACTTCCGAAAAGAGAACCTACACCACTGGTTATGGCAGTGGCTACATCGGTAGCTGCACTTTTGAGTTTGTCCGTGCGTATCTCTGCTTTTACTTGTTTGAGTTCTTGCTCGGCAAGGCTTACCTGTTGCTCCTTGTGTCGTTTGGTTTCCTCTATACGTTGCAGTTCGGCTTTCTGTTTTTTTATGATGAAATCGTTTCGCTCCAAGTGCTCCTTACCAGTGACAGCTTTTGCCTGCCCACGTTCCATCAGAAGTATATTGGAAGCCAAGGTCTGCATGGCTGCCATATCCTCGTCATTGAGCTTTCTGCTCTTTCCGGTTTCGTGGTTCATCCAGTCGAAAACGATATGGGCATGATAGTTCGGCTTGAACCATCTGTTCCCGACCTTGAAGCTTTCCCTGTCTTCCGCTTCCGGTTGACCGTTCAGCCAATGCCCTTCATCCTTGTGCAGGAAGATTTGCAACGGTGTGATGCCCCAGCGTCTTTGACACTCTTCACCGAATTTGCGTACATCAGCCAGTGTGGTATCCGGTCTGATGAGCAATACTCCTTCACGAATGGGTGAACATCCCGCCACCTTGATAATTTTTCCATTCTTTCCCTTGCGTTCCCTTTCCTTTTCCTGCATGGCACGTCCGGTCTTTTCCTTGACCATTTGCTTGATATTGTCATAATGAGTTCGCAGTTCGGGAGTGCCGAAGTCGGGATTTATCCACTGTTCGTTGTTGGTGGAGAGTTCGGGAACGACATAGATTCTGGACTCCCCGATGTTACGCATATATTCGGCAGTCCTTCGGTTGTGTACCTCGCTCGATGCGATGTTGCAAGGCTTGATGTGTATGCTTGATTTTGTTGCCATAGCTTCTTTTCTTTGTTTACAATTGATTTACTTTGCTCGCTTTCGCAGAGGGGTTCTTAGGGGTAACCCATAAGCGGAGATTGCAAAGAGAGGGTCACTCTTTGCTCGGGGTTCTCAGGGGTGAAACGCCCTGAGTGGGTTATTAGGGCAAAGTCCTAATCCCCTCGGGAGAGCCCACAACTACGAAAGCGGAGCGTGTAGTTATAGTGGGCTATAACCGAAAGCCGTTTTTCTTTTTCGGTGACTGGCTGCTCATCCCTTTGACGGATTGGACTTGCCTTTTTCTTTCAACCTGTTTCTGTAAGTATTCGTTCAAGTCCTTGCATCCGCTGTAAATCTGTGAAGCGTCACGGATGTATCGGTCTCTGCTGTATTCCTTGCGGATTTGTTGGAGAGCTTCTATGCCTGCATGGTCGTTGTCAAAAAAGCAGTGGATGCGTTCGTAATTGCCCAACGGATAGAGAGCCTTGTTTACATTCGATACGGAGTTTAATACGATGTAGTCCTGTCCGTCCAACTCCGGATAATTCGGGCAGCTCTCCTGTCTCAATGTCAGAAAGGAAAGGTAGTCCATGAAACCCTCGAACACATAACAAGTGTTCCTCGCTTTCCCCGATTGTCTGATGTGGGAGATTTCCTTTGGGGCGATGCAGCCCTTGAAATAGCGGTTGCGAACCTCAAACCCACCAGAACCATTGGGAAAGGCGATGGCAAAGTATCGCTTGCCGTTGTGGGTGAAACGTGCTTCACTACATTCTCTTTTCGCCAGTTCTATGTTAATTCCTCTACCTTGCAAGTAGGCAAGCAGGGCAGGAGATGACAGCGGAACAATCTCCAACTGTTGGAAGCTCGGCTCAGAAGAGCTTTGCTTTCCAAAAGAGAAAGATACCGGGCGCACGTGCGGTGTCTGCTCTGCTATCCGTTTCAAGATGTAAGGTACATGGTCGGTAGCGTACAGATGTGCAGCCAGTGCAATGATGTTTCCGCCCTTTCCCAAACCGAAGTCATACCATTGTTCACGTTCGGTATTCACTTTGAACGATGCTTCACTCTCTTCCCGAAACGGAGATTTGTACCAAAGGTTGATACCTTGTTGTTTTACTGGTGAATAACCCAAGCTGTGCAGGTAGTCGGCTATTCGTATGCTTTTAGCTTCTTCTATTGTCATTTTCTTGCGGATTTGTTGGTGAATGAAAAATGATGATTTGATGAATTTGGAATTTAACACACTGTTAAACAGCGTTATATCGGCTCATCTTTTTCTCATCAGATTGCTTGCCAAAAGAGAAATGATGTTTTCTTTTTTCATCAGCAATCGTTGTTGATGAGTGTTTGATGAATACATATCTATCTGTAAGGCAATATATTACTTCCCTTATTCATCATTTCATCAAAATAATTAGATAGCGGTCAGTTGTTCTTTCGTTACCGTATAAAACCGACCAGTTTTCCTTTTCGGCTCATAGTGGCACTCACGATGGGGTGCGAACTCATAAGCGGTGTAGGATAGCGAATTGTGTGCAGAAGTAAGTTTCCATACTTCCTGCACAACTTTCCTCACTTGATACTTTTCAACCTTGACCTGTGAATAGAGTAGCAAGGTTACAAGGTCGTTCAGGCAGAATGATACGCTTTCCACGTTCATGTTCGACATGATGTCAAGCAACAACTCGGTCATTTCTATTTCCAGTCGGTTGCGGTTGCTTCGGATTATTTTCTGCAAGGCTGCGGTATGTGTCAGTCTTGGGTTGAACCACATACGGCTTTCCTGTGTTGTGGATAGTTCCCTTTGGGTCAGGAAATAAAGAAATGCGGGTATTTCCGCTTTTAGCTTTTGCAGAAAGTTGGTATCATCACTCTGCAACGGCATTATCTTCCGCACCCAGTAGCGTGTTTCTCCTGCGTCTATGAGTATAGGCAGATATTCGTTGTTGGAACATAGCACGAACTTGGCGAAGAAAGCAATCTCCGTTCGGTCTTTGCCTTTGGCTTCCACCTTGTAGGTGAAAGTGGTGCTCAGGTTTTTCAACCGTTCGCTGTCTTCCCTGCGGTTGAGCAAAACTTCGTCCACAACGATTAGTAGCTTTCCTGCCCAGTCGGAATTGAACTGGCTGCGGAAATCTTCGTTGGTGTTGAAAGTCACGTTGTTCTCAAACACGGCTTTCAGGAAGTTCAAGAACGTGCTTTTGCCTGTGTTGCGTTCTTCTGAAACAAGTAGGACAATAGGCAGCTTCTGTGTCGGCTGTAGATACAGCAGTTGCATATAGTCCATACCCAGCTCGTATTGTTCCCCGAAGATGTGCCGCATCAAGGATTGGATGTGGGAGAAGTCCCCCTGCTGCGGTTTATGCTCTATAGGCTCGTAAAGGTTCAGAAATCCCTCAATCTCCTTTTGGTAGTTCAAATGGTTGGGAACGGTGCAAAAGCCGTCATACTTGGGGACGGTGGCAAGATAATTCTTTCCATAGTCCTGCCGTAATGTGCTGTTGTTCCATACGACACGTTTCTTCTCATAACCGCCATTGGCGCATGGCTGATTGACCACCTTGTACAAAGTTGTTCCTACGCGCATATATTCTTCCTCCTTCATAGGCTTAGATTAAAGGATTGTGTTCACCTAAAATTCTCTGAATGTCGGATTGTCGGTATCTGACCTTGTTTCCAACCTTTACAGGCTTCAGATAGTTTTTCTTAGACCAGTGCCAGAGTGTGGTATCACAAACACCGCACATCTTTTTCACTTCCTCTTTGGTTAGATACTTCTCCTTTCTTGCTTCCGCAATGGCGGTAGAAAGTTCATGCTTCGCACGGCTGATTAACTGGTTGGAGAATAATAGCAAATCTTCTCCTGTTACTTCCAACTTGATGTTGCCGTTTCCGTTTTGGATAATTGCCAATATGTCTGTCATAGGCTTCTTGAAACTGCCGGTTGTAAGACTTCCCGTTTCGGCAGTATTATAAACGAAAAGCCACTACCCCGATTAGGATAGTGGCGCAAATATATAATGAAAATCAATCGTAAAACAATGATATTCAATTCGTTAAATTCGTAAAAACGAAAAGCGAATTAAACGAACTTCAATTGGATAGATAGGCTTTCAATTCCTCGATGGCTTCATGGTCTTCACCAATGTCTTTTACCAGTTTCTTGCTGTTTCCAAACGGAGAAGTGAGATTTCTGTATGCTTTCTGGATGCCTCTTTCGTGGACGATTTCTTGTTCCTTGAACTGCTCGTACAGTGCGTTTCTGAAAGTCTTGATGGGACACTTCCGCATGAATCGGTATTCCACCAGTGCGATAAACAGTCGTGCTATATCTGTTTCCGTAGCATGGGTTTTCAATCGTGTGCCAATTCTTTCAATCAGTATGTCATGCCTTTCTATCAGAAGTTCTGGCAACGTGCGTGTGTCGGCTTTGCGTCCTGCGGTCTTTGGCTGTTCTTCCTGCAGCATATCTGTTTCTTCCTCGTCCATGTCTTCATCTTCTTCTATTGCCCATTCCACGAGAGAGTTTTCCTCAATGGCTTTCTGTTGCTTCCTGAATACTTGCCAGTCCTCTTTGGTTCTCATGCCATTGGCGATGCTTTTTCTGATAATGAATTTGACCATGCCGGAAACAAGCCATTTGTATAAGGTGGGAATATCCTTTCTTTTGGTCAGTTCCTCACCCTGTTCCACCATGCACTCATAGCTTCGTCCGTAATAGAGCCATGCAAGCATGGCAGGAACAATACTTCTCTTGTTCGGGGTATGAAACTCATTCACTATCTTCTCGGCAAGGTCTGATTGTAAAAGAACATTTTCCAGTTCCTCGAAATCAGGGTTTCTATCATCGCCTATTCTCTTGCGTGCTGCTTCTTTATATTTCGGAACAAGCCTTACAGCCGTATTGAAAATATTGAAGAACCCTTTGAACTTCTTGTCGTTCATTTCTTCTACAAAATCGGCATATTCATTCGGATGGCTGTCGAGCCATTCCTTTATCAGTCTTTTGAAATTATCATATTCCTGTTGTCCCATACAAGTATCAGTCTAATAGTTTTACAAGGTCTTTCTTCATTTCTTCGTCAATATCCCTGTATCGTCTGAAAGCTTTGCTTCCCTCCTTGTGTCCCGACAGTGCGGAAACAAGGTTCGGGTCTTTCACTTTTTTATAGATATTGCCGATAAACGTACGTCTTGCCAGATGGCTGCTTGCCACTTCATAAATAGGTCGTTTGATTTCGTTGTGCGTCAACGGGTCTAAGATTGTTACGATGCGGTCAACTCCAGCTAATTTGAATATCTTTTTTATGGCATCATTGTACTTTTGCTCGGATATGAACGGCAACAGTTTTCCCTCATATTCTTTGTAGCGTTCAAGGATTTCTTTCGCTTTGTCGTTAAGTGGAACACGTACCGTAACCGGATTCCCCTCTTTGGTTTTCTTGGGAATATATTCTATGGCTTCATTGACCACATTTAGTTTGGTCATTCGGTACAGGTCGCTCACCCTGCATCCTATCAGTGTCTGAAATATGAATATATCCCTCTGTATTGCCAGTTGTGGGGTGGCAGAAAGGTCTGCATTAAAAATCCTGTCCCTTTCTTCGAGTGTTATATAATAAGGTGTACCATATGTACACTCCTCTATCGGAAACTTGTCGAAAGGTCTGTTTGTGGTGCGTTTGTTATCGAAGCACCACAGGAAGAATGTGCGTATTCTTGAAAAACAGTCTATCAGCGTGTTTTTGCTTCTGGGCTGTGGTGTCCTCTTTTCGGGAATGGCTTCATAAATGCTCGGGTAAAGTTCATAATACTGGTATTCGTTCTGAAAGAAATCCCACATATCCCGAAGCGTGTCAGGTGTTACCAAATCCACATCAAGGATAAAGCCCTTTTGTCCTCTCTTTGTAGCCCTTACATATAGTTCATAACGCAGTAAGGCTCTTTTGACAACCCGGAAATTTTTCTTTCGTACTTCCGACAAAGGGTGCTTGTTTAGAAATTCATCGAATAGTTCTCCAATGGTAGGCTTGATAACCACTTCCTCCGGCAAAAAATATTTTTCAGGATGGTAAAATTTATCAAGTGTTGTTTTTAGCCATTCTTTGTCTATTGCTTCCTTTTCTTGTTGATATACCTTCTCGATATAGGTTTTCAACTGGCGTATCTCTTCATTTATATGGGTACGCATTTCTTCATTGCAGACAGCTTTCGTTTTTACACATTCGTCTTTATCATCCCATAGATTGGGATTGATGGCTAACTGAGTAGGAGCAACGGAGTCTAACTGCCTTCCGTTTCTAAAACGGACATAGATTGTAGCCATGGATTCTGTATCATATCGTTTGGCTGCTTTTTTAATGATAAAGGTTACTTTCATAGACTTTCAGGTTGAATTTTACTCTGCTGCAAATATAAATATTTTCCCCACATTTTCCCCACATCTGCTAAATATTTTGCAATTCGATTAACTTGGATTAAAATTTAATAGGATTATAACATATTGAAATACAGTGTAATTGTGGCGTTTTTCCGCATTTTTCTTTTTACCCACATTTTCCCCACTTTAATTATTTCAAATGCGGGTCTGGGTACTGAAGCGGAGAAAGTAGAAATACTCTCTCCGTTTTTCTTTTCTACTCCTCGTAACTCGTTGGTCATACCGAAATTCGGGCTCAGTCTGAAAACTTGGGGGATTGCGTTAAAATTCTTATTTTTGCATCATGAAAACATCCTCTTCCCAAACGATTGATCCTGTTGCTTCTTTAAGCTTGTTCTTGCCTTCAGGAATCCTTGATTACTTTACCCTAGTCAATCATGTTTCTCAGGATACTTGCTTTATTCTTTATTTAGAGGAGAAAGCCACTATTCCTTCTGAGTACTCAGATCTACATCTTCACTCAAAAG